>CAWJYI010000018.1:0-48523 GCA_963847015.1 uncultured Alphaproteobacteria bacterium | reverse complement strand
CAGAACGGACCTCGCGCTGCTTTGGCTTAGGTGCGGACATCAAGAATTTTGCACCAGAATTGCGGTCGAACAATTCCAGCGGGTTGCGCAGCGGCATCGTGTGTTGGTGGGTTGCGCCGCCGCATCAATGCGTTACCACGATGAAATCCGTGTCTTTTCCCGTCTCATGGCTAAATCCGTTGTCGGAAATAATCAATGAAGAGGCCGGCGTCAGAAGTTTAGAGATCCTCTCAACCGTATCCTGGGGTATTTCGATGCGGTTGAGGACAGCGTTGGCTTTATCGGGCGACGGTACCGATAGGGCGGTTTGCTTCACGGGCGCTTCGCGCCCTTTCGTGGCACCCTCGATGCGAGGAAATTCGTCCGGAATCGACACGACGGTCCAGCGAATAGCCGTTCCCTCGTTCTGGAATTCCATTGCGGTAAACACGTGCGTTCCCAGCGGCTCCTCCGGATTTTCGATCTTGACCGGGACATCAAACAACGGCGTGAAGCCCTGACGCACGAACAGCTTGCTCAACTTACGACTGACGAAGATGGAGATCGGGACGATCTTTTTGGGCGCGCTTGCAGCGGGAGCCGAGCCCGGCACCTGGAGACTGGCGGCTTCCGGAGTCTCAGCGTTTGACACCAGTGATCCCTGCGTTGCTGCGGCTGTACCGATGCTCTTGGTTGCGACGGTGGCAGTCTGGAATTCCGACGAACCGGACGCGGCTTTCGGTTGAAAAAGATGCGGATTGGTTATCTCGACCGGCTGGACATCACCGTGCGCAATGATCACGCGCGTGCCGCGCTTCGTGAGATGCCAGAGTCGAACGGCAAAATCATTTTTCAAACGGATGCAGCCGTGTGACGCCGGATGCCCAGGCACGACACCGGCGTGCAACGCTATCCCTGACCAGGTGATGCGTTGCATGTAGGGCATGGGGGCGGCGCTATAAATATTTGAACGGTGCCATCGTTGTTTGCTGATGACGCTGAACACGCCGAGGGGCGTAGGATGCCCCTCCATTCCCGTGGACACCGAAGAGCGTGCGATCAGGGCGCCGTTGTCAAAAAGCGAGACCCGTTGGTCTGCTATCGAGATGATGATCTGGAGCGGGCCCTTCGGAAGGGGCTCGGGCCGAGCGCTCTTCGCCGTTTCAGAGTTTGTCTGCCGGTGGTGGTGCTTGTGTTTGTACGGAGGGTATTGGCTTGGCCAGAACGTGTGTTGGGGTCCAAACAGAAATTGAGCGTGTGCGATCCCCGCAGGGATCATGAAAATGGCGAATACAGCCGTTGTTATCGCGCGCTGCATTGCTGGTAATCCCTTAGCGAACATCGCCCGGTCCCATAGCCGCAATTCCATCGTTTCGAGACGATGCGCGAAGCCGACGCCTGATGCGTCATCCCGACAGCGCGCCAAGCCTCTCCTTCAAATCTGGTCGCAGTGGGTCGAAAATTGGACCGTACTCACAATTACGGTGTGAGTTGCCGTTGAGACGGGCGCAATTGCTTGCGATCGACGCGTTGCAATCGGGCAACATGTTTTGGAAAAATTGACGAGCGGCCGTTTGCGCCATTGCGCGACCCATATTGATCCCAAGAATGAGCCTCTTCGCATGCTTGGCTTTTCTACACGGCTCCGGTGGAGCCTATGGAGGCGACGGCATCATGAACACGCGGCGATTTGCGATAGTGGCGGCGGCGTTGTGCGGAACGGTCGTTCTCGCAGGCTGGGTCGTCGCCCGGCTTCCTGGCTTCGCTACGGCCAGTATCGAGAACTCCGGCGCAGTGCCAATCGAGGACCGCGCAGCCTCTCTCGCCGCCAACGCCAGGCTCGCAGATGAACCGCAGGCAATCGCAATGGGCAACGCCGTGTCGCTAACACCGTTGTCGCGAACGCCGCTGTCGCTAGCGCCGAAGTGGCGACGGCCGCCGAACCTGCGGCGGGGACGGCCACCGACACGACGGCGGCCTCGGATAAGCCGGAATCGATCGTCGTGGCCGCGTTGCCCGATCCGTCGCAGACGCTGTCGGCCGATTTACCGCCTGTGCAGAAATCGGTGGACCCGGGCCACCGTGATGCCGCGCAACTGGCGCCGACAACGTGCGGTGCATCCGGCGGTGCCTCCAACTCGGGGCCGCAGGATTTCCGGTATCTCATTTGTTATGTCTGGTCCGAACTGCCGCCTGCCGAGAAGCCGGCTGCGATCGTCTTGCGTTCGTTCAAGGACATCCCGGTCGGAACGCCGGTGGAAGAGATCAAGCGCGCGTCCGACGCTTTCGGTCTGGATTTCACTTTCATGAAGGCGGTGGCCAAGGTCGAGTCCGGTTTCGACCCCAAGCAACGCACCGGGTCGTATATCGGGCTGTTCCAGCTGAGCAAATACGAGTTCGGCAAATTCGGCTCCGGAGACATTCTCAATCCCCGCGATAATGCCGTTGCGGCAGCCTACAAGATCATTACCGAAGGCATTCTGTTCGAGTGGGTGACGCACAGGAAGCCGGACTTGAACGATCTCTACCTGATCCATCAGCAGGGCTGGGAAGGCGCCGCGGAGCACCTCAGCCAACCCAATCGCATCGCCTGGAAATCGATGTGCGCCACCAGCGAAGGCAGGGAGAAGGGCGAAAAATGGTGCAGGCGCGCGATCTGGGGCAATACGCTTCCGGCCGTCAAAGAGGCGTGGAAATCGGTGGAGAAGCTGACGTCGGAGGCGTTCGTCGGAATGTGGCGCGAGCGGGTTGCTCATTTCCAATCGAAATACATGGGCACCGCGACCGCCGACGCCGAACGGGCGCACCAGTAAATTTCCGTTGAGTGGTTCTGAACAAAAGCGCGGCTAAAGCAATCGGGCTGACAATTCCCGACTCCCTTATCGGGCGCGCCGACGAGGTGATCGAATAATCATACTAATTGCTGCGGTGCATGAAGTCCGGCAATTTCAGCCGCGAGCCACCCTTTCTCCTGCTCGGGCTGTCGTATATGAGAGATTTGCCCCCGGGTCGCACCGATAGTTCCCTGCGACGATTGGCGGCGTCAATGGTGCCGGCGGCGGTTGGTAGATTCAAGAATTGCGATCTGACACTTCGACACAAGCGCGGACAGGCATTTCAACCGGGGCATGGCATGGCAAGTCGATTTGCGACGGCGCAATCCACTGTGGCGATGCGGCGTTGGTGGCCTCCTACCATAGTGACGCTCGCGGCGATGGCGCTACTTACGGCGTTGACCGCCGCCGCCGCGGCGCGACAGGCGCGCCCCACGTCACCTGCCGAGTCGACGGCGCCGCGCGATGCAGGCGAGCCGATCATGGCGATCGTGTCGATCAAGACCCAACAGGTCACTTTCTACGACGCCGACGGCTGGATCATGCGCGCGCCGGTGTCGACCGGCACCACGGAACGCGAGACGCCAGCCGGCGTCTTCGCCGTCGTCGAGAAGGACAAGGACCACCGCTCAACTCTTTACGACGATGCCGAGATGCCGAACATGCAGCGCATCACCTGGAACGGTATCGCACTGCACGGTGGGCCGTTGCCCGGGTATGCGGCCTCACACGGCTGCGTTCGGATGCCTTTTGGCTTTGCGGAGAAGCTGTTCGACAAGACGCGGATCGGCATGCGTGTGATCATCTCGCCAAACGACACGACTCCGGTCGAGATTTCCCACCCGGCGCTGTTCATGCCGAAAGCGGAGGCCGTCGCGGCCGCTCCGTCGCGTGCCGTGACGCTGGCCCGCGAGGCCGCAGATGCCGTCAAGACGGCCGATGAGGCGAAGGCCGTCGCGACTGCTGCGCGCGAGACAGCATCGCTCGCGGCGTCGCTGCGCAGGCTGGAAGGGCTGAAAAGGAGCGCCGATGCTGAGCTTGCGTTCGCCGACAAGGCGTTCGCCGCCGCAAAAACGGACCAGGCCAGGGCGCAGGCCGAAGATCGGAAGCAGAAGGCCGCCCCAAAGGCAGCCCAAACTGCGACTGAGCTCGACACCGCCAAGGCTGACGCGAAGTCGAAGCTCGACGCCGCGGCGGCCGCGAAGGACGCCGCGAAGGCGGCCGAAAAGAGGAAGGCCGACCTAGCTAAGGCTGCTAGCGAGGCGAAGCTCGCGCTGGAGCCGGTCTCGATCTACATCAGCCGCGCGACGCAGAAGCTGTACGTGCGGCGCAACACGCACAAGCCGGCGCCGGACGGGGGCGGCGAGGTGTTCGATACGTCCATCGAGGTTCCGGTCGCGATCCGCGACCCCGGCAGGAAGATTGGCACGCATGTGTTCACGGCGATGGCGCGCAACGACGCGGGCCTGCGCTGGAGCGCGGTCACGATCGACAGCGGGGACGACGCCAAGAGCGCGCTCGACCGCATCACCATCCCGCAGGATGTGCTCGATCGCATCGCGCCGACCGCATTGCCACGGTCCTCGATCATCGTCTCGGACGAGCCGCTGAGCGGCGAGACCAACTATCGCACCGAGTTCGTCGCGGTGCTGAGCAACCAGCCCCAGGGCGGCTTCATTACGCGCCGGCCTACGCCTGCTGTCGACGTTGCGGACAGCAGCACCGGGGGCGGCGAAGGCTTCGGCTTCTTTTTTCAGCCCGGCTGGAATTCCCAACCCCAAACCAGCAATGCGCGTCGGCGCGGCGGTCAGCCCTATTATCCGGCGCAACGGGGCTATCCGGCACAACAAGGCTATCCGGTGCAGCAGGGCTATCCGATGCAACCGGGCCGGTGGTGAGATGTCGGCACTTTTCGGACATGCCGAGACAGCCTGACGATGTCCGTTGAGAGGAGCACAACGGATCTCGCTGACGCGCGAGTTCGTCTTCCTTGGCCATCTCTCGCTTTGCAACGGAGGCCCGTTGCTATAGATCGACTCAGTTCATTCGGGGGAGAACTTATGAAGGCTTCGTCGTTAAGCTTCCAGGTTGGAGTTGTGTTGCTTGTGGTTGGTATGATCTGGGGCATCCAGATGGGCATATCGAAGGACCATGCGGCGATGCCCGCGCATGCTCATCTCAATCTCTTGGGCTTTGTGTCGCTATTCCTGTTCGGATTCTACTATCGTCTTCACCCTTCGCTGGACCGGAGCCGACTTGCGCTCATGCAGATCGCGGTTTGGATTGTGGGCACGATCACGATGACCATTGGGGTTGGTCTTGTGCACACGGGACATGATGCCGGCGAGCCGTTTGCAGCCATCGGGTCGCTCGTCGTGCTGGCTGGGATGCTGATGTTCGGGTGGCACGTGTACCGCTGTGAACGCGGGATTGCCGTCGAGCGAAATGCAATTACGCCAGTTGAGTAGCATCGGAGGAGGACTTACGGGCGGCGGAAAATCACACCGCTCCAATGCTTGAGAGAGCGGATCGCAAAGGAAGCTGCCGCCTCCGAAAGGCGGCAGCGCTTTTGGCGCACAAAGCGACCACGTAGCCGGTCGTGGTTCCCTCGACGAGGCTCATAATGCGGCGAGCGGCGGCGGTCATGATCCTCTTGTCCGCGTCGGCGTAGCCGTGGCGGTCTCACGATCGGCGACAAAGAGCGGCGGGGTCTTCAATCGGCCGTTAAATTATCCGCAATCAGGCGTCATCTGAAAGGAGAACCCGGCACTGCTCCTTCGGCTTCTTGCGCGCAACCTGCTTCTTGCGCGGTCGTGTTGGTTTCGATCGGGCTTCCAATCTATCAATTTCTGCTAGCAAGCGAAGAAGCTCTTCGTACTGAGCCCTCAACTCATCGCTTTGAACCCGCAGATCATCGAGTGTAGGCATTGGTTGCGCCTCGGCACTGGATTCCGACGCGCCATGTTACCAAGAGCTCCTAACAGAATTGCAGCGTTTTCCCGGAGTTTTGGAGTGAAGAAATTCTGATCTCGTTAAGGCAATGGGGAGGAGCTGCCATGCACGGTGAATGGTGGGCCTACCGCCGAGTGTTGCTGAATTCAGCCCGGAGGTACGGCGGATGTGGCGCGCTCGTCCGTAGTGGCCGAGGCAAGTCACGCCGCATCGTCCGCACTTGTAGTCGCTGCGGTGCAGCGCCTGGCGCCTTGCGATTTCCCATTCGGCTCGATCATAGAATGCCATGGGCTACACCACACTATTGCCGGCGCCGTTCGAGGTGCTCGAACTTGGCGGTCGCGGCCGCTTGCTGCTCGATGAGGCGCTGCAACTCGGTCCTAGCAAGCCTGAAGCCGTCCGCAACGATGCCCGGATCGACGTTGCGGACCTGATACTCGACAAGCTCAGCCACTTGCTGCGCGGCTAGGTCGGATCGGATGCTGATAAAGATCACATCTCGGACTTGTTCCGCGGTCATAGGGGCGCCCTCCTTGGCTGCCGGACAAGGATAACACCATGCCCGGCCGGCGAGTGCGGTTAGGTGGGGCGCCTAACTCCGCTTCGCCGCATCCCTGTCGCTCTTCCACGCCGAGAAGGCCTTGAACGCTTCCAGCCTGATATCCTTGCTTGGCGGAGCGTCGGGATGTGGGTTGTTGACCCGGTTGCCCGGATGCCTATTGTTGGTTTGAGCCCTGGGGGGAAGCCGATGACAAGCAACGTCACGCGCGTCGATCTCTACGAAACTGTCTGCCAGAAGGTGGGACTGTCTCGGTCAGAGTCATTGGCCATGGTCGAACTCGTCTTGAAGGAGATCACCGACACCCTGGAGAAGGGCGAGACCGTTAAGCTCTCATCGTTCGGTCTTCTCTTCAAGAAGAAACTGCGCATCGGCCGCAACCCGAAGACCGGCACCGAGGTGCCGATTTCGCCGCGCCGCGTGATCATGTTCAAGCCGTCGGCGATCCTGAAGCAGCAGATCAACGGTAAGCGTTCTGGTAACAAGACGCCCACAGTCCCGGAAATGGGTTCGTCGGCGCCAGCCCGCTGAGATTGCGCTCAACCGATACCCGCCTGCATCGCTACGAAGCCGGCCCTAAACTAGGGTCAGGACTCATTGATTACAGCCAGAAGATGACTACGGCAGCGATACAGATGGCGGACATGAAGGTATGCGCGCATCGGTCGTAACGGGTATGGATACGCCGCCAATCCTTGAGCCTGCCGAACATGTTTTCGATCTTGTGCCGCTGGCGATAGAGAATGCGGTCATGTTCGATCAGCTTCTTGCGATTTGACTTCGATGGGATGCAGGCCACGATGCCGCGTTCGGCGAGCGATTGGCGAAACCAGTCGGCGTCATAGCCCTTGTCACCGAGTAACTGCTTCGCAGACGGTAGGGCATCAAGCATTAGGGCCGCGCCCTTGTAATCGCTCATCTGGCCTTCGCTGAGCAGCATGATGACGGGGCGTCCCTGACCATCACATACGGCGTGCAGCTTGGAGTTCAGGCCGCCCTTCGTGCGCCCGATACGTCGGGGAACAGGCCCTTTTTTAAAAGGCTCGCAGCCGTGCGATGCGCCTTCAGATGCGTCGCATCGATCATCAGCCGAGATGGTTTACCGGCCTTGCGCGCCAGTTCGGCGAATATCTTGTTGAACACCCCGAGACGGCTCCAGCGCACGAACCGGTTATAGATCGTCTTGTGCGGACCATATTCGCCTGGTGCATCGCGCCAGCGCAGCCCGTTCCTGATGACGAAGACAATCCCGCTTATCACTCGCCGGTCGTCAACTCTCGCGATCCCGTGTGACAACGGAAAATACCGCTCAATCCGGCGCATCTGCGCCTTTGACAGCAGAAACAAATCAGCCATGGCGACGCCTCCCTGCGCGTCACCAATGAATCAGCCAATCACCCAACCCGCAAGAATTAATGGGTCCTGAGCCTAGATACCTGCCGTAGTCGGCGCGTCGAACGAGGGCTGGTAGCCCGCGATTGGCAACATGCTGGACGGACCGCACGCGCAAGTTGGTATTCTAAGACGGTGTTTCAAACACAGCATCGGCTCGCCGCCCGGCTTAACCCGGCCTGGTTTCGGCTGTCACTTGAGAGCGAATGCCTATACGCCAGCGCCCCGATTAGTTAGGCTTTCGTGGGAGATCGCAAATGGCGACGCGCGCACGAAAAGCGGCAAAACGCGCGAAAGCGCCCCAGCCAACCCGCAAGCCCCAATCGACTGCCGTCCAATCTGCCCGGTCCAGACCTCGTAATCCGGATCGGTGTGAACGCCGCGCCTCGAACGAGACGGGTCAGCCGCCATCGGCCAGCGGGTTTCCACGTAGATTGTCGACTAGGATGTAAACGCTGATCAAAAAAACCCAAGACGGAAATACCGCAACACTCCAGCTAATGAAAAAGCTCCCGATCAGAAGTATCACCGCAAGTAACAATCCGAGAAAGGCAATCCATCGCGGAGCAATACCGGTTCGGATCACAACGGTTGACGTCGAAATCATGAACACAGCAGCCATCTTAATCGCGTACACGTTCATGATTATGTATGAAACGGCACGTGCGAAACGAAAAGTGGCCGAACTGATCAGTTCATTGGCCTCGGAAACGGAAGCGACCAAAACAACCGCGCCTACCACAGCGGCGGCGGCGAACAACATCGCCAGAAATAACACGGCGCTCCCAAAAAACACGCTGGCGAAAAAGCGGTCCTCAAGCTGGCCGAGCCTTGCTCGCAGCACGCCGATAAACCACAGGAAGGCAACACCGGCAAACGGTACCAAGTTCAACGCAAGTGTGATCGCTCTCGTGTCGGTAGCAAGCCAAGCGCCAGGCTCGAGCGGATCTGCCGGAATAGACGTCCGTAGTAGCCACAGGATCAATAACAGGAGCAGCGAAAAGGCGATCCCTGCGATGGCCGCGGCCTTCGGAGTTTTTAGGTGAGGATGGGTGAGAGCGCTGGTCTCGGGCATTGCCACCGATCCTTATTTTCGCCATCACAATCAACGTCGTCCCGTAAAGGTGGGTCACGCGATGATCGGGCCCGCTAACAACTGCTTAGCGACGTTTAAACAGAAAGATACCCACCCAGTTCGAGCCCAATGATCGAATGAGGCACCGGACCTCGCGCTCCGGCCGCCGTTGGTGACGCGAAGTTCAATATCGCTCTTGAGCAAACTTTACCCGTCGTAGGCTGGCGGCGTCATTGTAGTGGCCCTTCATCGACCGCTTTGGCAGTTTGACCGCCTCCGGCGATCAGGCGCTTGTAGGGTATCGCCTTCAGCACGTGCGAAATGCAGTTGAGCCGCGCGCGGCGCTTGTCGTCCGAACGGATGACATACCACGGCGCATGTTTCAAATCCGTGGCTTTGAACATCATGTCGCGCGCTCTGGAGTAGTCGTACCAGCGATTGTACGACAGAACGTCCATCGGGCTCAGCTTCCATTGCCGGAGCGGATCGTTGATCCGGGCGGCAAAACGTTTCTCTTGTTCTTCCTTGCCGACTTCGAGCCAGACTTTGACCAGAATGATGCCGGCATCAACAATGTACTGCTCGATCTTCGGGCAAAGCGTAAGAAAGCGCTTGTGCTGTTCAGGGGTGCAGAACCCCATTACATATTCGACGCCGGCGCGGTTGTACCAGCTGCGGTCGAAGATCACGACTTCTCCGGCGGCGGGGAAATACCGCATGTAGCGCTGGAAAAACATCTGGGCCTTTTCTCGGTCCGAAGGAGCGGGCAGAGCCACTACTCGAAAGGTTCGCGGAGACACCCTCTCGGTGATCGCTTTGATTGTGCCGCCCTTGCCGGCGGTGTCGCGCCCCTCAAAAAGGATAATCGCTCGAAGATTTTTGGCTTTTATCCATTGTTGAAGATGGCAGAGCTCGACCTGGAGCTTACGCAGTTCCTTTTCGTACAGCTTGCGTTTCATCTTTTTCGAAGCCGACGCGTCCTCTGCCATCACCGTTTCCTCCTGGGTTTTCCTATTCCCGACCATCGGAACAGGCAGGCCAATTCCCCCGATTGATCCAAATCAAAGCACTACGGACTTCGCGGAGGTGAAGAACCGGCAGCATCACGCATTCAGCCGGGTGCTGGATCACTCCCAACGACCGGTTGATTTAGATCAATATCCACTCTCTGGAATTTGGGCGACGTGCAGGAGGGCAGCAAACCGGGAGCTTGATATGGGTGAACGTTTGGAATTGACGCGGGTCTGTCGTCGAAGCGCTCTTGCTCTTTTTGGATACGCTGCTGCGTTTGGACTTGTGGCCTCGCCTGCAATTCTGATGGTGTCAGATGCTAGCGCCCAGACGTCCACCGCGCCCGCCACGCCTTCCACTGAGACGCCGAAGTCTGGTACGGAGCGGCGTCAAGAACGTCGCGCGGGCCGCGCAGAACGGCGCCAGGAACGACGCGAGGGGCGTGCAGAACGACGTCAGGTACGCCGCACGGGGCGCACAGAACGACGCGAAGAGCGGCGCGACGGTGCCACCGAAGAGAAAAAGTAGTTCCCCGGTCGAATCCATTGCGGTGGGCCACGCTTCCAAATCTATGCGCGAGATGTCAGGTGGACGCGTAGTCTCTGGCCGTAGGCGGGAGTTATTGCGTATGCGTGAATGGCCCTCGATTGTTCCGGGTGCACCCTAGGATTACTGTATCGCCAATCAATCAATATGCGGCGTTCGGCTTGGCGTTCGCAGAGACCGATCTTCCCCGCCCTGATCTTGAGACCGCCATCAGCGACCTGATGAGCGGACAGCACTGCGACCCGCTGCGCGTGGTAATGATCAACACCGAAACCAATCGAGCCAAGGTGTTTCGCACGCCATTGCGCAGGAAATTCTGTGCCGCCGCGCCCTTGAAAGACGCAATGTACCGTCTGAGCTAACCGCTTTCCGTCGCGGTGCTGGCTTAGGCTTCGGGCGGTGCCGGGGGCGAGCCTTTAGCGAGGTCATGTGAAACATGCGGTAGCGCGAGCTCCGGCACCGTTGTTGGCGGCGCTTGCCTCAGCTGTCGAACCTCGCTTATTGGGGCTCGATACCCGCTTTCTTGATGATGCGCGCCCATTTGTCGGTTTCGGCCCGAAGAAAAGCGTCGAGGGCCGCGGGCGTGGCTCGCTCCTCCTCGACGGGCACCATGCTGAGTTCGGCGAACCGACTGACCAGCGGCGGATCCTTGAGGGCCTTCTGTAGCGCTTCAACGAGCGCATCCACGATCGGCTTCGGCGTGCCGCGCGGCGCATATAATCCGTACCAGGTCGTGACGTCGAACGCAGGTACGCCGGCTTCCGCCGCGGTCGGCAAGTTCGGCAGGGTCGATACGCGTTTTTTGCTGGTGATCGCAAAGCCCGGGATGGTGCCGGCCTGGATATACGGCGTCGGTCCGGTTGCCGGATCGCAATAGACGTCGATGTGACCCGCGATGATGTCATTGAGCGCCGGCCCGCCGCCCTTGTAATAGATCGGGGTGAGTTTGGCATCGATGGCGCTCATGAACATCAACCCGCACAGATGCGACGCGGAGCCGAGGCCGACATTGCCATAGGTTATCTTGTCACCCTGGGCGCGCACATAGGCGACCAGCTCCTTCAGGTCCTTGGCGGGAAAGTTCGCGCGCGCCACCAGGATCATCGGCACATCGGTGACGAGGCCGATCGGCGCGAAATCGCCGATTGGATCGAATGGCAATTTTGCGTAGAGGGCGGGCGCGGTCGCCTGACCGACATGCATCAGCAGCAGGGTGTAACCGTCGGGCGCGGCCTTGGCGACACGATTGGTGCCGAGGGTGCCGCCGGCGCCGACCACGTTTTCGATCACGACCGACTGCTTCAGCGTGGCGGTCATGGACGATCCGAGCAGGCGCGCAATCACGTCTCCGGGCCCACCGGCCGAGAACGGCACGACGAGGGTGATCGGCCGGCTCGGGAATTCCTGTGCGAATGCCGGCAGTATCGGCGACAGTTCGATGACAGCATCAGCGCCAGCAGAACTCGTTTTACAAACTTCATCGCAGCTTCCTATTGGCCTTATGGCCGGTTGAAACAGCTGGGTCGGGGCAGGGAACGGTTATTCATCCACGATAATTTTCTCGTTCGAGGCGGATGAACGTTCGATCATGGCGAGCGCAGCCACGGCTGCCGCCTTGACGTGATCGACGCAACATTGCTCGGCGAGGTCGGGGTCGCCATTCTGGATCGCGCGCCAGATCGCCGTGACCTCGCGCAGGCTCTTGTTGATACGTTTCGGCTGCGACATCGAGGTGATGCGCAACAGTGTAATCCGGTCATGCAGCGGCTTGAGCATGCGCTCGACGAATGTGTTCTGGCAGCCGCCGATAAGCGCCGCATAAAACTCGGTCTTGGCTTCGAGGGCCGTTATCAGGTCGGAATCGGCGAACGCGGCTTTTAACTTGGCAAGCGCATCCCCGATCCTGCGAACGACGGCGGGATCGCGCAGGCGGGCGCATTCACGTCCGGCAAACCCTTCCAGCACGGCGCGTGCCGCGTACAGCTGCTTTGCTTCCTCAAGACTGATGGTGCTGACGACAGGACCGCGGTGAGGGACCGTATTGACGAGGCCGTCGGCTTCCAGCAGCCGGAGCGCTTCGCGAATGGATGGCCGGCTCACGCCCGTCATCTCGCAAAGCTCCCGTTCGACCAGCCGCTGGCCCGGCTTCAGCTTTCCGGACATGATCGCCTCGCGCAACTTCTGCGCGACCATCGAGCGGACGGTTGGAACGTCCTCGATCCGAAGCGTGGATTGCAATTCACCGCGTTTGTCCATTGTCTACCGCCTTCGCATCGGCATCACGTTCAATAGCGATTTACGGGCAGAATCATCATTTCCGCAATCTGAACATGCGGGGGCTGGTCCAGTGCGAACACAATCGATCTGGCAATATCGGCCGGATCGAGCCCGATCTTGAACTGGCCGAAATAGTCCTTTTCCTTGCTCCGGTCACCGCGGCGTTCTGGCTTGATATTTCAGCCATTGATTGTCTCCGTTGCGGATCGAGTGCTTGCGCTCATGCGATGGACCAGCCTCCGTCGATCGGCAGGGTGGCTCCCGTAATGTCCTGAGCGGCCGGGCTGCACAGGAAGGCGGCCATGGCGCCGACGCCATCCATGGCGACAAACCGCCCGGTCGGCTGCCGGGTCGCCAGATAGTCGCTGGTCGTCTCGTCGATGCTGCGGCCCTCGCTGGCCGCGATCCCCGCGATTTTTCCCTGTATGGCCGGCGTAGGCAGTGTGCCCGGACAAAGCGCATTGCAGGTAATCCCGCTCTTCGTGGTCTCGATCGCGACGGCGCGGGTCATGCCGAGGATAGCGGTCTTGGTGGTCACGTAATCGATGCGGTCCGCGACGGCACGGGTCGAATAGATCGACGCCATATTGATGATGCGGCCCCATTTACGTTGCTTCATTCCGGGCAATGCGAGACGGATCAGGTGGAACGGGGCCGACAGATTGACGGCGAGCGCTTCGTCCCATCGTTCCGGCGGGAAGTGCTCGACCGGTGAAAAATGCCGCACCACCGCGTTGTTCACCAGGATATCGACTGCGCCAATCCGACCAAGCAGTTCGGCCATCATCGCCTCTATGGCGGCGCGCTGTGACAGGTCGGCCGCGATGCTGACCACCTCGACGCCAAATTGCGCGCGTAGACGATCTCGCGTCTGCGCCGGTTCGGCCAAATCGTGCAGGACAATATTGGCTCCTGCACCGGCAAGGCTTTCGGCCACGGCCTTCGCCCAAGCCCGCCGTCGCCCCGGTCACGAGAGCCCATTTGCCCGTCAGCATCGCCTCAGATTCTCCGGTTATTTCTTGTCCAGTTCGGCAAACACTTCCTTGGCATTGCGGAAAGCGTCCACGCCGGCCGGCACGCCGCAATAGATCGCGACCTGCATGAAGACCTCGCGTATTTCTTCACGCGTGGCGCCGTTGGTCAGCGCGCCCCGCACGTGGGTCTTGAGTTCTTGCGGCCGGTTCAGCGCGCACAGCATTGCAAGATTGAGAAGGCTGCGGGTCTTGTGCGTCAGGCCGTCGCGGCCCCAGACATAGCCCCAGCAATATTCCGTTGTGAGGTCTTGCATCGGCCGATTGAAGTCGTCGGCCGATGCGATCGCCTTGTCGACGAATTCATTGCCCAGCACGCTTTTGCGGATCTGGAGGCCTCGATCGTATGTCGTCTTGTCCATGTCGGTATCCAATCCTTGGTTAGTTTTTCGGCCAGAACGGCTGCGCGAGTGCCAGCTGCGGCGGGAATACCGTGACCGGTACGCCACTTTGCCACTGCACGATGGTCATGCCGGCGCCGACACGGCGACCCTTTTCGTCGAACTTGATTTCGCCGAGCGGATAATATTTCGAGGGACCGGCATCCATCGAGCGCAGCGCGTCGGCGACCGCAACGCGGTCAGCCTTGCCGGCCTTCTCGAGCGCGTCCTTGATCACCCACATGTCGCCATAGGTGGAGATCGCATTCTGCGTCATCCAGGGTTCCTTGTAGCGGGTCTTGAGTTCGCCGATCAGCGTCTCGTGACCCTTGGCGCCCCAACTCGCGACGCAGGTGAGCAGGCCCTGCAGCAATTCCGGACTGACGGTCTGCAGCATGTCGGGCTCGGCGATGGCGATGCCGAACGAGATGGTTGGAATCTTGCCTTGTCCGAGGCCGAACTCGTTCATCTTTTCGAGCAGCAGCTTGGCGTCGGAAATCACGGTCGGCAGGAAGAACAGCAGGTCGGGTTTGGCCGACCGGATTTTTTGAACCAGCGAGGTGGCGTCGGCGAGCGGTGGAGTGAAGGTTTCATCGACGATCAGTTGCAAGCCATTTTCGGCCAGCAGACCGTCTCGCATCGCCTTTGCCGAAGAAACCGACGCCGCGGTGTTGTCGGTGACAATCGCAACCGTCTTCGGCTTCTTGCCGGAAGCCGTTTCCGCAAGCTTCACGATTTGCGGCAAAGCTTGCTTTGCCTGCGATCCCGCCGTTGCCGAGGTCTGGAAGACATATTTGAAGCCGCGATCGGTAATCAAGTCGGAGTAGGAGAGGGTGAGGACCGGAAGGTTGGCCCGTTCCGTGACCTCGGTGACCGCCAGCGTGAATGAACTCAGATAGGCACCGCTCGCTGCCACCAGATCGGTCTCCTGGGCGACCATGCGTTGCGCGGCGTTCTTGGCTTTCTCGGTGGTGTCGCCGGAATCGAGGACGACCAGCTTGAGCTTGGCGCCGCCGAGCGATTTGACGCCACCTTGCGCGTTGATGTGATCCACCGCCATCTCGGCGCCTTCGCGCATGACAGTACCCGGGCGCGCATAAAGACCGGAGATCGGCACCAGCAATCCGACTTTGACCTCGGAAGGCTGCTGCGCCCATACGCGAGACGAGATCAGACCGGCGGATGCGCCGGCCAGCAGACTGCGCCGCGTCAATGCGGCCCGGGCATTCCTTGTCATGACTACTCCTCCCTGAGATTTTTGAGACGCGTTACGGTCAGGACTTCTTCGGCCAGAACGGGGATGACTGAGCGAGGTCAGACGGGTACACGGTCACCGGTATGCCGTTCTGCCACTGCACGATCACGACGCCGGCGCCGACACGTCGGCCCTTTTCGTCGAACTTCAACTGGCCGCCGGGATAGTATTTCGCAGGCCCGCCATCCATGGTGCGGAAAGCCTCCGCGACGGCAAGGCGGTCGGCCTTGCCTGCCTTTTCAAGTGCAGCCTTCATCAGCCACATATCGCCATAGGTTGAGATGACGTTTTGCGTCGCCCAAGGCTCTTTGTACTTGGCCTTGAGTTCGGCGATGATGTCCTCGTGTCCTTTGCAGCCCCAGTTGGCCACGATGGTCATGATGCCCTGGACGACTTCCGGCGTGACGCTTTGCAGCATGTCCGGCTCGGCAATGGTGATGCTGAAGGACACGGTCGGAATCTTGCCCTGTCCGAGGCCGAACTCGTTGATCTTCTCCAGGCCGAGCTTGGCGTCGGAGACCGCGTTCGGCATGAACAGCAGCAGGTCCGGCCTGGCCGACCTGACTTTCTGGATCAGCGGCGTGGCGTCGGAAAGCGGCGGCGTCCAGACTTCCTCGACCACGAGCTGAAGGCCCTCCTGCGCGAGGAGTTTCTCCTTGAGCGCCTTGGCGGTCGCAACCGACGTCGCCGTATTATCCATCAGCATCGCCACCGTCTTCGGGCGTTTGCCGGATGCGGTTTCGGCCAGCTTCATCAGTTCGGGCAGGCCGAGTTGGGATTGCACGCTGGCAGGCGCCGCGGTCTGGAAGATGAATTTGAAGCCGCGCTCGGTCAGCAAATCTGAATAGGATAGCGTCAGGACAGGCAGTTCGGCGCGCTCGGTGACTTCGGTCACCGCGAGTGTGAAGGAGCTGAGATATGCGCCGGTCGCCGCGACCAGATCGGTCTCCTGCGCCACCATGCGCTGCGCCGCGTTCTTGGCCTTTTCCGTGGTGTCGCCGCAATCGATCACGACAAGCTTCATCTTTGCGCCGCCCAGCGATTTGATGCCGCCTTGCGCGTTGATGTGCTCGATGCCCATCTCCGCGCCCATGCGCATCACCTGGCCGGGACGGGTGTAGATGCCTGACAGCGGCACGATCAGCCCGACCTTGACCTCGGCCGGCTGCTGCGCCCGCGCCACCGTCGACAGGCCGACGGCGGCAGCACCGGAGAGCACGGTTCGCCGCGTCAGCGACGTCTTCGATATCTTGTCCTGACTCTTGTCCTGGCCCATTTTCGTCCTCCCTATGGTGTTGTTGATCGTTGTTACATGCCGAGGTAGGCCTTGCGGATGCGGTCATCCGCCCGCAAGGTTTGGTTGTCACCTTCAAGTACGACGCGGCCCGCTTCGAGAACGTAGCCGTGGTCGGCGGATTTAAGCGCTTCCGCCACGCGCTGTTCGACCAGCAGGATCGTCAGGTTCGATTGGCGGCGGATTTCAATCAGCCGTTCAAAGATGAAATCCGCGATCGTTGGCGCGAGACCCATCGAGGGTTCATCCAGCATCAGGAGTTTTGGCGACGAGGCGAGCCCGCGGCCGATCGCCAGCATCTGCTGCTGTCCGCCCGACAATGTGCCCGCAAACTGGCCGCGGCGCTCCGCCAGGATGGGCAACCATTCGAAGATGCGCTCGATGTTGTGTTTCCAGTCGCGCCGGCCGGCCTCGGTCATCGCGCCCATCTCGAGATTTTCCATCACCGTCAGCGAGGGAAACACCTGGCGACCTTCCGGGACATGGGCGATGCCGAGATGCGCGCGTTGCGCCGGCCGGATCGACAGCAGGTCGTGATCCCCAAATGTGATCGCTCCCGCAGCTCGGACGCACGATGCCGGAGATCGTCTTGAAGAGGGTGGTCTTGCCGGCGCCGTTCGGTCCGACGATGGCGACGAACTGACCCTGTTCGACCTTGATCGAGACGCCGTTCAACACGGGAATCGCGGAATAGCCGGCGATCAGCCCTTCAATGCGGAGCATGGGCCACCCATTTTTTGCCGAGATAGGCCTCGATCACGCGGCTGTCGCGGGTGACGGCTTCAGGTTCGCCCTCGACGATGACGGCGCCATGGTCGAGCACCAGAAAACTGTCCACCAGGCGGACCATGGCCTGCATCGTGTGTTCGATGATCGCAATCGTCATGCCGTCGCGGGCGAGACGCTGGATTACCGCCACGACCTCGTTAGCTTCGTCATGGCCGAGGCCCGCCAGCGTCTCGTCGAGCAAGAGGATGCGCGGCTGGCCGGCCAGCGCGCGGGCAAGTTCCATCAGCCGCAATTCCTTGGTCGTGAGTTCACCGGCGATGCGGTCGGCGATGGCGGACAGGCCGACACGGGCAATCGCATCCGCCGCCAGTTGCCGTGCCTCGACATCGGTCTTGGCGCGGACATAGGCCCCGACCACGACATTGTCCGAAATCGACATGCGCAAAAACGGGCGCATGATCTGGAAGGTGCGGCCGATGCCCGCCTCACAGAGTTCGTATGGCTTGCGGCCGGACATATTGCGTCCATCGACCAGAATTTCGCCGGTACCCGGCCGCAGGAAACCATTCAGCAGGTTGAACAGCGTGGTCTTGCCGGCGCCGTTCGGGCCGATGATCCCGAGGATCTCGTTTTGCCGCAGCTTGAAGCTGACATCCTGAACGGCTTTCAATCCGCCGAATGAGCGTGACAAGTTACGGACTTCGAGGACGACGTCACCTGTTCCAACGGATCGTTTGGCACGCAATGGCGCCGGCGCGGCGGGGACGGGAACCACAACCGGGACATCAGGCGCACTCGCCGCTGCTGCAGCAGGTGGCGCCGACCGCTTGCGCAGGAAATCGCGCACCCTCCAGAACAAACCTTCCGGCGCGAGCAAGATGACGCAGATGATAGCGAGGCCGTAAATTACGCCCTGAATGCCGGGAAAGCGCGAGCCCGCTTCGGCGTTGAGCGTTTCGGCCAATGGGATCAGGATCACCGATCCGATCACCGGGCCCCAGACCGTTCCGACGCCGCCGAACATGGCGACTGTCAAGGCCTGCGCCGACACCAGCATGCCGAATACCGATTGCGGGGTTACGACAAGCAGCACGACCGCGTAAAATCCGCCAACCGCTCCAGCGATGGCCCCGCTCAGCGTGACGGCGCGAAGCTTCCAGGCCAGCGTGTTGATTCCGGCGGCTTCCGCGGCGGCCTCATTCTGCTTGATCGCAAGCAAGGCCATGCCGAAGCGCGACCGTTCGATCCCGCGTGTCAGCAGGATGGTGCCGAGCATCATCGCCAGCGCCACCAGGGTGTAGAGACGGTGATCGGCAAATTGCATATAGGCGATCGGATTGTCGCGCTTGATTGGCAGGGTGACTTCCTGAAGGCCGAGCCATTCGAACACGTAGAGAATAGCGAGCGGGTAGGCGAGCATCGCCAGCGCAAAGTAGTGACCCTGCAGGCGGAAGGTCGGAAAGCCGATCAGCAATCCGGCGATACCGCCGAGGACGGCCGCGATGGGGATCGTCACCCAGGGCGACAAGTCGAAATAGATCTGGCCGAGCGCAACCGCATAGGCGCCAACCCCGAAAAAGGCGGCGTGACCGAACGAGATCAACCCGGTGTAACCGCTGAGCAGGTTCCACGACAGGCCGAAGATCGCCCAGACCGGAACCAGCGTCATCACCAGCTGGTAATAGGAGTTGGTCACGCTCAAGGACACCGCGGCATAGAGCGCGGTGAAGACGATGATAGGTAGCAACGAACGCCATCCGCGCATGATCACGTCCTCTCGACCATGCGCCCGAAGAAACCTTGCGGACGGAAAAAGATGATCAGGAGGAATACGACAAAGATCGCGGCGTTCTGCAATTGCGTCGGCAGGATCAGCGTCGACATCTGCTGGACCAGGCCGATCGTCATGCCGCCCCAGAAGGCGCCGATAATGCTTCCCATGCCACCGAGCACGACGCCGGCATACATGACGATGACGTATTCGACGCCGACGAAGGGATGAAATGGATAGTTGGTGGCGAGCAAGCCACCCGCGATCGCGGTGATGCCGGTACCGAGCGCGAAAGCAATTCGATGCGCACGGTCGACGTCGATGCCCATATAGGTTGCCGCGATGGGATTGTCGGCGGCCGCGCGCAACGATTTTCCGATCCGCGACCGCGTGATCAATAGCGTCAGCAGCAACATCGTCACCAGCGAAACAACGGCGTCTATCCCGCGCGCCTTGTTGATGAAGACGCTGACGTCATAAAACAGCGGTCCAAGCTCCCACGCCGAACTCGACAGCGGTGTCCGGATCGAGGCCAATACCGAACCGAACATGAGCAGGCCGCCATTCTGCAGGATGAGCGCGATACCTAGCGTCAGAATGAGCTGGGCATAATGACCCTCGCCCTCGAGCGAGGAGGTGCGCGTGCCCGATACCCGCGAGATCAGGGCAAGGTGGACGGCGTAACCGAAGGCGGCCAGCACCGGGCCGGCAAGCAGGATCGCGACGAAGGGCCCGAAAGTGTTGCCGAAAGTGGCCTGAACACCGAACGCGGTGAAGAAGTAAAACGCAGCATACATGCCGAGCATCATGAAATCGCCCTGGGCGAAATTGATCACCCGCATGACGCCGAAAATCAGCCCGAGCCCGACGCACATCAAGCCGTAAACCGCGCCGATCAAAAGTCCGGCGGAAAGAGCTTGCAGGAAGCCTTCCAACGCCTGTGTCACCGGTTACCTCGTGCAGGTGCGGAATATCCCGGCGTCGCACCTTCGATTGGTGTGGCGGCGTTGGCCGTCTCCGGTTTGAACATGGCGTTCCCTATTGTCTGTTTATCGTTATGGCTCATGACGCCGGCCGCAACCGTTGTTCGGCCGGCTCGAGCCGGCATTGGGCCGCGATCACGCCAGCGTCTGAAAGCGTTGCGCAATTATCGACGAGATCTTCCAGGTGCCGGACGCGCTTGTCGCCGATGACATCGGCGGCGGCCGTTCGAAAGCGGGTGCGGATTTGTTCCGGCGTCGCGGCAATGACGTTGTCGAGGCGCTGACGGATGCTTTTTCCATTGCGAAGGCCGACAAGGATCTCCGCGCCCTGGTTCGCAGGGAATGCGACGCTGAGACCCGGATCGCTTTGCAGATCGGTTTGCTCGACGAGGCGGAGAATGCCGATATCTTCGATGTCAGCGTAATTGTCCTCCTCGAGCGCACCGCGCACGAGCACCGCAGCAACGCTGAAGGGAATGCTCATCTTGGCTTGCAGCGCGTTGTGAAAGGGCCCCTTGGAATCGCAGCCGGGGTAGCGGGCCGCGGCCTCCGGGACGCGGATCGAAACTGTTGCGATGTCGTCCGGTGTCCCTAGTTCGCGTGCAGCGCGCTGCGCGGCTTGGGCGGCGGTTTGCGCGAAATTGCAGGCGGGAGCCGGCTTGTTGTAGACGGCCATGATTTCCGGTTCGGTGCCGCCGAACAAACGGATATCGGCGGGGGCAGGCTGGCGCCGGAAAGCGGCAAACAGCCCGGCTTCACCCTCAAAGATCGCTTCGGAGCCGAGAGCGCCGGCTTCCGCCAGTTCGATCGCAGCGATCGCGTTACGCGCGGCAAAGCCGGGATGGAAATACATCTCGGAGCCGCCGGCAGCCGGCCATTCGTTCAAACCGGATGATGTGTTGGCGGCAATGGCGATTGCGCTGGTTGCGGCATCCTCGGTGAGACCGAGCGCACAGCTTCCCGCAAGTGCGGTGCCCAAGGGCCCGACCAGCCCGGTCGGCCGGTAGAGGCGGGCGAGATCTGCGGTAATCAGCGCGCGGCCGATCTGTGCGCCGGCCTCATAGCCGATGATTGCTGCGCCAAGGAATCTCGCACCGGATAGCGATGTTCGTTCCGACAATGCGAGCAGGGTAGGCCAGATTACCACGCCATGGTGACATATGCTGGCGGCGTGCATGTCCTCGCGCACCAGGCCGTGGCCCATGGTTGCGTTGGCGAAGGCTGCCTCGCCTGGTGTGGCAGCCGCGCTGGTCCCGATGATGGTTGCACCGCTCCCGATCCCGCGCGCGATGCCGATCGCCTGGCGGCTCCATGGGTGATTGCGCGCCTCGAAGGCGCAAGAGAGAAAATCCAGCAGGCAGATTTTCGCCTTGGCGATAACATCCGCGTTGAAACGGCCGAGATCGACGGCAAGCGCGGCGCGCGCCAAAGCTCGCGCCATGGTTATCTCGCTTGCTCCGCCCGGGCGCATCATCATGGCAATCCCGAAAACTAGCCGCGCATTTCCACGCCGGCCCATTCCTCCAGCACTTTTGCGATCGACGTGAAGTCGGATGACGCGCCATATTTGGCGTTGGTGATCGCGAGCATCTGCCGGACCACCGCGCCGCAGACCATTGGGACGCCCATCGCCTCGGCCTCATCGACGCAGAGCCGCACGTCCTTGTAGGAAAGGCCGGTGGTAAATCCGAAATCGAAGGTGCCGGGAAGCACGGCGCGGGGAAATTTGTCCTCGGAGGCGCTGTTACGCCCGCTGCTGGCGTTGATGATGTCGATCAATACCTTGGCATTGACGCCGCCCTTGACGCCCATTGCCACCGCTTCGGAGGTGATCACCAGCGCCGCCGCCGCCATCAAGTTGTTGGCAAGTTTCGCGGTCTGCGCCGTTCCCGGCTTATCGCCGGTGTAAAACAGCTTTCCGAAGTGCTTTAGGATCGGCTCGACCCTGTCATAAGTTGACTTCGGGCACGACACCATCACCGCAAGCGTACCGTTGACCGCGCCCTTGATGCCGCCGCTGACGGGCGCATCGACCAATGTCAGGTTTCTCGGTTCGAATCCTTTCGCAATCAGTTTGGCGGCGCCGGGACCGGTCGTAGACAGGTCGATCAGGACCGTGGCGCGATTGCCGGCAATGATTCCGTCGGGTCCCAGCGCGACGGCCTTGACGATGTCGGGGGTTGGCAGGCTGGCCAGCACGATCTCCGCGCTTGATGCGACTTCGGCGGGGGATTTCGCAAGCCTAGCTCCGCGCGCCACGAGCGCTTTGGTTGCCTCGCTGTCCGGATCATACACGCACAGCGAATAGCCGGCATCGAGCAATCGTCCGGCCATCGGCCCGCCCATGCGGCCGGTTCCGACAAAGCCGATCGTTTCTGCAGCCATGATTTGCTCCCTTTCGCGCCGGACGCGCGCTCTTTTTTGTTCTTGGCGAGGCCGAGTTCCCGGCCGGGTTTCGTCGAATGTCAAGATTGTCAGTCAATCTGTCAAGCATAAGATTTCTATCGACAGGCGTTGGCGCGCCGGAATAGGATCGAAAAAAACAAGGTCCGAGGAATTCGCTCAGTGCGGCAAGATGAAACGCAAGGCGCCTGCACGACGCTCGCCGATTTCGTTGCCGTCACGGTGTGGAGTGATATCGCAGCGCAAACTCATGAAGCGAAACGCTCGATCCTGAACTTCTTCGCGACCGCGCTCGGTTCGGCGTATGATCCTGCCGTGACCGCGGCGTTGCGCGCGTTCCTCCCGTTCAGCGGCGCCGCAACATCCGCGGTCATCGGCCGTCCGGAACGGCTCGATGCGATGGGTGCGGCCTTCGTCAACGCGATTTCGGCCAACCTGCTCGATTTCGACGACACCCATCTGGACACCATCATTCATCCGGCGGCACCCGTCGCGGCGCCGGCTCTGGCGTTGGCGCAAGCGCGGGGATTTTCGGGGCAGGCCGTTCTCACCGCATTCATTCTGGGGGTGGAAGTCGAATGCCGCATAGGCAATGCGGTGTCTCCCGGTCATTATGCGCGTGGCTGGCACATCACCTCGACCTGCGGCGTGTTCGGTGCGGCCGCGGCCTGTGCGAAACTTCTTGGGCTTTCGGCGGATCAGATCTCGAATGCGATCGGAATCGCCGCCAGCCAGTCGGCCGGGATCGTCGAGAATTTGCCTAGCGCCGCCAAGAATGTCAGCGTCGGCAACGCGGCCCGTAACGGCCTGTTTGCGGCGTTGCTCGCGGCAGAAGGGTATTCCGCATCGCCGCGGGCCATTGAGGGGCCGCTTGGTTGGGCCCGCGCCATGGGCGACGAACCGGACATTGAGCGTTTGACGGGCGGGCTGGGCAAAACCTGGGAGATCGCGAAGAACACGTACAAGCCCTATCCTGCGGGCATCGTATTTCATGCCGTGATCGACGCCTGCTTCAATTTGCGGACAAAGTTGGACCAGCGCATCGACGACATCGCGTCCATCACGGTGCAGGGCTCGGCGCTTCTGCTGGCGCGTGGCGACCGGCCGGTTCGCAATGAACGCGACGCGCGGGTCAGCATTCATCATTGCGCCGCCTGTGCGTTGCTGCTTGGGGCTGCCGGCGTCACCGAATTTTCGGACGCGACCGTATTCCGGCCGGACATCGTGTCCCTGCGGCAGAAGGTGAGGGCGGCGCTTGATGCCTCTCTTCCGGATGGCGCCGCGCGCGTCAGTATTCAGCTGAAGTCTGGTGAGACACTCAGTGAGATGGTGATGGCCGCGAAGGGGAGTCTGGCCGATCCACTGTCAGATCGTGACATCGAAGCAAAGTTACGCGATTGCGCTCGGCTGGGCGGAACCAACTGGGATATAGACCGCATCATTGACGAAGTCTGGCGCCTCGACACGCTAGGCGAAGTCTCGAGCCTGATGAGGCCGCACGGTTGAACCGCGCGGCCTTGAAGAAAAAGTACTCAAACAACGGAAGGAACCTGTCATGAGCGAGTTGTTCGAAAAGGGATTGAAAGTCCGCAAGGAAGTGCTGGGCGAGGATTACGTCAACAAGTCCATTGCCGGCGCGGACGAATTCACCCGAACGATGGCGGAATGGTCGACCGAATTCTGCTGGGGCGCATTGTGGACCCGGCCGGGGCTGGACCGCCGCACCCGCAGCATCGTCAATCTGGCAATGCTCGGTGCCCTTAATCGTCCCCACGAACTGAAGCTGCACGTCAAGGGAGCCTTGAAGAACGGCCTGACCAAGGACGAGATCAAGGAGATACTGCTCCAGGTCGGCGTCTATTGCGGCATTCCCTCGGGAATCGACGCATTCCGCAACGCGCGCGAGGCGTTCAACGAGGTCGAAGCGAAGTGATGAGCCACCCGCCTATTGGGACATAGCATCGCCGATCAGGAATACGTACTCTTCTGTCCGCTATGCTACCCGCGATGCGCGGCGCTGCGAGTAGTTCATCGGCGGCGATCCGCACGACGCCGATGCCGATGGACTATTTCATGTGGGTGGCAAAAGGAGGAGGTCGTACGTCATCGACACCGGCTTCAACGCCGGAAATATCGAAGAGGCGAAAGCGGACGTTTCGTAGCCCGCTTTTTCATAACCGGCTTCAGCCGAATGCCTACAACCGCGCTGAGTTTCCTAAAGGCGGCGTCGCCGACTACGAAGCTTGCTTTTGACGCGTTCCGGTCGGTCGCTTTTTGCTTCGGCATAGATCGAAGCAGCTCATGATTGCAGGGTTGCCGTTTTTTAATCAGAGCGGCCGTCGATTTTCACGCTTTATTTCGAAACATTAATCCGCCAGCCAGCACTGTGTAATGCGAGAGCCTGCATCTACGGCGGCAGAAGGGCACGCGACCGTGCGCCAAATCCTTGCTGGAGCTCTCTCATGACGGACCAAAATAATTCTGCTTCCTCCTCTCATCGGAAGCAGGCGCGCTCGCTGTTCTCGGCGCGAAAAGTGGCGCTGATGGCCTCGGTGGTGACCGGCCTCGCGGTGTATGGTTTGGGCTCCTCGCCCGACCGGTTTGAAATTCTAGGCAGCGCGGCTCACGCTCAAACGAGTAATGCTGTTTCCGGTGCCGCACAGCCCATCGGCTTTGCCGATATGGTGGAGCGGGTGAAGCCTTCGGTTATCTCAGTCAAGGTGACGATGAAGGAGAGCGCCGGCGACGCCGCCAACATGAGCGATAATGACGAGCAGGGATCGCCCATGGAGCGCTTCTTTCGTCAGTTCGGAGGCCCGAATGGCGGACCGCAAAATCCCGGGCGTAACGGCCGGCATAGCGAAAAGATGGGGCAGGGCTCCGGGTTCTTTATTTCATCCGATGGATACGCCGTTACCAACAATCACGTCGTTGAAGGCGCCGACAAGGTCGAAGTAACGACGGACGCCGGAAAGACCTACACCGCGAAAGTGATCGGGACAGATCCTCGGACGGATATTGCCTTGATCAAGGTCGAGGACGGCTCAGACTTCCCATTTGCGAAGCTCTCCGAGGGCAAGGCCAGAATTGGCGATTGGGTACTTGCGGTCGGCAACCCGTTTGGCCTTGGCGGCACGGTAACGGCCGGTATCGTTTCGGCCAGCGGCCGCGATATCGGGAGCGGTCCGTACGATGATTTCATTCAGATCGACGCGCCGGTTAACAAGGGTAATTCGGGTGGCCCGGCCTTCAATATGCAGGGCGAGGTCGTCGGCGTAAACACTGCGATCTATTCGCCATCCGGCGGCAGCGTCGGCATCGCATTTGCGATCCCCGCATCGACGGTAAAGACCGTGGTCGCCCAGCTCAAGGACAAGGGAAGCGTCAGCCGCGGCTGGATCGGCGTGCAGATTCAGCCGGTCACACAGGATATCGCCGACGGCATGGGCCTGAAGAAGGCGGAGGGCGCGTTGGTGGCCGATCCCCAGAAGGATGGACCTGCAGCAAAGGCCGGCGTCGAAGCGGGCGACGTCATCACTGCGGCAAATGGCCAGCCGGTGAAGGATGCAAGGGAGCTGGCCCGCATCATCGGTGGCTTCGCACCGGGCAGCACCGTCAAGCTGGACGTGCTGCATAAAGGCCAGAGCAAGGTCGTCAGCATGACCCTTGGTCAATTGCCGAATGCCCAGCAAGCCAAAGCCGACACCGATGCCGACGGCAATGGGGCAAATCGAGGCACCGACGTTCCGTCTCTTGGCCTGACGGTTGCCCCGGCAGACAAGGCAGACGGCGCGGGCAAGACCGGCGTTTTGGCTGGCGTCGTCGTCACGAAGGTGGAGCCCAAGAGTGTGGCGGCGGAGCGCGGCTTGAAGAAGGGCGACATGATTCTGGAAGTTGCCGGAAAGAGCGTTTCGAAGCCCGGCGACGTCAATGAGGCGCTGGAAGCCGCGCGTACCGACAAGAAAAGCAGTGTGTTGATGCGCCTTCGTTCCGGCGACGCGTCCCACTACGTCGCACTGCCGCTCGCAAGCAGCTGAACGAGCAACGCGGTTGGCAGCGGCATTTTTGTCGCTGCCAACTTGTCCCCATTGCCGCGTCACCAGGCTCGGCGGTTTCAGGATATCGTTGAGGCGAACCAATGATGGCTAACGGCAGCAATACTGATTCAGCCGTCAGTCCGGATCTGGGACAGACGTGGTCTGATGCCTGGCATCTCTGGCGGGTAATCATTCCGAGGCGATCGATCGCCGGCCGGCTCGTTTGGGGAATGGTATGGCGGCGCCACCGCGGAGGCCGCTGGATGTACAAAAAATTCGTCGAGTATTCGGGCGACGATGATCCGAAACCCGTCTCCCAAATCAAGGCACGGGTGGCCTCTGGCGGCCTGCCTGATATCAGTTTCCCGCGCGTCGGCCTCACCTCTTGAAGAGAGGTCTTTATGCCACGACGCAACGTCGGCCAGCGAATCTTACTGACGCCGTGCGGCCTTCTGCAGCTGGAGCGCGTTGTCTATCGTCATCTCGATCCAGGCAGGGCCTGAAAGGCCCTGCTTTTTCGCAATGGTGTTGACCGCATCGACGACGTCAGGCGTGAGCGGCACGTTGATGATAATGTCCAAATTGCTTTCCAGGCTATAGACCAACCTTGTGACCTGACCGGAGAAGCGCCGAACAAGCGTGGCCTTTTCCGCATCAGTGACCGAATTGTCCCGAGCGACCATTGGACAATAGGCGCCAATCAGGTGATCCACGATCAGGCTCTTTGACATGCCTTCGCGCCGCAACGCATTGATCGCGACGGTCAGCTGATCGATATTGACCATCGTATTGACGTCGGGAAGCAGGCCTTTGATCTGTTCAAGTTTAGCCGGAGTGGTGGGCGTGAATGGGTTTGGACACTGGAACTTCTGAGCTGAGGCAGCCGGTATGAGTGCGAGCGAACAAAGGGCGAGGCTTAGCAAGAACGGGGTCTTGGTCATGGCGCGTATCCTTGCACTGATGAACGAATCCTGCGGAATCTGATATCGGTTTCCGAAATCTATTGTGCCAGTCTGATCATGGTGAGCATCCTGTCATTTGTGAGCTCCCTCATCAGAAGTTGATTGGATAAAGCCAGTTGAACCAGGAATGGGCGCGAATGGAGATTTTACGCAGCGCAGCCCATGCGCCGTATTCTCCGCCTGTATAGATTGCGGCCGAACCCTGCGCGCCGATCGTGAATCTGGATTGATCGGAGTGGTCGAGACGAATCTTTACCGCGTACTGCCCCTGGGGGACGTTTGGTGGCGGCTGCTGGAATTTTGGAATGTCGTCGCTCGGCAAATACTGTCCTATGCCGTTGCCGCGCCAGATCTTGTCCACTGTTCCACGAAAATATCTGACCGGGATAAAGGTCGAGTGAAACTTCGACGGGCTGGCCCTGCCTTTACATATTTGAGATTTTCCTGAAAGAAGGTTGCCAGAAGATAGCGATCCGCATCCGCGATGAAGGCGGCGATCCCGCCGACGCGATAAATCCCGGCCACCATGCCGGGGCGGACCTGAAGATTGATGATATGACCGTCCTCCGGCGCCGTCAGAGTGGTGTTCTCCAGATAGTAGCGCGCCAGCTCAAGTTGCGCTTCCATGTTGGCAACTGTGGTGTTGACGCCATCAATTTCCGATTTGTATTGCAGCTGGGCGTGTTCGAGTTGGGCCAATGCCGCATCGTTGGTAGCTTCCGCCGCATTTACCCGGGTCAGCCACTGCTCCACGTCCTCCTCGCGCACGGCCTGCTCCTGCGCCAGCTTGTCGAATATCCGCTTTTGATATTGCTGGTACTCAAGCTCGACCTTGGCCTTCTTTGCATTCTGGGTTGCCGCATCGACATCTGCCTTCAGCACGTTGACGTTTTGCTTGGCGGCGGCGAGCTGCGCGGCGATCTGGTCAAGCTTGTATTGGTAGGGACGGCGGTCGAATTGAAATAGGGTTTGTCCTTTTTTGACGGGTACGTCTTCCTCGACAAGCACCGCGTCGACGAGTGTGGGCTCGGGCAGGCGCGGAACGAGCTGAATCGTGCGTTGAACGACGGTCGCATTGACGGAGAATGGCGTTACGAATCGAAGACCGATCAGGAACAACAAGCATCAGATGGACGACAAAGAAGGCGAAGATGATGCCCCAGCCAGGGGTAAGTCTGACAAGCTTGAATTGAAAGAAGACAAGCCAGAACACAAAGCAGGCGACGGTCAAGAACGAGAAGAGCGGCCATCATGATGGCGTGTCTCCAGGCCCGGGTTCCTCTGCTGTGGTTGCCGGCGATCCTTGCCTTCCAACTTTGCGATCGCTGCTTCGGTTTCGATGCGCCTTTGTTCGGGCAGATAGCGGACGTCGATTACGGTCGTCGGCTTAAAAGCCCAGCCCAAAGCCTGGATCCAGGGCACCACCGCAAGAAAGCCGATCCAGCCCATCAAATAGACCGCCTCGGCTTCGGGATGGTTACGAGCGATCGCGATCCGTCCCGGAAGACCCAGGACAAATACAGCCAAGCCGAGACCGGCGGCGACAAGGACAGCGAGCGACAGAAAGGTGATATAGTCCCAGAAGCCAAGGGAAAAACCTAACAGAGCCTCCATGGCATTTCCTTGCAGATAGCAGGGCCCGGACCGGTACGATGATCGGCTCTTCTTCTGCTGGCTATGCAGTTTCGGCGCGGTAGAAAAAAGTTGAAATGCCTCGCAGAGGCGTCGGCGAACCGGCTGGAGTGCGGCCGAACCCTCCCTTAAGGGCAATCGAAGATCATGCCGATTTCGCATAGTCTGAGACGAAAGCTTGCAACAAGATGTCCGCTCTGCGTGCGAAACGAAAACAGCACCTGGGGGGAGGGAACCGTATTCGGGAGAGGGAATTGACATGAACTCTACGAGGGCTTTTTCGGCACTCTGATCGGATCGACCCAGACAGTCATAGCTCAGGGCACCTCCGGCGGAACCGGCGCTGTCCTCATAACAAGGATAACTCCAGTCTTCCGAAAGCGTATATGGGGCGTTCCTTACAAGCGCCTTCGCTACAAGCGCCTTTTTGGCCAATCCGCTGAATCACCTGAGAAAGGATCTCAATTATGTCGCGTCGAACCATTCTCTCGCTTGCTGCATCCGTTATCATCGGCGTCGGGTGCTTTGCCACGATTTCAACCGACGCCTTCGCATACCGCGCTGGTGTCTATCGTGGTGGCGCTTACCGCGGCGGCGTGTATCGCGGTGGCGTGTATCGTGGCGGCTATTACCGTGGTGTGCGCCCGGGAGTGGCGGTGGGGATCGGTGCGGCTGCGGTCGGCGCTGCGGCGGTCGGTGCCGCCGCCGCGGGTGCTTATTACGCGCCAGGCTATTATGGCGGTCCCGCCCCGGTCGGTTGTCCGTACGGGTATTACTATTATGCCCCCTACGGCCGCTGCGTACCCACGCCGTAATATATCAAGCTCTGCCACGCTTGGCGTTACCGCCACCGAGAACGAGCACGTCGGCATTCATGCCGCCGTGCTTTTTCAGGTCCTCCAATATACCCTCATCAGACAGATTCAGCCTTCGCGAATGCTTCCAGTCGCGGCGCGATACCTGCACGAGACGCTTCAAAACGCGCTTCGATTTGGTTTCAATCGCGAGTTCGCGTCTCGAGTCGAAGCTGCCGGGACTGAGGTTGATCGACCCGACGATCGCCTGCTTTCCGTCCGCGATCACGATCTTGCCGTGCAACTTCAGGTGCCTCAATAAATGAACCTTTGCGCCGACGTCGTGCATAATTCGCAATCCGCCGATGCCTTCAGCGAGCTTCTTCCCCGATAGTTTATGGGGTGCTCGCGCCATGATCCTGACCCGAACGCCGCGGTTCACGGCGCGAACAATTCTTTCGACGATGACAGTGTCCTGATAGCGCTCATTTTGAAGCCAGAGCGATTTCTTCGCCCCGTCGATCACGGTCGCGATTCGCTCGCGTCCGTTATTCGGGCACCAGATCAGATGCGATTTCGGGTCGGGCTTGAACGGCTTTCGCGCCCAGTCGGCGTCGAAGCATCGTACCATTTCCTGAACTTCGCTCTTTTTAGTCGTTGTCACCGCGTAGTCGCGCGTTTCCGTCAGATCTCGAAGTTCCCAGTTGAGCAATTCCACGAAACCGATCTTGTCGTCGATGACCATCGATTTTTGATGCGTGAGAGCAAACGCAGCGCTGCTGTCGCGCACCTCGATGCCGGCAGCGAGAAGCGCTTTTCGGGCCTTTTCGTTTTCGCTCTTGCCGTTGCGGCGTGCCGGATTGAGCATCACCCGAACGTTGACCCCCCGTCGTTTGGCGGCGATCACCGCGTGGAGCAGCGTCGGTTCGGTGAACAGGAACATTCTGATGTTCAGCGAGCGCTTCGCGGCATTGATCGGCGCCAGAATGGCCTCGACCGTATCGTCCGGAAGAACAATAAGCGTATGCGTCATTATCTTGCTCCTGGACCAGGCCAAAATCGCTCAGGGCTAGGCTGCATGGGCAGGCGAAGCTCCCGTTGTTTCGTACTGGATACGATGAAGCTCGGCGTAAACGCCGTCGCGAGCGAGCAGTTCGCTGTGCGAGCCTTCTTCCGCGACGACGCCATCTTTGAGAACGACAATCTTGTCCGCATCGCTGATGGTGCTCAGGCGATGTGCGATCATGATGACCGTGCGGCCCTTCATCAATTGCCGCAGACCTTCGATAACGAGGCGCTCGGATTCGGTATCGAGTGCCGCCGTTGGCTCGTCCAGGATCATGATCGGACTGTTGCGAATGACCGCGCGCGCTATGCCGATGCGTTGTCGCTGGCCGCCCGACAAGGTGTCGCCGCGCTCTCCGACCACCGTGTCGTATCCATGCGGCATGCGGGCAATGAATTCGTCGGCGTTGGCCACCTTGGCCGCGGCGATGATTTCTTCGTCGCTTGCCCCGGGGCGTCCATAGGCGATGTTTTCCCGGATTGTCCCACGGAACAGTACGGTTTCCTGCAACACGAATCCAACCTGGGTGCGTAGCGCGTCAAGTTTGAAGGTTGTCACGTCGACGCCATCGATCAGGATGCGTCCACCGTTGGGGTCGTAAAAGCGTGGGACCAGGCTCAGTACCGTCGATTTGCCGGAACCGGTTGGCCCGACTATGCCGACGACCTGGCCGGGCTCGATCTTGAACGTAACGTCGCGCAGAACCTGTGTCTCATCGTCGTAGCCAAAGGCGATGTTCTCAAATGCGATGGCGCCGTTGACCCGGCCAGGATTGGCGGCGTCTGGATGTTCGCGAATGATTTCGTCGGCCGATAGTATCTTTTGGATTCGCTCAAGCGCGACCGTCGTCTGTGCAATCGCGCTGGTCATGCTTGCGAGGTCTTTCACTGGTTTGAAGAACTTCGTGAGATAGGCGAGATAGACCGTCAGGGCACCGGCCGTCATCGTTCCCGGCGACGATCAGAGACGTTCCCTTCCACAACACGATCGCCGTGCAGATCGCGACCACGATGCTGACCATGGGTGACAGCAGCGACTTGACTTGCCGGGCCTTGAGGGCGGCGTCGACTGTGGCGTGACTCGCTGCTTCGAGGTGGGCGACTTCCAGGTCCTGGCGTCCGAATGCCTTTACCGCTCGAACCGATCCCAATCCCTCCTGAACGACGGCGACGACTTCGCTCTGTTTGGTCCGAACGATCCGTGTGACTTCCTTAACGGCCCTTTTGAAATGCATGACGGCCATAAGCAGGAAGGGCGTGATCGCGAGAGCTATCAGGGTGAAGTCCCAATCGAGCCAGAACATCAAGCCGATCATGAACACAATGGTAATGATGTCGACGATGATGCTTAGCGTTGACGATGATGCAAAACTCTAAATCGTCGCAACGTCGCTGGTGATGGTCGACATCAGCGTACCAGTCTTCGCCGTATCGTAGAATCGCAACGAAAGCCGATGAAGATGCTCGTAAATGCGAATTCGCAGGTCGTTGGCGACCCACTGTCCAACGCTTGTCGTGTAGTAGTTGTCGATGTAGGTCGCGACCGCGCCGATAATGGCGATCACCAGCGTGGCGACGCCCGCGAACAGCGCGACGCCGAGGGTATGGCGCCCAAAACCGTAATCATGCGCCCAAGCCAGCCAGTCAGGCAGGTGGTGCTTTCCGAGCGCGTCGTCCAGGACGAGCTTTAGTGGCCAGGGCGCTGCAAGACTCGTGGCAATCTCGGCCAGCATCGCGACGAAAACAACCGCGAGCCAACCCCGGTAGGGTCGAAGAAGCCCGAGAACCAGGCGCGTCATTCGCGCACTCCGTCCGACGAAGGCCGAGGAACCAGAGGCTATCAGATGCTTGATTGCCTGCTCGGTCCAAGCCGCAAATTGAATCCTTCATGTCCATGCACGTTTGGTGGCACCTTATTATCTTGAACTCGGCAGCATCATTGGCCTTTGGGCCAATCGACAGCCGCTTGGGCTCGGCAACATCAATCGTCCCCAGACTCGTGTGTTCATTACGAGGAGATGCATAGCGGGTACTCGTTCTAATTGCCGTTATTGTACGGCTTAATTGTTCGTCAAGAGCGACGACCTGCGATTGTCGAGCGAGGCGCCTGCGTCTGTTGGCGCCAACCATTGCACCCGCGCGAAAAGTGCAGATCGGACTGATCCGGCGTGGCATATGCCACCCCATACTACCGCTTTCGATGAAAGATTGATCGGCTTCCGGCTGCGGGACTCGACAGCAGTCAACCGCTTGCCTTACCCTGTTATTGAGTTTCCATTGACTGGATCGAACCCTCGTGCGAGCCGACGATCGAGTTGATGGGCCGGATATCAGGCGCGCGCTTGTCCTGCTCATCGCATTCTTGCTGACGGTCTTGTTGCTGAGAGCGGAAGCCCGCGCGGACGAAGCGCCGCGGCGCGTGCTCATTCTTCATTCGTACAACTATACCTTTCCGGCAACGGCGGCTGTTTCAGAAGCTCTTCGCAAGGCGCTGGGAGAATTCCCCAAGCGCCTTGAAATCGAAGCCGAGTTTCTTGATCTGGCGAGGCGGCCGGATGCGGCACACGCCTTGCGCACGGCGAATTTCCTGCACGAGAAATACGCGAACGTGCATTTTGACGCGGTCGTGATGACCGGTATCGCGGGAATTCCGTTTCTTCTGAAATACCGCGACATCATTGCGCCCGGCGTCCCCGTCGTATTGTCCGATATATCGCGCGCCACCTACGACGCGATGCGGCTGCCTCCCGACATCACCGCGGTAATCAACGATTACGATATAGGCAAGACGCTGGAACTTGCTGAACACCTTCAGCCCGGCGCTCGCCGGCTTGTAGTGATCGGCGGAAGTACACAGCGACGACCGGCGCTGGTGGGAGAACGCGCGCAAGGCCATCGATGCTCATAACAATCCGAAACTCGACAATCAGAAACTCGAAACCGCTTACTGGTTTGATCGTACTTACGATTCGCTACTCGAAGAAGTGTCAGGATTGCCGGCGATACCATCGTCCTGTTTCTCACCATGTTCGCCGACAGCGAAGACAAGCGCTTGATTCCCAGAGATGTGGCTGCCGCGCTCGCAAAAGCTTCTGCCGCTCCGGTCTATGGCTTCTTTGAAACTTATCTTGGGAGCGGAATCGTCGGGGGCCATATCACCACGTATGAGGCTATCGGCACCACTGCCGCGGCAATGGTGTTCGAAATTCTTGCGGGCAAGGACGTAACCAACATTCCCCCGCGAACCAGTCCGAGCGGGGGAACCGATTTTCGCGTTGACGCGCGAGCCATGAAGCGATGGGGCCTGGCGCAAGGCAATCTGCCGCCAGGCAGCACGGTCTTGTTCCACGAGCCCACTCTTTGGGAGCAGAATCGATATCTTGTTTTGGCGACGGGGGCTGTCGTCGTCCTCCAATCCTTAGTCGTGGCGGGATTGTTGTTTCAGCGTCGCCGTCGCCACCAAGCCGAAAACTCGCTTAGGGAGAGCGAGGACCGTATGACCTTTGCCGCCGTTTCCGCCAGTATCGGATTGTGGCAGTTCGATCGGGCAACCGAAGAATTGTGGGCTACCGAGCACTGCCGGGCGATACTGGGCCTCGCGAGAGATACCCCCGTCACACTCGAGACGTTCCTGGCGGTAGTCCACCCCGACGATCGCCACATTGCCGTCGACACACTTCGGAAATCGAAGGGCGAACTGTCCGCCGCAACGGACATTCGTATTGTCCACCCAAATGGCGAGCCGCGCTGGGTCCGGATTCGGGCCCGTGCACATGACGGGCAGGGGGCGCCTGATCAACTCAGCGGGATGTTCCTGGATGTCACCGACCAAAAAGCTGCGGAATCGGAGGCTGCGTTGCAGCGTCAGGAAGTGGCGCATTTGACGCGTGTCACCGTATTAGGCGAGCTTTCAGGCGCGATCGCCCACGAAGTCAATCAGCCGCTCACCGCGATTTTGTCGAATGCGCAGGCGACGCTCCATCTGCTGGCGCCGGAAACACCGAACTTCGAGGAAATTCGTGGCGCGCTGGAGGACATCGTGCAGGAGGATAACCGCGCCGGAGAGATCATTCAGCGGCTACGCGGCTTGCTCAAGAAGGGCGAGAGCAAATTTGAGTCCGTTGATCTTAACCAGCTGGTCGAGGCGACAACCACCCTGCTGCGTCATGAGTTCATCGCGCGGCGGATCACGGTCGAGAGCGAGCTGGCGGCCTGCCTCCCGCCCGTATTGGGCGATTCCGTGCAATTGCAGCAAGTCCTGCTCAATCTCATCATGAACGCGATGGATGCAATGGCCTCGACCCCGGACGCGCTGCGTCAAATCAAGATCTGGACCCGGGTGACGGCGGCCGGAACCGTCGAGGTTTGCCTCAAGGACCACGGGCCGGGAATAGCACCAGCGGACAGCAAGCGGGTATTCGTGCCGTTCTATACCACCAAGGATCACGGCCTTGGGCTTGGCCTGTCAATCTGTTCGACGATCATTGAAAAGCACGGCGGAAAAATTGACCTGCGGAATGATGAAGCCGGCGGCGCCCTGGCAAAGTTCTCCCTGCCCGGCGCCGAGCAGCGGGAGCTGGCTTCGATGAATTGCGGGTCACTCGAGCTGGAAGATCACTCTGTCCTTTATGGCCGCGATCGTTATCGCCGACGCTCGACGAACAGCCGATCGGCATTGCCGCTTTCGAATTCAGTTAGCGGCGCGCAGTTGAAGTCCGGAAAGACCGAGCGTTACGTTCACGGCAACAGACCCTTCGACCGAGACCGGTTGCAAGGCAAAGCTGCGTCCGGAGCCGCCGACCAGGACATTGATGCCGGCGCCAAGACCCATCCCGACGTCTGCGCTGGCGCCGACATATTCGCCGGCAAGGGCTCCCGGAGGAGGCCCGGCAGTGGGCGACAGTACGGCCCAGCCCATGACGCCTCCTGCGGTGACACCAATATCGATACCGACAGTATTGAGCGCACCCTCATAAAGTTGCGGCGGCGTTGGCGGGTTCTGAACGAAGCGACATTCCATCGATTGATGGCCGAAAATGACGAAGCCGATGCTCGGGTTGAGCCTGCACGTCAACATTCCGACCTGAGTCCAGGTTTTGGGTTGGGCCTGGGCGGTGGGAAGTTGAACGCATGTCATCAGAGCCGCTGCGAGTATCAGGCGTCGTAGCATTGTCTTTCTCCACGATGTTTTGCTCATTGTCGTTTTGCCATCAGGACAAATAGCTGCGCTCTGCAATCACCTGACCTTATCGACCTCGCGGCCAGGGGATATTGGCCCAAAGGGTAACGTAGCCAGGCAACGATTGGGTCACTCTCGCAGTCGCAGCAGAGTGGCAAATTAGTCGAAGGCAAAGATGCGCTTCCAGTCGTTCTTCATGTCGACCACGGTCCACTTGTTCACTGCGGCGGCGTCGAGAGCGACGTCGAGTCTGCCGAAATGCGAGTCACGGTCGTAGGCATATTCGCGTACTGCATCCGTATGGTGGACGATCAGGCCGAACCTTACCCCACCGGTGCCGAGCGTCGCCCATTGCAGCATTTCGAGATCGCCGTCGGAGTTGCCGAAGGCGGCGATCGGACGGCGGCCAATGTGTTCATTGATCCCGATCGGCTTGCCGGTCTTGTCGTCGATGAAATTGATGTCGGGCAGGCGGAACAGCACCGGCGTGCCGTCGCGCATTTCATATCGGGTCTTGATCGAAGACCCGACGACCTGCTGCGGGGGCACCCCGTAGATCCGTTCGGTCCACGGCCGCATGAACTCAATGCCGCCGCCTGACACGATGAATGTCTTGAAGTCGTTGGCCCTGAGGTAGGCGAGCAGTTCCAGCATCGGCTGGTAGACCAGTTCGGTGTAGGGTCGCTTGAATCGGGCATCACGGGCCGTCGCGAGCCAGTCGGTGACGATTTTTTCGAACTCTGCCGTCGTCATGCCGGCATGCGTCACGGCAATAATTTCGACCAATCCTTTTTCGCCGGAAGCCACCACCGCCTTCAGGTCGCCGTCCAGCACCGCTGCGAACGGCTGCTTGGTCTTCCATTCCGGATGCATGGGCGCCAGGACCTTGACGCGGTCGAGTGCGAAGGCCAGCTGGATATACATCGGCTGCTCGATCCAGAGCGTGCCGTCATTGTCGAAGGTCGCGATGCGCTGCTCGACCGGTACGAAGTAAGGCCCGCCTTGCGTCGTGACGCGCGCGACAAAATCGAGGATCGAAGCCTTGGTCGCCCCCTCGTTCCACGATGGCAGCGGATCGCCTTGCGCCTGCGCCACCGCGGAAGTCGAGCGGAGGGAGGCCGAGAGCACCGGAAGCATCGCCAGCGACGAGAGCAGGACGCGACGATCGATGCGGGGAAATCGTGCAATCGGTTTCATGGTCGAACTTCCTTGCGTTGGCGGATGGCCGGGGCGGGCGCCCAAGGTCGGCGCCCGCCATCAATTCAAGCTTGCACTTTATTTGGCCATCGCTGCCCTCGCGGCTTCGATCTTCGCTTTGACGGCATCGAGATTGAAGCTGGCTCCACGCTGCATCGGCGGAAATTCGACCGCCGTCATCGCGAGCTTTTCCACCTGCTGCTGGACAAACACGAAGCGCCAGAATTCGTATTTGAACCAGTCGAAATATTGCTGCGCACCTTCCTTGGTCCCGCTGTTGGGCCAACCCGTGCGCTCGAAAGGATCGAGGCGAAGGTTGATCAGATAGGGCACGTCAGGCTTGGTTTTATCACCTAGCCAGCCTCCAGGCTGGTCGATGAAACGATACTTGTAGTCGTCGATGCGGACGGCGCCGAGTTCGCTCTCTCCGAAGTAAAAGATTTCGTGCCGGTTCGAAGGCCCCTTGCCGGTAATCATGTCCATCTGATTGTAGCCGTCCAGATGCACCTTGTAGGTCGTGCCGTCGATCTGCTTACCCTTCTTCAGCTCCTCGGCTGATGTTCGGATTGCCAGCGGCGGCAAGGAAAGTCGGGAACCAGTCCAGACCGGAGATGATGCCGTTCTCGACCTTGCCCGCCGGTACCTTGCCCGGCCAGCGGATCATGCAGGGCACGCGGAAGCCGCCCTCGAATACGGTGCCTTTGCTCTGCGCGAACGGCGTCTGTCCGCCATCGGGCCAGGTGAAGACCTCGGTGCCGTTGTCGGTAGTGAAGACCACGATCGTATTGTCGTCGACGCCCATGTCCTTCAGCTTTTGCATGACGAGGCCGACGTCGTCGTCGAGCTGCGCCATGCCGGCCTCATGTATCGACCAGCCGTTCTTGGAGTTGCGTAACGCTTCGTATTTCGGCGACAAATGCGTGACGATGTGCATCCGCGTCGGGTTCAGCCACAGGAAGAACGGCTTGTTGTCCGCCTTGGCCTTCTCGATGAACTTCAGGGAAAGGTCGCGGATTTCGTCGTCTACGGTTTCCATCCGTTTCGGATAGAGCGTTCCGGCATCCTCGATCCTTTGTTTGCCGACCTTGCCCCAGCGCGGATCGACGGTGGGGTCATCGACATTGGTCGCATAGGTATGAAGCATGTTGCGCGGACCGACGACATTCAGCAGGTCCTGCGGATAGTTGGGATGCGCCGGATCTTCCATCGCATCGAGATGATAGAGATAGCCGAAGAACTCGTCGAAACCGTGCACGGTAGGCAAGAACTCGTTCTTGTCGCCAAGGTGGTTTTTGCCGAACTGGCCGGTGGCGTAGCCCATCCCTTTGAGGGCCTGGGCGATCGTGACCGCTTGCGCCGGAATACCTGATGGCCGCGCCGGCCTGGCCGACCGTGGTCATGCCGGTTCGGATCGGCAGTTCGCCGGTGATGAAGTTGGCGCGGCCGGCCGTGCAACTCGCCTCCGCGTAATAGTCGGTGAACAGCATGCCTTCGGCGGCGAGCTTGTCGAGGTTTGGGGTTCGCCCAGCCATCAAGCCGCGATGGTAGGCGCCGATGTTCCACATTCCGATGTCGTCACCCATGATGACCACGATGTTCGGCCGCTGCCCGGCCGTTGCCGGCGCCGGTGTTGGTTGTTGTGCTTGCGCAGAACTTGTCAGTCCGACGGCGGAGAGTGCCGAAGCTGCGACAAGAGAACTTCCGCTCAACAATAAATCGCGCCGCTTCATCCCTCCGCTGGTTTGTTCCACGGAGGTCTCTGTCTTCCCTGAGGTATCGATCGATGCTCATGACGCGATTCTCCTTCTGTTTTTTGCGCCTGTTTCCGACGTCGGCTGATTTGGCTTTTGCGGTTGTTGCGCAAGAGCCGGCGCGCCTTGCGGTGAACGCGACCGCAGTCAGAGCGAGCACGCCGAACCAGTGTTTGCAATGCGCATTCAGCTCTCTGATGCCTGGTTCTGTCTGAATGAGATGCGGCCGCCCCGTGGGGCGCCCGCCTCATCCGCAAGCATCCGAGCTACTGGCTCGGGTGCGCCCGACCCTTCTTGAGCTGTTCCATGACCTGATCCAGGTTGTAGCTCGCCGGATCCTGAAGCGGCGGGAACTCCTTGTAGGATTCCAGCTCCTTCAGCCACAGCACCTGCCCGATGGGCAGCATGTTCCAGTCGTATATGTAAGCCGTGACCGGCGCGGCGAGCGCGCCGCTGAACCAGAAATTCGCCTTTTTCTCGTCGCCCCACCCCATCTCGAATGGATCGCGCTTGAGGTTTACCATGCCGGCTGCGAACATGGTCTGGACTCCCGGGGAGATGAAGCCCGTCGCGGTTTCGGGCGCGATCGCGAAATACATCTTCCAGTTCTTGTAGCGCACCGCCGACGGGTGGCTGCTGGAATAGTAGAAGAAGGTATCGCGCGCCGACTTCTCCGATTTGCCGGTCAGATAGTCGATCTGGTTCACGCCATCGAGCTTGGTCTTGACGATGCCCGGATAGGAGCCGGCCATGATCCGCTTGTTCAGCGCATCGCCCTTGTCTCCGCCCGCGATCTCGACCAGCGTGGGCAGCCAGTCGAGCGACGCGAAGATGTCGTTCTTGACGGTCCCGGGCCTGATGACGCCCGGCCAGCGGATGACCGCCGGAGCGCGCATGCCGCCTTCCCAGGTGTTCATCTTCGAGCCCTTGAACGGGGTGATGCCGCCGTCCGGGAAGGTGAACGTCTCGGCGCCGTTGTCGGTGGTGAACACGACGATCGTGTTGTCGAGCTGGCCCATGTCCTCGAGCTTCTTCAGCACGTAGCCGATGTTGTCATCCATCTGCTTCATGCCGGCTTCGTTGACGCCCCAGTCCTTGCCGCCGGGCTCGCCGACCATGGCCATGTACTTGTCGTTCAGCACGGTCGTGACGTGCATGCGCGCCGGATTGTACCAGACGAAGAACGGCTTGTTGGTCTTCTTCGGATCGTTGCGGTCGAGGAAGTCGATGACCTTGGCCGAGATTTCCTCGTCCACCCCCTTCGATCGCTCGAGCGTCAGCGGGCCCTCGTCCTTGCACGTCTGGTTCTTGGACGTGCCGTCGGACTTGCACGCACAGCACCGGGCGCGGCGGCGTCAGGCAAACCGTCGTCTTGCGGATCGACCGCGCCCGGCACTTCCGGGAGACCGGGGATCGGCGTGTTCTTGCATGGCGGGGCAACCGTCTGCTGGGTTGGGGTCTTGTTGATGTCCGGGAAGCTCACGCCCTGCATCGCATCGAGGTGATACAGGTAGCCCCAGAATTCCTGGAAGCCGTGCGCGGTCGGCAGCGCGTCGGTGTGATCGCCGAGATGGTTCTTGCCGAACTCGCCGGTGTTGTAGCCGAGATCGAGCAGGAACTTGGCGAGCGCCGGGGTGCCGGGCCGCAGATAGGACGGGCTGCCGGGCAGTTGCGGCGGGATCATGCCGGTGCGCAGCGGATTCATGCCGGTGAAGAAGGCGTTGCGGCCTGCCGTGCAGCTCTGCTCGGCGTAATAGTGTCATGAAGATCGCGCCTTCGTTGCCGATGCGATCGATGTTCGGCGTTTCGCCGACCATCAGGCCGCGATGGTAGATGCCCGGCTGCATCCAGCCGATGTCGTCACCCATGATGAAGAGGATGTTGGGTTTCTGTGCCGGCTGCTGCGCGGCTGCCGGCGTGACAGCTGCTCCAGGCAGCGACGCCAGCATCGTCGCGCCCAGCAGAGCGGCGCACAATCCCTTGTGCGATCCTTCCGTCCTTCCCGGGACACCAGGAAGCGAAGACAATTTAGCTTTTTGTATGCAATCAGGCATGGCGTCATTCTCCCGTTTATGACGAAGCGATGGTTTCTCGTCGGATGCATCGAAAGCCAAGATGGCTCGTGGAGGTGTCGACCGGCTCCGCATGGCGCGCTGCCGGCCGGTAACGTCGGCAGTAGTTCGGCGCGCACAAATGCGAGCCGCCTTTGATGACCTTCTGTGGGATTTTCACATTTGTCGTTCGGGGGTCGTAGCTGTCGGCCTCGCGGCCGCCGCGCGGATTCTGCGGAATGCAGCAGGCCTTTGCCGCATCGGCCTGGTGTTTTGGCGAATACCAGTCGGCCGTCCATTCCCAGACGTTGCCGATCATGTCGTGCAGCCCGTAGGCGTTCGGCGGGAATGCGGTTACCGGCGAAGTGCGTTCGAAGCCGTCGGCCTTGGTGTTCTCGCGCGGAAATTCACCCTGCCAGGTGTTGGCCATGTGACGGCCGTTCGGCGTGAATTCATTGCCCCAGGCAAATTCCGTGTCTTCAAGGCCGCCGCGCGCCGCAAATTCCCATTCCGCTTCGGTTGGCAGTTCCTTGCCGGCCCATTGCGCGTAGGCGAGCGCATCGTTGAACGCCACATGCACGACCGGATGATCGTCCAGACCACGGATGTTGCTTCCGGGTCCGTAGGGATGTCGCCAGTCCGCGCCCTTGGCGAACGTCCACCATTGGCTGAAGTCGCGGAGGCTGACCGGATGTTTGGGCGGCGAGAACATCAGCGAGCCCGCATAGATCATGTGCGGAAGTATTCCCGGATAATCCTTGGGATCGGGCGCAATCTCGGCGACGGTGACGTGGCCGGTAGCCTTGACGAACTCCCTGAATTGCCGGTTTGTCACGGGATGGCTGATCCATCCAGAAGCCATCGACGGTCACGCGATGGGCGGGGGCTTCTTCCGGATAATGTTTGTCCGACCCCATGCGAAAAGTGCCACCGGGGATCCAGATCATTTGATCGATCTGCGAGGAGTCGTCGCGAACGGTGGCGTCGGGCTGGAACGTGGCTGAAGGGAAAAGCGCTGTCATATCGAGCATTGCCTTCCAGTGGATCGACAAAAATACGATCTGGCCGGGGCACGCTAAGCAGGAGCCGTGTCACATTCTATTGGACCGTGGTCCAACATCCGGCGGCAGGCTCGTGCTGCTATTCTGGGGGATGCGACAGACTGTCCAGTCGCAGACTTTACAAAAAACCTGAGCGCTTCGTGACAGGAAGCAGGCTCTGGTCGGGCCGGCTCATGCAAGGCTCGCGGGATCGAAGAACAACCAGCTAACCGGATCGGACGAGATATGAATCCCATTCCATTTGTGATGCTTTGCCTCTTCCTGATCGTGAATCCGGCATTGGCGCAGCAACCTTCTCAGCAGCCCCCTGCAACGACTTCCGCAACTCCCGGGCCAGTCGTCGGCTGAACCGGCATTTGACAGGCTGGTGGGCCGCTGGGTGCGTCTGCAGGGAGGTTACGTCATTACCATCCGGGCCGTTGACGCGGATGGAAAACTCGACGCGAGCTATGCAAATCCGAGACCGCTGCCTTTTCATGTCGCCGTCGCGAGCAGGGACGGTAACGCACTCAAATTGCTCTTCGAGTTGCGCGCCGGCGGCTACAACGGCTCGACCTACACGCTCAGTTACGACGCGGCCAACGACCGGCTGACCGGCGTCTTCGATCAGGTGGTCGCCAAACAGAAGTTCGATGTCGTCTTCGCTCGCGATAAATCATGACGTCTGTCAGGTTCGGTCGCCTGGACGTGTGGTCCAGCTTACCCTCAGTTCCGGTCAGGCTCGCCTTCATGCGCGATGCAAACCGCTCGGTCAGAACCGGACCGAGCATTGCAGTTGCAAACACCAGCACAAGCACGACATTGAGCATCCGATCGTCCAGCAGTCGCTGACCGGCTGCGTTGAATGTCTGATGTGCGACCAGCGTGGCTGCAAGCGTAGCGGCGACCTGTGGGAGTGTGAGCGACCAGATCGTCAATTGCTCACTCGGATTGTATCCGTATGCCCGGCCCACAAGCCAGGCGGCGATCCATTTGCCGGCGAGCAAGGCGCCAACGATGCTTGACAACAAGCAGAAAATCGTCGAAAATTCCGTACGCAAACTTGACCGGATCAATCAGAAATCCGGTAACGACGAAGAAGATTGGAATAAACAGCGATTTGCCGAGAAATTGAAGCTTGGCGCTGGCCGGCGCTTCGCGTGCCGAAGCATTGACGGCAAGTCCGGCAAGAAACGCGCCGACGATACCGGGAAGCTGGATCGCATCCGCGAGGACGCCAGCGATCGCCATGATACTCAGCATCACCACGAAGTAGGCGTCTTCCTCGTCCTTGACCTTCGACAGCACCAAGCGCGCCAAGGCGGCTGAGGCCGAACAGCACCAGCAGGATGTAGCCGACGATCTCGGCCAGCAGAAGCGCCAGGCCCGATGGAGAAAATCCGGTCGTAAAGACGGAGACGCAAACGGCAAATACGACGAGCGACAACGTGTCCGACATGACCGTTGCTCCCACCGCTATCGTGACAGGCTCGGTGCCACCGAGGCCGAGCCGATTGACGACGGGCAGGCCGAGCAGGGTATGCGAAGCCAGCAGCGATCCGATCACGATCGCCGGGATTGCTGCATAGCCGAACAGAAGGCCAACGGCGGTGCCGAGCAGCAACGGCAGGGCAGTTGTGGCGATGCCAAGGGCGACGGACTTCTTGCGGGCGCGCCTGAACAGCGCGAGGTCGATCTCCAGGCCCGCAAAAAACATCAGCAGCAATTTTCCGAGCTCCGCCATGAAATCGGCGATCGGCCGGACCTTGCCGAAAATGTCCAAAACATAGGGACCGACGATAACGCCGCCGAGCAGCAGGCCCACGGCCGCGGGAATGTGCAGCCGGCGAGACACACGCGGGATGACAACAAGCATCACCATCCCCAGCGCGAACTTCGCAAGCACAGGCAGGCCAAACAGGTATTCGCGCAGCAAATGAACGCTGTTCGACAGCATTGTCCGACGGCTCCGCGGGGCAGCTCATCCGGGCGTCACAAACTTGACCAATAATCTGTTACAGGAGCTGGTCGATCGTGGTCTATGCGAAACCGGCCGGATGCAGGCTGCGACCGACCAAAAATGCCGCGGGGCGCGCGGGGGATGTCTTCCGCCTGGCGGCGCTTGCCCTGCCGGATGGACCTGAGGTCATGGGGTCGATCGGCTTTCTTCCGCGGGACGAAAGCTCCCCATTGATCTTGCTAACGAAATCGTCATCGGGTGAGGCAGGACACGCTACCAAAGCGTGATAAGATTGGGGATGACGATGCTGGGGCGTGCGCCCCAATTTAGCTGCTAATAAATTTGTACTGTGTTTTTGCGCCGTAGTTCTTGCACTGTAGTTTTTGGCATGGGCGGCCTTTTCCGGAATGTCTGGGACGCGCATAGTTTGTTGGAGTCTGGGCTTCCTTTTTCTGTTCGCGGTGCAGTCTGACGCCGCGGAGCCGAAACGCGTGCTGATCTTGCATGCTTTTGGTCATGCCTACTCGCCGTGGAGCGATATGGCCGCCAATTTTCGGGCTGAACTCATCAAGAAGTCGCCGCAGCCGATAGAACTCTATGAGGTCTCGCTTGATACGGCCCGGGCGCAGGATCCTGATGAGGAAGCGCCATTCGTCGAATACATCAAGGCGTTGCTTGCGAAGCGCGCGCCCGATCTGATCGTGCCGGTTGGCGCGCCGGCTGCGTTTTTCCTGCAGCGGAATCGGTCGAAGCTTTTTCCGACGACGCCGATGCTGATTGTTGGCGCCGATATCCGCCGGATACCCGGCTCGACACGCACTGAATACGATACCGGCGTTTTCCTGGATCTCGATCTTCCGGCCTATCTGACCAACATTCTGCAATTGCGGCCTGAAACGAAGGATATTGCCGTGGTGGTGGGAAATTCGCCGGTCGAACGATACTGGACTTCGGAACTCCACCGGGCGTTTCAGCCGTTTTCCGATCGGGTCAACATCACCTGGTTCAACGATTTGACGTTGGTCCAGATGCAGGAACGAGCCGCCAGAATGGCGCCGACCTCTGCAATTTTCTGGTTTCTGCTTTCGGAAGATGCGGCCGGGATTCCGTATACGGAAGACCGGGCACTGGAAACGTTGCGTGAAGTCTCTGCCGTGCCGATTTTCGGGATGGGCGATTATCAGATGGGGCGCGGCATCGTTGGCGGGCCCTTGATGCAAACCAAGGCTCTCGGCCTGCAAGGGGCGGACGCAGCTCTGCGAATACTAAAGGGAGAAAAGCCAAATGCTGTCGAGCCGCCATCTGTGTTGTTCGGGCCGCCGGCCTATGACAGCCGGGAACTGGAGCGCTGGGGCATTGGCGAAGCCCGACTGCCGCCGGGCAGCATCGTGCACTTTCGCCAGCCCTCCATTTGGGATCAATATCGCTGGCCTATCATCGCCGTCGCGACGATCATCCCGGTACAGTCGATCCTGATCAGCTACGTTCTGTTTCAGGGCCGGCGACGCCGGGAGGCCGAGGCCGAGGCTGCCCTTCAACGCCAGGAACTTGCGCATCTCATGCGCGTGGCTGTTCTTGGCGAACTCTCTGGTTCGATCGCGCACGAGATCAATCAGCCGCTGACTGCGATACTCTCAAATGCCCAGGCCGCGCTCCATTTGTTGGAGCAAAAATCACCGGATCTCGAGGACATCAGGGAGGCACTTGAGGAGATTGTTCATGAAGACAATCGGGCCGGCGAGGTCATTCACCGGCTGCGTCATCTCCTGAAAAAAGGCGAGCGGAAGCTGGAATCGGTCAACATCAATGACCTGGTGAGGTCCACGGCCGCGCTGCTTCACAGCGAACTGATCGGCCGCGAAACGGCGGTCGGGCTTGATCTGGAAAACAGGCTGTTACTGGTGACGGGCGATTCCGTTCAATTGCAACAGGTCCTGCTTAATCTTGTGATGAACGCGATGGACGCCATGGTCTCGACCCCGCTGGCTCAGCGGAATATCCTGATTTCGACACGTGGCACGGAAAGTGGCCTCATGGAGGTGCTCGTCAGGGATCGAGGCCCCGGCATCCGTCCCCTGGAAAACGGGCGCCTGTTTGAACCATTTTATACCACAAAGGACCACGGTCTCGGTCTCGGATTGACGATCTGTTCGACCATCGTACAGGCGCATGGTGGAAGGCTTACTCTGGTAAACCAGGAGGGCGGCGGCGCGGTTGCAGGATTTTCGTTACCAATCCAGACGCCGGCAATTGATGCTGCATGACGGAGAAATTCACAGTCCATCTTGTCGATGACGACCCCGGCGTGCTGAAGGCGCTTTCGCGATTGCTCCGCGCCAGGGGCTATGAAGTGAAGCCCTATTCTTCGCCGCAGCTTTTCCTCGAAGAACATGATGTGACGGTGCCCGGCTGTGCCGTTCTGGATGTTTCGATGCCGGGTCTTGACGGTTTGGAGCTTCAGCGCGCGCTGACCGCCTCCGCCGGCTCGCATCGCCCCGTCGTGTTCATCACCGGAAAAGGAGACATTCCCACGAGCGTGCGAGCCATGAAAGCAGGCGCGATCGATTTTCTGACCAAGCCGGTGAAGGACAAGGATTTGTTCGAAGCCATATCCCGCGCTGAGGCCAGGGACGCCCAGTCGCGTCGGCTTCATTCCGAACTGGAATCGATCCAGGCGAAAATTGAGACCCTGACCCCGCGCGAGCGCGAAGTTCTGGTACATGTCGTCGCAGGGCGCCTCAACAAGCAGATTGCCGGCGATCTGGGCACCGTCGAGAAGACCATCAAGGTTCACCGCAGCCGGATGATGGAGAAACTGGGCATTCGCACCGTAGCCGATCTCGTTCGCATGGCCGAGAAACTCAATCTTTCGAAGTAGGGAAAAGTCCCTGTTGGCCCAAGGGCCAACTCGACGGATGGCCAGCGCGACCGCAATAATCTTCCATGGCGGAAGCTTCTCCGAGGATTGCGGTTGTGGACGACGATCCGGCCGTGCTCAAAGCCTTGAGCCGGTTGTTGCGTTCGCGCTCTTTTCGTGCCGCGGACTTACGGATCCGGACAGGAATTTCTCGCCTCGCTGCAAACGGATGTTCCGGAATGCCTGATTGTCGATCTGCAGATGCCGGACATGAATGGACTGGAGCTTCAGCAGCACCTGGTGAGTAACGGCATAAACATTCCGACGATCCTGATCACCGCGCACGGCGACGCGGTGTTGCATTCTGACGATGGAGGGTTCGTTGCCCGCCTCCGCAAGCCATTGCAAGAAGAGACCTTGTTCGATGCTATCGACAAGGCGGTCGGCGGCTCGCGAGGCAGGTAGTGTGTCTGCTGGTGGACATCCGCTTCATCGTGAGCGGAATGAGGAGGAGAACAGTATGCCTATTTCAGTCTCGATGATTGTCGTGAGCTCCCAGTTGGTCGTCGCTGTCGCCGATCGGGTGCCGCGAGTTCGATATTGTTCGCAGCTGCAAGCTGGACTTGGCGGCTACGGCGGGACTTAGCGTCGACCAATCGTTGAAGAGCTGTGTCAACGATGAAAAAAGGGCGCGTCAGCAGTTGGGGAGCCAATGGTCAAAATTCCCCGCCGCCAGCAAGGCAGAATGCATCCCGCAGGAAAACATCGGCGGTACGCCCAGCTATGTCAGTCTTATTACGTGCCTGCAGATGGGACAGTGGGTCCGTTGAGGCCTGTTGCCGGTGACAAGCTGAAGTGCGAGCCGGGTGCCAGGTCAGGCGGTCGGCTGGGCCTCGTGCTCCGAAGTCAACGATGCGAAATCGGATATTCGACAATGCCGCCTGCAACCGGAGCGTTCATTCTATGCGAAACCCGGGCCTGATAAAGGGTCTCCGAAGGACTTTCACCGAAAACCTTGCGATATTCGACGGAGAAGCGCCCGAGTTCTGCGAAGCCGAAGTCGGTCGCGATCTCGGTAACCGTAACGAGTTGGCCGCGCGCCGAGAGCAGAGCTCCTCGCACCTGGGACAGGCGCAACATGCGCAGATGGCGGGAAGGCGGTGTTCCGTGGATTTCGTTGAATAGCTTGCGAAGAGTTCGCTCGCTTACACCAAGAGCACGCGAGAGAGCTGATACCTGGAGTGGCTTGTCAACGTAGGCAAGAGCCAACTTTTCCGCCCTCTGCACGAGATAGCTACGGCCATCGCTGGCCTGTCGGCCGGAGTGTATGTGTTCCATAGAATGGGTGATGGTCATTGTACGGTGCCCGTGGCCCAACATGGAGAGTGACTCGGTGGAGTTGAGAACACCATGAAGCACCATCAGCGCGGTATTGCCCTTTGGGGCAATCCCAACCGGCCAATGTCCTGCGAGGACGTATAGAGACCGCGCGAATTCCTCCCAGGGATTTGAGCCCCCTCGGTTCCG
>CAWJYI010000017.1:0-740794 GCA_963847015.1 uncultured Alphaproteobacteria bacterium | reverse complement strand
TCCACGGCCGCATGAACTCAACGCCGCCGCCTGACACGATGAATGTCTTGAAGTCGTTGGCCCTGAGGTAAGCGAGCAGTTCCAGCATCGGCTGGTAGACCAGTTCGGTATAGGGCCGCTTAAATCGGGCATCACGGGCTGTCGCGAGCCAGTCGGTGACGATTTTTTCGAACTCGGCCGTCGTCATGCCGGCATTGTTACCGCGATAATTTCGACCAATCCCTTTTCGCCGGAAGCGGCCAGCGCCTTCAGGTCGTCATCAAGCACCGCCGCGAACGGTTGCTTGGTCTTCCATTCCGGATGCATGGGCGCAAGGGTCTTTGACGCGGTCAAGTGCGAAGGCAAGCTGTATGTACATCGGTTGCTCGATCCAGAGCGTGCCGTCATTGTCGAAGGTTGCGATGCGCTGCTCTCACCGGTACGAAGTAAGGCCCGCCTTGCGCCGTGACGCGTGCGACAAAATCGAGATCGAAGCCTTGGTCGCACCCTCGTTCCAGGATGGCAGCGGATCGCCTTGCGCCTGCGCGAGCGCGGCGGTCGAGCGGAGGGAGGCCGACAGCACCGGAAGCATCGCCAGCGACGAGAGCAGAACCCGGCGATCGATGCGGGGAAATCGTGCAATCGGTTTCACGTTCGAATTCCTTCGTTGGTGGATGGCTGAGGCGGGCGCCCAGGGTCTGGTGCGCCCGCCATTAAATTCAAGCTTGCACTTTATTTCGCTATCGCCGCCCTCGCTGCTTCGATCTTCGCCTTGACGGCATCGAGATTGAAGCTCGCTCCACGCTGCATCGGCGGAAATTCGATCGCCGTCATCGCGAGCTTTTCCACCTGCTGCTGAACAAAAACGAAGCGCCAGAATTCGTATTTGAACCAGTCGAAATATTGCTGGGCGCCTTCCTTGGTTCCGCTATTGGGCCAGCCCGTGCGCTCGAAAGGATCGAGGCGAAGATTGATCAGATAGGGCACGTCAGGCTTGGTTTTATCACCCAGCCAGCCTCCAGGCTGGTCGATGAAACGATACTTGTAGTCATCGATGCGCACCGCGCCCAGTTCGCTCTCGCCGAAGTACCAGATTTCGTGCCGGTTCGAAGGCCCCTTGCCGGTGATCATGTCCATCTGGTTGTAGCCATCCAGATGACATTGAAAGTCGTGTCGCCGATCTGCTTGCCCTTCTTCAGTTCCTCGACGATGTTTGGATTTCCTGCAGCGGCCAGGAAAGTTGGGAACCAGTCCAGACCGGAGATGATGCCGTTCTCGACCTTGCCCGCCGGTACCTTGCCCGGCCAGCGGATCATGCAAGGCACGCGGAAGCCGCCCTCGAATACGGTGCCTTTGCTCTGCGCGAAGGGCGTCTGTCCACCATCGGGCCAGGTGAAGACTTCGGTGCCGTTGTCGGTGGTGAAGACCACGATGGTATTGTCATCGACGCCCATGTCCTTCAATTTCTGCATGACGATCCCGACGTCGTCGTCGAGCTGCGCCATACCGGCCTCATGGATGCTCCAGCCGTTCTTGGAGTTACGCAGCGCCTCGTATTTGGGCGAGAGATGCGTGACGATGTGCATCCGCGTCGGATTGAGCCACAGGAAGAACGGCTTGTTGTCGGCTTTGGCCTTCTCGATGAACTTCAGGGCAAGGTCGCGGATCTCGTCGTCCACGGTTTCCATCCGTTTCGGATAGAGCGTTCCGGCATCCTCGATCCTTTGTTTGCCGACCTTGCCCCAGCGTGGATCGACGGTTGGGTCATCGACATTGGTCGCATACGAATGGATCATGTTGCGCGGACCGACAGTGTTCAGCAACTCTTGCGGATAGTTAGGGTGAGCCGGATCTTCCATCGCATCGAGATGGTAGAGATAGCCGAAGAATTCATCGAAACCGTGCACCGTAGGCAGAAATTCGTTCTTGTCGCCAAGGTGATTTTTACCGAACTGGCCGGTGGCGTAACCCATTCCTTTGAGGGCCTGGGCGATTGTGACCGCCTGCGCCGGAATACCTGTGGGCGCGCCTGCCTGGCCGACCGTTGTCATGCCGGTTCGGATTGGCAACTCGCCGGTAATGAAGTTGGCGCGGCCGGCCGTGCAACTAGCCTCCGCATAATAGTCGGTGAAAAGCATGCCTTCGGCGGCGAGCTTGTCGAGGTTGGGGGTTCGCCCGGCCATCAAGCCGCGATGGTAGGCACCGATGTTCCACATTCCGATGTCGTCACCCATGATGACCACGATGTTCGGCCGCTGCCCGGCTGTCGCTGGCGCCGGTGTTGGTTGTTGTGCTTGCGCAGAACTTGTTAGTCCGACGGCAGAGAGCGCGGAAGCGGCGACGAGAGAACTCCCGCTCAACAAGAGATCGCGGCGTTTCAATCCTCCGCCGGCTTGTTCCACGGTGGTCTCGGTCTTTCCTGAGTTATCATCGATGCTCATGACGCAATTCTCCTTCTATTTTTTTGACTGTTTCCAACGTGGGCTGGTTTGGCTTTTTGCGGTTGTTGGGCGAGAGCTGGCGCGCTTGCGGCGTACGCGGCCGCGGCCAAGGCGAGCAGGCCCGGCCAGATGTTCTCTCAGAACCTCATCATGTACTCTTTGAGGGGTTCTGGAACAAGCGGCCGGTCCTTTCCGACCGGCCGCATCGTCTCTCGTTCTATGATCGCGCTTTGACGTTCGTGACTATTCGCCCGCGGAGTGGCTGGCGGCCTTCTTGACCTGGTCCAGGATGCCGCTGAGGTTGTAGCTCTCGGCGGCTGCAGCGGCGGGAACTTCTCGTATGACGTCAGGTGTTCCAGCCACAGCTGCTGGCCGATCGGCAGCATGTTCCAGTCATACTGGAACGCAGTCATCGGGCCGCCGAGCGCACCGCCCAGGCTCATCGCCGACTTCTGGTCGATGCCGACGTTTTGCTCGAAGGGATCACGCTTGATGTTCTGCACCAGGGTGAAGTGGAAGGGAACGAGCGGCATGATCCAGCCGGCCGGTCCTGGCTGCGACATGTTGTAGTACATCTTCCAGTTCTTGTAGCGGACCGCCGACGGCGTCGCCCCGGAGAAATAGAAGAAGAAGTCGCGCGCCGACTTTTCCGACGTTCCTTCGAGATAAGCACGCTGGTTGACACCGTCGAGCGTGGTCTTGACGATGCCGGGATAGCTTCCGGCCTCGATCTGCGTCTTCAGCCCGTCGCCCTTGGGCCCGCCCGCGATATCGACCAGCGTGGGTACCCAGTCGAGCGCCGCAAACAACTCGTTCTTGACCGTACCCGGCTTGATGTCGCCCGGCCAGCGGATGACCATCGGGGCGCGATAGCCGCCTTCCCAGGCTTCGCCCTTCTGGCCCTTGAACGGGGTGATGCCACCGTCCGGGAATGCGATCTGCTCGGCACCGTTGTCGGTCGTGAACACGACAATGGTGTTGTTGAGTTGACCCATGTCCTCCAGCTTCTTGAGCACGACGCCGATATTGTCATCCATCTGCTTCATGCCGGCTTCATTGACGCCCCAGTCCTTGCCTCCCTTGACGCCAAGCATGGCCTCGTACTTCGGCGACAGCACGGTCACGACATGCATGCGGGCCGGGTTGTACCAGGCGAAGAAAGGCTTGTTGGTTTTCTTGGGATCGTTGCGGTCGAGAAAGTCGACGACCTTGGCCGAGATTTCCTCATCCACGGTTCGCGACCGGTCCAGCGTCAGCGGGCCCTCGTCCTTACACGTCTGGTTCTTCTCCGTCCGTCGGACGACTTGCACCAGATGACCGGACGCGGTGGCATCAGACACAGGTTGTTTTCTGGTCCACCGCACCGGGGACCTCGGGAAGGCCCGGGACCGGCGTGTTCTTGCACGGCGGCGCCACGCCTTGCATCGGTCGGGGTCGAGTTGATGTCAGGGAAGCTCACCTGCTGCATCGCGTCGAGGTGATACAGGTAGCCCCAGTATTCCTGGAAGCCATGTGCGGTCGGCAGCGCCGCGGTGTGATCGCCGAGATGGTTCTTGCCGAACTCGCCGGTGTTGTAGCCGAGATCGAGCAGGAATTTGGCGAGCGCCGGCGTGCCGGGCCGCAGGTAGGACGGGCTGCCGGGAAGCTGCGGAGGTATCATGCCCGTGCGGAGCGGATACATGCCGGTGAAGAAGGCATTGCGGCCGGAGGTGCAGCTCTGCATGGCGACATAGTCCATGAATTTAGCGCCTTCGTTGCCGATACGATCAATGTTCGGCGTTTCGCCTACCATCAGGCCGCGGTGGTAAATGCTCGGCTGCATCCAGCCGATATCGTCACCCATGATGAAGAGGATGTTGGGTTTTTGCGCCGGCTGTTGTGCCGTAGCCGGCGTGCTGACCGGTCCGGACAACGATAACGACATCAGCGTGGTCGCGCCGAGCAACGCGGCGCAGGATCGCTTATGCCAACCCACCCTCTTGCGCGTCCGGGTAAGAGGCGGTGTGTTCTGGATATGCAGTCAACATGGCGTCATCTCCTGTTTTGAACGCATCAGAAGATCCTCGCCTGATGCATCGAAAGCCGAGATGGCTTGTGGATGTGTCGACCGGCTCCGCATGGCGCGCTGCCGGCCGGTAGCGTCGGCAGTAATTCGGCGCGCACAAATGCGAGCCGCCTTTGATGACCTTCTGTGGAATTTTCACATTGGTCGTTCGGGGATCGTAGCTGTCGGTCTCGCGGCCGCCGCGCGGATTCTGCGGAATGCAGCAGGCCTTTGCCGCATCCGCCTGATGTTTTGGCGAATACCAGTCGGCCGTCCATTCCCAGACATTGCCGATCATGTCGTGCAGCCCGTAACCGTTTGGCGGGAATGCGGTTACCGGCGAAGTGCGTTCGAAGCCGTCGGCCTTGGTGTTCTCACGCGGAAATTCACCCTGCCAGGTGTTGGCCATGTGACGGCCGTTCGGCGTGAATTCATCGCCCCACGCAAATTCCGTGTCTTCAAGGCCGCCGCGCGCCGCAAACTCCCATTCCGCTTCGGTCGGCAGTTCCTTGCCGGCCCATTGTGCGTAGGCGAGCGCATCGTTGAACGCCACATGCACGACGGGATGATCGTCCAGCCCACGGATTTTGCTTCCGGGTCCGTAGGGATGCCGCCAATTCGCGCCCTTGGCGAACGTCCACCATTGACTGAAGTCCCGGAGGTTGACCGGATGATCGGGCGGCGAGAACATCAGCGAGCCCGCATAGATCATGTGCGGGAGTATTCCCGGATAATCCTTGGGGTCGGGCGCAATCTCGGCGACGGTGACGTGGCCGGTAGCCTTGACGAACTCCCTGAATTGCCGGTTTGTCACGGGATGGCGATCCATCCAGAAGCCATCCACGGTAACGCGATGCGCGGGGGCTTCTTCCGGATAATGTTTGTCCGACCCCATGCGAAAAGTGCCACCGGGTATCCAGATCATTTGATCGATCTGCGAGGAGTCGTCGCGAACGGTGGCGTCGGGCTGGAACGTGGCTGAAGGGAAAAGCGCTGTCATATCGAGCGTTGCCTTCCAGTGGATCGACAAAAATACGATCTGGCCGGGGCACGCTAAGCAGGAGCCGTGTCACATTCTATTGGACCGTGGTCCAACATCCAGCGGCAGGCTCGCGCTGCTATTCTGGGGGATGCGACAGACTGTCCAGTCGCAGACTTTACAAAAGAGCGACCTGAGCGCTTCGTGACAGGAAGCAAGGCTTATGGGCGTATCGAAGAACAACCAGCCAACCGGATCGGACGAAATATGAATCCCATTCCATTTGTGATGCTTTGCCTCTTCCTGATCGTAAATCCGGCATTGGCGCAGCAACCTTCTCAGCAGCTCCTCTGCAACGACGTCCGCCGGGCAACCGGCATTTGACAGGCTGGTGGGCCGCTGGGTGCGTCTGCAGGGAGGTTACGTGATTACCATCCGGGCCGTTGACGCGGATGGAAAACTCGACGCGAGTTATGCAAATCCGAGACCGCTGCCTTTTCATGTCGCCGTCGCGAGCAGGGACGGTAACGCGCTCAAATTGCTCTTCGAGCTGCGCGCCGGCGGCTACAACGGTTCGACCTACACGCTCAGTTACGACGCGGCCAACGACCGGCTGACCGGCGTCTTCGATCAGGTGGTCGCCAAACAGAAGTTCGATGTCGTCTTCGCTCGCGATAAATCATGACGCCTGTCAGGTTCGGTGATCCGGAGTGTGGTCCGGCTTACCCTCAGTTCCGGTCAGGCTCGCCTTCATGCGCGACGCAAACCGCTCGGTCAGAACCGGACCGAGCATTGCAGTGGCAAATACCAGCACAAGCACGACATTGAGCATCCGATCGTCCAGCAGTCGCTGACCGGCCGCGTTGAATGTCTGATGTGCGACCAGCGTGGCCGCAAGCGTAGCGGCGACCTGTGGGAGTGTGAGCGACCAGATCGTCAATTGCTCACTCGGATTGTATCCGTTTGCCCGGCCCACAAGCCAGGCGGCGATCCATTTGCCGGCGAGCAGGGCGCCAACGATGCTTACAACAAGCAGAAAATCGTCGAAAAATCCGTACGCAAACTTGACCGGATCAATCAGAAATCCGGTGACGACGAAGAAGATTGGAATAAACAGCGATTTGCCGAGAAATTGAAGCTTGGCGCTGGCCGGCGCTTCGCGTGCCGAAGCATTGACGGCAAGTCCGGCAAGAAACGCGCCGACGATACCGGGAAGCTGGATCGCATCCGCGAGGACGCCGGCGATCGCCATGATACTCAGCATCACCACGAAGTAGGCGTCTTCCTCGTCCTTGACCTTCGACAGCACCAACGCGCCAAGGCGGCTGAGGCCGAACAGCACCAGCAGGATGTAGCCGACGATCTCGGCCAGCAGAAGCGCCAGGCCTGACGGAGAAAATCCGGTCGTAAAGACGGAGACGCAAACGGCAAATACGACGAGCGACAACGTGTCCGACATGACCGTTGCTCCCACCGCTATCGTGACAGGCTCGGTGCCACCGAGGCCGAGCCGGTTGACGACGGGCAGACCGAGCAGGGTATGCGAAGCCAGCAGCGATCCGATCACGATCGCCGGGATTGCTGCGTAGCCGAACAGAAGGCCAACGGCGGTGCCGAACAGCAGCGGCAGGGCAGTTGTGGCGATGCCAAGGGCGACGGACTTCTTGCGGGCGCGCCTGAACAGCGCGAGGTCGATCTCCAGGCCCGCAAAAAACATCAGCAGCAATTTTCCGAGCTCCGCCATGAAATCGGCGATCGGCCGGACCTTGCCGAAAATGTCCAAAACATAGGGACCGACGATAACGCCGCCGAGCAGCAGGCCCACGGCTGCGGGAATGTGCAGCCGGCGAGACACGCGCGGGATGACAACAAGCATCACCATCCCCAGCGCGAACTTCGCAAGCACAGGCAGGGCAAACAGGTATTCGCGCAGCAAATGAACGCTGTTCGACAGCATTGTCCGACGGCTCCGCGGGGCAGCTCATCCGGGCGTCACAAACTTGACCAATAATCTGTTACAGGAGCTGGTCGATCGTGGTCTATGCGAAACCGGCCGGATGCAGGCTGCGACTGACCCAAAATGCCGCGGGGCGTGCCGGGGGATGTCTTCCGCCTGGCGGCGCTTGCCCGCATGGCTGCGCATGGACCTGAGGTCAGAGGTTGATCGGCTTTCTTCCGCGGGACGAAAGCTCCCCATTGATCTTGCTAACGAAATCGTCATCGGGTGAGGCAGGACACGCTACCAAAGCGTGATAAGATCGGGGATGACGATGCTGGGGCGTGCGCCCCAATTTAGCTGCTAATAAATTTGTACTGTGTTTTTGCGCCGTAGTTCTTGCACTGTAGTTTTTGGCATGGGCGGCCTTTTCCGGAATGTCTGGGACGCGCATAGTTTGTTGGAGTCTAGGCCTCCTTTTTCTGTTCGCGGTGCAGTCTGACGCCGCGGAGCCCAAACGTGTGCTGATCTTGCATGCTTTCGGTCATGCCTACTCGCCGTGGAGCGATATGGCCGCCAATTTTCGGGCTGAACTCATCAAGAAGTCGCCGCAGCCGATAGAACTCTATGAGGTCTCGCTTGATACGGCCCGGGCGCAGGATCCTGACGAGGAAGCGCCATTCGTCGAATACATCAAGGCGTTGCTTTCGAAGCGTGCGCCCGATCTGATCGTGCCGGTTGGCGCCCCGGCTGCGTTTTTCCTGCAGCGGAATCGGTCGAAGCTTTTTCCGACGACGCCGATGCTGATTGTTGGCGCCGATATCCGCCGGATACCCGGCTCGACACGCACTGAATACGATACCGGCGTTTTCCTGGATCTCGATCTTCCGGCCTATCTGACCAACATTCTGCAATTGCGGCCCGAAACCAAGGATATTGCCGTGGTGGTGGGAAATTCGCCGGTCGAACGATACTGGACTTCGGAACTCCACCGGGCCTTTGAGCCGTTTTCCGATCGGGTCAACATCACCTGGTTCAACGATTTGACGTTGGTCCAGATGCAGGAACGAGCCGCCAGCATGGCGCCGACCTCTGCAATTTTCTGGTTTCTGCTTTCGGAAGATGCGGCCGGGATTCCGTATACGGAAGACCGGGCACTGGAAACGTTGCGTGAAGTCTCTGCCGTGCCGATTTTCGGGATGGGCGATTATCAGATGGGGCGGGGCATCGTTGGCGGGCCCTTGATGCAAACCAAGGCTCTCGGCCTGCAAGGGGCGGACGCAGCTCTGCGAATGCTAAAGGGAGAAAAGCCAAATGCTGTCGAGCCGCCACCTGTGTTGTTCGGGCCGCCGGCCTATGACAGCCGGGAACTGGAGCGCTGGGGCATTGGCGAAGCCCGACTGCCGCCGGGCAGCATCGTGCATTTTCGCCAGCCCTCCATTTGGGATCAATATCGCTGGCCTATCATCGCCGTCGCGACGATCATCCCGGTACAGTCGATCCTGATCAGCTACGTTCTGTTTCAGGGCCGGCGACGCCGGGAGGCCGAGGCCGAAGCAGCACTTCAACGCCAGGAACTTGCGCATCTCATGCGCGTCGCTGTTCTAGGCGAACTCTCTGGTTCGATCGCGCACGAGATCAATCAGCCGCTGACTGCGATACTCTCAAATGCCCAGGCCGCGCTCCATTTGTTGGAGAAAAAATCACCGGATCTCAAGGACATCAGGGAGGCACTTGAGGAGATTGTTCATGAAGATAATCGGGCCGGCGAGGTCATTCACCGGCTGCGTCATCTCCTGAAAAAAGGCGAGCAGAAGCTGGAATCGGTCAACATCAATGACCTGGTGAGGTCCACGACCGCGCTGCTTCACAGCGAACTGATCGGCCGCGAAACGGCGGTCGGGCTTGATCTGGAAAACAGGCTGTTACTGGTGACGGGCGATTCCGTTCAATTGCAACAGGTCCTGCTTAATCTTGTGATGAACGCGATGGACGCCATGGTCTCGACCCCGCTGGCTCAGCGGAATATCCTGATTTCGACACGTGGCACGGAAAGTGGCCTCATGGAGGTGCTCGTCAGGGATCGAGGCTCCGGCATCCGTCCCCTGGAAAACGGGCGCCTGTTTGAACCATTTTATACCACAAAGGACCACGGTCTCGGTCTCGGATTGACGATCTGTTCGACCATCGTACAGGCGCATGGCGGAAGGCTTACTCTGGTAAACCAGGAGGGCGGCGGAGCGGTTGCAGGGTTTTCGTTACCGATCCAGACGCCGGCAATTGATGCCGCATGACTGAGAAATTCACAGTCCATGTTGTCGATGACGACCCCGGCGTGCTGAAGGCGCTTTCGCGATTGCTCCGCGCCAAGGGCTATGAAGTGAAGCCCTATTCTTCGCCGCAGCTTTTCCTCGAAGAGCATGATGTGACGGTGCCCGGCTGTGCCGTTCTGGATGTTTCGATGCCGGGTCTCGACGGTTTGGAGCTTCAGCGCGCGCTGACCGCCTCCGCCGGCTCGCATCGTCCCGTCGTGTTCATCACCGGAAAGGGAGACATTCCCACGAGCGTGCAAGCCATGAAAGCAGGCGCGATCGATTTTCTGACCAAGCCGGTGAAGGACAAGGATTTGTTCGAAGCCATATCCCGGGCTGAGGCCACGGACGCCCAGGCGCGTCGTCTTCATTCCGAACTGGAATCGATTCAGGCGAAAGTTGAGACCCTGACCCCGCGCGAGCGCGAAGTTCTGGTACATGTCGTCGCGGGGCGCCTCAACAAGCAGATTGCCGGCGATCTGGGCACCGTCGAGAAGACCATCAAGGTTCATCGCAGCCGGATGATGGAGAAACTGGGCATTCGTACCGTGGCCGATCTCGTTCGCATGGCCGAGAAACTCAATATTTCCAAGTAAGGGAAAGTCCCTATTGGCCCAAGGGCCAACTCGACGGACGGCCAGCGCGACCCCAATAATCTTTCATGGCGGAAGCTCCATCCGAGGATTGCGGTTGTGGACGATGATCCGGCGGTCCTCAAAGCCTTGAGCCGGTTGTTGCGTTCGCGCTCTTTTCTGGCGCGGACTTTCGGCTCGGGGCAGGAATTTCTTGAAGCGTTGCAAACGGACGTTCCCGAATGTCTGATTGTCGATCTGCAGATGCCGGACATGAATGGACTGGAGCTTCAGCAGCACCTCGTGAGTAACGGCATAAACATTCCGGCGATCCTGATCACCGCGCACGGCGACGCGGTGTCGCATCCGCACGGTGGAGGGTTCGTTGCCCGTCTCCGGAAGCCATTGCAAGAAGAGACCTTGTTCGAGGCTATCGACCGGGCAATCGGCGGCTCGCGAGGCAGGTAGTGTGTCTGCTGATGGACATCCGCTTCATGTGAGCGGAATGAGGAGGAGAACAGTATGCCTATTTCAATCTCGATGATTGTCGTGAGCTCCCAGTTGGTTGTCGCTGTCGCAGATCGGGTGCCGGAGTTCGACATTGTTCGCAGCTGCAAGCTGGACCTGGCGGCTACCGCGGGACTTAGCGTCGACCAATCGCTGAAGAACTGTGTCAACGATGAAAAGAGGGCGCGCCAGCAGTTGGGGAGCCAATGGTCAAAATTCCCGGCCGCCGGCAAGGCAGAGTGCATCCCGCAGGAAAGCATCGGCGGTACACCCAGCTATGTCAGTCTTATTACGTGCCTGCAGATGGGACAGTGGGTCCGTTGAGGCCTGTTGCCGATTACAAAACTGAACCGGTGACAAGCCGGGCGTTGCCATGTAGGCGTCGGCTGGACCCTGCCTCGAAGTCAACGATGCGAAATCGGACGTTCGAGATTGCCGCTTGCAACCGGAGTGCTCATTCTGTTCGAAACGCGGGCCTGATGAAGCGTCGTCGAAGGACTTTCGCCGAAAGCCTTGCGATATTCGACGGAGAAGCGCCCAAGCTCCGCGAACCCGAAATCGGTCGCGATCTCGGTCACCGTGACGGGTTGCCCGCGTGCCGAGAGCAGAGCTCGCCGCACTTCGGATAGCCGCAACATGCGCAGATGGCGGGAAGGCGGCCGTCCGTGGATTTCGTTGAATAGCTTGCGAAGAGTTCGCTCGCTTACACCAAGCGCACGCGAGAGAGCCGACACCTGGAGAGGCTTGCCATCATAGGCGAGAGCCAACTTCTCAGCCCTCTGGACGAGATAGCTGCGGGAGTCGCTGGCCAGTCGGCCAGCGTGCATGTGTTCCATGGAATGGGTGATGGTCATTGTACAGTGCCCGCAGCCCAACCTGGAAAGCGAATTCGGTGGAGTTGAGGACACCACGAAGCACCATCAGCGCGGTATTGCCCTTTGGGGCAATCCCGAACCGGCCAATGTCCGGCGAGGACGCTTGAGGAGAGGACGATTTCCTGTCAGAGATTTGAGCCGCCGATTTGAGCCGCCTCGGTTTCGAGGTCTCCCGTCAATTCGGCGGCCGTCCCACCGGGAGTGGGGCGTTCATTCCGCTTGGTGCCTGTCGTGCGGCATCAGTGCTCGGGCTTGTACCAGGGATTGGCGAGGCATTCGGCATTCTGGCCGGAAGCGGTCGCTTGACATTCCTGGAAGGTCTGGAATGAGCATCCGCTCCAGCCGGGATTGTCAGCACCTTGAATGCAGAATGGGAATTGTGAGTACCCCTGGGCCAAAACCGGAATCGGCTCAAGCGAGCCAAATCCGATTGAAACGAGCAATGCCAGAAAAAATGCGCGCATCATTTGCCGACCTCCGACTAGCGTTTCTCGAACGGGAAGATCGTCTTGCATTCTCTCTTCTTCCCGATCACGGTCCACTTGTTCACGGACGCGTTGACGTTGGCGCAGGAAGTTGACGAAAGAATATGCCGGCGCTCCCGCCAGTGCAGCACTTTATGGAATGTTTGACGCGGACCCGTCTATGCAAGTTCGGCACCGCTCTCGATTTTAACGGCGTTGGACGGCGGGATCGGGGCACCGCGAACGACCGTCATAATTCTGCATTCAAGCCGTTTCTGCATAGTCAATCGCCTTGAACGCCTCATACGATCCGGGTGCGACCGCACCAAGGGACCGCACCAAGGCTATCGCGATCCGCCCAACTCCTTGTAGCCGTCGCGCAAAAGGCGCTCTCCCTGAGCGAACATCCGGGTGTCGCTTCAAATGAAGTTACTCGCACGAGGCCGGCGTTGGCTGCTCATTCTCGGGGCTGTGCTGATCGTTTATCTCCTGTTGGCTTATCTCATTCTGCCCGCGCTCTGGACGCACCACGAGCGCGAACCAGGTCTTGCCAATTTGCCGATGGTGACACGAACCGCAGATGGTATTCCGGGCGACGCCTTGAACGTTGGGCTGGTCGGCAACAAGGAAGACATCACGCGTGCCATGCATGCGGCCGAATGGTTTCCCGCCGATCCGATCACGCTGCGGTCGAGTATCGAAATCATCGGTAGCGTGATGCTCGATCGGCCATACCACGACGCTCCGGTCAGTCCGCTCTACTACCAGGGGAAGAAGGAGCAATTGGCCTTCGAAAAACCGGACGGCAGGAGCGCCGATCGGCGGCATCATGTTCGGTTGTGGCAGGTGCTTGAAAAAGGAACGGATGGTCGTCCGGTCTGGCTCGGCTCGATCACATTCGATCGGGGGGTTGGCCTCAGTCACGACACGGGGCAAGTCACACATCACATCGGACCAAATATCGACGCCGAACGTGATCTTCTGATGCATGATTTGCGCGTGGCGGGAATGGTCGAGGCGTTCTTCCAGATTTCGGGCGTGGGGCCGACGCTGTTCGGACGAAACGGCGAAGGCGATCCTTACTACACGGACGGAGAAATCGATTTTGCCCGACTTGTCGTTGATGGTGCGAAGAGAACCGAACCGCCGCCGACTTTGGCTCCTCCGACGCTGATCGCCCTCAAGGATCAGGTCTGGCACGGCGTCAGCCGGTCAATAGCATCTGCGACATCCGCGGGTTCGGATGCCATTCTTCGCTTAGGTTTGGCGAATGAGACGAATGAGCGAGGCATCACGGCGCGTTCATTGAAAACAATTCAGCTTGAACGGCTAAATTCCCGAATACGGAATGAGTTTTGAAGGCGGGTGCGATAGCATCGTGAGCGCGAGAGCCTTGATCGTCGGTCGCGAAGTTCGAACCCCGGCGCGCCGACCGATTAAGACTTAGCTGCATCGCCAACCCAGATATCGTATCGCAGCCTGAAACAGCTCCTGGCTGGTCGCATCGTCCGAAAGCTCCAGCGGTCCAGGTCGGTTGATGACGATATTATTGAGCGTGCCGAGAACCATCTGCATGGCGATCCGCACGCTTCTCTGCCATTTGTCATCCTGCTGGTATTCGGGAAAGCGCCCGATAATGGCAATCGCGCCATCGACAAGATCGCGTCCGATATTTTGAAAGGGCTGCCATTCCTGCGGATTGTCGAGGGCCCGACGAATTTGCGCCCTCAACAGACCCCTGTTTTTGCCGAACTCGATTACGATCCACTTTATGGTGGCCTCGATCACCTCGGAGGGGGAGGTTGCCTTGGCGTCTATCTCAGCCAGCAGGACGGCGATTTGCTCGCCGGTGGCGTCGACCTGACGCTGCATGACCTCGCTTACAAAGCGCTCCTTGTTTCCGAACCGGAAGTAGAGTGCACCGACCGAGGACCCGGCCGCTGTGGCCACTTCAGTCATGCTGCAGTCGTCGACGCCGCGCTGTTCGATCAGGCGGCGACCGATTTCGAGCAGGGCCTCGGTGCTTTCACGGCTGCGGTTCTGCGTAGGCTGCCGCAGCGCGGGTTGGTCGGCCGAACCGGCGCGAGCCTTAGGTTTTTTCATTTGCGGCGCTACCTATCATACTGATTCCAGAACAGAATATTGCACAAACCGAAATCGTTTGCAATTGAAATAGAACTAGAATACTAATTCTATTATGGAAGCGCCCGTTCGGCACTTTCGCAAAAAATCAAGACGCCAAGAGGCGCACGCCCAACGCGCAACCAAGAGGGAAATGCCATGAAAGCCGTCCGGCCCGAAAAGGGCGCATGGGCCATCGTCGCCCTGCTGTTTCTGTTCATGATGATCAACTTCGCCGACAAGGCCATCATCGGATTGGCCGGCGTACCGATCATGACCGAACTCAACCTGACGCCGAAACAATTCGGCCTCGTCGGGTCGAGCTTCTTCCTGCTGTTCTCGGTCTCCGCCATTGTCACCGGCTTCATCGTCAACCGGGTACGCTCGAAGCTCGTCCTGTTGATCATGGGGCTGGTCTGGGCGCTGGTTCAATTCCCGATGCTCGGCACCGTGGGGATCGAAACGCTGATCGCCTGCCGGATCGTTCTGGGTGCCGGCGAGGGGCCGGCCTATCCGGTCGCGCTGCATGCAGCATACAAATTCTTTCCGGATGAGAAGCGCGCGATTCCGAGCGCAGTGATTGCGCAGGGAAGCGCGATCGGCGTCGTGATCGCCATTCCGATACTGAGCGCGATTATCACCAACTATAACTGGCATTATGCCTTCGGAGCTCTTGGCGTCGCCGGTCTTGCCTGGGTTGCGGCGTGGGCGCTGTTTGGCAGGGAAGGCCGCATCGAAGAGCAGACGGTTGCCGAGGGTGCAGTTGCCGACGCACGCATTCCCTATCGCGATCTTTTGCTGAGCCCGACGAATTTGGCGTCCTGGTGCTCGTATTTCGGTGCGTATTTCGGCCTGGCGCTGGTGCTGTCCTGGTTTACGCCGTACCTCGTGAAGGGACTTGGCTTCGAGCAGTCGCTGGCGGGCAAGCTTACCGCGCTGCCGTTCATCGCCGGCTTTTTCGTTGTGATCGGCGGCAGCTGGCTGTCGCAACGCATGATGCAGGCGGGATCCACGAGCCGCGTGGCGCGAGGTATCGTCTGCGGTGCAGCCATATGTCTCGGCGGCCTGGCTCTGCTTGGCGCACCCTTCGCGCCGAATGTGGCAACGACAATGATCCTGATCATTGCAGGCACGACGCTGCCGTCAGTCGCCTACATTCTCACGCCGGCCATCCTTGGCGAAATCACGCCGGCCTCTCAACGTGGCGCGGTTCTGGCCATCAATAGCGCCGTCGGGACATCGGCGGGCATCCTCGCTCCCTACATCATGGGCAGCGTGATCGAAGGCGCGGCATCGGCAGCGGAGGGGTACAGCCTCGGCTTCGTGGTCTGCGGTATCGTGACGCTGATCGGCGGGCTCATCGGACTTGCCTTCCTGCGTCCCGAAGCGGAGCGCGCCAGATTGGCGTTGCGCATGAACGCAAGGGCCGCCGTCGCGCCGGCGTAAGGCCGGCACATCAATCCCATCGAGAGACTTGCATCAACCAACCAAGGACCCTGACCGAGGATTTCAGCATGCCAAGAATTATCTATGCCGAGCCAAATGGAACGAGACATGAAGTCGAATTGCCCGACGGCGTTTCGGCGATGCAGGGGGCGGTCGACCGTGGCGTTCCCGGAATTGACGGCGACTGCGGCGGCGAATGTGCCTGCGGTACCTGTCACGTTTACGTCGACAGCTCATGGCTCGACAGGCTTGACGCGATCGGAGACGCGGAGGCGAGCATGCTGAGTTTTGCCGATGGTGCAAAGCCGAATTCGCGATTGGCCTGCCAGATCAAGATGTCGAGCGAGCTTGACGGTCTGGTCGTCGAGCTGCCTGAAGCCCAGCATTAACCGAGCACTGGAAAGCATCATCCCATGACAACAAATGCGACAACAAGTGCCAAAGCGCATGACAACGACTGCAATGGCGGCGGCGCGCAAACGCGCCTACGAACTCCCGATTGAACAAATCGATGTCAGCGACATCGAGCTATTTCGCGACGATACGGTTTGGCCGTATTTCGAGCGCCTGCGAAAGGAAGACCCCGTCCACTATTGCGCCAACAGCAAGTATGGACCGTTCTGGTCGATCACCAGGTACAAGGACATCATGAGCGTCGATACCAACCACCGCGCATTTTCGTCGGAGGACGGTATTACAATTCAAATCCGCTCTGGCGGACTTCCGACGCCGGGCTTCATCGCGATGGATCCGCCGCGGCACGATGAGCAGAGAAGGACTGTCAGTCCGATCGTCTCGCCCGGCAACCTCGCCAATCTCGAGCAGACGATCCGAACCCGGGTCTGCGCGATCCTGGATTCGCTGCCGGTTGGGGAGCCTTTCAACTGGGTTGAAAAAGTATCGATCGAGCTCACCACCCAGATGCTGGCGACGCTATTCGATTTTCCCTTCGAGGATCGCCATCTCCTGACCTACTGGTCTGATGTCGCGACCACCGACGTCAACGCCGGCGGACCGATCGACTCCAACGAGAAGAAGATGGCGGTGCTCGGGCAATGCCTTGCGTACTTCACCAGGCTCTGGAACGAGCGGGTCAATGCCGCACCCGGCAACGATCTCATTTCGATGCTGGCTCACTCGCCGTCGACGCGCAACATGGATCCGAAGGAGTTTCTCGGAAATATCATTCTGCTGATCGTCGGCGGCAACGACACCACGCGCAATTCGATTTCGGGCGGGGTGTGGTTCCTCAATCAAAACCCGGATCAATATCGGAAGCTGCGCGAAAACCCGCAACTGATCCCGAGCATGGTATCCGAGGTCATCCGCTATCAGACGCCGCTGGCCCATATGCGCCGCACCGCCACGGTCGATACCGAGATCGGCGGAAAGACCATCAAGGCGGGTGACAAGGTGGTCATGTGGTATGCCTCCGGCAATCGGGATGAAGAGGCGATCGAGAATCCGGAGAGCTTCCTCATCGACCGTGCGCGGCCGCGCCAGCACATCTCCTTTGGCTTCGGTATTCATCGCTGCGTAGGTAACAGGCTGGCCGAGATGCAGCTCCGGGTGCTCTGGGAAGAAATTCTGAAGCGCGGCCGGATCATCGAAGTCACAGGCCAACCGGAGCGCGTGATGTCGAATTTCGTGCGCGGCTACGCGTCGCTGCCGGTTCGCATCAGGCCGGCCTGAGTCCGGACCTAAGCCCAAAGCAAATTTAGCAAGACAAATTTAGCCAGCGCAAATTTCGGATCAGGGAGAGCCCAGATGGAAGCGTTCGATTACGTCGTCGTGGGAGGCGGATCGGCCGGCTGTGTCGTGGCCAGCCGCCTCAGCGAGAACCCGAATGTCTCTGTTTGCCTTCTTGAGGCGGGCGGCGCGGGCAATAATTGGGTGGTCAAGGCGCCCGTCGGCATTGCGATCCAGGTGCCATCCAAGACCAACAATTGGGCCTTTGAGACCGTGCCGCAGCCGGGCCTGAACGGTCGCATCGGTTACCAGCCGCGCGGCAAGGCCCTGGGCGGATCGAGCGCGATCAATGCCATGGTCTACATTCGCGGCCACCGTTCCGATTACGACGGTTGGGCCGCACTGGGAAACCACGGCTGGGCATATGACGATGTATTGCCGTACTTCAAGAAATCGGAAAATAACGAGTTGATTCACGATCCCTATCATGGTGTCGGAGGCCCGCTCAATGTGGCCGGGCTCAGGACGTCGAATCCGTTTCAGGATCATTTCCTGGAGGCCGGCCGGCACCTGCAGCTTCCCATAACCGATGATTTCAACGGTGCCGATCAATTGGGCCTTGGCGTCTATCAGGTCACCCAGAAGAACGGCGAACGATGGAGTGCAGCACGCGCCTATATCGAGCCAAATCTGACGCGGGCCAATCTGAAAGTCGTCACGGGTGCTCAGGCCAGGAAGGTCGTATTTGACGGGAAGCGCGCCATCGCTGTCGAATTTAGCCGCGACGGAAAAATCGAATCCGTACGCGCCAAACAGGAAGTCATTCTGAGCAGCGGTGCATTTCAGTCGCCGCAACTGCTGATGCTGTCAGGTATCGGCCATGCATCCCATTTGAAGGGGCTCGGCATTGAAGTCGTGCACCATTCGCCCGGAGTTGGCGAAAATCTCCAGGACCATATCGACTTTGCATTCAGCTACCGTTCCGAGAGCCTCGATAATTTCGGGGTTTCGTTTGCCGGTTTCCGCAAATTATGGCGGGAAATCGGGCGTTACCGGCGCGACGGCGTGGGGATGATCACTTCGAATGTTGCCGAGTGTGGCGGATTCCTCAAGACCGATCCGGATCTGCCCGTACCCGATATCCAGCTCCATTTCAGCATGGCCATGGCCGACAATCACGGCCGTACCCGGCATCTCGGGCACGGCTTCGGCTGCCACGTCTGTTTGTTGCGTCCGAAAAGCCGTGGCGCGGTAACTCTAAACAGCGCCGACCCGACGGCGTCGCCGTGTATCGACCCGGGATTCTATAGTGATCCGGATGACCTCGAAGTGATGACTGAGGGATTCAAGATGACCCGCCGGATCATGGACGCAGAGCCACTTGCAAAATGGCGGACGGCGGAGATGTACAGCGAAAATGTTCGCACCGACGACGACATTCGTACCATTCTGCGCAACCGTTCGGACACGGTTTACCATCCTGTCGGGACCGCCCGGATGGGTACCGATGATGGAGCGGTTGTTGATCCGTATCTGCGCGTGGTTGGCGTCGATGGGTTGCGGGTGGTGGACGCCTCCATCATGCCGACCTTGATCGGTGGAAATACCAACGCTCCGTCGATCATGATCGGTGAAAAGGCAGCCGATATGATCCGCAAAGGAGTTGGCGCTCTCGTGTAGGAAAAGGCTGTAATCGGGTCTCTCGTGGCTTGAGGAAAAAGGCGGTCAAGCGCAGCCAAAGATCATTGCTTTTATTGATCTTTTCGGCAACTACTCAGCCTCGGGAGGCAGCGGGAGCAGGTTCGAATCCGGCCAATTCCGGCTACCCTGACCGCGTTCGAACGGAGACCAGGTGTCAGAACAAGGCTTACGGATCGGCACGCGCAAGAGTGCGATGGCGCTGGCGCAGACGGACGAGGTCGCGCGCCGCCTCCGCGCCGCGAACCCTGGTCTGAACGTCGAAATCGTCAGGTTCGAAACCCGCGGCGACCAGGACCAGACCAGCAAATTGCTCCGGCATGGCGGCAAGGGCGGCGCATTCGTCGCCGAAATCCGTGAAGCCATGCGCGGCGGGCAATTGCAGGCGGCGATGCATTCGCTCAAGGACGTTCCGGGCAATGAAGAGACCCCCGGACTGATCATTGCTGCGACGTTGCCGCGCGACGCCGCCAATGATTTGCTGGTGCTGCGTCCGGGCCTTTCGTTGGAGGATTTTCGGGCATCTGGGGGTAAGGGCTTCAAGATCGGCACCAATGCCGTGCGGCGCGCGGCCTATCTGCGCCGGCTGTTCCCCGAGATCACTGTGATCCATTTTCGCGGCGCCGCCGACACGCGGATCGCAAAGCTCGACCGTGGCGACAAGCAGCGGCTTCCCGATGGCGGCGAGGTTGGCCCGGCTGATGCGCTGGTGATGGCGCGATCGGGCCTCGAACGCATCGGCATGGTTTCGCGCATCGCGCATGATTTTTCGGTGAGGGAAATGCTGCCGGCGGTTGGCCAGGGCATTGTCGCAGTCGAATGCGTCGAGAGGGATTGGACCACGCGCGCGCGCCTGGCGAAGATCGAGGACATGGCCTCGCGGCTCTGCGCCGATGCCGAGCGCGAGGTGCTGTGGGTGCTTAATGGCCATTGCAACTCGCCGATTGCCGGTCACGCGACGCTTGACGGCAACGACATGACGCTGACCGCCGCCGTGCTCGACGAGACCGGCGACCGCTTCATCGAAGCGTCGCGGCGCGGGCCGGCCAACCGGCCCCGCGAACTCGGCCGTGCGGTCGGCCTCGATCTGCTCGACAAGGGCGCTGCCGAAATCATCGCGCGCACCCGGCCGGACGAGCATTAGGGCGTTTAGCTTTGGCGCGACCCGCTCGCCGGGCACAATGGCCAATGCCCGATGATCCCGAAGCGGGATGCTGCGTCGTCCTGGCGGAACAAGGCGAGCCGGTCGATCGCGAGCCTCGCAAGGCCGATTGCGGCAAAACGATTCCGCAGCATCGCCACCACGCCGCCGCGGCGTTCGGCGGGAAGCCGCCCGGTCAGCGTCATGTGGAAGCGAAATTCTTCCATGACGTAAGGGTAACCCCAGCGATCGAGATAGTCGCATTGCCGCGGCGTCAACTTCGCAGGATTTCGCCGCGCGCGATCCTCCGGCGTGAGTGGCGCGCGGAAAGAATTGAACGCGCGGGTACAGTCGGCGCAAGCCGTTCGATGTCGCTTGATGGTTCGGCCGGAATCACGGCGATGAAGCCGCTGATGGAATCGACGACCGGCTCGATCACCGGGACGGGCCGCGGCATGGCGGCAAAGGATTCGCAGGCCGCCACAAGCTCGGCTTCGGTTTTGTCCGGCGCCAGCGCCATCGGCGCTTTCAGTGTGGCGTGGAAGCCGTATTTGCGCGGATCTTGCGTCAGGTCGCGCCAGTCCGGAATCGTCTGCGTCACGCCATCAGGAAAGGGCAGGTCGCCGTAGCCATAGGCGTCGTAGCCGAGCAGGGATGCGCCGAACTGGTCGAGTACGCTGCCGGGGGCGGCAGCGTAGTAGATTGCATAACGTGGAAAGATTGCCATTGCGCCAGAATAATGCCGTCTTACGCGGCTGCAACCGTCTTGCGCGGCACGACGGTTGAATGGAGCAGACGGCCGGCGTCCGCCAGATATACCACGCGTCCCGCGGCGATGACGGCGACGACGCGCGGCCGCAACGGCGCCTTGTCGTCGACGATCACGATATCGGCCCGCTGGCCTTCGGCGAGAGCGCCGCGATCGGCAAGACCTCCGGCGCGCGCCGGCGCAGACGAAATCAAGTGCCAAGCTTGCGCCAGCGGCAGCACGCCATCGGCGGCCAGGCGGAATGCCGCCAGCAATGGCGCGGGATAATAATAGTCGGATGCCAGAACCGAGCATAAACCCTTGGCGATCATGTCGGACGCTTTGGTCCAGCCGGTATGGCTGCCGCCGCGCACGACATTGGGCGCGCCGAACACGATGAAGTCGCCGGCCGCGGCAGCCTCACGCGCGGTTTCCTCGTTGACCGGGAATTCGGCAATGCTGACGCCGTGGGTGCGGAATGCCTGCCGCATTGCCGGGCTTTCATCATCATGCGAAAGCATTCGAACATTGGCGTCGCGCGCGGCTCGCGCCAGCCGTGCGATCGATGCGGGGACATCGTCGGCGCGGGACGTGACATGCTGGACCAGGCTGTCGAACGCCTCGCTCGACAGGCCGGTGCGCTCGACCATGCGGCTGCGCTTTTGCGGCTTGGCAAGGCTTGCGACCGTCGAATCCATGTGGTCGTTGAAGGCGAACAGGTCGATGCGCCCTTCCGACAGCCATTCGGTGATTTCGGTTTCGGCATCGAGATTGTAGGTCTCGTGGCGCAGATGGAAGCGGGTGTCGGCGGCGAGCTGCGGCCGCATCGATTCGATCGCCTCGAGCAATCCTCGCGCATTGTCGGCGCTACGCAGACCGGGCTCCCAGGACCATGTGGTGGCGTGATAGACGGTGGTGATGCCGTTGCTGATGGCCTGCCGGTCGCTGTCGACGAGCGCGACATCGACGGGGAAATCGACGCCGGGGCGCGGCATCATCTGCCGTTCGAACGCGTCACCATGCAGATCGACGATGCCCGGCAGCACCACGAGACCGCGCGCATCGATTTCAAGTGTCGTTCGGCCTTGATCGGAACCTACGGCTGCGATCTCCCGGCCTGCGGTTCGCAGCGACGTTTCGATGAGCTCGCTGCCGAGCAGAAGCCGGCCGCCGTTGACAAAAATCTCGGTCACGATGTTGCACTCCGGCGTTTGGGTTGGGCGTCAGGGCCGGCCGACGCCTCGTATTTTCTGAGAAAATCCTCTACCGCGAGCTTCCGGAAGTCGGGCAGGGCAGAGCGCAACGTCTCATGGTCCCAATCCCACCAGGCGAGATCCGCAAGCCGGCCGGTGATCTCTTCCGGAAATCGCCGCCTGATCGGCCGCGCCGGATTGCCCGCCACGATGGTGTAGGCAGGGACGTCCTTGGTCACGATCGCGCCGGCCGCGACCACGGCGCCGGTCCCGACCGAGCGGCCCGGCAAGATGATCGCGCCGTGCCCGATCCAGACGTCATGGCCGATATGGACGCGATGTTCTTGCCGCCATTCGAAGAATTCGGTGTCGTCCTGCTCACCGGGAAAATAGGCGCTGGCGCGATAGGTGAAGTGCGCTTGCGAGGCGCGGTGCATCGGATGATTGCCCGGATTGATCCGGGTCATCGCCGCGATCGAGCAGAATTTTCCGATCGTGGTGTAAGTGATCTGCGCGTCGTTCACGACGTAGGAATAATCCGCCATTGCGACGTCCAGCAGGCTGGTGCGCGCGCCGACCTCGGTGTAAGCGCCGAGCTTGCTCTCTCGTACCGACGCGGTGGGGTCGATCGTCGGTGCAACGGAAAGCATCTTGCCGGCCATCGGTACGTCCATCAGCAACCAGGAAGGGGCGGGGTGTGTGCACGTCTTCGATGTGCTTGATGACAATATCATGACGGATACGTGACGGTCGCCATGGGTGTGGACGATCGCCGCACCGCAGCGCGCTTGTCACACGATTGTTAAATCCCGCCGCTAGCGATGGAGACACAATTGCGCGGTTGGAGCATTGCATGCTGGTGGTGGAAAGTTTGACGTGTCGTTTCGGCGCAAAAGCCGCTGTGGACAACGCGTCATTCTCGATTCAGCCCGGCAGCTTTGTCGGCGTGATCGGCCGTTCCGGCGCCGGCAAGTCGACGCTCCTGCGCATGATCAACCGCCTCGCCGAGCCCTCCGAAGGCCGCATCCTGTTCGAAGGCGTCGATGTGACCGCACTGCGCGGCAAGGATTTGCGGCAGTGGCGCTCGCGTTCGGCGATGATCTTTCAGCAATTCAATCTGGTCGGCCGGCTCGACGTGCTGACCAACGTGCTGATGGGACGGCTCGCCGAAATCCCGTCCTGGCGCTCGTTGATGCAGCTTTGGCCCGAGAAGGACAAGGCGCTCGCAATGTCGGCGCTTGAACAGTTCGACATGGCTTCGCTCGCCGCCCAACGTGCCGATCAGCTCTCCGGCGGCCAGCAGCAGCGCGTCGCGATCGCGCGTGCGCTGGTGCAGGAGCCCGACATCATCCTCGCGGACGAGCCGATCGCCTCGCTCGACCCGCGCAACACGCGGATCGTGATGGATGCGCTGCTGCGCATCAACAAGCATTTCGGCATCACCGTGATCTGCAATCTGCATTCGCTCGATCTGGCGCGGAGCTATTGCGATCGCCTGATCGGCATGTCGGCCGGCCGCGTGGTATTCGACGGCGCGCCGGCGACGCTGACCGATCTGATTGCGCGCGAGCTCTACGATCTCGAAGCCAATGACGTTATGGGCGCAACGCCTGCGCAAGCACCCGACGATGCCACCGTTCCCGGGCTGGGCACCGCCGCTGCGGCCTGAACGTCACTTCCGCACAGGTAGGCGCGCAAAGCCGTTCCGCAAACCTGCAATCGGCGAAGAAACGTAACCGCAACAAGAGGGCTTGACCATGATCACTCGTCGCATCGTTCTGGCCGGCGCCGCCGCGCTGGCATTCACCGCCTCCGCTTCGGCGCAGGACTGGAAGGGCAAGTATCCGGAGCTTACCTTTGCCGTCGTACCGGCGGAAAATGCTTCGGGCGTGACCGAGCGCTGGACCCCGTTCGTCGCCTACCTCTCCAAGGAACTCGGCGTGAAGGTCACGCTGCGTATTGCCAATGACTATGCCGCCGTCATCGAAGGCCAGCGCGCCGGCAACATCCATATCGCCAGCTACGGCTCGGCGTCGTTTGCCCGCGCCCGGCTGACCGGCGTCAAGACCGACGCCTTCGCCAACGACATCAATGCCGACGGCTCTACCGGTTATTACTCGATGTTCTTCGTCAAGGCGTCGAGCCCGTACAAGAGCATCGACCAGCTGAAGGGCAAGAATCTCGGCCTGGTCGATCCGAACTCGACCTCGGGCAACAACGTGCCGCGCTTCGAGCTCGACAAGATGGGCATCTCCGATGCGGACGCTTATTTCGGCAGGGTCGTGTTCACCGGCAGCCACGAGAACGCCATGCTGGCGCTGGCGCAGGGCACCGTTGACGTCGCCGCCAACCAGTGGACCAGCGACGACGATTCGACGCTCGCGCAGATGCTGCACAAGGGCATGCTGAAGAATACCGACGGCACGCCGATGAAGAAGGACGATTTCCGGATCATCCATAAATCGGCGCAGATCATCAACGGACCCTATGCCTATAGTTCGGATCTTCCGGACGATATGAAGGCTGCGATTGCCAAGGCGTTCACGGAGTCCCCGACCAGGGACAAGGCCGCGTTCGACCGCCTGTCCGACGGCCAGAAGAAGGGTTTTCATCCCGCCACCACCAAGGATTGGGATGGCACCATTGAGCTGATCAAGTTTGTGGACAATCTTCGCAAGAAGAAAGCGTCCTGATCGATCGGCGGAAACAAGCGGGCCGGGTCTGTGCGACCCGGCCCTTTTTCGTTCAGTACCCTACCCAACAGGATAGTCCGCCGAGATAGCCAGCCGAGATAGCAAGCAATGACTTCCGCAATATCCCTTCTGCCGAGCCAGCAACTGGAAGTGCTCAACGGCGCCTACCGCAAGGCGGTGGCGCGCAAGCGCCTGCGGCTGACGATGGCGACGGCGGTGTTCTTTGCGGCGCTGGTTATCGCTGCGATCGGTGCGGAAGTGAACCTGCGGACGCTGTTTACGTATTTCGGAAATTTCGTCGGCTATTTCGACCGCATCTTCACGCTGGAAGACGGCACAAGGGTCTGGACCAATATCGGTGAATGGTTCTGGGGCTGGCGCAACTGGCTCTGGTTGCTCGGCGAAACCATCCTGATCAGCTATGTCGGGACCCTGATCGGCGCGGTGCTGGCGTTTGCACTGAATTTCCTCGCCGCCCAAAACACTTCGCCGGCGCCGTGGCTGCGCTTCGTCATCCGCCGCCTGCTGGAATTCGCGCGCACCGTTCCCGGCATCGTGTTCGCGCTGATATTCGTGATCGCCTTCGGTCTCGGACCGATGGCGGGCGTGCTTGCGATTGCGATCCATTCGACCGGCGCGCTCGGAAAACTGTTTTCGGAGATCGTCGAGAATGCCGACATGAAGCCGGTCGAGGGCGTGCGATCGACCGGGGCGAGCTGGATATCCTGCATGCGCTTTGCGGTGCTGCCGCAGGTGGCGGCAGGCTATGCCAGCTACGCGCTGCTGCGTTTCGAGATCAACGTTCGCGAGGCGTCGGTGATGGGCTTCGTCGGTGCGGGCGGCATCGGGCAGGAACTCGTGGTCGCGATCCGGAAATTCTATTATTCCGACGTCAGCGCTATCCTGGTGACCATCATCGTCACGGTCTTCATCATCGACATCGGTACCGGCTGGATGCGCGGCCGGCTGTTCGGCAAGGAAGGGCGCGCATGAGCCAGTTGCCGAAGCCGGACACCGGACAGCTCCGGGCAAAATATCCTGATGTTTTCGACCGGCCGGCCGCGGCGCGCCTGGCGACGCCTGCGATGATCCTTGCCGCCTTCGTTGTCTTCGTGCTCGGACTGGTCGATCTCGATTTCTCGCCGTCGAGGCTGTTGTCGGGCCTGAATCAGCTTGGCTGGATCACGCTGATGATGATCCCGCCCGATCCCGGCGCGTCATTGCCGGCCTATCTCTCCGCGCTCGGGGAGACCTTGTCGATCGCGCTGCTCGGCACCACGATCGCGGCCGTCTTTGCGCTGCCGGTCAGCCTGCTCGCGGCCCGTAACATCATCCCGTCCAACCTGCTGCGCTTTCCGGTGCGGCGCGTTCTCGATTCCATTCGCGGCGTCGATACGCTGATCTGGGCGCTGGTGTGGATCAATGTCGTCGGCCTCGGACCGTTCGCCGGCGTGCTGGCGATTGCGGTGTCGGATTTCGGCGCCTTCGGTAAATTGTTCTCCGAGGCGATCGAGGCCGCCGACAGGAAGCAGGTCGAAGGTATCCGGGCCTCGGGCGGCAATGCGTTGCATGAAATCCGCTTCGGCTTGATGCCGCAGGTGCTGCCCGTCATCGCCGGGCAGGTGCTTTATTTCATCGAGTTCGAATACGCGTTCGGCCACCATTATCGGCATCGTCGGCGCCGGCGGCATCGGCCTGCAACTGGCCGAACAGATCCGCGTGCTCGAATGGCAGAAGGTGTCGTTCCTGATCCTGATGATCCTGGTGGCGGTGGCCGCGATCGACTGGATCTCCACCAAATTGCGCTTTGCCATCATTGGCCAGCGCGCGGTGGCCTGAAGCTCAGCCGTTCTCCACCAAAAACTCCACCCGCTCGGCGGCAAAGCGCGAGCGTTTTCTCTCCAGCGGTTTGCCATCGGTATCGACGTCGATGCTGTCAACCACGAGGACCGGACGCCCGAGCGCGAGGCCCAGCCGCGCTGCGTCGGTGGCATCGGCGATAATGGCGGTGATGCGGGTCGATGCGCGGCGATAATCGCGGATGCCGTAATGCGCGAGCAGCTTGGTCATCGAACGTGCGCCGGCGAAGACCCGGCCTGCGTCGGGAAAGCGCTCGGCGGAGAGCCATGTTGTGCTGACGGAAATCGGCGTGCGGTCGGCGAGGCGCAACGCTTCGATCCGGATCAGCGGCGCACCGGTCTTTAGCCCAAGTTCCCGCGCCAGTTCCCGGGTTGCGACGTCGTCCGAAGCATCGATCAACTGGCCCCGCGGTTCCTGGCCACCGGCGCCGACGATTTCGGAAAACCGTGTCCGGGCGCGCAGCGGGTACGCAATACGCGGGCTCTCGACATAGGTTCCGCTGCCGCGCTCGGCGCGCACCAGCCCGCGTTCCGCGAGCGTCGCCAGCGCGCGGCGCACGGTGTGGCGGTTGACCCGATAGGTTTCGGCGATTTCCATCTCGCCCGGCAGCTTTTCGCCCGCGGCAAAGCGGCCGTCGGCGATGCCGCGCTCGATGCCGTCGGCGACCTGCCGCCACAGCGCCACGCCTGAGGCGTCCTGCATGCTCATGGCGAAATTTCCATGATCCTTCTCTGTGCGTTTTCTTCACGCGAACCGGTATCCGCTTCGCTTGAAACCGCGTCGGGTAAAAATCACCGCATTGTCACGAAACAGTCATGGCGTTTCGATATCGAGTTGTCTATTATCATAGACAACTTGATTCAGGCAAGACGGATATGGTTGTGGTGCAGGAAAACAGCAAGCAGGCGCAGCGAAAGGCGGCGATGACGGTGCTGGCGCATTCCGATGCCGCCGGGATTGCCGCGTGCATGGGCGCCATCGTGCTGCCGCCACATGAAAATCTGCGCGATCCGGAGAACGGTCTGGTGATGGTGCGCGGCCGGATCGGCGGCGACGGCGCCGCCTTCAATCTCGGCGAAGCCACGGTCTCGCGCGCGGCGGTGCGGCTGTCGACCGGCGAAGTCGGTTTTGGCTACACGCTCGGCCGCGACGGCAACAAGGCGCAGATGATCGCGCTGTGCGACGCCATGGTGCAGTCGGACGAATTCGCGGACGCGGTGGAGACCAAGGTAATTGCGCCGCTGCGCGCGGCGATGACTGCCGCCCGCAATCGCAAGGCCGCGGAGGCTTCGGCGACGCGGGTCGATTTCTACACGCTGGTACGCGGTGAGGGTTGAGACATGACGACGGTTGACGAACTGCCCGCAGGATTTGCCGACAAAGTGCTGTCGGCGCAGTCCACCTTCCGCTCGGTGATGGATGCGATGGCGCGTCCCGGCAGCGTTCAGCGCGTTGCGGCCAAGACCGGCGCGCCGGCTGCGATGATGCGCGGCACGGCGGCCGTCGCGCTGACCCTGTTCGATCACGATACGCCGATCTGGCTCGATAGCCGGATGGCGGAGACGTCGGATACCGCCAAATGGCTCAAATTCCACACCAGTGCGCCCGTGATTGCGGATTCCTCGATCTGCAGCTTTGCGCTGATCGGCGATCCCGGGAATCTTGCCTCGCTTGATCGCTTCGCGTTCGGCAGCAATGAATATCCGGATCGTTCGACCACCCTGATCCTGCAGGTCGAAAGCCTGACACAGGGGCCGGCCTTCGAACTGCGCGGCCCCGGTATCGACGGCGTGGCCGTGTTGCAGGCCGTCATCCAGCCCCGGGACCTGTTCGAACGGCTCGCCATCAATGCCACGCTGTTTCCGCGCGGCATCGATGTCGTGCTGGTCCATGACGATGCCATTGTCGCGCTGCCACGCACGACGCGGCTGGTCGCAGGCGGAGGCTAGAGCATGTACGTTGCCGTCAAGGGAGGCGAACGCGCCATCGAGAACGCCCATCGCCTGCTGGCGCATGAGCGGCGCGGCGACCGCGACGTTGCCGAAGTGTCGCTCGCCCAGATATCCGAGCAGCTCTCGCTCGGCGTCGACCGCGTGATGACCGAAGGCTCGCTGTACGACCGTGAGCTCGCAGCACTCGCCATCAAGCAGGCGCGCGGCGACATGATCGAGGCGATCTTCCTGGTGCGCGCGTTCCGCGCCACGCTGCCGCGCTTCGGCGCGACCGAGCCAGTCGATACCGGAGCGATGCAGGTGCGGCGCCGGATTTCCTCGACCTTCAAGGATATCCCGGGCGGCCAGATTCTCGGCCCCACCTTCGATTACACCCATCGGCTGCTCGACCCGCAACTCGCAGAAGGATTTGCGCCCGAACCGCCCGCTACGGGGCAAGTCGTGGATGCCGCGACGCCGCGCGTCACCGATATTCTCGGCCGCGACGGGCTGATCGAGCCGTCTCCCGAAGCGGATACTGACGCGCCCGTCGGCGACCTCACGCGCGAGCCGCTCAGTTTTCCGGCTGACCGCGACCTGCGCCTGCAAAATCTGGCGCGGGCCGATGAAGGCTTCTTGCTGGCGCTCGGCTACTCCTCGCAACGCGGTTACGGCCGCAACCATCCTTTCGCCGGCGAGATACGGTTTGGCGAGGTCGAGGTCGAATTCATGGCCGAGGATGTCGGCTTCGCCGTGCCGCTCGGATCGATCGCGCTGACCGAATGCCAGATGGTCAACCAGTTCAAGGGCTCGGCGACGGAAGCGCCGTGCTTCACCCGCGGCTACGGTCTCGCGTTTGGGCAAAGCGAACGCAAGACCATGTCGATGGCGCTGGTCGATCGTACCTTGCGCGCCCGCGAACTCGGCGAAGAAGTGACGGCGCCCGCCCAGGACGAAGAGTTCGTGATGTCGCATTCGGACAATGTGCAGGCGACCGGCTTCGTCGAACATCTCAAGCTGCCGCATTACGTCGACTTTCAGTCGGAACTCGGCCTGTTGCGCAAATTGCGCAAGGAATTCGCCGAGGCAGCCGAAGCTGCGCCGATGCAGGAGGCCGCGGAATGAACGCGCCGGCTTACAATTTCGCTTATCTTGACGAACAGACCAAGCGGATGATCCGCCGCGCGATTTTGAAAGCGATCGCGATCCCCGGCTATCAGGTGCCCTTCGCGAGCCGCGAAATGCCGATGCCTTATGGCTGGGGCACCGGCGGCGTGCAGGTGACGGCGGCGATCCTCGGGCCCAAGGACGTGCTGAAGGTGATCGACCAGGGGTCCGACGACACCACCAATGCGATCTCGATCCGCAAATTCTTCGGCAAGACGGCAGGCGTTGCGACCACCACCAATACGGCTGAGGCAACTGTCATCCAGACCCGCCACCGGATTCCGGAAGCCCCGCTGCATGGCGGGCAAATCCTGGTCTATCAGGTGCCGATCCCCGAGCCGCTTCGGTTCCTCGAGCCGCGCGAGACCGAGACACGCCGCATGCATGCGCTCGGCGAATATGGCCTGATGCATGTCAAGCTTTACGAAGACATTGCGCGCTTCGGCCACATTGCGACGTCCTACGCCTATCCGGTGAAGGTGAACGCGCGCTATGTGATGGACCCGTCGCCAACGCCGAAATTCGACAATCCCAAGATGGACAATTGTTGCGCCTTACAATTGTTCGGCGCCGGCCGTGAAAAGCGCATCTACGCGATTCCGCCGCATACGAGCGTGGTGTCGCTCGACTTCGAGGACCATCCCTTTACGCGCTACCGCTTCGACGCACCGTGCGCGCTGTGCGGCGCCGACAATTCTTATCTCGACGAGATCGTCACCGACGACAAGGGCGGGCGGATGTTCGTCTGCTCCGATACCGACTATTGCGAGCAGCGTCAGGCGGCCGGCCATCGCGGCAGCGAGAGCGTGGCGCCGCACAAGGAGAGGGCGCATGGCTGAGCCCCAAAATATCGCGCAGGACGATCAGCCGCTGCTGGTTGCCGAAAGCCTCGGCAAGAATTTCGGCCGGCTGACCGCCTGCCGCGAGGTGTCGTTTGCGCTCTATCCCGGCGAAGTGCTGGCCGTCGTCGGCGAGTCCGGATCGGGCAAGTCGACGCTGCTGCAATTGCTGTCCGCGCAGCTTGCGCCGAGCGCGGGACGGGTGTCGTACCGGATGCGCGACGGTGTGTTGCGCGATCTGGCCGCACTTGGTGAGGCCGAGCGGCGCTTTCTGTTTCGCACCGACTGGGGTTTTGTGCATCAGGATCCCGCGCAGGGCTTGCGGATGGCGGTTTCGGCCGGCGCCAATGTCGGCGAGCGGCTGATGGCGGTCGGCTGGAATCACTATGGCCGGATTCGCGACACCGCATCGTCCTGGCTGGAACGGGTCGAAATCGATGTCGACCGCATCGACGACGCGCCGCGCACCTATTCCGGCGGCATGCGGCAGCGGCTGCAGATCGCGCGCAATCTCGTCACCGAACCGCGGCTGGTCTTCATGGATGAGCCGACCGGCGGGCTCGACGTGTCCGTCCAGGCGCGCCTGCTTGATCTCATGCGCAATCTCGTCAGCGAACTCGGTCTCGCCGCCATCGTCGTCACCCACGATCTCGCGGTGGCGCGGCTGTTGTCGCACCGCGTGATGGTGATGAAGGGCGGCCGCGTCATCGAAACCGGGCTGACCGATCAGGTGCTCGACGATCCCCGCGAGCCCTACACCCAGTTGCTCGTCTCCTCGATTTTGCCGGCATGAGCGCGCCCATGAATGCGATGATCGACATATCCAACGCCGAAAAGACCTTTACCATGCATCTGCAGGGCGGGATCGACCTGCCGGTGGTGCGTGGGGTCTCGTTTCATGTCGTATCGGGCGAGTGCGTTGTGCTGTCGGGCCCGTCGGGGGCCGGCAAATCCTCGATCCTGAAAATGATCTTCGGCAATTACCGCTGCGATGGCGGCCGTATCGATATCCGCCATCAGGGCGCGGTGATCGATCTCGCGACGGCCGAACCGCGGCAGGTGCTGAGCGTGCGCCGCTCCACCATCGGCTATGTCAGCCAGTTCCTGCGGGCGGTGCCGCGCGTGGCCACGCTGGACGTCGTCGCCGAGCCCTTGATCGTGAACGGAATGGCGCGTACGGAAGCCCGCGAGAAGGCGGGTGTATTGCTGCGCCGGCTCAATATTCCCGAACGGCTCTGGGCGCTGCCGCCATCGACGTTCTCGGGCGGCGAGCAGCAGCGCGTCAACATCGCGCGCGGCTTCATTTCGGATTTGCCGATCCTGCTGCTGGATGAACCGACCGCTTCGCTCGATGCCGCCAATCGCGCTGTCGTCGTGGAGTTGATCGGCCAGAAGAAACGCCAGGGCGTCGCGATGGTGGCGATCGTCCATGACGACGAGATTCGCCATTTGATCGCCGACCGTATCGTTGACGTGACATCGTTTGCCGCGGCGGCATGAAGGAAGAGATGTGAGATGACTTCGAAGCACGAAACCATCCTCGGCAATGCCGGCATTGTGCTGGCCGATCGCGTGATCGAGCGCGGCTGGGTCGCCTTTGCCGACGGCCGCATCGCCGAATTCGGTGAAGGCGACGCGCCGACCGGCAGCGAAGATGCCGGCGGCGATCTCATCATGCCCGGCCTGATCGAGTTGCACACCGATCATCTCGAGGCGCATTACGTGCCGCGTCCGAAAGTGTTCTGGGATCCGATCGCTGCCGTTGTCTCCTACGACGGACAGTTGGCCACTTCGGGCATCACCACGGTGCTGGATTCGCTGCGGGTATGGCGCGAGGACGGCGCCGAGGAAGTCGACGGCAGGGCGGGCGTGCTGGCGGAAGCGATCACCTCGGCGCGCGCGGCGAATTTGCTGCGCGCCGATCATTTCCTGCATCTGCGTTGCGAAATCCCGATGCCGAGCGTAGTCGAGGAAGCCAAGGAACTGATTGACCGGCCGGATGTGCGGCTGATGTCGCTGATGGACCACACGCCGGGCCAACGCCAGTTCCGCGATGAAGCGAAGCTGCGCGACTATTATCGCGGCAAGGGCGCCGGCATGACCGACGCCGAACTCGACATCTTGTTCGAGAAGCGCTTCGCCTATCAGAAGGCCTATGCCGCGACCAACATGCGCGAGATCGTCGCCCTGGCTCACCAATATGCGATTCCGCTCGCCAGCCATGACGATACGACCGAAGAGAATGTCGTGGATGCCATCAATGACCGTGTCTCGGTGGCGGAGTTTCCGACCACGATGGAAGCCGCGCGGGGTTTGCATCAAGCCGGCATCGGCATCCTGATGGGCGCGCCGAACGTGGTGCGCGGCGGCTCGCATTCCGGCAACATCGCCGCCGTCGATCTTGCCCGCGAGGGCCTCCTGGACATCCTGTCGTCCGACTACATTCCCTCCAGCCTGCTGATGGCGGCGCTGCAATTGCCGCAGCGCGTTCCCGCGATCGATCTGGCATCCGCCGTTCGTACCGTCACCAAGACGCCGGCTGAAGCCGTCGGCCTCGCCGACCGCGGCGAGATCGCGGCCGGCAAGCGCGCCGATTTGATCCGGGTGCATGTCGCGCGCGACATTCCCGTGGTGCGCAGCGTCTGGCGGGAAGGGAGGCGTGTGGCATGAGCGAAGCACCGACCATGTCAGCCGACCAGACGGCCGCGATCGGGCCCGGCCGGCTCATTCTGGTGGTGGGGCCGAGCGGCGCCGGCAAGGACACCCTGCTGGGGCTTGCCAAAGACGCTTGCGCCGACGATTCCAGTATCGTCTTTCCGCGCCGCGTGATCACGCGCGAAGCTTCGGCGTCCGAGGACAATGAAGAGGTGAGTGCGGGAACCTTCGAGGCAGCGCTGGCGCGCGACGAATACGCCATGCATTGGGAAGCGCATGGCCACCGCTATGCGCTGTCCCGCGCGATCGACGACGATATCTACGCCGGGCGCACCGTCGTCGCCAATGTTTCGCGCACCGTGATCCCGGCGATGCGCCAGGCCTATCTCAACGTCACCGTGGTTTCGATCACGGCGCCGCCGAACGTCCTGGCCGAGCGGCTGGCGATGCGCGGCCGGGCCAGCGACGGCAAGATCGAGCAGCGGCTGCATCGCACGGTCGACGATGCCGCCGCCGCGCCCGATGTCACCATCGTCAACACCAGCAGCGCCGAATATCATGCACGTCAGTTCGTCCGCATCATCAAGGGCGAGAGGTGGGACGATTAGGTCGAGGAGAAGCAATGTCCGTCATCGCGACGATCGAACAACTCGAGGCCATCTACGGGTTTCCCAATGATGCTTCGACCGTCAAGGTCGCCGATCGCGTCACGCCGGCCTATCGTATCCTGATCGAGAAATCGCCGTTCGCGGCGCTCGCGACCTGCGGGCCGGAGGGGCTCGATTGCTCGCCGCGCGGCGATCTGCCGGGCTTTGTTCGTATCCATGATGAGAAGACGCTGATGATGCCGGACCGCCGCGGCAACAACCGCTGCGATTCGCTCCGCAACATCGTGCGCGATCCGCGCGTGGCGCTGCTGTTCCTGATTCCGGGCTCCGGCAGCACGCTGCGCATCAACGGGCGTGCGCACGTGTCGGCCGAGCCGGACCTGCTGGCTTCGTTTCGGATGGAAGGCAAGGCGCCGCGCACGGTCGTCGTCATGACGGTGGAGGAGATCTATTTCCAGTGCGCCCGCGCCATCGTGCGCTCCGACCTCTGGAATCCCGACAAGCGGGTCGATCCCAAGATATTGCCGACGCCGGGCCAGATCCTCGCCGACATGAGCGCGAATACGGTTGGCGGAGAAAAATACGATCGCGAATGGCCGGAACGCGCGCGGCAGACGTTGTGGTGATGCATAACCCATCGCGAATCAAGCCGCCAGATCCTGCAGCAGTCGCGACGAGCCCCGGATCAGGACCTTGCGTCCCTGGGGCGTGAGGACAGGTGAATCTTCCCTGATTGCGACGAGCCCGAGCGTGATCAGGCTTTCGACCGCAAAACGGTTCATTTTGGGAATTGCGGTTGCAGCCGAGCGCAACGCTTTCAAAGCTTCCCATTGATTATGTGTCAGCTCGTATTCGAATTCGTCGTTCATGCGTCCAGGACTCCCGAAGTTCCTTAGGCCGCCTGATAGCGGTCGCACGTGAAATTCATGCGACCACAACGAGTCAGTATTTCGACCAATGACGGTGCGCCCGTCACATCATCGTGTCATTGGAATGTATCAAGAATTTCGAATCGCTTCGTGAATGCCAGAGCGTTTTCGAGCGAAGTGGATACCGGTTCGCGTGAAGAAAACGCGTCAAAACAAGAATTTAGAGCTTCGGTTCTGATTCAATCAGAACCGATCATGCTCTAACCGCGCCGCACACTGGCGCCGCCGTCCACAGGTAATGTTACGCCGGTAATGAAGTTTGCTTCGTCCGAAGCGAGAAACAGCGCTGCATTGGCGACATCCCAGCCGGTGCCCATCTTCTTGCGCAGCGGAACCTTGCTGTCGCGTTCGGCCTCCACTTCGGCGCGGCTCTTCTTGAATTCGCGGGCGCGGGTATCGACCGCCATCGGCGTGTTCATCAATCCGGGCAGGATCACGTTGGCGCGAATGCCGTATTGCGCGTTCTGATAGGCGAGCTGTTCGGTGAACGCGACCATCGCCGATTTGGTCGCCTTGTAGGCCACGTAAGGATAGGTCGTGATCACGGCCATCGATGAGATGTTGATGATGCTGCCGCTGTTTTGTTTTCGCATGATCGGGATCACATGCTTGGCGGCGAGGATGCAGCTCTTGAGGTTGATCGCCACGCAGCGATCGAACGCCTCTTCGGTGATGTCGAGCAGCTCGGCGTCGCCGCCGGACAGGCTGACGCCGACATTGTTATGCAGGATATCGATGCTGCCCCAACGGCTGTGCGCATCTTCCACCATCGCCTTGATCTCGGCATTCTTGGTGACGTCGGCTTTGAACGCTTCCGCCGTGCCACCCTTGGCCTTGATCATGTCGACCGTTTCCTGCGCAGAGGCAAGGTTATGATCGACGCAAAGCACCTTGGCGCCTTCGCGCGCGAAAGTGAGTGCGGTGGCGCGGCCGTTGCCGATGCCTTCGCCGGGGCTCTGGCCGGCGCCGACGACGATGGCGACACGATCTTTCAAGCGCATTTCATTCCACTCCCGGGATCGGGTACTGTTGCAGTACCTCTTTGTAATAGGGTTCGTTGTCCATCTTCATGGTCGCAAGCACGCGTACGACCGCGCAGTAGAAGGCGATGGTGAGCACGAGGTCGGTCATGTGCTCGTCGGAGAGCTCCTTCTTGATCTCGGCGAAGGTCGCGTCCGACATCGCAAGCTCGCGCACCATCTCGCGCGCGCCCCGCAGGATCGCCTTTGCCAGGGGCTCAAGCTTCGAAGGCTTGCCCTCGGTCTCGGCCATCATGCCCACAATGTCGTCGTCGGTGACGCCGAATTCCTTGCCGATCTTCACGTGATGGGTGAATTCATACTCCGATTTCTCCATCCAGCCGACCTGCAGGATCGCGAGTTCGCGTAAGCGCGGGTCGAGCTTGCTCTTGAAGCGGATATAGCCGCCCATGCCGCTGAAGGCGCGCGCCATGTCCGGCGAGTTGACCAGCAGCTTGTGCAAATTGGTGTTGCGCTTGAGCATGTCGCGATATTCGGGGGCGACCTGATCGGCTTCGAGATAGGGCAGGCGGGCCATCTTGTTGGTTTTCCTTGTTGGCGCGATGGAGCTGGCGATATCGGCTCAGCCGTGCGGGTGCTCCCTTCGGGCGCCAGCGTTTCAAAGAAGCGGGGTTTGGGCAAGGGCTTGCGGTGCGACGCCGCATGCGCCGAGATATGCCCTGTCGCCATGAATACAGGCTGGGCACGCATAGCAAAATCGGTGCATGGTGCCCTGAACGAGACCGGTTCGAATAACCGGCGAGACGCGAACGCAGACGGGGAGTGCGGGAATGGCCTTGATGGACGTCGGACTGGACGACAAGTACCGTCTGGATGCGAAGCGAATTTTCCTTTCCGGTACGCAGGCGTTGGTCCGGTTGCCCATGTTGCAGCGCGAACGCGACCGGGCGCAGGGTCTCAACACCGCGGGCTTCATCTCCGGTTATCGCGGCTCGCCGCTCGGAATGTACGACCACGCGCTGTGGCGCGCGAAAACCTTCCTCAAGCAGCACGACATCGAATTCCAGCCGGGCCTCAACGAGGATCTGGCGGCGACCGCGGTGTGGGGCAGCCAGCAGGTCGGCATGTTCCCGGGCGCCAAGGTCGATGGCGTGTTCGGCATCTGGTACGGCAAGGGGCCCGGCGTCGATCGTTCCATGGATGCGCTCAAGCATGCGAACTCGGCCGGCACCTCGCCGAATGGCGGCGTGATTGCGCTCGCCGGTGACGACCATGGCTGCCAATCCTCGACGCTCGCCCATCAGAGCGAACAGGTGTTCGCAGCCGCGCTGATGCCGGTCGTCAATCCCGCGACGCTGCAGGATTATCTCGATCTCGGCATTCTCGGCTTTGCGCTGTCGCGCTACTCCAGTTGCTGGGTCGGCTTCAAGGCGATCTCGGAGACGGTCGAAAGCTCGGCCTCGATCGTCAGCGATCCCGATCGCATCAAGATCATCATGCCCGACGATTTCGAGATGCCGCCGGGCGGGCTCGGCATCCGCTGGCCGGACGCGCCGCTGGAGCAGGAGCGCCGGCTGCACGGTCCGAAAATGCAGGCGCTCGCCGCCTTTACCCGCGTCAATCGCTTCGACCGCATCGTGCTCGACTCCAAGCCGGCGCGGCTCGGCATCATGGCGACCGGCAAGGCCTATCTCGATCTGCGGCAGGCGCTGGCCGATCTCGGCATCACCGACGCCGAAGCCCAGGCGTTGGGACTGCGCCTCTACAAGGTCGCGCTGACCTGGCCCTTGGAAGAAGCGGGCGCGCGTGCCTTCGCCGAAGGCTTGCAGGACGTGCTGGTGGTCGAGGAGAAGCGCGGCTTCATCGAAGATCAGCTGCTGCGCATTCTCTATAATGTCGACGCGTCGAAGCGGCCTTCGGTGGTCGGCAAGCGCGACGAGACCGGTGCGCCATTGTTGCCGAGCGAGGGCGAATTGACGCCGACCATGGTCGCGGCCGCGGTCGTCGCCCGCTTGCGCAGGCTTGGCCATCGCAGCCCGGCGCTGGAGCAGCGCCTCGCCAAGCTCGAAGCCTTTGACCGTCCGGCGGAAGGCATCGGCGCCGCAAAGCTGCAGCGCACGCCGTATTTCTGTTCGGGCTGCCCGCACAACACCTCCACCAAAGTGCCCGAAGGCAGCCGCGCGATGGCCGGCATCGGCTGTCACGGCATGGCGCTGTCGGTACCGAGCCGCCGCACCCAGACGATTTCGCATATGGGCGCGGAAGGCGTCACCTGGATCGGGCAGGCGCCGTTCACCAGCGAACCGCATGTGTTCCAGAATTTGGGCGATGGCACCTACACGCATTCCGGCCTGCTGGCGTTGCGCGCGGCTGCTGCCGCCGGCGTCAACATCACCTACAAGATCCTCTACAATGACGCGGTGGCCATGACCGGCGGCCAGCCCGCCGAAGGCGGCTTGACCGTCTCGCAGATCGCGCATCAAGTTTCGGCCGAGGGCGCCAAGCGTCTTGCGATCGTCTCCGACGATCCCGGAAAAATATCCGGCCAATTATTTCCCCGCCGGGGCGACCATTCATCACCGCCGCGAGCTCGACGCCGTGCAGAAGGAATTGCGCGAGGTCAAGGGACTTACGGTCCTGATCTACGACCAGACCTGTGCGGCCGAGAAGCGGCGCCGCCGCAAGCGCGGGCTCTATCCCGATCCGCCGAAGCGCGTTTTCATCAACGAGCGCGTTTGCGAAGGCTGCGGCGACTGCTCGCAGGCGTCCAATTGCGTCTCCGTGCAGCCGCTGGAGACCGAATTCGGCCGCAAGCGGCGGATCGACCAATCGAACTGCAACAAGGATTTTTCCTGCATCGAAGGTTTTTGTCCGAGTTTTGTCACCGTGCACGGCGGCAAGCTCAGGAAAGCCGACCGCGCCGCAGCCGATCCGTCGGCGCTGTTCGCCGACTTGCCGCTGCCCCCGACGCCGGCGCTGGATGGCGCCTTCAACATTCTCGTGACCGGCATTGGCGGCACCGGCGTCATCACCATCGGCGCGCTGCTCGGCATGGCCGCTCACGTCGACGGCAAGGCGTGCTCGACGCTCGACTTTACGGGGCTGTCGCAGAAGAACGGCGCTGTCATGAGCCACGTCCGCATCGCGCCGTCGCCGGATCATCTTGCCAATGTCCGCATCGGGCCCGGCAGCGCCAATCTCATTCTCGGTTGCGATATCGTGGTCGCCACGAGCATTCCGGCGTTGAGCCGGGCCGAGCGCGGCCTCACCCGCGCGATCGTCAACGCCGATCTGCTGCCGACCGCGAGCTTTGTGATCGATCCGGATATCGATTTCCAGGTCGGAGCGATGCGCGATTCGCTCAATGAAGCCGTCCGCGCTTCCGATCTCGATATTCTCGACGCGACCGGTCTCGCGACGGCCCTGATGGGCGACAGCATCGCCACCAATTCCTTCATGCTGGGCTTCGCGTTCCAGCGCGGTTCGATCCCGCTGTCGCTGGAGGCGATCATGAAAGCGATCGATCTCAACGGCGCGGCGATCGAGATGAACAGAGCTGGCATTCTCCTGGGGCCGGCTCGCGGCGCATGACCTGCAACGCGTGGTCAGCGCTGCGCGCTTCAAGAATTCCGGCTCGGCGCCAGCCAAGCGGACGCTCGAAGAGAGCATCGCCTTCCGCGCCAGCTTCCTGACCGACTATCAGGACGAAACCTATTCGGCGCGTTATCTGGCGCAGGTCGAGCGCGTTCGCGCCGCCGAAATATTGGCTGCGCCCGGATCGCATGAACTCACCGAGGCGTTCGCAAAAGGCCTGTTCAAGCTGATGGCCTACAAGGACGAGTACGAGGTGGCCCGGCTCTATTCCGACGGGGAATTCGCGAAAGCGCTGAAGGAGCAGTTCGACGGCGATCCAGGCGTCAAGGTCAGCCTTGCGCCGCCGTTGCTGGCTCGCCGCGACAAGGTCACGGGGCACCTGCGCAAGCGCGAATTCGGCGGTTGGATCCTCGGTGCGTTCGAGATTCTGACGCGGTTCAAATTCCTGCGCGGCACCGCCTTCGATCCGTTCGGATATACGTCCGAGCGCAGGATGGAGCGTCAGCTTCCGGGCGAATATTCGGCGATGATCTTCCGCCATCTCGACAAGGCCGGGCCCGTCGATTTTGCGCGGCTGGTGCAACTTGCAAAATCGGCGGATCTGGTGCGCGGCTACGGCCACATCAAGGAAGCCAATGTCGCGAAATATCGCCGTGAATGCGCGCGCCTCGAGGCCGCCATCGGGCAACCCGTCGCGCAAGCCGCGGAATAGGCCTGTATCGACCTGTCGGCGCGGCCCCGGAAAACTTTCCGCGGCCGGCGTAGTCAGCGGGTAACCTTGCCCACCATAACGGTTGGCATTGGCCGGCCGGCTCCCTACATGATCGCTGTTGTCCCGTTTGTCGTTTCAGGAGGCCTGAGGGTCCTGAAAAGCCCAGGAGGCCTGATGGTCCGGAAAAACGTTTTTGTTGCAACGCTTTGCATCGGGTTTTTGGCACTGAACGGCCCGGCGATGGCGGAAGAATACCAGCCCAGCGAGTTCCTCGGCCTTGATCTTTCGAAAGCCGCGCTTTCGCCGAAGCGGCTCGGCCCCGACGCCGAATTCGCGCGGGTTCCGATCGAGGCGAAAGCCGACCGTGGCAGCGATGCGCAGACGCGCGCGGAACCGCGCGAGCCCAAGGTCGCCGCGCGTAAGGTCAGGACTGTTCGTGTCGTCGAGCAACCGCGTGCTCCGGCGCGGGCAAGACTGGCACCGGCAAGACTGGCGCGACGTCACACCAATCCGCTGGATGCACAGGCCGCCGATACGCGAATCCAGACTCGAGTTCAGACTCGAGTTCAGACTTGGCCGTGCAAGTCCGGCGGCATCTGCAACTGGCAGCGATGATTTCTTCTCCACTCCCCACAAACGGGGCGAGAGGGCCAGTGCCGGGAGTCATCTACCTGTCGTAAAACCTTCCGCTAGGAGTCAAGTTGAGCGGGCAACCTCCGTCGTGATTCGACGAAGGTCTGCTCCATGGCGATTGCGATAGGTGCGAAGCGACGTTTGACGCGGCGGCAATTATTGGTCCGCTCGGCGGCAACGATCGCAGTTGCCGGCTTGGCCAAACCGTATCTTAGCCGCGCGGCGGATCGTCCGTTGATCGCCTGCGGAATTCAATCGGGTGACGTCTCGTCTCAATCCGCGATGGTATGGGCGCGCGCCGACCGGCCGGCACGGATGCAGGTCGAATGTTCGACCGACGAAGATTTCAAGAGCGTCATTCGCAGAGTTTCTGCCGATGCATTGCCCGACAGCGATTTCACTTCGAAAGTACTGGTCGATGGCCTGCCGCCGGGGCAGGATATTTTCTACCGCGTGCGCTTTGACGACGTCAGTGCAGGCGGGGTCGCAGGCGAGACGCAGTTCGGGCATTTCCGCACCGCGCCGGTGGCACGGAATTCGGTTTCGTTCGTCTGGTCCGGCGATACCGCGGGGCAGGGCTGGGGCATCGATCCCAGCCGCGGCGGCATGCGGACCTACCGGACCATGCTGGACAACCGTCCGGACTTCTTCATTCATTCCGGCGATCACATCTATGGCGACTGCCCGGTACCGTCCGAACTGGAATTGCCTGACGGCGAGTATTTGGCGGAACATTGTCACGGAAGAAAAATCCGCCGTCGCGCACAGCCTCGCGCAGTTTCGCGGCAATTATAAATACAATTGGCTTGATGATCATTTTCGCGCCTTCCATGCCGAGGTCCCGATCTTCGCGCAGTGGGACGATCACGAGGTGACCAACGACTGGTCACCGATCGGTTCGGCCGACGAGACCGGCTATGCCGAGGATGGCAGCTCGAAACTGGTGGCGCGGGCCCGCCGTGCGTTTCACGAATTCATGCCGATCAGCGCGGCGCCTGAGCAGGGCGGGCGGGTCTATCGCAAGATCGCTTATGGTCCGCTGCTCGACGTCTTCCTGATCGACATGCGCAGCTATCGCGATTCCACCTGGAACAAGCGCGACGACAAAAGCGAAACCTGCATCCTCGGCCCGGTGCAACTAGCCTGGCTGAAACGCGAGCTGGTAGCATCGAACGCGACCTGGAAGGTGATCGCCGCCGATCTGCCGATCGGGTTGATCAGCGAGGACGCCATTGCGCTCGGCGACGGCCCGCCGGAACGGCGCGAACACGAGATCGCCGATTTGCTCGCGTTCATGAAACGCGCCGGTATCCGCAACACGGTGTGGCTGACCGCCGACATGCACTACACCGCCGCCCATCATTACGATCCGGACCGCGCGGTATTTTCCGATTTCGAACCGTTCTGGGAATTTGTCTCCGGCCCGCTGCATGCCGGCACCTGGGCGCCCGGCGAACTCGACAATACCTTCGGCCCCCGGGCCATGTTCCAGCGGGGCTGCGGCGCGGAGCAGGGCGAGAATCTCGCGCCCTGCTTTGGGCTGCAATTTTTCGGGCGTGTCGATATCGACGGAAAAACAGAGATCATGACCGTGACCCTGAAGGATGTCGGCAACCAGGATCTATGGTCGGTCGATATCGAGCCCCGTCCGGACGCACGGCCGGGTCAAATCATGGCGCAGCATATCTGAGGCGGTGCGGTGTGGCTTCAATGGGTGGTCAGGGCGTCACCAGAAGATAGCCGCCGACCACCAGCAGCGCGGAAAGCGCAATGATCACGCCGAGAACGCCGACGATGATCGCGGGCAATTCATGGGTTTCCAGCCATTGTCGCAGCGCCCTGACCATCGCTCCCCTAACCCGATCTTGATTTGCCTTTTGCCTTTCGGTCAGGCTATCCAATAGCGGCCTATCCCCCTCAATGGAATACCCGTCCACGCGGCTTCGGCCAAGCCGGCGGCGCATTACGTCTTTCAGGAGTCATGATGGAAAATCTCAAGATCGAGAATCTGCAGGCTGGCGGCATCAGCCTGCCCAAGCTTGGCCTCGGCACCTATCGCATGCAGGGCGACGTCTGCCGCGCCGCGGTCGAAAGCGCGTTGGGGCTGGGCTACCGGCATCTCGACACGGCCGAGATGTACGGCAACGAGGAAGCCATCGGCGCCGCGCTCGCCGCATCAAGGATCGCCCGCAACGACCTGCATATCACCACAAAAGTCTGGAACGAAAATCTGGCGCCCGATGCCATCCGCCGGGCTTTCGACGCTTCCTTGAAGAAGCTCCGGCTCGATCAGATCGATCTCTATCTGGTGCACTGGCCGGCCAGGAACATGAATCTGCCCGCAATGTTCGAGACGCTGATGAAGCTGAAGCAAGAGGGCCGCACCCGCGCCATCGGGGTCGCCAATTTCAACATCGCGCTCTTGAAAACCGTGGTCGAGGAGATCAAGGCCCCGGTCGCCTGCAACCAGGTCGAATACCACGTCATGCTGGATCAGGCGCCATTGCGCCAATATCTCACCGCGAAATCGATCCCGCTGGTGGCCTATTGTCCGCTGGCGCAGGGCCGCGTGGCCTCGGATGAGCCGCTGGCTGCGATCGGCCGCAAGCACAACGCCAGCGCGGCGCAGGTGGCGTTGAAATGGCTGCTCGACCAGGACGGCGTCGCAGCGATCCCGAAGGCATCGCGCGCCGAAAGCCAGCAGGCCAATCTCGACGCGCTGAAGGTCACGCTCGACGACGAGGACCGCAAGGCGATCGCGGCCTTGCCGAAGAACAAGCGTTGCGTAAGCCCGGGCTTCGCGCCGGCGTGGGATTGAGAGGCGGCCTAAAGGCTTATTTATCGACGAACTCGTAACGGCTCGATCCGCGTTTCGCCGCGAAGCGCGCAACGCGGATCGCATGACAATTGCGGCCTTGCCGAAGTACAGGCGATGTGCAAATCCGTCGCCCATGCCGGTGTGGGACCAGAGGAGGATTCCTTCCTTGTTCCGCCCTCCGGAATTCAGGTTTTCGCTACACACGGGCTTTGGTCCAGTCCATACTGGACCGCATCAAAGGGAGGTCTAAAAATGCGTGAAGCCGTAATCGTTTCCTATGCACGTACCGGACTGGCAAAATCCGGTCGCGGCGGGTTCAATATTACCCCTCCGATGTCCATGGCAGCCCACGCCATCAAGCACGCCGTCGAGCGCGCCGGCGTCGACAAGGACTATGTCGAGGACTGCTATCTCGGCAATTGCGCGCATGGCGCGCCGAATATCGGCCGTCAGGCGGCGCTGCTCGCCGGCATGCCGAAGTCGACGGCCGGCGTATCGGTCAACCGCTTCTGCTCGTCGGGACTGCAAACCATCGCGATGGCCGCCAACAGCATCCGCTCGGACGGCTCCGATTGCATCGTGGCCGGCGGCGTTGAAAGCATCTCGATCCCCGGCGGCGGCTCGCCGAAGGAATTGATCGATCCGGATTTGCTGAAAGCTGCGCCCGACATCTTCATGGCGATGATCGACACCGCCGACATCGTCGCCGAGCGTTACAAGCTCAGCCGCGAATATCAGGACGAGTACTCGCTGGAATCGCAGCGCCGCATGGCCGCCGCCCAGCAGGCCAACAAGTTCAAGGACGAAATCGTCCCGATGAAGACCAGAATGAAGGTGGTCGACAAGGCGACGAAAGCGGAGAGCATCGTCGACTACGTCGTCGATCGCGACGAGTGCAACCGCCCCGAAACCACGATGGAAGGCCTGGCCAAGCTCGAGCCGGTGAAGGGTCCGGGCAAATACGTCACCGCCGGCAACGCCAGCCAGCTCTCGGACGGCGCGGCTGCGGTCGTTCTGATGGAAGCCAAGGACGCCGAAAAGCGCGGCCTCAACCCGCTGGGCCGCTTCGTCGCCTGGGCGTCGGCCGGCTGCGAGCCGGACGAGATGGGCATCGGCCCGGTGTTCGCCGTGCCGAAACTGTTGAAGCGCCATGGCCTCAAGGTCGACGACATCGACATCTGGGAGCTCAACGAAGCGTTCGCGAGCCAGTGCCTCTACTCCCGCGATCAGCTCGGCATCGATCCCGAGAAGTACAACGTCAACGGCGGCTCGATCGCGATCGGCCATCCCTTCGGCATGACCGGCGCGCGTCTCACCGGCCACATCCTGCAGGAAGGCCGCCGGCGCAAGGCCAAGTGGGGCGTCGTCACCATGTGCATCGGTGGCGGCCAGGGCGGCGCAGGCCTGTTCGAAATCTATAGCTGACGCATCCGGCGCAAGCCGTTTGTTTCAAACGAAAATGCGTCTCAAGAGAAAATGGCCCCTTGCGGGAGCCATTTTCCGTTTCAAGTGCGTCAGCCTCAGTAACGATGCTTCTTGATGATCACGACCTTGTCGCGATGACCATGCCATCCGCGATGCCAGCCGCGATCGTGATACGCGGTACTCGGCGCGCGCGCCATAGGCGCCATAGCCATGGTGATAACCCACCGCGCTTGATCACAACGGTCTCCGCGCTTGCAATCGACGGCGCCGCGACGACGATCGCGCCAAGCGCGGCTAAAACGTATCCAAACTTCTTCATTGCTGTCCTCCTCGGTTGAGCTGACAGTAAACCTCGCAGCGATGCGAACGTTCCGCCGGAACCCGAAGAGAATTCTGAACAGCTGTTCAGCAAGCCTAACGTTTCGAACGAAGTTGGCTCCGCAACTGGATGCGCGATGGTTTTGAATTCGCGCAACAAAACGCGTCAAACAAAAAACAGAACCTCGATTCCTGAGAACCGAGGTTCCATTGCGTGCAAAGTGGAACGCGTTCTGTATCGGCTCAGTCGATGATCGCCTGATACACCAGCGCGTTGATCTTCTGCCGGTAGTGCCAGCGGATCGGGCCGGGCGCCGCCGAGAGATAAACCACCGCGAGTTCTTCCTTGGGATCGACCCACCAGTCGGTGCCGCTGGCGCCGGGCCAGGAGAATTGTCCGACCGATCCCATCATCCTCACCACACCGGGTGTGGTGCGTACCGCAAGCCCGAGACCGAAGCCGTAATCGGCGCGGGTCGGATCGGCGTTACCGACGAGGTTCTTGATGCCTGGGCCCAACTGATCCGACAGCATGTAGGCGACGGTCCGGGGCCCGAGCAGGCGCGCCTCGCCGGAGCGGCCGCCATTCATCAGCATCATCGCAAAGCGCAGATAGTCGGATGCGGTAGAGGCTGCGCAGCCGCCGCCGCATTCGAATTTGAGCGGCTGCGTCAGTTCGGGATTGCGCGCCTGCGGCTTGCCGGTGTCGGGATCGGCCGCCAGCGGTTTGGCATAGCGCGCGGCTTTCTCTGGCGAGATCGAGAAGCCGGTATCGGTCATCCCCAGCGGGGCGAACAGATTGGCCTGCAGATATTGCCCGAGCGGCTGGCCGCTGATCTTTTCAATAGTGAGGCCGAGCACGTCGAGACCGAATCCGTAGTCCCACACGGTGCCGGGCTGGTACAGCAGCGGCAGTGTTGCGAGCTTGTCCATGAAGGCCGCGCCGTCATAGTTGCTGGACGCATCGCCGCTGCCGGCCGGATACAACTTGTGCACGACGGTGTTGCCGCGGCCGCCATAGATGATCCCGGACGTATGCCGCATCAGATCCTGGATCGTGATCTGGCGATTGGCAGGAACGGTTTCCGCGGTTGGCTCGCCATTGTCACGCACCGCAACGCGCATGCTGGCGAATTTGGGGAAATATTTGCTCAGGGGTTCGTCGATCAGGAGCTTGCCCTGTTCATACAGCATCAGCCCGCCGACGGCCGTCATCGGTTTGGTCATCGAGGCGATGTTGAAGATGGTGTCGGTGGTCATGGGGATATTGGCGGCCTTGTCGCGCCAGCCATAGGCATCGAGCGCCACCAGTTTGCCATGGCGGGCGATAGCGATAACCGCGCCCGGAGTCCGTCCCGCGGCGATATCGGCTTTCAGCGTTTCGGCGATCCGCGCCAGCCGCTCGCTGGACAGGCCGACCTCTTCGGGCTTGGCGCGGGGCAGGGGATCGTCGGCAAAGGCGGCACCGGAAGCCAGCACGCAAAGCGTGGCCGCAACAATTCGAATGGACACCATGGACGTCTCCCGTTTTGGGCTCTTCGGCCCTTGATTTGGCGGGCGGAGACTAGGTCAGACGGGAATACGAGACCAGCGGTGGGGTCATTCATTTTTGCGTAGGCAGGTGACTGGTTTGTGGGGGATGCCTGAGCAGTCCCCCAGCTGCCGGGAAGCTTGCGCAAAACCAGCACCCGGCGCATCATCGTCGGACAAAAAAATATCAGGGGGAGCGCTGCCATGACCGGATTTTCACGCCGTGATTTTTTTGGCCTGTCGGGATCGGCCGCCGTCATCGCCGCCGTCACTGGCATGGCCGGCCGCGCCAACGCGGCGATGGGGCCGAACGACAAGTTCGACCTCGTCATCAAGGGCGGTGATGTCCTCGATCCCAGCCAGTCGTTACGGGGAAAACGCGATATCGGCATTCGCTGGGGCGTGATCGAGGCGATCGAGAACGATATTCCGGCCGCCCGCGCCTCGAAGATGATCGACGCCTCGGGCAAACTGGTGACGCCGGGGCTGATCGACCTGCACTGCCACGTCTACCCCTACGGCTCCGCCATCGGCATTCCCGCCGACGAACTGGTGCAATTCCAGGGCACGACCACGGTGGTGTCGGCGGGCGATGCCGGCGTCAATAACCTCGCTGCGTTGCGCCGTTACATCGTGGCGCAATCGCGCGCGCGGATTTACGCCTTCGTCCATATCGCCAACAACGGCCTGTCGGCTTTCCCGGTCGCCGAACTCTACAATATCGACAACGCACAGGTCGAAGCCTGCGCCATGGCGCTCGCCGAAAACCAGGACTTCCTGATCGGCGTCAAGGTGCGGATGTCGGAGAACGTGATCTTCAAGCATGGCCTCGAGCCGCTGAAGCGCGGCATCCAGGCCTGCGAGATGTCCGGCTGGCCGGCCAAGATGATGGTGCATATCGGCGGCGTCGAAACCAAGGAACTGATGTCGCAGATTCTCGACCTGCTGCGGCCGGGCGATGTGCTCACCCATGCCTATTCCGGTTTCCCGAACATGGCGGGCGTGTTCACCAACATCGTGCAGGACGGCAAGCTGTTGCCGGCGGCGCTTGCCGCCAAGCAGCGCGGCGTCATATTCGACGTCGGCCACGGCGGCGGCAGTTTCGATTTCACGGTGGCCGAAGTGGCGATCCCCGGCGGCTGCTCGCCGGACACGATCTCGTCCGATATCCACGTCTTCTCCGGCAATTCGCCCGGCATACCCTATCTGCCCAACGTGATGAGCAAGTTCATGGCGATGGGCTTTTCGCTGGAGCAGGTGGTGACGATGGCGACCACCGCGCCGGCCAAAATCATCAACCGCGCCCCCAAGATCGGCACGCTGCAGCCCGGCGCACCCGGCGATGTCGCGATCATGGAAATGGTCGAGGGGCCGGTCTCGTTCCTCGACACCCGCAACAACAAGCGCGACGGCAAGGTTTTGCTGAAGCCGGTGCAGACGGTCATCAACGGCGTGCCGTTCGGTCGGCCGTATCAGTCGCCCTTCGCGGTGCGGTAAATCCGGCACGAGTTGTCGTTCGTTACGCGTCGTACTGGTAGCGCTTTACGGCATCTTCGTTCCATTCCACGCCAGCGCCGGGGCGATTTGGGACCATGAGAAGGCCGTCTGAAAGCTCAAATGGTGCGGCAAGGATCGGGTCCGCCCAGTCCTGCCACTCCAGCCAGTGAGCGGTTTCGGTCACGCGCATTAAGTGCGCCGAAAATTCAGGATAGAGGTGCGTCGACATCTCGACGCCCGCGGCTCCGGCTATCGAAGACGCGCGCAGCCAGCCGGTCACGCCGCCGATGCGCATGAGATCCGGCATGACGTAGTCCGCGGCGCTGATTGACAGCGCCTGATGTAATGAGCGCGGTCCATAGAAGTTCTCGCCCATTTGCAACGGCGTCGCCAACTCCCTGCTCAGTTGTGCGTAGCCCGCGAGATTGTTGTACGCTATCGGCTCCTCGAACCAGTAGAGGCCCTGTTTGTCGAGAGCGTGACAGCGTCGCAGCGCCTCGCCGAGACTGAGGCCCTGATTGAAATCCACCATCAATTTGATGTCCGGGCCAACCGCCGCGCGCACAGCATCGATTGCCGCGAGATCGTCCGTCAGGCTGTCGCGGCCCAACCGTAGCTTGAGGCCCTTGAAGCCGCCTTCGGCTACGAGCGCTCGCGCATCATCGCCCAGACCGGCTACCTCCGTAAGCCAGAGACCATTGCTGTTGTAGGCCGGGACCGAACCGGTCGAGCCGCCGAGCAAAACAGCGAGTGGCATGCCGGCCGCCTTTGCCAGGGCATCCCACGCCGCCATATCTAGCCCGGATACTGCGATCATCGACACGCCTTCATAGCCGATCAGGTTCAGCGCTCGACGTCCGTTCTGAAAATCCTCGATCGGCCGGATGGCGTGGCCTTTGCGCGAGTCGGCAAGGTCGTGAATCGCCGGTACGATATAGCGCGCCGAGTGCTTCAAATAGGGCTCGAGATAGCTGCGGCCGACAATCCCTTCCTCGGTTGCTAGATCGATGAGAATGACAGGCCATTGATCGAACAGGCCGACCTTGGATACTACCGGCCGGCGAAGTGGCACCAGAACCGGCCGAGCCGTCACGGATCGGAATGTGAGCTTTTCCGGGATCACCGTGTTCTCCCCGCGTATAGCGGCGCTACTGCCGCAATCATCCCGCTTCGGATTGGGGATCGCGACCGTCGCATTCGAGACGCGATGCGTATTGTTGTAAATACACTAACCGGTATACATTCTCCCAACGGGAGAAGAGATGCCGCGATCCCCGGCGCCCACTCGTCAGACCATCCTGGATGCGGCCTACCGCCTGTTCCGTCGCAAGGGTTTCACGCGCGTGAGCATGGACGAAATCGCGGCGTCGGCCGCCGTTACCAAGCGAACACTGTATTATCACTTCGCAAGCAAGGACACGCTTCTTGGCGAAGTGCTCGAAGTGCAGCATGCCCTCGCGCTGGCCGCCTTCCGAACCTTCGGCGAGGGTCTTGCTGGCTCTCCCGAAGCCATTGTCGATAAGCTTTTTGAGGATCTGGCCGTCTGGTCGGATCAGCCGCGATGGGCGGGTTCCGGATTTACTCGTCTGGTCATCGAACTCGCCGATCTTCGCGGACACCCCGCGCGCCTGATCGCCCGCCGTCACAAGGCGATGCTTGAAGGTCATCTCGCGGACCTTTTGGCCAAGGCCAATGTGCGTTCACCGCGAGAACTCGCCCGCGAAATATGGCTGCTTTCCGAGGGCGCAATCGCCTTGATTCTGATCCATGGAGACCGCAGTTACGCTTCCGCCGCAGCGGAAGCGGCCAAGAGACTCATTCGGTCAGAGTCTGGACGAAACAGACGTCGCCGATGACCGAAGTGAATTCGCCCCGATTGCAAATCGGCATCTACGCGCGCGCCTGTTTCTCCACATTCGCGCTTCTGGCGGGCACGCCGAATTCCTTGCGGCACACTTCGGCGAGCACGGCTACGCCCTCGCGGATCTGCTCATGCGAGGGGCTGGCAAAACACAGCCGCAAACGGCAGCCGGCATAGGCCTTGTTGGTCGACCATTCGGGCCCGGGATTGATGGCGACGCCCGCCGCCAACGCCGCCTGATAGAGCTTTAACGTATCGACATTGTCGGGCAATTTGACCCACAGGAAAATGCCGCCTTTGGGGTCCTCGAATTCGGCCGCCGTGCCGAACTGCTCGTTCAGCGCTTCCATCAGCGTGTCGAGCTTGGCGCGCAGGCCGCGCGTCAATTTCGGCACATGAGATACGAAATGCGGCGCGCAATATTCCGCCAGCACCATCTGCTCCAGCGCGCCGGAGCCGGCGTCGGTCTTCAGCGCCAGCATCCGCGACATCATTTCCCAGGGCGCGACGATGAAGCCGACCCGCAGCGCCGGTGCGATCGATTTGGAGAACGAGCCGATATGGATGACGCTGTTGTTCTTGCTCATCGCATAGATCGCGGGCGGCCGCTGTCCGTTCCAGATCAGATCGGCGTAGCAATCGTCCTCAAAGATCGGCACGCCATATTCCTGCGACAGCCTTAGCATCTCGGCGCGCCGCGTCTCGGGCATGATGCTGCCGGTCGGGTTCTGCACGGTCGGGATCGTGTAGATATATTTCGGCGTGATGCCGCGGCGCTTGTGGTCGGCAAGCGCTGCCGCCAGCGCGTCCATCCGCATGCCTTCGTCGTCAAGGGGAATGCCGACGGCGTTGACGCCAAGCCGCGTCAGCCGGTTCAGCGATCCCTGATAGGTCTCCTGCTCGATCAGCACGGTGTCGCCGCGCGCCAGCAATGTTTGATTGACGAGGTCGAGGGCCTGCAGCGAACCGGAAACGATCATGATGTCGTCGGCGGCGCAGTCGATGCCGGCATCGCGCTTCAGTTTACCCGTGAGGAATTCGCGCAGCGGACGATAGCCCTGCGGGCCGCTGGCGAGGCCATAGGTCGCGAGCGTCTTGCCTTCGCGCTTGAGCACGGCGTTGACCGCATCGATCAATCCGTCGACCGGCACCTGGTCGGGGTCATTGTTGCCGCCGACAAAACTGTATTTGGCAAGACCCGTCCACCGCGCCGCCGGTGCCGGCAATCCGGCTGGCAGCAAGGGTCCGAAGTCGAAATCGTGCGGCGGTAGACATGGACATTCACTCCCGTTTTGTTTTTCGTTGAGAAGGCCGCCAGCCGCGGCCTTCCGGCATGCTAGTTCTTTCCAACGATCCTGATCGGCCGCCCCTGGCTGATGAAGGCATAATGCCCGCTGCCGACGCCGCCGATCATCAGCGCTTCGACCGCAGGCTCCGCAATCTCGCTCGTAGCGGCCCAGTCCACCACGAAATTGGCCCCGGTGCCGCCGCGCACGTCCGTGGTCGCGATGAAGACCTCGACGCTCGAGAATGGCTTTAGCGCGACCGGCGCCTTGAGGTAGCTTTCCACCATCTTGCCCGCGGTGTCGAAATAGGCGATCCGCTTCAGCACCAGCGGGCGGGTTTCCGAGGCATTGTGGACGCTAAGCGTGACCGAAAAATCCGCCCGCAGCTTGCCCTGGCTCATCGCGACGCTGGAATAGACCGGCACGTAAAATGCACCTGATACAGCGAGATTCTCGGCCGGCACGGCGGTCAGGGAACTGGCGAAGTTCTGTTCGATGCCTGCCGGCGGTTTGTGCCCTGGCGGGGATCGCGCTGCACTGCGAGCAGACAGCCCAGAACCGCAAGAAATCCCGCAAGAAAAATGCCTGTTTTGCGGATGTGACACATTGCTCGTTTGACCCCCACGGCCAGGTCTTTAGGTTGCAGCGAGGAGAATCCTTGAATTATGCATGAGCTTATTGGCGATATCACTTTATGCATCCTGTTTGCCTGGGTGCTCGGCCTTCTGGCCCATTTTTCCCGTCAGCCGCTGATCCTCGCCTACCTTATCGCCGGGTTTTTCATTGGTCCATTCGGCATGGGCTGGGTCAAGTCCCAGGAATTGATCAGCGTCATCTCCGAACTGGGCCTGATTTTCATGTTGTTCATGATCGGGCTGGAAATCGACCTGAAAAAGATCGTACGCGCCGGCAAGGTCATCCTGTTCGCCGCGGGCGGGCAATTGATCGGCGGCTGCCTGCTCGGCATATTGTTCTTTGTCGGTATCGGGCTGTCGATGGGGGGCGGCAAGTTCGACGCGCTGTATCTCTGCGTCGCCTGCACGCTCTCCAGCACGGTCATCATCGTCAAGGTGCTGTACGAGAAACGCGAACTCGACACGCTTCCCGGACGTATCACGCTCGGCGTGCTGGTGCTGCAGGACATCTTTGCGATCCTGTTTCTCGCGGTGCAGCCCAGCCTTGCTAATTTGCAGGTCAGCGTGATCCTGATTTCGATCGGCCGCGTCGGCGTGCTGGTGGCGACCGCTCTGGTGCTCAGCCGCTATGTGTTGCCGCGGTTGTTTCACCAGATCGCACGCCGCCCCGAACTGATCCTGCTCGGCGCGCTGGCGTGGTGCTTCCTGATCGGTGAGATCGCCGAGAAACTGCATCTGTCGCGCGAGATGGGATCGCTGGTTGCCGGCGTCTCGCTGTCGACATTTCCCTACGCCCTCGACGTCACCGCCAAGGTCACGACCCTGCGCGATTTCTTCATCACGCTGTTCTTTGTCGCGCTGGGCATGACGATACCGATTCCCGGCCTGTCCGTGATCGGGCTGGCGCTGCTGATTGCGGCCTTCACGGTGGTCAGCCGCGTGGTGACGACGTTCACGCCGCTTTACCTGATGAAGCAGGGCCTGCGCGCCAGCCTGCTGCCGGCGATCAATCTCGCGCAAATCTCCGAATTTTCACTGGTCGTGATCCAGACCGGCGTGGCGGCGGGCCACATCAACACCGAAACCTCGAGCGCGGTGTCTTTTGCGTTCGTGGTTCTGGCGGTCCTGAGCACCTTCGTGATGGCGCGCAGCGACCAGGTCACGCGGGATCTGATCGGTCGGCTGAAGCGGATCGGGATCCGCGACCTCGATCACGCTCACCAGCACGCCGGCGATGCCGAGCACGAAGGCGGCCACGGCGAGGCGCGGCGCGTCGTCATTCTCGGCTTCTTCCGCGCCGCGAGCGCATTGTTGAGCGAGATCGAACGCCGCAATCCGCTGGCGCTCGACCAGATCACGGTCATCGATTTCAACCCGGTCGTATTCCAGACGCTGTCCGATCGCGGCGTGCATGTGGTCTATGGCGATATCAGCAATGTGGATACGTTGGTGCATGCGGGGGTCGGCAAGGCCGAACTGATCATTCTCAGCATACCGGACTCGCTTCTGAAGGGCGCCAACAATGAAAAACTGGTTCGGCACGTCCGCTCGCTCAACCCGACGGCCAAGATCGTCGCGACAGCGGAGTTGCTGTCCGACGTGAACGATCTCTATAAGTCCGGCGCCGACTACGTCACGGTGACCCGGCTGAGCGACGCCCACGAGCTCTACAAGGTGATCGAGGCAGCGCAGGCGGGACTTTTGGAAGACAAGCGCGCCGAGATGGATGCGCTGCTCGGCGAACGCCGCGAAGTGCTGCCGTAGGCGGCTCTGCGTTGTTACAGGCTGCTTTCCTGCGCCATGGCGTCCGCGAAAGCGGCGCGGCGGCGCGCAATGAAGCCGGCAATCAGGATCGCGGCCACCAACAGCCAGACCGTGATCGCGATCGGGCTCTCGACATAGATCCAGAGGTCGCCCTGGCTCAGGAACAGCGCCTCGCGAAAATGCTTTTCGATGTTGGGCCCGAGGATGAGGCCGACCACCAGCGGCGCGAGCTGGAATTTCATCTTGTTGAAGGCATAGCCGATGATGCCGGCGGCGAGCAGCACCCAGACGTCAAAAATGCTGTTGCGGACGCTGTAGGTGCCGATTACCGACAGCACCAGCAACAGCGGAATGAACAGATAATGCGGAATCCGCAGCAGGCTGACCCAGACGCCGACCATCGGGATGTTCAGCGCCAGCAGCATGACATTGCCGATATAGGCCGAGGCGATCAGGCCCCAGAAAATCTCCGGGTGCTGGGTAATCAATAGCGGCCCGGGCTGGATACCCTGCACCAGCATCGCGGAAATCATCAGTGCGGCGATCGGCGTAAAGGGAATGCCGAGCGCGAGCAGCGGCACCAGCGAGGCGGTCGCTGCGGAATTATTGGCGGCTTCGGGGCCGGCGACGCCTTCGATCGCGCCGCTGCCGATTTCGTCGGCATGTCTCGAGGTCGCCTTCTCCAGCCGGTAGGAGGCGAACGAGGCCAGCGTCGCCGCCGGTCCCGGCACCAGCCCGAACAGAAACCCCAGGAATGTGCCGCGCAGCCAGGACGGCACCGCGCGTTTCCATTCGGTCCGCGTCGGCAACAGGTCGCGCATCTTCACTGATTCCGGCCGGTTCGCGGCATGGGCCTTGTCCTCGACCAGCAGCATCAGCTCGGCAAAGCCGTAAAGCCCGACCACGACGGGCACCAGCGACACGCCCTCGGCGAGATCGGGAATGTCGAAGGTAAATCGCGTCTCGCCGGTGACGGCTTCCTGGCCGACGGTCCCCAGCATCAGCCCGAGCGTCATCGGCAACAGCGCCGACGCCAGCGTGCCGCCCGAGATCCGCGACATCACGACCAGCCCGCCGGCGGTGAGCGCGAAAAATTCCGCAGGCCCGAACAGGATCGCGACGTTGGCCAGCAGCGAGGAAAACATCATCACGCCGACGACGGCGAGCGTGCCGCCGACAAAGGAGCCGACCGCGACAATGGTCAGCGTCGCGCCGGCGCGGCCTTTCTTGGCGAGCTGATAGCCGTCGATCGCGGTGACGACGGAGGCGGACTCACCGGGGATGTTGAGCAGGATCGCGGTGGTCGAGCCGCCATACATCGAGCCGTAGAATATGCCGGCCATCATGATCAGGCCCGCGGTCGGATCGAGCGAGAACGTCAGTGGCAATATCAGCGCAACGCCGGCGACCGGACCAAGGCCCGGCAGCACGCCGATCGCGGTCCCTGCAAACGCGCCGACAAAGGCAGCGAGCAAATTGGCCGGTGTGGCGGCGATCTGCAGTCCGTACAGCAGGCCCTGGAGGGAGTTCATTTCAGGCCCACTCTAGAACAGCCATTGCCGGAACACGCCTGCTGGCATCTGCACCTTCAAGAGCCGCACGAAAAAGACCTCAAAACAGAGCGCAATGACGACGGCATAAAGCGCCAGTCTTGGCGCGGATTTGCCGGGATCGTCCGAGAGCAGCCACATGGCTGCGAACAGGAACAGCGCCGAGGCGATCATGTTGCCGATCACGGGCATCGCCAGGAAATAGATCGCGAACGCGGCAAGCACCATCAATAGCCGCCGAAGATCGCTTCCCGCCGGCAGCGAGAACGTGGCCGGCATCGGGTCGGCGGCGCCGCGATGTTTTTCGAGCAGCACCGAGATCGCGGAGACGGCGAGCAGGAGGCCTACGGCGATCGGAAAGATCGCAGCCCCCGGTCTGTGCCAGCGTCCCATCGAAAGGGTCTGCCAGGCGTCCACCACATAGACGGCCGCCAGCAGCAGCGCGAGCAGGCCGGTGAATCGTCGCGCCGGCGGCAGTCCAAAGCTTCTCGCCGGCGTCACTTGTCGTCGTCCAGGAATTTGATGATGTCGCGGAACTTGCGGTCGTAGCCCTCAAGTTCCTTTTTCATGTCGTCGCCGATCTTGGGGTCGGAGCTGTAGCCGTTGGCTTTGAGAAAACTTTTGAACTCGTCGCTCTCGACGATGGCCTTCGAGGCCGCCATCAGTTTATCGAGAACCGGCTTGGGCAGCCCGTTCGGCGCGATCACGTAATAGCCGACCGGAAACGTATCCTTCCACGGTGTTTCGCCGATCGGCTTGGCTTCGGGAAGCAGATCGTATTTGCCCTCCTGGAACACCGCGAGGACGCGCAGCTTGCCGGCATCGATCTGGCCTTTCATGCCCGGCGCAAAGCCGGCGCTGCCGTCGACCCGGCCGCCGAGGGCGGCAAGCGTGGCCTCGCCGCCGCCGCCGGTGAACGGCACGGTGACGATACGCAGGCCGGAAAGCTTGTTGAATTGCTGGATGGCGATGTCGTTGATGGACCGCAGGCCGGATACCGAGACCTTCAGCTTGCGCGGATTGGCGCGCGCATCCGCGATGAAATCGTCGAGCGTCTTCCAGCGGGATTGCGCGGGGACCGCAAGGATGACGGGCAGATCGGACAATTTGACGATCGACTGGTAGTCGGACGCCGATTTCCAGGCGAGGCCCTTCATCTCCAGCGGCTGGTACGCCAGTGAGGAACTGGAGCCGAGCCCGATGGTGTAGCCGTCCGCTTGAGCCCGAATTACCGCGCCGGTGCCGATGGTCGCGGAGGCGCCGGGTTTGTTCTCGACGATCACCTTCACCTTGAGTTGCTTCTCGAGCAGCTCGGAATATTTGCGGCTGATCGGGTCGGTCGAGCCGCCCGGCGCATAGGGCACATAGAAGGTGATATCGCGGCTCGGCCATTCGTCCGCAGCGCAAGCGGCTTGCGGCAGTGCCGCGATCGCTGCCAGCAGGGCCAAACCGGCCCATGCCGTCGGACGGAAATTCAATTGAAAACGCGTAAAACGCATATTGTTCTTCCCCGAAACGTTCTTCGCCCGACGCTGCTTCTTGTTATTGTGGCCGCGACCATGGCGATTGAGGCCCGACCTCGTCAATGATTTTCGCACCCTTGAGCCTCGCCGCAGAATGGCCTTTCCGCCATGCCCGTCAGCGACGTTCTGCCCTGCGCAATGACGCTGGCGCGGGCGCAAGAGTCCGGGTAATGCACTTCCAGCCCCATACGAGAGTTTTCGAGAAATGGCCGATACGATCCAGGAAGTCCTGCAAGCCTTCGCCAAGGGCGAACTCGTCGTCGTCACCGACGATGACGACCGGGAAGGCGAGGGCGATCTGATCGTCGCGGCCTCACTGTGCACGGCCGAGAAGATGGCGTTCATCATCCGCCATACCTCGGGCATTGTCTGCGCGCCGATCACCGGCGACGACGCCAGGCGGCTGCGGCTCGATCCGATGGTGGCGCATAACGAGTCCAACCACACCACGGCGTTTACGGTCTCGATCGACTACAAGCCCGACGGCGGCACCGGCATTTCGGCGGATGAACGCGCCTCCTGCTGCCGCGCGCTCGCCAATCCCAACGCCGGCGCCAATGATTTTGCCCGGCCCGGCCATATCTTTCCGCTGATCGCCCGCGACGGCGGCGTCTTGCTGCGCTCGGGCCATACCGAAGCGGCGGTCGATCTCTGCAAGCTCTCCGGCCTGCCGCCGGTCGGCGTCATCAGCGAGCTGATGAACGACGACGGCACCGTGATGAAGGGCGCGCAGGTCGCGAAATTCGCCGCCCTTCACAAGCTCAAGCACGTCACGATCGCTGACATGATCGCCTACCGCCAGGCGCGCGAGAAACTGATCGAGCGGGTCGCGACTTTTACGACGGAAAGCCCGATCGGCCCGTTGCAGGGCTATGCCTACCGCTCGCCGTTCGACGAGATCGCGCATGCCGCCTTCGTCTATAACGGCATCGGCGACGGCAAGAACGTGCTGACGCGGCTGCACAAGCCCAACATCGTCAAGGATCTCTTCACCGGCCAGGCGCGCATGCAGATCGTGCTGAATCATTTCCAGAAGGCCGGCCGCGGTGTGCTGGTCTATTTGCGCGACGGCGCGGCCGGGGTTCCCGTCGAGCCGGTCGGCGAACAGAAATCGGCCGAAGCCGATCGCAACCGGCAATGGCGCGAAGTCGGCGTCGGTGCGCAAATCCTGCGCGATCTCGGCATCACCTCGATCCGTCACCTGACGTCGTCGGTGCACGACTACAAGGGGCTGTCCGGTTTCGGCATCGAGATCGTCTCCAATGAGCGTCTTGAAGGCTAGCGAACGACATTGAGTGACCAATCCATTTGCGCTTCTGCCGATAGCGCACTAATTTGTCTGGCAATTCCGAGAGAACAGTAATGCGAAAGGAATTTTCATGAGCGTGCGCCCTCAAACCAAGGACAAGCCGGCTGCGGCAGGTTTCCAGTGGGACGATCCGTTCCTGCTCGACGAGCAGCTCACCGAAGACGAACGCATGATCCGCGACACCGCGCGCGCCTATGCGCAGGACAAGCTGATGCCGCGCGTCACCAAGGCCTATCTCGAGGAAAAGACCGACCGCGAGATTTTCAACGAGATGGGCGAGCTCGGCCTGATCGGCATCACGCTGCCGGAAGAATATGGCTGCGCGAACGCGAGCTACGTCGCCTATGGCCTCGTGGCGCGCGAGATCGAGCGGGTCGATTCCGGCTATCGCTCGATGAATTCGGTGCAGTCCTCGCTGGTGATGCACCCGATCTACGCCTATGGCGACGAGAACCAGCGCAAGAAATACCTGCCGAAACTCGCGACCGGCGAGTGGGTCGGCTGCTTTGGATTGACCGAGCCGGATGCCGGCTCCGATCCCGGCGGCATGAAGACCCGGGCCGAGAAAGTCTCCGACGGCTACCGCCTGACCGGCACCAAGATGTGGATTTCGAATGCGCCGATCGCCGACGTCTTCGTGGTGTGGGCGAAATCGGCCGAGCACAACAACCAGATCCGCGGCTTCATCCTCGAGAAGGGCATGAAGGGCCTGTCGGCGCCGAAGGTCGATGGCAAGCTTTCCCTGCGCGCCTCGGTCACCGGCGAGATCGTGATGGATGGCGTGGTGGTGCCGGAGAGCGCGCTGCTGCCCAACGTGTCCGGCCTGAAGGGGCCGTTCGGCTGCCTCAACCGGGCCCGCTACGGCATCTCCTGGGGTGCGATGGGCGCCGCCGAGGATTGCATGGCGCGCGCGCGGCAATACACGCTCGACCGCAAGCAGTTCAACCGGCCCTTGGCCGCGACGCAATTGGTGCAGAAGAAGCTCGCCGACATGCAGACCGACATCGCGCTCGGACTGCAGGCCTCATTGCGGGTCGGGCGTCTGATGGACGAGGGCAAGATGGCGCCCGAGATGATCTCGATCGTCAAGCGCAACAATTGCGGCAAGGCGCTCGACATCGCGCGCATGTCCCGCGACATGCACGGCGGCAACGGCATCCAGATCGAATATCACGTGATGCGCCACACCGCGAATTTGGAAACCGTGAACACCTATGAAGGCACCCACGACGTCCACGCCCTGATTTTGGGCCGGGCGATCACCGGCATCCAGGCGTTCTCGTAGAGCACTCCGACCGTCATCCTGAGGAGCCCGCATTGCGGGCGTCTCGAAGGATGGCGGCGCGACGGATCGTGCCTGATGCTTCGAGACGGCCCTGCGGGCCTCCTCAGCATGAGGGTCCGGTGGCGCGGCCACTCACGTAGGATCATTCATGGCCGATAACGACGACATCCCGTTCAACCGCGATTTCCCGCTCAAGCCTGGTGTCGCCGAGGAAGCCCGGCCCGGCGTGCGGAGGGTGCTCTGCAACAATCCGAGCCCGTTCACCTTCACCGGCACCGTCAGCTACATCGTGGGCAAGGGCAAGGTTGCGATCATCGATCCCGGCCCCGACGACGAGGCGCATGCCAGGGCGCTGCTGGATGCGGTGCGTGGCGAGACCGTGACGCATATTCTCGTCACCCATACCCACCGCGACCACTCACCGAACACGGCGCGGATCAAGGCGGCGACTGGCGCCCCGGTTTATGCCGAGGGGCCGCATCGCGCCTCGCGGCCGCGCTTCGAGAGCGAGAAGCACAATCCGGAATCGGGTGCCGACCGCGATTTCAAGCCGGACTTTGCGGTGAAGAACGGCGACATGATCGAAGGCGCCGGCTGGGCGCTGGAAGCGGTGGCCACGCCGGGCCACACCGCCAATCATCTCGCCTTCGCCTGGCCGGAGCGAAAGATCAATTTCGTCGGCGATCACGTGATGGGCTGGTCGACCTCGATCGTGGCGCCGCCGGACGGATCGATGATCGACTACATGGCCTCGCTGGCGCGGCTGGAGAGCCGGCCGGAGGATCTCTATTTCTCGGGCCATGGGCCGGAAATTCCGGACGGACCGCGCTACGTCCGTTTCCTGACCCGGCACCGCCAGGCCCGCGAAGCCTCGATCCTGCACCGCCTCGCCAAGGGGGAGGCCGATATTCCGACCATGGTGCGCGCGATCTATATCGGCATCGACCCGCGGCTGACCACGGCGGCCGGATATTCCGTGCTGGCGCATCTGGAAGATCTGGTGGGGCGCGGGATCGTGGCGACCGATGGCGATCCCGTGATCGGCGGGACCTATCGGATGGCGTCAGGGAGCGAATGGCTGAGTGGCGAATTGCGAATGGTAAGCGACCGGCTCTTCGCCTCTATCGCTATTCGCTACTCGCTACTGCCCCGGACTCGCCTCGTCACTTCTTCACTGTTTTGGCCTGGACCTTCGGCGGTGCCGGCGGCTTCTTCGGCGCGACCGGCTTGGCATTGTCGACGGCGTTGTTGATGTCGTCGATCAGCTTGGCCACCCGCGCGGCGTTGCTGCCGAGATCATTATCGAAATAGCGCGACGCCGAGCGGATATCGACGCGCGAATCGTCGCCGTCGGGCGTGATGCGGATCGAGACGTCCTCGCGGAATCCCATGATCGGCGTTCGCGCCACCGCCTCGATGCGGCCGATGCGGCGCGGCAGTTGCGGCGGCCGCTCGTCGATCACAAGCCATTTGCGCTTGGTGACCAGCGCCAGCGTCACGTCATAGGCCCGCTGTACGGGAACTTCGAGCTCCACCGTCTCGATGGCGGGATAGGCCAGCCGCTGCTGTTCGGCCGAATAGAGCCCGGCGTAGACGGCGGGGTTGGTTCCTTCACCCGTGCGCAGCCGCGCCAGGGCCTCGAAGCGCGGCGGATCGATCGGATCGGTGGTGATGTCGTGGATCGGCGGCAGCTTGCGGTATTGCAGGCTCGAGATAGATGGGGTAAGCGAGGATGATAGCATTGATCAGCAGCGCCAGCAGGATCCGGCTCATGCCCCGCGATCCGTTCTGCCAGATCGCCGCAAACGCCGCCAGGCCGACCAGAATGGAAAGGACCGCGCAGGCCAGCGCACCGAAGAACGTCGCCAGCGCCGGCTTCATCTCGAGGAAGCCGAAGCGGACGATGAGGATCGAGACCACGACCGCGACGATGGAGAAGACGGCGAGGTTGCGCGACCACGTCGCGAGGCTGGACACGGGCTCCGACTGGTAGGGAGCAGAAAACCTGCGGGCCATTCTCAAAATCTGCCGGTTGGAGCCTTGCGGGCCAATAATGCCAGCCTGTACTGGCCCGTTTGAGACCACGGACCTGCGGCAAATTCAAGGGAGGTCGTGAGCGAATGGCGAGGAGCGAATAAGGGGACTTTCCCTCCCTATTCGCTACTCCCCAATCGCTATTCGCCTGCCCTTACGCCGCCGCGTTCGGGAAACGATAGGCCTTGAACTGGTCGCGCAGCGCGGTCTTCAGGATTTTTCCTGTCGCGGTGTGCGGAATGCCTTCGACGAAAACGACGTCGTCGGGCATCCACCATTTCGCGATCTTGCCATCCATGTATTTCAGGATGTCCTCGCGCGTCGCCTTTTGGCCCTGCTTGAGCTGGACGATCAAAAGCGGACGCTCGTCCCACTTGGGATGATAGATGCCGATCACGGCCGCTTCCGCGATTGCGGGATGGCCGACCGCCAGATTTTCCAGGTCGATCGAGGAGATCCATTCGCCGCCCGACTTGATGACATCCTTGGAGCGGTCGGTGATCCGCATATAGCCGTGCGTGTCGATGGTAGCGACGTCGCCGGTGTCGAAATAGCCGTTCTCGTCGAGAATATCGGTATCGACCCGGAAATAGGCTTTTGCGACCGCGGGGCCGCTCACCTTGAGCCGGCCAAACGTCTTGCCGTCCCACGGCAGTTCCTTGCCGGCATCGTCGGTGATTTTCATCTGGACGCCGAACGGCGGATAACCCTGTGTCTGCAGGATATCGAGCCGCTCCTCGCCGGTGAGGTCGGCGAAGGGCGGTTTCAGCGAGGCCAGCGTGCCGATCGGGCTCATCTCGGTCATGCCCCAGGCGTGGCGCACCTGCACGCCCATATCGATGAACGCCTTGATCATCGAGCGCGGCATCGCCGAGCCGCCGCAAACCACCATGCGCAGATGCGGCAGTTTCAAATTGGCTGACGCCATGTGGTTGAGCAGCATCAGCCACACCGTTGGTACGCCCGCGGTATGCGTCACCTTCTCGGTGGACAGCAACTCGTAGACCGAAGCGCCGTCGAGTTTCGCGCCGGGCATCACCAGCTTGGTGCCCATCGAGGGCGCGGAGAACGCGATGCCCCAGCTATTGGCGTGAAACAGCGGAACCACCGGCAGCATGGTGTCGGCGGCGTTGGTGCCGAGCGAGTCGCCGGTATTGGCCATCAGGGCGTGCAGCACGTTGGAGCGGTGCGAATACAGCACGCCCTTCGGGTCGCCCGTGGTGCCCGAGGTGTAGCACATCGCGGCTGCGGTATTTTCGTCGAAGGTCTTCCACTCGAACTTGCCGTCCGCTTCCGCGATCCAGTCCTCATAGGCGACCGCGTTCTTCAGCGTGGTCTGCGGCATATGGGCCTTGTCGGTGAACACGATGTAGCGTTCGACGCTCGGTATCTGGTCGGCGATCTTTTCCAGGATCGGCACAAAGGTGATATCAACCATCACCACGCGGTCTTGCGCATGATTGATGATCCAGGCGATCTGGTCCGGGAACAGCCGCGGATTGACGGTATGGCAGATCGCGCCGATGCCCATGATGCCGTACCAGGCTTCGAGATGGCGCCAGGTGTTCCAGGCGATGGTGGCGACGCGGTCACCGAGCTTGATGCCGTCGCGATCCAGCCGTTGCGAGACTTTCAGCGCGCGATCGCGAATTTCGGCGTAATTGGTGCGATGAATGGGACCTTCGACCGACCGCGTGACGACCTCTTGCGTGCCGTGATACCTCGCCGCGTGTTCGATAATCCGGTGGCAAAGCAAAGGCCAATCTTGCATCAATCCGAGCATACCAAAATCCCTCCCGCTTCTTTCCTCGCCCATGATCGGCCGGCGTGCGAAATGGCCTGACGCTCGATCACGGAATTGACATGAACTCTAGCGCGGAGAAAGCAAGCCGCAAATGGGCTAATGGCGCCTTTGGCCGCACCGGGGCGGTAATGGTTACCGTTGCCGCGGTGGCGCTGATGCTGGGTGCGGAGCCGGCGAAAGCCGCGCGCCGGCCCGCATTGGCGCCTTTGGGCGATCTGTTTGGGGGCGGCCCGCCAAGGCTGCGGGGAACGCACCATCGCTCAGCGGTGCCGCTGCCGAGGCCGCGCCCGGCCGAGGCGCCCGCGGCCGAGCCCGGTCCGGCCCGCTGCCGAGGAGCCGCAGGCGCCTGCCGGGACCCGCAAGCCTGCTGAGCAGGCCGCACCCGCGCCGCAGCCTTCACCGCAACCTTCGGCCTGCCGGCTGGCGCTGACCGACGCCATCGCCATCGCCCCCAGCATTCCCGATATCCATGGCTCCGGCGGCTGCGGCGGCGAGGACCTGGTGCGGCTCGAGGCGATCGTGCTGCCGGACAAGCGGCAGGTCTCGGTGAAGCCCGCGGCGATCCTGCGCTGCCAGATGGCCTCGGCGCTGGCCGACTGGATCCGTACCGACATCGCGCCGCTGGCGCAAAATCTCGGGAGCGGGATCAGCGACCTCGACAATTTCGATTCGTTCGAATGCCGCGGCCGTAACCGCATCGTCGGCGCGAAGCTCTCCGAGCATGGCCGCGCCAATGCGCTCGACGTTCGCGCCTTCAAACTCGCCAACGGCCAGTCGATCTCGCTCACCGATCGCAACGTGCCGCGGGCATTGCGCGAAACCGTGCTGCATTCAGTGTGCGCGCGTTTTTCGACCGTGCTGGGCCCGGGCTCCGATTGGTACCACGAGGACCACATCCATCTCGATCTGATGGAGCGGCGGAACAATTACCGCATCTGTCAGTGGAACGTGTGGGATCCGCTGCCGCAGGTCGCCCCATTGTTGCCGGCCGAGCGTCCCGACGAAGCGCCGCCGCGCGAGGTCGCCGCCCAATCCGATACAGCCAAATCGGATGGGACGAAATCCGACGCCGAAAAATCGGAAGCGGCCGAACCGGAGCCCGAGAAGAAGCCCGCAACAAAAAAGCGCCGGAAAAACCGGCGCTTTTGATCTCGCTTGGAGTTGCGAGGCGATTGTTACATCACATTGCTATTGCATCACGTTGCCGCCGCCCTGCAGCGCCATCTGTGAATTGAACGGCGAGTTGCCGTGCTTCGGCTCCAGCACCACCACGACCGTGCCAAGACCGACGCGATCATAGAGATCGATGACGTCTTCGTTGGTCATGCGGATGCAACCCGAGGAAATCGACGCGCCGATATATTCCGGCTGGTTGGTGCCGTGAATCCGGAACAGCGTGTCCTTGCCGCCCGAGTAGAGATAGAGCGCGCGCGAACCCATCGGATTGTCCGGTCCGGGTGCCACGAATTTCGGCACGCCAAGGCGGGAAATCTCGCCGGGCGTCGGATGCCAGGGCGGCCACTCGGTCTTGCTGCCCACCTTGGCTATGCCGGACCACGCCATGGCTTCTTCGCCGACCGTGATGCCGTAACGAATGGCCTTGCCGTTCGCTTGCACCAGGTAAAGGTAATGGTTGTCGGAATCGACCACGATCGAGCCCGGCGCTTCCTTGCGGTGATAATCGACGATCGCGCGGCGGAAGGCCTCCGGAACCGGGGTCTTCACATAGGAAACCTTGGCGAGGAGTTCCTTGTCGCGCGGTTTGAAATTGGTGGTATTGGTCGCCTCAAAGGTCGTGCCTTGCATGCAGCCTGACAGCATCAGGCCGGCGGCGAGGATACCCAACGTTACTTTAAGCGACGACATTGTTGCACTTCCAATCGCAAGTCCTGCGTTCGCGGCGCCAATCCTGCACCCCAAAAGCGACGATTCCATTAATCTCACTATCGGCAAAAACCGGTCATTATTCCAGTGCTGGCGTGGCTGTTCGGCGCTGCGGGAGGCTGGCTGTGGCTTTTTTGCCGCAAGTTTTGCGGTTTCTGGCCGATTTTTGGGCAGGTCTGGCGCTGCTGCCGAATCCCGGTCACGCTACCGCCGCCTCATCGCCATAAATGTGGACCGGCGGTTAAGGCGCCGGTCATCAAGCGCTTGCCAGAATCGCGTTTAGTCCTGCTGGGTGCCTGCTGCCCTGTTTTCGGAGTTGCTGCCCATGTTGTCGGTGTTCGTCCCCTCCGATTTTTCGCTGAAAAAAGTAGCCTCGCCCGACATCGCCGCCCTGCCGGAGAATGCGGTCTGGATCGACCTGGTGAAACCGACCGCGCAAGAGGACAAGGCGGTGGAGCGGCTGGCCGGGATAGCGGTGCCGACCCGCGAGGACATGCAGGAGATCGAGATTTCCAGCCGGCTCTATATCGAGAACGGCGCACGCTATATGACCGCGACGCTGATGTGCCATTCCGACACCGACATGCCGAGGACGACGGCGGTCACTTTCATCGTCGCGGGTCATCGGCTGGTAACCGTGCGCTACGATGAGCCGAAGCCGTTTGCGCTGGTCGAGAACAAGCTGGCGCGGACATGTGCGCCCGGCATCAGCGGCGAAATGGTGCTGATGGAATTGCTCGATGCGGTGATCGACCGCTGCGCCGACATTCTGGAGCGCGTCGGCGCCGACGTCGACCAGGTCTCCCACGACATCTTCGAGCCCGAAAGCGAGCGCCACGGCCACGCCAAGCAATATTCGCAGATCCTGATCGCGATCGGGCGCAAGGGCGATTTGACCTCGAAGGTCCGCGAGAGCCTGGTCTCGATCGGCCGCGTCGTCACCTTCCTGTCGGCGGTCATGGAAGGCGTCAAATGGTCCAAGGACATGCGCGAACAGCTCAAAACCATGCAGCGCGACGTCGCCTCGCTGACCGACCACGCGTCCTATCTCTCCAACAAGATCACCTTCGTGCTCGACGCCATGCTGGGCGTCGTCAATCTGGAACAGAACAACATCATCAAGCTGTTTTCGGTGATGGCGGTCGTGCTGATGCCGCCGACCTTGATCGCTTCGATCTACGGCATGAATTTCAAGGTGATGCCGGAACTCGAATGGGTCCACGGCTACCCGATGGCGCTGGTCATGATGTTGGCGGCGGCAGTGCTGCCCTATTTCCTGTTCAAGTGGAAGAAGTGGCTGTAGCGCCGGTTCCGGTATTCCCGAAGAGTCGGCAGCCCACCTCAATTTCACTGCTAAAATTTGAGCATTGCACTGAACGATTGAGCGAAACTTGTCTGCGATAACGCGTGTCACAAGGCCGCGAGGATACAATGGTTGAGAAACTCATAACGTCACAACGCAACGTCATCGATTTTGCGCGCTATCAACAGGGCCGCGCCGTTGTCAAGACGCAGGCGATCTCGACCCGGTGCCGCTATTGCGGCGCTGCGCTGGCTGATGGCGAGAACGAAGCCGAGTGTTCCAGTGCGTTCAATGTCGGCGCGCTGGGGCTGCGCGAAGCGCCGCGGAAATTTTACGCGGAGTGATTTTGCCTTCAACGTTTACTTGCCGTCGTTGCGGCGTGTCAGCGCTTTGCGCGCCCCCCCGGACATGACGATGCTTGTCTACGCGTGCGCAATCTACAGCTGCGAGTCTACACGTGCTGGCCGCCGTTGATGTGGATCTCGGCGCCGTTCACGTAGGAACTGGTTTCGGTGCACAGCACGTAGATGATCTTCGCCACCTCGTCCGGCGTGCCGAGACGGTGCATCGGGATTTGCTGGTCGACGATCTTCTCGGTGCCCGGCGACAGGATCGAGGTGTCGATCTCGCCCGGCGCGATCGAGTTGACGCGGACGCCGACGCGGCCGAAGTCGGATGCCATCTCGCGCGTCAATGACGCCAGCGCCGCCTTCGACGTCGCATAGGCCACGCCCGCAAACGGATGGACGCGAGAGCCGGCAATCGAGGTGACGTTCACCACCGAGCCCCTCGCAGCCTTCAATTCCTCGATCAGCCCGCGCGCCATCATGATCGGCGCGAAGAAGTTGACGCGGAAAACGTGGCTCCAGGTGTCGATATCCGTATCCATGGTGCCGAGCCGGCCGCCGCCCGGGGCCTTCGGCGAAATCGCGGCGTTGTTGACCAGCGCGTGCAACTCGCCGCCTTCCAGCCGCTGCCGGATTTCCGAAATCGCCCGCGAGGTGTCGGCGTGGTCGGCGAGATCGACCTGGATGTGATCCTCAGGCCCCGCGCCCCACGGGCATTCCTCGGGAAACGGATGCCGCGAACAGGTGAGGACCCGCCAGCCGGCCGACGAAAATCGGATCACGGTGGCATGGCCGATACCGCGGCTGGCTCCGGTCAGGAGCATCGTGCGCCGTGGCGCATTGGCGGATGGTGGCATGGGGGTCTTTCAGGCTTTCGGTATCAGGGATAGAGCCGCACCTTGGACCAGGGCTGGTTGGGCTGCTCGCGGCGGAATTCGATACGGTCGTGCAGGCGGAACGGACGGTCGTGCCAGAATTCGAAACGTGTCGGCGCGATGCGCCAGCCGCTCCAGCCCGGCGGGCGCGGTACTTCGCCGATCACGTGCCTGGCGGCGACGAGCGCGATCGCCTGCTCGAAGGCAAAGCGGCTTTCCAGCGGCTGCGATTGCTTGCTGGCCCAGGCGCCGATCTGCGCCTGCTTCGGCCTTGTGGCGAAATAGGCGTCGGCTTCTTCCGCCGTCACCGGCGTCACGTTGCCGCGGATGCGCACCTGACGGCGCAGCGACTTCCAGTGAAATAGTAAAGCCGCCTTAGGATTTGCGGCGAGTTCGCGGCCTTTGGCGCTGGCAATATGGCTGTAGAACACGAAACCATCCGCGTCATAGCCCTTCATCAGCACCATTCGCACATCCGGCATTCCGTCGGTGTCGACGGTGGCGAGCGACATCGCGGTCGGATCGTTCGGTTCGGACTTCACGGCCTCGGCGAACCACTCGCCGAACAGCGCAAACGGTTCCTCGGCGACGGTAAAATCACCCGATGTTAACGGTGTGGGGTGTTTGATGGAGGTTGTGTCCGTCATGTCAGGAGTTCCAGTTGCGTTCGTTTGCGTCCCGGAGCGCGTTGCTGCCCCTAGATAGGCTTGCCCTATATAGGACATGGGGACGCGTTGGCCTATCGGCGATCGGCCCAGTGGGCGCGGTGGTGACGCTGATTTTGGTTGGGCTCGGCTCGGGCGGCTGCAGCCTGTCCCGCTTGGATGCCGCCTTCGCCAAAATGGAGAACAAAGACGTTACGGGTTCACTGTCTCAGGCCAAGGCGGGCGAACCAACCGAGAGCGATCTCGCCTTTGCCCGCACGGCTGCTTCCGACGTTCTGACCAAAGGCGGCAAGGATTCCAGCCAGCCCTGGGAAAACCCCGAGACCGGCGCGCGGGGTTCGGTGACGCCGCTGGCCCAGGCCTATACGGCGGAGGACGGACGCACCTGCCGGGATTTTCTGGCGAGCTATGTCAGCGGCCGTTCGGAAAGCTGGCTGCAGGGCGCGGCCTGCAAGGCGGCCCAGGGAAGATGGGAAATTCACACGCTAAAGCCCTGGAAACGGGGATGAGAGCCAGTTGCAAAAATGCAACTGAGACCCCAGATGAAAGCAAAGCCGGCAAATTGCCCTTATGTTTGAGAATAGATTTCCCGTGAAGGAGACGTGACGGATGCGCGACCCCTATGAGGTCTTGGGGGTGCCGCGGGGCGCCAGCGCTGCGGCGATCAAGAGTGCCTATCGCAAGCTCGCCAAGAAGCATCACCCCGACAGCAACAAGAACGACCCGAAGGCTGCGGGGCGTTTTTCCGAGATCAACTCGGCCAACGAGATCATTGGCGACGAGGAAAAACGCAAGCAGTTCGACCGCGGCGAAATCGACGCCGAGGGCAAGCCGCGCTTTCAGGGCTTTCCCGGCGGCGACCCGCGTGGCCGCGCGGGCGGGCCGGGCGGCGGGTTCGAATCCTACAACTTCCGCACCGGCGGTGGCCCCGGCGGCGCGGGTGGCGCGGGTTTCGAGGACATCCTCAACAGCATGTTCGGCGGTGCGGCCCGTGGCGCGCGGCCGGGCGGCGGCGGCAGTCATTTTGAGTTCGATACCGGCGGGATCGGCCTCGATCTCGATGTGAGCGTTGCCATGACGGTGTCGCTGGAAGAATCGGTCAAGGGCGTCGAGAAGCGCGTCCGGCTGCCGAACGGCAAGGAGCTCAACGTCAAAATTCCGGCCGGTGTCAGCGCCGGTCAGCAGATCCGGCTGCGCGGCCAGGGCGAGACCGCACCGGGCCATCGCCCCGGTGACCTCCTGATCACCGTCAGCATCGCGCCGCATCCCTTTTTCAAGGTCGATGGCAGCGATGTGCGGGTCGATCTGCCGATCACGCTGTACGAGGCTGTGCTGGGCGGCAAGGTCCGTGTGCCCACGCTCGGCAACGCCGTCGAACTGTCGATCCCGAAAAACACCTCCAGCGGGCGCACCTTCCGCCTCAAGGGCAAGGGCCTGCCGAAGGCGGGAGGGGCGGGGGACCTGTTCGTCACCACGCGAATCATCCTGCCCGACGGGAACGATTCAGAACTTGAGGCATTGATGCTCAAGTGGCGGGAGGGCCACCCCTACAACCCGCGCAGCGATTTGGGCTGACCAAATTCGGTTCGCCAAAATTCGCTGTCAAGTGAAGACCTCACTGGTTTGCGCTGCGAAAACGGGCCAAACAAGAAAAAGACGGCAACGGTCGCCCCCGACCGATGCCGTCAAAGAAAAGGGTGCGGCCTCGAACGGGGGACCAGCGCGGTACCAAACCCCACTCGAGGCCGCTTGCGCCGATCGGCGGATCGAACGCTGCTCATTTTCGCGTGATCACCCGGTGCTATAATGAGACGCGCCGATGGTTTGATTCCAGATTTTCAATGTCAGAATTGGGACAAACGCGATGACCTAACTCATCACGGGTTGTCTTCCAAAGAACGACAACTTGTGCGACGGCCAATATGACAGCCGGCCAGGGTTGCGCTTCGCTGGTTCCCGGCGGCGACTGCAATCTCAGGGCGAGCGATTAGCCCCCGCTCTTGTCCATCTGGTCGTAGACGGCTTGGGCGACTTGCGTCAGCCGTCCGCGGTCGTTGCCGCCGCTCACCACATATCCGACGCCGCGATCGGCCCAGAACAATGCGCTCTCGTTGCCGTGCGCCGCATAACGCATCTGTGTCGCCTCGGCTTCCGACTTTGCGGTGTAGATCGTGAAGCGTTCACCCGATGCACTCTCATACATCAGGAACGATGCGGGTCCGGTGGGGCCGGGCAACAGCCGCCCGCCGACGAGCTTCAATCCGGCCGCTGTCAGTTCAGGCGCGCGGACGTCCCAGCCGCAACGCTTGGTCAGCCATGCCTGCAGATGGGCGCGTTCGCTGCCGGGCACTTCGACGGGATGACGGACCTCGACCACATAGAGGCGGTGCGCATCGAGCGCATCGACGGTGAAACTCTGGAACATGGTGGGCGCAGCCGCGGCGCCATGCGCCACCCAGCCGACGCCGCCGCCGGCGATGAACGCGGCCAGCGTCGCGGCGATCGCGCCATAGACCCATTTGCGCGGCGGTTGCGTCAGCCGTTCGATCTCGAGCCGCTTCGGCACCGCCTCGTCGGCGACGGAATCGTAACGCGCATGCAGCGCTTCCGCCATCGCGCGCCACGACTGCACCCGCGCAGCATCGTCGGGATGCGAAGCGAGCCACGCCTCGACATCGCCGCGGCGCTCCGCCGGCAGCTCGTTGTCGACATACGCGTGCAACTCGTCTTCGGTGACGGGAATATGAGGATCGGTCATTGTCGTCGTCTCTGTCTATTCCGGTGTCTGTCTATTTCCGATCGAAATCCGTTCATGCACAATGCTTGCCACAAAATTTTCATTTCACCCGCCGCAATGCCGCGCGCTCGCCTTCGAGCGAGGCTTTCACATGCGCGCGCGCACGCGCAAGCCGGGACATTACGGTGCCGATCGGTACGCCCTGAATGTCGGCGACCTCGCGGTAGCTCAATCCTTCCAGCATCACCAAAAGCAATACTGCGCGCTGTTCTTCCACCAGCGTTGCGAGCGCCCGGGCAATGTCGCGGCCTTCGGCTTCGGTGCCGCTGGCGTCCGGGTTGTTGTCGAGCAGCGGCATGAATTGCGGCCGCCTTGCCAGCGATCGTCGCCGGTTCTTGTTCAGGTTGGTCAGGATCGTATAGAGCCAGCTCCTGACGTCGCCGCCGAGAAACAGCCGTTCCGAACGCAACGCGCGCACCAGCGTGTCCTGCACCAGATCGTCGGCGATATCGGCATCGCGCGCGAGCGCGCGTGCGTACCGGCGGAGCGCCGGAATCATGGCTTCGACACTTTGACGAAACGCGGTCATTGGCACCAGATCTCAAATTAGTCCGGCGCGAACGCCTTACCCATCATAACACCCAATGGACGCGTCTATTCCGGTTATTAGGGGTGGTCGAAGACCGCGTTCGCCGGGGCCGATTTGGGCTTTCCCCCCGTGGGGCGCTGGTGTACCTCCAAACCCATATCAAAGCTCGATTGGAAACCGGATGGCGCAGAATTCAGGTCTGATGCAGGGCAAGCGCGGAGTGATCCTCGGCGTCGCCAACAACCGCTCGATCGCCTGGGGCATCGCCAAGGCGTGCCACGCGGCGGGCGCGGAGATCGCGCTCACCTGGCAGGGCGATGCGCTGAAGAAGCGGGTCGAGCCGCTGGCCAGGGAGTTGGGCGGTATCCTGCTCGGCCATTGCGACGTCACCGACCCCGCGACCATCGACGCGGTGTTTGACGTGCTCGGCGAGAAATGGGGCAAGATCGATTTCGTGGTGCATGCGATCGCGTTCTCCGACAAGGACCAGCTCGACGGCCGCTATCTCGAAACCACCGCCGACAATTTTTCAAAGACCATGCTGATCAGCTGCTACTCGCTGACCGCGATTGCGCAGCGCGCCGAAAAGCTTCTGACCGACGGCGGTTCGATCCTGACGCTGACCTATTACGGCGCCGAGAAATGGATGCCGCATTACAACGTGATGGGCGTTGCGAAGGCGGCGCTGGAAGCGAGCGTGCGCTATCTCGCCGCCGATCTCGGCGAGAAGAACATCCGCGTCAACGCGATCTCGGCGGGCCCGATCAAGACGCTTGCGGCATCCGGCATCGGCGATTTCCGCTACATCTTGAAGTGGAACGAGTACAACGCGCCGATGCGCCGCACGGTCAGCATCGAGGATGTCGGCGACAGCGCACTCTATCTGCTGTCGGATATGTCGCGCGGCGTCACCGGCGAGGTGCACCACGTCGATTCCGGTTATCACGTCGTCGGCATGAAGCGGCCGGACGCGCCCGATATCTCGCTCTCCAATTCCTTGAACAAGGAATAGCCGCCAGTTCGATGCCCGCGCCCGTTATCTATTACATCCGCCATGGCGAGACGGCATGGAATGCGGCAGGCCGGCTGCAGGGCGTGCAGGACGTTCCGCTGAACGATCTCGGCCGCAGGCAGGCGGCCCATGCCGGCAACATTCTCGCCGATCTGTTCGCGCGCGACGGACGCGATAAATCATCGCTCGTGTTCGTCGCCAGTCCGCTCGGCCGGGCGCGCTCGACCATGGAGCTGGTGCGCGGCGAACTGAAACTGCCGGCTGCGGACTATGCCCTTGACGACCGGCTGCGTGAAATCGGCTATGGCCAATGGGAGGGCTCGACGCTGGCCGAGATGGAGGTCCGCGACCCCGACCTGTTCGCCAGACGCCAGACCGAGAAATGGACGGTGTCGCCGCCCGGCGGTGAGAGCTATGTCCAGGTGCAGGCCCGGATGCAGGATTGGTATGCCTCGGTGCGGAGCGATACCGTTGCCGTGGCGCATGGCGGCACCGCACGGGCGCTGATGGTCGCGCTCGGCCTCGAGACGCCGCTCAGCGCCGCCGATCTGACGATCGAGCAGGGCGCGGTTTATGTGTTCCGCGACGGCGGCTTGCAGAAATATAGTTAAGGGCGGACGTGACGGGTGGGGGCATTTGACCCCCCGCACCACGCGCGTTACGACAGGCAAGTATCCGCTTGAAGTATCGCTTGCCCACCGGACCATTCGCGATGTCCTTTAACACCTACGGCCATATGTTCCGGGTCACGACCTTTGGCGAAAGCCACGGGATCGCGATCGGCTGCGTGGTCGATGGCTGTCCGCCGCTGATCCCGCTGACCAACGAAGACATCCAGCACGACCTCGATCGCCGCCGTCCCGGCCAATCGCGCTTCACCACCCAGCGCCAGGAAGCCGACGCCGTGAAGATCCTGTCCGGCGTGATGGCGCATCCCGAGACCGGCGTGCAGGTGACGACGGGAACGCCGATCGCGCTGCTGATCGAGAATACCGATCAGCGCTCAAAGGACTATTCCGAGATCAAGGACAAGTTTCGCCCCGGTCACGCCGACTTCACCTATGAAGCCAAATACGGCCTGCGCGATTATCGCGGCGGCGGCCGTTCCTCGGCGCGCGAAACCGCGACGCGCGTTGCCGCCGGCGCCATCGCCCGCAAGATTCTGCCCGATGTGAAAGTGCGCGGAGCGCTGGTGCAGATGGGCCCGCACAAGATCGATCGCGACCGATGGGACTGGGACGAGATCGCGCGCAATCCGTTCTTCTGCCCGGACAAGGACAAGGCCGCGTTCTTCGAAACCTATCTCGACGGCATCCGCAAGAGCGGCTCCTCGATCGGCGCGGTGATCGAAATCGTCGCCGAAGGCGTGCCGCCTGGCCTCGGTGCGCCGATCTATGCCAAGCTCGACGGCGATCTGGCGGCGGCGATGATGAGCATCAACGCGGTGAAGGGCGTCGAGATCGGCGCCGGTTTTGGCGCGGCCGAATTGTCCGGCGAGGAGAACGCCGACGAGATGCGCACCGGCAATAACGGCACGCGATTCCTGTCGAACCATGCCGGCGGCGTTTTGGGCGGCATCTCGACCGGCCAGCCGGTGGTTGTGCGCTTCGCAGTGAAGCCGACATCGTCGATCCTCGCTCCGCGCCGCACCGTGGACCGCAGCGGTCACGACACCGACATCATGACAAAAGGCCGCCATGACCCCTGCGTCGGTATCCGCGCAGTGCCGGTCGGCGAGGCCATGATGGCCTGCGTGCTGGCCGATCATTTTCTGCGCCATCGCGGCCAGGTCGGCTAGAGAGCGTTTCGAGCGAATAGATACTGGTCCGCGTAAACTTGAGCCAAAATGAATATCAGAGCTTCGCGTTCAAGAAATCGCATCAGAACCGAAGATCTGGAGCTCGCGTCGTCTTGACGCGCACTGAACTTGCGCGACACACCGAACTTGCGCGACAATGCATTCCTCATGAATGCATCAGAACTGCAGAAGCTCTCCGACTGGCTGATGGACGGCGCCAGATCCGCGGCCGGTTCGCCGCGTTTGCTGGCGGAAATCGGTGAACGCCTGATTGAGGCGGGGCTGCCGTTGTGGCGCACCGGCGTCTTCGTCCGCACCCTGCATCCGGATGTTTACGGCCGCAACTTCGTCTGGCGGCCGGGCGCGGAGGTCGAGGTCAGTTCGGTCGATTTCGGGATTCTGCAATCGCCGGATTTTCGCGCCAGCCCCCTGATCGCTGTGTTCCAGCAGGGAATCGAGGTGCGCGCCCGCGCCGACGACCCCGCAAGCAGCCGTTTTCCGATCATCGCGGATCTGCGCGCCGAAGGCGTGACGGATTATATCGCGCTGCCGCTGATCTTTACCGACGGTCTGGTCAATGCATCGAGCTGGACCACGAAGCAGGCCGGCGGCTTCACCGAGGAGCAGCTGGCGGCGCTGCGGATGATCGTGACGCCGTTGGCGCGCCTGATCGAGATCATCAATCTGCGCCGGCTGGCTTCGGTGCTGCTCGACACCTATGTCGGCAATCGCGCCGGCGAGCGGATCATGGGCGGACAAATTCGCCGCGGCCACACTGAATCGATGAATGCCGCGATCTGGCTGTCGGATTTGCGCGGCTTCACCGCGCTGTCGGATCGGCTGCCGTCGGAGACGGTGGTGGACATTCTCAATCAATATTTCGACTGCCAGGTGGCCGCGATCCGCGCGCATGGCGGCGAAGTGCTGAAATATATGGGAGACGGGTTGCTCGCGGTCTTCCCGATCGACGAATATGTCGGCGATGCCCAGCAGGTTTGCAGTCACGTGCTGGAAGCCGCCCATCAGTCCCGCGCCAGCGTCGCTGACATGCGATTTCCGGTTGGGAAGAACGAGGAGCGTTTCCGTTTCGGCCTCGCACTGCATGTCGGAACAATCCTGTACGGCAATATCGGCGGCGGCAACCGGCTCGACTTCACCTGTATTGGCCCTGCCGTCAATCTTGCTGCGCGGCTGGAAAAGATCGCCAGCCAGCTCCACCGCACGGTGGTGGCATCGGAAGGGTTTGCCGGCATCTGTGGCGGAGGCTGGAACGACCTCGGCGAGTTTCCGATCGCCGGCTTCTCAAAGGCCGAGCGCGTCTACGGGCTGATCGACGAAACGTAGCCTTCGGTGCCGCCGGCGCCGTTACTGCTTCGGGCATGCGCGGTAGCCGAATTTCCGGATCATGTCGCTGCCGGGTATCGAATGAAATTCGAGCGTCTCCATGTAGTGGTTTCGCGGTGACGTAGCTGCGCAGCCTGCCATTGTAGGCGGCCAGCATGTGGGTCGTAAGCGACGGCGAGACATTCCGGCTTTGGTCGTGTGCGGCATGAAACAGCAGCGTGGCGTTGGGGTCGATGCAGACGTTTCTGATGCCGAGGAACAGCGTGCAGGATGACTGGCAGTGGCCCTCGATCCGGAACAACTCGCCCGATCGATTGTACTGGCTGACGACCGGATCGAAGCGCGCGTACCTGCCGCCCATCTCAAAGCCGGCGTTGTTGCCCGCGATCGCCGATGTCGTGAACAACAGCACAATGCCGGTGATGAGGTATCGCATGATGTATCATTCCTCGGGTTCGGTGGTGAACAATAGCGGATAGCCCTTGGCTCGCCCGGCGTCGGTGGCGCGTGTCGCCTTGGTCTCGGCGACGTCCTTGGTAAAGACCGCGACCACGCAGACCCCGCGCCGATGCGCCGTGATCATGACTTTATGGGCCTGGTCCTCGGTCATGCGGAATTCGGCCTTCAACACCGTGACGACGAATTCGCGCGGCGTGTAATCGTCATTGACGAGGATGACCTTGTGCAGACGCGGCCGTTCGGTCTTGGTTTTGACCCTGGTTTTTGGTTTGGCAACGGTATCGATCATTCCAGCGGAATCTCCTGGAGCGAAAGAGATAGGACGGTGACGCCGCGGTCAATTGGCGCGGCAGTCCGCCAGACGCTGCGCCATGCTCTGATCGCCGCGGCTGACGGCTGTCTCGATCAGTTTACAGGCTCCGGGCCGGTCCTGAAACTGGGCGTTTGGCGAGAGTTTCAGGTCGATCAGGGCGGTCATCGCTCCCGGTTCGTCCAGTTCTGCGGCTTCAGTGGCATCGTAGAGCACGCCCTTGGGGCGGTCGACACGCACCTCGGGATTCGCGGCAAGCAGCCGTAACACCTGAATGCGGGCGTCGAAATCATACGCGCCGGCAATGTCGATCAGACGCACCGCCTCCTGGACGTTTCGCGGCACCAGCTTGCCCTGGAGAGTAAGCTGCCCCAGCATGCCCTTTGCCATCCAGGAATCCGAGGCGCCTTTCAGCAGGGACAAAGCGCGTTTGGGGTCGGCGGGGCCGCCTTCGCCTGCAATCAGCATTTGCGCAAGCGGCACGATCGCGCCGCCGGGATCGGGACGCCGGGCTTCTTCCAGCAACGCGCGGGCGCGCACCGGATCATCCCTGCGGATGGCGATCGCCAGTTCTCGCTTGGCGCCGAACACATCCGCCTTGGCCATCCGTTCGAGAATATCGAGACCGCGGGCGCGCTCGTCCGGTTTGTCGGAGGTCGCCAGCAAGCGTCCGAGCACCACCAGCAGATGTCCCTTGCTCTCGCCCTTCGCCGGGTTGGCGACGGCGCGCTCCGCCCAATATCGCGCAGCAACGGGATCGCGCTTGACGATGTCGCCGTCCTCGAGCCGCCGCACCAGCATCTGCATGGAAAAGGCATGGCCGAGTTCGGCGGCCTTGTGCAGCGCGTGATCGGCCTCGGCGCGCGTTACCAGCGGCGTCTTGTCGAGGTCGCCGCGATCCCAGGATTTATGATGTTCATAGATTTCGTAATAGGCCTCGGCGTCGCCTTGCGCGGCGGCCTCGCGCAGCAGGGCGATGGCCTTCGCATCATCGGACATCGAGCGCGCCGCCGCGACCTTGAAGCGGATATTCTCAGGGTGAGCGGCGAAGGCCATGTTGCAGGCGTCGCGCCGCAGGTCCCAGCGGCGGTGCAGCGCAATGTCGCTCATATAATCCTTCGGATTTTCCTGCAGGCTCAGGCAGAGTTCACCCGCATTTGCTTGCGTGAGCGTTGGCTCCGGTGCCGTTGCCTCGGGTTGAACGGGGCCGGACCACATCGGCGGCAGCAACAGCGCTGCGACGATGCCAAGCGTCGCCAGCAGCAAGACCGACGGCACGACGATGCGCGTTCGCGGCGGCCGGCCTCTATCTGCAGAGATTTGGTCTCCGGAGATTTGGTCCGCAGAGATTTGCTCTGCGGAATTTGCTCTCAGGAATTTTTGGGGGCGTAACCATGTCCATGCCAATCGCGGCAATGTCGCTGGCCGCGTGACGTCTGTCGCGGCCGGCGCCCGATTTGTTCAATCGCTTCTATGGCAGCGGCGGCACGGTGCGCAGATAGGCCACGATATCGGCCAGATCGGCCGACCTGATCGCCGCATAGTAACCATAGGCCATGGGTGGCTTCAGTGGCCGGCCATCGCGTCCAGTCCCATGGGTTACGGCGCGGATGATTTCGGCATCGCTCCAGCTACCGATGCCGGCGGTCGGATGCGAGGTGATGTTGGGGACAATGCTGCCCGGCGTTCCCTCCGGCGAGCCTTCGCGCGGCGGAAAGACCCTGCCGCCGCGGCCGAGGCCGGTCTTGAAATCGGACACGCCGCGCGACCAGGCCGAGTGGCATTCCATGCAGTGGCCGATGGTGACGAGATAGGCGCCGCGCCCGGCCGGATCGGCAAATCTCGCTTTCTCGAATCCGGCCTCGGCGTCAGGGTAGGGATCGCGGCGAACCGGCGCCTTGTAGACGGGATCGGGCACCTGGTTCCGGACCGGCTTGACGCTGCGCAGATAGGCAATGACGGCGGCGAGATCGTCCGGCAGCAGCGCCTTGTAGAAGTTTGCCGGCATGATCGCCGCCAGCGGCGCGCCGGCGAGGCGGCCGTGGTCCGGGCGTGTGCCCTCGACCAGCGCGCGGCTGATCTCGGCGTCGCTCCAGCTTCCAATGCCGGTCTCGGCATCCGGCGTGATATTAGGCGCGGTGGCGACGAAAGCGGGCGTATTGAAGGTGAGCCCGCCGGAAAGCGCCTCGTCGGCGATCGGTCTGCCCTCGGCATCGCGCGGGGTGTGGCAATTGCCGCAGGCCATGATGGTGTTGACGAGATAGTCGCCGCGCTGGGCCGGTGTTTCAGCCATGGCGCCGCTCGAGACAGCCAACAGCCATGCGCAGACAACGATGCCGATACGAAGCATGAAATCCCTCCCGCCCAGGAGACAATGTATCGCAAGCTATTCGAGGCCGGGCAATTTGTCCAAATCAGGCAATTGCCGGGCAAACCTGCGGACTAAATTGCGGGGGCCAATTTGCAGGCACCTAACTTGCAGGGACTAACTTGCAGGGACTAACTTGATTGTGAAGGACAGATGATGTTCGCCCTTTGCGCGGCGCAATTTGCGTGTCACCATTGTCCCAGTCGACGGGAGGGCAGCGATGCGCTGGTATGTCTCGATCGGAGCTGTGCTTGTGGCAGGCGTGCTCGCCGGCGGCGACGTTGCGGGTGTTGCCGCGCCAGGCCCCAAAAACCAGCTTGCCAATCAACTAGGCCATTCGCCGGGCGGTGTATTGGCCGACAAGGAAGCCAATCCATCCGTCGATGTCGAACTGATCCTCGCCGTTGACGTCTCCTATTCGATGGATATGGACGAGCTGGCGATCCAGCGCGAAGGTTACGCGCAGGCGATCGTCTCCAAGGAGTTCCTGCAGGCGCTTAAAAGCGGCCCGAACGGCAAGATCTCGGTGACCTATTTCGAATGGGCAGCTTCCACCGACCAGAAGATCATCATCCCGTGGCGGGTGATCGACGGTCCGGAAACCGCGGACGCCGTCGCCAATGAAATCATGAAAACCCCGATACGCCGGGCCTCACGCACCTCGATCTCGGGCGCCATCAATTTCGCGATGCCGCTGTTCGACGAGAATCCGTACCGCGGATTGCGTCGCGTGATCGATATTTCCGGCGACGGGCCGAACAACAACGGCGCGCCGGTCGTCACCGCGCGCGATGCGGCGCTCGAGAAGGGCATCGTCATCAACGGCCTGCCGATCATGGTGAAGGAACCATCCTATTCGACCATGGATATCGACAATCTCGATTTCTACTACGAGGACTGCGTCATCGGCGGCCCCGGTTCCTTCGTGGTGACGATCAAGGACCGCGAAAAATTCAAGGAAGCGATCCGCACCAAACTGCTGCTCGAAGTGGCCGGCCGCACCCCGGAACGCCCGATCGTGCCGGCCGCAGACAAGGAGCCGCGCGTCAGTTGCATGATCGGCGAGAAGATCTGGCAGGACAGGTGGGGGCGGTAGTCCGTTCGACCAGGGCGCGGACGTATTGGCGCACAGCCAGATTCGGGTACGCAGCCAAATTTGGATTGATGCGCCGGCGCACGGCAAGCGGAGCGGGACATGGCTCGACTGCTATCGGTGAACGTCGGACTTCCGCGCGACATCGACTGGAAGGGGCGCATTGTACACACCGGGATCTGGAAAAATCCGGTGCGTGGCCGCTGTCGGGTCGGCCGGTTGAATCTGGACGGAGACGGTCAAGGCGACCTGGACGGCCACGGGGGTGAGCAGCGAGCCGTCTTCGTCTACCAGATCGAATCGTATCGCCACTGGCAGGAGCAACTGAAGCGGACCGATTTCGTCCATGGGCAATTCGGCGAGAACTTCACGATCGAGGGATTGCCCGACGATACCGTTTGCATCGGTGACATTTATCAAATCGGCAGCGCATTGTTCGAGATCACCCAACCTCGCGTTACCTGCTATCGCGTCGGCATTCGAATGAACGAGCCACGGATGCCGGCATTGCTGACATCCAGCGGACGGCCGGGGTTCTACTTCCGCGTGCTCAGGGAAGGCGAGGTGGGCGCCGGCGACGAAATCGTCAAGGTGGGAGAGGCGAACGAGCGAATGACCGTCGCAGAGAGTCAACGCGCTTCTCTACTCGCCCAATCATCCGCACGATCGATTGGAGCGCGCCTTGCGGATCGAGGCGCTTTCGCCGGGATGGCGCTCGTCGTTTGAGGCATTGCTGCAGAGCCAAATGACGGCGGCGGGGAGTGGCAATGCGGGGCTCGCGCCGGCAGCCGCCGCGCATCCGGTTGCACCGGGATTTCAGCCGCTCGCGGTGGCGGCGATCGATCAGGAGTCCGTCGACGTCCTCTCTTTGTCGATGCGGCATCCGGACGGTCAGCCGCTGCGGCCCGCTCTGCCCGGTCAGTACGTGGTCGTGCGTCTTCAGCGGCCGGGCGGCGGCCCGCCACTCTTTCGCAGCTACTCGCTCTCGGGTCCGCCCTCGACGGAGCGTTATCGGATCAGCGTGAAGATCGAGCCGAATGGGGTGGCCGGAACCTACCTGCGGGAGCATGTCCGCCTGGGCGATGTTCTCGAGGTCGGCTCGCCGCGCGGAAGCTTCATTCTGCAGTCCGGGGAGCGGCCTATGGTGTTGCTCAGCGCGGGTATAGGGGCGACGCCTGTTCTGGCGATGCTGTACGCGCTGGCGTCGGCCCGCTCGACACGCCCGGTCTGGTGGCTGCACGCGGCTCGCGACCGGCAGCATCATCCCTTTGCCGCCGAAGTCCGCCGTCTCATGCCCGCGCTCACCCGTGGCCGCAGCTATGTTTGTTACAGCAGGCCGGGCTCGCGCGACAAGATGGGGGAGGATTTCGACGCGACCGGTCACCTGTCGCGATCGGTCTTCGACGAGATCGGCATCCCGCGCGAGGCGGATGTTTACCTCTGCGGGCCTACCCGCTTCATGGCAGACATGAAAGAGACGCTCGCAGACTTGGGCATGGCGCCGGCGCGGATTCATGTCGAACTCTTCAACGGCAGCGAGTCGATGACCCCCGGTATCGTCGGCGCAGCGACGCGAACTCCCCATCTGCCCAAGGACGACGCCAACACCGGTCCGCTGGTATCGTTCGCGCGAAGTGGCATCGCCGTACACTGGAAGGCGTCGGCCTACCAGAGCATTCTGGAGTTGGCCGAGGCGTGCGACGTCCCGGTCCGCTGGGCATGCCGGACCGGTGTTTGTCACAACTGTGAGAGCGGTTTGGTTTCGGGCGCTGTCGCCTATGGACCGCAGCCGCTCGATATGCCCGCCGACGGCAACCTTCTCGTTTGCTGCTCACAACCGATTGGTGACGTCGTCATCGATTTGTGAATCCTGACGGGGATTTCGATTTCCCCGATGCTTCCACGGAGCTAAAGCGCGATGGACTTTAGGTACAATCGCCATCGCGCTTTAGCTTATTGTTTTGCGTATGATCTTTTTCGGAAAACCGGTGTCCACTTTTCCGGATCATGCGCTAACGCACAAACCGCGCCACCAGTTCGACATGCGGCGTGTGGCGGAACTGATCGACCGGCGTGACGCCTTCGATTCTGAAGCCGCCGTCGATCAGTATCCTTGCGTCGCGCGCAAAGCTCGTGACATTGCACGATACCGCAACGACCACCGGAATCTTGCTGGCCGCAAGTTGCGTTACCTGCGCCTGCGCGCCCTGCCGCGGCGGGTCGAAGACAACAGCATCGTAATCGCGCAGTTCCTGCGGCATCAGCGGACGCCGGAACAGGTCGCGCGCTTCGGCCTTGACCGGCTTCAATCCGGATGTCGATGTCGCCGCTTTCTGCAGGGCCGTGACCGCACCGGCGTCGCTGTCGAATGCAGTAACCCTGGATTTCGCCGCCAGCCGCAGCGCGAACGGCCCGACCCCGCAAAACAGGTCGGCGATATGTTTGGCGCGCTTGCAATGACCGGCCACCAGCGCCGCCAGTGCTTCCTCGCCGGCCACGGTCGATTGCAGGAACGAGCCGGGCGGCAGTGCGACTTGGGCAGCGCCGATCGTGACGACCGGCGGCGTTCGCATCAGCACCAGTTCGCCGTGGCGCGTCAGCCGCGCCAGCCGATGTTGCTCCGCGATACGCGACAATCTTGTAATCATTGCCGTCGCCAGCGGGCCGGAGCCGCGTACATCGACATCGAGCCCGCTATTGGTGGCGGTGACCTGAATGTCGAGCGGCTTGCCGATGGATATCAGCGGCTCGGCGATCGCCCAGCCCGCTTCGAGCGCGCCGTCGAGATGCGGATCGAGGATGGGACAGCGATCGATCGGGATGATGTCATGCGAATGGGCGGCGGCAAAGCCGACCTTGAGCACATCGTGCGTGCCCATTCGCCCGTGCAAGGTGATGCGGCGGCGACCGGCGCCATGGGCATCGACCAGCGGCGCCACCTCGCAATCGATTCCGGCCTGCGTCAGCGTCGTTACCACGATGTCGCGCTTCCATGCGCGGTATCGCTGAGGCTCCCAATGCTGGATGGCGCAGCCGCCGCAGACGCCGAAATGCGAACACAATGGCGCGACCCGGTCCGGGCTTGCCTGCTCGATCTTGATGAGGCGCCGGCGGTCGGGATGTCCGGGCACGGTTTGCGCCTCGATGGTCTCACCGCCGAGCGCATAGGGCACATAGATGTTCGCGCCATCAGATATCGCGACGCCGTCGCCGCGATGGCCGACATGATCGATGGCGAGACGTTCGGTTTCAGCCACGGCGCGCACCGATGAAGAACTCGATATTGCCGTCGCCGCCCTTGATCGACGACGGAAAGATCTGGATGTCCGTGCAGCCCTGCGCTGCTCGCGAATGCGGCGATGTCGTCGCAGATCGCCTGATGCACCATCGCGTTGCGGATGATGCCGTGTTTGGAATACCTGCGCTCGGCCTCGAACTGCGGCTTGATCAGCGCCAGCAGATGCATCGGCGCGGCCGCCAGCGACAGCGCCACCGGCAGTACCGCCTTCAATGAAATGAAACTGACGTCGATGACGACGATATCCGGGCGGGCGGGCAGGCGCTTGCCCTCGAATTTACGGATATCGGTTTCTTCCATCGACACGATTTTGGGGTGGTTTTGCAGCGAGGGATGCAACTGGCCGTGACCGACATCGATAGCGAAGACGAGGCTCGCGCCATTCGCCAGCAACACTTCAGTGAAGCCGCCGGTCGATGCGCCGACGTCGAGGCAGACATGGTCTTCGATATCGATCGGGTATTGTTCCAGCGCGCCCGCCAGCTTGACACCGCCGCGCGAGACATAGGGATGCGCCGGCTGCGCGGACACTTCCGCGTCGGCGGCGATGGTTTCCGATGCTTTCAAGACCTGCTTGCCGTCGGCGATCACGCCGCCGGCCTCGATCGCCGCCCGCGCGCGGGCGCGGCTTTCGAACAGGCCGCGCTCGACCAGCAGCACGTCCGCGCGCTTGCGCCGAGAGATTTCGTCAGTGCTTTTCTTCGCCAATGTCAGCTCGATATGCCTAGCGCCCGGTCCGCCGCCAGGCGAACGCAGGCCTCGAATGCGGTGAGATCGCGCCAGATATCCGCAGGCGCCTGCCGCGGCGTCACCAGGGGGCAGCCGTGCAGGTCGAGCGCGTGGATCATCATCAGATTATCGGTCCAGCCGAAATTTTCTACCGTCAATCCGTCGCGGTCGATGAGATGGCCGTCCGGACATTTCGTCACATCGGTCATTCGCGCTACGCGTTCGGGATAAGGGCTGGGATCGTTGCTGTAGGCGAGACAAAGCTTGCCGCGGCCCGCCGCATAGCCGAGTTCGTAGACCGTGCCGGCGTCGGCACTGGGGCCACGAAATGGCGTCAAATTGGCGATGATCGCGTCCGCCGCGTCCATCATTGCTTCATTGCCCTTGAAGATCGCGAGCGAGGCGTCGCGGGCCGACAGGTCAACGGCGTTATCGAGCGGATAAAGTCCGCTCAGGCCATGCCGCGCGCAGATTTCGACCTTGCGCTTTCCGATCTCGACCGCATCCGGCAGGAACACATCGGGACCTGCCAGATAGATTTTCATGGGACCACCGGCGTTATTCTTACGCCGCCTTGCGCCGCGCGCCTGACCTCAGGCGAGCTTGACCGTCTCGGCCTTGTAGTCCTTGCCGAGCGCGTCGAACACTTTCGCGACGATGCCCTTGGCGTCGAGACCGGCGTGGGCATACATCGCGTTCGGCGAATCGTGATCGATGAACTCGTCGGGCAGGATCATCGCGCGCATCCGCAGGCCGCCATCGAGCATGCCGTTCTCGGCCAGGGTCTGCATGACATGCGAGCCGAACCCGCCGATCGAACCTTCCTCGATGGTGAGCAGCACCTCGTGGTCGCGCGCCAGCTTCAGCACCAGATCGACGTCCAGCGGCTTCATGAAGCGAGCGTCGGCGATGGTGGTGGAGAGACCGTGGGCGGCGAGCTCGTCGGCGGCCTTTTCGCATTCGGCCAGACGGGTGCCGAACGACAGCAGCGCGATCTTGTTGCCCTGGCGGACGATACGTCCCTTGCCGATTTCGAGGGGAATGCCGGCCTCGGGCATATCGATGCCGCGGCCTTCGCCGCGCGGATAGCGCACCGCGCTCGGGCGGTCATTGATGGCGACCTGGGTTGCGACCATGTGCACCAGTTCCGCTTCGTCGGAAGCGGCCATGATGACGAAGTTCGGCAGGCAGCCGAGATAGGCGTTGTCGAACGAGCCGGCATGGGTTGCGCCGTCGGCGCCGACCAGCCCGGCGCGGTCGATCGCGAAACGAACCGGCAGGCTCTGGATCGCGACGTCATGGACCACCTGGTCATAGCCGCGCTGCAGGAAGGTCGAGTAGATCGCGCAGAACGGCTTGTAGCCTTCGGTGGCAAGGCCGGCCGCGAACGTCACCGCGTGCTGCTCGGCGATGCCGACGTCGAAGGTGCGCTTGGGGAAGGCCTTGTTGAAGATGTCGATGCCGGTGCCCGAGGGCATCGCGGCGGTGATGCCGACGATCTTGTCGTCCTTCTGGGCTTCCTTGACGAGGCTCTGGCCGAACACGTTCTGGTAGGCCGGCGCATTCGGTTTTGCCTTGGCCTGCGTGCCGGTGGCGACGTCGAACTTGACGACGGCGTGATATTTGTCGGCGGAGGCTTCCGCCGGGCCGTAGCCCTTGCCCTTCTGCGTCACGACGTGGACCAGGATCGGGCCGGTTTCCATGTCGCGGACGTTCTTCAGAACGGGCAGCAGATGGTCGAGATTGTGGCCGTCGATCGGGCCGACATAATAGAAGCCGAGCTCCTCGAACAGCGTGCCGCCGTCCATCATGAAGCCGCGGGAATATTCTTCGACACGGTTGGCGCGGTTGGAAATGATCTTGGGCAGATGCTTGCCGAGCTGTTTCGCCGCCTCGCGCAGCGAGCGGTAGGTCTTGCCCGAGTAGAGCCTGGACAGATAGGCCGACATCGCGCCGACCGGCGGCGCGATCGACATGTCGTTGTCGTTGAGGATGACGATCAGCCGCGAGTTCATCGCGCCGGCATTGTTCATGGCTTCATAGGCCATGCCGGCCGACATCGCGCCGTCGCCGATCACGGCTATGACGTTGTTCTTGCCGCCGGAGAGGTCGCGCGCGACCGCCATGCCGAGGGCGGCCGAGATCGAGGTCGAGGAATGCGCGGCGCCAAACGGATCGTAGTCGCTCTCGGTGCGCTTGGTGAAGCCGGACAGGCCGCCCCCGGTGCGCAGCGTGCGGATACGGTCGCGGCGGCCGGTCAGGATCTTGTGCGGATAGGCCTGATGGCCGACGTCCCAGATCAGGCGATCGCGGGGCGTATCGAAGATGTAGTGGATCGCCGTGGTCAGTTCGACGACGCCGAGGCCGGCGCCGAAATGGCCGCCGGTCACGGAAACCGCGTCGATGGTTTCCTGACGCAGTTCGTCGGCGACCTGCCGGACCTGCTCGATCTTGAGCTTGCGAAGGTCGTCGGGCGTGCGAATGGTGTCCAGAAGCGGCGTTTTACTAAATGTGGTCACAGCGATATTCCAATTTTGCATGTCGGGACGAATGGGCCCGACGCGAGATGGGTTGCGCATTTCCGCGCAGTGAAAATCCAGACGTCGGGCGCCACCTCGGCAGGCCGGTGCCTGATTAAAAGCCTTAGATGCACTCCGGATCGAACCATGTGATATGCATCACGTTGGTAGCTTTACCCTTCCCGGTCAGTTTCTTTAGCTATTTGAAGTGCTTGCCGTAGGAATTCGGCGGCAGGCCGCTCTCCACAGCCCATAGCCTGCAAGCTTTACACCAAAGCAGTGCCCAAAGCCAACCCGGCCGAACGAGTGGGTTCCCGGCCGGGCGGCTGAAAAACCACGGCTTTTCAACCGCTACGGCGGGCAGAAGGTTCCACTTTGCCCAATTCGGCGGCATCCGCGGGGGCCGATTTGGCCGTTTCGATCCGTTTCCAGCCCCATTCGCGGGCCGCGGGATCGCCGGTCGCGACCGCCAGCGCAGCGTCGGGGACAGCCATGCGTTCGCTCAGGGGGACCGGTCCGCAGACGATCATGAAGAAGTCGTAGGCGTTCGGCTGCTCGTTGGCCATCACGAACTGGAAGTGGACCCGGAAGAACTGCCAGCGAAACGACTCGTAATGATCGGGCCTGACGATGTCGCGGAAGCGGACGGCCACGATTTTGGGATTGCGTCTGTCGGCGCCGGCATCGATGCCGTGGCTCGTGATCGGATCGAACTGGTAGAAATTCATCACGTCCTTGCGCGCCTGGCAGTCGATCCAGTCGATCGACGGCTCGACGGCGAGCAAGCGCAGATGATCGCGAAAGTCCTGGGCTGCGGCATGGAAACCGACGATCGGGAAGTTTCCGCCGATCGTCAGCAGCACCAGGCGCGGGCCGTGGCGGCCCAGCGCGGGATCGAGCTTCAGTGCCCGCGCCAGCATTTCAGTACCGAGGAACGACCCGGAACTGTGGCCGACGATGACGATTTCCTCGGCGTCGGTGCTGCGCGCCACTTTGATGAGGTGCTCGGCAAAGCGGTCGATACGCTGGTCCCATTCGGGACGCTCACGGTGCGCGAATTCCCAGGTCCAGATCGTGTCGCACAGCAGATAGAGCACATAGGTGCTGTTCTCCGTGTATTTCAGCACAATGCCGAGCAGGGCAATGAAGATGGCGATGGCCGCCGCTATGCTGAACAGGTTGGGAATGCCGATGGAGTCCAGGCCTTTTTCGAACACAAAGGCAATGCCGGCGGCGCCCACCGCTTCAAGCAGGAGCACAAAATGCGGGTAGGTGATGAAGGTCGCGAAACGCCAGTTCGCCTTGCCAAACCGTGCGATGGTTCCGGCGAACACCAGACGCCAGTAGATGAAGACGGCGTGGAACACGGTCCGCCAGATCGGCGAGGCCAGATCCCGCTGGATGAAATCCTCAAAGCGCAGGAAGTCGTAATTGGTGCGGGTCTGCCAGTCGGTGGCTGTGGTTTCGATCGTCCAGGACGCGATCTCGTCGTCGGGGGCGACCTTGGGCCGGCTCATCGTGGCGGAAAGCTGATAAAGCCGGCTGAACTTCCGCAGTTCGGTCCGGAACATGCGGTAGTATTGCGCCAGCCCGCGCGGATCGTATCCCTGGATATAGATGATATGGCGGTGCTGAACGCGCACGTACGGTCCCCGGATGACAGCGGGACTATATCAGGCCGTCCAACGCGCCAAGAAACTAATTCAAGAACTCATTCGAGAACTAATTCGAGAACTAATTCAAGACCCAATTCGGCCTCCCGCAGCGCGGCGGGCGCGACATTCGTCTAATGTTCTCGATTATTCCGGCGTGCGGGTGGAGGGCGCTGTCAGTCCCGGTGACCGAAAGCGTTATTGCGGGCGCTATTGAACGTCGAGCGGTTCGGTCCCGGTGGCCTGGCCCGAGGCGTCGGTGGTGATCTTGTCGACGCGGGCCTCGGCCTGCCGCAGCAGCTCTTCGCAGCGCCGTTTCAGGGCCTCGCCGCGCTCGTAGATCGCGACCGATTCCTCGAGCGGCACCTTGCCGCCCTCGAGCCGCGTGACGATCGATTCAAGTTCCTCGATCGCGCGCTCGAAGGAGAGCTTCTTGACGTCCACTTGGGTGTTTTCGGCCATATCGTGTTCCCGGATGCGCCCTGCGGCGCAGAATCAAATTATAGCGTTTTCGAGCGAAGTGGACACCGGTTCGCGTAAAGATAAGGCGCTGAGTTTTGCGGGTGCATTGGGACGGGGATTTACGCGCCCATCAATGCGGTGACGTGCGCCGCGACCGACTCTTTCAGCCCCTCGAGGTCGTAGCCGCCCTCCAGCACCGACACAACCCGGCCGCCGGCGCTGGTTTCGGCGACATCCATCAGCTTGCGCGTGACCCAGCCGAAATCATCCGCCCTCAGATTGAGCGAGGCCAGCGGATCGCGGTAATGCGCGTCGAAGCCGGCGGAGATGATGACGAGTTCCGGGCCGAATTTTTGCAACTGCGGCAGGATCAGGTTCTCGAATGCGGCGCGGAATTTGGCGCTACCGTCTTCCGAGGCGAGCGGCGCGTTGACGATATTGTCGTGTTCGCCGCGCTCGCCGCTGGCGCCGGTGCCGGGAAACAGCGGCATCTGGTGCGTCGAGCAATACATCACGGTCGGATCGGACCAGAAGATATCCTGCGTGCCGTTGCCGTGATGGACGTCGAAATCGACCACGGCGGCGCGGCCAATGCCGTATTTGCGCTGTGCATGACGCGCGGCGATCGCGGCGTTGTCGAAGAAGCAGAAGCCCATCGGCTTGTTGATCTCGGCATGGTGACCGGGCGGGCGCACCGCCACGAACGCATTGCGATGGGTGCCGGCCATGACAGCGTCGGTCGCGGCGACCGCACCGCCGACGCCGCGCATGACCGCTTCCCAGGTGCCGGGCGACATCGACGTATCGCCGTCGATATAGACCAATCCGCTGTCGGGGGCGATGTGGCGCAGTTCCCCGATGTAATGTTCGCCATGGCACAGCGTCACCTGGTCGAGGCTGCCTTCCGGCGCTTCGCCGCGCACCAGCGGGTTGAAGCGGTCTTCCGCCAGCACGGAATCGACCGCGCGCAGCCGGTCCGGCCGCTCGGGATGTCCCGGCGGCGTCAGATGGTCGAGGCAGGCTGGATGAGTAAGAAGGAGCGTCATGCAAAATCCCTGCGCATGCGATGCGCCTTTCGAGGAAGGCGCTAATCTAGGCCGTCATCGGCCGCTCGGAAAGAGCCATGACGGCGGTACAGGACGGCGGTGTTCCCGTTCAGTTTACCCGCACGATGCGGTTGGCCGCGGTGGGTCCGACCGGACTATTGGCCTTGAAATAGCTATGCAGCGCATCGATGTCGTAGACGCCGATTTGTGCGGCGTTGCCTTCCTTCAAGACGGTGAAGCCGTCGCCGCCAAGACGCAGGTAGACGTTGACGGTGACGCGATAGCTCGCGGCGGGATCGATCGGCTGTCCGTTCAGCGACATCCGCTCCGCGATGACGCGCTCGCCGTCCGCCTTTGAGCCGTCCCACGCATAGGCAAACCCCTTCGAGACCTGCAGAATTCGCGGCCGTTTCGGATCGAGCCATTGCTGCTCGAGCATGTCCTTGATCTGCTTGCCGCTCAGCGTCAGCGTCACCAGTTGATTGCGGAACGGCTGGCTGGCGAACAGATCGGCGTAGGTGACCGCGCCATCTTCCTTCCGCGCGATGTCGGTGCGCACGCCGCCCGGATTGGTGAAGGCGATCACGGCGCCGCCTTGTGCCGCGGTGGCCGCGAGCTGGGCATCCGCGATGATGTCGCCGAGCGGGCTTTCGCCGGCATTGTTGGGCACGCGTGACAGCGTTTCCGTCACCGAGCCTGCCGGCGCGTTGGCGATCGGCGCGGCAACCCGGTCGTAGGATTCGAGCAGCGCGGTTTGCTCTGCGTCCCTGGCGAGCGTTGCGACGCGCACGATGTTGTTGCCGGCTTTGGCGCTGATGATGTCGCGCGTGGCGGGATCGAGCTTGAGGTCGATTGCGGTAACGAGCGTGCCGTATTTGTCGCCGCTGGTGACAAGCCGTCCGTCAATCTCGCAGACATAGGCCCGATGGGTGTGACCGGAGACCACCACATCGACCGCGCGATCGAACTTTTTGACGATATCGACGATCGGGCCCGAGATGCCCGGGCACTCATTATAGTCGCCGGCCGGCGTGCCGCCTTCATGGATCAGCACCACGATGGCCTCGACGCCGCGCGCCTTCAGCTCGGGAACCAGCGCATTCACCGTCTCGGCCTCGTCGCGGAATTCGAGTCCGGCCGCGCTGTCAGGCGAAATGATGTTCGGCGTGCCCTTCAGCGTCAGGCCGATGAAGGCTATGGGGACGCCGTCGAATTCCCGGATCTCGTAAGGCGGAAACACGGTTTTCCCGGTGCTCTTCACAAACGTGCTGGCGGCGAGATAGTGAAATTTCGCGCCGGGGAAAGGGTGCGGCCCCTGGCATTTGTCGACCGGGTGGCAGCCGCCATTCTGCATGCGCAGCAACTCGTCCTTGCCCTCGTCGAACTCGTGATTGCCGACGGCCGAAAGCGCCAGTCCCATCATCGATAGCGATTCGATGGTGGGCTCGTCATGGAACATCGCCGACAGGAACGGGCTGGCGCCGATCAAATCGCCGGCCGCGACGAAGATCGTGTTCTTGTGGCCGTCGCGGAGTTGATTGACCAGCGTCGCCATGCGCTCGGACCCGCCGGCCGGCACGACGATCTTTTTGGTCTTGTCGTCGGGGTCGGCGATCCCAATCCCGCCCGGCGGCGGGCGGAGGTTGCCATGAAAATCGTTGATCGCGAGAATCCGCAATTCGACCGGCGCGGCGGTCTGGGCATGAGATGACACGGCAAGCGCCGTCATGATCGGCAGCGCCGCGAGAATCCGACGAAAGAGAGGGCTCATGATACTGACATATCGGTTGGTTTGTTGTTTCAAAGCGACGACCTGTCCGCCGTAGCTCAAAGAGCGAAGGCGGAAGCAATCCATTCTTTCTTCGACAGCGCGATGGATTGCTTCGCGGAGTTTATCATCGGGCGCGCATTCGCGCGACCCGTTGGCTCGCAATGACGGTGGAGAGAGACCGGCCCTAACCCCTCTTGCGCTCAAAGAACGCCTTGAAGGCGGCGATCGCTTCCTTGGAGCGCATCCGTTCGCCGAACAGATGGCCCTCCTGATCGATCCGGCGGGTCATGTCTTCGGGCGGCAGCTTCAACAGTTTGCGCGAAATCGCGACCGCTTCCGCCGGGAGATGGCATATCTCGCGCGCGACCTTGCGCGCCTCGGCTTCGGTGTGGCCGGGCGATACCACCACATTGACGAAGCCGGCGACGCGGGCGTCGTCCGCCGTCATGGTGCGGCCCATCACCAGCATCGCGAAGGCGCGCTGGTGTCCCATGGTGCGCGGCATCAGCAGGCTGGAGGCGCCTTCCGGCACCAGTCCGAGATTGATGAAGGGCGTCGCGAACGTCGCGGTCTTGCTGGCGAGCACGTAGTCGCAATGGAACAGCATGGTGGTGCCGATGCCGATTGCGACGCCGTCGACCGCGGCGATGATCGGCTTGACGTTGTGGGCCAGCGAATAAAGAAACTTGGCGGCGTTGGAAGGGCGCGGCGCGTCGGTGTTGGAGGTGCCGTCTTTCAGGAAATCCTCGAGGTCGTTACCGGCGGTGAACACGCCCGATCCGCCGGTGATGATGATGCAGCGGATGTCCGGATTGTTCTGCGACTTGTCGATGGCGTCGCTCATCTCGCGATACATGTCTTGCGTGATCGCGTTCTTCTTCTCGGGCCGACGCAGCGTGATCACGCGCGTCGCTTCTTCGTCGGTGACAATGAGGTGCCCGGTCATGAAGCTGTCCCCTGGATAGCAGGCGGCGACGGCGCCGCTGGCGAGTCATCGGGCCATATCCTACATGATCCCCGCAAAGGCCCAAATGTCCGGGCGGATTTTCCCCGGGAAGCGAGCCAGAGGATAACGCAATGCAGCTAGGCGGAATTCATCACCTGACCGCGATTTCCGCGAAGCCACGGGAGAATCTGGCCTTTTATACCGGACTGCTGGGCATGCGGCTGGTCAAGAAGACCGTCAATCAGGACGACGTCAGCGCCTACCATCTGTTCTATGCCGACGGCAAAGCCAGTCCCGGGACGGACCTCACCTTCTTCGATTTTCCGGCCGCTCCCGAGCGGCGCGGAACCAACTCGATTTCGCGCACCGGCCTGCGCGTCGCCGGCGAAGCGAGCCTCGGGTTTTGGCGCGATCGCCTGAAACAGGCCGGTGGCCACACCGGCGATATCGTCGAAGTCGATGGCAGGCTGACGCTGCCGTTCGAGGACGGCGAAGGCCAGCGGCTGGTGCTGGTCGATGACGGCGGCAAAGGATCATCCTCGCCGTGGGAACGGAGCCCGGTGCCGCCGGAGCATCAAATCCGCGGCCTCGGCCCGATCGTGCTGACCGTCCATGACTTGTCGCGCACCGCGTTCGTGCTCACCGAGGTCATGAACATGCGCCGCATGCGCGACTATGCCGCCCACGGTGCAGAGATCCATGTATTCGCAATGGGTGAGGGCGGTCCCGCCGCGGAACTCCATGTGATCGAGAATACGGATTTGCCGGCCGCGCGCCAAGGCGCCGGCGGCGTGCATCATGTCGCCTTCCGGACGCCGGACGAAGAACAATATCACGCCTGGACGAAGCGGCTGACGGATTTGCGTGTTCCCAACAGCGGCGAGATCGACCGCTTCTATTTCCGCAGTCTGTATTTCCGCGAACCCAACGGCATCCTGTTCGAGATCGCCACCGACGGCCCCGGCTTCGCCACCGACGAGCCGATGGAAACACTCGGCGAGAAATTGGCGCTGCCGCCGTTCCTCGAGCCGCGGCGTGCGGCGATCGAGGCGGGCTTGAAGCCGATCCGGTAGCGCAACCCGCAAGGCCGGCCATCAACCCCGCGATCACTTAACCCCGCGATCACTTGCGAGCTGCGCCGTCAGCCGACCACGACTTCACTGATCTGCATGACCGGGGTCAGGTCGGTATAGTTCTTGATGTCGCCAAGAATCTCCTGCGCGTGCGGTCCGAAGCCTTTCTGGAACGCATCGACCGAGTTGCAGAAGATGTGGCACATGCCGACATAGGTCGCGGGAGCGCCGGGCGCTCCACCCGCAATGCCCTTGTCCACCGTATAGGACTTGCAGGCATCGCCCATCCGCGCCTTCAACAACGGCATGTGCTTGTCGCGATAATATTCGTGGTCGAAGCGCGCCCCGGGCGTATTCGGATACATAACGCTTACCTTGATCATGGCGTGCTCCCTCTTTTGTTGTCAGCCGGTTGATCTCCGGCGCGGCACCAAACTCTGCGTCAGTTTTGCCGATCCCGCAACTCCGAACAGCCTTGCTCCGGCATCTTGGCGAATTCGTGAAGCGGAGCATTCCGCAGCTGGACATGATTTTCCCCGACGAGATCGATCCGGTGTCGTCGCCGATGAAGGCCACGAGTGTCGCGGAGCGGAATGGCAGCCGCCGTCGCCAACGCGATCCATGAGGCGTCCGGTGCGCGCGTCTGCGCGGCTGGCCGCTAAGCTATATCCGTGCGCAGGAACGCGATTTTCTCCAGCGGTTTCATGGCGATTTGCCCTGTCCAGCCCCGACGCGAAAAATTTGTCGCTAGGCTCGTCGGGCAAATCATCTTTAGAACTCCGCCCGTCCACCCCGAAAAGAGGGGCGTATCGCGATCGTCACGAACGCGGGGTTGGATGCGATGGACGCGGCAGCGTCGGTGTGTGATTGCGTTCTCAGGGCAAGCCGTTTGGCTTGTGAGCGAGCGAACCGCGCGCGGACGAACGACGCTAACGCGGACGGCGAAGTCGTGTGGTCCTGGCACCCGTTGCTGGTGTCAAGTCGGCGGAGGCAAAGTCGGCCCAACCGGGTTTTGACGAGCCTTTAATCCGCCGACGACGGTGACAAAAGGAATTCGTCGCCGGGGAGAGCTCGAAGGAAACCGTTAAAACCATTGTGCAGGGAAGGCCGGATGTTTCCGGCGTACCTGTGGTGACTACCGTGTGCTTTCTACCAATGCACACGGGCCGCGGGTGCAATGGGCACCCGGTCTTCCCTGCGCCCTCTTTCTTTCGAGGGACGATCAAGTCATGCAGACAACTCGGGCGCAACGTGCCGCGAGAATGCGGGAGTGTGTCTGCGTGCGCTATTATGGACGACGAGAGTCTCAGGTGCAAGCTAAGCCAACAGCACCGCGTCCGCGCCGTTCACCGCATCGGCACTGTCGATCACCGTCTTTTCCAGCGAGCCTGCCTGCACCGAAATGTTCTCGGCGAAGAATCTTGCCAGCGTGACGTAGCGTTGCGGATCGCCGCCGCTGGCGATTGCCCTTCGCGGCGAGCGCCTCGCCGGCCAGCATGCAGCCGCCGAGCGTCGAGCCGAACAGGCGCAAATAGGGTGTCGCACCTGCCAATGCATCGTTCGGCGCCGAGGTGACGCGCTCCAGCAGCCATTTGCTGGCGCGCTCCAGCGATCCCAGGGCGTCGCGCAATTTTGCGCCGGTGGTGCCGAACGCCGGATCGTTCGAGGCTTCCACCTGCTTGACGATGCCGGAGAGTTCGTCGAGCAGCGCCCACACCGAGGCGCCGCCATTGGCGGCAAGTTTTCGCGTGACCAGGTCGATCGACTGGATGCCGTTGGTGCCCTCATAGATCGAGGTGATGCGCGCATCGCGATAATGCTGGGCGGCGCCGGTCTCCTCGATAAAGCCCATACCGCCGTGAATTTGCACGCCGAGATAGGTCACTTCATTGCCGATATCGGTCGAGAACGCCTTTGCGACCGGCGTCAGCAATGCGCCGCGGGCGGCAGCATCGGCCCGCACCTTGCCGTCCTTGGCGCGCACGGAGACATCGAGCGCAACGGCGGTGGCGTAGCAGATGCTGCGCGCCGCGGCCGTCATGGCGCGCATCTGCAGCAGCATCCGCTTGACGTCGGGATGCACGATGATGGCGTCCATCCCGTCGCCCTTCTTGCCGATGCCGCGGCCCTGCTTGCGCTCCTGCGCAAAGGCGAGTGCCTGCTGATAGGCGCGGTCGGCAATGCCGACGCCTTCGAGGCCGACGCCGAGCCGGGCCTGGTTCATCATCGTGAACATGCAGAGCATGCCGCGATTTTCCTCGCCGATCAGGTAGCCGATCGCGCCGCCATCGTCGCCCATCGTCATGGTGCAGGTTGGAGACGCATGCATGCCGAGCTTGTGCTCGACCCCGGACGGATAGATGTCGTTGCGTGCGCCGAGCGAGCCGTCGGCGTTGACGAGGAATTTGGGAATCAGAAACAGGGAAATCCCCTTGGTGCCTGCGGGCGCATCGGGCAGGCGCGCCAGCACGAAATGCACGATGTTATCGGTCATGTCGTGGTCGCCATAGGTGATGAAAATCTTGGTGCCCTTGATGCGATAGGTGCCGTCGGGTGCGCGTTCCGCGCGGGTGCGCAGCGCGCCGACGTCGGAGCCTGCCTGCGGCTCGGTGAGCTGCATGGTGCCGGTCCATTCGCCCGACACCAGTTTTTCCAGATAGATCTTTTTGAGCTCCTCGCTGCCATGGGCGTCGAGCGCCTCGATCGCGCTCAGCGTCAAGAGCGGACAAAGGCCGAAGGCGATGTTCGACGCGCTCCAGATTTCGGTGCAGGCGGCATTGATCGCGAGCGGCAGGCCCTGACCGCCAAATGCTTCCGGGCCCGACACCGCGTTCCACCCGGCCGCCGCCCAGCGCTGATACGCATCGGGCCAGCCGGGCGCGGTGGTCACCTTGTTGGCCTCGAGCTTGATGCCGTGTTCGTCGCCGACCCGGTTGAGCGGCGCCAGCACGTCACCGTGCGAATTTGCCGGCTTCCTCCAGCACGGCGGCGGTGATGTCGCCGTCGAAATCGCCATAATGGCCCGCCTTCACGGCGGCCTCGAGGCCCGCGCCGTGATTGAGCGCGAGCAGGATGTCGGAGATCGGCGCGCGGTAGGTCATGACGATAATCTCGCTTCGGGGAATGTGAGCTTCCGTCTTCCCACGAAACCCGGCTTCTCTCAACTCTGCGCCCGGCGGTATTCGGCCGCGCCGGGAGCTGAAACCGGGCCCGTTTGGGGGCCAAAGCGGCCCGCGGCCGCCAGCCGGAAATGGACCAGTATAGGGACCGCTATAAAGGCTCGAATCCCGGTGCTTGATTTAGGACGAATTTCGCCTCTCCAGCTGTTGAAATGGCCCAACTCCCCCTATAGACCGGCGGTGCCGGGAACGACCGCAGGTGCTTCGCGCCAAGGTCCCCGGTCCGGCCTGTTGGGGCGTAGCCAAGCGGTAAGGCAGCGGATTTTGATTCCGCCATTCGGAGGTTCGATCCCTCCCGCCCCAGCCAGCGCCTCCGACCACCGCTGAAAACACTGCAAAATCGGACTGGCTGGGGAGCTGATGCACAACTCTGCGACACATACCTGCTGCACAGGATGTCGCGTTCAAATGGCTGTCCACATCTTTCGCCGCGAGGCGACCTACTGTTGGCGTCGCTGAACACCCCGCGCGCTTGTCATATTCACAGGCCGCCCGCATGTTTTTATGAGCCTGCGGACGACGAGCCCGGTGATGGCACGTCGGCTGGCAACCCAACTCGAAGCCATACTGGAAGATGCCGCGATGCTTGCCGGGAACACCGACCTGCACCTGTCACGGTCTCAAATTGAGACAATGCTTGGCGCTGTCGTGGAGCGGCAGCCGTCGCGATCCACCAGCGACCGAACCTGAGCCAGTGCCGCAAGCCGTTCCGATGGCCGAGTTCTCGAAGTTTGCGGAAGCCGTCATCAAGCTGAACGACAAGAACCGTCATTGGGGCCGGAAAAGACTCTAGCGGCAGGTGAGGAGTGTCTCCAACCTGTTCATCAAGTTCATGGTTGAGGACCAGGAGATCGACGATCTGAATTCACTGCGCCAGGTGAACGCCGGAAAGTTGGTCGATTTCCTCTATTTCGAGATCTACAAACACTACGGCAAATCGATCAGGGATGACCATCTGACGATTGCGCAGCTTAGCGAAAAGGGACGCCGGCCCGATGAAGAAAGGAAGCAGGACGAATAAGCAAGCAGGGCGAAGAAAACAAGCAGGGCCGCATGAGTGTCGATCCGATGAACATGCGGATGAGAGGTGGGATCCGTAAGAAATGCAAAAACACGCTCCTCGCTGCGCGGTTCAGCTGGCCATTGCGTCTTATGCTGCGACTGAAATCATCATGTCGAAGATCTAGGGTTGGAGGACCGCCGCGCCCAAAATCTGGCCTGTCCGCAGCTTTTCAAGGACCTCATTGGCCTCGATAAGCGGGAATGCCGTTGTCTGGGTCCGAATTCCGGCCTGTGGTGCAATCTTGAAGAAATCAAGCCCGTCCTGGCGTGTCAGGTTGGCAACCGACACCAGTTGTCGCTCCTGCCAAAGAAGATTGTAGGGAAAGCTCGGAATATCGCTCATATGAATCCCGGCGCATATGACCCGGCCGCCCTTGCGAACGGCGCGCAACGCAGCCGGCACCAATTGTCCGGCAGGGGCATAGATGATCGCAGCATCAATCAGGGTTTCGGGCTGCTGGTCGGATGCTCCCGCCCACACCGCGCCGAGACGACGGGCAAAGTCCTGCGCCGCTATGTCATCGGGGCGGGTGAAGGCGTATACAGACCGTCCCTGCCAGCGCGCGACCTGGGCGACGATATGTCCGGCTGCGCCGAAACCATAGATACCCAGCCGCTCGGCGTTGCCCGCCATCACCAGAGAGCGCCAACCGATCATGCCGGCACACAAGAGTGGAGCGACCGAAACATCGTCGCCGAGTTCACCAAGCGGGAAAGCATAACGGGCATCCGCAATGGCGTGTGTGGCGAAACCGCCGTCCCGCGTATATCCCGTAAACAATGGACGGTCGCAAAGATTTTCCATGCCTTCTTTGCAGAACCGGCAGACGCCGCAGGTATATCCGAGCCAGGGGATTCCAACACGGTCGCCGATCCGGTGGGTCGTGACGTTGCTCCCGATGAGGTCGACGCGGCCGACAATTTCATGTCCTGGAACGATCGGGTATTTGATGCCAGGCAGTTCTGCGTCGACCACGTGCAGGTCGGTTCGGCAAACTCCGCACGCGCTTACCCTGACGCGAATTTCCCCGTCGCATGGAAGCGGGTCATCGCGCTCCTGAAGCCGGAGAAGCGAGCCAGGAGAGGTAAGGGCCATCGCTTGCAAAATGATTCTCCCGCCTCCGCGACCCAGCCGTCAATGCGACATCAGGGTCGGCACCGTCATGGATTGAAACATGCCACGCGTGACGCCACCCAGAATGCGCTCCTGCAGGCGCGAATGACCATAGCCACCCATTACGATCAGATCGAGCCCGTCGTCGGCGGCGATCGATAGGATGGTCGGCTGGATATCGGCGCGGTCGGCATCCATTCGTTCGATCCGAGCTTTCACGCCATACCTCGCCAGATGAGCCGATACGGCTGTCACGGACGCTTCAGCCGGCGCCTGAGTTTCGTTGATACTGATGATGGTGACGGCCTCCGCACGGGCCAGGAACGGGGCCGCGTCGCGAAGCGCACGTGCGGCGAGGCGGCTTCCGTCCCATGCGATCCCGAGCCGCTTCGCCGGCAAGGGGCCTTTGTGCGTATAGGGGATGAAGAGGACCGGCCGCCCGATTCGAACAGTATTTCCTGCGGCATGACGTTGTCGAACGTGTCGCGATCGGGCTCGGGTTGCAGCACGATCGTCAAATCGTGCAGCCGTGCCGAAGCGTTCACCGATGCCGCGGCTTCCACCGGGAGGCTGGCTAATGCCAGACAATGATAGGTGATCCCGGCGTTGCGGGCTTCGGCCTCAAATACGGCCAGCGCAGCATTGGCTCGCGCCAGCGCGCGCTCTTGTTCGATCTCAAAGACGGCAGCGACCGCTGCGCCGCCATTCCATGGCGAGTCCGACGTTCGCAGTTTCATATCCGACGGAAACCGCATCGAGATGCGCGGCGTGCGAGACCGCAAGCGAGATCGCGCCATCGACTACAGGACGTACCAGCCGCTCCGAAGGAATGTGAACGAGGAGATTCTTCAACATGACCGCTCTCCGCCCTTAGAAACAGTGGTTTCCGTTGCACCGCCAGTCTCAGTAAAGAGCCAAAGTCGCGAGCGCTATTTGATTTCAGCTCAAGCCGGATCGATTTCGCGCGAATAGCCTTCAAATATTGGTTGCTTCAGGCTGCCACGCGATGCGGCCGCCGCGTTGCGGCGCTAGTCACTTTGGCGCAACGGTCCCGGGGACGATGTAGCGCCGCTGATATCGTTAGAGAGCTATCCTAATGATCGTTTCCGATATCACGCGCGAGAAGGTTGTCAGGATCGAGTGCCAATTCATTAAGGAGCAACAATATGGAGCTTGTTGTTCTTGGCGTGGCGTGCTTGGCTGAACCGGCGTGCGATTTGCTTACTGTGCGCGATTGCTTGTAGCAGTCCGTTGGAAGTTGAGTCCGGTGTCAGCGCAAATAGTGGCGTTAAGCGAACTTGTGATCGATCAATCCGCTATCCAACGGACGGCCTGACAGGAGTGGTGGGCATTTCAGCGCCGCGCCCGCAATACCTCAGCGCTATGGCGGGCAATCATCGTCTCTTCGGTGGTAGGAGTGACACGTACTTCCACCTGCTGTCCCCGGTGCTGATATAGGGTCGATGCTCCGATCCTTTGCAGAACGTCGATCCGTACACCTAGGCATTGCAACCGCTCGCACGTTTGCTGCCTCACCCTACGATGTGTTCACCGATACCGTCGGTTAAACCAGAGCCTACTCTGCCTGAGTTTGGCGTCGCGCCTTCCATGCAACGGCGATGGCGGCAGCGCCGATGATCAACGTCATCATCAGCAAGGTTTGCATGATGCCAAAGTTCAAGGCGTCGCGCGCGTCGAATAGCGAGGTGATCGCCGCGGCAACAACCGAGAGGAGACGAAGGAGCCAAGCCACCAGTCACTCATTTCTTTGTGACAATGACGTCAACCGGCGGCCTTCATGTCTTCGGGTAATTCGACGTAGAAGCCGGACCAGGTGTCGACAAAGCACAGATGGTCGTGCACCTCCTTGACCCCTGCGGTGTTTTCCGCCGCGACGATCGAAGCCCGACGCGAATTGTCGTTGACGATGAGGCCATGTAGATGAACGATACCGTTTCGCACGCTGACCTGGAGCCCGATCGGCCCCCAGTCGGCGGCTTCTATTGTTCGGACAATACGCTCGCGGATGTGATCGTCATCCGCCGTCGGATCCGCAATCTCCTTGGCCATGCTGGCTACAGCCCGGAGCAAATTCGCCCGCGTGATGATGCCAACCAGCATCTCGTTTCTCAACACCGGCAGGCGTTTGATGCCGTTCTTTTCCATTAGGCGCACCAGTTCATCCAGCGACGTATCTTCGTCCGCGACGACGGGGTCACGGGTCATGACGTCCTGGACCTTGCGACCGCGTTCATGAACGAAGTCGTCGGCCGAACCGGCCGGACTAGAAAGTACTGAAGCCAGCGCAAACGGTTTTTCCCAGTGCCGATCTCCGAACGACGCAAGAAGTCGCTTTCCGAGACGATGCCGACGAGTTTGCCCGATGCATCGAGCACCGGCAGCCCGCTCACGTGATTTTCGAGCATCTTGTGGGCGGCCTCGAGGATGGACGTCTCGGGCAGCACGGTGATGGTGTTTCGGGTCATGATCTGGTGCGCGCGCATGGGTAATCTCCTTTGTTGGAAAATATAGAGAGCTGAACGAAGTCCTGTTTGATCTTCATCAAAGGCGCCGGCCCCGGGGCGTCTAAACCCGCGAGGCACAAACGCAAAAGGACGATGCTATGACAGATGGCTCTCAACAGAGTTCCACGACCAATGAACCGCTCGCAACCGACGCGGCCTCGCAACTTGCCAAGGCGAATAAGTATGGTTTCTCCCTTTGGGCCGGCTCACAGAAGGTGCTGCTGGACGAGATGATGTTTGCAGGAAATGAAATTGCCGAACGCGCCTTCGAAGAGACAAGAAAATCTTCAATGAATTTATTTCCAAGCTGGCGGAAGCGCATTCAGTCAAGGATCTCGGAACGATGTACCAAGAGTGCACCAAACATCAGCTGGACTTCATCCGTCGCGATACGGAACGGCTCTTTAAACATAGTGACCGAGTGATCGATAACACGGCAAAACTCGTCGAGACCTGGCGGCAGGACTGAGCGTCTGCTTCGCCTGATCGGCCTTGGGCGGATCACTGGTCTCTTTGATCGAGCGCATACTGGATCAGGTGCACTCGATCTGGTTTTCACAGGTTGACATCCTGAACACGCTGTAGACCGGGCAGCTTTTGAAGAAGGCGGTCCCGAGCAAGACAAAACCGGCCAACCCAACCCAATGCCATCCCTGAATCGAAAGGCCGTCCTGGAACGTATAGGCGACCAGAGCCAGTCCCACCACGATCCGCACGTATTGATCGATCTTTCCGACATTTACCGGCATGATACGTCTCCTCAGATGAACTTCGCTGAACTACCCGTAAGTCTTGCACGCCGTGTCAGATCCGGTCTTGATCTGTCTCAACCAGGGATTTGCGATCGGATGTAGGAAAGCGGTACCGAATTTGTCATCGGGCCGAGACCGCGCCGGGTTACAATGCCGCGTCATAGACCCGTTGCGCGAAAGCGCTTCTGGGCTACAACGGGCCAGCACCGGCCGGGTATCGAGACCGATGTCGACCTATCGCCTGAAAAATCTGCTTGCACCCCGTTCGGTTGCGCTGGTCGGCGCCAGCCCGCGCCAGGGCTCGGTCGGCCGTGCCATTCTCAACAATATCGGCAAGGCGAACTTCAAAGGCGAATTCGGACTGGTGAATTCGCGCTATTCCGAGATCGACGGCATCGCGGCTGTCGGCAGCCTCGCCAAACTGTCCTTTGTGCCGGAACTGGTCGTGATCACCGCGCCCGCCAAATCGATTCCGGGCCTGATCGATGAGGCGGGCCGCCGGGGTACGGCGGGCGCGGTTATTGTCAGCGCCGGCCTCGGCCATGGTCCGGGCTCGCTGGCGGATGCGGCCGAACAAGCCGCGCAAAAATACGGAATGCGGCTGATCGGTCCCAATTGCCTCGGCATCATGATGCCCGGAGCCAATCTCAATGCGAGCTTTTCCGCGCATATGCCGGGCAAAGGAAACCTAGCGCTGATCTCGCAGTCCGGCGCGATTGCCGCGGGCATGGTGGACTGGGCGGCGCAGCGCGCGGTGGGTTTCTCCGGGATCGTGTCGATCGGCGACCAACTCGACGTCGATATCGCCGACCTTCTGGATTACTTCGCGATGGACGAAAAGACGCAGGCCATTCTGCTCTATATCGAGGCGATCAAGGACGCGCGGAAATTCATGTCGGCGGCGCGCGCCGCCGCACGGATCAAGCCGGTCGTCGTCGTCAAATCCGGCCGCATGGCGCAGGGCGCCAAAGCCGCCGCCACCCATACCGGTGCGCTGGCAGGCTCGGACGCGGTTTACGACGCCGCGTTCCAGCGCGCCGGCGTGCTGCGGGTCTCCGACCTGCGCGAGCTGTTCGACTGCGCCGAGACGCTGGGCCGTCTCAAATCGCCGCCGGGCAAACGGCTGGCGATCCTGACCAATGGCGGCGGCATCGGCGTGCTCGCGGTCGACCGGCTGGTCGAACTGGGCGGCATTCCCGCCGCTATCGACGCCCGAGATCCGTGCCAAGCTCGACGCGGTGCTGCCGCCGACATGGTCGGGTTCAAACCCCGTCGACATCATCGGCGACGCCGACCCTGCGCGTTACGCCGCAGCACTCGAAGTGCTGCTGGCCGATCCCGGCAATGATGCCATTCTGGTGATGAACGTCCAGACCGCGATCGCACGCGCCGACGAAATCGCCGCCACCGTGACCGGCGTCGTCCAGAAGTATCGCGCGCAACAACGCATGTCACCAAAGCCGGTACTCGCGGCCTGGATCGGCGCGGATCAAAAGATCAGCGATATCCTGAGCGGCGCCGGGATTCCGAACTATCCGACCGAAGACGACGCCGTGCGCGGCTTCATGCATCTGGTGCGGCACCGTGAGGTGGTGGAAGCGCTGGCGCAGGTTCCGCCGGCGATGCCCAGTTCGTTTGCGCCCGACACCGAGGCCGCCCGGCGGATCGTCGCCGATGCGCTGGCGGACGGTCGCCAGTGGCTCGATCCGATCGAAATCAAGCGGCTGTTCGATGCCTATGACATCGCAATGGTGCCGACCTATGCGGCTGCGGATGCCGAGCAGGCGGTCGCCCACGCCGCGGCGCTGTTCGCGCAAGGCTCGACGGTCGTGCTCAAGATCATGTCGCGCGATATCACGCACAAATCCGATGTCGGCGGCGTCGTGCTCAATCTCACCAGTGCCGAGGCGGTCCGATCGGCGGCCTCGGAGATTCTGGCGCGCGCGAAGGCGATGCGGCCGGAAGCGCGAATATCCGGCGTGATGGTGCAGGCGATGGTGCTGCGGCCGAAGGCGCGCGAGCTCATTCTCGGCCTCGCCGACGATCCGACCTTCGGCACCGTCGTGGTGTTCGGCCGCGGCGGCACGGCGGTCGAGATCATCAACGACAAGGCGCTGGCGCTTCCGCCGCTGGATTTGCAGCTGGCGCGCAGCCTGATCGAGCGCACCCGGGTCTCGCGGCTGCTGCGCGCCTATCGTGACGTGCCGGCGGTGAAGGAAGACGCGGTTGCCATGGTGCTGGTCAAGCTGGCGCAGATGGCGGCCGACATTCCCGAAATTCGCGGACTGGACATCAATCCGCTGCTGGCCGACCAATCGGGCGTGCTGGCGGTCGACGCCCGCGTCGCGCTCGGGCGCGTGGAGCGGAAATTCCGCGGCTCCGGGCCTGCCAACTTCGCCGTGCGGCCGTACCCGTCGCAATGGCAGCGCCACCTCGAGGTGAAGGATGGCTGGCGGGTGTTCGTGCGCCCGATCCGGCCCGAGGATGAGCCGCTGATCCACGAATTCCTGCATCACGTCACCAGCCACGATCTGCGGCTGCGGTTCTTTGCGCCGATGAAGGAATTTTCCCACGAGTTCATTGCGCGCCTGACCCAGCTCGACTATGCGCGCGCGATGGCCTTTGTCGCCTTCGACGAGGTCACCAACGAGCTGCTGGGCGTGGTCCGGATTCACTCCGATTCGATCTACGAGAGCGGCGAATACGCGATCCTGCTGCGATCCGACCTCAAGGGCAGGGGCCTTGGCTGGGCCTTGATGCAGATGATCATCGAATATGCGAGATCCGAAGGACTTAAAGCCATCTCCGGCGATGTGCTGGCCGAAAATACCGTCATGCTGGCGATGTGCCGCAGCCTCGGCTTCGAGGTGAAGTCGGATCCGACCGAACACGATATCTGCAACGTCAGGCTTGCACTTTAGCCAGACCGCGAGACGGCGCGGCCTTATTCATCCAGTGCCCGCCGAAGCCTTCGAATGATGACACCGCGCGCGCGGTCGTCTGCGGCGGCCTCGATGCGATCGTTGATGTCGAGAATCGAGCCTCGACATGTCATTGTGCCAGTCGAGCCGGACCACCGCCTCCGGCGTCAGCCGTCGGCGATGGGCGCCGTCGAGGAGCGCCGGGGCTGCGGCCGACAATTCATAGATGTCATCCAGCAGCGGCTGGAAAACCCGCGCCGCCGGGATGATCCGTTCGGAGATGCGCTCCGCGAGGCCGGCAATCGCCGGTTCCTCGCCGTGAACCAGGAACAAGCCACGCTGAATGGGGCGGCGTGCGGCGATCCAGCGCGCCAGCTCCGAGCCGTCGGCATGTCCGGAATAGTCGTCGATGCTGCGGATCCGCGCCGCGACCTTGATCTCGTTGCCCTGGATGCGAACGGCCTTTGCGCCATCGATGAGAAACCGGCCCAGCGTTCCCTGAGGCTGAAAACCGACCAGCAATACGGTGGCCCGCGCGTTCCACAGCCAGTTCTTCAGATGATGCCGTATGCGCCCGGCATCGCACATGCCGCTGGCGGCGATGACGATGTGAAAGCCGGTCAGTTTGGCGATCGCCTTGCTCTCGTCGACCGTCTCGGTGAACCGGAGCTGCGGCGAGTTCAACAGCCGGCGGACGTCGATCGCGGGATCGAGGCTCGATGCATGCTTGCGAAAAACTTCGGTGGCGCGGATCGCGAGTGGGGAATCGAGAAAAATTGGAGCGGCCGGCACCTCGCCGCGCTCCATCAGGTCGACCAGATCGACGATCAGTTCCTGGGTGCGCTCCACCGCGAAGGCCGGAATCAGCAGCGCGCCCTTGCGGGCCGCCGCATCGCGGACCTCCGCCGCCAAACGCGCGCGGCGCGCGTCGGCCGTGATCGGCGCACGTTCGCGGTCGCCATAGGTCGATTCCGAGATGACGTAGTCGAAACCCGTCGGCGCCTCGGGATCGGGCTGCAGCAGCTTGGCGTCCGGCCCGACGTCGCCGGAACAAGAACGCGGAGCGGTTTTTGCGAGGTGTCCTCCTCGGCGAATTCGACCTCGATCGAGGCCGAGCCGAGCAGATGTCCGGCGTTCCAGTAGCGGGCGCGAACGCCCGGAATCACGTCGATCCATTTTTCATAATCGACCGGCGTGAACGATTGCAGTGTCGCGATCGCATCGGCCTGGGTATAGATCGGACTGACCTCAGCCCGCCCGCGCGCCGCATTGCGCCGGTTCAGCGTGGCGACCTCGGATTCCTGGATGCTGCCGGCATCCGGCAACATGAACGAGCAGAGATCAATGGTGCCGCGCGTCGCAAGGATGCGGCCGGGAAAGCCGTTGCGCACCAGCTTCGGCAGCAACCCGCTGTGGTCGATATGGGCATGGGTCAGGAGGACGGCGTCGATGTCGGCGGCGCGAAAGGGAAACGGCCTGTAGTTCAGTTCCTTCAGGGTTTTGGGTCCCTGAAACAAGCCGCAATCGACCAGGAAGCGTCCGGATCGGGTCTCAAACAGATAGCAGGAGCCCGTCACGGTGCGGGCCGCGCCGGAGAACCGGATCGTGACGCTCATCGGGGTGTCTCCGGAAGAGTTGCTAACGTCAGTTCGTCTTGCAAGGCGTCGACGAACAGATCGTCGAGCACGATGGCATTGGTGGAGTGCGGCACGCTGTGTGTCGAGCGAATCGAGCGAATGCCGGACTGGATCATGTTGCGGCAGAGTTCTTCCGGGAATAACGCGTGCGTGACGACGGCGTCGATCGCTTTCGTGCCGGCCGACTTAAGCGCCCCGACGCAGGCGATCATGGTGCCGCCCGAAGAGACGATATCGTCGACGATCAGGGCGGGATGTCCAGCAAGGCGCGTCGGGTCGGTAAATCGGATTTCGACGGAACGGTCGCCGCGCCGGGTCTTTTGTGCAACGACGCAAGGGAGCCCAAGCCGCCCGGCGAGGTTGCTGACCCAGGGCTCCGATTCCGCATCCGGTCCCACCACGACGGTCGCGGGATCGAGACCGGTTTTGCGCAGTGCGACTGCTATTGCTGGCATCGCCGACAGATTGTCGGATTCGATCCCGGTAAACACCGCTTTGATGTCGGGCGTGCGGTGCAAATGCGCGTCGACGGTGACCACTCGGTCGACGCATCCCGCAATCAGCGCACCGATGGCCTTCTGGCTGATGGCTTCGCCTTCATGGAACGTTGTGTCCTGGCGCATGTAACAGAGATAGGGCGCCAGCAGGACGAGGCGTTTCGCGCCGCCGCGCCGCAGCGCCTCTGCGGCCAGGGTCAACGCGATCAATTTCTCGTTCGGCCGGTCGAACGACGCATAGATGATGGTCACGGGCGATGCCGGCGTGGCCGTCACCCGTATTTCCCCATCGGGAAACCGATGGATCGCAATCTCGTGAAAGGCGATGCCGAACCGCGCCGCAAGCCGGGCGGCGTCGCGCGATGATGATGGCAGGCTTTGAATAATGGCGGCGTTCATGACGCCGGCTCGCCGTCGACCGGACGTTTGGTGTCGACGGTGTAACCGCTATTCCGCGTTGCGGCGGTCGCGGCCAGATCGAGTTCCGACTGGTCATAGGCATGGATCCGATAGAGCGGTTGGCCCTTCTCGACGCGATCGCCGATCTTGCTGAACAGCCTGATGCCGGCACCCTTGTCGATCGGTGCGCCGGCGGTGCGGGCGAGGCGATTTAACTGCAGGCAATTGATCTCGGAAATCGTGCCGTCGGCGGTGGCCGCGATATCGAAGGTCAGTTTGCCGACGTCGTTTCGGCAAGAGGAAGGTCCCTGCGCGTCGATAATGCCCTGCATTTTTTTGAGCGCCGCGCCGCTGTCGAGCAACTCTCGGGCGCGAGCATAACCGCTGCCGCCGCGCAGCTGCGGGTCATACTCCAGCAGATGCGCCGCAAGCCGGAGCGATTTTTCGCGCAGGTCGGCGGGAGCGGTCACCTCGTTGGTCAGAACGGCCATCACATCCTCGGCCTCCAGAACCGGACCGATGCCGTTGCCGATTGGCTGGTGGCCGTCAGTCGTGATCACTTCGACGGCAATGCCAAAATGGTCGCCGACGAACTCAAACAGCTTCCGCAGCCGCATCGCGTCGGCGGCGTTGGCCAATTTCGCTGTGGGCCCGACGGGCAGGTCGATCAGGAGATGGGTAGAGCCGGCGGCGAGCTTCTTCGACATGATGGAGGCCACCATCTGCTCGCGGGTGTCAAGGCTGAGCGGGCGCTCGACGGAAATCAGAATATCATCGGCCGGCGACAGATTGACGTGTCCGCCCCAGACCAGACAACCGCGACAGGCGGCGACGACTTCCTTCATCTCTTCGATGCCGACGTCGACCCGAGTCAGCACTTCCATCGTATCCGCCGTACCGGCCGGCGAGGTGATCGCGCGGGATGAGGTCTTAGGAATCGTGAGGCCGTGCGCCGCCACGATCGGGACGACGATCATGGAGGTACGGTTTCCCGGTATGCCGCCGATGCAATGCTTGTCGACGACGATAGGGCTCGGCCACTTCAATTGCGTACCGGCCGTCGCCATCGCCCGGACCAAGGCGAGCAGCTCACCGCTGGTCATGAAGCTGGCCGACCCAATCAGGAATGCCGCGATCTCCATGTCGGAGTAACGATAATGGGTGAGATCGCCGATGATGGCTTCGATTTCGGCTGGCTGAAGAATTCGGCCCTGGATCTTGGCGCGAACGGCATCAAGGCTCTCAGGAGAGATTGCGGGACTAACCGTGACCAGACTGCCCGTGGGCTCGGCAAAGCGCCGGAAGGCCGGCTCGGACAGGCCGATATCATCGGGGCCGACCAAAGCGTCATCGTCCGTAATCAACAACGTCGCCAGCACGACTTTGAAACCGCTCCGCAATTCGACCCGGCTGAAGCCGCGGAAGATATCGGGCCGCAAGGCGCGGGAATGACGTGAAATCACGACCACGTTCTCGCGGCCGGTATCCAGGCTGATCCGGCGGACCTTGAGTTGCGGACGGGACGTACCGGTGTTGCTGTCCTTGGCCATCGCTGGTCGTCTCCGTCAGGTTTCGATGGCCAAAGACAGCAGGGTTGGTCGAAGCACGTACGATCGTGCTGGCGCTAAAGGTGTGACACGGTGGTCACGCGGTAGGTGTGCATCTTGCCACTTTCATAATCGAGACATATTCGCCGGCGACGACGCGCTCGTCGGTGCGGCCGCGGCTCTCGATTTCTTCAGGCTCCTGACGATAATTGTAATCAGCGGCACCAGCAGCATTGGCAAAGTGCTGTTCAGCGGATGTTGGACCATGCCGAGAAATTGCGACTGCACCGCCCGTGCCTCGATTTGCAGCGCATCGACGGCCGAACAGTGAATTTCGTTAGCAAGTTCGAGTTCACGTCCTGCTGGCGGCCTCGCCGAGATCACGAACAGGATGGCGGCGATCACGAAATTGACCGCGCCCAGGATGGCGGCTGCGGAAATCGCGCCCCAGATCTGCACGAGCGCAAAATAGGCCGCCAGTTCCAGCATCAAGAGGCCGAACGCCGCGATCAGCGCGGCAAAGGCCCGTAAGCCGAGGCCGACCAGCATGTGCTTCATTCGGATTTCGGCAATGATCCGGTCCGTTCGCCACAGCGCACGCAGGTTCTTGATCACGTTTTCGCTGTTCACGTCAGTGCCTCCTCAGCATGAAGCCGATGACGACGCCGAGTGCGAAAGCAGATGCCATCGTTGCGATCGGGCGCTCCGCGATCAGCGCCTCGACATGGTCCTCTTGTTCGCTCAGGGTCTCGCCAAGTTCGTTCAGGGCAACCTTGATCTGGTCGGCGAGGGCTTCGGCTCAATTCTTAGCAGCGTCGAACACCCCCTCGCCATGATTATTCAAGAGGCGCGACACCTCGCTCTTGAGCGTTTGCAGCTCATCACCCAGTTCGCCTGAATTGAACATCGCGCTCGCCTGTATTGTCCCGACGAATAAATTGTATGCGAGCCTGCGATGCCGCGCTTTGATTTGCCTCAACAATGGCGCGACGGCCGTTTGGGCTGCGTTGAGGCAGGTCAAGAAGGGCGTGTCGCGGGTGTCCTAGGAGAGGGCACTGGCGAATTGAGGAAAGTTCGCCTTGACGAGCGCTGCCCTGTTAATGGCCACGCCATCGGGCGATGTCCTCGAGTTGCACCCGGGCACTGGACCGATCCAATACCGTCAGGCTAGACATGGCGGACATGCGCGAACTTGATACGCTCGGCGCCTGCCTTCTGGAAAAAATGTCAGGGCGCGCAATGTCGGCGGGTCACCGAGTTGATGTCACGGGCGTAGCCGATAATTATGCCGGCCTGATCGAGGAGGTGCGGTGGGTCAACAGACGAACCCCTGCGGCGGTCCCGACGCACAATCCCGTTGCGGCCACGCCTGCGAACTGTCGACGAGAGCGAACGCCAACAGGAGCAAAGCGAGTGACAACCTCGTCCGAGTAATCGCAAGCACAATGAACGCAAGCATCACGGACCTCATTGGTTCGAGAGCCGCCCCGCACTTTATCGCTAACAATCTGATCCTGAATCTATGTCGGGAAACCGCCGGCCGAAACCAACTTGTCGTGATCTCGTCCGGATCCGTGGACGTTGCATCAGCGGCGCGGACGATGCTTACGACCAGACTGCCGCAAGTCACGATCGATGTCAGGGCGATGCATCAATTACCGGTTAGGGGACGGTTGGACTGCCGGTCATTTTCAAAGATGTGAATCCGTCCGGTCGCGCTTGCCGTCGTGAACGAACGGCGACATGGACAACTTGTAATAACGACGCTGTTCACTGGGCTTCAAAAATCAGCGATGCTTTAGGCCTCGAAAAAATGCACATCAACCGATACTCGGGGCGGCAGCGGCAATGAGCCCATCGCATTTGACTGCGGAAGGTCTGCCAACGCATGGAGCGATAACGGCCATCGTTTTGTGGTGGCTTTACCGATACCTCGTTCCCTTCGTGACGGTTGCGGCCGCGACGGGCTTTACGTTTCTGCTGGAAGTGGGCTCACCCGAGAGCCCTTATCTATTTTTGTTTTTTGTCGCGATCGTCATCAGCGCGTGGTTTGCCGGCACAGTGCCCGGCTGGATATCGGTCCTCCTGTCCATCCTCGCGGTGGATTATTTTTTCATACCTCCGATCTACGTGCTGGATTTTAGCGTGAAGGATTTACCATGGCTGGCGGCTTTTGTCGGCTGCGCGGTGGCCACGAACGGACTTAGCCTCAAGCGTCGACGCACGGAAGATGAACTCCACCGTGCTCACAACGAGCTTGAACAACGGGTAGCAGAGCGAACGCTGGAGTTGCGACAGGCCAATGAAAGGCTGATCGCCGAAATCGCGGAGCGCACGCGAACGGCGGCGGCGTTACGCGAAACCCAGAGCGAACTTGCGCGCGCCGCGCGCATCATGACCGTGGGTGAGCTTACCTCCTCGATCGCCCACGAAATCAATCAACCACTGGCGGCCGTCATTTCCAATGCTGAGGCTGCGCTGAACTGGTTGCGACGAAGTCCGCCGGCGCTATCGGAAGCGAGGGAATCGCTTGCTGCGGTCATCGCGGCCGGGGGAAGAGCCGGAGACATAATTGTTCGCATACGGAGCTTGATAAAAAAGGGCTGCCCCGACCTGGTAGCACTGAATATCAACGAGGTCGTGGATAGTGTTCTGACAACCGCCAATGACAGTTTCAAGACCCGCGATGTCGTGATCGAGCGTCGCCTCGAAGCCAGTCTGCCGCCTGTCTTGGGAGATCGGGTGCAATTGCAGCAGCTGGTCTCAAATTTGGTCAACAACGCAGCAGAAGCAATGGCAGATGTCTTCGACCGGCCTCGCAAACTGGTTGTCCGGACGAAGCAAACGCCGGGTAACGGTGTTTCGATCGCCGTCGAAGACTCAGGCCGCGGTCTTGCTGACGCCGATGCAGGCAGGCTTTTCGAACCGTTCTACTCGACGAAAGCGGAGGGTACAGGAATGGGTCTATCGATCAGCCGGTCAATCGTGGAGTTTCACGGTGGCAAGATCTCCGTGGTGTCAAGTTCACGGTGCGGCACCGTTTTTCACGTCGAGTTACCGGCAGCACGACAATGAGCGCCGCAAACTCGCTGGTGTTTATCGTTGATGACGATGCCCAGGTTCGGGAAAGTCTCGCCAATCTTTGCCGGTCGGTGGATTTGCCGGTTGAAACTTATTCCTCCACCAGCGAATTTCTTCGCCGGGAGCGCCCAGGCGTTCCAGCCTGTTTGATTCTTGACATTCGCTTCCCCGGCTCGGCACCGAGCGGCCTTGATTTTCAACGCGAGCTGGTCAGGACGAATAATCTGCTTCCTATCATTTTCATTACCGGTCATGGGGACGTGCCAATGACGGTCCAGGCCATGAAGCAGGGGGCCGTGGAATTTCTGATAAAGCCGGTGCGCGAGCAGGCGCTGCTTGACGCCATTCGACATGCAGTCGAGCGGGATCGAAAGCGACGTCACGAAGAGGATCAGCTCGCGTCCATCCGCGGCCGCTTCGAATCGCTGACGGAGCGCGAACGCGAAATAATGGCGCTGGTAACCCGAGGGCTGCTGAACAAGCAGGTTGGGGCGGAGCTGGGCCTGAGCGAAGTCACGGTGAAAGTTCATCGCGGCAACGTTATGCGGAAGATGCAGGCCGCATCGCTTGCGGATCTGGTGAGGATGAGCGACAGGCTTGCCAATTCTCTCGCTGCGAGCGTGCCAGTCGATACCAAAGTATAGGCCATAGGCCGATTTGCGCGCATTTGGTTAATCAGCCTTACGATCGTGCAATGGATTCCGCTGCCGCGAATTTCTATCAATTCGTTCGCAGAAGGGAATTCGGATTTGAAGCGCGCGCCTTCCATAGCCATCATCGACGATGATCTGTTGGTTCGCGACGGTCTTCGACGTCTCGTGACCTCCCTTGATTATTCGGCAGAGACGTTTTCTTCCATGGATGAGTTTCTGGCGTCAGACTCCCCAGCGGACGTTGGATGCGTCATCAGTGACGTCCAAATACCGGGTAACGACGCGATGCATCTTCGGAAGCGCCTGTTTGCGATCGGATGCAAGGCGCCCATTGTCTTCATTACCGCGCTGCTAAGCCGCCAATTGGAAACAGATCTGGTTCGCACGGGCGCGATCTGCGTATTGGCCAAACCATTCAATCAGCGCCAGTTAATCCATTACATCGCATCCGCCTTGGCGCTGCGCGAAGCCGAAGCAAGTGGTGATTGCGCAGCCCAATGCGGGTGCGGGACGACATGACCAGCGGTGCAGTGCAAGCCGGCATGTCGTCGCTGTCCATTAAATCTGCGTTGGTTCGGCATGCGAGCCAGAACTCCCACGAACAGGAGAGCAGCCAATGGTTAAGTTTGACGTCGAACTGGTTCGAATGATGAGAGCTGCTCTGGACGATGTCATGACAATGGTTCCAGCTGAATACTCAACCAGCGCAACGAAAGCGGTGCTGGCTGAGTACATTCTCAAGATCGCTGCCAATGGGGAGACAAGTTATGGCGCATTCGTCGCGGCTGCCGCGAGTTACGTACCGGAGGCCGTTCGCGTCGTGTTCGGATAGCGGTGCCCGGTACGCAGAACAAACGGAGGAGGTCACTCTCATGCGCGTCCGCCAATCGCCGCCGCAGGAACCTGAAGCGGCTCCATCGGAGGTAAACCTCAGCTATGACGAAGTTGCCCGCAGACTTTTTCTATTGGTGGAAAGAAGGGACGAAGAGACGCTCAAGGAAGCTGTGGATCTTATTGGGAAGTTGATCAGTTCGATAGAATAAGTCCACCCTCATCGGATTGGTGTTCTTGGCCACTGCTTGTTGATAGGTAGTGGGAGGAGTCGACGCCACCCAATGTGCGTTGCCTAATTTTGGCTAGCGTATCGAGAGTTCGTACCGAGACTTCTTGCGACGAATTGCTTCATTGCGAATGATTAATCGGTGATGACGGCAGTGTGATCAATTGTTGTCGCAAAAGAGACGTACAAAGGATCTACTCGTTTGGGTCTGCTCGTTTCGACACTTGGATAACCAAAGTTTTGGATAACCAAAGTTATTCATTCTTGCGTACGAGGCGTGTCATGTCAGATTCAGTTCAAAAAATTGCCGTTGTAATTGATGCGATGAATTTCCGCCGTGCCATGGCCGAAAAGTTTTTGGCTGCCTGGGCCAGATACGAGAACGTCGATCTCGTTTCGATTGCTCCTGAACAAGCTCGTGAGAGGCTTGGCAAGGACACGGATTGCAGCATGCTGATCTATTTTACCGCTCGTGCCCTCTGTTTCTCGCCCGGGGTGCTTGGCGAAATCCGAGACCTTCGCGATTTACAGCCGACTGCGGCGCTGGTGATCGTCGCTGACAATGGTTGCCTTGATGATGTGAGCACGGCCATCAACGCCGGCGCACAAGGCTATCTCGATATCGCGATGCAGCCCGCGGCCGCCCTGCAGGCGCTTTCCTTCGTGCTCCGCGGCGGAATCTACATCACTCCGACCGCAGTTCTCGGCGAGCATCCCGCTGTGGCTTACCCGCATAATGGTGGTGTTGTTAACGGCCAGCATCCGGCTTGTGCCGTTGAGCGAAGTGACCCGCATCAGATCGACCAGGCTGCTATCGATCCGATCGGGAAAGAGGACGTTGCTGCCAAGACGGTGCAACTCCAGCTGACCGAGCGGGAGCAGGCGATTATCTCATGCCTTTATGTCGGGGATTCCAACAAGGCCATCGCCCACAAGCTGGGCATGACCGAGCAGGCGGTGAAGGTTCATCTGCGCCAGGTCATGCGCAAGCTTGGTGTCTCCAACCGCACCCAGGTTGCCACTGTCGCTGCACGAAATGGTCTGGTTTCCGACAACGGCGCCGATCAGCTCCATCAAGATGCTGCAGACGACGCTATTTCGTTAGGCTCTCACCACTGACCGTCGGCGTTACCCGTCACCGCTTCTCGATGTGGGTTCAGCCCAGGGCTTCACGAAGGCCGCGCAAATATCCGCAAGCGAAGGCTGCGGCGCCGGGGCCGTCGGGCGAATAGTCAAAGGGCTCCACGGCGATGGTGCCGCTGTAGTTGTTTCGTTTCAGGGCGGACAGGATCGGCGCGAATTTCATCTCGCCCTGGCCCGGGCCGCGCCGGTTCGGATCGTTGACCTGGAGATGCGCAATCAGGCCGGTCGGCAGCCAGCGGTCGATCAGACGCCGGTATCGAATCGGCCTCGGTAAGGCCGGCGGCGCTGCAATCGATCATCGTTCGAAGATGCGGATGGTCGATCGCGCGCACCAGATCGGCTGCTTCGGCAATGGTATTGACCAGCGATGTTTCCCGCCGGGACAGCGGCTCGATGCAATAGGTGACGCCGGCTTTGGCCGCGGCCGAAGCCGCCTGCACCAGGCCGTCGCGCAGCCGGGAAGATGCGATCGCGTGGGTCTCTCCCGGTGCGATCTGGCGCTGCCTGGGCGAGCCATGCACCAGCACCGCGCCACCGAGTTCGGCGCAGAGCGCGGTGAGGCGGATCATCACTTCCACGGTGCGGCCGCGCACGCTCGCGTCCGGATCGGTCAGGGACAAGCCTTCCGGCTTGACCAACAGCCAATGCAGCCCGGTGACCACGAGGCCGGAGGCCTCGACCACCCTGCGAATTTTCGCAGCCTCTGCCGAAGAGATTTTTTCCGGTAAATCATGAAGCGTAAACGGCGCGATCTCCAGACCGTCATATCCGAGACCGGCGGCATATTCGCATTGCCGCTCCAGCGGCATGCCGGCGAGAACCTCGTTGCACAAGGCGATCCGCATTCGAAAAGCTCCGGTTGTTCAGGCATTAGGGATCATGGACAGGAATTGACGCTATCTTCCGTCGTACTGGTCCGGCTCCATCGCCCACAGCCATTGGTCGTGGCCGAACGCGTAATTGCGGTTGGTCTGCGCCGGATTGCGATTGACCATCGGCCGCATGTACATCGGGTGCGTGGCGCTGCGCACCTCATGCTCGACCGTGAACAGGTGCTTGCCATCAGCGAGATCGGTTAGGTCGCGAAAGCGGTATTGGTATTGATTGTCCTCGCTGAAGATCAGGTTGCGCTCCGACAGCCGTCGGTGAGGGCCGGAAAAGTCTGTGATGTACATTTGCACATGGTGGCCGTCATATTCCGGCTGCGGCCGGTCGGTTTCGCGAAAAAGCAGATGCTGGTCCTTACCGGTTTTCACATGCGCGACGGTGCCGTCGCCATTCCCAAGTTCGGCCGGCATCCCCATGATCTGCGGATAGAAAGCGCAAATCGCTTGCGCGGTTCCAACGGGCACGTCGAACTCGACATAGGGAATGCCGAGCGTGATGCGCCCGAAACGCGCAGCGTCCGGCTCATAGCAGCGCACGCGATTGCCCCAGGGACACGTCGCCTCGACGTAGTCGTTATGCTCCGCGAATGCGAACGCCGTGCCTTCCAGTTTTTTGGCGACTGACGCTAGTCTCTCGAGCAGCGCCTCGCGGCCCGCGATGACCAGTCCGGTATGGCCGCGCAGCACCTGCGCTTTGCCGCTTGGCAGATGAAACTGGCTTTTGCCGACGTTGATCCACATGTTGGTGTCGGACACCATCAGATAGGGGTCGCGGGTGAGCCCCAGTCCCGTGACGTAAAATAAACGTGGCCAGGCGCTGATCGGGCACCTGGACGTTGACGTGTTCGAGATGGATTGCGTTGCCGAGATCCTCGGCGGAACGATCGAATCGTTGATGCATAAATGCGACCTTGGGTATGGAGGCTGGGCGCACCATACTAAGGCAGCGTGCCGGACTAAGCCAACAATTCGGTCAAGCAAATTACCGGGAGGCGGGTAATACCTCCATCAGCTCGATGCGATTTCCGAAGGGATCGTGGACAAAAATCCTGTTGTACCCTTCGAGCGGCACGTCGTTCGAGATGGGATATCCGGCCTTGACCAGGGATGAGGTCAGTTCGGCCAGGTCTTCCACGAGGAAGGCGGGGTGAGCTTTTCGCGCCGGTACGAAATTCTTTTCCACGCCAAGGTGGATCTTCAATTCGCCGTCTTCGAACCAGCAGCCGCCGCGCCCGGCGAGGTCCGCAGGCTTGGCCGCTTCGGGGATGCCGAGGATGCCGTGATAAAATTCCCTCGCGTCGCTCTCTCTGCCGGCCGGCATCGCGAGCAGGATGTGATCCAGTCGGCGAACGCGCATCGTTTTCCCTCCTCCTCCTTGAACCTTGACGCCGCGCGCCGGGCGACCGCCTTCCGGCACCCTCAGGACAATACGCCGCACCGCACCGGTGAGGCAAGGCGTGTGGAGGCCGATTGAAACACAGGGGGAGCATCGGCGGAAGAATTATCCGCAAGCCAAACTCCGGTGGTGTTGATCGCGGCATGTGCTAGGCTCGTGCAAAGGCCGCGGCCCGGATATCGGCGACACGCGATCAGAACAAGACGACGGGAGGAACGATGTTGGCGACGAGGCCGCCATGCTGATCTATCTTGCGCGCCGTCTGGCGTTGGCCGTGGTCACCTGCGCCGCCATCTCCGTCCTTACTTTCGTCATCATCCGTCTTCCGCCCGGCGATTTCGTCGACGCCTATATCGCAAACCTCGCGGTCGGCGGCAGTTCGGTCTCGGCCGAGCAGGCGGCTGCGATGCGTCGCGAATATGGCCTGGACCGTCCGGTCGTGGTGCAATACGGGCTGTGGATGGGGCGCGTCATCAGCGGTGATTTTGGCGTGTCGATGATGTGGAAACGCCCGGTCACCGAAGTCATCGGCGACCGACTGTGGCTCACCATGGCGGTTTCCTTTGCCGCATTGCTGCTGACCTGGTTGATCGCGTTGCCGATCGGCATCTATTCCGCGGCGCGGCAATATTCCGTCGGCGATTACATCGCGACTACGCTCGGCTTCATCGGCCTTGCGATTCCGAATTTTCTGCTCGCGCTCATCTTGATGTATCTCGGGTTTCGTTATCTCGGCTTGAGCGTCGGCGGATTGTTCACGCCCGAATATGCGCAGGCACCGTGGAGCTGGGCGAAATTCGGCGACCTGATGGTGCACATTCCGCTGCCGGCGGCCGTGCTCGCATTGGCCGGCACGGCGCAACTGATCCGCATCATGCGCGCCAATCTGCTGGATGAATTGCGAAAGCCCTATGTGGTCACGGCGCGGGCCAAGGGCATCAGCGAAGCCCGCGCGGTGCTGAAATATCCGGTGCGCGCGGCGCTCAATCCGTTCGCGAGCTCAAGCGCCTATCTGTTTCCCTATCTGGTGTCGGGGAGCATCGTGGTCTCTCTCGTGCTCGGGCTTCCCACGGTCGGTCCGCTGCTGCTGCAGGCGCTGGTGGCGCAGGACATGTTCCTGGCGGGCACGATCGTGCTGCTGCTTGGCGTGCTCACGGTGATCGGGACGCTGATCTCCGATCTGCTGTTGATGTGGATCGAGCCGCGCATCCGTCTGCAGGGGCGTGCATGACCGCGATTGGATTGACCGACGACCGGCTGGCGCAAGCGACCCAACTGCAGTTGACGTGGTGGCGCTTCCGGCGGCATCGGCTTGCCGTGATCAGCCTTGTCATCGTGGCGCTGTTCTATTTCGGCGCCGTCTTCGCCGACTTCCTCGCGGTTGCGGATCCGCATGCAACCGATGCGCGCCGCAGCTTCATCCCGCCGCAAGGCATCACGCTGTTCGACGACGGCGCCTTCCGGCCCCATGTCAGCGGGCTCAAGGGCGTGCGCGATCCCAGGACGTTCAAGCTCGCCTACACGCCGGACCCGGCCCGCAAGCTGCCGGTCACTTTGTTCGCCCATGGCTATCCCTATTATTTGTTCGGCCTGATCCCGACCGACCGGCATCTTCTCGGCATCGAAGGCGGGCAGGGCGTCGACGGCATTTTCCTCCTCGGCACCGACCAACTCGGGCGCGACCTGTTTTCGCGGCTCGTGGTTGCGACACGGATCTCATTGTCGATCGGATTGGCCGGCGTCGCGTTCAGCCTGATGCTTGGAATCCTGCTTGGCGGAATTTCCGGACTGTATGGCGGCGCGGTGGACACGCTGATCCAGCGCGTCATCGAGGTGGTGCGCTCGATCCCGACCATCCCGTTGTGGATGGGATTGGCCGCGGCACTGCCGAACACCTGGAGCGTCACCCAGGTCTATTTCGCGATCACGCTGATCATCTCGCTCGTGAGCTGGACCGAACTGGCGCGGGTCACGCGCGGGCGATTTCTGGCGTTGCGCGAGGAAGATTTCGTCATCGCCGCCGAACTATCGGGCGCCGGGCAGATGCGGATCATCCTGCGTCACATGCTGCCTTCCTTTGCCAGCCACATCATCGCAGCGACCAGTCTCGCGCTGCCGGTGATGATCGTCAGCGAGACCTCGCTCAGCTTCCTTGGCCTCGGCCTGCGGCCACCCGCGATCAGTTGGGGTATCCTGCTGCAGGACGCCCAGAATGTGCAGGTGCTGGCGGGCGCGCCGTGGCTGTTGAGCGCCGCGGTCCCGGTGATCTTGGTGATCCTGGCGTTCAATTTTCTCGGCGACGGCGTTCGCGATGCGGCGGACCCCTATGGCTGAACTTATGGCTGAGCCTGGGATCACCGCGCGCCGAGCGCTATCCGTGCGTGACCTGGTCGTCGACTTCGAGCAGGATGGCCGCGCCGTGCGCGCGCTGGATGGTGTCAGCCTCGATCTCCATGCCGGGCGGGTGCTCGGCGTGGTCGGCGAAAGCGGTTGCGGCAAGAGCGTCACCGCGCGCGCCATCCTGCGGCTGATCGACCGGCCGGGCCGCATCGCCTCGGGCCGCGTGCTGCTCGATCCCGGTTTGCCCGAACAGCAGGATTTGGCTGCGCTCGATCCCGAGAGCCGCGCCATGCGGGCGGTGCGCGGTGGCCGCATCGGACTGATCTTTCAGGAGCCGATGACCGCGCTCAGCGTCCACTATACCGTCGGCAACCAGATCATCGAAGCGATGCGCGCGCATAGCGACGTGTCCAAGGCGGCCGCACGCGATCGCGTGATCGCGTTGCTGCACGAAGTCGGCATTCCCCGCCCGGAGCGGCGCATCGATGCCTATCCGTTTCAATTGAGCGGTGGCTTGCGCCAGCGCGTCGGCATCGCTCTGGCGCTCGCCGCCGATCCGCAGATCGTTATCGCGGACGAACCGACCACCGCGCTTGATGTCACGACGCAAGCGCAGATCCTTGCCTTGTTGCGCCGCCTGCAGCGCACCAAGGGCGTGGCCTTGATGCTGATCACCCACGACATGGGCGTGATCGCGCAAATGGCCGACGATGTGGCCGTGATGTATCTCGGCCGCATCGTCGAATTTGCACCTGTTGCGCAGTTGTTCGCGGCACCGCGCCATCCCTATACCCGTGCGCTGCTGCGTTCGGTGCCCAATCTGCGCGCGACGCCGCGCGAACGGCTGGCGACGATCGGCGGCACGGTTCCCCATCCCGGGGCGCGGCCCGTCGGCTGCCCGTTCCATCCGCGTTGTCCGGAAGTGATCGTAGGACGCTGCGCCACGCAGGCGCCGCCGGAGATTCAACCCGATCAGGCCGGTGCGAGCTGCTTCCATGCGATGGCGGAGGCTGGCGCATGACCGTGCTCGAAGTGGAGGGACTGTTCAAGGAATTCCCGATCCGCAGCGGGCTGTTGCAGCGTGAAACCGGCCGGGTACGCGCGGTGCAGGACGTAAGTTTTGCGATTCTGCGCGGCGAGACCCTGGCGCTGGTCGGCGAAAGCGGTTGCGGCAAGACGACGGTCTCGCGTTGCATCCTGCGCGCCTTGCCGCCGACCAGGGGCGCGATCCGCTTCTCGCCCGAGGCCGGCAAGACCATCGATATGGCGCCATTGTCGCGGCGCGCCTTGCGGCCGTTGCGGCGTCATATCCAGATGATCTTTCAGGATCCCTACGCTTCGCTGAACCCGCGCATGATGGTCGGCGACATCATCGCCGAGCCGCTGCTCGTCAACGGCATGCCGCCGGCGCAGCGTGCGAAGCGCGTGCTCGAATTGCTCGACCTGGTCGGCTTGCCCTCCGTGACGCGAACGCGTTTCCCTCACGCCTTCAGCGGCGGCCAGCGCCAACGCATCGGGATTGCGCGTGCGCTGGCGCTCGATCCATCGCTGATCGTCGCCGACGAACCAGTCTCGGCGCTGGATGTTTCCGTGCAAGCCCAGATCATCAATCTGCTGCTGGAGCTTCAGGACCGGTTGCGGCTGTCGATGCTGTTCGTCGCGCACGATCTCGGCGTGGTGCGTCATGTCAGCGACCGTGTCGCCGTGATGTATGTCGGACGCATCGTCGAGACCGCGCCGACCATTGCGCTCTACGCGCGGCCGCTGCATCCCTATACCGAAGCGTTGCTGGCGGCGGTCCCGAAAGCCGATCCGGCCTTGCGTGACCAGGTGAGCGCGCCCAAAGGTGAAATCGCCGATCCGGCCAACCCGCCGCCGGGTTGCGCGTTCCATCCGCGCTGCCCCTATGCGCAGGACCGCTGCCGCAGCGAGCTTCCGGTTTTAAGAGAAATTGCACCCGCACATTGGAGCGCATGCCACCGCAGCGCGGAGCTGTCGCTCCGTGGCGTGGCCTGAACACGAAGAGGGGAACGTCATGCGATCGATCCTGATTGGTCTTGGTCTGACAGTGCTGCTCTCGGGCGCGGCTCTCGCGCAGCAGCCGGATTTGTCTCAATCCGGTCTGGTCGGAAAACTGGAGAACCCGACCATCGTCACCGATCCGGCGCAACAGCCGAAGAAGTTCGGCGAGGCGCCGGCATTGGCCGAACTCGTCAGAGAACGGGAAATTGCCGACGGTGGAACAGCGCCTGCCGCAGGAGCCGATGGTCATCAAGCCGCTGCGCAGCGTCGGCAAATACGGCGGTACCTGGCGGCGCGGTTTCCTCGGACCGGGCGACGGCGAGAACGGCAACCGCGTGCGCTCCGGCGACAAGCTGCTGTTCTGGGATGTGAATGGCACCCAAATCGCTCCCGGCGTGGCGAAGGGTTGGGAGACCAGCGCGGACGGCCGCAGCACCAAATTGTTCCTGCGCAAGGGGATGAAATGGTCCGATGGCGCACCGTTCACCGCCGACGACTTCATGTTCTGGTACGAGGACATGTACCAGAACAAGGATCTCATTAAATCGCTGGCGCCGGAACTCGCGACCAAGGGCAAGCAGGGGCGGATCAGCAAGATCGACGAGACCACCGTGCTGTTCGAGTTCGACGATCCGCATTTCCTGTTCGCCAGCCAGCTCGCGGGCGACACGCAGGTCGGCGGCGGCCAATCGCGCCTGCAATCGGAAGAGCGCGAACTCGGCCTCTACGCACCCGCGCACTATCTCAAGCAGTTCCTGCCCAAATACAGTTCGATCGAAAGCCTCAACGAGAAGGCCAAGGCCGCGGGCTTCGACAATTGGGCGCAGGTCTTCAAGATCAAATCCGACTGGCGGCTGAACCCGGATGTCCCGACCCTGTCGGCGTGGCGCATGGTGCAGCCGATCAACAGCCAGACCTGGGTGCTGGAGCGCAATCCCTATTTCTGGGCGGTCGATACCGAAGGCAACCAGTTGCCTTATCTCGACAAGGTTCAGTTCACGCTTGCCGAGAATCCCGAAGTCATCAACCTTCGCGCCATCGCCGGCGAGTATGACTATATGGAGCGGTTCATCGATCTGGCGAAATTGCCGGTGTTTCTGGAGAACGCCGCGCGCAGCAAATACAAGGTTCACCTCGATCCCGGTTTCAATGGCTCGGATTCCGAACTGAAGTTCAATTTCGCGTACCGTCTCGATCCCGAAATCCAGAAATGGTTCGCCAATCTCGAATTCCGCCGGGCGCTGGCGCTCGGCATCGACCGCGACCAGATCAACGAGGCGTTCTTTCTTGGTCTCGGTGTCACGGGCACGCCGATCCCGGCCGACAACATTCCGGAAAGTCCGGGCAAGGACTATCGTCAGCGCTGGGCTACGCTCGATGTTGCCAAGGCCAATTCGATGCTGGACGCGATCGGCCTGAAGAAAAAGGACGCCGAGGGTTTTCGCCTGCGTAGTGACAATGGCGAACGCCTGCGCCTGCAGATCGACGTCGCGCAAACCTTGTCGCCGACCTGGCCGCAGCAGGCCGAAATGATCATCCAGCAATGGCGCAAGATCGGCATCTGGGCCGACATGCGGCTGTTCGAGCGCAGCCTGTTCTATACGCGCGTGCGCAACGACCAGAACCAGATCGTGCTGTGGAGCAACAACGGCTCGGAGAGCCTGTATCTCTATACGATCCCGGTGCTGCCGATCGACCCGCAGTCGAGCTTCGGCGGCGCCGCCTACGCGCAATGGTACGCCAGCAACGGCGCCATCGGCATCAAGCCGACCGATCCGGAACTGTTGAAGGGTTTCGACCTGCTTCGCTCCGCCGTCAGCCAGCCTGAGGAACGGCGCACAGAGATCGCGCAGGACATCTGGAAGCTCCTGGTCGATCAGGTATGGTCGATTGGCATTGTCGGCCAGTCACCCGCCTATATGGGGACGCGGGTGGTCAACGAGCGGCTTGAGAACGTGCCGTCGCGGACCTGCGTGTCGCAGCATTGCCGCACGCCCTGGAGCGGTCATCCGGAGCAGTGGTATTACAAATAGGCGGCTGAGTGTGCTTGCTCATTCGCTCCCGGCGGCCCGCAGCCTGTCGAGCGCGTGGCGTCGGTCGTTTCCTTGCAAAAGCTTGAAGTTTAAAATATGTGTGGAGACGCTCATTTCCGGGAGGCTCACGGATGTCCACACTGTCGCGTTCCTCCCATGCACTGGTGACGGGTGGCGGGCGGGGCATCGGTCGCGCGGTCGCCGCGGCGCTGTCGCAGGCAGGCGCCGTCGTCACGGTGCTCGGCCGCAACCGCGCCACGCTGGATGAGGCCGTTGCGTCAGGTGCGGCGCAGTTCGCTGCGGTCGCCGATGTCGCCGATCAGGTTGCCGTCAGGTCGGCGATCACGGAGGCTGCGGCGAGGCAGCCGATCGATATCCTGATTGCCAATGCGGGCGCGGCAGAATCCGCGCCCTTCGGCCGTTCCGACGCGGCGTTGTTCCAGCGGATGATGGATGTGAATTTGATGGGTGTGGTCCATGCCACGCAGGCAGTATTGCCCGGGATGGTGGAGCGCCGCCGCGGGCGGGTTGTCGCCATCGCATCGACCGCCGGCTTGAAGGGCTATGCCTATGTCAGCGCCTACAGTGCAGCCAAGCACGCGGTGATCGGCCTGGTCCGCTCGCTGGCGCTGGAAACGGCAAGGACCGGCGTCACCGTCAACGCCGTGTGTCCCGGCTTCACCGAAACCGATCTGCTAGAAGGCTCGATCGACAACATCATGAAAAAGACCGGCCGCAGTCGCGAGCAGGCGATTACGGAGCTGTCGAAGCACAATCCGCAAGGGCGCCTTGTTGCGCCCACGGAAGTGGCTGATGCCGTTGTCTGGCTGTGCGGCGATGGCGCCGGCGCCATCACCGGGCAGGCGATTGCGGTTGCCGGCGGCGAGGTCTGACCGACCCACGCGCCGTCACCAATGAAGAATGCAGGGAGATCCCATGAGCAAGCCCGCCAACCCCGTGACGCTGCCGCTGGCCGACTATTCGCCGAGGCATTTTCTGCTGGCCGTGGTCGGCGGCGTTGCCACGGTGACGCTCAATCGCCCCGAGCGGAAAAACCCACTGACCTTTGAAAGCTATCGCGAGCTGACGGATTTCTTCCGTGCCTGTGCGATGGACGACGAGGTCAAGACCATCGTCGTGTCCGGCGCCGGTGGAAATTTCTCTTCCGGCGGCGACGTCTTCGAGATCATCGGCCCGCTTGTGCAGATGGACACTAAAGGCCTCACTGCGTTTACCCGCATGACCGGCGATCTGGTCAAGGCGATGCGGGCCTGTCCGCAGCCGATCATCGCCGCGGTCGAGGGCATCTGCGCCGGCGCGGGCGCCATCATCGCGATGGCTTCGGACATGCGTCTGGCGGCGGTCGGAGCCAAGGTCGCATTCCTGTTCAACAAGGTCGGTCTTGCCGGCTGCGACATGGGCGCCTGCGCGATCCTGCCGCGCATCATCGGCCAGTCGCGGGCGTCCGAACTGCTCTATACCGGCCGTTTCATGACCGCGGAGGAGGGCGAGCGTTGGGGCTTCTTCAGCCGCATCGTTACGCCGGAACAGGTGCTGGCCCAGGCGCAAGGGCTGGCCAAGCAGGTTTCGGAAGGCCCGACCTTCGCCAACACCATGACCAAGCGCATGCTGGCGATGGAATGGGCGATGTCGGTGGAGGAGGCGATAGAGGCCGAAGCGGTCGCCCAGGCCCTGTGCATGACCACGGAGGATTTCGCTCGCGCCTTCGAGGCGTTTTCCAACAAGCGGACACCGGCCTTTCAGGGCAATTGAGCCGTCACGGCTCATCCTGGATGAGGTAGTGCGCAGCAGGTCTTGCCCGGAAATTGTTTAGGGTTAAAATAATTGGAATTAGCCCGACAGCTTGCTTCGGAGGCGCTGATGAAAGTGGCGATAATCGGCGGCGGACCGGCCGGTCTCTACGCCGCGATCCTTTTGAAGAAGCAGCGGCCGCAGGCCGAGATCACGGTCCATGAGCGCAACCGCGCCGACGACACGTTCGGCTTTGGCGTCGTCTTCTCCGACGCGACGCTGGACAATTTCGAGAAATACGATCCGCCGAGCTATCGCCGCATCACCCAGGAATTCGCCTATTGGGACGACATCGCCGTGCATTTTCGCGGCACGGTCCACCGCGTCGGCGGCAACGGCTTTTGCGGCTGCTCGCGCCGCGTGCTGCTGCTGATCCTGCAGGAGCGCGCCCGCGAACTCGGCGTGATGCTACAGTTCGAAACCGATATCGACGACGAGACTAGTTTCGCCGATGCCGACTTGATCGTGCTGGCCGACGGCATCAACAGCCGCTTTCGCGACAAATACGCCGATCACTTTCGGCCCGAGACCGACCTGCGCTCCAACAAATTCGCGTGGATGGGTTCGACAAAGCCGCTCGACGCCTTCACCTTCATTTTTCAGGAAACCGAGTGGGGACCCTTTATCGCCCACGCCTATCAATACGAAGCCGGCCGTTCGACCTGGATATTTGAGACCGATGCCGCGACCTTCGCGCGTGCCGGCCTCGAAGGCCTGAGCGAAAAGCAATCCGCCGATCGCATGGCGGAGATTTTCGGCTGGTTCCTCGACGGCCATCCGCTGCTGATCAACCGCTCGATGTGGCGCAATTTCCCGATGATCCGCAGCCAGCGCTGGGTCAAGGACAATATGGTCCTGCTCGGCGACGCCAAGGCGACCGCGCATTTCTCGATCGGCTCCGGCACCAAGCTCGCGATGGAAGACGCCATCGCACTCGCCGAGGCGATGGCGAACGCGCCGACGGTCGATAACGCCTTGCAGAAATACGAGCAGGGGCGGCGCGAGGAGGTCGAGAAGACCCAGCACGCCGCCGACGTGTCGCTGGTGTGGTTCGAGCATGTCGACCGGTTCTGGGATTTCGATCCCGTGCAGTTCGCGTTCGGGGTCATGACCCGCGCCAAGGCCATCACCTACGATAATTTGACGCTGCGCGCGCCGGACTTTGTCGGCGAGGTCGATAAGGCGTTTGCCAGGCAAGTTCGTGGCAAAGGCTTTGACGTCGATGTCGACAAGCCCGTCGCGCCGATGTTCCAGCCGTTCAAACTGCGTGAGATGGAAGTGGCGAACCGCGCGGTGGTGTCGCCGATGTGCATGTACTCGGCCAAGGAGGGCGTGCCCGGTGATTTCCATCTGGTGCATTACGGCTCGCGCGCGATCGGCGGCGCCGGCTTGATCTTCACCGAGATGACCTGCGTCGGCCGCGATGCCCGCATCACGCCGGGCTGCACCGGGTTGTGGAACGACGAGCAGCAGACGGCATGGACGCGGATCGTCGATTTCGTCCACGCCAATTCCGCAGCCAAAATCTGCCTGCAACTCGGTCATGCCGGCCGCAAGGGCGCCACCAAACTGATGTGGGAGGGCATGGACCGGCCGCTTGAGCAAGGCGCGTGGGATACTGTGTCGGCTTCCCCAATTCCCTATTTCCCCGACAGCCAGGTGCCGCGCGAGATGGACCCTGCCGCGATGGATCGCGTCAAGGCTGAATTCGTTGCGGCGACCGAACGCGGCGAAGCCTGCGGGTTCGACATGCTGGAGCTGCACTGCGCCCACGGTTATCTCCTGGCGAGTTTCATCTCGCCGCTGACCAATCAGCGTACCGATGAGTATGGCGGCACGCTCGCCAACCGGCTGCGTTATCCGCTCGAGATTTTCGCGGCGATGCGTGCGGCCTGGCCGCCGCACAAGCCGATGTCGGTGCGCATCTCCGCGACCGACTGGGCCGAGGGCGGCATTACCGGTGACGATGCGGTCGCCATCGCTCGCGCCTTCGGCGAGGCCGGCGTCGATCTGGTCGATGTCTCGACGGGACAGACCGTGCACGACGCGCAGCCGGTCTATGGCCGGATGTTCCAGACGCCGTTCTCCGAACAGGTCCGCAACGAGGCCCGCCTCGCAACCATGTGCGTCGGCAACATCACGACATCGGATCAGGTCAACACCATCCTCGCCGCCGGCCGCGCCGATCTGGTGGCGCTGGGCCGGCCGCATCTGGTCGATCCGTCGTTTACGATGCGGGCGGCGGCCTGGTACGGCGCTGCGGACATTGCCTGCCCGCCGCAATATCTGCCCGGCAAGGAGCAGATCTTCCGCAATAGCGTGCGTGACCGGCAGGATTTCGAGGACCTCAAAATTAAGGGTAAGCCGAAAACGCGGGCGGAGCTCAAGGCGGAGGCGGCAAAGCCGCTTGCGGCCGAATAACGGCCTGTGCGACGCTGGGACGGTCAGATACGCGTTGTTTGGTTGAGTGGAGTTCGGGCGGATGAAGGCGATCATCGTCGGGGGCGGCATCGGCGGCCTCACCACCGCGCTGATGCTGCGCGCACGCGGCATCGACTGCGAATTGTTCGAACAGTCCGACACCATCCGTGAGCTCGGCGTCGGCATCAACACGCTGCCGCATGCGATCCGCGAATTGGCCGGCCTTGGCCTGTTGGACGCCCTGGACGCCGCAGCGATCCGCACCGATGAATTGTACTATCTCAATCGCCACGGCCAGGAAGTCTGGCGCGAGCCGCGCGGCCTGGACGCCGGTCATGATGTGCCGCAATTCTCGATCCATCGCGGCCGCCTGCAGAGCGTGATTCATCGCGCCGTCGAGGAGCGGCTGGGCGCGGGATGCCATCCACACCGGTTGCCGGCTCGGCGCTTTCACGCAGGACGAGGGCGGTGTGTCCGCGCATTTCTTCGATCGCACCGGCGCGCATATCGAGACCGCGCGTGGGGACATACTGATCGGCGCAGACGGCATCCATTCGCGCGTGCGCGAGATGCTGTTTCCGGACGAGGGGCCGCCATGCTGGAACGGGCTGATGTTGTGGCGCGGCGCGCGCGACTGGCCGGTGTTCCTCACCGGACGCTCGATGATCGTGGCCGGCGGGCTTCATGCCAAGGTCGTGGTCTATCCGATCGCGGAAGGATCGAGCCCGGCGAGCCGGCTGACCAACTGGGCGGTATTGGTGAAGGTCGGTGACGGCAATGCCCCGCCGCCCCGCCGCGAGGACTGGTCGCGGCCCGGCAAGCGCGAGGAACTGATGCCGCATGTCGAGCGGTTTTCGGTGCCCTATGTCGACGTGCGCACGCTGATCTCGGCGACGCCTGAATTCTACGAATATCCGACCTGCGACCGCGATCCGCTGCCATACTGGTCGAGCGGGCGGGTCACGCTGCTCGGCGATGCCGCGCATCCGATGTATCCGGTCGGCTCAAACGGTGCGTCGCAGGCGATCCTCGACGCGCGAACGCTGGCGGACGCACTGGCCCGCTCCGAACATCCGCGCCAGGCGCTGGTGGCTTACGAGCAAAAGCGCCTGCCGATGACCGCGGAGATCGTGCGCTCGAACCGCCGCGGCGGCCCGGAAGGCGTGATCGATGCGGTCGAACAACTGGCGCCCGATGGTTTTACCGATATCGAGAAAGTGCTGAGCCACGCACAGCGCGAAGCCATCGTGCGCGGCTACGCTTCCAAGGCCGGCTTTGCAGCGCCGCCGGTGGGCCTCGCGGCGGTGAGGGCGTAACCTCACGCCCCCGGAGGCGGCGGCAGGAAGTGGATGTTGTGCTCGGCCGCGAGCGCCACGACTGCGTCGGGCGTCTGCTCTTTCATATTGTGAATGGCCCAGAACAGATCGTAGAGCCTGCGGCTCGGCGAGACCCAGAACAGCACCTTCGCGTTCTGGCCTGACTTGTTGAAAATGCCGTGCGGCACGCCCATCGCGAGGCGGACCAGATCGCCCGGCGTCGCCTGTGCGTCGGCGCCGCCGAGCATGAAGTCGAGCTTGCCTTCCAGGATGTAGAGATATTCGTCCTGGTCCGGATGGATATGCGGTGGCACGAAAGTGCCGGGCGGGAACGTCGCGTGCCAGGAGAAGGAATGCTCGGTCACGTTCTTCGGCACATAGGTCTGGCCGAGGATGTTCCAGGATATCCCCTGCAGGCCCTCATTGGCGCGGGTAATGCCGGCGAGTTCGGTTCTCATCGTCTGGTTTCCTTCTGAAGTTTCTTGCCAATATTTCCTGCCCGGCTTTTATTTGCCGGGCGTGCAATCCTTGGCGTAACGGTCGCCGTAATCCGAAAAAACCTTCTCGACGATCTCGGTCTGGAATTTTCCGTCCGGGCGCTTTGCGACCTTGGTCAAATAGAAATTCTGGATCGGATAGCCGTTGACGTTGAACTTGAAGTCGCCGCGCAGCGAGGTGAAGTCGGCTTTCTTCAGCGCCGCCGCCACCGCGTCCTTGTTGGCGAGGTTGCCCTTGACCGCCTTCACCGCGCTGTCGATCAGCATCGCGGCATCATAGGCCTGGAAGGCATAGGTGCCGGGCACGCTGTTGTAGGCGCCCTCATAGCTGGCCACGAATTTCTTGTTCTGCGGATTGTCCAGATTGGGCGCCCAGTTCGAGCCGCCGAACATGCCGATAGCGGCGTCCTGCTGCGCCGGCAGCGTCGATTCATCGACCGTGAACGCCGAAAGCACCGGAATCTTGTCGGCGAGGCCGGCCTGTCGGTACTGCTTCACCAGGCCGACGCCCATGCCGCCCGGCATGAAGGTGAACAGGGCGTCGGGCTTGGAGGAGGCGATCTTGGTCAGTTCAACCTGGAAATCGAGCGTGCCCAGCGGCATGTAGGTTTCCTCGACGATCTCACCCTTGTAATCGAGCTTGAATCCGGCCGCCGAATCCTTGCCGGCCTGATAATTCGGCACCAGCAGATAGACGCGCTTGTAGCCGCGATCCTGCGCCACCTTGCCGAGAATTTCGTGGACCTGGTCGTTCTGGTAAGAGGTCACGTAGAAGAACGGGCTGCACTCCTTGCCGGCGTAGCTCGACGGCCCCGCATTCGGGCTGATCAGAAACGTTTTGGTGTCGGTGACCGGCTTGTGGATCGCCTGCAGGATGTTGGAGAAGATCGGGCCGACGACGAAATCGACCTTGTCGCGTTCGAGCAGGCCCTTGACCTTGGTCACGGCGCCGTCCGGCTTGAGTTCGTCGTCGACGACGACGACTTCGACGTCCTTGCCGGACATTTTGCCGCCGAGATCCCTGATCGCGAGTGCAAAACCGTCGCGGACCTGCTGGCCAAGCGCCGCCGCCGGGCCGGACAGGGTCACGATCACACCGATCTTGACCTTTTCCTGCGCCGCGGCCGGGCCGGCGACGCACAACAAGACGGCCAAACCGGCCCATTTCAAGCCGGCCAATTTCAACGGCTGCATCATCATTACTCCTCCGCCCGGCAACTGCGCAGCCGAGACCCGCGCCACATCAAATCCTTGGATCAGCTTATTCTGATGACGACGGCTGCCGCAAGCAACAAGGCGCATCATGCAGGTCGCCATGCAAGCGTTGCGCCAATTGCTTGAACCCTAAAGAAATCTGGACAATGCCGCCAAGCTGCGGTCTGTTCATGCTCCCCGAACGTCCAGAGCAGACACGAACGTCATGATTTTCGATTCAGAGACCAAGGCCGTCGAACTCCCCGAGGATCACGGCGATGAGATCCGCCTGTGGCTGCGCCTCTTGACCTGCACCACGCTGATTGAGGGCGAGGTCCGCAGCCGCTTGCGCGAGCGGTTCGACGTCACCCTGCCGCGGTTCGACCTGATGGCTCAGCTCGACAAGGTCCCGGAGGGCATGACGCTGTCGGATGTCTCCAAGCGGATGATGGTCTCGAACGGCAATGTCACCGGGCTGGTGGAACGCCTGGTCGAATCCGGTCACCTCGACCGGCGCACCTCGGACGCCGATCGCCGCGTGCAGGTGATCCGTCTGACCAAGGCCGGCCGCGCCGAATTTCGACGGATGGCCGCGGAACACGAATTGTGGATCGCCGACATTTTCGCGGATTTGACCCCGAAGGATGTCCGCGAATTGATGCGCCTGCTGGCCAAGACCAAGGCTTCCGCGCAGAAATCCGCCAACGCACGGACGGCGTAGCGCGTTGGCGGCCTGACCGCAGGGAAGGTGATCCGTTGAACGCGGACGTGGATTACGAGGTACAATACAACAACCGCGCGCGGGTTCCGGAAAACCCCGCCATCATGGCCGGCTGGTCATGCGATGCAAAAGCCTATCGCGAGGCGCATCAGGGACGTCTGACGGTGCTCGCTTACGGGCCGGGCGAACGTCACCGGCTCGATCTCTTCGCCGGCGATCGCACCGGCCCGATCGTCGTCTTCATTCACGGCGGCTACTGGCAGGCGCTCGATGGTTCCTCCTTCAGCCATCTGGCCCGCGGACTGAACGCCCACGGCATCGATGTCGCGGTGCCGACCTACGATCTTTGCCCCAATGTTTCCATCGACGACATCATTCTGCAGATGCGCTCGGCAACGCGAGAACTCGCAAAACTTGGGCGGCCGCTCGTAATCAGCGGCCACTCGGCCGGCGGCCATCTCGCGGCCTGCATGCTGGCGACGGACTGGCGCGCCTTCGATGCGTCCTTGACGGAAACGACTGTTATCGCGGCCTACACCATTTCGGGGTTGTTCGACCTTCCGCCGCTGGTCAAAACGTCGATCAACAAGGCGCTTGGTCTCGACGAGGTGTCGGCGAAGGCGGCCAGTCCGTTGTTCTGGAAACCGCCGGCGCGCGGCACCCTCGATGCCGTGGTCGGTGGCAACGAAAGCGCCGAATATTTCCGGCAGAGCAGGGTCATCGTCGAAGCCTGGGGCGCGGCAGGGATTGCGACGCGGTTTGCAACGGTGCCCGACGCCAACCATTTTACCGCCATCGCGCCGCTCGCCGACCCCGATTCACCGATGACGCTGCGGCTGAAGCAGTTGGCCGGCGCTAGGGCGTTTGAGCGAGCCTGCCCGGACTTGATCCGGGGTGCTGACCTGTTCGCATCGCAATCGGTTTACGCAGATTGCGTAGATTATCTGCGGTAGAAAACGCGTCAAAACAAATTAGGCCGCATGCTTCAAAATCTCCGGGACGGCAAACTCCGCACTTGCGTCAAACTATTTTAAGCATAAAATGATTGGGTGATGACGCTGCCGGGCGTCCCGCGATCTCGAGCCTTTCATCTTTCGGAAGCGAGGGGCGATGGAAATGTCGGGTGAAATTCCCAACCTTCAAATTCCCAAGCTTGGCCCGTCGGGCCATGTGGACGATTTTGCGCGGCGAAATCTTCCGCCGTCGGGCCAGTGGCCGGAATTGCTGCTCGACCGGCCCGAGTTCAGCTATCCCGAATATCTCAACGCCGCGGTCGAACTGACCGACCGCATCGTCGAGAAGGGATTAGGGGACAATGTCGCGCTGATCGGCAATGGCCGCCAGCGCACCTACAAGGAACTGGCGGACTGGTCGAACCGCCTTGCGCATGCACTGGTCGAGAATTACGGGGTGAAGCCCGGCAACCGGGTGCTGATCCGCTCGGGCAACAACCCGGCTTTGGTCGCGGCATGGCTTGCGGCCACGAAAGCGGGCGCCGTCGTCGTCAATACCATGCCGATGCTTCGGGCCGGCGAACTGACCAAGATCGTCGACAAGGCGGAGATTGCGCTGGCGCTGACCGACAGCCGCATCGCCGACGAACTGGTGGCGTGCGCGAAGACCAGTCGCTTTCTCAAGCAGGTGGTGAATTTCGACGGCACGTCAAACCATGACGCCGAACTCGATCGGGTGGCGTTGAACAAGCCGGTCCGCTTCGATGCGGTCAGGACCGGCCGGGATGACGTCGCCCTGCTGGGCTTTACCTCGGGCACGACGGGCGAACCCAAGGCGACGATGCACTTCCATCGCGATCTCCTGATCGTCGCGGACGGTTATGCGAGGGAAGTCCTCAACGTCACGCCGGATGATGTTTTCGTCGGCTCGCCGCCGCTGGCCTTCACGTTCGGGCTCGGCGGTCTCGCGATTTTTCCGTTGCGGTTCGGCGCCACCGCGACGCTGCTGGAAAACGCGTCGCCGCCCGAGATGATCAAGATCATCGAAACCTACAAGGCCACGATCTGCTTCACCTCGCCGACCGCCTATCGGGCGATGATGACCGCAATGGACAAGGGCGCCGATCTGTCGTCGCTGCGGCTCGCGGTCTCCGCAGGCGAGACCTTGCCGGCGCCGGTATTCGAAAGTTGGACGCGCAGGACCGGCAAGACGATTCTCGACGGGATCGGCAGCACGGAATTGCTGCATATCTTCATCACCAACCGAGTCGGCGACGCGGTCGCCGGCACGACAGGGCGGCCGGTCTCCGGTTACGAGGCAAAAATCGTCGACGATGACATGAACGAATTGCCGGCAGGCACCATCGGCAAGCTCGCGGTCCGCGGGCCGACCGGATGCCGTTATCTCGCGGATCACCGGCAGTCGAACTATGTGCGCGATGGCTGGAATCTGACCGGCGATACCTTTGTCCGCGACGCCAATGGCCGCCTGTCCTTTGTGGCCCGATCGGACGACATGATCGTCTCCTCCGGCTACAACATCGCGGGCCCTGAGGTCGAAGCGGCATTGTTGTCTCATCCGGCTGTCGCCGAATGCGGCGTCGTCGGCGCGCCGGACGAGGCGCGCGGGATGATCGTCAAGGCTTACGTGGTTCTTGCTGATGACATCGAAGGCGACGTTGCGCTGACGGAAGCGCTGCAGGATCACGTCAAGCGCGCCATCGCGCCCTATAAATATCCGCGTGCGATCGAATTCGTCGCGCAACTGCCGAAGACCGGAACCGGAAAGTTGCAGCGGTTCGCGCTACGGCAAATCGCTGCGACCGGAGCCGCATCGACGCGCGATGCCGCGGAGTGAATGCATTGAACGGGAATACGAAGGAGAACTGCCGGTGACCGCGCCAAATAGGCCCCGCTCTGTCTGTCGTGCCGGGTCCCAAGACCGATGCCAAGACCGATGCCGCTTCGTCCGGTCCGCAGGTGTTGCAGCCGAGCGGCTGGCCGGCGCCGAAAGGATACGCCAACGGCATGGCGGCCGACGGCCGCCTCGTCGTCACCGGCGGCGTGATCGGCTGGGATACCGAAGGCCATTTGCCTGCGGATTTCGTCGCGCAAGTGCGTCAGACGCTGAGCAATATTTCAGCCATTCTCGCGGAGGGCGGCGCAAAGCCCGAACATCTCGTGCGCCTGACCTGGTATGTCGTGGACATCGAGGAGTACCTGGCGAACCTCAGGGCGCTTGGCCACGCCTATCGCGAGATTTTTGGTTCGCATTATCCGGCGATGGCGCTGGTTCAGGTGGTGCGTCTGGTCGAAAGGGCCGCGCGCGTCGAGATCGAGGCGACGGCGGTGGTGCCTCGCTGATATCTTGCCGGCGTCCGCGGACGCCGAGCTTCCGTCAAGTCCACTTCCGCGTTTGCCTGGCCGAAGGCCATGGATGCCTGTCATAGTCGGCGCGTTATAGTATATTTGCGGTCGGCTCGATCGTGAACGACATACGCGTCATTTCGGTGGCGCAGGGGATGGGTGCGCACACCGATGAACGAATATGAAATGCCATTGATCGCCGAAAGCCGCGGCGAGACGGCGGAGTTTGGGTTCGAGGCAGTCGGGCGCGGCGTCATGCCGGGGCCCGCCGCGCGCCCTCCAGCGCAGATGTGGGCGGCTCGATGAAAGTCCTGGTCATGGGCGCCGGGGTGATCGGCGTGTCCACCGCGTATGAATTGGTCAAATCCGGATGCGAGGTGTCGATCGTCGATCGTCAGCCGGGCGCTGGGCTCGAAACCAGTTTTGCGAATGCCGGCGAGATTTCTCCCGGCTATGCCTCGCCCTGGGCCGGGCCCGGCGTGCCGCTCAAGGCGGTTCAGTGGATGCTCGACAAACATGGTCCGCTGGTGGTGCATCCGCGGCTCGATCCTTTGATGTGGCGATGGATGTTGCAGACACTGCGCAACTGCACGTCCCATCGCTACGCCCTCAACAAATCCAGGATGGTGCCGATCGCGGAATATAGCCGCGACTGCTTGCGTAAGCTGCGTGAGGAGACCGGCATTTCCTACGACCATCGCAGTCAGGGCACGCTGCAACTGTTCCGGAAGCAATCGCAGCTCGATTCCGTGGACAAGGATATCAGCGTGCTCCGCGAGTATGGCGTCAGGTTCGAGCTGTTGGATCGCGCGGGTTGCATCCGTGCAGAGCCGGCGCTTGCCACAGCTCCGGCTTCCTTTGTCGGCGGGCTCCGCCTACCCGACGACGAAACCGGCGATTGCCATCTGTTTACGCAGCGGCTGATGGCGATGGCGCAGGATGCCGGTGTTGGTTTCATCGCGAATACGCGGATTGAATCCATCAAGACCGAAGGCGATCGCATCACGGCCGTGATCACGGACTCCGGGACGATGATCGCGGACGCCTATGTCATGGCGCTCGGCAGTTTTTCTCCGCTGCTGCTGCGGCCGATCGGCATCGATATTCCGGTTTACCCGGTGAAGGGCTATTCCATCACCGTGCCCCTCACGGATGATACCGGCGCGCCGCAATCGACCGTCATGGATGAGACTTACAAGGTGGCGATCACCCGCTTGGGCGACCGTATCCGCGTCGGCGGCACCGCGGAATTGAGCGGGTATCGCGTCGAACTGTCTCCCGACCGCCGCATGACGCTGGAGCGCTCGCTGCGCGATCTCTTCCCGCGTGGTGGCGATATCGGCGGCGCATCGTTCTGGAGCGGCTTGCGGCCGATGACGCCGGACGGGCCGCCGATCATCGGGCCGACCCGCTACACGAATCTGCATCTGAACACCGGCCACGGCACCCTTGGCTGGACCATGGCCTGCGGCGCAGCGCGGATCACCGCCGATCGGCTGCTCGGCCGCCAACCCCTGATTCCGACCGACGGGCTTTCGTTGGATCGCTATCGCTAGGCTTTGGTCCGGATCGGACCGAAATCGCGGAGAAACGCGCTTCGGTTGATGGTCCGGCGCCTGGTCTTCGGCTATGATCCGCGAAATCCAGACCGGTTCACCCGCAATGCCCGACGGCTCCGCCACCGCACATCTCTATCGTCCAAAACTCGCAACAATTTTTGCCGAGGGATACAATCTTGGCTGCTTTCGCCGGGATGTCATCGCGGCTCTGACGGTCGCGATCGTTGCGCTCCCGCTATCCATGGCGATCGCCGTCGCCTCGGGCGTTTCGCCCGAGCGGGGATTATACGCCGCCGTTATCGGCGGCTTTTTAGTATCCGCATTGGGAGGCAGCCGCTATCAGATCGGCGGTCCCGCCGGCGCGTTCATTGTTCTGGTGTCGGCGACCGTTGCCAAGTTCGGCTTTGAAGGACTTTTGCTCACGGTTTTTGTTTCCGGGTTCATGCTCGCGCTGATTGGCGCGCTGAGGCTTGGCGTGCTCATTCGCTATATCCCGCATGCTGTGACCGTCGGCTTCACCTGCGGGATCGCGGTCACGATATTTGCCAGCCAGCTCAGGATTCTCGGCGGTCTGAAATTGCCCGCCGCCGAACCCGGGCCGCTATTGCCAAAACTTGCCATGCTCGGTCAGTCGCTGGCGACCGTCAGCCCGGCCGCGCTCGCTGTCGGTGTGGGCTCGGCGGCATTGATCTTCGTGCTGCGGCGATTGTTGCCGACCTGGCCCGGCATGCTGATCGCCGTTGTGCTTGCCACCCTGGCCGCATGGCTGTTCCGCCTGCCTGTCGAGACCATCGGGAGCCGCTTTGGGGAACTCCCGCACGGATTGCCGGGACCCCGATTGCCATCGATCTCGTATCCATTGTTGCTTGAGATTTTGCCGACCGCGCTTTCTTTCACGCTGCTTGGGGCCGTTGAGAGCCTGCTTTCGGCCAAGGTGGCTGATGGCATGACGGGACGCAAACACCGTTACAACATGGAGGTCGTGGCGCAGGGTATCGCGAACGTCGCTTCTGCGCTGTTTGGCGGAATAAGCGTAACGGGGACGATCGCCCGCACGGCTACCAATATTCGCGCCGGCGCCTGCAGCCCGGTCGCGGGCATGATGCATGCCCTCTTTGTGCTGATCTTCATGCTCGTCGCAGCACCGCTGGCGAGCTTCATCCCGCTCTCGGCGCTTGGCCGGCGTGCTGGTGGTGGTCTGCTGGAACATGGCGGAGAAGGATGAATTCCTTCACCTGCTTCACGATTGGCGCAGCGGCGCGGTGCTGCTCGCCACCTTCGGCCTGACGATGGTGGAGGATCTGACATCCGGCATCATCGCCGGATGCGTGCTGGCGGCGGTGTTCGCGGTGTTCGACCGCGTCAGGCGGTCGCATCCCCGCTCCTGAGCAGATACGGCCGGTTGCGGCTGGTGAGTGCGCATGATCGGCGTTAGAATCCCCGCGAACAAAGGGAGCCGGATCCATGTGGCAGCGACCGTTTTATCACGAAGGCATGAGTGAACTGCAGGATCGCTTCGATGGCCGGCGCGTCGCCGAGGCCATCGAGCGGCACCGCAAGCATTACGAGTTCTGGGACGATGAAAAGGCGATGATCGAGACCTCGCCGTTCTTCTTCATCGGCACATCCTGGAACGACTATATCGACTGCAACATCAAGTCCGGCGATCCCGGCTTCGTAAAGGTCGTCGGGCCCAACATCATCGAATATCCGGAGTATGACGGCAATTCGATGTACCGGACGCTCGGCAATCTCTCGCGCAATCCGAATGTGGGCCTGCTGTTCGTCCGCTTCGACGGCAAGAGCCGGCGGATGCGTATCAACGGCCGCGCCTCGATCCTGGACGATACCGACGCGATCGGCCGGCATTTCGGCGCGAAACTGGTGGTGCGGATCGAATGCGAGATCTATCCGAATTGCCCGCGCTATGTGCCCGATCTCGCCGGTGCAAAACTGTCGCCCTATGTTCCCCGCGAAGGGCAGGGGCCACCGCCACCACCGGAGTGGAAGCAGCGCGATTACATCAGGGACATCCTGCCGAGCGGCGATCCGCATCGCGAGGCCGTCAAGGCAAAGGAGTAGGCGGATCTGACGGCCGCCGGATTATGCGCAAGCGCTGAGCGCGCCGTCCCCTAGACCCGCGGGCGGAGCGATCGTTGCATGTCCATCGTGTAGGTGTAGCGGCCTTCCGGATGCGTCGTCACCGTTACTTCGAACAGCTCTTCGCGGCGGCCGTAATAGCGACGCACCATGGTCAGGGCCGGCGACCCCGGCTTCACTCCCAGCGGTTTTGCGAGTTTTGCCGGCATGCCCCGTGCGAATACTTCGAGCTGGGCATATTCGATGGTCTCGCCGTACATTTTTGCGATCTGCTCATGCACGGGCGCGCGGCCGTGGTCGCGGCGGTCGATGACCCCGGCGAATTTTCGTAACACGTAGATTTCGGTCCAGCCGAGCGGCGCGGCAAAGGCGTCGGAACGGCGGATGGATTCGATCAGGAACCAATGCTTGCCCGGTTCGCATTTCAACAGTGCGGCGAGCTTGCGGTCGGCGATGATTTCGCCGCTGCGAACCACCTGGCGATAGGTCTCGTTGGAATATCTCAACCACTCGGCCAACGATTTGACGCTGTGGGTGAACAGCACCGGCGGCTCAGTCGCGATCACGACCGAGCCGAGCCCGGCGCGGCGAACGATCAGGCCTTGTTCGATAATGATCCGCAAGGCCTCGCGCACGGTCTGCCGGCTCGCCTTGCAACGCGCCATCAACTCGGTTTCGGTCGGCAGGAGATCGCCGACCGGATAGGTGCCGATCCTGATCGCCTTCTGCAATTCGGCAGCGATGTCGCGGTAGCGTGTGGTCTTGGGCTGTTCGCGCTTACGGGCCATCGCACGCAACCGGGCTTTGGGATTTCATCGAAGCGAGCGCGGCTTCGAACGCCGACAGCGTTGCCAGCACGTCCGCCTCCGGCACCGGAAACGGGCATTTGTGCTCGATCGCGTCGGCGAATGCGTCGAGTTCGGCGCGGAGCGTATCGATCGCCGGATAAGTGTGCTGCTTCGGCTTGCTGCCGGACCAGCGCTCGATCAGTGTGGTCTCGTCCAGCACCTCGGCGGAGCCTTTGCGTTCCGAACACATGCACGCGCCAATAGAACGGGGTAGCCCTGACGGTCGCCAGCGTTCCGGTGACGCCGCTGACGAAATCCATCATCAGCATAGCCGTATCGAGCGGCGGCGGGCCCTGCTCGCGCGAATGGAGCTGCGCTGAAATGCGGCGCACCGGGCCCAGCATGCTGACAAAGGCGTCCAGCACGTGCAATCCGGCGCCGGTCAGCCCGCCGCCGGGCGATTCCTCCGGCGACAATCGCCAGCCTGCGGTGATCCTTTGCGAGTTCTCGTTGCTGTTGTGGCCTTCGATATGAAGGATCGTACCCAGTTTGCCACTGGCGACGATGTCGCGCAGTGCACGCAGCGACGGCCAAAAGCGCCTGTTGTGCCCGACGGCGAGAATAACTCCGGCCTGACGGCAGGCATCGAACATGCTGATCGCATCGGCGCGGTGCAGGGCGAGCGGCTTTTCGCAAAAGACCTGCTTGCGCTGCGGCGGCGCAGGCGATGACTTGTGCCGGATGCAGCGAGTGCGGCGTCGCCAGCAAGACGGCATCGATGGCGGGATCGGCGAGCACGGCCTTCAAATCATCGGCGAGTTGCAGATGATGCCGGCTGCAGAAATCCTGCGCCGCGGCCAGGTCGGGCTCCACGGCGCGGACGATCTTCAGCCGCGCATGGCCGTGGGATGCTTCCACGAGACTGCGGCCCCAGCGGCCGAGGCCTATGATGGCGCCCTGGATCATGGGGAAATCCCAGGTGAAGCAATCCGTTGCCGGATCGCCTCGATAATTGCTGCGCTGTCGCTGTCCGGACCCTCGATCGCGATGGCCGTTCGCAGCAGTTTAACCTGAGCCTCGGTAACCGGCAGATCGAGACCCCGTCGCTCGGCTTCCTGCAGGATGAGTTCGGCATCCCTGAGGGTTTGCGAAATATGCGACTGCGGCCGAAAATCCCGGCTCAGCATTTTTTCTCCCTTGGTGTCCATGACGCGCGAATAGGCGGCGGATTCGCGCGCTGCCGCCAGGAAGGTTTGCCCATTCAGCCCCATGCGTTCGGCCAGCACAATGCCTTCGGCCAACGCCGCCCGGTTATTCTGCAGGATCAGATTGATCGCGAGCTTGGCGCGGCTGGCATCGCCCACGGTTCCGATCCGGATACGGCGCGGACAGAGAATGTCGAGCAGCCCACCGGCCGCGTCGATGGCGCTGTCGGCGCCGGCGACCAGCGCGATGGCGGTGCCGTCGCTGACCTCGGCGCTGGTGCCGGATATCGGCGCTTCCATGAAAGGAATGGCGGCGTTCGCCGCGCGCGACGCGAGGCGCACGATTTCGTCGGGTGCGCAGGTCGTCGTGCAAATGACCGCCGGACGGGCAGGGCTGTTCTCGATAGCGGCAAGCACTGTCTCGGCCTGCGGGCCATCGTAGACCGCAATGACAATCGCCCGGCACTGGCTCGCGAGTTCACCCACGGACGCTGCGATCATGCCGCGATTGTCCCTGAGCAGGCCGCATCGGGTCGCATCGATGTCGAAGCCGATCACAGGTATGGCCGCGCCGATCAGGCGTTCCGACAGCGCGGTTCCCATCAGGCCCAGCCCGACGATTCCGATCCGAGCGTCAGCTTGCATGAGCAGGGTGCCTCTCTCGCAACATTCGCGCGCAACACTCGGCGGGCTATTTCGCCTCGATGCCGGCGGCCTTGGCTTCCGCGGTCCATCGAACGATTTCGCTGCGGATAAATGTGCCGAATTCGGCCGGAGGCATCGGGGATACGACCATGCCGACGCCTGCGAGCTTTTCGCGGATCGCGGGCATCGACAGGATCTTTTCACTCGCGGCATAAAGCTTGTTGACGATCGGCTCGGGCGTGTTCGCCGGCGCCAGCAATCCGTACCAGATCGTGGACTCGAAACCCGGCATCGCCTCGGCGAGCGGCGGCAGGTCGGGCGTCAGTTCGTTTCGCTTTGGCGAGGTCACGCCGATGCCGCGCAGCGTGCCGCCCTGCATTTGCGGGATCGCCACCGAGAAATCCGCAAAGGCGAGATCGATCACGCCGGCGATCACGTCGGTGACGGCGAGCGGTACGCCACGATACGACGCCGAGATGATCGATAGGCCGCCCCGGCTCTGCAATTGCGCGTTCGATATCTGCGAGGCGCCGGAGCCGTAGCCGGCGGTCATGTTCGGATGGGCTTTGGCATATTCCATGAACTGCGGAAGATTCTTTGCCGGGAAATCGGGCTTCACCAGCAGCACCATCGCGGTGGTCACGGTCCGGATGATCGGCGCAAAATCCTTGGCGGGATCGTAGGGCAGGTTTTTCAGCATCGCGACGTTGCTGGCCTGCGTCGTGTTGGTTCCCATCAGCAGCGTGTAGCCGTCCGGGGCGCTGCGCGCGACCTCTGCCGCGCCGATGCTGCCGAGCGCACCGCTTCGATTTTCGATCACCACGGCCTGACCCAAGGCGTCCTGCAATTGCTGGCCGAGCATCCGCGCCACCTGATCGGGGCCGGCGCCGGCAGGGAACGGCACGATGATCTTGATTTGCCGGGTCGGATAATCGTCAGTGGCGGCATGGGCCTGCGGCCCGACAAGCCCGAACAGAACCAGCACCGCGAGAACACCCGGTCGTAGCCTCATCCGTTCGCTCCCTGATATCGAAGGGTCGTTGCCTGACCCCGATTGAATTATACGGACAAAGTCGCTGCAGGCAACAAGAGGCAAGCTTTGAATCAGAACTTAGATTGATTGAATTGGATCGAAATTGACCGTATAAATAGTGCCGCACCAAAGCCGGGAGTGAAAATTGGACACCAGCGAACTATACGCGCGCGGCCTGCGGCGGCGCCAGGCGATGTTCGGGGAGGCCGATGTCGAGAAGCGGATGGCCGCCGCCGGCGAATTCGGCGCGCCGCTCCAGAACATCATCAACGCCTATGTCTACGGCGATATCTGGGAACGGTCCGGTCTTCCCGACAATATCCGCAGCCTCGTCATGCTGGGGATCACGGCCGCAAGCAGCAAGCCGGCCGAATTCCGCGTCCATGCCAAGGGCGCGCTGGCGAACGGATGCACCAAAGAACAGGTGCAGGACGTCCTCCTGCTGGTCGCGATGTATTGCGGCGTGCCGGCCGCGATCGAAACCAACCGCATCGCCGCCGAGATTTTCGGCGAGGCGCCTGGTTCCCAGTCCCTGGCTCCGTCGCCGATCCCGCCGCAAAGACGTAAACGCAAAAAAGTAAGCGCAAAGACGTAAGCGAATGTTGCAATGAAGCCTGTCCCGACCATCGACGCCCACCATCATATCTGGCGGCTGAACGATCTGCCGTGGCTCTCGGGGCCGCAGGTGCCGCGAATTTTCGGCCCGTATCAGCCGATCTGCCGCGATTATCCGATCGCCGAATACCGCAGCGACATTGCCGGCTGCGATATCGTCAAATCCATCTACATCCAGACCAACTGGCCGGCGGGGAAGAGCTACGACGAGGCGTTGTGGGTGCAGTCGGTTGCGGATGAGACCGGCTGGCCGCACGCCAACGTCGCGCATGCGGACCTTGCCGACCCCGACGCCGGTTCGCTGCTCCGCAAGCTCGCGGCGTTGCCGACAATACGGGGCATTCGCCAGCAATTGCACTGGCACGAAAATCCGCAATATCGCTTCGCCCCGCGGCCGGATGTCATGAACGACAGCGACTGGCGGCGCGGACTGGCGCGGCTCGCCGATCACGGACTGCTGTTCGAGCTGCAGATATTTGCAAGCCAGATGGCGGACGGCGCGCGGTTGGCCCGGTCTTTCCCGTCCACGGTCTTCGTGCTCGAACATGCCGGCATGCTGGAAGACATGTCGCCGCAGGGCTGGCAGCTTTGGCGGCAAGGCATGGCGGCGCTCGCCGCATGTCCGAACGTCAACGTAAAGCTCTCCGGGCTCGGCACGTTCGCTCATGCCTGCCGTGACGATGTGGTCGGGCCGATCGTCAAGGAGACCGTCGCGCTGTTTGGCGCCGATCGCTGTTTCTACGGCAGCAATTTTCCGATCGAGAAACTGTGGACGGGTTACGGCGAATTATACCGGACATTCCGCAAGGCGATCGCTCATCTCGGAGACGCCGAGCAGGCGGCGATCCTTCACGACACCGCGGCGCGGCTTTACCGATTTGAGTCCAGTCAGCAGAGAAGCTTGACGATCATCTTTCCGAACGCCGACCGCGACTGCATGGTCTTGAACGCCTCGCGAAAATTCTCGAACGGGACGACTTTGCCGACGACCGGGCTTAATTTGCCGGATGCCAGCCAGCCGAACAGTTGAGCGATCAGGCGCGCATGGGTTTCCGGTTCGCGCCTCTCGATCTGGGCGAGATCGACGCCCAATAGCGCACCGCCCTTGAGGAGCGGAAGGTTGAACGCCAGCGCCGGAATGGTGCCGGAGGCGAAACCGACCACGAGATGCCGCCCGCGCCAGGCGATCGAGCGGAAGGCCTGCAGCGACACCTCGCCGCCGACGGGATCGAAGATGACGTCCGGTCCGTGACCGCCCGTCAGCGTTTTGAGCGTGTCGCGCCAATCCGCACTGGTGTAGTCGATGGTCTCATCGGCGCCGAAGCGAACCGCGAAATCGCGCTTGTCCTGTGTCGATGCCGCGGCGATGACGTTGGCGCCCAGAAGTTTTCCGAGTTGAACGGCGGCGATGCCGACGCCGCCCGCGGCGCCCAACACCAGCAGCGTTTCGCCCTCGCGCAGGTAGGCGCGTTCGCTCAGCGCGTAAAGTCCCGTCAGATAATTCGCCTGGAATGATGCGCCGGTCTCAAAGGAAACCTCCGCCGGCAAATTCTTCAGCGCCGCTGCCGGCACGGAGATATATTCGGCGAGCCCTCCGGACCGGGTCATGCCGATCACGGGCATGCCCGGCCTGAAGGCGCTGACGTCGTCGGCGACGGCATCGACCACGCCGGCAAATTCGGTCCCCGGCACGAAGGGAAGCGGATCCTTGGTCTGATAAAGGCCCTGCACCTTCAAGCCGTCGACGAAGCCTATGGCCGCAGCGCCGATCCTGACGCGGACCTCACCTGCGGAAATGCCGGGCATGTCCATCTCCTTGATGGAGATGCCGTCGATCGAAGCATAATTCTCGACAACAACCGCCTTCATGCTATTCGGCCGCTTCGGCTTGCCGGTCGATCTCGGCGGCGCCCGCCCTGATCAGCGGGATCAGGTCGCGCCCGATCGCGATCGTGTCGTGCGGATTTTCAAAACCGCGCAGCAGGAACGAATGGATGCCGAGCCGGTAATATTGCAATACCGCGGCGGCGACCTGTTCCGGCGTGCCGACCAGGCACGACGTATTGCCGGGTGCGCCGGTAGCACGCGCGATTCCCATCCACAGCCGCGCGTCATGAACATCGCCGCGCGCGGCGTAGCCGAGCAGCCGTTCGCTGGAATGATTGGTCGGTTGCGGCGCGGCGCCGGTCTTGCGTTCGACATCGGCCAGCAGCTGTCGCGCCTTGTCCCAGGCCGCGTTCTCGCTGTCGGCCATGATGGTGCGCAGCGACATGTTGAAATCGGCGCGGCGTCCGAACGCGGCGGTACGGCGGCGGAAATCGTCGAGCCGGGCTTGCGTCTCCGCGAGCGGTTCGCCGAAGATCGCGAACACGTCGCAATGTTCGGCACCCATCTGCAGCGCGCCTTCCGACGAGCCGCCAAAGAACAGGCGGGGGTAAGGCTGCTGATGCGGCTTGATGTCGGAATAGGCGCCCTCGACCCGATAGAACTCGCCGCGGTGATCGAACGGACTGTCGCTGGTCCACATCTTGCGCATGAGGTCGAGATATTCGCCGGCGCGCCGGTAACGGTCGTTCTTGGCCAGGAAGTCGCCCTCGCTCGCCTGATCCTGGTCGCTGGTGCCGGCGATGATGTGCAGCGACATGCGGCCCTGGGTGAGCTGGTCGAAGGTCGCGACCTGCCGCGCGGCGAGCGCGGGCGCCACGGAACCCGGCCGGTGCGCGATCAGGAATTTTATGCGTTCGGTATGGTCGGCGGCGTACAGCGCGATGCCAAACCCCTCGGCCGCTGACGCATAATATCCGACCAGCACGGAATCATAATCCCACTGCTCGTGCAGCCGGGTGAAATCGATCACCCACTCCCGCGAGATCTTTCCCTTGATCAGGTGAACCGCGACACCCTCCTGCTGGGTGCCGATCATACCGGTGATTTTGACGGGCATTGGTTTTCCCCCGATCCGGACATGTTGGTTTGGATCGAATGAAACGCGCGGGCCTCGCGGAAAGCAAGGGCCTCGCGCTGACGTTCATAGTTCCGGCGCAAGTCGCGAGGCGGCCACGCAAAATCCGTCGGAGATGGGGGTGCCGTCCTGCCACCAAAAGCCGCGCCTTCGGCTGAAATGGTCCTTGCTTCCGGTAATCCCGGCTGCAATGGATATGACCGAACCCTTTCACGGCCTTGCGGCCAAGACCTCATCCCCCAAGAGAAGAGATCGATGAGCCAATTGATTGTCCGCGCCGGCGGCTTCACCTTTCAGGCCCGTTTCGAAGAGCAACTGGCGCCCAAGACGGTTGCGGCGTTTCGCAAAGCGATGCCGTTCGAAAGCCAGGCGATCCATGTCCGCTGGAGCGGCGAGGCGGTCTGGATGCCGCTCGGCGATCTCGATTTCGGCGTATCCTACGAGAACCACACCAGCTATCCTGCGCCGGGCCAGATCATCCTTTATCCCGGCGGCATCAGCGAGACTGAAATCCTGCTCGCCTATGGCGGCGTGCGTTTCGCCAGCAAGATGGGCCAACTCGCCGGCAACCATTTCATCACGCTCACTTCGGAGCTGGAGAATTTGACCGCGTTCGGCAAGACCGTGCTCTGGAATGGCGCGCAAAAAATCCGCTTCGAAGAAGTCTAGCTACGTCGAACTCACCGATGTCGACGCCGCGGCCGATCGAGAATTTCCGGCCGCAGGAAGCAGACCCGCGGTGAACCGTGCAACCTGAAGCCGGCGGTGTGAAGCGTGTGTTCCGGGTCGAGTGACGCCTCACGCGATGGCGGGCATCCTGCCGAGCACGGAATCGAGCGCCGCGCGTAAAGCTTGCAGCGGGTTCGTAGCGCCTGAACGGCTGCGCCAGGCGACATAGCCGTCCGGCCGAACCAGTACCGCACCATCGGTATCGACGCCGTAAACCTCGTGCCAGTTGCCGTCGGGATCGCTGAGGCCCCCTTTGCTCCCAATGGTATGGGCGACCAGTGGCGGCCATGACGTGCCGATCCCGTGCGGCGGCCTGTCGCCATGCGTCGCCGTCGCGGCCGGCCAACAGCACGAAGTGCGGGCCGAACAGGTCGATGGTCGAGATCTGTTCGTTGCCGCGCTGAAGCCGGACATGGGGTGCGCGGCCGCCGGGCCGGGCGGAGGGGATGTAGTCGGTAACGGGATCGTCGACGGCGACCGGTGGCGTGCCATCCGGCACGACCGCCGTCGATTGGTAGTTGGCTCCGAAGATCAGCCCCTGTTCGTTCAGGAATTGCTGTCGCGGCAAGACTTTGCTTTGCCGCGCGTTGCGTCCCATCGACATGGCGTTGGCCAGTGCGTTCGCGGTGACAATCTCGCCGAAAGGCTGGCGTTCGGCGTGGTAGCTCTCGAGCAGTTGCTCGTCCGCTTTCCCTCGAAGCACCGCCGCGATCTTCCATGCCAGGTTTTGAACGTCCTGCACCCCGGTGTTCAGGCCGAAGCCGCCGGTCGGCGGCATCTCATGGGCCGCGTCCCCGGCCAGGAAAACGTTGCCGACGCGATAGCGGTCGGCAACGATGGCAGAGGCTTCCCAGGGGTTGATGCCGAGCACCGAGACCGGGAGGTCGGGTACGCCAGCGCCTTTCCGGATCAGCTCGGCACAGAATTCCGGTGTGAAGTCCTTTGGCTGCCAGCCATATTGTTTGGGGCCGTGAATCAGGAAACCCCAGCGGTCCCTCCCGTTGATGGTGAGGAAGGTGGCGCGCAAATCGTCCAGTTCGACAAAATAGAGCGCGGCAGGCCGATGCTCGACCCATTGGGTGAGATCGGCGTGGAACAGGATATTGACGCTGTCGTAGACTTTCTCTTCTCCGACCATGGTTACGCCCAGCGCGCGGCGGACGCGGCTTTGCGCCCCCTCGGCGGCGATCAGATAGCGCGCGGTAAAGGGCGTCTCCGCGCCCGTGGTGCGATCGGTCAGCACGCCCGTGACGGCGCCGGGCCGCTGGCTGAAAGAGGTCATCTCGGTATTGAAGCGCAGCACTCCCGGACCGGCGGCTTCCGCAAATCGGCGGATGACGGGCTCGAGATCATCCTGGGCGCAGAGGCAATTCTTGACCGGCGTCATGGCCATGTTCTTCGCAGTCGCGCGACCCGGCACCCGGCGCTCGATCTCGTTGCCGGCAAGGGTTTCCGTCCAGACGATCAGCCCCATCCGTCCTTCCGGCAGTCCCGCGTCCCTGATCGCGGTGTCGATGCCGCATTGCCGGAAGACTTCCATCGTCCGGGCATTGATCCCGCGCGCTTTCGGCGTGATCGCGGTGCTCGGATGACGCTCGACAAGCAGCGAGGGCACGCCGTGCTGGGAGAGGAGCAGTGACGCAGCAAGGCCGACCGGACCGCCGCCGGAAATCAGAACAGGGATGTCGATCATTTTTTTTCCTTTTTGAACCCTGCGCGCAACGAACTATTCGATGTCCATCGGCTTGCCGTGCGGTTCCTTGCGATAGGCGATGATCGCGATCAGCGCCGCAAATTCGCAAGCCGCCAGGAACAGGAACGCCGGCGCGATCGCGTCCGCCGTTGCCTTCGGCGAAACCACGTCGCTGCTTCCCGCGATCAGCGCCAGGCAAACCGGTCCCATGATTTTTCCGATTCCGTTGGCGGCCTGCGCCAACCCGAACGCGCGGGCGCCCAGCGAGACCGGAAACACTTCGACCACATAGGGCGACATGTTGGAGAAGCAGCCGCTGTAAAACGCCGCGCCAAAGATCACGAGCAGCGCGAACACCGACCAGCCCGCGATGAACTCGCGATAGAAAGCCACGATCGCCAGCATCACCAGAACGGACATGAAAGTGCCGATCAAGGCCGCGCCGCGTCGCCCGATATAGAGCGGCAGCACCGAAAACAACACGCGGCCGAGCATTGAGAAGATGCTCGCATAGACGAAGTAATGCGCGGCCTCATGCGCCGTGATCTTCAGCAACTGGGACAGGATGGTGGGTCCCCACAGAATCACCCCATAGGTGCCGGTGGAGATTCCGGTCCAGATCACGACCACCCACCAGAACCGCTTCTGGTCCTGGAACAATTCGGCTAACGATCCGGACTTCTTTTCCGGCGCGATCGCGTTCGGCAGCGTGATGGAGGTCTCGGCAACGCCGAGCAGCTTTGCGGCCTCACGCCGCGCATCGGCATTGCGGCCGCGCGAAAGCAGCCAGCGCACCGATTCCGGCGCGATCCACGCGATCAACAGCGAAGTGACGATCGGCAGCGCGCCGGTCGCGGCGACGCCGCGCCAGCCGATCACCGGCAGCAGGCTTGCCGAAATCATCGCGGCGAACATCGTGCCGAGCGCGACCGGCACCACCATCATGCTGGAAACGAACGTCCGGTATCTGGTCGGCGTAATCTCGACGACCAGGGGATTTTGAGCGCTCACCGCGGCGATCGACCCAAAGCCGACGACGAAACGCAGCAGCGAAAACAAGATCCAGGCGCCGTCCGGTATCGCCGCGCATCCCGCAGCACCAAGCGAAAAAATCAGGCCGCCGACCCAGATGATCTTCTTGCGTCCGATCCTGTCGGCAATCTGTCCGCCGACCAGTGAGCCGGCGATGGCGCCGACGCCGGACGACAGCAGCATCATCGCGCTCTGGCCGTAAGTGAGATGCCAACCCGGCGCGAGCACCGAGACCAGATATCCGACCAGGAAGAAGTCGTAGAATTCGAGCATTTCCTGCGCGACGAGCAGCCCGATCGTCGCATAGTAGCGCGGGGTGAGATTGGACTTCTCTATCGAACTGATCCAATCCTGCGCGTCACCTTTGGATTGATCTCTGCCCCCGCTGTATGTTGCCCTGCACACTTCCCTGAACGACGCCATGAGCGTCAAGCGTCACGTCGGCCATGTCTCTCCCCGGATGCCCGACTGCCGCCGTCATACGCAGCGGTTCAAAATGCCGAGACGGTCCGCAATAACGCTAACATCCGTCTTTTGATTACGATAATATCGATTTGTCATCAGTTTGATCGAAAATCGGCATCACGCTAAAATGGACCTGCGCCAGTTCCGCTACTTCATTCAGGCTGCGCGGCGGGAGAATTTCCGCAAGGCGAGCGACGATCTCCGGGTCGCGCAATCGGCGCTGACGCGGCAAATCCAGCATCTGGAGCAGGAACTGGGGTTTCTGCTGTTCGATCGCGTCAAGCGCGGCGTCCGGCTGACCGCGGCGGGCCAGCGCCTGCTCGAACGGTCGCAGCATATTCTGGGCGAAGTCGACCGGTTGAAGGAGAGCCTGCAGATCGAGGCGCATGTGCCGAGCGGACCTGCATCGCTTGCTGCGCCGCCCTCGATCGGGCGCCTGCTGTTCAGCAAGCTCGCTTTGACGTTCCTGAAATCATATCCGAAAGTAAATCTCAGTCTGGTCGAGGGCTGGACGTCGAACGTCCTGGGACAGCTGCGGCGCGGCGAACTCAGTCTCGCCATCGTGACCGACCCGCCGCCGGACCCGCTGCTCGAATATACGCACCTGTTTACCGAGTCGCTCCACCTCGTCGGCCGGCCCGATGACCCGCGCTTGAAGAAGCGCAGCCTCGAAGTGGGCGGTCTCGGGAATCTGCCGCTGGTGATGACCAACAAGAATAATCGATCGCGCCAGTTGATCGAGAACTCCGCCGCCAGAGAAGGCGCAAAACTCGATATTCGTCTCGAGCTGGAAAGCCCGGAAACCCTGCAGCAATTGCTGCTGAGCGGCCGGATCTATGGGCTTGTGCCCTATTCCTCGATTTTTCGGGACGCCCAGACCAAACGTCTCGGCGCGGTGCCGATCAAGGGAATGGTCATGACGCGGTATCTTGCCAAGAGCCGCAGCGAGGCAAATTCCGTCGCGCGCGAAACTCTGGAGAAATGCACCGTCACCGAGATGCGCGCACTGGCAAAGCGGATCGGCATTCGCGAGCCATAACCGAACGCAAACAATCCCCGACATACAAAGCCCAAAATCCGATTGATCTGTTTTTGAGGTCGGTTTGATCGAAAATCAAGATTATCGCGATCAAGAAACGGCGGCTATAGCTTCAGCCGGGGCGGCTGCTCGCTTGCCAAAATGGGCACTACGTTGCCCACACGAATGAAACGTCTGAACGAACGAGGAACGGGCCATGAGCGGAATTCGATTTGGTGTATTCGATCACATCGAGCATTTGCCCGATGTGCCGCTGTTTCGGCTCTACGAAGATCGTTTGCAGCAAATGGAAGCGCTCGATGAGGCTGGCTTCTTCGCCTACCATCTCGCCGAGCATCACACGCCGGCCGTGCACAGCATGGCGCCGTCGCAAAATGTGTTCCTGTCGGCGGCGGCCCAGCGCACCAAGCACCTGCGGTTCGGCCCCGGCGTCTATGTGCTGCCCCTGCATCATCCGATTCGGCTGATCGAGGAAGTGTCGATGCTGGATCACCTGTCCGGCGGGCGGCTCGAAATCGGCGTCGGCCGTGGCGGCGTGCTCGAAGCGTTCTTTTGGGGACAGGACGGCGATGAGGCGTCCAACCGTCTCCGCTACGACGAGACGCTGGCATCGTTGCGAACCGGTCTTGCGAACGACGAACTTAATTTCAACGGACATTTCTACAAATTCGACAATGTCCCGATGCGGCTACGGCCGCTGCAACGGCCGACGCCGTCGTTCTGGTATATGCGAAACCCGGAAGTCGCCGCCGAACACGGCATGAACTGCATCGTCGTCGGTTCGCTCGATACGCTCGAGGCCAACGTGGTCCGTTACCGCAAGCTCTGGGGGCAACACAATCCGAGCGGCCAGACCGAGCAAGGTCGAACGCCGATGATCGGCCTCGTGGTCCACATCCTGCTCGCGGAGGACGAACAGCAGGCGATCGCTGAGGCGACACCCGCCGCCGAAGCCTATAAATGGAATCTCGGCACGCCGCGCCGTCTGGAAGCGGAACGCAGAAAGCTGACGCAGTTCGTCAATGCGGAGGGCACGGGGCCTCGGCCTACGCAGCCGGATCGGCATATCGCGCCCGAAGAACGGCGGGACCTCGACGCCTCGCTGGCAAAGCTTGCCGAAGAAGAGCGAAAACAGCGTGACGCGCGCAGGCGTGCACCGGGAGGCCTGCCCGGTTTCGTGGTCGGTACGCCGGAGACCGTAAAACCCTTCTTCGACGAGTATATGACCACAGGCGCGAACTACATGGTGCTCTCGTTCCAATGGGGCAATCTCAATCATGCGCAGGCCATGCGCTCGATCAAACTGTTCCGTCAGCACCTGATGCCGCGGTACGGAATCGAGAACCCGTTCCGAGTTTCTCAAGCCGCGGCATCCTGAAGCATGACCGGGTGGTAGCAAATGACCTCGCTTGAAACTTTCGTCTACGCTATTCGCAACGGCGTCGACCTCCTGGTCGACGTCTATCGGCCTGCGGGCAAAGCCAAAGCCGCTGTGTTGCTGTTGCACGGAGGAGCCTGGCGCCGCGGTTCGCGAGAATCCGTCGCCCCCTCGGCAAGGGCCCTGGCCGGTCACGGATTTGTGGCGCTTGCCGTGCAATATCGGCTGCTCGGCCAGTCTCCCTGGCCCGCGCAGATTCAGGACGTCAACTCCGCTATCCGATGGGCGCGACGCAATGCCGCCAATCTCGGTGTAGATGCAGACAAGATCGTGGTCGAGGGCCTCTCCGCAGGCGGGCACCTTGCGCTGCTCGCCGCCGGCGCCGCGCACGTGCGTGCATTCTCACATGACGAGGATGCGGATCAGGACAATTCCGTCGCCGCCGTGATCGCATTCTATCCGCCGGTCGAGTTTCAACTGGGCACGCCCGTCGACGGCGCGATCAGCGCCAGCCGCCTGCTGGAGGAGAAGGCTGACGCACGGGAAGCAGAACTGGCGAGCCCGATCCATCATGCGGGACCACATCTTCCCCCGACCTGCCTCTTTCATGGCACCGACGACCACATCGTTTTGCCGGCCGCCAGCATGCGGCTGTTCGATCGGTTGCGCGCCGCCGGTACGGCGGTCGATCTGCATCTGCTATCCGGACAAACACATGCATTCGCGATGCTGCCGAGCGTCGTGCCGCAGGTGCAGGGAACTGTCGCAGCGTTTCTGGACAAGCACCTAGTCGATCCGCAGTTCTATATTGAGGAAAATCTCAAACTGAACCAGTTTGCGGTCCGAGGCTAGCCGCCGAGATAGGCCTCGCGGATGCGCGGATCGTCGGCGAGCATGGCCGATGGTCCGGACAGCGTGATCGCTCCGGTCTCCAGCACGAACGCTCGGCTGGCGATTTCGAGCGCCATCGCCGAGTTCTGCTCGACCAGCAACACGCCGAGGCCGGTGCGCTTGTTGAGTTCGACGATGCGTTCGAACACCTGCTCGATCACGATCGGCGCGAGACCGAGCGAGGGTTCGTCGAGCATCAGGAGGCTCGGATGGCTCATCAAGGCGCGGCCGATCGCCAGCATCTGCTGCTCGCCGCCCGACAGCGACCAGCCGCCCTGCTTGATCCGCTCCTTCAGCCGCGGGAACAGGTCGAATACCAGCGCGAGGTCCTCATCGATCTCGCGCTTCCGGTAGGAGCGCGACGCGGTGCCGGTGAGCAGGTTTTCCAGCACGGTCAATCCCGGAAAAATACGCCGTCCTTCCGGGCAATGGGCGAGGCCGGAACCGACGATGGTCTCGACCTTGGTGTTCACAATGTTCTCGCCCTTCCACGAGATCGTTCCCGCGGTCGGCCGCACCAGCCCGGAAATGGTGCTCAAGGTGGTGGTCTTGCCGGCGCCGTTGCCGCCGATCAGGGCGACGATCTCGCCCATCTCGACGCCAAAGGAAATGCCCTTGAGCACTTCGATATGGCCGTAGGATACGTGCAAATTTTCGATTTTAAGCATGGCGGTGCCGCCTGCCGAGATAGGCTTCGATCACCTTGGGGTCGCGCTGCACCTGCGATGGTGCGCCCTCGGCGATCTTCTTGCCGAAATCGAGCACCGTGACGCGGTCGCTGATCCCCATCACCAGCCGAACGTTGTGTTCGACCAGCAGGATGGTAATGCCGCTGTTCCTGAGCCTTGCGATGGTGTCGAGCAGTGTCATGCTTTCGGTCATGTTCATGCCGGCGGCCGGCTCGTCCAGCAGGAGAACGTCCGGCCTGGCGGCGAGCGCACGTGCGATCTCCAGCAGCCGCTGCTGCGCGTAGGGCAGTTGTCGGGGATGATCGCCGGCGCGGCCGGCGAGGCCGACGATATCAAGCGCGTCGCGCGAGGCCTGCTCGATCTCGGATTCGTTGCGTCTCGCGCGCCCGTTGGCGGCGATGATTCCGAACAACGACGCCGGCGTGTTGCAGGCGGCGGCGACCTTGACGTTTTCGATCACGCTCAGATTGTCGAACACCCGGATGTTCTGGAACGTCCGGGCCAGACCGAGCCGCGCGATGCGATGCGGCTTGAGGCTGAAGATTTCGCGGCCGGCGATGCGGATCGAACCGGCATCCGCGTGGGAGGCGCCGCTCAGCGCATTGAGCAGCGTGGTCTTGCCCGAGCCGTTCGGGCCGATGATTGCCTGTACGATGCCTTTGGGCACGTCGAGGTCGATGCCATCGAGCGCGACAAGGCCGCCGAACCGCCGCGTCACGCCGCGCGCGACGATGATGGGATCCTGCACGGTCGATCCTTGTATCGATCCTTGCGACAATCCTTGCATCAACGCGCACCCGCCCGGCGCAGCCCCGGCAGCGAAGCGAGCGAGGCCAGCCCTCCCGGCGCCAGCGCGATCACCGCGATCACGCCAAGCCCGTAAAGGACGAGATACCATTGGCCGAGGAAGCGCAGCGCTTCGGGCAGTACCGTCAGCGCCACCGCACCGACGACGCAGCCGCCGATCGAGCCCATGCCGCCGACGATCAGCATGGTCATCAGCAGCACCGCCTGCGTGCCGGAAAAACTGTCGGGACTGATGAAGCGGATCGAGGAGGCGTAGAGGCAACCCGCCAGCCCCGCATAGACGGCGCCGATCATGAAGGCGAGCAGCTTGGTGCGCGTGGTGTCGACGCCACTCTGCTCGGCGGCGATCTCGCTGTCCCTGGTCGCAATCATGGCGCGGCCGAGCGTCGAATGACGGATGCGCGACGCGACCAGAATGGCAAGCGCCAGCGTTGCCGCCAGAAGATAGTAATGCTGGATTTGTCCCTGCGGCCCAAAGCCGAACAGGCTGATGCCTGGAATGGCCCGCAGGCCGGACGTTCCACCCGTCACCGGCTCCCAATGCACGATGATCAGCCGGACGATTTCGCCGAAGCCGATGGTGGTCATCGCCAGATAATAGGTGCGCAGCCGCACCGTCGGCAGGCCGAGGACGAGACTGGCTCCGATCACGACGAGAACGGATAGCAGGGGTGTCGCGACCCAGGGCAGGCCGGCCTTGGTGGCAATCGCCGTGGTATAGGCGCCAAGTCCGTAGAACGCTGCCTGGCCGAAATTGATCTGGCCGGTCCAGCCTGTCGCGAAATTCAGCCCGAGCACGACGATCGCGTTGAGGATGGCGATGTTGAGTAACTGGATGATGTAGCCGTCATGGACGATGGCCGGCACCGCCAATATCACGGCGGCGATCGCCGCGAGAATGAGCCTGATATTCATCTCAGACCTTCTCGCTGCTCTTTTCGCCGAACAGGCCGCGCGGCCAGGCGACGAGAACCGCGATCATGACGATGAAGGCATAGGCATCGCGAAAGTTCGACGAGATATACCGCGCGCCAAAGGTTTCGATCAGGCCGAGGAACAAGCCGCCGATCACCGCGCCGGGCAGATTGCCGAAGCCGCCGATCACGCTGACGACGAACCCTTTCAGGCCGAGGCTGCCGCCCATCGTCGGCTCGGCCAGGAAGATCGGCGCGACCAATAGCCCGGCAATTCCGGACAGGATCGCGCCGAAGGCAAACGCTACCGCAATGGTGCGGTTCACGGGAATGCCGACGAGGCGTGCCGTGTGCAGATCCTGGGCGGTCGCCTGCATCAGGATGCCGAACCGGGTCCTGGTCAGGAAAAGGAATTGCAGCAGCAGGATCACCGCCAGCGTTGCGAAGATGAAGAGCTGGTGCATCGAAATGACGACGCCGGCAAAACGCAAAGGGGGCCCGCGAACCGGCGAGGGCAGCGACACCGGTAGCGGCCCCCACACGATCAGCGCCAGATTTTCCAGCACGATGCCCATCGCGATCGTGGTCAGGATGACGAGGAATGCCGGCCGCCCGCGCAGGGGAAAATAGACCAGCACCATGAACACGATGCCGACCAACGCCATCGCGACCATGGTGATTGCCCATGACATCGCAACCGGCAACTCATGCGTCACTGCGCAGCTGATGCCGATGAAGGCGCCGAGCATCAACAACTGGCCCTGCGCGAAATTGACGATCTGCACGGTGTTGAAGATCAGGAGCAGGCCCAGCGCCACGAGGGCATAGATGCTTCCGAGCGCCAGGCCGTTGACAACGAGTTGACCCATGAAAAGATCAGTATCCGCTTTCCTTGATCGGACCGGTCAACTCGGGCGTCTTGCCCTTGTTGCGATAGATGCCGAGCGTATGGGCGAGATCGCCCTGGGCGTCGGCCTGGTAGCTGATCAGCATACCCTTCCAGTCCTTGGTGGCGGCCAGCGCGTCGCGGATCGCCGCCTTGTCACAACCGACCTTCTCGATGATCGACTTCACCATGTAGACGGTGTCGTAATACGAGACGGTAAAGTTATCCGCGGGCACTTTGTACTTTTCCTGGACGCGCTTCGTCCAATCCAGGATTTTCGTATCCGTCGAGGTCTGCGGGATCATGCCGCCGATGGCATAGCCGCCGTCGGCTTCCGCGCTCGACAGATTGTTGAGCGTGGTCTGCGCCACGATGCTGGCATTGCCGATGGTGGTCAGCTTGATGCCGAGATCGCTCATCTGCTTGATGACGAGCGTGACGTCGGCGGGGCGGCCGAACAGGATCAGGCTGTCGGCGCCCTTGTCCTTGATTTCGAGCAGTTGCGCGCTCATGTCCTTGTCCGACGGCGCGTAGGAAGTCACCGCCACCGGCTCCACCTTTAGCTTGGCGAGCGCAGCCTGGATACCCTTGGAAGCGCCGAGGCCGTAATCGTCGGCGACGGCCATGATGCCGGGCTTGGTCTTGCCGAGGGATTTCACCAGATGTTCCGGGATCAGCTCGGCGAGCTGCCCGTCATGGACGTGGGTACGAAACAGCCATTTGCTGCCTTGCGCGGTGACCTTGGCGTTGGTGGCCCCGACCAAAAACGGCGTCTCGGATTTGTTGATCCCCTCGGTCTGCGCGAACACGTGCGGGCTGATCATCGACCCGAAGATGATCAGCGGCTTGCCCTCGATGATGCGGTTCATCGCGTTTAGCGCGTCGGTGGAGGATGCGCCGGTATCTTCCGTCGTCAGCGCCAGTTTCTTGCCGCCGATACCGCCATTGCCGTTGATCTCATCGACCGCGAATTCGACGCCGTTGCGGGCTTGCGTGCCGAGCAGCGCCAGATTGCCCGTCAGCGCCGTGGTCAGGCCGAACGGGATCGGCGAGGGGCAGCTTGCGGCTTCCGCCTTCGATTGATGCGTCAGCGCCAGCGATAAGCAAATAGCGGTCAGGCCTGTAATCGAGGCCCTGGTGGAGATATGAAACATCGCGTCTTCCTCTGTGCGGTACCCGGCGCAAAGTCAGTATTGGCATCATTCCGCTACCTTGCGCAATTGCTATGCACGACAAAACCGCGCTTAGAAAATAGTCAGGATGCACGTCATCAAGGCTCCGCGCAGAATAAGCGACTGTTTCCCGATATCCAACGAGCTGAAAACACGAAAGATTTTGTTCCATCTGAATTCTTATTGGTTGACTTGCCTAACCGCCCTTGACGGCACCCGCGGTGAGCCCGGCAACGATCTGTCGCTGGGCTATGACCGTCAGCAGCAGCACGGGAAACGTCACGATCAGGGCGGCGGCCGCCAGCGGCCCCCAGCTCAGCTGGTCGAACGAGATCATGTTGTAGACGGCGACGGGAAGGGTGCGCGTCTCGCGCCCCGCCAGCACGATGCCGAACACGAAATTATTCCAGGAGAAGATCACCGCGAGGATGAAGGCGACCGCAAGCCCTGGGCGCGCGATCGGCAGCGCCACGTGGCGGAATACCTGCCAGCGTGTGGCGCCGTCGATGAGGGCGGCTTCCTCGAGCTCCAGCGGCGTCGTTTCGAAATAGCCGATCATGATCCAGATCACGATCGGCACCGTCACCACCAGATGAATGATGATCTGCGGCACCAGTGTGCCGAGCAATCCGAGCCACTGGAACAGCAGGAACAGCGGAATGAGATAGGACAATCCGGGTGTGATGCGCGCGATCAGGATCACGACTGCCGATTTGTGCGCGGCCATCCGCGCGATCCCGTATCCGGCGGGCACGCCGACCAGCATCGCGAGCATTGTCGCCGTGCCCGTCACGATCAGGCTGTTGACGAAATAGGTCAGGAAGCGGTTCGACGCGAGCACGTCGGAATAATTCTTCCAGGCAAAATTCTCGGGGATGAGGATCGGCGGATAGGCTGCGTTGTCGACCTCGAATTTGAGCGACAGCGAGGCCATCCAGAGAAAGAACAAAATCGCGGGCGACACGATGACGAACACCGCGAACCAGAGCCCGACCTTGCCGAGGATTTGACGAAAACTCATGCGCGGCTGTCTCATGCGCCGCCGCCGATCTCGGTCCACGCCGTGCGCTGGCGCAGATAGAGCAGCACGGCTGCCAGCACCACGATCAGGACGAAGAATATGACCGCGATCGCCGAACCGTAGCCGAGGTCGTAGTAAACGAAAGCGACGCTGTAGAGATAGAGATTGATGGTCTCCGACGCCGAGCCGGGGCCGCCTTGCGTGATCGCAAAGATGATGTCGAAGCTCTTCACCGCGTCGATCATGCGGATCATCCCTGCGATGAACAGGAACGGCGTGATCAACGGCAGCGTGATGTAGCGGAACATCTGCCAGAAATTGGCGCCGTCGATCTCCGCGCTTTCGTAGGGCTCGATCGGGATCGCCGCCAGGCCGCCGAGCACGATCAACATCACCAGCGGCGTCCATTGCCAGGTTTCGACCAGCACGAGCGAGGGGATCACTGTGCCGGGATTGAACACCCAAAGCTGCGGCGGCAGGCCGACGAGCGAGAGCAGATAGTTGAGCACGCCGAGTTGCGGATGAAACATCATGGTCCAGACCAGCGCGATCGCCACCGGCGTCGCCATCATCGGCATGATGAAGACTCCGCGCAGGAAACCGCGGCCGGGAAATTTCTGGTGAAACACCACGGCCGCCAGCGTTCCGAAGATCAGCGGCAGCAGCACGGACAGCGCGGTGTAGAGGATGGTATGACCGACCGCTTCGACGAAGCGGGGATCGTTCGGCAGCCGCAGGTAATTGGCGAGCCCGACGAATGCCGTGGGCGAGCCGACCTTCCATTCGCGCAGGCTCATCCAGATCGTGAACAGCCACGGAAATATGATGATGGCGAGCACGATGACGAGCGCCGGCACCACGAACGGCCAGTACGACGGCGGCCGCAACTCCCGCTCCGGCGCGGCTTCCGCTTGAGCCGCCGCTGAAGCGGCTTGTGTCGTTGCGCTCACGCTTTCTCGCTGCGCTCCAGGATCGGGCGGAACTGTTCGTGGGCTTTCTTCAATTCCGTGGCCGGATCGGCGCCCGCGAGCGTGCTGGTAATGGCCGCGCCGACGAGGTCGCGGAATTCGGCGACGGGGATGATGACGGGGAGCCCGAGCTTGCTGATCTTGGCGGAATCGATCACCGACTGCAGCCATTCCCGGTTCTTGACCCCTTTTTGAACTTCGGGATCGCCCAGGATGGAATTTCGGAACGGCACGCCGCCGCCGGCCTGCAACAGCCGCGCGCCCTGCGCCTTCGAGACCGCCCACTGGCAGAGCAGATAGGCGGCTTCCTTGTTCTTGCTCGCGGCGGCGATGCCGAGGCCGTCGCCATAGGTCGCCGAATATTGTCCCTTGGGTCCGGCCGGAACGAGGGTGTAGCCGACCTTGCCGACGACGCGCGAGGCGGCCGGGTCTTCCAGCGGCGGCGCCCAGCCGACGCCGTCGATCCACATCGCCGAACGTCCTTGCGTAAAGGACGCCATCGATTCCATCCAGTTGAAGCCGGCGACGCCGGGAGGCGCGACTTTCGTCAGCAGCGTTTGATAGAGCTTTGTCGCCTCGATCGCCTCGGGGCCATCGGTCAGGATGCCACCCTTGCTGTCCAGGAATTCGCCGCCATAGTTGAGGAAGAAGTTGGTCCACAGCGTCATGTTGGCGTTGCGCAAGCCGCGCCCGACGAAGCCGAAAGTGCCTTCCTTCGGATCGGTGAGCTTTTCGGCAGCCGCGACCATCTCGTCAAAGGTCTTGGGAACGGCGATGCCCTTCTTCTGGAACATCTCCTTGTTGTAGTAGAGGATGAAGTAATCGACCGACCACGGCAGCGACAGCATCTGCCCCTTGTCGTTCTTGGCGTATTGCAGGCCGGCGGCCGAAAAATCGCTTTCGACGAGGTCGGGCGCGGTGAGGTTCGGGTCCTTCATGTAGCCCGACATGTCGGCGAGCCAACCGCCTTTCTCGAACTGGCGTTTCTGCACGTGATAGCTGAGATGAATGACGTCGAAACTCGGCTTGCCCGAGGCGAGCTCGATCACGGCTTTCTGGCGCTGCTGCTGCTCGGGGATTTGTTCCGATTCAACCTGAATTCCAGTGAGTTCGGTAAATTCCTTGATGTTCTTTTGCAGATTGTCGCCGCGCGGACCCTTGGCGAGGATGACCTCGAGCTTGGTGCCGGCGTATTTTTTCCATTGCACGTCGGCGCGGGCGGGAATGCCGGTGAGGCTGAGCGCGCCGGCGGCTACTGATCCTGCCAGAACTGCGCGACGCGAGATCAGATGATTCTTCATTGTGTCTTCTCCCTGGGGCCGGCTTGTGTGTTTTGCGCGAATTCTAGCGTTCGCGGGCCGTCTGCATAGTCTTATTGTACAGTCTTATGGTGCGGTATCCCGGTGCACGTCGCCGCACCTGCGGGCAGCTATCGGCGATATCGACAACGACCTTGCCGGCAGCCGACGCTTTTTCGACTCGAGCGTCCGCCAATCGCGCGGCCTCGACCACGCGACCGGCGTTTGCACCACCGGTATTTTCACCTACGCCTTGACGAAAGCGAGCAGCGTGCCGTTGCCCGCGGCAGGCGGCACCACAATGCCGCCGCCGCTGCGAACTCCGGTCGCGCCGAGCGCTTTCTCGGCAGCCGCGAGATCGGCTTCGATCATGAGTCCGGCGCCGCCGCGCTCGGGCAATCCGGCCAGCGACACTTCCGGATAGCGCTTGCCGAGCTGGTCCCGGGTCAGGAACACGAAGTCGGCGCGATCGGAGCCCGAAGGCACCGCCACGGCGCCGTCCGCTTCGTTGCGTGCGTCGCGGTCGATCAGGCGCGAGAGATGCGCGGCATCCTTGGCCGGTTCCGGCGTGACGATCAGCACCTGCTTCAGGCGCTTTGCGCCATTGGCGTGCTTCATCAGTTCGGGAATCCACACCGTCTCGCGCGTCTTGTGCTGGCAGGCGAAGATGCGCACGCCGCCCGGCGCTTCCGCAACCGGCCATTGAAAGGTGCGGAATTTGGCCGCCGACAGCGTGCCGTCAGGCATCGTCACCGGACGCTCGAAATCGGTCGGGCCGACCGGCGGATAGCCGCGCGCGCGAATTTCTTCCGCACCCGCCGCGGAATCGACCGCCGTGAATGCGACGCGCTCGATGCCTTCGCCGCGCTTTTCGAGAGACGCCCGCGCCGGAGCATTATGTTCCGTCGGCGTCAGCACGCCGAGCAATTCCATATAGTCGGGATCGAACATGATGGTGTAATTGCCCGAGCCCATATGCGCGCTGTGGGTGCCGCGCGGCGACACGGTGAAACCCAGCCGCTTGTAGTTTTCGGCTGACTTGTCGAGGTCCTTCACCATGACGACGGCGTGATCGATGCCGATGACGTTTTTGAGTGGCAATCTTTTATTTCCTTGCTTTTATTTCCTTGGGCGCTGTTTTGGCGTATTAAGCTAACCAGATCGATCAGGCGCCTGCAAGAAAGGATCGCGATGAATACGACAAACGTACGCTGGCCCAATTCGCTATGGGCAGCGGCGACGCCGTCCGGACCTGATCTTCCCGAATTGATCGGCACACAGCAAACCGATGTCATCGTGATCGGCGCCGGCTTCACCGGCCTTTCGACCGCGCTGCATTTGCGCGAAGCGGGCGTGGACGTCGCCATCGTCGAGGCGGCCGAGCCCGGATGGGGAGCGTCCGGGCGCAACAATGGCCAGGTGATCCCGACATTGTCGCGGCCGGATCCGGAGGACATCGTGGCCAGGCATGGCGCCGTGGGCGAACGCTTTGTTGCGATGCTGCGTGACAGCGCCTCGACGCTGTTCGAGGTGGTGCGGCGCTACGAGATCAATGCCGAGCAGGAGCAGGCCGGTTGGGTGCAGCCGGTGCATTCGCCCGGCCGCATCAAAATCGCGGAGCGGCGGGTGCGGCAATGGTCGAAGTTCGGCGCGCCGGTGGAGTTGCTATCGCGCGAACAGGTTCGCGACATGACGGGCTCGGATGCCTGGTTCGGCGGCTTCTGGAACAGGACCGGCGGCCACGTCAATCCGCTTGCGCTGGCGCGCGGGCTCGCGCGGGCCGTGCTCGGTCTCGGCGCGCGCATCTATGCGCGCTCGCCCGCGATCAGCTTTGAACGCCGCAACGACAAATGGATCGTGAAGACAGAGAAGGGCGAGATCAGCGGCCGCGCGCTGGTGGTTGCGACCAACGCCTATAGCGGCGAATTCTCGAAATCGCTGGTGCCGGAGATTGCCAAAGAGGTGATGCCGGTGCTGTCCTGGCAGATGTCGACGCAGCCGCTGTCCGACAATGTCCGCAAGACCATCATTCCCGGCCGGCAGGCGATGTCCGATACCCATGGCGAACTCTATTTCGCGCGCTATGACGCGCGAAATCGCCTCGTCACCGGCGGCGCCGTGATCGGCCCGGGCAACAAGGTCGAACGGATCAAGGCGCGGGTCACCGAGCGCCTGCAGCGGCTGTGGCCGCAGATCGGCGATGTCTCCTTCGATTATGTCTGGAACGGCTATGTCGGGATGACCACGGATTTCCTGCCGCGCATCCACCGCCTCGGGCCCAACGCCTATGGCTGGACCGGCTGCAACGGCCGCGCCGTCGCGCTGACGATCCCGCTCGGCCGCGAATTGTCGAAGGCGGTGCGCGGCGTGCCGGAAAGCGAGCTGGCGCTGCCGTTCACCGAGCCGGTGCCGATCGTCGCGCACGGGCTGTTGCGCAAACTCGCGCCGCTGATGCTGCTGGTCTACCGGCGGCGCGACGCCAGGGAAATGGCGTGATCACACGATCATCGCGTCGCGCTTGCGGGTGAAATCGCCGCCGGGAATCGAATTCAGCAACGCCTGCGTATAGGGATGTTGCGGGTTGCCGAACACTTGCCCCGCGAGCCCTTGCTCCACCACGGCGCCGTCCTTCATGACGGCGACGAGATCGCAGATTTGGGCTGCGACGCGGAGGTCATGCGTGATGAAGACGATGGAGAGGCCGAGCCGCTGACGCAGCTCGGCGAGCAGTTTGAGCACCTGCGCCTGCACCGACACGTCGAGTGCCGAGACCGGCTCGTCCGCGACCAGCACGTCCGGCTTGAGCGCCAGCGCCCGCGCCAGCCCGATGCGCTGCCGCTGGCCGCCGGAGAATTCGTGCGGAAACCGGTCGCCCGCGGACGGATCGAGGCCGACCAGCGCGAATAATTCCTTCGCATACGCTATCGCCTCGCTCCGCGGCGTTCCGTGCACGATCGGTCCTTGCGCCACCAGCTCGGCCGCCTTGCGGCGCGGGTTGAGCGAAGCGAACGGGTCCTGAAACACCATCTGAATATGACGGGTCTCGCGGCGAACGTTTTCGCGCGTCAGCTTCGCCCAGTCCTTGCCCTCGAGCAGGATCGATCCGGCGTCGGGATCGATCAGCCGCACGATGCAGCGCGCCAGGGTCGATTTGCCCGAGCCGGATTCGCCGACGATGCCGAGCGTCGCGCCTCGTGGCAGGTTGAGCGAGACGCGCCTTGACCGCAGGCGTGACGCGCGCACCGCGCCCGAGGAAGCCGCCGCTGCGGTAGGTTTTCGACACATCCGAAATGGTGAGGATGTTCTCGGCGGAAAGCGCGCGCGGCGGCGGCGCTTTCAATGGCGGGACCGCGGCGATGAGCTGTTTTGTGTAGGCGTGCTGCGGATCGTTCAGGACGGCGGCGGCGGCGCCTTGTTCCACGATCACGCCGTGCTGCATCACGACGACGCGATCGGCGATTTCCGCGACCACGCCGAAATCGTGGGTGATGAACAGCACCGCGGTTTTCTTGCGCCGCTGCAGGTCGCGGATCAGTTTCAGGATTTGAGCCTGCGTGGTGACATCGAGCGCCGTGGTCGGCTCGTCGGCGATCAGAAGTTTCGGATCGAGCGCAAGCGCCATCGCGATCATGGCCCGCTGCCGCTGGCCGCCGGACAGTTCATGCGGATAGGCTTTTGCCGCGGCAATCGGATCGGGGATGTGCACGTCTTCGAGCAGCGCCTGCACCCGCGCACCGATCTCGGCTTTCGAGAGTTCGGTATGGATCGAAAACATCTCGGCGATCTGGTCGCCGATGGTGCGGAGCGGATTGAGCGCGGTCATCGGCTCCTGAAAGATCATCGCGATCCCGGCGCCGCGCACCTCACGCATCTCGGCGACCGTGGCCGCGCAGAGGTCGCGGCCTTCGAACATCACGCCGGCCGCTGTCGATCGTCACGTCGTTGGGCAACAGCCGCATGATGGCGTTGGCCATCATCGATTTGCCGGAGCCGGATTCGCCGACCACGCAAAGAATTTCGTTCGACGCGATCGTGAGCGACACGTCCGATAGCGCATGCGGCCGGTCGGCGCCGCGCGGCAGGCGCACGCCGAGATGTTCGAGCGAGAGGATGGCGGCTTGATCGCTCATCGGCTCTTCAGCCTCGGATTGAGCGCGTCGTTCAACCCCTGGCCGACCAGCGACACCGCGAGCACGGTGACGAGAATGGCGATGCCGGGGATCGCCGAGACGTACCACTGCACCCGTAACACGTCGCGGCCGAGGCCGATCAGATTGCCCCACGACGCCACGTTCGGATCGGACAGCCGCAGGAAGGCCAGCGCGCTTTCAAGCAGGATCGAAACCGCCATCACGACGCTGGCATAGACGATCACCGGGGGCAGGGCGTTGGGCAGGATCTCGCCGAGGATCAGTTGAATGTCCTTCATGCCCAGCGTGCGGCCGGCCTGGACGAATTCACGGCTGCGCAGCGACAGGAATTCGGCGCGGGTGAGCCGCGCCGGCGCCGGCCATGACACCACGCCGACCGCGATGGTGACGGTGGTCAAGGTCGATCCGAACACGGCGACCAGCACCAGCAACAGCACGAAATTCGGCAGCGTCTGGAACGCCTCGGTGATCCGCATCAGCACATTGTCGACCCAGCCGCCATAGTAGCCGGCGAAGGCGCCGACGAGGATTCCGATCAGGATTGCGATCACGGTGGCGACGCCGCCGATCAGCAGCGATATCCGCGCGCCGTAAAAAATCTGCGCGGCGATGTCGCGGCCGGAATTGTCGGTGCCGAGCAGGAAGCGCGGATTGGAGAACGGCCAGATCAGCGGCCGGCCGGCGAGCGCGAGCGGATCGCGCGGATAGAGAAAGCCGGCGCTGATCGCCATCGCGATCACGATCAGCAGCAGGACGAGGCCTGCGACGGCGGCAGGGCTGCGAAAATAGCGCTTGATCGCATCCATCTCAGTGCTCCGCCGAGATGCGCGGATCGAGCCGTGCATAGAGCAGGTCGACGACGAAGTTGACGGTGATGACGAGCAGCGCGGAGACGAACACGATCCCGAGCAATGTGTTGAGGTCGCGCTGCACCACGGATTCGTAAGCCAGCCGCCCGAGGCCCGGCAGCGAGAACACGCTTTCGACGACGACCGATCCGCCCAGCATGGTGCCGGCCTGCAGGCCGATCAGCGTCACCATCGGCAATAGCGCGTTGCGCAAGACGTGCCGCGTCACCACGCGGGTCTCGTCGAGGCCTTTTGCGCGCGCGGTCCTGACATAATCGAGGTTGAGCACTTCCAGCATCGAGGCGCGCATGATGCGCAAATAGATCGCAAGGAAAATCAGCCCGAGCGTCAGCGTCGGCAGAACGAGATGGCTTGCAATATCGAACACCCGCCAGATGCCGGTCCGCACGGTTCCGATATCCTCGAACCCGCCGGGCGGCAGCCATTGCAGATAGACCGAGAACACCACGATCGCCATCAGTCCAAACCAGAACGACGGCGTCGCGTAAAAGACGAGGCCGAGCGTCGAGATCAGCGTATCCGGCCACCGGTTGACGCCGCGCGCGGCGATCACGCCGAACAACAGGCCAAAGAAGAATGCAAACGACAGCGAGGCCGTCATCAGCAGGATCGTCGGCGGCAGCCGTTCCAGGATCACGGATGCCACCGGCTTGCCGTAGATCGAGGAAAAGCCGAGATCGAGCCGCACCAGACGCCAGAGATAATTGCCGAGCTGGGCCGGGATCGAGAGGTCGAGCCCGTAGAATTTTCGCAATTCCCGCGCGGTCGCAGCGTCGCCGCCGCCCATCTGCGCCATCATCGCATCGACGGTATCGCCCGGCGCGAACTGCAGCAGCAGAAACACGCCGATCAGGATCAGGATCAAGGTCGGAATCGAGGCGGCAAGACGCCGCCCCGCAAGGCTCAGGATGCGCATACCCTATCTATAGCGTTTTCAAGCGAAGTGGGCACCGGTTCGCGTAAAGAAAACGCGTCAAAACAAAAAGATAGAGCCGGTTCTGATTCAATCAGAACCGGCTCTTGTCGGATATGGCGTCAGGCGGAAAGCCAAAGATCGTGCCAACTCGTCGAGCCCCAGCGCGGCGTATTGGAATGGTTGCGCGCCTTGGCCGTGATCACGGTGACGAAAATCTGCTCGATCGGCATCCAGACCGGCAGTTCCGTATTCACTTCCTTGACGAACTCGGCGTAGAGCGCCTTGCGCTTGACCGGATCGACTTCAGTTGCCGCGTCATCGATGGTCTTGTCGACGGCCTTGTCGTCCCAGCCCCATTGGTTGGTCCAGGGCGCGCCCTTGGGCTGGCCCGAACGATACCAGACGGTGGTCGAAACCGCGGGGTCGTTGCGGTATTGGTGCCAGCCGGTCGCGAGATCGAAGGCGTGCTCGTCATAGACCTGCTTGAGGAAGCCGCCGCCGTCGTTGCGGACGATCTCCACGGGGATGCCGATTTCGCCGAGCGACTGCTGGATGAAGGTCGACCACAGCGAAATATCCTCGCCCCACGGCGCCGGCAGCAGTTTGAGCGAGAAGCGCGTGCCGCCTGCGCCTGCCTTGAAGCCGGCCTCGTCGAGCAGGGCTGCGGCCTTGGCCTTGTCGTAGGGATATTGCGGCGTATTCGCTCCGGGATAGAAGTCGGTCGAGGTCGAGGGGATCGGGCCGGTGCCGAGTTTGGCGAAGTCGCCGAGGAAGTTGTCGATAAAGAACGGCACGTTGATCGCGTGCGCGACGGCGCGGCGGACGCGGATGTCGGACAGCTCCTTGCGGCGGAAGTTGAACTCGATGGTGTTGGTGCGGGCGTTGCCTTCGTTGCCCTTGGTGGAAACGATGAAGCGCTTGTCCTTGCCGAGCCGCGCCATGTCCGAGATCGTCAGTCCCGAGAACGGGCTGTAATGCAGCTCGCCCGCTTCCATCTGCGCCGCCGCCGCCGCACGGTCGGTGATCACGCGCCAGACGATGCGGTCGAGATAGGGCGCGTTGGGACGCCAGTAATCCGGATTGCGGTCGGCGATGACATATTGCCCGCGCTCATATTTGACGAATTTGAAGGGGCCGGTGCCGACGGGTGCGAGGTTGGTCGGGTTCTGCCTGATATCGCCGCTCTCATAGAGATGTTTGGCCGAGATATAGCCGAGGTCGGGCAGCGCGCGCAGCAACAGGTTCAGCGGCATCGGCCGTTCGTAGTGGAAAATCGCGGTCTGCGGATCCGGCGTATCGACGGCCGTGAGGAAGAGCTGCAGCGTCGAGCCGTAATTCAAAATCTTCTTCCACATGTTCATGGCGGTGAATTCGACGTCGGCCGAAGTGAACGGCTTGCCGTCGTGCCAGGTCACGCCCTTGCGCAGCTTGAAGGTCACGGTCTTGCCGTCGGGAGCAGCTTCCCAGCTCTCCGCGAGCACGCCGACCGGCTGGCCGTTGGCGTCGAGATCGACGAGATTTTCCTGGATCTTGCCGCCGATAATGTAGACTCCGGTGGAGGCCTGAATGCTCGGATTGAGCTGGCGCTGCTCAGCGCCGTAATGGACGTTGAACACGCCGCCCTTGCGCGGCGTTTCCTGCGCAAATGCCCGCATCGGATTGATCACGTTCGCCGCGATCGCGGCCGACGTCAGCAGCGCGGTGCGGCGGTTAATCTCAAGGCGGGTCAAATCCATCACGCGGTCTCCAAAGGCAACATCAAGTGGGGAACATCAGGTGGCGGCCGCCGAACGACGGCAGCCATTTTCGCGATGTTACGATGGAAGGAGAGCTCAAGTCATTTTCTAATCGCCGCCCGGTCCGGAAAATCCTTCCAACGCCGCAGCACTTCATTGAAGCTTCGATCCAGCAGCTCCGCGCCGGCCCTGAATAGTCTGGTTTCCGAGCGGTTGCAGGCGCCCCCTTGACCGGTTCAATTCGCGCCGCGCCCTTGCCCGATAGGCTGCGTTGGTCTCGCTGAGCGCCGCCTTGCCCAGATTGGACTTGGTCCAGATGTCGCAGGCGCTGGCTGGTCCGGGCTCGGCGAGGAGGGACAGGATCATTCATTCGGCCGGCGAGACGCGGTGTTTTTGCGAGAGGAATATTTTGGCGTCGGCCCGCAATTTCGCGGCGAGGTGAGAGAGAACGGTTGGAATATTGCGATCGAAATCGATCGCAAGTTCGCCGGAACCCCTTGGATTTGCCTGCTAAATCGGTGCACCGATGGTTTTTCCGACCTTCGCTTTTTGCGTACTCATCGCGTTGTCCGGAGCCGACCGTTGACGGCCTCCATGCGCTCCCACCCCTATAACGAAGGCTCCGCAGGCTGGAAAAGCTGCGCCAGATAGCGCAAATCAGTCTAAGTCAATCGGCGAGATAGTTGTGCAGAATGTCGAAAACACTGTTTTTTTAGGCAGTTTCCGCCATAACGTCGAATTTCCAGAATCAATGGAGCAACCATGGCTACCCAAATGTCGAAGTCGCAGTTGATCGAAAAGATCGCGACTGCCACCGAAGTTTCGAAGCGCGAAGTCAAGAGCGTGATGGAAACGCTTGTTGACGTCGGTCACAAGGAGCTGAAGAAGAACGGGGTGTTCCTCGTCCCCGGCTTCGCCAAGTTCGTCGTGGTCAAAAAGCCCGCGACCAAGGCTCGGAAGGGCACCAACCCCTTCACGGGCGAAGAAATGATGTTCAAGGCCAAGCCGGCGCGCAAGATCGTGCGTGCAAGGCCGGTCAAGGCCGCCAAGGACGCGGTTTAAAAGCGAAAAGGCCTCCGGTGACGGAGGCCTTTTTTGCTTTGGGGCAGCATCGCCTTGAGCACGCGTTGCCTCACGCGCCGCCTCACGCGTCCCCTCGGGGTGTCCGTGGCTTTTGGCTGCGCTAGACCACCGGGGAACGGCCGCCATCGACATTGATGGCGGTACCGGTGATGTATGAGCCCTGCTCGGAGGCGAGGAAGCAGGCGAGGTTCGCGAACTCCTCCGCCGTGCCGATACGGCCGAGCGGCGTGCCTTTGGCGAGATTGCGGGCAAAGACCTCGAAGTCCGTGTCCGGCGCTTGCGCCGCATGCCGCTTGACCCATTGATCGCTCATGATCAGGCCGACCAGCATCGCATTGACCAGGATGTTGTGCTCGCCGCCCTCGCTCGCCATGACCTTGGTCAGCGCCATGCCGGCCGCCCGCGACACCGAGGTCGGCGCCGACGAGGCGGCAGGCGCCTTGGCAAAGGTATTGAGCACGTTGATGATGCGGCCCCATTTGCGCGCCTTCATGCCCGGCCAGACCAGCCGGCTGAAGCGGATCGCGGCGAACAGCTTCAGATCGAGATCCTGCTGCCAGACCTCGTCGCTGATGGTCTCGAACGCCATCGCGCGCGAGGTGCCGGCATTGTTGACGAGGATGTCGATCTTGCCGAAATCCGCGACGATCTTCTCATAGGCGTTGGAAATATCCGAAGCGCTGGACACGTCGCAGACATAGTCGCGGACTTCGAGTCCATCCTTGGCAAGCTGCTCCCGCGCCGCCTTCAGGTCCTGCGCGCCACGCGCGACGATTGCGACCCTGGCGCCGGACTCGGCAAATCTCCGGGCGACGGCGATACCGATGCCCTTGCTGCCGCCGGTAATGACGGCAACGCGATCTTTCATTGTTATGTTCATTTTTCCTCCCGGGATGCGGCGGTTCTGGCGACCGTTCAGTGCTGTAACGCCATAAGTACCCCGAGAGAAGTTCTGATCGGGAATTCCTGACCGGACTTGTCCTTGTCTAACGAACGCGTGAAGCCGGAAATATCCATCCGGGCCGGTCGTCGTTCTCGATAAGGATTTTCCCCGTTTCGTGGCCCCCAGAACCGCAATTTTGCTATTTCCAAACCGGGCTTGCCGGGGAGGGAGGCCCCGCCAAAATGAAATGAACAAACAAATGGAGTCCAGGAGAACACCATGGGCCTTCAACAAGCAAAACTCGAGTCGCTCCCCTTCGTCACCGGCGAGCTCAATTATCTCGCACCGACATCAGGCAAACCCCGAACCTACGCCTTTGACCCGCCACCCGGCGAAGTCAGGACGACCGCGCTGCCGGAGCCGCACCATGTCCCGATTTTCGATGCGCGCCTGATTGCCGCAAATCTTTCCCTCGACCGCGAGGGCTTTGCCCTGGTCCGGCACCCGACCTTGGTCCGGAATTTCTACGACGATAAGGAAGTGCGAGCGGTCTACTATCCCGCCGCCGAAGCCTTCCTCAGGGCGACCCTGAAGGCGGATCGCGTCGTCATCTTCGATCACACCGTGCGCAAGCGGGTGGAAGGCGCGGCCGATATCCGCGGCGCCGGCCCGCGGCAGCCGGCCACGCGCGTCCATGTCGACCAGACCGATGCATCGGGTGCCAACCGCGTGCGCGAACACCTGCCCGACGAAGCCGACGAACTGCTGAAGGGCCGCGTCCAGGTAATCAATCTGTGGCGGCCCATTCGCGGACCGTTGCGCGACGCGCCGCTCGCGATGCTGGACGGCCAGACGGTGGCGCCCGGCGATCTCGTTGCTTCCGATCTGATCTATCCGAACCGGCGCGGCGAAACCTATTCGGTAAAATACAACCCCGGCCATCGCTGGTACTACGTTCCTGATATGACGGCAGACGAGGCGCTGCTCCTGAAGTGCTACGATTCCGCAACCGACGGCCGCACGCGATTTGGGCCGCACACCGCGTTCATCGATCCGACGACGCCCGCGGACGCGCCGCCACGCGAAAGCATCGAGTTGCGGACGCTCGTGTTCCACAAACACTGAGTGTTTGCGCTCGTCTCGACCCCGCGCGGGGAGAAGGCGAAGTGAGCCCTCTCTCTGCAAGCGGGATTCGCATTCGTTCCATATTGGTGATACGCCGCCCCGAACCATTCTCGGGATACGGTAAATCATGGACGGCGGTAAGGCCGATGACGCTGGCGTCAACATCCGCGCATTGATTTTCGCTTTGTTGGCCCTGGCCTGCGGCCACATGCTGTCGACGCTGCTGCGGACGATTCCGGCCATCAGCCTGGACCTGATGGCCGCCGATTTCGGTACGACGCCGCAGACGCTGGCGAGCCTGACCTCGATCTATCATTTCGCGTTTGCCGCATCGCAGATTCCTGTCGGCGCCGCCATGGATCGTTTTGGCGTCCGGCCGGTTTCGCTGAGCTTGCTGAGCGGGACCATCGTCGGCGCGCTGGCGTCCGGGCTCGCAACCGGGCCGGAGAGTTTTCTGTTCGGGCAATTTCTGCTCGGGGTAGCGACGTCGGGCATGCTGATGTGTCCGATGACGCTAGCCGCGAAGCAGATGTCGGCGGCGCGCTTCGGCCTCTGGTCCGGCGTGATCCTCTCGATCGGCAATATCGGCATGCTGCTGTCGTCGAGCCCGCTGGCCTTTGTCGTCGAACATTGGGGATGGCGGGCGGGATTCTGGATCTCCGCCGGTTTCGGCGTGGTGGTGGCCGCCGCCGTCTTCGCGCTGGTCCCGAAGCAACCGGCCGCGCATGCCGACACCTCTTCGCCTTTCTCGCAAATGGCCGAGGTGCTCCGCATCGGCCGGTCGCGCCCGCTGCGCGGCCTGATCGCATTGGCGCTGGTGTCGCTGGCGGCCTCGCTGGTGCTGCGGGGATTATGGGGCGGGCCCTGGTTGATGGAGGTCAAGGGACTGAGCCGCATCGAGGCCGGCAACGAACTCGGCCTGTTCACGATCGCGCTGATCGTTGGCCCCCTGGTGGTCGGAATTCTCGACCGGAATTTTGGCCATCGCCGCGAGGTTTTGGCGGCTGCGAATTTTCTCGCGGCGTTGTTTCTCGGCTTGATGGCGGCAGGCGCTCCTCATTATCCGGTTTCAGAACTGTTTGGGGTTGCGATGATGCCGTCGCAATATGATGGCATGCTGTTGGTCCTGATCGGCTTTGCCGTATCGGCCCAGCCATTGGTTTACGGAATGACCAGGCAATTGGTGGACGCGCAGAATGCCGGCAAGGCGCTTTCGGCGATCAATCTGGCGTTCTTCCTCGGCGCGGCGCTGATGCAATCGGCAACCGGCGTGGTCGCGGCGGTCTACGGATTGCCCGCGGTGCTGCTGTTCATGGCGGCGGCATTGATCGTCGGGACGATCGTGTTTCTGCTATATACCTGACAGGCCGTATCCGTCGCCCGCGCGAGTCGCACGGCGGATAACGTGCTGACCGCGGGCTATGGATTGATGGATTGCCGATATTCATGCGATCATCGATGCCGCCTCGGGTGCGCTCGGGGAAGTCGCGGCCACGCTCTGACGACGACGCAGCAAGAACAGGTAATAATGTCCGCCAAGATCGATCCCATCACACGATCCGTCGTCCAGCATCGCCTCAGTTCGATCGTGAAGGAAATGGGCGAAGCCATGCTTCGCACTTCCTATTCCCAGATCCTCAATTCCAGCCGCGATTTTTCGCTGGCGATCTGCGACACCAGCGGGCGCCTGATCGCGCAGGCCGACCATATCCCGGTCCATGTCGGCGCGCTGCCGTGGGCGACGCTCGCGGTCGAGGAGCGGTTCAAGGATGTTCAGCCCGGCGACGTCATCCTGCTCAACGATCCCTATCATGGCGGCAGTCATCTGCCCGACCTCACGGCGTTCGTGCCTGTCTTCGACGGCGGCAAGCGATTGCTCTGGACCATCGTGCGTGCGCACCAGAGCGACATCGGCGGAGCCACCCACGGCGCCTACAATCCGGATGCAACCGAGATCTTTCAGGAAGGCCTGCGCGTCCCGCCGATCAAGCTCTACGAAGCCGGCAAACTGCGCGACGACCTGCTCGACCTGCTGGCGCTGAACATCCGTAACCCCCGCGAGTTTCGCGGCGACCTCGCGGCGATGCTGGGAGCGGCGCATTTGGGTGAACGCAGGGTCTCACGGCTGTTCGCCGAATTCGGCGCTGACGTGGTGGAGGCTGCGATCGAAGCTATTCTGGACGCGACCGAGCAACAGACAAGGGCCGTCGTCTCGACCTGGAAAGACGGCGTCTTCCATGGCGAGGCGTTTCTTGACGATGACGGCCACGGCCGCAGCGACCTGAGGATATCAGCGAAGGTCACCAAGAAAGGCAGCGATATCGAGGTCGATCTTTCCGAATCCGATCCGCAATCGACCAGTTTTGTGAATTCCTCGCATGCCAACATGCAGGCCGCGGTGGCGATGGCCTTTTCCTATCTGATCGATGCCGACATTCCCAAGAACACCGGCGCATTGCGGCCGCTGAAGGTGATTGCAAAACAGGGCACGATCGTCTGGGCCGATCCCGGCCGGCCGGTGACGTTGTGCACCAGCCATCCTTCCAATGAAATTGTCGAGGCGATCGTGAAGGCGATGTCGGCTTCCTGTCCGGAGCGCGCGATGGCGGGCTGGGGCCGCAGATTCCGGATCGCGATCCAGGGCGAAGATCCGCGAACGGGGAAGAATTTCATCTGGCACATGTTCCAGGCCCGCCCCGGTGGCGGCGCTTCGTCCGGTGGCGACGGCTGGTCGTCGATCGGCGAGTGGCACAGCGTCGGCGGTCTCAAATTCGGCAGCATTGAAGTCGCCGAAGTGCGTTTCCCACTCCATTTCCGCCAGCATGAATTCCGTCCCGGATCGGCCGGCGATGGACAACACCGCGGCGGCCTTGGGGTGTCGCTCGACATGGTGCTGGAGACCGCAAAGCCTGCGAAGGGCAATACCGCGGGCGATGGCGCGCGCCACGGTCCCTGCGGAATGCTTGGCGGCGAGGACGGCCAGCCGCATCGCTATCGCCTGCTGTCCGAAGGCCGCGAGCCGCGCGTGTTGCGGACCAAGGAGGTCGGCATCGAACTGCGCCCCGGCGACTGCCTCGAAATACGCTCCTCCGGTGGCGGCGGATGGGGCCCGCCCGCCAAACGATCGGCAGATGCGCGCCGGCGCGACGCCGAGCAGGGCCTCATCGATACTCTCGATACTCGGGCGGAGCAGCGTAACCAGCGATGTTCACGATCGGAGTTGACGTCGGCGGGACCTACACCGACCTGGTGGCCACGGATCAAACCGGGCGGACCATTTTTGCGAAATCGCCGTCCACGCCGGCCGATCAGTCGATCGGCGTCATGGCGGGTCTGGAAGAACTGGCGCGGCGGCTAAAAGTCACGCGCAGGGAAATGCTCGCTGCGACCGATCGCCTGGTTCACGGCACCACGGTTGCGACCAACGCGTTGCTGGAGCGCAAGGGCGCCAAGGTCGCGCTGCTGACGACCGAGGGCCATCGCGACGTCATCGAGATGCGCGAAGGCCTCAAGCCCGACCGCTACGATTTGCGCTCGCCGCCGCCGGAACCGCTGGTGCCGCGCGAATTGCGGTTCGGCGTTCGAGAGCGGCTCAAGGCGAATGGCGATGTCTCTGATTCCGCTGGATGCCGCTTCTCTCGGCGAGGCGATCGCCGCTATCGAGAAGTCGGGTGCGACTTCCGTCGCGGTGTGTTTCCTGCATTCCTATCTCAATCCCGTCCACGAGCTCGCCGCGGTCGAACGTCTGGCGCGGGAGCTGCCTGATATCAGCGTGTCGCGGCTCGAGCGATGTGCTGCCGCAGATCAAGGAATATGAGCGGGTCTCGACCACGATCGTGAACGCCTATGTCGAGCCGATCGTGCGGCGTTATCTGACCAACCTCGAAGCGCGTCTTCACGAGGCCGGATTCAAAGGCAGCCTCTTTGTGGTGCTGTCGCATGGCGGCATGGCGCCGCTCGGGGAAGCCTCGCGCCTTGCCGCGGGCACGGTGCTTTCGGGACCGGCCGGCGGCATGTCGGGCGGGCGGCGCTGCGCGGATTTGCTTGGTATCCCCGATCTCGTGCCGTTCGACATGGGCGGAACCAGCACGGATATCTCGCTGATCTCGGACGGCCAGGCCTCGCTGTCCGCCGACGGCATGCTCGCAGGCCAGCGTATCGCGCTGCGCAGTCTGGACATCGCCAGCATCGCGGCGGGCGGTGGTTCGATTGCCAGTGTCGATAGCAGCGGCACGTTACGCGTCGGCCCGGAAAGCGCGGGCTCCGTCCCGGGGCCGGCCTGTTACGGCAATGGCGGCCTGGCTGCGACCGTCACCGACGCCAATGTCGTGCTCGGCTATCTCGATGCGGCCGCCTTCATGGGCGGCGCGCGCCCGCTCGATCGGGCCGCGTCGGAAGCTGCCGTCGACCGCGTCGCGGCATCGCTGGAACTGTCGCGGCTCGAAGCCGCGGCCGGCATCTACCGCATGATCAATCTGAAGATGGCCGACGGCATCCGCCTGATGACGTTGCGCCGCGGCGTCGATCCGAGAGGCTTCGCGCTATTGAGTTTCGGTGGCGCGGCGGGGCTGCATGCGGCCGAAGTCGCACGCGAACTGGAGATCAAGCGCATCATCGTGCCGACGGTCGCATCGGTATTGTCGGCATGGGGCATGCTGACCAGCGATTTGCGCTACGAAGTCAGCCGCACCCATTATGGCGCCGGCGCGCGCATTTCCGCCGGCGATGTGCGCGAGCTTTTTGCCCAGCTGGAGCAGCAGGCGGCCGGCCGGCTTCGTTCCTGGTTCGACGGCCCCGTTTCGATCGAGCACTCCGCCGAGATGCGTTACGGCGAGCAGATCTTTGAAATCGACGTGTCCCTGAACGACCTCGACTGGAACGCGGCCGATCTCGTCGACCAGATCGAAGACCGCTTTCATCGCCGTCATGAGGAACTCTACACTTACGCTTCCCGCGGCCAGGAGGTCGTGTTCGTCAACGCCCGCGTCGCAGCGGTCGGCGAAGTTTCGCAGCGCGATCAGGACAAGCGGCTCGCCGCGTCGTCGGCGGAGTGCGCCCCGCGCTCGAGGCGGCAGGCCTATTTCGGCGGCTGGCGCGACGTGCCGGTCTATGCGCTCGACAGCCTGCAACCCGGCCATTCCCTGACGGGGCCCGCGATCATCGAAGCCGAGACCACCACGGTGCTGGTCGACACCGGCGACCGGGTGACGGTGAATGCGCTCGGCTGGCTGGATATTGCGCTGCGCTGACAAGGCAGTGGCACCCGGCCGCCGCAAACACGTCCAACAAAATTGATTTCAACAACCTCGTCTTGATCGGTATCATCGTGATCGCCGGGTAGGGGCGTCACAAGCTGGTGTTGGCTTGGCGTTTGAGGTGATGTTGATGCAAACAACAACAGAAACCAGGCTTGCGATATCCCTTCTGGTCGCAGCGTTACTCGCGTCCACACTTATGTCCACACCTGCGCCCGCGCAGCAGGCCCCGGATGCCTCCGCGACCGACGGCGAAATCCGCATCGGCAATATCATGCCATACACCGGGCCGCTTACCGCGTTTGCAGCGATCGGAAGGGCTGAAGTCAGCCTATTTCGACATGGTCAACGAACGCGGCGGCATCAATGGACGCAAGATCAGGTTCATTTCCCGCGACGATAGTTCGAACCCCAGGATGGCGGCCGAAGAGACGCGCGATCTCGTCGAGAAGGAAAAGGTCCTTCTGATGTTCGGATCGTTCGGCACGCCGGACAATCTGGCGACGCGATCATACCTGAATGAAAGCAAGGTTCCCCAGCTCTTCGTCGCCTCCGGCGACGAGGAGTGGGCGCACCCGAAGCGCTTTCCCTGGACGATGGGCTGGCAGCCGACATTTCGGGCCGAGGGAAGGATTTACGCCAACTACATCCAGGCTTCCTATTCGGACCGCAAGATCGCCGTGCTCTGGCAGAACGACCAGTTCGGCCGCGATCTCTTCCGCGGATTGCAGGAAGGCTTGGGAGCGACCGCCAACACGATTGTGGCTGACATCGCCATCGAGCCGGATATGTCGATCGATAGCCAGGTCGACATCCTCAAGAACTCCGGCGCCGAGGTGCTCGTCCTCAATTGCGCGCCGCCGATCTCGGCCCGTGCCATTCGTAGAGCGGCCGAACTGGATTGGCATCCGGTGTTGGTGCTGGTCAATGCGGCGGCTTCGATCGCAAACGCGTTGAGACCGGCAGGGCTTCAGAATGCCGTTGGCGTGATTTCAACCTCGTTCCTCAAGGATGCCGACGACACCACATGGAAAGAAGACCCTGCCATCAAGGCCTGGCTGGCGTTCATGGATAAATATTATCCCGACGGCGACAAGGAGGACGCCTACGCCATGTTTGGCTATGCGGCGGCCGAAACGCTGTTGCAGGTGTTGACCCAGTGCGGCGACGATTTGTCACGCGAGAACATCATGCGGCAGGCGGCGTCGCTGAAGAACTATCAGAGCACGGTCATGCTGCCGGGAGTTGCGATCAACACCAGCCCAACCGACTTCCGCCCCATCGAGCAGATGCGGCTGGTGCAGTTCGACGGCAACGCCTGGCAGCCGATCGGCGACGTGATCGAGAGCGCGTTTGTGGCGGCGCCGGGGGATAATTGAGTTTTTCTGAATAACGCTCTTTCCGTCGTCCCGGCGAACGCCGGGACCCATACCGCGTGATCCATCGATGAAGCGATAGAGTCGATGCCTTCCACAAAACAAAGGCTGCTGGTTATGGGTCCCGGCCTTCGCCGGGACGACGCATACATATACGCCTACTTCTTCTGCCCGTAATTCAACAGCCCGCCCTTGTCCTTCGCGGGATGGGCGCGCAGGCCTTCCTCGTTGGGTTCGGTGCCCCAGCCCGGCCGGTCCGGAAGCACGAGATGGCCGTCGACATATTCAGGCAGATGCGTAAACAGCTCGTGGTCCCACGCCAACCGATCGATATCGGTTTCCATGATTCGCAAATTCGGCACCGCCGCGCAGAAATGTGCGGTCATCATGGTGCAGAGATGGCCGTAGAAGTTATGCGGGCGACGTTGACCTCGAAGTGCTCGGCGGCGGCGGCGATCTTCATGGATTGCCATACGCCGTTCCACGGTGTGTCGATGATGGCGACGTCCATCGCCTGTTCGGTGAAATAGGGCAGGAATTCGCGCAGGCCCAACAGCGTCTCGCATGACGAAATCGGGTGCGGACTCTGGCGGCGAATGTAGCCAAGCGCCTGCGGATTGAAGCTGTCGATCTCGACCCAGAACATGTCCATGTCCTTGATGGCGCGCAGGATCTTCAGAAAGCCTTCGGTCTTGGCGTGGAAGTTCAGGTCGAGCAATAGATCGACATCGGGGCCGGCGCCGTCGCGGATCGCTTCGAGATGCATGCAGAGGTTACGCAGCACCGTGCGGTCGACGTTGATTTCGGGCTCGAACGGCGAGCCGAAGCCCGGCGCCAGCCCTGCGGCTTGCCGTCGGTGTAGACGAAGATGTTGGTCTTCATCGCCGTAGCGCTTTTCGCGCACTTCGCCCGATCGCCTTGACGCCGTCGAGATCGGTAATCGCGGGCTTGTACCAGGTCGGGTGATTGATGCGCCAGGTCGCGCAATGCGACCAGTAGACCCGGATGCGGTCGCGGATTTTTCCGCCCAGCAATTCGTAGCAGGGCACGCCGAGCGCCTTCGCTTTCACATCCAGCAATGCGTTCTCGATGGCGCCGAGCGCCAACCCCACCACGCCACCGGCGGCCGGCCGTGTTGCGGAAAACAGCTCCGCGTAAATCCGCTCGTGCTGGAAAGCGTTCTTGCCGACGACGCGCGCCGAAAGCCGCTCGATCGCCGCGGTGACGCCGGGCGCGCCGAAGCCTTCATCGTATTCGCTCCAGCCGACGATGCCGTCTTCGGTCGTGATCTTGACGAAATGGTAATTGCGCCAGCCGGCATCGCAGGAGAGCGTTTCGATGCTTCTGATGCTGGATGATTTGGTCATGACTTCCCGCCCCCGGCACTGTTTTTATGTTGCCTGATAACAACAGCGGACTGCGGGGCCGTCAATCGCAGGGGAGGTATGGCCTTATGCGCTAGACTTGCGGTGGCAGCAGAACCGGTCGGCTTCGCTCAAACACCTGACGGCCGCTCTTGAATCCCATCAACACGTCCGGCAATTCCGCAATCGCGTTTGGGCCGCTGTCGGCATCGAGGATGATGAGATCGGCGGGGTTGCCGACGGATATGCCGTAATCCCGCAGATTCATCAGGCGCGCGGGCAGGTCCGTCACCAGGTCGAGACAGGTGTCGAATTCGCTGATCCCGGCTTGCGCGACGTTGGCGTAGAAGTTCGCCATCCGCAGCAAGGAAGCGTCGCCGAACGGCGTAAAGGGATTGAGCACATTGTTGGTCGCGACCGAACACAGCACGCCGTTTTCGACGAGCTTATGCGCCACCGTCAGCCCGCGCGGCGCATTATGGGTGGCATCCCGCCCCATCAGATAGAGGTCGGTCGCGGGAAGCACGGTGACGGCGACGCCGGCCTTTGCGAGACGCTCGGTCGCAGCCTTGAGACGATCCGGTGCAAGCGCCGACAGTTTTGTGGCGTGGCCGATGGCGACGCGGCCATGATAATTGCGCCGCTCGGTCTGCCGGCAGACTTCTTCCATGTGCCACCAGGACGGATCCAGGTCGAAGTCGAGGTGAAGATCGACGTCGACGTCGAACTCCTGCGCCAGATCGAACAGTTTTTCGATATGCGCATTGGGGTCGGTATCCATATAGGGACAGCCGCCGATGGCCTCGCCGCCGTCGCGCAGGGCTTCGATCAGAAGTTCCTCGGTGCCGGGATCGTTGGTCAGCCCTTCCTGCGGAAAGACGCAGGGTGACAGATCGATCGCCCAGGCATAGTCGCGCTTCAGCGCCTTGATGGCCTCAAACCCGCGCAATCCGATGCGCGGGTCGATCTCGACATGCGTCCGCATGCGCATCGTGCCATGCACGATGGCGCGTTCGATCACGCGCTGTCCGCGCGCATAGACGTCCTCGACAGTGAAATCGCGCTTCATCGCCGCGACCGCGCGAATGGCCTCGCTCACGGTGCCATGGTCGTGCCCGCAGCGGCCGAGCAGGCAGGCCTTGTCGAGATGGATGTGGGTATCGACAAAGCCGGGCAAAGCGAGCTTGCCGCCGATGTCGATTTCGGCGGCTTCGCTGGCGAGGCGCGGTTCGATGGCCGCGATCCGGCCGCCGGACACGCCGATATCGACTGATGTGGACGAGGACCGCGTCCGGGCGTTGCGGAAGATCAGGTCGAAGGCAGTTCGCGCGCTCATGGGGCCGGTCAGCTTGAGAAGGCTGGAGCCTAGCCGAAGACCCGGCACGGGGCAGCTCCAGATTGTGTGCAGTTTTGAGGCCAAACTGTTCAAAATATGTGCATGCAATTTGGCCTCCCGATTGTAGTATTTCCTGCATCAGGAGAAGCCGCCAAAAGAAGCTCCAGGAGAAGCTGCCATGTCCGTTGCCGCGAAAGCCGGGACCCGTCCCTTGTCGGATGCCGAAGTGGTCGAAGCCTATCTTACGGCCTCGATGATTCCGGATCCGGATGCGGCGGCGGCCTATATGAAGCCGGGAACGGTGATCACCTTCACCGGCGGACGGGAATTCGATCATCCGCGCGGACCGACCGGCTTCAACGCGCGGCGCTATCGCTGGGTCAAGAAGAAGATGGATCGCTTCGACGTCTGCCCGGGTGCGGACGAGACCGTGGTCTACAGCATCGGCACGCTCTACGGCGAATGGATCGACGGCACGCCGTTCGAAGGCAACCGCTATGTCGATCGCTTCGTCGTGCAGGGCGGCCAGATCGTCAAGATGGATGTGTGGAACGACAGCGCGGAACGGATTCTGGTTCAGCGCGGGATCGAGGCGTAAGGGCTACGAGATTGGTCGGCGGTCACCGGGGCCTTCATGGTTCGAGACGCACGGCGTTGCCGTGCTCCTCACCACGAGGGTTTGGGACCTCATCCTGAGGAGCATCGCAAGCGATGCGTCTCGAAGGATGAAGCCACGGTGATTCTACCGCACCCGCGCAACCTTCGGCATTTTCACGACGCGCTCGCTCTCTCCCTGATCCGCATAGGGCGCGAGAATATCCAGCAAATCCCGGCCGCGCCGCGGTGCGGGCGTCACAAGCGCCCGGTTGGCGACGGAATCCAGATGGCTGTGCATCAGGCTCATCACCTTGCTTTCGTCACCCTTGACGAGAGCGGCGATGATCGCGCGGTGCTCATTGATTGCGCATTCCGACGAATGCGGGCGGCTGTACAGCGATAACGTCAGGCAGCAGCGATAGGCGACCTCGCTCACATAACGAACGAGAATCGGACTGTTGGTCATATGGGCCAGCAGGATGTGAAATTCCGTCGCGAGCCGGATCGAGACCGCGTCCGAGCCGTCGCGGGCCTGATCCTCGGCATCGACATGCGCATTCAGCGTCGCAATCTGGGCTTTGGTCAATTTGCCTGCGAGCTGGCGCACCACCAGCCGTTCAAGCTCGATCCTGATGTCGAAAGCGTCGCGGGCTTCCTGCAAACTCGGCGTCGCCACCACCGCGATCCGGTTGCGGCGAAGCTCGACCAGACCCTCCGCGGCCAGTTGCCCCAGCGCGTGGCGCGCAATGGTGCGGCTGACGCCGAACCGCTCACCGAGCGAGTCTTCCGGCAATTTCGCGCCGGGTTCGAGCGCCTGCTCGATAATGGCGCGACGGAGCGCGCGGCAGATGACGCCGACCTTGTCGGACGATTCCGCGTTCTTGCCGGCGGAGCGAGGCGCCATGGGGCTGGTCCCTGGAAGACGTGCTTCGAATGCGATCTCCTTATCATAAATGGCCGACAATTGACCGCCTCAATTGCATGCAGTTTGAGGGCCGAATTGCACAAAATGGAATCCGCCGGTGTTGGCGATTTTTGCGATTTCGTTGATTCCAAACGCCGGAATTGCTGGCATCGCGCTTGCATGCACTTAACGCCATGATGCGCATGCAACCAACTCAGCAGTTCTCTGGATCGTCCGATTCCGTCCGGCGCCGGCGCCGATCGCGATCGAATTGTCGGACGCTTCCGTCACCTTCGGCCGCGGCGAACGGGCGGTTCCGGCCCTGTCGAAAACCACGCTGCGCATCGCCGATGGCGAGTTCGTGGCGCTGGTCGGGCCGTCCGGATGCGGCAAGTCCACCATTCTGCGGCTGGTGAGCGGGCTGGTTCAACCGACCACCGGCGTCGTGATCGTGGGGGGCCGGGAGGTCGCGGCGCGCGCCTTGCGCGTCGGCATGGCGTTCCAGAACCCGACCATGCTGCCCTGGATGACGATCGAGCGAAACATCATGCTGCCGCTCAAGATCGTCGAACCCTTCCGTTCGCAATTCCGGAAGCTGCGCAAGACCGAATTCCGCGACAAGGCCAACGCGCTGCTGGAGCAGGTCGGCCTCAAGGGTTTCGGCAGCCGGTATCCCTGGCAATTGTCGGGCGGCATGCTTCAGCGCGCCAATCTGTGCCGCGCGCTGATCCATGAGCCGCGCATGCTGCTGCTCGACGAGCCGTTCGGTGCGCTCGATCAGTTCACGCGCGAGGAACTGTGGTCGATCCTTCAGAATCTCTGGATGCTGCACAGGCCGACCGTGCTGCTCGTGACCCACGATCTGCGCGAGGCGGCGTTCCTTGGCAGCCGTATCTGCGTGATGAGCGCAAGGCCCGGCCGCATTCTCGACGACAGCCAGGTCAATTTCAGCCGTCCGCGCACGGTCGCGATGACGTTCGAACCTGATTTCGTTGCACTGAACCAGAAGCTGCGGGCCTTCATCGTCGATGCCCGCACCGCGGCGGCAGAGGGAGCGGTCTGACCATGCCCGAACTCGATCTTCGACAAAAAGCCTGGTCGGCCGGACTGATCGTCCTGTTCTTCCTCGCCTGGGAACTGTTCTGCGTGATGACCGGCATGTCCGACCTCGTGCTGCCGCGCCCGTCGCAGGTATTTGTCACGCTGTTCCAGAAGTTCCCGCTGCTGTGGCCGCACATCCTGCAGACGCTGGCAACGACGATGATCGGCTTCGTGCTCGGCGTCGGCCTCGGCGTCGTGCTTGGCGCCGTCATCGGTGTTTCCAAAACCGCGTATGACACGGCCTATCCGCTGCTGGTGGGTTTCTCGTCGATCCCCAAAGTCGCCGTCGTGCCGATTTTCGTGCTGTGGTTCGGCTCCGGCTCGGTGCCGGCGGTGCTGACCGCGCTCTCGATCTGCTTCTTTCCGATTGTCGTGAACATCGCGACCGGACTGGCGACGACCGAACCCGAACTCGAAGACGTGCTGAAGGCGCTCGGCGCCAGCAAGTTCGACATTCTCTGGAATGTCGGCTTGCCCAGGACGATGCCGTTCTTCTTCGCTTCTCTCAAGGTCGCGATCAGCTACGCCTTTGTCGGCGCGGTGCTGTCGGAGACCGTCGCCTCGAACCGCGGCATCGGCAACGTCATGATGACCGCGTCCTCGAATTTCAACGTGCCACTGGTATTCGCCGGGCTGTTCGTTCTCGCCGGTCTCGGCGTCGCGCTCTACGTGATCTTCTCGCTGATCGAGGGCCGCGTCACCGGCTGGGCTACCCGCAAGAACGATCTGCTCGCGACATGAAGACTGTTTCACCAACCGCCATCCAACCCAGTTGAGGAGGTCTATATGTTAGCCAGAGTAAGTGCCGCGCTGTTGGGAGCCGTTCTGTTCGCAGGCGCAGCCCACGCCGAAGACACCACCATCAAATTTACGCTGGGCTGGAAGACGCAAGGCAGCGACGCGGCGTTCTTCTATGCGCAGGACAAGGGCTACTTCAAGGAAGAGGGCCTCAACGTCGTCATCGACCAGGGCGAGGGGTCGGGCGCGACCGTGACCCGCATCATGTCGGGCGCCTATGACGCCGGTTTTGGCGACGTCAACGCCATCATCCAGAACGCGTCGACCAAGCCGCAGGACGCGCCTGTGATGGTCTACATGATCTGGAACCAGCCGCCGTTTGCGATCGTGACCAAGAACGGCAGCGGCATCAACAGTATCAAGGATTTCGAAGGCCACACCCTCGGCGGCGCGCAGGGCACGCCGACCACGCGGCTGCTGCCGGTGTTCGTCCAGAAGAACAAGCTGGAGGGCGAGAAGATCAAGATATCCAATATGGCGCCGAACCTTCAGGAGCCGATGCTGATCAAGGGCGATATCGACGCGGCGCTGGTGTTCAACATCACCAGCTACTTCAACCTGGTGCTGAACCGTCAGGATCCCGAAAAGGATTACAAATGGTTCTCGTTCGGCGATTACGGGATGGATCTCTATTCCAACGGCGTGATGGTCTCGCGCAAGCTGCTGGCATCCAACCCGAAGGCCGTGGCCGGCCTCGTCCGCGCCGTCAACAAGGGCATGATTGCCGTGGCCAAGGATCAGAACGCCGGCATGAAGGCCGCGCTCAACTACGACAATCTGATCAATGTCGATGTCGAGAAGCGCCGCCTGCAATATTCCTTCGACAAGCTGATCGTCTCGCCCGAAATGAAGGAAATCGGGGTCGGCGACGTCAAGGACGACCGCATGACCCGCGCCATCGGTATCATCGTCGAAGGCTATCAGCTTGCCCGCGCGCCGGCGCCGTCGGAGATTTTTTCGCGCGAGTTCCTGCCGCCGCGCGCCGAACGCGAGCTGACCTATACGGCGAACTGACGCGAGCTATCCGCGGTCATGGTCAGGGAAGTTCCGGCAGCCAGCCTGTTCTGTGGCCCTGACCGCGGCCTGCTCGACAATGTCGTGCTACGGCACGACAACGGCATCATCACCTCCATCTCCGAGGGAGCGCCGCCCGCGACCGGGCCGCGCTCCTTCGTGCTTCCCGCCTTCGTCAACGCCCACGACCATGCACGTCCGACCGCGTCGTCATTCGGCGCGCTCGGCATGCCCTTGGAGAGCTGGATTCTGCGCTCCGCGCTCGGCACGCCCGTCGATCCCTATCTCACTGCGGCGTCCGCGCTGGCGCGTTCGGCAAGGGCCGGTTGCGCGGCGATGATGATCCATTACACCCGGCCGAGCGGCACCATGCCGCTGGTGGAGGAAGCGAAGGCGATTGCGCGGGCGGCCTCCGATGTCGGCATCCGCATCGCGTTTGCGATTGCGGTACGCGACCAGAATCCGGTCGTGTATGGCGACGGCGAGCCGGTGTTGTCCAATCTCTCCAGCGATGATCGCAAAACGATCGAGGAGCTGTTCGTCCGTGCGCCGATGTCGCCGAAGGCCTATATCGAACTGACAGATGCGATTGCGTCGGCGATAGCCGGCCCGAAAGTCGACGTGCAATTGGGGCCTGCCGGCGTGCAATGGTGCTCAAAGCCGCTGCTCGAAGCGGTGGCCGAGAACTCGGCGCAAACCGGCCGCCGCATTCACATGCATCTACTGGAAACCATCTATCAACGCGCCTGGGCCGATGCGAATTTTCCGCAAGGCATCGTCCGGTATCTGCGCGACATCGGTTTCCTGTCGGAGCGGCTGACGCTCGCGCATTGCATTCACGCCCGGCCGGACGAGATCGAAATGATCGCCGCGTCGGGCGCGCGGATCGTGACGAACTTCAGCTCCAACATGCACCTGCGCTCCGGTCTCGCGCCGATCGCCGCCGCGCACCGATGCGGTTGCGCCATCGCGGTTGGGGTCGACGGTCTGGCGCTGGACGAGGATGATGACGTGTTGCGGGAGATGCGGCTGGTGCAGATGATGCACGGCGGTCTCGGCTTCAAGCGCACGTGGACGTGTCAGGAGTTCTTCGGCCTTGCCATTCGCAACGGCCGCGCGGCGACAGGTGCGCCCGGAACCGGCGAGCTTTCGCACGGCGCGCCCGCCGATTTCGTCACCATCGATCTCGATCGCCTCGATCGCGACCAGATCATGCCGGTCGATCCGCTCGAACTGCTATTTGCACGCGGCAACGCGTCGCTGCTGCGCGATGTGGTTGTCGATGGACGACAAATCGTCAGCGAGGGGCGTTGCACGAACGTCGATCTTCCGGCGATCGAGCAAGAGTTGCGTGGCATCTACCGCGCCAACGCCAGGCAGCTCGCGCCCTTCCAGCGCGCCTGGCCGCCGCTCTCGGCTTCGCTGCAAAACTGGTTCGAAGCGCAACTGGATTGCCGCTAGGACTTAAGCGCTTCGCATTGTTGGTGAATTCCGCAACGCGGAAGAAAATTCCGCTTGCATCAGCAGGCGGGCAAGGTTTCATGGTCAACAACAAGAAACCGAGCCGGCGGCATGTTTGCGCTGGCTATTCGGCCATGGGGAAACGTGATGGGCGCGTTGTCGCATCTGCGCATTGTCGAGATCGGGAGCGCGGCCGCGACGAGCTATTGCGCGCGCCTGTTCGCCGATTTCGGTGCATCCGTCCAGAAAATCGAACCCCCCGCAGGCGATCCGCTGCGCCGCACCGCACCTTTGACGCCGAAGGGGCGGAGCGCGTGGTTTGCGTTTCTCAATTTCAACAAATCGAGCATCGCCCTCGACCCGAATGATCCCGCCGCAGCCTTGCGCCTCACCGAATTGATCGGCGCTTGCGACATCCTGCTCGATGGCCGGGACGTCGATGCGGCGGATTGCCCCGCATTCGATCTTGCCGCGCTGAAACAACGTCATCCCGGCCTCATTCATCTCTCGGCAAGCTGGTTCGGCGACCAGGGCCCTTACGCCAAATTTGAGGCGACCGACTCCACCATTCGTGCGCTGACCGGGCTGATAAAGCTGGTCGGGCCGGCCGAGGGGACGCCGATGCATGCGCCGGATTTCCAGACCGGCATTCTTGCCGGCCTCTGGGGATTTATCGCCGCGGCATCGTCGGTGCTGGGTCGCATGCAGGACAAGCGAGGGCGGAGCAGTTCGCTCAGCATCTTCGAATCCAGCATCGCCGTGACCGAATACATCATGTTCGAATCGTTCACGCGCGGCGACATCATGCGCCGGATCGGCGTCAACCGGTTTTGGCCGACTTTTCCGGTCGGCATCTACGAGACGAAGCAAGGCTGGCTCGGCGTCACCACGGTGACCCCGGCGCAATGGCGCGCGTTCTGCGAGATGCTGGGATTATTGGAGCTGCGCGACGACGCGACGCTGTTCATGGGTGTCGACCGGCTGCAGCGCATGGAGGAAATCGAAAGCAAATTCATTCCGCGATTGAAGCAGCGCACCGCGCAGGAATGGTTCGCCGAAGGGCTGCGGCGAAAAATCCCGATCGTGCCGGTGCCGGACATTGGCGATCTCATCGCCGATGAAGAGAAAAAAGCGCGCGGGGCGATCGTCCCCATTGTCATCGGCGACGAAACCGGCTTCACCGCCGGCTCCATGCAGCGGCTGACCGGTACGCCGCCGCGCCGTGGCGGGGCGGTTCCCGATATTGGCGAGCAGATGCTTGGCCGCGCCCATGCCAGCGAGCGCGCGCCCGCGCGGCTGCGCCGTGCAGCCGGAGCCGCGCGGCGCAACTCGCCTGCCGCTCGAAGGCATCCGCGTGATCGATTTCTCGATGGGCTGGGCCGGGCCGATCTGCACGCGCACGCTGGCCGATCTCGGCGCCGACGTGATCAAGATCGAGGCTACGCAATATCCGGATTGGTGGCGCGGCGTCGACCGCCGTCCGGCCTATGTCCTCGAACAGATGTACGAAAAATCGGTGCGCTACTGCATCATGAACCGCAACAAGCGCGGCATCACGCTGGACCTGACCCGGCCGCAGGGATTGAATCTCGCGAAGCGGTTGCTGGCCGACGCCGATCTCGTGGTCGATAATTACTCCGTCGAAGTGCTGCCAAAGCTGGGACTGGGTTACGACGTGCTGAGCAAGCTCAATCCAAAGCTGGTCATGATGTCGATGTCGGCCTTCGGCGCCGGCAGCGTCCATCGTGACTGCCGCGCCTATGGCTCGACGCTGGAGCAGGGCTCGGGCCTGCCGAGCGTGGTCGGCGACGCCGATGGACCGCCGGTCATGAGCCATACGGCGTTTGGCGACGCCGTCGGCGGCCTGAACGGCTGCGCCGCGGTGCTAACCGCGTTGATCCACGCCAAACTCACCGGCAAGGGCCAGTTCGTCGATCTCGCGCAAATCGAATGCATGATGCCTTTTGCGGCGCCCTGGATCGTTGCGCACTCGATCGACGGCAGGACGCCAGTGAAATACGGCAATCGTCATCCGGACTTTGTGCCGCATGGCTGCTTCCGCTGCGCGGGCGACGACAATTGGATCGTCGTTGCGGTTTCCAGCGATGCGATGTGGCCGAAGCTCGCTGGATTGCTCGGCCGTGCCGACTGGGCCGCCGACGCGAAACTAAAGACAGCAGACGGGCGGCGCGCCATCGAAAGCGAGATCGAGGCGGCGATTACCGCCTGGACGTCGGCGCGCGATCCGGAGCAGGCGATGAATGTACTGCAGACCGCGGGTGTCGCATCCGGCGTGGCGCGGCTGCCGATCGAACTGTTGAAGGATACGCACTTGCAAGCGCGCGGCTTCATCCAGGAAGTCGACCGCGCCTTCATCGGCAAGCACCCGCAGCCGTCGATGCCGTTCCGCGAAACCGAAAACCCGTTCCCGATCCGCAGTGTGCCGCCGACGCTCGGCGAACATAACAAGGAAATACTCGGCGGCCTGCTCGGATTGTCCGACGCAGAACTCGACCAGCTCACCCGCGACGGCATCATCGGAACCGAGATGCTGATGGAGGAACAGCTCGTGAAAGAGAAGAAGCGGGCGGCGGGCTGATGACAGCGGCCCACCCGGCACAGCGCAAATCGGACGCGGTTGCGGCAGGCGGCACGCAAGCGCTGATATCGGTGCGTGGCCTTGGTATCCGCTTCAAGACTTCACACGGCGTCTGGCAGGCGACGCGCAAGATCGATTTCGACATTCAGCCCGGCGAGCGCGTCGGCATCGTCGGCGAAAGCGGATGCGGCAAGACGATCACCGGCCTTTCGATGCTGCGGCTGTTGCCGAACAATCTGGCGGGCCTCGACGGTTCGATCTGGTTTGACGGGATCGACCTCACCAGATGCAGTGCGCGGGAGATGCGCGCGATCCGCGGACGGCGCATCGGCATGATCTTTCAGGAGCCGATGAGCGCGCTCGATCCGGTCTTTACCGTCGGTCACCAGATCGCCGAGACGCTCCGCGTTCACACCGGCGTCAGCAAGGAGGAGGCGAGGGCGCGCACGCTCGACATGCTCCGCCGTGTCGGCATTGCCTCGCCCGAGCGGCGGATCGACGATTATCCGCACCAGCTATCCGGCGGCATGCGCCAGCGCGTCATGATCGCAGCCGCCCTGATCTGCGGCCCGCAATTGCTGATCGCGGACGAGCCGACCACCGCGCTCGACGTCACCGTACAGGCGCAAATCCTCGAGCTGCTGCGCGAGCTCAGCGAGACCTCGAATACCGCGCTGATGCTGATCACGCACGATCTCGGCGTCGTCGCCGAGACCTGCACGCGGATGATCACCATGTATGCCGGCGAGGTGATCGAGGACGCCAATGTCGATGACGCGCTGGTGCGGCCGCTGCATCCCTATACGTCCGGCCTGTTGCGCTCGCTGCCGCATCTGAGCCCGCGTCGCGGCAAGCTGCCTTCGATCCCGGGCCGGGTGCCGTCCATCATGGACATGCCCAATGGTTGCCGTTTCAAGGCGCGCTGTCCGCACGCGGTCGCGGGCTGCGAGAAAGAGCAGGAACTGCGCGATGCGGGAGGTGGCCGCAAGGTGCGTTGCTGGCGGTTCAATGAACTCGATCTGCCCGGCGCGCTGCAGCACGCGGCCTCCGCGCCGATCGCGGCGATGGTCGCGCAATGATGCCGCAAGCCGCCGATACCGGCGCGGACGCCATCGTTTCGGTGCGCGATCTCCAGGTGCGGTTTCAGACCACCGACCGCCGCGCCACCGTGAAGGCCGTCGATGGCGTCAGTTTTGACGTCCGTCGCGGTGAAACCTTTGGCATCATCGGCGAATCCGGATCGGGCAAGACCACGATCGGCCGCGCGCTGGTGTTTCTGCTGAAGCCGAGTGGCGGCGCCATCCTGCACAACGGCATCGATCCGCTGGCGATGCCGCGCAAAGCGTTCCAAAACCATCGCCGCGACTATCAGATCATCTTTCAGGATCCGAATGCCGCCCTCAATCCGCGCATGACGATCATGTCATCGGTTCTGGAGCCGCTGGAACTCGCGCGCATGGGCACAAAGGCCGAGCGCGTGACGCGGGCGCGGGAGGCGATGGATCGCGTCGGCCTGCCGCAGGAAGTAGGCCCAGCGCTATCCGCACCAGCTTTCCGGCGGCCAGAAGCAGCGTGTCGTCATTGCGCGCGCGCTGACGCTGCGTCCCAAACTGATCGTCTGCGACGAGGTGGTGGCGGCGCTGGATATGTCGATCCGCGGCGACGTGCTCAACTTGTTCGCCGAATTGCAGCGCGATCTCGGGCTCACTTACGTGTTCATCACCCACGATCTCGCGGTGGTCTCCCACATCAGCGAACGGATCGCGGTGATGTATCTCGGCCGCTTCGTCGAACTCGGCCCGACCGAAGGAGTTTCCGCGCGCCCGCTGCATCCCTATACGCAGGCGCTGCTGTCGGCCGAACCGCGGCCGTTGCCCTCACACCTGCGCGGCGATCAACGGATCGTTCTCGAAGGCGAAATCCCGAGCCCGATCGATCCACCGTCGGGATGCCGATTCCGTACCCGCTGCCGCTACGCGCAAGCTGTTTGCGCCGCGCAGGTACCCGATTGGCGCGAGCTGATGCCCGATCACTGGGTCGCCTGCCATTTCGCCGACAGTGCGAACTTTCTCACCGAACTAATTCGAAAACCTGCCGGAGGATAGGCCATGACACACACACGACGCGAGGCAATGGCGCTGATATCGGGCACGTTGGCCGGTGCGGGTTTTGGCGGCAACGCTTTCGCGCAAGGTACGCCCAGGCGCGGCGGCATATTGCGGATCTCCGCGCCCGCCAATCCGTCGAGCCTCGACCCGGCTACCGGCGGGGCCGGCTCGGACCACGCGTTCCTGTTCACCATGTACGACACGCTGACCGAATGGGATTTTGAGACGCTAAAACCCAAGCCTGGTCTGGCCGAAAGCTGGAGTTTTACCGACCCCACCACCTTCGTGCTCAACATCCGCCCCGGCGTGACCTTTCACGACGGCACGCCGCTCGATGCCGAAGCGGTCAAGTTCAACCTCGAGCGCAACAAGAGCGATCCGAAATCCAACATCAAGGCCGATCTTGCCGCGATGGCATCCGCCGCGGTCACCGGGCCGATGCAGGTCACATTGAAGCTGAATACACCCGATGCCGCGTTGCCCGGCATCCTTTCCGATCGCGCCGGCATGATGGTTTCGCCGGCGGCGATCAAGGCGAGCAGCGCCGGTAATGTCGCGCGCACGCCGGTCGGCGCCGGCGCCTATGCCTTCGTGAGCTGGGCGGACGGCGAGAAGATCGTCGTCAAGCGCAACGAAAAATACTGGAAGGCCAACCGTCCCTATCCGGATGGCATCGAATTTTCGATCATTCCGGAATTGACCACCGGCGCGCGCTCGGTCACCGCCGGCCAGAACGATCTGATCTACCAGCTACCGCCGCGCCAGAAGGCGATTGTGGAGCGGGCCAGCAGCATCAAGATCGTCAACGGTCCGACGCTCTATGTGTTTCAGATTTTCCTGAACTGGGCCAAGCCGCCCTTCGACGACGTCAAGGTACGCCAGGCCTTCAACTTTGCGATCGATCGCGTCGCCTTCGTCAAGGCCGCGCTCGCAGGTCTGGCCGAACCCGCTTACATGAATTTGCCGAAGGCGCATTGGGCTTACGACGAGGCGGTCGCGAAGCTTTATCCCTATGATCCGGACAGAGCGCGGAAACTGCTCGGCGAAGCCGGCTTCAAGGAGGGTACCGTGATCGAGATCGGCGGCTACACCGATCAGGATTCGGTGCAGCGCCAGGAAATCCTGATCGAACAGTTCCGCAAGGCCGGCATGAACATAAAATTCGTCAACGCGCCGATCGCGGAAGCTTCCGCCGCGTTCTTTGGCCCCGAAAAGCGCGGCTCCGGCCTGCTCGCGGCCTGGACCGGGCGGCCGGACCCGAGCCTGACCTATTCGCTGATGTTCACCAAGGACGCCTATTACAATGGCGGAAGGGCGCCGGTGCCGCCGGAGCTGGAAGCCGCCATCCGGGAATCGCGGGCATCGGAAGATATCGAGATCCGCCGCAAGGCTTTTGCGACCGTCCAGCGCCTGGTGATGGAGAACGCCTTCGTGGCGCCGCTCGCCTTCCAGTTCGAACTGGTCGCCATGAACAAGAAGGTGCAAGGCTACAGGCCGAACCTCCTCGGCAAGCCGAAATACGACGACGTCTGGCTGGAGAGCTGAATGGCGCGGCGAAGTCCGGCAAGGGTCATCGGCGGCCGTCTGTTGCAGGCGGTCCCTGTGATCCTGCTCGCGACGTTCATCGTGTTCGCGCTGCTCAAACTGGTGCCCGGCGACATCGCGGTGACCTTGGCGGGCGACAACGCCACCGACACGCGCATTGCCGAGATCAGGAACATCTACGGCCTGGACCGGCCATTCCTGGTGCAATATGGCGCGTGGCTCGCCCACGTCGTGCAAGGCGATCTCTCGCAATCGCTGCTGACCGGTGAAAAGGTCGCGACCTCGATCGCGCGCGCCTTCCCCAATACGCTGCTGATCGTGGCGATCGCGCTGCTTCTCGCGCTGCTGACGGGGATTCCGATGGGTGTGATCGCGGCGATCAAGCCCAATGGCTGGGTCGACAAGACCGTCAGCATGGTCGCCTCGCTCGGCGTCGCCATCCCCGGCTTCTGGCTGGCGATGATCCTGGTCGCCGAGATTTCGCTGAAACTGAACTGGCTGCCCGCGACCGGCGCGAAATCGTTCAGCGTTTCGCCGTGGGAAGCGATCCGGCACGCGCTGCTGCCGGGCATTGCGATTGCGGCTTACGGGATGGCCGAAGTGGCGCGGCAGCTGCGGGGATCGCTGCTCGAAGTGCTGTCGTCGCAATATGTGCGGACGCTGCACGCCAAGGGGTTGTCGATGACGCGGATCCTCTGGCAGCACGGGTTGAAGAATGTCAGCGTCAACCTCTTCACCATCATCAGCCTCTTGGTCAACCGCATGCTGGCGGCGACGGTTGTGATCGAAGCGGTGTTCGCCATTCCCGGCCTCGGCAGCCTGATCGTTCGCGGCGCCATTCAGCGCGATTTCCCGATCGTGCAGGGCGTGGTGTTTGCGATGGTGATCGTGGTGATCACGGTCAATCTGATCGCCGATCTCTTGTGCGCGGCCGTTGATCCAAGGATCGAGCAATGACCGATGTGACGCTGCCAGCACGGGAACAGCGAGCCGAGCCGGGCCGGCTGCGGCGTCTCGTCCGCTGGCTGGCCGGCGATCTGCGCGCGGCGCTGGCGATCCTGGTTCTGCTGGTGCTGGTGATCGTGGCGATCGGCGCGCCCTGGATCGCGCCCTATGCGCCGACCGCGCAGGACGTCAACAACATGCTGGCCGCCCCCGGTCCGGAGCATCTGCTCGGCACCGACGATCTCGGCCGCGATATCTTCAGCCGCCTGATCTACGGTGCGCCGGCCACCGTCTATGCCAGCGTCCTCGCGGTCAGTGTCGCCATTGCCATCGGCCTGCCGGTCGGATTGATCGCCGGGTTCTTCGGCGGCTGGACCGACGACATCATCAGCCGGGTCATCGACACCTTCCTGTCGTTCCCGGCCATCGTGCTGGCGATCGCGGTCACGGGCGCGCTGGGCATCGGCCTTACCAACGGCATGATCGCGGTCGGCATCGTGATGTTTCCGGCGCTGGCCCGGATCGTGCGGGCGCGCACGCTGATCGTGCGCCAGGAGCTCTATGTCGATGCTTCCCGCTGCTTCGGCGCGCCGGCCTGGCATATCCTGTGGAAGCATGTCTTGCCGAACGCCCTGCAGCCTGTGATCGTGCAGGTCACGCTGCTTCTGGCGGCGGCGCTGCTCGCGGAAGCCAGCCTCAGCTTCCTCGGTCTCGGTATCCAGCCACCTAATCCGAGTTGGGGCGCGATGCTGGCCCGCGCCTATCAGTACATGGAGATCGCGCCGGAGCAGATGTACGCGCCGGGGCTTGCCATCCTCGTCGTGTCCTTGGCATTCAACGCCTTGGGAGAGTCTTTGCGTATCGTGCTCGATCCGACCATGAGGGATCGTTAGGGTGATGTTTCTTCGAAGCGGCAAGCGCTCGCCAATCACTTCTCGCAAACTGGGTGAAGTGACGCGGCCTCCGGTTCAACTGAAAGTCACGAGACTCATGAAAAGTCACGAGGCTCAAATGTCCAGACGGAATCATCCATGCCCTTCCATAGACTGCTGATCGCCAACCGGGGCGAGATCGCCATTCGCATCGCGCGCGCCGCGGATGAAGCCGGCCTTGCCACGGTCGCGATCTACCCGGCCGACGACGCGCTCTCGCTGCATGTCCGTGCGGCGAATGTTGCGCACGAGATCCCGGGGCAGGGCGCGCGCGCCTATCTCGATATCGAGGCGGTCATGGCCGCGGCCAAGGCCACCGGATGTGACGCACTGCATCCCGGCTACGGTTTCCTCAGTGAGAATTCCTCGCTCGCGCGGCGCTGCGCGGAGGAGGGAATTATTTTCGTCGGGCCGTCGCCGGAAGCGCTGGACCTGTTCGGCGACAAGGCAAGGGCGAGGGCGCTGGCGAAGCAATGCGGCGTGCCCGTCATCGAGGGCACCAGCGGCCCGACCAGCCTCGAGGAGGCCAAAGCCTTCTTCGCGTCGCTGGGCGGGGCGGCGCGGTCATGATCAAGGCCATTGCCGGCGGCGGGGGACGCGGCATGCGCATCGTCGATGACGCAGCCGGGCTGGAGGACGCCTATGCGCGCTGCCAATCCGAGGCCAGGGCGGCTTTCGGCAGCGACGGCGTCTATGTCGAGCGCCTGGTTCGCAACGCCCGCCACATCGAAGTGCAGATCATCGGCGACCAGCATGGCGCGATCAGCCATTTGTGGGAGCGCGAATGCACGATCCAGCGCCGCAACCAGAAGCTCGTCGAAGTGGCGCCGAGCCCCTCGCTGAGCGATCGCTTGCGCGCCGCCATCATCGAGGCCGCCAAGCAGCTTGCCGCGGCCGCGAACTACGACAATCTCGGCACTTTCGAATTCCTGGTCGATGGCGACGCCAGGGATGCCGCGTCCGCGTTCGCCTTCATCGAAGCCAATCCGCGGCTTCAGGTCGAGCATACCGTCACCGAGGAAGTGCTTGGCGTCGATCTCGTGAAATCGCAGCTTGCGGTCGCCGATGGCGCCACGCTGGGCTCACTCGGCCTGGCGCAGGCCTATATCCCCAAGCCGCGCGGCTATGCGATGCAACTGCGCGTCAATATGGAGGTGATGGACGAGAACGGTGTCACCAAACCAACCGGCGGGACGCTCGCGCTGTTCGACCTGCCGTCCGGCCCCGGGGTTCGCGTCGATACGTTCGGCTATTCCGGTTACAGGACCAGCTGCTGCTTTCAACTCGCTTCTGGCAAAAGTCATCGTTCATTCGACGGGCCCGAACTGGGCGGACGTCGTCCAGAAAGCCGCACGGGCGTTGCGCGAGTTCCGGATCGAGGGTGTCGCCACCAATATTCCGTTGCTGGGCGCCGTGCTGGCGCATCCGGATTTTGTCGCGAACCGCATCAATACCGGCTTCATCGATAGCCATGCCGGCGCGCTCGTCGTGTGCGGCAAAGGAAATCGCCGATGCGTTGAGGCCCGGAGCCAAACGGGACGGCCGCCAATGTGGCCGCCGCCTTTGAGCTCGGCGAATCCGCCGCCGGTCCGGCGGGATCGGTGACGGTCGCCGCGCCGTTGCAGGGCACGATCGTGGCGATCGAGGTCGGCGAAGGCGATCTTGTCCGCCCGGGCCAACAGATCGCCGTCCTTGAATCCATGAAGATGGAGCATCTCGTGACGGCGCCGCACGGCGGCAAGGTTGTCAAGATCGTTGCAGGTGCCGGCGCGACCCTGATGCAGGACGAGGCGATCCTGTTTCTCGATCCTGCCGAGGTCGATGGTCATGAGGTGGCGGCCGAAGACGATTTCGATCTCGATCATATCCGCGCTGATCTGGCCGAGCTGATCGCACGCCACGCCATTACGCTCGACGAAAACCGGCCGGCCTCGGTCGAGCGCCGCCGCAAGACCAACCAGCGAACGGCGCGCGAGAATATCGCGCAACTCGTCGATGACGGCTCGTTTGTCGAATATGGGTCGCTCGCGATTGCCGCGCAGCGGCGGCGGCGCAAGGTCGACGATCTCATCCAGAACACGCCGGCCGACGGGCTGATCTCCGGCGTCGCCACCGTGAACGCCGACAAGTTCGGCGCCGAAGGCGGGCGCTGCATGGTGATCTCCTATGACTACACCGTGCTGGCCGGCACCCAGGGCCACATGAACCACAAGAAGATCGACCGCATGCTTGGGCTGGCCGAGCAGTGGCGATTGCCATTGGTGTTCTACGCCGAAGGTGGCGGCGGCCGTCCCGGCGACACCGACCGGCTCGGCATGACCGGGCTCGACGGGCCGTCCTTTGTGCAATTCGCCAGGCTTTCGGGGCTGGTGCCGGTGGTCGGCGTCGTGTCCGGTTATTGCTTTGCCGGCAACGCCGCGATGCTTGGCTGCTGCGACGTCATCATCGCGACCAGGAACGCGTCGATCGGCATGGGCGGGCCGGCCATGATCGAAGGCGGCGGCCTCGGCGTCTACCATCCCGCCGACGTCGGGCCGGTGTCGTTCCAGTCGCCGAACGGCGTCATCGACATTCTTGTCGAGGACGAAGAGGAGGCGACGACATCAGCGCAAAAATATCTGTCCTATTTTCAGGGGGCGGTTGCGGACTGGAAAGCGCCGGACCAGCGGCTGCTGCGGCGGGCGATCCCCGAAAATCGCCTGCGCGTCTATGACATCCGAACCGTCATCGATCTCCTGGCCGACGAAGGATCGGTGCTCGAAATCCGCCGGGATTTCGGCGTCGGGATGATAACCGCCTTCATTCGCATCGAAGGCAAGCCGTTTGGACTGATTGCCAACAACCCAAAGCACCTCGGCGGCGCGATCGACGCGCCCGCCGGTGACAAGGCCGCGCGCTTCATGCAGCTGTGCGACGCCTTCGATATTCCGATGATATCGCTCTGCGACACGCCGGGCTTCATGGTCGGGCCCGAAGCGGAGAAGACCGCGATCGTCCGTCACGTCGCGCGCATGTTCGTGACCGGCGCCAGCCTCACCGTGCCGCTGTTCGGCATTATCTTGCGCAAGGGCTACGGCCTCGGCGCGCAATCCATGATCGGCGGAAGCTTTCACGCCTCGCTCTTCACGGTGGCGTGGCCGACCGGCGAATTCGGCGGCATGGGCCTGGAGGGCTATGTGCGGCTCGGCTTTCGCAAGGAGATGGAAGCGATCGCAGACCCAGTGGAGCGCGAGAACTACTACAAGGCCAAGGTTGCCGAGCTCTACGCCAACGGCAAGGCGGTCTCGATCGCCTCGGTGCTTGAGATCGACGAGGTCATCGATCCCGCCGATACAAGGCACTGGATCATGTCCGGGCTGCGATCGGTGCCGAAGCCCGAACCGCGCAGCGGCCGCAAGCGGCCCTGCATCGATGCGTGGTAAGTCTTCGTTTGGGATAGGTGAGCCGGACTACCCATCGGAAGAGCCTCGTCGGGCAAATCGATTAAACCTGTCCAGCCCCTACGCGCAAAAATATTTCGCTTCCCTCGTCGGGCAAATCATCTCTACAAGCTCGCCCGTCTCGCGCCCACATGAGGGGCGGCTCGCGATCGTCACGGACGTAAGGCGCGCGGGATGCGGTGGACGCAACGGCGCGCGAGACGAACGCGCCAATGCGGACGGCGAAGTCGTGTGGTCCTGACGCCCCGACGCTGGCGTCAAGTTCGTGAGAAGCAAGTTCTCACGGGTGACGGTGACAACAAAGCCCGGTCACCGGGGAGATCACGAAGGAAACCGTTAAAACCATTGCGCAGGGAAGGCCGGATGTTTCCGGCGTACCTGTGGTGACTACCGTGTGCTTTCTACCAATGCACACGGGCCGCGGGTGCAATGGGCACCCGGTCTTCCCTGCGCCCTCTGATTTCAGAGGGACAAGGTTCATGCAAAACTCCGGGCGCAACGCGCCGCGAGATGGCGGACGCATGCCCACTTTTCAAAATTGAATGCACTCTCCACGTCGTCCCGGCCCGGTGCGCAATTGCGCACCGGAGCCGGGATCCATATTCCAGAGGCACTCAGTTGTCGAAGGAAGCCGCTGCGTACTGGATCGCCCGATCGATAAATTCGCGCGGTATGGCGTCCCGGCCTTAAGCGCCGGGACGACGTGAATCGCTTACCCCAGCCTCAACTCATCATATCCCTTTGCCGCCACCTCGTCGCATCGCGCGCGATACGCTGGCGCGCTGCCGCTGTATCGGGCGACGATGCGCGTTTGCTTGCCTTCGACGTTGGAGTTGATCCCGGTCATCCACGAATTGACCTCGTTGGACAACAGGCCAACCCCGAGCGACTTGACGTGATCGGTCCAGGACGCCACGCCGGCGGCCGTGGCTTCCAGCCGCGTCAGTTTGTTCTCCTGCGCAAAGCGGATCAGGCCGCTCACCCAATCGACGCTGTATTCGATGCTGCGCGGAATATTGCCGAGCGCGGTGTGCGGACCCATCAGCATCATCATGTTGGGAAAACCGTCGACCATGATGCCGAGATAGGTCTGCGGCCCGTTCTTCCATTTGTCTTTCAGGTCGGCGCTCAGCGGCGCCGCGAAAATCGATTTTGTCGAAGGCGCCGGTGATGGCATCGAACCCGGTTGCAAAGATGATGATGTCGAATTCGTATTCTTGCGTGCTGGTCTTGATGCCCTTTGGCGTGATCCGCTCGATCGGCGTCTCCGTGATATCGACCAGTTCGACATTGTCCTGGTTGTAGACCTCGTAATAGAAGGTCTCGAGCGGCAGCCGCCTTGTGCCAAAGCCGTGGTTCTTCGGAATCAGCTTTTCAGCGACGTCCTGGTTCTTCACGCGCTGGCGGATCTTTCGCGCGACGAAATCGCTGATCGTCGCATTCGCCTTGCGGTCGATCAGGATGTCGCGGAAATTGCCCTGCCAGATGCCGAAGCCGCGCTCGGCATAGAGTTTTTCGTAAAACGCCTCGCGTTCCTCGTCGGAGACCTCGAATGCGCCGCGTGGATCCGGCGTATGCAGAAAACAGGCAAACGTCTCCTGACACCGGGCGAACATATCGGGATAGCCGGCCTTGATCGTCTTTTGCGTCTCGGCGTCGATCTTGCCGTTATGCAGCGGCGCGCACCAATTGGGCGTGCGCTGGAACACGGTGAGATGGCCGACGTCTCGCGCGATGGTCTGGATGGTCTGCACGCCGGTGGCGCCGGTGCCGATCACGGCGACGCGCTTGCCGGCGAAGTCGACCGGTTCATGCGGCCATCGCGCGGTGTGGAACGACTGGCCGCCGAACGAATCGCGGCCTTCGATGCGCGGCAGGGTAGGGGTCGACAGCGGGCCGATGGCGGTGACCAGGAAGCGGGTGCGGAAGTGGCTTCCGTCCTCCAGTCGTGAGATTCCAGCTCCGCGTATCCTCGTCGTACGTTGCCGCCGTGACGCGGCTTTTGAAGGCGATATCGCGGCGCAGGTCGAATTTGTCGGCGACGTGGTTGAGATAACGCAGCGTTTCCGGCTGGCCCGCGAAATGCTCGGACCAGTCCCATTCCGCCAGCAATTCCTTCGAGAACGAGTAGCCATAGGAGTAGCTCTCGGAATTGAAACGGGCGCCGGGATAGCGGTTCCAGTACCAGGTGCCGCCGACATTGGTCCCGGCCTCGAACACGCGCACCCGCATCCCCAGTTCGCGCAGGCGATAGAGCTGGTACAGGCCCGACATGCCCGCGCCGATGATGATGGCGTCAAAATCGAGGTGAGGTGGTGGGTTCGAAGCGGCCACGCAGCGTTGCTCCCGGGATCTCTGTTTGGGTGTCAGGCTAGCCTGTCCCGCGGCGGCGAACAAACCCCGGAAAGCACATCTGGTATCCGTGAATTGGCGGGCGTTCCCGGTTCTCGACCGGCCGATGCCCTCAAACTGCCGTCTCGCTCGCTCAGTGCCTTGCGTTTGCTCGCCTTTACTCAGCATGCAATTCGACTATCGTCAGACGTTCCGGCTGGCCGCTTTGGCTGGCCCGGAGAAGACGATGATCGCCCGTCGAAGCGGCGACGTCCATGCGGGAGAAAACGATGACCCAGGCGCAGCGGCGCCGACTGACTTCGATCGACGTCAGCGATCCCGCGCTTTATCAGAACGACATTTGGCGGCCGTTGTTTGCGCAACTGCGCCGAGACGATCCTGTACATTACTGCGAGGCCTCGCCGTTTGGACCCTATTGGTCGGTGACGCGCTACGACGACATTTTTGAGGTCGAACTTGACCACAAGAACTACTCCTCGAGCTCGGAACTCGGCGGAATCCAGGTGACGGACCAACCCAAGGGGCGGGAGATTCCGAACTTCCTCCGGATGGATCCTCCGGGTCACACCGCGCACCGCCGTACCGTTGCCCCGATCGTGGCGCCGTCGAACCTTGTCAACCTGGAGCCGCTGATCCGCAAGCGTACTTCCAACGTGCTCGATGGGCTGCCGCGGAACGAGACGTTTGATTGGGTCGCACGTGTCTCGACCGATCTCACCAACATGATGCTGGCAACATTATTCGATTTCCCCTGGGAGGACCGCGAAAAGCTGACCTGGTGGTCGGATGTCGCGATCGCCAACCTTGAGGCACCCGACGCGGTCGTGCATTCGTTCGACGAACGCGTCGCCGAGCTGACAAAAATGGGAGAATATTTCCGCAGATTATGGGATGCGCGCGCGAACGCAGCGCCGGCGTTCGACCTGATTTCGATGCTCGCGCATTCCGAGGCGACCCGCAATCTTCAGGCGCGCGAATTCATCGGGACGATCGCGCTTCTGATCGTCGGCGGCAACGACACCACGCGCAATTCCATGACCGGCGGGCTGATGGCGCTGGTGGAAAACCCTGAACAATTCGAGCTCATGCGCAGCCGGCACGAATTGATCCCGAGCCTTGTTTCCGAGACCATTCGCTACCAGACACCTGTGCTGCATATGCGCCGAACCGCCCGCAACGATGTCGAACTAGCTGGCCGCCGGATTGCCAGGGGTGACAAGGTCGTGATGTGGTACATCTCCGGCAATCGCGATGAGGACAAGATCGACCGCGCGGATGAATTCATCGTCGATCGTGCCAAGCCGCGGCAGCATCTCGCCTTTGGCGCGGGCATCCACCGCTGCGTCGGCGACCGGCTCGCCGAACAGCAAATCCGAATTCTCTGGGAGGAAATTTTACAACGGGATCTGCACTTCGAAATCATGGGCCCCCCGCAGCGGCTTTCGTCGAACTTCATTCGCGGCATTCGCACGCTGCCGGTGAGGATTGTGAATTGAGATCGTGAGTGCCGTCATTGCGAGCGCAGCGAAGCAATCCATTTCGCCGCACATGGAAAGTATAGATTGCTTCGTCGCTGCGCTCCTCGCAATGACGGCAGAGAAACATTCAAGGAACTGGAATGAACGATCCCGTTGACGTCCTGATCATCGGCGCCGGTGCGTCCGGCGCGGCCGTGGCCTGGAGCCTGGCCGATACCAAGATGCACATCCTCTGCCTCGACCAGGGCGGCTGGATGAATCCTTCGGAATATCCGAGCACCGGCCGGGACTGGGAGGCGAAGTTCTACGGCGACTGGTCGACCAGCCCGAATATCCGCGGCCGGCCCGAGGACTATCCGATCAATGACGACAACTCGCCGATCAAGGTTGTGAACTTCAACGGCGTCGGCGGCTCGACGGTGATGTACACCGCGCATTGGCCGCGGCTGCATCCCTCCGATTTCAAAGTGAAGACGCTCGACGGCGTCGCGGATGACTGGCCGATCGATTACGATGCACTCACCCCGTTCTTCGAAGAGAACGACCGGATGATGGGCGTATCGGGCCTGTCAGGCGATCCGCTGTTCGCCGCTGACGCACCCGCCGATGCCGCCGCAGCCGCTCGGACTATCCGGCCCGCTGATCGGCAACGCCATGAACAAGCTCGGCTGGCACTGGTGGCCATCGGACACAACGGTCGCGACGATGGATTACGAGGGCAGGGCGCGTTGCATCAATCTCGGCCATTGCACGCCGGCCTGCGCGCAAGGTGCGAAAGCTTCGACCGACATCACCTATTGGCCGCACGCGATCCGCGCGGGCGTCGAGCTCAAGACCCATTGCCGCGTGCGCGAGATCCTGACCAACGAGCATGGCATGGCCTCGGGCGTCGTCTACTACGACAAGGATGGCGTCGAACAGTTCCAGCCGGCCGAGGTCGTCATCATCGCCTGCAATGGCGTTGGCACGCCGCGGCTGTTGCTGAATTCGGTTTCCGGCCGCTTCCCGAACGGGCTGGCCAATTCGTCCGGCCTGGTCGGCAAGAACCTGATGTTCCATCCCTATGCGCAGATCTACGGCTTCGTGAAGGAGCTGACCGACAGTAACCGCGCGCCGCCGACCTGCCTCTGGAGCAAGGAGTTTTATGACACCGATCTTTCGCGCGGCTTCGTCCGTGGCTACGGGATCCAGTTCGGCCGTGGTGCAGGGCCTGTGTTCGAAGCCGTCGCGAGCGAGCAGAAGGGCATTTTGCCGTGGGGCGCGGATCATCACCGCGTCTTCCGCAAGCTCAATGGCCATCGCCTCGCGGTCTCTGCGATCTGCGAGGATCTGCCTGAGGAGCATAATCGCGTCACGCTCGATCCCGTGCTGAAGGACGGCCACGGAATTCCCGCGCCGAAGATCGATTACACGATCAGCGAGAACAGCCGGAAGATGATGGAGCATGGACTGGCGCGCGGCCGGGAGATTCTCGAAGCCGCCGGCGCGACCGACATCTGCATCAACAATCCGATCCCATGGGGCGGCTGGCATCTGCTCGGCACGGCGCGGATGGGTACCGATCCGGCGCGTTCTGTGGTGAACGAATGGGGCCGGTCGCATGACGTGAAAAACCTGTTCATCGTCGACGGCAGCGTATTCGTCACTTCGGGCGGCGTGAATCCGACCTCGACGATCCAGGCGATCGCGCTCTACGTCGCCGACCAGATGAAGCAACGTCTTGCCAACCTTTTCGACTGAGGCCGCCATGTCCGCAGCAAATGAACTGACTTCAGCCCAACGCGACGATCTCCGCGCCGTCGCAGCGATGATCATTCCCGCCAGCGATGAGTACAAGGTGCCCGGCGCGGACGACCCCGCGATCCAGGCCGATATCCTTGCGACACTCGGCCGCGACACCGACATGGTGAAAGCGGCGCTCGATCATCTCGCGCGCCTCGCCGGCAAACCGCTCGCCGAACTCGATCCGGCGCGGCGCGACGCCGTGGCCAGCGAATTCCGTGCATCGGGCGGCGCGGCGGCGGCGACGCTCGTCCGCGTGGTGTTGCAATGCTACTACCGCGACGACCGCGTGCTGCGTTCGCTCGGGCTGGAGCTTCGTGCGCCATTTCCGAAAGGTTACACGCTGGAGCAGGGCGACTGGTCGATTCTCGATCCCGTGAAGGCGCGGCCTTCGACGCTGCGGCGGGCGTAACCAATGTCCGGTCTTGCGTCCGGGTTGGGTCAGTATTGCGTCCCTTGCACGGCGATCGTCCCGTAACCATCTGACAAGGCCGAAGGAATTTCGCCATGTTGGATTTTACCTCTGATATCGGCGATGACGGACTGTCATCGCAAGCAACTGAACCCATCCCGGCTTCCGATCGATCGTTGCTCGACGCCTATTCCAACGCCGTGATCGGCGTGACCGAACGCGTCGGACCTGCGGTCGTGCGGGTTGAAACCGGGCCAAAAGTACGGAGTGCGCGCGAGCGCGGCGGACTGGGCTCGGGCATCGTGATCTCGCCCGATGGACTGGTGCTGACCAATAGCCATGTGGTCGGATCGTCGAAAGAAATCAGGCTGCGCGACACCGAAGGTTTCGTCACGGATGCCCACGTGCTCGGCGTCGATCCCGATACCGACCTCGCTTTGCTGCGAGCCGATGGTGCGCGGGACTTGCCTTATGCTTCGCTCGGCAATTCAAAAAGCCTGCGCCGCGGCCAATTGGTGGTCGCGATCGGCAATCCGCTTGGGTTCGAATCGACGGTGACCGCGGGCGTGGTGTCGGCGCTGGGACGTTCGATCCGCTCGGTGAGCGGCCGGACCATCGAAGACGTCATCCAGACCGATGCCGCGCTCAATCCCGGTAATTCGGGCGGGCCGCTGGTGTCGTCATCGGCCGAGGTGATCGGTATCAATACCGCCATCATCAACGGCGCCCAGGGCATCTGTTTTGCGGTCGCCAGCAATACCGCGCAGTTCGTGCTGTCCGAGATCATCCGCCACGGCTATGTCCGGCGCGCCTATATCGGCGTGGCCGGCCAGACCGCGCCGATCCCGCGACGCCATGCGGTGGTTGCCGGCGTCGACAACAAGATGGGTGCGCTGCTGGCGCAGATCGAGCCGGACGGACCGGCGGCGCAGGCCGGGCTGCTGCCCGGCGATGTCGTGATCAAGCTCGATGGCGTCGAGATCAACGGCGTCGACGATTTGATCCGCGCGCTGGACCGTGACCGGATCGACCGCCGGCTCGCAATGGATGTGCTGCGAATGGGCCGCCTGCGCGCGATCGACATCCATCCGGTCGAGCGCAAGCCGACGCCGCGGCAGTAGTCGTCCCTTGCCTTGTCTCACAAGGGGAGAGGGAAGAAGAAAATCTCGGCCCTACTGCCGCAACGCCGCCAGCAACTCGTCGGGTGCTTCCACCATCATCATGTGCCCGGCACCGGGAAGGATCACGGTGCGGGCATTTGGTGCCGCCGCCGCCAGGGTCTTGCCGGCCTTCGCGGGTGTCATCATGTCCCGCTCGCCGAGAATGAACGTCGCGGGTACCTTGACCTCCGCGGCTGCGGCCAGCGCGTTTTGATAGGAGTTGCAGGCGTTGAGATCGCTGAAGAGCACGCCCGGGCGTATCTGCTGCAAAACGCGTTGCGCGCCCTGATGCATCCACAGTCCCGGCGCGAGGCTGCCGCCCAGTTCGGCCCTGAATCCGAGGCCCCAGATCGACATCATGTCGATCGCGTCGGGATCGTTGGCCTCGGCTGCCTTCAGGAGGTCGGGACCGACCGTCATCGTGGCGGCTGTTCCGATCAGGCTCAGACCCGACACTTTCGCAGGCTGCCGCGCGGACATTTCCAGCGCGATCAGCGATCCCATGGAGTGACCGACCAGCTTCGCCTTGGGCGCACCGGCGGCGTCCAGCAGCGCGGCGGTCCAGTCCGCCATGTCGGCAATCGTCGCGAGCGGCTTGCCGGACGAGCGGCCATGGGCCGGCAGGTCCGGCGCCAGCACGGAATAGCCGTGATGGGCGAACCACCGGCTGTGCAGCGCCCAGGTCGAATGATCGAAGCCTGCGCCATGCAGCATCACGACCGCGGGCAAGGATGCATCGAACGGACGGCCGCCGGTAGCAATAAACGTATCAACGCCATTCACGGTGAGTTGCATGCTCAAACCCTCTGCGATGCACGAAGCGCCTGGCCGAGATCGTCGACGATATCTGCCGCGGCCTCGATGCCGACCGATAGCCGGACGAGTTCCTCGCCGATGCCTGCCGCTTGCAGCTGCGCGGCGTCCATTTGCTGATGCGTCGTACTGGCGGGATGGATGACCAGCGTCTTGGCGTCGCCGACATTGGCGAGATGGCTGATCATGCGCAGCGTTTCGATGAATTTTTTGCCGGCGGCGCGCCCGCCCTTGATGCCGAAGCTGACGATCGATCCGGCGCCACGCGGCAACAGCTTTTTGGCGAGCGCGTGATCCGGATGATTTTCCAGCGCGGGGTGCAGTACCCAGTCGACGGCCTTGTTGGCAGTGAGGAATTCCAGCACCGCGAGCGTATTGGTCATATGACGTTCCATCCGAACGCCCAGCGTCTCGACGCCCTGCAGCAGTTGGAACGCATTGGTCGGCGACAGGCACGCGCCGAAGTCGCGCAGCCCCTCGGTCCGGGCGCGCATGATGAAGGCGGCCTGGCCGAATTGCTCGTCGAAGACGATGCCGTGATAACCGGCATAGGGCTCGGTCAACACGGGGAATTTACCCGACGCATGCCAGTCGAACCGGCCGCCATCGACAATGACGCCGCCGATCGCAATGCCGTGGCCGCCGATCCATTTGGTTGCGGAGTTCATCACGATATCGGCGCCGAGTTCGATCGGGCGGCTGAGAAAAGGCGTCGCAAACGTGTTGTCGATCAACAGCGGAATTTTGGCGTCATGCGCGATTCCGGCGACCGCCGGGATGTCCAGCACCTCGAGGCCGGGATTGCCGATGGTCTCGCCGATCACCAGCCGCGTATTCGGCTTGATTGCCGCGCGGAATTCGTCGAGCGCACGCGGTTTGACGAAGCTCGTCGTGATGCCGAAGCGCGGCAGCGTGTGCGTGAGCAGGTTGATCGTGCCGCCGTAGAGCGAGGAGGAGGCGACGATATGATCGCCGGCATTGAGCAATGTGGCAATCGCCAGATGCAGCGCGGCCATGCCGCTCGCGGTGCAGATGGCGCCGACGCCGGCTTCGAGCGCGGCGAGCCGTTCTTCCAGCACAGCGGTCGTGGGGTTCGAAATCCGTGTGTAGATGTGGCCGGCGCGTTCGAGGTTGAACAATGCGGCGGCATGGTCGGAATCCTGGAAGACATAGGACGTGGTCTGATAGATCGGAACCGCCCGTGCGCCGGTGACGGGGTCGGGACGTTGGCCGGCATGCAGGCTGAGTGTTTCGAAGGCAGGCGGCTTGGGTGCGGGCATGCGGAACTCGTCAGTTCGATGGGGCAGGAATGCGTGCAGGTTCAGACGTGCAGGTTCAGACTTGCGAGGTTCAGACGTGGACGGCGGTGCGGACGCGGCCGGCATTGCCGAACACGCGCAGGTAACGTTCGACCTCGGATGGCGTGCCGGTGGCCTTTTCAGGATTGTCCGACAGTTTGACCGCCGGGCGTCCGTCGACCGACGTCACCTTGCAGACGATCGAGATCGGATCGAGGTCGGCCGATCCATCCGGCGCGCAGCCGACGAAATCATTGGTGAGGTTGGTGCCCCAGCCGAAGCTGATGCGGACGCGGCCGGCAAAGTGGTGATAGGTGTCCTCGATCGAGCCGACATCCATGCCGTCGGAGAACACCAGCAGCTTCTCCCTGGGGTCGCGGCCCTTCTGCTTCCACCATCTGATGATGTCTTCACCGGCGGCGATCGGCGGCGCGCTGTCCGGGCGAAAGCCGGTCCAGTCCGCGACCCAGTCGGGCGCGTCGCGCAGGAATGGCTTGGTACCGAAGGCGTCGGGCAGCGCGACCAGCAAATTGCCGCCATAGGTATGACGCCATTGATCGAGGATGCGGTAGGGCGCCCAGCGCAGCTCTTCATCGGAATCCGCCAGCGCCGCCGCGACCATCGGCAATTCATGCGCATTGGTTCCGATCGCTTCCAGATCATTGTCCATCGCCAGCAACACGTTCGAGGTGCCGGTGAACGATGGCCCGAGCCCTTCCTTGACGGCCTCGACGCACCAGCGCTGCCACAGAAAGCCATGGCGGCGGCGCGTGCCGAAGTCCGACAACCGCAAGCCATCCAGCTTGCGCAACCGCTCGACCTTGGTCCAGAGCTTTGCCTTGGCGCGCGCATAGAGCACGTCGAGGGCGAAGCGGCCCTGTCCCTTGGTGACCTGCCGCGAGCGCAGTTCGTTCAGGATCGCGAGCGCCGGAATTTCCCACATCGTGGTGTGGGTCCAGGGCCCGTGAAAATGCAATTCATATTGCCCGTCCACCTTGTGCAGCTCGTATTCGGGCAGGCGGAAATGGGCGAGCCAGTTGATGAAATCGGGCGAGAACATCTGGGTCTTGCCGTAGAACGTATTACCGGCAAGCCAGATCAGTTCCTTCTTGGAGAAGCGGATGGAGCGGGCGTGGTCGAGCTGGGCGCGCAACTCGCCTTCGTCGATGACCTCGGCGAGCCTGACATGCTTGCTGCGGTTGATCACCGAAAAGGTGGTGCGGGTGTCCGGGTAGAATTCCCGGATCATCTGCAGCATCAGCAGCTTGTAGAAATCGGTGTCCAGCAGGCTGCGCACGATCGGATCGAGCCGCCAGCCGTGGTTGTAGGTTCGCGTTGCAATATCTGTCACTGCCATGGTGGAACTCTATCGTGCGAAAAGCCGCCCAACCAGTGGGTTTTGGCGGTGACATGGCAGCTCAGCGCGGGTTTCCCGTTCTGATACGGCCGATTGCGGCCGGGATATCGGCCCATACGGGCTTATCCGGGGCAAATTGCCGCCGCAGATACGACGCCAGCTCGGCGACCTGGCCGTCGGTGAAACTGTCCTTGAAGGCCGGCATGTAGCCGAGGTCGCTCGAAACCGGTGTTGCGATGCCGTGCAGAATTACCTGGATCAGATTGTCCGGGACGGCGCTGTGCAGATTGCTGTTCAGCGCGAGCGACGGCCGGCTGCCGAACAACGGCGCGCCGCCTACCTCGTGGCAAACCGCGCAAGCGCCCTGATAGAGGCGGGCACCGACCGACGAGGCCGGCGATAATCCGGGTGCTGGTCGCAGCCTCGAGTTTGGCGGCGAGGGCATCCTGCGCCGGCCGGCCGATGGCGCTCTCATTGAACGAGCCGAGAAAAACTGCCATGGCGCGGATGTCCTGATCCGGCAATGCTGTGAGCTCTTTCACGACCGGGGCCATCGGTCCCGCCGCAACACCATGAAAGCGGGATTCGCCGGTTCGCAAATAGGCGTACAATTCATCCTCGCTCCAGGGGATCGGCGCTTGCGAAAGCGAAGTCAGGGAAGGTGCTTCCCAGCCTTCCGCGAAACCACCGGCGAGGTAGGCGCTTTGCCTTTCGGCACCCAGTGCGTTGCGCGGTGAATGGCAGGCGCTGCAATGGCCGAGGCCTTCGACGAGATAGGCGCCGCGATTCCACATCGCTGATTTGGTCGCGTCGGCCTGAAATACGCCGGGCTGATGGAACAGCGCGTTCCATCCCGCCATCAGCGGACGCAGGTTGAACGGGAACGCCAGCGCATTTTTCGGTGTCTCTGCGCGGACCGGCGACTGCGCCATCAGATAGGCGTAGAGCGCCTGCAGATCGGCATCGGTTGTTTTTGCAAAATGCGTATAGGGAAAGGCCGGATAGAGTTGCCGGCCGTCGCGATGGATGCCTTCGCGCATGGCGCGCTCGAAGGCGGGATAGGACCACGCGCCGAGACCGGTTTCGACATCGGGCGTGATGTTGGTTGAGTAGATCGTGCCGAACGGCGTTTCGAGGGGCCGCCCGCCGGCGTTGATCGCGCCGTTCGCAGAGGTGTGGCACACCGCGCAGTCGCCCAGCGCGGCAAGCTGCTGGCCGCGGACAATGGTGGCGGCGGAATAGACCGAGGCATCCGGCCGGGCGATCGGCGCGATCGCCCGCCACGGCAGTATGGCGGCGCCGATGCCGATGACCGCCGCGCACAGCGCCGCGGCCGTTGCAAATACACTTCGGCGTCCGGCAAATGGATTTTGCCATTTTTCCAATGACGGCGCCGCTTGGGAAGCCGGTGCAGGCAAAGCGTCCGGCGCCGGATATTCTTCGCCGCGCAATCCTTTCAAGATGCGCTCCGGCGTGAATGGCGGTTCGCGGAAGCGGACGCCGGTTGCATCGAAAATCGCATTGGCGATGGCGGCGGCGCTCGGGACGGACGCGGACTCACCGACGCCGAGCGGCGGCTGATCCTGCCGCGGCAGCATCAACACGTCGATTTTGGGCACATCGGGGAATTTGATGATGGGGTAGGCGCCCCATTCGCGGGCCGTGACCGAAGAGCGGTCGAACGACACTTCTTCCATCAGCGCGCGGCTGGTCGACTGGATGACGTTGCCGTGGATCTGATGACGGACGCCGTCCGGGTTGATCATCAGCCCGGAATCCTGACCGGCGACGACGCGGGTGACGCTGACATCGCCGGTGGCCTTGTTGACGGCGACATCGGCAATCCAGGCCGACCATGCGGCGCCATAGCCGGGAAATTTGCTGTGAACATAGAGCGCATAGGCAAAGCCGCGCCCGCGCACGATATCGCCTTCGGCTTCCGGTTCTTGCCGGAACGGCCGCGGCTTCCAGCCGGCGCGTTCGGCGACCGCGTTGACGAGATCGACGGCGCGCGGGTCCTTCAAATAGCGCAGGCGATATTCGATCGGATCGACGCCGGCCTCGGTCGCGCATTCGTCGATCCAGGATTCATGCGCGAATGTATTGGGCAGCGCCGAAACGCCGCGGAGCCACGAAGCGCGCATGATCGGCGGCATGTCGTGCGCGACGACGCGCAGATGATCGTAATCATAGGGCGGGATCGCGGTGCGGTCGCCCATCTCGAATATGGCGGGGATATGAGGAATCTTGTTGGTGAGCAGCAGTGCCAGCGTCGGTGCGCCGTTCGACGGATAGCGCGTGGCAAAATCATATCCGGCGATGCTGCCATCGGCATTCAACCCGCCATTGACGTCCATCAATTGCGCGGCGCCCTTCGGTTCCCAGGCGTGCTCCTGCTCGCGCGTCAATTGCACGCGGACGGGGCGGCCGACCGCGCGCGACAGCAGCACCGCATCGGCCGAAACGTCGTCGGCGCAGTTGCGGCCATAGCAGCCGGCGGCTTCCAGCCGGATGATTTCGATTTCCGCTTCGCGCCGTTCGATCAGCCGCGACAACTCCGTGCGCAAATGATGCGGGTTCTGCGTGCCGGACCAGACCCTGGTGCGATCGTCCTGATAATCGGCGACCGCGCAGGACGGGCCAATCGAGGCGTGCATCTGGTACGGCCAAATATACGTGCGCTGCATCGGTTTGGCTGCCGCCGCAATCGCCGCATCGACGTTGCCCTTATCGATCAGCGTCCTTGGCGCCGAGGGATTGGCGCGCAGGGCCGTCTCGATGTCTTTCAGGTCCGGCAGTTTCGGCACCGGCTTCCAACTAACCTTGAGCTGCGCTGCTGCCTTGATCGCATTTTCCTCGCGTTCGGCGACGACGCCGACGAAGTCGCCGATCTGGACGATATCGACCAGCCCCGGAATATCGCGCACCGAAGTTCTGTCGACGGCGATCAGGCTGGCGCCGACAAAGGCTCCGGCGTCGACGCCGGCATAGGGCGGGCGCACGACGCGGCCGTGCAGCATGCCGGGCATGCGCATGTCGTGAACATAGACCGCTTCGCCGGTCGCTTTCGCGGGCAGATCGACGCGCGGCACCGATTGGCCGACGATCGTATAGGTCGCAACATCCTTCACCGGGACATCGTCTGCGAGTTCAAGGCGGATGGTCTCGCCGGATATCAACTCGCCATAGCTGACGCTGCGGTTGTCGTGACCGCGGATCAGGCCGTCTTCAATGGAGAGGTCTTCCACCGGCAATTGCAGACGTTCCGCGGCGCGTGCGATCAGAAACTGCCGCGCCTGCGCCGCCGCCTTGCGCAGCGGTACGGCGGTGATTTGGATCGTTTCGCTCGCAATCGTGGCGCCCTGATTGGGGACGCGCGCGGTATCGCCCAGCACGACGACGACACGCGCAAATGACACGTCGAGTTCTTCGGCGACGATCTGAGCGAGCGCGGTGCGAATGCCGGTGCCGAGATCGACATGGCCGTTATAGGCGGTAATCGATCCATCGGCGGTGATCTTGATGAAGGTCTCGAACTTGACGGCCTCGACGGGCGAGGCGGGACGGACGACGGACAGCGTTCCCTGCCGCCGTTCACGATCCCCGGAAGAGTCCGACACTGTCATCAGGTGCCGGCCTCGGCGATGTGGCCCGCGGCTCGCATCGCCGCGCGCATGATTTCGATATGCGCGCCGCAGCGGCACAAATTATATCGCAACGCTTCCAGCACTTCGGCTTCCGAAGGATGCGGACTCCGCATCAGCAGCGCCTTGGTGCTGATAATCATGCCGTTCAGGCAATAGCCGCATTGCGCTGCCTGTTCGCTGATGAAGGCTGCCTGCACGGGATCGGGATGCTCGCGGGAGCCCAGGCCTTCGAGCGTCACAATGTCGCGCCCGATGCAGCCGTCGATCGGGATCACGCAGGAGCGCGCCGCGACGCCGTCGATCAGCACCGCGCAAGCGCCGCATTCGCCGAGCCCGCAGCCATATTTCGGTCCGTTCAATTCGAGATCGTTGCGCAGCACGTAGAGCAATGCGGTGTCGGGCGCGGCATCGACGTCACAGGTTTTGCCGTTGACGGTCAGGCGCATCGTGCTCTGCGTCATGCTCCCTCGGCCCTCATTGCGCTGCAAAAAATTCGCGCGGGACAGACCTGGAAGATACCGTTTGTATACAAACGTGCAAGCGGCGCGTTCCCGCGGGTCGCGCGGCTGACCCGCTTTATGAACAAGGGGCGGAACGAACAGAGCCGAGGCAAATGAGTTTTTATGCGGCATCGGGCGATTTCGCTTGCTCGGCGCCGCTTGACAGGTTTCCGGTCCGCGCGCAGGATCGTTCGTATACGAACAAAATGATCGGGCCGCCCAAAAGCGGTATGATCGGCGCCTAACAAGCAGGCTTGTTCATGACCGATGCGACGGCCGCCAATGTCGGCGACAAGATCCGCTGCGATGCCTGTCCGGTGATGTGTTACATCAAGCCGGGCGCGGCGGGCGCCTGCGATCGCTACGCCAATCACGATGGCGAACTTGTGCGCGTCGATCCGCACATCGTGCTGGAGCGAACGGTGTCGCATGGCGGACGGCTGGTGCCGTTCCAGGCCGGCGGCGGCGACTGGGACGGCAAGATCGTTCGCCAGCCGGACGTGTTCGTCACCGCGATCGGCGCCGGCACCACCTATCCCGATTACAAGCCCGCGCCCTTTATCGTTTCCTCGGAGATCGACGGCATCGACATGGTCACCGTCGTGACCGAAGGCATTTTCAGCTATTGCGGCGTCAAGGTGAAGATCGATACCGATCGTCATTTGGGACCCGAAACCGCCACCGTTCGCGTGCAGGGCGAAGCGGTCGGCCATGTGACGACGGGCGAATATGGTTCGCAGATGCTGTCGCTCGGCGGCGTGCATCATCTGACTGGCGGTTCCAAGAAGGAGGGCCGCGTCACCTGCGACGCGCTGATGGATCTTTCCAATTGCAAGCCGGTCGAACTCACCATCGATGGCGGCGCCACCGTGGTGGTGCAGGCCGGCTATCCGCCGATCGTCAACGGCATTGCCGAAGAGCGGATGCGGGTCGGCTGCGGCTCGGCCACCATCGGCATGTTCGCCAAGCAATGGCACGGCAAGGTGGACGAGGTCGTTGTGGTGGACGACCACATCACCGGTGTCCTCTCGGAACATCAGGCCGGAAAACTGCTCGATATTCCCGACACCGGGATCAAGATGAAAGGGCGGCGCTCGACGCCGGGCCGTTATTTCCAGGTCGCCGAACCCGGCACCGGTTGGGGCGGCACGAAAATCTCCGATCCGCTGTCGGTGCTCGGTCCGTTCGATCCCAAGGAGGCGCGGCCGGGCTTGACCATGCTGATGGTCTCGACCACCGGCGAGCACGCGGCCTATTACGAACTCGACGAGGCGCTACGGCCGGTCGAAAAGCAGATGCCGCCGGATCTGAAGCTGTCGGTCGAGCGGATTCAGGAAAATTGCGAACCGGCGCTGTGCACCGTGTTGTTCATGGGTGGGGCAGGCGGTTCGCTGCGCGCCGGCGTCACCGACAATCCGGTGCGGCTGACGCGATCGGTGAAGGAGGCGCTGACGCGCGTCACCAGCGGCGGTGCGCCGGTCTATGTCTGGCCGGGCGGCGGCATCACGTTCATGGTGGACGTGACGCAGATGCCGGCCGGCGCTTTTGGGTACGTGCCCACTCCGGCACTGGTCGCGCCGATCGAGTTCACGCTAAAGCTGTCGGATTATGCAGCGCTTGGCGGCCACATGGATTATGTGCGCCCGCTGGCGTCGCTCCGCGACAACACAGAAACCCGCCCGATGCCTTACATGCCGCGGGCGGCGCGCATGAAACGGCTGCCGCAAATTGCGCTTCTTCCCGATGGCAAGCGGATGCATTTGCAGGACGGTCCGATCGACTTGATTATCGAAGCGAAAGGCAATGAGGCGGACGTGCGTGCCGCCTATCAAGCAGCGGCGCGGCGTTTCACCGGTCTGCTCGATGAACTCTGCGAAGAATTGGTCGAACTGCGCCAGGCGGCCTCACCGACACGCTGCGCGCTGAAAGGCGTGGTCGCGCGCCGGATGCATGAAGCGGTCGTGCCGTTTGCCGCCGATCAGTTCATTACGCCGATGGCGGCGGTGGCCGGCTCCGTCGCGGAAGAGATTCTCGGCGCCATGCTGGGCGTGGCGCGGCTCGATCGTGCTTATGTCAATAATGGCGGCGACATCGCGCTGCATTTGACCGGCGGCGAGCAATTCACCGTCGGCCTGATGGACCGGCCGGACCGGCACGGCCTGATGCGGACGATGGTTGTCGATGCCGGCGATCCCACGCGGGGGGTGGCGACCAGCGGACGGCATGGACGGAGTTTTTCGCTTGGCATCGCCGATGCCGTTACCGTGCTCGCACGAACGGCGTCGCAGGCAGATGCGGCAGCCACTATTATTGCCAACGCCGTCGATCTGCCCGGGCATCCCGCGATCGTCCGTTGCCCGGCCAATGAACTCGCGCCCGACAGCGATCTCGGTGCACGCCTGGTTACCCGCGATGTCGGCGGCTTGGCAGAAAACGAGGTCGCCGATGGGCTCGAAGCGGGCGCGCGCTGCGCGCGTCGATGGCTTGGCGCGGGATTGATCGAAGGCGCGGCATTGCGTCTACTCGGCGAGACCGTCGTCGTGGGAGCGGCGGCCGTCGAAACGCGCCAATCGCGGGCGTTTCATGGAAATGCGATAGAGAGCATGATGCATGCTTGATCGGGAACGAGGCTGGTAAAGATGAGCGCGATCATTCGCAAAATCGTCACGGTGGTCGAGGAAACCCATCTGGAGATGGGGCAAAAAGTCGCGCCGCCGACCAGGCGCGCGGCCGCGATCGCCGTGATCGAAAATCCGTTTGCGGGAAAATACGTCGAGGATCTCTCGCCCCTCATTGCAATCGGCGAGGAGCTCGGCGAGCTGCTGTCGAAAAAAGCTATTGCTGCACTCGGGATCGACGGTGCGAAAGCCCAAAGTTACGGCAAGGCTGCGGCGGTCGGCGAAAACGGTGAGCTGGAACATGCGGCCGCGATACTTCACCCGAAGATGGGTGCGCCGGTGCGCAAGGTTTTGAGCAAGGGCGCGGCGCTGATTCCGTCGTCGAAAAAGCGCAGCGGTCCGGGCACGACGCTGGATATTCCGCTCGGTCACAAGGATGCGGCCTTCGTGCGCAGCCATTTCGACGGCATGGAGGTGCAGATCAACGACGCGCCGCGTGCCAACGAGATCATGGTCGCGGTGGCGGTGACCGACAGCGGCAGGCCGCTGCCGCGTGTCGGCGGGCTGACGGTTTCTGAAGTCAAAGGCGAAGACGGCTTAAGATAATTTTCTCGGACATTGGAGGTACACGGATGCGACGAAGTTATTTGCTGGGAGCGGGATTGGCGATCGCGGCCGCAGGCTTTGCGAACACCGCCATGGCGCAGAGTGAAATCAAGATCGGCGAAATCAACAGCTATTCACTGCTGCCCGCATTCACCGAACCCTATCGCAAGGGCTGGCAGCTTGCGGTCGAGGAAATCAACGCCGCGGGCGGGGTCAACGGCAAGAAGCTCGTGGTCGTCTCCAAGGACGACGGCGGCAAGCCCGCCGACGCGCAAACCGCGGCCAACGAATTGGTATCCAGCGAGAACGTCGCGATGCTGACAGGCACGTTCCTGTCCAATATCGGCCTCGCCGTCAGCGATTTCGCCAACCAGAAGAAAGTATTTTTCCTGGCGGCCGAACCGCTTACCGACGCCATCACCTGGGCCAAGGGCAATCGCTACACCTTCCGCCTGCGTCCTTCCAACTACATGCAGGCGGCGATGCTGGTGGAAGAAGCCGCGAAACTGCCGGCGAAGCGCTGGGCGACGATCGCGCCCAACTATGAGTATGGCCAGTCGGCGGTCGCGGTGTTCAAGAAGCTGATGTCGGAGAAGCGGCCCGATATCCAGTGGGTCGACGAGCAGTGGCCGCCGCAGGGCAAGATCGACGCGGGCCCGGTGGTGCAGGCGGTAGCCGCCGCGAACCCGGAGGCAATCCTCAACGTCACCTTCGGCGCCGATCTGGTCAAGCTGGTGCGGGAAGGCAATACCCGCGGCCTGTTCAAGGACCGCAAGGTCGTCTCTTTCCTCACCGGCGAACCCGAATATCTCGATCCGCTGAAGGAAGAGACGCCGGAGGGCTGGATCGTCACCGGCTATCCCTGGTACTCGATCAAGACGCCCGAACATGACGCTTTCCTCAAGGCGTATCAGGCCAAGTATAATGACTATCCGCGGCTCGGCTCGATCGTCGGCTACCAGACCATCAAGTCGGCTGCCGCCATCCTCGCCAAGGCCAACTCGACCGATCCGGAGAAGCTGATCGCGGCAACCGAAGGTTTGTCGGTGCCGTCGCCGTTCGGCGAGATCACCTTCCGCAAGATCGACCATCAGTCGACGCTGGGTGCCTTTGTCGGCAAGACCGCGCAGAAGGATGGCAAGGGCGTGATGGTGGATACGGTCTATCGCAAGGGCTCCGACTATCTGCCTGGAGATGCCGAAGTCGAAAAGCTTCGTCCGAAGGATTGAGGTTTCGAGATCGTGGCGCTCATGGTCGAGACGCGCGGCGTCGCCGCGCTCCTCACCATGAGGGTCCTGACTTGACGCAGAGTTGAAACCTCATCCTGAGGAGGCGCGGAGCGCCGTCTCGAAGGATGAAGCCATTGACCTGACAAGCGCGCGAGCAACAGACCGCCCATGGCCTTTTATTTCGTTCAGTTTCTGACCGGCCTTGCCAGCGCGGCGTCGCTGTTTCTGGTCGCGTCGGGTCTGTCGATCATCTTCGGCGTGACGCGGATCGTCAATTTCGCCCATGGCGCGTTCTATATGCTCGGCGCCTATGTCGCATTCACGCTGACCGAACGATTTTCCGGCGCGCTCGGTTTTTGGGGCGGTATTGTCGTGGCCGCACTGGCGGTCGCAGTCGTCGGCGTTCTTGTCGAAATGGTGCTGCTGCGGCGGATCTATCACGCGCCGGAACTGTTCCAGTTGCTGGCGACGTTCGGCCTGACCTTGATGGTCGAGGATCTCGTGGTCCTGATCTGGGGGCCGAGCGATCTGCTGGGCCGCCGCGCGCCGGGATTCAAAGGGGGCGGTCGATTTCTTCGGCCAGAACATTCCAAGTTACGACCTGTTCCTGATCGCACTGAGCCCGATCGTGCTCGCAATCCTGTGGCTGCTGTTCCAGCGCACCCGTTGGGGCGTGCTGGTGCGCGCGGCGACGCAGGATCGCGACATGGTGGCAGCGCTTGGCGTCAATCAGAAATGGCTGTTCACCAGCGTGTTCGCGCTCGGAGTTTTCCTCGCGGCGCTCGGCGGCGCGTTGCAGATTCCGCGCGATGCGGTGCATCACGCGCTGGACTTGAGGATTATCGTCGACGTCTTCGTCGTGGTTGTGATCGGCGGGCTCGGCAGCATCATCGGCGCCTTCGTCGCTGCGGTGCTGGTATCGGAACTCAACGCATTCGGTATTCTGATTTTTCCGAAGATTTCCATCATCCTGGTGTTCCTGGTGATGGCAGTGGTGCTGATCGTGCGGCCATGGGGCCTGTTCGGCAAACCGGAAGCGGCTGCGCGCCGGACGCCGGGGCTGACCGTCAATCCCTGGCGTCCGCTGACGTCCAGTGAACGGCTCGCCTCTGTTGCGGTGCTGGCCGTCGCGGCGATGCTGCCCTTTATCAGCGGCAATTACGCGCTCACCGTCGGCTCCGAGATCGCGATCTTTGCGATCTTTGCCGCCAGCCTGCACTTCCTGATGTCGGTCGGCGGGCTCGCCTCGTTCGGTCATGCCGCCTATTTTGGGCTCGGCGCCTATGGCGTCGCCTTCCTCGCCAAGATGGCCGGCCTGCCGATGATCGTCTCGCTGCTGCTCGGACCGGTATTGGGATTGCTTGGTGCTGCGGTGTTCGGTTTCTTCGCCGTGCAATTGTCCGGCGTCTATTTTGCGATGCTGACCTTGGCGTTCGCGCAGATCGTCTGGTCGATCGCATTCCAATGGGTGGCGGTGACCGGCGGCGACAACGGCATCCTCGGCGTCTGGCCGGAGAAATGGGCGGCGAGCCCGGCCAATTTCTACTGGCTGTCGCTCGGTATCGCTGCGCTGGCGGTGGCCGTGCTTCGGATGATCGTGTTCTCGCCGTTTGGTTTTGCGCTGCGCGCCACGCGGGATTTGCCGCTGCGCAGCGAGGCCATCGGCATTGACGGCAAGCGCGTGCAGTGGACCGCGTTCGTGATATCAGGCACGGTCGCAGGTGTCGCCGGCGCGCTGTTCGCCTATCTGAAGGGCAGTGTTTTCCCCGACAGCCTCGGCATATCGCTTTCGGTCGATGCGCTCGTGATGGTGCTGCTCGGCGGCGTCGAGACGGTTTCGGGCGCCGTCGTCGGCGCCATCGTCTACAAGGCGCTCAATATCTGGCTGGTCAGCCAGACCGATCTTTCCAAGCTGGTGCTCGGCGGCTTCATCGTCCTGATCGTGGTCGCGTTCCCCAAGGGCATCGTCGGCATGCTGGAGACGATCAGGAATCGCCGACGATCCTCCTCGTCGAAATCGGCAATCCTTACCTCGCGCATCGAGACGGCCGAATGAGCATGGTCCCCACATTGCTGTCGGTCGAAGGCCTGACGAAATCCTACGGCGGCGTGCATGCCGTGCGCAGCGTTTCGTTCGAGTTGCGGGCGGGCGAAATCCTCGCGCTGATCGGGCCCAATGGCGCGGGGAAAAGTACCTGCTTCGACATGCTCAACGGCCAGAACATTCCCGACAGCGGCCGCATCAATTTGCTGGGTGAGGACACCGCCGGCAAGAAGCCGCGCGCGATCTGGCGGCTTGGCGTCGGGCGCACTTTCCAGATCACGGCGACATTTCCGACCATGACCGTGCGTGAAAACGTCCAGGTCGCGCTGGTGTCGTATGGCAGGCAATTGTTCAATCTCTGGACCTCGACGGCACAAGTATGCGCGGAGCGAGGCCGGGCGTCTGCTCGATCTCGTCGGTATGGGCGCCTATGCCGAGCGTCCGTGCGGCGAGCTTGCTTACGGCGATCTCAAGCGGCTGGAGCTCGCGATTGCGCTCGCCAACCAGCCAAAACTGCTGCTGATGGACGAGCCGACGGCCGGCATGGCGCCGCGTGAGCGTATCGAATTGATGCGGCTCACCGCGCGTATCGCGCGCGAGCAGTCGATCGGTGTGCTCTTTACCGAGCACGACATGGACGTGGTGTTCGAGCATGCCGACCGCATTCTCGTGCTCAATCGCGGCAGCCTGATTGCGGAGGGTTCGCCCGAGGAAGTCCGCGGCAACCCGCAGGTTCGCGCGATCTATCTCGGCGAAGGGCTGGTCTATGACGCGCGCCATCGCGAGGGAGCGGGCGCATGAAGCTCAGGGGTAGAAGACCTCAACAGCTATTATGGCCCGGCGCACATCCTGTTCGACATTGCGCTGGAAGTCGGCGAGGGCGAGGTCGTAGCCCTGCTCGGCCGTAACGGGGCAGGTAAATCCACCACGTTCCGTTCCATCGTCGGTCTGGTCGAAAACCGTTCCGGCCGTATCGTGTTCGAGGGCAAGGATGTCTCGAGCCAGCCGACGTATGCGATCGTGCGCGGCGGGCTCGGTTATGTGCCGGAAGAGCGGCGCATCTTCACGGACCTGACGGTCGAGGAAAATCTCGAAGTCGGCCGCCAACCGAGGCGGCCCAACGCGCCATACTGGACTCGCGAAAAGCTGTTCGCGCTGTTTCCGAACCTCGGGGAGATGCGCAATCGTCCCGGGGGACGCATGAGCGGCGGCGAGCAGCAGATGCTGACGATCGCTCGGACGTTGATGGGCAATCCATCCCTCGTATTGCTGGACGAGCCCTCGGAGGGGTTGTCGCCAAAGATCGTGGAGCAAATGGTCGATGCGATCCTCGCCATGAAGAAGGAAGGCGTCAGCATCGTCGTCTCCGAGCAAAATCTGCATTTCGCACGATTGATCTCGGATCGCGCCTATATCATCGAGCGCGGGCGGATTTGTTTCGGCGGTACGATGGGCGAACTCGACGCGCGGCCGGACGTCCGCGACGCGCATCTGTCGCTGTGACCGGCGGCGGGAGAGGATAGCGACATGACCAGGAATGGTTCGCCGAAGCGAAGCCCCAAGCCGCAAAAGCCGTCCCAAAAATCCTCTTACGTTCTCGATGAGCAGATCGGATTCATCCTGCGTCAGGTATGGCAGCGCCATGCCACGATCTTCGCCCGCGAAATCGGTATCAATCTGACACCGACGCAATGGGCGGCGCTCGCCAAGCTGACCGAGACCGGGCCGTGCTCGCAGAACCTGCTCGGGCGGCTGACGGCGATGGACGTCGCCACCATCAAGGGCGTGATCGATCGCCTCACCGCCCGCGGCCTGACCGAGACCAGCCCCGATCCCGAAGACGGCCGGCGCCTGCTGGTGAGTCTGACGCGCGCCGGTCAGCAACTGGCGGAAAAAGCGGCGCCGAACGCGCTCGCGATTACCAGGGAGACGCTGTCCCCGCTCGATGCGAGAGAGCGAGAGGTGCTGATGGGATTGCTGAGCAAGCTGCGCTGACGGAGATCTACCGGACCCTGATGGTGATCTTCTCCGACACGACCGGCGGGTTGAACGGATAGTGGCCGGCGTCGCCAAGCACGAGCTGGAGCGTATGCTTGCCGGGTGGGAGTTCGATCCGGGCTTCGGTCTGGCCCGCGCCAAAATGAAGATGTGACTTGTCTTGCGCAATTGGCTCGTTGGGATTGAGTGGTTCGTTCACATCGATCAGCAAATGATGATGGCCGCTATTCGGGTATTCGTCGCCGGCGTGGGTTACGCCCATGTTGCGCAAACCGAAGCGGCACCAAAATCCGCCTTTGATGACGGCGCCGTCATGTGGCCATACGAAATACAGAACCGCATCTTTTGGTGCCGGCTTGCCCTGGGCGGACGCCGCAAATGGCAGGCAGGAGAGGGCCACTGAAAGTGCGATCAACTGGACCAACTTCATGAGACCTGCTCCTAACGCTTCTCTTAACGCGTTCTTACGCTCCTTGGGGGACAGCGCGACGCGGAAGCCGTGGGTGGGATATCGCACGTTGGTATCATAGCTGTCGCGGTTTGACGGCCGGACATAACTCGCATCAGTTCTCCACGAACCGGATCGCATCACGTGTGAGGGGCATTGGCTTTCGACCCATGCCGAACCGTCTGCCGGCGCACCCTGGTAGTTCCTGTGCCAGCAGTCTTCCACCCACTGATCGACGCCGCCGCCCATATCATACAGACCAAACGGATTTGGCTTGAGACTGCCGACCTTGATCGGCTGCTCGGCGGCTCGGGATGTCAGTGCAATTCTTGCAATTGGCCGCGCCTGGTTGAAACTGGTCGCCCCACCAATATTTCGTCTGGGTGCCGCCGCGTGCGGCATATTCCCATTCTGCTTCGGTCGGCAGCCGGTATGGCTTTCCGGTGGTTTGCGCCAGCCACGCGACATATTGCTTGGCATCGGTCCAACTTACATTGGTAACTGGCGCGTCATCCTTTCCGCTCGCCACGAATCCGCATGCCTTTGCTGTCGCGCATGCGTTCCATTCCTGTATCGATACGGGGAATTTGCCGATCGCAAAGGGCTTGATCGTTACCTGATGAACCGGTTTTTCCGAATTCTCGTCATTGCTGCCCATTGCAAAGGTGCCACCCCGAAGCGGCAGCGTTTCGGGCTCTCGAACCGACGAGGCCGGCGGCGGCGATTGTGTCACAGGCGCAGCGGGAGGCGGGGATTGTGGCAGAGGCGCGGCCTGTTTTGCTGCGGGAGCAGGCTGCGGCTGCGGTACGGCCTGTTTCGCTGCGGGCGAAGGTTCGGGCTGGGTCGGCGCCTTCGGTGATTCTGCCGGCGGCGAAGCGGGGGCGGATGCCTGATCCCCCACTCTGCCGCGCGGTTGCCCGAGCATGTACCAGAGAGCCCCGCCGGCAATGACCAATACCGCAAGGCTCAGCAACAGAATGAGAATATTTTCGCGTCGCTTCCGGCTTCGTTGAATGGCGCCCGGATCGGGAAGCACGCGATACACTCTCACCGGATCGGTGATGTTCTTGACCTTGCGGTCACCGAGCGACTCGTATCCGCAAACCAGTTTGTGTTTTATCTGTTCGTAGATGCCGCCGGAGATGTAGACTTGGCCGGGATCGGCGATGCCTTCAAGCCGCGTGGCAATATTGACACCGTCGCCATAGACGTCGTCGCTTTCGATGATGACGTCGCCAAGATTGACGCCAATTCGATACTCGATCCAATGATGCTTCGGCAGCGATGCGTTGCGGCCGACCAGATTTTGCTGGATGACGATGCTGCATCGGACGGCCTCGACGGGACTGTCGAAAATCGCGATAAAGCCGTCGCCCGTGGTTTTGACGAGTTTTCCGTGGTGTTCGACGATGCTGGGCTCGATGAGTTCGCGCTCGATCCGCTTGACGCGATTGTGCGTTCCCTCTTCATCGATTTGCATTAAGCGGCTGTAGCCCGCGATATCGCCTGCAACGATCGCAGCAAGACGGCGCGGGGCCGGCTCGCGCGGGGGCTCGCCGCCAGTTCGGCCGGATTTGATGTCGCGAATTTCCGCCATGGCTCAGAATGGTTTCCTTGAGCTGCTGCAAAATTGCAGCGTTAGGTCAACAATCCTGTCCCGCGTTCGTAGCGTATCATACTGCCTCTCCGCGGCAAGTAACCAACGCGCGGGTTCCATGCTAGTCGGTGAGGCTGAACGTCACGGCAATAGCGCCGACCAGAATAAGGCTGACGGCCCAGGACGTTTCCAGATTGAACCAGCTCCGCGATACGAATTTGAGGCCCAGATACCGATAGACAAGCCACGCCAGACTTCCACCGGCGACGATCATCGCGGTGGCGTGGACGACGGAGACCAGCACGGCCATGCCGAGATTGGTATTCACGAGGATCGTGGCTGCTTCGTGGCCCTTGCCGATCTCGGCTTCCCGGCAGAGCCCGAGATAGATCGGCACCAGCATCAGTCCCGCGCCATGCGCGATGGCCACGGCGAAGGACCAAAGCCCCAGTTGCGCCGGTAGTATCCGCACCAGGCCTCGTGGATGGTGCCGACCAGTAAGCCGAAAGATACCGAAGCCGATGACGAGCAGGCTCGCGCCGATCTGAATCTGGCGCTGCCATTCGACCAGGATGAGCAACAACGCGAAGGGAAGCAGCACGAGGAGCATCGCGAGCAGATGGCCGGCAGCGAGCGGCCAAAGCGCGGCCAGGAGCGCGCGCGAATTTCTTTCCATCAATCCGGCCGAAACCGCGAGCGGCCAGCCCATTCCCGGGTTTACGCCGTGGTAAAGGCCGCTCGCGACCACAATCAGCCAGAGCCAGACGGCCGTCCAATCCGCTCCGCTCAAATTCAAGCCGACGGATAGCAGAAGGAATCCGTCGAACAGTCACCGCCGTCGAGCCGGATTTGATGCGCCCGGTATCCGTCGGGAAAGTTGACCCAGTAATCCTTTGCCAGTTCGAGGCCGCCGCCCGGCTTCGCATTGGCCATCACCTCGGCGCCTGGAATTCCCTGCGGATAGAACTGCGCGTCCCATGTCGAGTAGAGCGAGTTGGTCCAGTATACCCGTTTGCCGTCGCGGCTGATCTCCACCATCTGCGGCCCGCCCGCGTAGGTCTTGCCGTTTGGATGTGGCGTACGGCGAACGATGCCGCCGATGTGGACCGAGCCGGCAAGCCTGGGCTTGCGGGGATCGCTGACGTCGTATTGACGCATCTCGCCGGTGCCCCAGCAGGCGACGTAGAGAAATTTGTCATCCATGGACAGGTCGATATCGGTCACGAGCGGCGGCACTGCGCCAAAACCTTGCAGCAGCGGCGGCAGCTGGTCTTTCGGCGCTGCTTCCGGCGGGATCGTCGCCGTCTTCTCGATGTGAAATTTGCCGCCCTCGCGCCACCAGGTCCAGATCGAGCCTTCGAGGTTGGTGGTATCGACCACGACGCCGAGGAAGCCGTACTCGCGCACGGGATCATGCGCAGGGCGGACTTCCAGCGCCATTTGGTGGTTGGCGCCGAGATCGATGGTCTGGACATTTCGCCGCGCCCGCAGATCCCAGAAGTGGATCCGGTGGCCATATTTGTTCGCGAGAAGATCCTCGGGGACGATCCCGTTCTCGAACTGCGGTGGCAACGCCCATTCGCTCGTCACCATGTAGTCGCGCGGCAGGTTCCACCAGAAGTCGTAGTGCAGCGTTTGCGGACCGCGATCGATCTCCCACCGTCCGAGCACCTCGAATGTCTCGCAATCCATGATGAAGACGCCGGGCGGTCCATCGGTGCCATCCTTGCCGCCGCCACCGAGCGTGCTGACGTAAATCCCTTCGGGCCCGCAGTGGACCGTGTGCGGCCGAGAGTAACCGGTCTTCTTGAAAATTTCCTCGGGCTCGATGATTTTGTGGATCGTCGGCTTGGCGGGATCCGGTTTCGTATCAACGACGTAAATCCGGGAGGAGCGGATACCGGGGATGATCAGATAGCGGCGCTCGAGGAATGTGTGCGCAGTGAGCGGCGACAAGGCCGATGAGCAGGCGTTCCACCCGAAATGGTGAAATTCGTCCCCCTTGTTGGGCATCGTCACCGTGTGAATGACCTGACTGAAGGTCGACGAACCAGGCTTGACGTCGATCACCGCGAGCGCGTCGGGTTTTGAAAAGTCCGGGCTCAGCAGCAACGTGTAGGCGAGGCTCTCTGGCGGAGCCTCCATGGCAAGCTTCGGCGATGCGTGAAACGTGGGGTCGGGCCTCATTGTCATCGGACTGCCTCCCTGTTTGCCTTATGTGCACCAACACGGCTCAGCGGCATGCAGCAGGAAGTCGCCCGGCTCGTTGAGTTTCTCTTGCGAGTGCCGCCGGCGGGATTTGCTTGTTGCCACAATATACCATCAACCCATCAAGCGTAAGAAGACGGCTATTTGGGGCAAGCTGCGGTGTGATGGCGCATGACGGCGATGACGGATTTTCCGTCAGTTCGCGTGACTGCCGATCACGAAAAGGTTGTCGCATTCGACAAATGGACAACTCGAGGAAGTTGGTTGTGCACGTTGCTCGTCCCGGTTGCTCTCGCCTGGTCTATCCCGACTTTAGCCTCTAATTTTGTAAGTCATAGGTTCAGCAATCTGGATTTGCGCCGGCTTGCGACGAATTGGCATACCCAGCACCGTGAATGACGCCGACGCTGCTCGAGCCATCGCTGTGCCCAAGGTCAAGCGCCTCGATATCCGCTCGGCGTGCGGCCCCCGCAATCTTTCCGCATCGTGCGCCAGCCTGAGAGATGAAACATGTCGCAGCGTGGCACAGTTCGAAGCGTTCCAGCGGCGCGTTATGCGGTCACCATCGCATGACCGTCGCCGACATCACGCTCGCAGTGTTCACGCTTTTCAACAGCCTTCGCTTCCTGGCCTACATCCCGCAGATCGTCAAGGCTCTCAAGGATGAGAGCGGCGCGGAAGCCATTTCGTTCGGGACGTGGGGATTGTTCCTCGCCTCGCACGCCTCGGCGATGGCCTATGCGATCGAAAATCAAGGCGATTGGAAAATGGCCTCGCTGTTTTTGAGCAATGCCGCAGGCTGCGGCGCGATACTCGCGATTGCAGCCTGGCAGCGGTATCGCCACCGCAGGCGCACGAGGGACGCAAGTCGTGCCAAGCCAATGGGATTCAATGTCGGAATTCCATAGGCGGCATGAGTTTCGTCGCCGTCGGAAGAATGTAATGCAGCCCGCATTCCGGGTATTTTAGGAGAAGTTGCACGTATGCGATGGAATCCGTAGCCTGCCGATGGCGAACCACAAAATTGGGCTCCGCACTGGTCGTGGTCGGCTTGTGGTGCTCGGCACCGCGGCAGTGGCGCAAAGTGGCAAGAGCGCCGTGGCGGTGACACCAGCCGAGATGAAATGGGTTTCGCAAGGTGGCCTGGCTGCGCCGGGAATGGAGCAGCTCAATCTGATCGGCGATCCGGCCAAACCGGGACCCTACACACTGCGTCTCAAATTCCCGAAAGGCTTCAAGATCGCGCCGCATACCCATCCGGATTCCCGCGAGGTCACGATCATGTCGGGGACATACGCAACCGGTTACGGTGAAAAGTTCGATGCAGCCAATCTGAAAATTCTGCCAGCCGGTAGTTTCTATACCGAGCCGGCGAACCTTCCACATTACATCGAGATCGTTGAAGACACCGTCCTGCAGGTGAGCGGCACGGGTCCGAGCGGTCGTCAGTATGTGGATCCGGCCCAAGGCTCGAAATAGCCTTTGGCAGGAGAAGTTCCGGGATGCGTACTCACGGCGCATCCCGGAACGACGAATTTTTCCAGAGCATGATTGGTTCGGATTGAATCAGAACCGAAGCTCTGGATTCTTGTTTTGACGCGTTTTCTACCGCAGATAAGTCTACGCAATCTGCGTAAACTTGGTTGCTATGCGAACAGGTCACCACCCCGGATCACGTCCGGGGCAGGCTTTCGCTCGAAAACGCTCTATTGCCCGACGATCTCCGGCACCTTGCCGGCGGGAGGCGTGTTGCGGCTGCGCTGGGTGCGGATGATGCCGTCGATGATGGTCATGCCGACACCGGGAAGGTCGCCGAGCTGCACGCTTTCGAGGATGTTCTTGCCGGGCGAATGCTGCGCCTGATCCATGATGACGAAATCGGCGGAGCGGCCGACCTCGATGATGCCGCAGTCGAGCGCGCGCATGCGGGCGGTGTTGCCGGTTGCGAAGCAGAACGCGATTTCCGCCGGTACTTCGCCGAGCGAGGACAGCATCGACACCATGCGCAGGATGCCGAGCGGCTGCACGCCGGAGCCGGCCGGTGAATCCGTGCCGAGGATGATGCGGCTGAGATCGCCCATCTCGCGCGCCGTGCGCAGCGTGAACAGCGCCGAGCGTTCATTGCCGTTGTGAACCAGCTCCAGCCCGCGCTTGCACCCTTCACAGATGCAGCGGATCTGGTCGTCGGGCAGCGCGGTGTGGCCGCCATTGATGTGGCCGACAACATCGGTGTCGGCCTCCAGCACCACGTCCTTGTCGATCAGGCCGGAGCCGGGGATCGATGGGCCGCCGGTATGGATGGTGCTCTGGATACCGTATTTGCGCGCCCAGCCCACCATCTTGCGCGCGGTCGGACCGTCCTTGACGCCGCCGAGCCCGACTTCGCCGAGCAGTTTTACGCCGGCCGCAGCCAATTCCTTGAAATCCTCCTCGACCATCTCGCATTCGATCACCGGCGCGCCGGCATGCACTTTCACGCCGCCGGGGCGGAGCGTCCAGAACGAACGTTGCGCGAAGATCGCCATGGCCTTCAGTCCGACGACGTCGCGCGGGCGGCCCGGCATGTGAACCTCACCGGCGGAAATCATGGTGGTGACGCCGCCATGCAGAAAGCTGTCGATCCAGTTGATCTGGTTTTGCCGCGGCGTCCAGTCGCCGGCGACAGGATGGACGTGGCTGTCGATCAGGCCGGGTGCGACGGTGGTGCCGTGGGCATCGACGATGGTGGTGGCGCCCTCGGTGTTGACGTCCTTGAAGCGCCCGATCGCAGTGATCCTGCCGTTCTCGGCCACGATCGTATCCGCATCCAGGATCGGCTTCTCCATGGCGCCCGACAGCAACAGCCCGATGTTCCGGATCACCAGCTTGCTCGGGCCGGTCGCCTGGGGTGCGTCATGGGCCATGGTTTCTCCTTTTTGTTCAATGCCTTCGCAGGTCGTCAAACCATCTTGCCCGCGGCTTGACGGCGGGATCAAGCTGGATTATTCATTCGTATACGAATGATCGTATACAAATGATTTCAGCCTCGCAATCGACCTGAACGGCGGGATCGGCAAGATGAGCAATTTCAACCAGGAAAGCGTCTTGAGCGTCCATCACTGGACCGACACGCTGTTCAGCTTCACGACCACCCGCGACCCGTCGTTTCGTTTCAGGAACGGCGAGTTCACCATGATCGGCCTGAAGGTCGGCGAGAAGCCGCTGCTGCGCGCCTACAGCGTCGCCAGCGCCAATTACGAGGACCGGCTCGAGTTCTTCTCGATCAAGGTCCCGGACGGACCGCTGACTTCTCGCCTCCAGCATCTGAAGGAAGGCGACGAGATCATCGTCAGCCGCAAGGCGACCGGCACGCTGGTCATCGACAATCTCGAGGACGGACGAAATCTCTATTTGATCGGTACCGGCACCGGACTGGCGCCGTTCCTGAGCGTGATCAAGGATCCCGAGACCTATGATCGCTTCGAGAAGGTGGTGCTGCTGCACGGTTGCCGCCGCGTCGCCGAACTCGCCTATGGCGAGATGATCACGGAAAAACTGCCGAACGACGAGTTGATCGGGGACCTCGTGCGCAACCAGTTGATCTATTACCCGACGGTCACGCGCGATCCCTTCCGCAATCGCGGCCGGATCACCGACCTGATCAATTCAGGCAAGCTGTTTGGCGACATCGGACTGGCGTCGCTCGACCCTGAACACGACCGCGTCATGATCTGCGGCAGCCCCGCGCTGGTGAACGACACCCGCTTACTGCTTGGTGGCAAGGGGTTTGTCGAAGGCAATCACGGCGAGCCGGCGCAGTTCGTGGTCGAGAAGGCCTTCGCGGAGCGCTGATCCGAAGCGATTTTCGAGACAAGAAAGACATTTACGGCAAAGCAAACTTGCCCTAACGGTATTCCCCGGCCGCTGAAGAAGCGGCATCGTGGTCGGTCAGGCGCTGTAAAATGCTTCGGGACGAGAATCCGGACGCGTTTTGCTGGTGCTGTACTCCGATGATTTCTAACCCCGCCTGCGCACTTCGAGCCGACGGCTTTCATTAGACGGCTTTTAATTACGTGCGTTTGTCGCCCTTTCCCAGGCTGTAAATCATGCGAGATGTACGTAGGAGCAAAAAGAGCGGCATGAAGACGCTCTGCAGCTTGATCTTGTTGCCGTCGCTGACGCTACCTTGCGCAGCGTCCTGTAGTCTCGACGATGCGATTGGCTATACGCTGGTCGCGAAAAAAAAGGTCATGGGCTTCGTCGAAAATGACAGGCGCGACGATAGTTTTTCTGGCTGCAAGCTTGGCCGCGTCCTGGTTTTCGATGACAACACCGGTGTTCGTTGCACGGGCTACACCTATCACTACGCCATCAGACCGACCGCCTATATTTTCACCAATTCCTATTCGCTCAAGCTATGCATCGATGGTTACTGGTTCGACGCAACTCGGATCCATTGACGCAGACCGGATCCATCAGCGCGGCCACGATCGCTGTGTTGAGTTTGTCGATTATACCCGCTTTCGGAAACCGCCGGTACCGTTGGGTGCGGCCCTCAAGGCCGCACGGCCGGCGCTTCGACCGGCATGCCGCGCGCACGCGACATCAGATAGAGCTCGAGCTCGACCAGTTCCGGCGCGCCGTAATCGTAAGCCTGCGCGCGAATGCCGGTGATGCAGGCGCGCAGCCGGCGCTGCAGCGAGCCGAGCGATTGCCATTCCAGCCGGTAGAGCGGGTAACCCGTCGGATGTGCCTGCGTGATCGCAGACCCGGCGAGGCGCTTGTCCCAATTATCGTCATGGCAGTTGGTGCAACCGAGATTGAGCTGGCCTTGCCGCTGCATGAACAAATCGCGTCCCCTGGAGAGGAAGGGCGCTAGCTGCGGATCGCTGCCGGCCTCGATCGCGGCGCCGCGGGATTGCTGCGCGACGAACGCGGTCAGCGCCAGCAGATCGCGGCTCTCGTAAGCGAGCGGCGTCGCCTGCTGGTGGTTGGTACGGCAGAGATTGATGCGCTGTTCCAGATCGACGGGGCGGTCGAGTGTCTTGTCGAAGGCAGGGTAACGGGCCGCGACCCCCTTCATGCTGGCGCTGACGTCGTTGTGGCAGTCCGCGCAGGCCTTGCCGGCTGCGCCGGCCTTGCGGTTCCACAAGGCTTCGCCGTCGAGCACCCAGAGCATGCCGGGATTGGCGGTATCGTCGTCCTGCATCGCCTTGGTGTCCGGCGTCATGAAACTGTAGCCGGAGCGGCGTTCCGCTTGCGGGATTTCCGCGGCGCAAACTGCGCCCGCCAGCAGCGGATCCGCCATCAGACCTGCCATCAATATGACGAAGGCAAATCTCATTCGACGATGATCGAGGCAGAGGCGGTTTCGGAGAAACCATTGTCGCCGATCCATTCGAACTCGAACTTGCCGCTATCGGTGGCGCGCGTGAAAAAGGTGATGAACGGGTTCGCGGCGATTGCCGGAAACAGATCGGCGCGGAAAATCTCGGTGCCGTTAAAGCGGCAAGTGAAGCTCGTGATGATATCGCGCGGCACGATTTCGCCTGCGGCCGTATGGCGATAGCCGGTTTCCATGATGTGCGACATCAGTGTCTTGATCTCGATTATATCGCCGCGCCTTGCGGTCTTGGGAACGTTGATCAGGGCGGAAGCCATCAGATCACCTCCTCGGTGCAGGCGGCGAGCGTCACGATGACATCGACGCTGACCGACCAGAATGTGTCGTCGGACAGCCGTGCGATGGCGACGATCTTCTGGCTGTCGGCGAGACGAATGCGGGTCGATATTTGCGCGCGGCCGGCATGCGGGCCGAGATAGAAATTGCCGATATTGGGCTGCGGGTTCTTCTCGTTGAAGACGTGGATGCTCTTGACGTAATCCTGTGGCGTCATCGGATTTGCCACACTGACGGTCATCGGTACGGTATTGCCGTTCTCGACCAGCGGCGGCATGTCGAGCCTGACCTTGCCGGTTCGCACCGTGGCTTCGCCGACGACGTTGCGGATCGCCGATGTCAGCATCGCAGGCGTTGCTTCCGCCGGCCGCAGCGTCACGATTGGAACGGCGCCGAGCACCGCCGCGGTGCCGGCGAGGCCGAGGAATTGCCGGCGTGTCGTGTCGTTTGGCTGATGCATCGTCATTTCCTATTCGCGCCCTAATCGCGCAGGCTTGCGAGATACGCCACGATATCCTCGATTTGTTCCGCCGAAAGGATCGGCTTGCCGCGCCAGGCCGGCCCGACCCGGTTGAGGCCGTCCATGCGGTAATAGGACGGCATGATGGTCGCGGCATTGAGGCGGGAGGCATCGACCAGCCGAAGCCGAAGCTGACCCGCCGACCACCGGCTGCCGGAACCGGCAAGGCTGGGTGCCAGATCGCCCTGGAACTTCTGTTCGGGAAATGGACCGCTGTGGCAGAGGATACAAGTGCTTGACCGTTCGACGACGAGCGCACGGCCGCGCGCGGCATCGCCTCGCGCATTCGTGAGTGAGTCCGGAATGGCATCGTCAACGACAGCGTAGGGCTGCAAGGCCTGTGCACCGGCCGGGCAGGGCAGCGCAAACGCCATTGCGGCGAGCCACAAGCTTGCTGAAGCCGACCTAACCAAAACTATCCACCGTGATCGTCTTGAACCAGTTCTCCGCACGCTCGGCTTCACGCTGGCGAACCTCGCGCGGCGCATTGACCGGGCTTGTCGCCCCTTCGACCTCGGCGAATTGGCTGTCCTTTGGCTGATAGATGCCCGACAGCGAGAAGGCATAACCCGGAGCGACCGTGTTGTAGCAGGCGCCGGTCAGCCGCGGCATGTCGGGCGATTTGCCGGCAATCATGTTCACGACCGCGGCGGCGCAGGCGTTGCCTTGCGCATTGGCTGCGGATGCCGATTTGGGAATTTGCCCCGCGATGCAGGCGTCGCCGATCACGTGAATGTTGGGGACGAGCCTTGAAGAAAAACTGACGGGATCGATCGGGCACCAGCCGGTATTGTCCGCGGCGCCCGCGATCTCGGCGATGCGGCCGGCCTTTTGCGGCGGGATGACGCTGGCGACCTGCGCGGTGTAATTGCCGAAATCGGTGACGATGGTGCCGGTCGCGGGATCGACTGAGGTGACCCGCCCGCCTTGCGACAACGCGATCCGCTCGATCAAGCCGGGATACAATTCCTTCCACGCGGCCTCGAACAGTTTCTGCTGCGAAAAGCCGTCTTTGGCATCCAGGATCAGGATTTTGGAGCGCGGCTTCCTGGTCTTGAGATAATGCGCGATCAGGCTGGCGCGCTCGTATGGCGCGGGCGGACAGCGTAACGGTGCGGCCGGCACGGCGATCACCACCACGCCGCCGTCCTCCATGGCCTCGATCTGCCTGCGGAGCAGGGTGGTCTGCTCACCGGCCTTCCATGCATGCGGCATTTTTTCCGACGCGGCTTCGTCATAGCCCGGTAATGCGTCGAAGCGCAGGTCGATGCCGGGGGCCAGCACCAGGCGGTCGTAACTGAGCGAATTGCCGTCGGCGAGACCGACAATGCGGGCCTGTGGATCGACCTTTGCGGCTGCTTGTGGAACGACGTTGACGCCTTCCGCGGCGATCCGCTCATAGGTGAACTGCTGCGCCGGCAATTCGCGCAACCCCGCGATCACTTCATTGCTGAACGGGCAGGCCGTAAAAATGCGGTTCGGCTCGATCAGCGTCACCTGCAGCTTTGGATCAAGCCGCCGCAGCGTCCGCGCGCAGCTCGCGCCGCCAAAGCCGCCACCGATCACGACAATGCGCGCCGCCGATTGTGCAAACGAAGGGCACGGCAACGCCGCTGCCGCAGCGGACGCGGCGATGGCGCGAGCGACATCTCTGCGCGTCAGCGGGCGCGTGACGTCCATGAGTACGATCCGGAAAATGGAGCGGCGGCCGTTAGGCCGCCGCTCGCGATGTCAGGCGAAGGTGATGTTCTGCTCCCGCAGCGGCACCGAGCGGATGCGTTTGCCCGTCGCCGCAAAATAGGCGTTGAGCACCGCCGGTCCGGCCACGCAGATGGTGGGCTCGCCGACGCCGCCCCAGAAGCCGCCGCTCGGCATCACGATCGCTTCCACCTTCGGCATCTCTGCGATCCGCATCGAATTGTAGGTGTCGAAGTTGGATTGCTCGATGCGGCCGTCCTTGACCGTGCATCCGCCGTAGAACAGGCCGGACAGGCCGTAGACGAAGGAGCCCGCGATCTGACGCTCGATCTGCGCCGGGTTGACGGCGTAGCCGGGATCGGTGGCGGCAACGATACGATGCACCTTGATCTTGTTGCCGTCGGTGACGGAGATCTCCGCCGCACCGGCGACGTAGCTGCCATAACCCATGTGCTGGGCGATGCCGCGGAAGACGCCTTGCGGCGCCGGCTTGCCCCAGCCGATTTTTTCGGCAACGGCATTGAGCACCGCGAGATGCTTCGGGTGTTTCGTCATCAGCTTGCGGCGAAACTCCAGCGGGTCCTGACCCGCCGCATGCGCCAGCTCATCCATGAAACATTCGAGATAAACCGCGTTCTGGTTGACGTTCACGCCGCGCCAGAAGCCCGGCGGAACGTGCGGATTGCGCATCGAATGGTCGATCCGAAGATTCGGGATCGAATAGCCGATCGCCGCTTCGCCGGTCGGATTGAGCCCGGCGAATGTGGCCGGGTCCTTGCCGTTGACCAGCGCCTCCGGACGCAGGCTGAACAGGATCGACTGGCCCGATATGCGCATCTGCAACGCGGTCAGATTATTGTCGGCATCGAACGCGCCGACCATCTTGCACTGCGTGATCGGGTGATACATGCCGTGCTGCATGTCGTCTTCGCGCGACCATAACAGCTTGATCGGCGTACCCGGCATCTGCTTGGCGATCGCAACCGCCTGCCGGACATAGTCGGTCTGGCCGCGGCGGCCGAATCCGCCGCCCAGCATCAGCTTGTGCACGTCGCATTTGTCGGCCGGCAACCCCGATGCCTCCAGCGTCGCGGCAAACGCCGCTTCGCCGTTCTGCGTTCCGCACCAGACCTCGCACTTGTCGGCGGTGTAAAGTGCGGTGGCGTTGAGCGGCTCCATCGCGGCGTGGTTCTGGTAGGGATAGTTGTAGACCGCCTCGACCTTTTTCGCCGCGCCGGCGATGGCGGCCTTGGCGTCGCCGTTCTCGTTGCCGATGTAGGCCGGCTGCTCATTGTCGAGACCTTCAGCCAGCCATTTGGCGATCGACGCGCTCGAGACCTTGGCATTGTCGCCTTCGTCCCAGACGATCGGCAGGGCATCGATGGCGGCCTTGGCGTGCCACCAGGTATCGGCGACGACGGCAACCGCGCTGTCGTTGACCCGCACGACCTTCTTCACGCCCTTCATGCCCATGACTTTGGCTTCGTCATAGCTCTTCAGCTTGCCGCCGAACACCGGGCAATCCTTGATCGCGGCGTTGAGCATGCCCGGCAGTTTGATGTCGATGCCGTAGATCGTCTTTCCGGTGGTCTTGTCGGCGGTATCAAGCCGCTTCAATCCCTTGCCGGCGATCTTCCAGTCCTTGGGATCTTTCAGCTTGACGTCGGTCGGCGGCTCCAGCTTCGCAGCCGCTTCCACCACCTTGCCGTAGGTCGTGGTCTTTCCCGACGGCGTATGGGTGATGACGCTGTTGGCGGCCGAGCACTCCGAAGCCGGGACTTTCCATTCGTTGGCCGCGGCCTGGATCAGCATCATGCGCGCAGTGGCGCCACCCTTGCGTACATATTCCTGCGAGGTGCGGATGCCGCGGCTGCCGCCGGTGGAGAAATCACCCCAGGCGCGTTTGCGGGCGACGCTCTGGCCGGGTGTCGGAAATTCGGTCGTGACCTTCGACCAGTCGCATTCGAGCTCTTCGGCGACGAGTTGCGCAAGGCCGGTCAGCGTGCCCTGTCCCATCTCGGAACGGGCGATACGAATCACCACGGTGTCGTCGGGGCGGATCACCACCCAGGCGTTGACCTCAGGGGAGCCGTCGGCGGCGCGAACCACCGTCGGTCCGCCGAAGGGAATATCGAGGCCGAGTGCGAGGCCGGCGCCCGCGGTGGCGGTGCCGACCACGAAGGCGCGGCGGCTGAGCTTGGGCATGACGTGCTTGTTCATGGCATCCCCCTCAAGCGTTCGCGGCGGCGTGGATTGCTTCGCGGACCTGCTGGAAGGTTCCGCATCGGCAAATATTGGTGATGGCTTCGTCGATATCCGCATCCGTTGGCTTCGGCTTCTCCTTGAGAAGTGCTGCCACCGCCATGATCATGCCGCTCTGGCAATAGCCGCATTGCGGAACGTCATTGGCGACCCAGGCCTGCTGCACTTTGTGCAGTGCGCCATTGTTGGCGAGGCCTTCGATGGTGGTGATCTGCTTGCCGGCGGCTTCGCTGACCGAGACGCCGCAGGAACGCATCGCGACCCCATCGATATGGACCGTGCAGGCCCCGCATTGTGCAATGCCGCAACCGTATTTAGTTCCGGTCAGTCCGACGTTCTCCCTGATAGCCCAAAGCAGTGGCGTGTCGTCTTCGACATCCACGTTAATTGTTTTGCCGTTGATAGTGAGGTTTGCCATCGCGTATCCCCTTGTTAGTTCAATTCATCAATTGAACCTCGGGGCGATGGTGGACTGGAATTTGGAACAGTTCAAATCAAGAAAACGCGTTTGCGAGTGGAAGAAAATTGAACGGCTGGTGTTGCGCGAGTCGCGCCCATAACATGGCAGTCATGTTCGACGCCCTGCGCGGCGTGTACTACGGACGCGGGACGCCCCACAGGCACGCGGTTGCATGATGCGTATGCGAAGGCCGGCCCTCGAGAATGATCGGGTCCGGCGTCTGGTGCCCAAAATTGCCGCTATCCGCGCCATTTCCGCACGCCGACTTTCGGATACCTTTCCGCCTGCCGGGCGATCAACTAGGCTTGGGGTGTAAAGCGACCGCAAAATCCAAAAAAGGACGGTCGCCGGCGAGGGGAAGCGTTTTGCACGGACAGGCGGAACGGCGCACCGAGGTCATGCGTAGCGCCAATGAGGGCGCGCGTCGGCGCGTGTGGACGGGCCTGTGGGTCGCGTCGCTGCTGGCGATCCTGGGCTTTCTGGTCATTTATCCCGTCCTGATGCTGCTGTTGGGCGCGTTCACCGACACCAATCCGGTGGTCGATGGCATCAGCCTCAGTCATCTTTCGGTTACGAACTTCCTCACCGTCCTGGCGAACCCGAATGTCGCCGAGGCGTTGCTGAACACGCTGATCGCCTGCGGCGGCGGCACCCTGATCGCGGTCGCGATCGGGCTGCTGTTTTCCTGGATCGTCGTCCGCACCAATACGCCGTTCAAGGGCTTCATCGCCGCCGCCAGCATCCTGCCGCTGTTCGCGCCGCCGCTGGTCGCGGGCGTGGCGTGGGCCATTCTGGGCTCGCCCAAGACCGGCCTGATCAACACCATGTTCAAATGGATGGGGATGGACTGGCGCGTCGATTTCTACTCGCTGTGGGGACTGGTGTTCGTATTCGGCATCTATTACGCGCCCTACGTCTACATGTTCACCTCGTCGGCGCTGCGCAACATGGACCCGAGCCTGGAAGAGGCGGCCGAAATCTCCGGAGCCAGCGCGTTTGCGACATTGTTCTCGGTGACGTTTCCGCTGATCATGCCGGCGATCGTGTCGGGCATGCTGCTGTCGTTCATCGTGATGCTCGGCATTTACGGCATTCCGGCGGTGCTGGGCGCGCCGACTAACCTCGCCGTGCTGACGACCTATATTTTCAAGCTCACCAACTGGTCGCCGCCGCTTTACAACACCGCAGCCGCGGTCGCGATCATCCTGATGGTCGTGACCGGCGCGCTGGTGTTCCTGCAGCAGAAGGTGCTGAGCGGGCGGAGCTACACCACCGTGGCGGGCAAGGCGTTCCGCCCCCGCAACCTCGATCTCGGGCGCTGGCGCTGGTTCACCTTCGGCCTCGCCATGGTCTATCTGCTTGTGGTGGTCGTTCTGCCGTCTCTCGCGCTGATCGTGGCGGCGTTCCGCAAATTCATGTTCATCCGCGATGCCGCGAGCCTGTTCGACATGCGGCAATATTCGCTGATGCATTTCAACGCCATCTTCGACAATCCGCTGACGATGCGGTCGATCTACAACGCGGTCGAGGTCGGGGTGATTACCGCGGTCATCGGCGGCGCGCTCGCCTTTGCCATCGGCTACACCATTCACCGCACCCAGGTGACGGGCCGTCGCTGGATCGATCTGATCTCGACGGTGCCGGTCGCAATCCCCGGCCTTGTGGTCGGCGTCGCCTATCTCTGGGCGTGGATCGGCATTCCGGCCGGGCTCTATGGCACGATCTGGATCCTGGCGCTGGCGTTCGTCGCGCGTTTCATGCCGGATACGGTGAAGGCGTTGTCGACCTCGTTCCTGCAGATCCATCGCGAACTCGAGGAAGCCGCCTGGGTCTGCGGCAAGGGCATGCTCGGCACCATCAGGACGATCGTGCTGCCGCTGGCGCGGCCGGGCGTGGTCGCGTCGATGACGCTGCTGTTCGTGCTGGCGATCCGCGAACTCGGCTCGTCGCTGTTTCTCTACACCAGCAACACCATGGTGATGTCGGTGCTGCTGCTCGACTATTACGAAGGCGGCAATATCGGAAAGACGGCTGCTTTCAGCATTGTGCAAACCATTCTGCTCGGTGTGCTCATCGGCGGCGCGAACTGGCTGTCACGGGGGGCGGCGCAGGGCAGTGTCGCCCGCACGGGATAATAAAAAACAGGGGAGGATTGGCAGTGAACAGAAGAATATTTGGCGGGATAGTTGCGCTTGCCGGCATCGCCGGTCTTGGGCTTGCGTTCAGCGCGCCTGCACAGGCGCAGGAATTCGGTTCGCCCGAACTGATCGCGGCGGCGAAAAAGGAAGGCAAGCTGGTTTTTTACACCGCGAATTTTGCCGAGATCGAACAGCTGGTGATCAAGGAATTCAACAAGCGCTTTCCCGAGATCAAGGTCGAGATGGTGCGCGCGCCGGGCGGCCAGCTCATTACCCGCGTCAGGACCGAGGCTGCCGCAGGCAAGCTGATCGCCGACGTCGTCGATCATTCCGACCGAGCGTTGATGCAGCCGCTGGAAGATTTGTTCCAGGACTATGCGCCGCCGAATGCCGGCGATTACAATCCAGAGGCGCTGATCTCGCCAAAACTTTGGCCGCGCGCCACCATCGCCTGGTCGATCGCCTACAACACCGAACTGGTGAAGGATCCGCCAAAGACCTGGATGGACCTGACCAAGCCGAAATACGACAAGATGACCGGTCAGGTGTTCGCGCAGTCCGGCGGCACCACGTGGACCCGCATCATGTTCGAGCGTCAGGTGCTGGGCGAGGATTACTGGGCCAAGCAGGCTTCGACCCATCCGATCCTGTATCCGTCGGGCGCGCCGATGGCGGACGCGCTGGTGCGCGGCGAAGTGGCGATGGGTCCGCTGCTGTACAATGTGGTCTATCAGAAAAAGAAGGACGGCGCGCCGATCGAGATTTTCTTTCCGCCCGAGGGAGCGCCGGTCAATCCCTATGCGAGCGGGAATTCCGAAAACCGCCGCGCATCCCAATGCCGCAAAACTGTTCCTGAACTGGTCTCTGTCGAAGGAAGGTCAGACCTTCATGATCAAGGATCTCGGCAATCTCACATCGCTAAAAGTGGCGCCGGCCTATCCCGAAGGCTTCGATCCCAAGGTCGTCAAGGTCTGGTATCCCAAGTTCGACGAGTATGTGAAATTGCACGCCGCATGGGTCGCCGAGTGGGACAAGATTTTTGGCTACCGGCAGTGAGCATAGGTGTATGAAACGGGTTCATTCATGACGGCGACGCTCGAAGTTACCGACCTGCGCAAGCAGTTTGCGATCGGCCGGCCGGCAATCGACGGCGTCAGCTTTGCCGTGCCTGCCGGCGAGATCGTCGTGCTGCTCGGGCCTTCCGGCTGCGGCAAGACCACGACGTTGCGCTGCGTCGCCGGGCTCGAGCATCCGACATCGGGCGAAATCAGCATCGCGGGCCGGGTGGTGTCGTCACCCGAACGCGGCATTCTGGTGCCGCCACGCTCGCGCGAACTCGGCATGGTGTTTCAGTCCTACGCGGTCTGGCCGCATATGACGGTGCGCCAGAACGTGGTCTATCCGCTCAAGCATCGCAACATCTCGCGCGCCGATGCCGGCCGCAAGGTTGACGAAGCGCTCGCATTGGTCGGCCTCTCCGAATATGCCGAGCGGCCGGTGGTCGCTCTGTCCGGCGGCCAGATGCAGCGCGTCGCGCTGGCGCGCAGCATCGTGTACCGGCCGCAATTGCTGCTGCTCGACGAGCCGCTGTCGAACCTCGACGCAAAACTGCGCCTGCGGCTGCGGGACGATCTGCGGGTGATCCTCAAGCAGACCGGCATGACTGCGCTGTACGTCACCCACGACCAGGCCGAGGCCGTCGTGCTCGGCGACCGCATCGGCGTGATGCGTGACGGCAAGCTGCTGCAGATGGACACGCCGGATGCAATCTACAACCGGCCCGCGGATCTCTTTGTCGCCAATTTCACCGGCGCGACCAACGAACTCGCCGGCACGCTGGTATCGCGCAACGGCGAATATGGCCTGGTCGATTTCGGCGAAGGCCGGCGCGGCGAGGTGGCTCTGCTTCATTCTTGCGGCCCTGAAGACAAAGTGCGCATTGCATTGCGGCCGGAAAACATCGCGATCGGCAAGCACGACGGCGACAACACCTTCGCCGCCCGGGTTCTCGACCGGCGTTATCAGGGCACCCAGACGGCCTATGGCATCGAACTGTTCGGCAAGCGGCTGGAGGTGGTCGAACTGGGCACGGCGGCGCGGCATCAGGTGGGTGTCGAGACCCAGGTCTCGCTGCCCCGGGAAAGCTGCTGGGCCTATCGCGATACCGGGGCGGTGTCCTACGAATAGCAGCAGGGAGAGCATCGTTGAAGAGTCTGAGATTGGCCGGCTTGCTGTTCGCGCTTGCCATACCCTTCGCGTCCGCGCAGGCCGGCCAGAGCGTGAGCCTGATCTTGAACTGGACGCCGGCGGCGGATCATTCGCCATTCTATTACGCCAAGGCACAAGGCTGGTATGAGAAGGCAGGCATCGACCTCAGCATCGAGGTCGGCAAGGGGTCGGGCGTCTCCTCGCTCAAGGTCGGCTCGGGAGCCGCGCCGTTCGGCATTTCCGATCTGGCGACCATGCTGGTGGCGCGCAGCAAAGGCGCCGATGCGGTGGCGCTGATGAGCATCTATGCCAATACCGGACAGACCTTTTACTGGCTCAAGAGCTATGGCGTGAGCGGTCCAAAAGATTTTGCCGGGCGCAAGATCGGCAACCCGCCCGGTGACGCCTCCCGTGTGATGTGGCCGGCCTTCGCCAAGGCTGCCGGCCTTGCGCCGGATTCGGTTTCCTTTGTCAATGTCGGGCCGACCGCGAAATCGGCCGCATTGAAAAGCCGCACCGTCGAGATCATCAGCGACTTCTACAATTCGCACGATATCAAGCTGAAGGAGTTCGGCAACGATCTCGGTTCGCTGAACTGGAAGGACATCGGTCTCAATTCCTACGGCAATTCGCTGATCGTCAACGGTGCGTTCCTTGAGAAGAATCAGAAGCTTGCAGAGGAGTTCGTCCGTATCACGCAAAGGGCCTATGCCGCCTGCGTCGCCGACTTCGAGCCCTGCCTGAAGGCGTTGCTCGACCAGGTCAGCGGCCTCGACCGGGAAGAACAATTGCTGCAATGGGGCCGCATCAAATATCTGATGGCCGACGAATTCACCACCACAAAGGGACTGGGCTGGATCGACGAGGGGCGAATGCGCGGCGACTACGAACTGGTGCAAGACCTATCTCGGCATGGAAAAGCCGTTTGCGGTGGAAAGCGCATTTACCACGCGGCTGCTTGATCCCTCCATCAAGATGGATGCGAGCAAGGTCGAGAAGTAACGATCAGGCGCCGGCGCCCAATCCCAGGCTGGCATAAATCCGCCGCGCGTAAGCGCCGAACTCGTCCGTGGTCTTGACCGGCAGGTCGCGGGGAAACGGCAGCTCGATCGGGAAATATTCCGCCATTCGCGCCGGGCCTGCGGTCAGCACCGCGCAGTGCGAGGCGAGAAATACCGCCTCCTGAATGCTGTGCGTCACAAAAATGATGGTCTTGCCGCTCTCGCGCCAGATCCGCAGCATTTCCAGATTCATCTGTTCTCTCGTGAGCGCATCGAGCGCGCCGAACGGTTCGTCCATCAGGATCAGCCGGGGATCATGGATGAAGGCGCGGGCAATGGCGGTGCGCTGCTGCATGCCGCCGGACAATTGCTGCGGGTATTTGTCCTCATAGCCGGCGAGGCCAACGAGATGGAGCAGCTCGCGGGCGCGCGTCCTTGCGGCTTTCATCGGCAGGCCGACGATTTCTGCGGGCAACAGCACATTGTCGAGGATGGTCCGCCATTTCAGCAGCAGCGCCTGCTGGAACACCATGCCGATATCGCGCGCGGGGTCGAACGGCGTTTTGGCGTTGCCGATCCTGATAGTGCCGCCGTCGGCGCCGTGCAGTCCGGCCAGTATCTTCAACACGGTGGTCTTGCCGCAGCCGGAGGGCCCGACCAGCGAGATCAGTTCGCCCTCCTGCACGTCCATGGTGACGTCGGAGACGGCGAGGAATTCGGCGTCTTTCGACCGATAGACCTTGCGGACGTTACGCAGGCTGATGAAGGGCTCCGCCGTCATGCCAGCCATTTCTGCAGATTGGCGGCGACAAATGCATCGTCGGAAAGATCGGCATGTTCGCGGCAGACGCGGTCGATCTCCTGCATCTGGCCGGGGCTCAAGCCTTCCGAAGAATCCAGGCACCACAGCCCCTGCATCAGTCCCTTGCCGGCGCAGGATCTCGTGACAGCCGGCGATGCAGCCGTGAAAATTGTTCGCGACGTCGAAGAACGCGCTGTTGCAATCGGTGACGCGGGCATCGAGCGCCAGCAGATCCGACGGCACCGCGTCCTTGCCGCGCGCAGCCTTGCACATTTCGAATTGCTTGATGGCGGCAGCGGTCCATACCGACCAGTGCCCGAGCAGGCCGCCCTTGAAATACGTGCGGGTGGTGACGCCCTTGTCACGCAAATCGAACGGCAGCGTGAGGTCGAGCAGGATGTGGTCGTCATTGCCGGTATAGAGCGCGACGCGATCCAGCGCGCCGGCCGCGGCGACGCCGCGCAGCACGTCGAGGGTGCGGTAGCGGTTGAAGGGCGCAATCTTGATGGCGATGACGTTATCGATGGCCGCAAAACGCCGCCAGAAATTCGCGCTGAGGACGATGCCGCCGACCGCCGGCTGAAGATAGAATCCGACCAGCGGAATCTCGCGCGACACCGCTTCGCAGTGCGCGATGATCTCGTCTTCGGAGGCCGATTTCATCGCCGCGAGGCTAAGCAGTCCCGCGTGATAGCCGATGCCCCGCGCCGTCTTTGCTTCCGCGATCGCCTGCTGCGTCGGCCCCGCCAGCCCCGCGACCATCGCCAGCGGGCGTTCGGTCCAGGTCGCCGCCGTCTCCGCCGCCAGTTCCAGCACCGGCCGGTACAGGCCGACATCGCGAATGGCGAATTGCGTGGTGTGCACGCCGACCGCAAGGCCGCCGGCGCCGGCGTCGAGATAGTAACGCGTCAATGCGCGCTGGTGTTTGACATCGAGCGCGCGGTTGGCGTCGAGCGCCAGCGGGTGAGCGGGAAGAACCGTGCCGTCGGCGATGAGTTTTCGCACTTCGGGTTTGATCTCGTTATGATGCATGGCTCGTTCCTATCCAAATTCCGGGCCGGCGACTGCAAACGGCAATTCCCCGCCTTGCGTGGTCGCGCGGCCGAACCGCATGCGCTGAAACGGCCGCTCGATCGTCCAGCCGGAGCTGGCGAGGCCTTCGAGAAACGCATCCTGCGAATGGACGGCGTCGAGCAACCAGGGACCGGTCTCGGATTGGGCGATGGTACCGACCAGCGCAAGCGCCTGAGCTGTCTTGTCTGCGAATATTGGCCCGATCTGCCGGGCCGTGCGTCCGTCGCGGACCAGCGCCATCGCGCTGCCGTCAGTCAAAATGCGTGAGCCGGTTCGTTCGCCGAACTCCGTCAGAAGCGGGCCGCGATCGAAGCCCATGGCGCGGGCATCGTGCGCGATGAATTCATCGAGATTGCAGGCCGACAGCGATGGCGGCGCTTTGGCCTCGTGCGGATGTTTCAGCTTCAGCCGTCGCAATTGCAGCGTCGGCGTGAAGCCAAGCGGGCCGTAGACGGAAGCGCCTGCCGGCGTCGCATCGAGCCAGGTGGTAAGCCCGAGCCTGGTCGCCGTATTGAGGCAGGCATCGACGAGCCGTGTGGCAATGCCGCGGCGTCGCCAGTTCGAGGTTACCAGCACCATGCTGATCCAGGCGTTCCCGCGCGAGTACGGCAATAGCGCCGCCGTTGCGACCAAATGGCCCCTCTCACGAACACCGAACACGATTCCCTTGCTCAGGAAAAAGCGCCAGTCGGCTTCGTTCTGGTTCCAATGCGCTTCGGTCGACAGCGCCAGCCCGGCTTGCGCATCGCCGACGCCGAGCTCGACGATCGAGATGTGCTCAGTATCGGCCATCGCGCACCTCGTATTTGGTGGGCTTGCCGAGACTCGGCATCGATCGCGAAACCCAGTCTGCGGTCCAGTCGATCAATTGCTCGGTATCGACGATCGGCAGGCCGAACAGCTTGACCGCCTGTGAAGTGTTGGTGAGCCACGCCGTCGGCTCTTCCTGGCCGACGATCACGGGCGCGCGGCCGAAGCGGGCGCCGAATTTCGCCGCCAGATCGCGCACGGCCAGAATCTCGTGGCCGCTGACATTGATCGGTGAAGTCGGCGTATCGCAATGTGCGAGGCAGCGCAGCGCCTGGGCGGAAGCATCGCCCTGCCAGATGAAGTTGACATGGCCGAGGCTGACATCGATCGCGTTGCCGGCCAAAACCTTGCTCGCGATGTCGTGCAACACGCCGTAGCGCATGTCGATCGCATAGTTCAGCCGGAATAGCCGGCCGGGTGTCGCATGCTTGCGCGAAAAATACTCGAACATGCGCTCGCGTCCGACGCAGGATTGCGCATATTCGCCGGGCGGGTTGGGGGCCATGTCTTCGTCGGAACCTTTGCCGTCCACGGGCACGAAGGGATAGACGCATCCGGTCGAGAACGCGACGATCCGCGACCCAGCGAAAGCCCTGCGCAACCAAAGCGGGGACGTGCGAATTCATCGCCCAGGTCAGCGACAGGTCGCCCTCGGCGCCGAATTTGCGCCCGGCCATGAACACGATGTTGGCAATTTTGGGCAGCGTCTTGATGGCATCTTCATCGAGCAGGTCGCAATTGATGGTCTCGATGCCACGCGCCTGCAGCCAGTCCTTCACGCCAGCGTCGCTGAAGCGCGCCACGCCGATGATCCGCCGGTCGGGCAGGGCGGCCTTGGCAAGGCCCGCCAGCGTCGGCCCCATCTTGCCGGCAACACCCAAAATCATGATGTCGCCATCCACCTTGCGGAGATCGTCGATCAGCGCCTGGCTCGGGCGGCAGAGCAATTCGTCGAGAGCGGCGATATCGGAAATCGTCTTCGGCAAATTGTCACGCGTCAGCAGCATGTTTCTTCCCCGATTTTCCTTATTTCAGCCTGATGTCCCGGACCACGAACAGCCGTTCGAGGCCAAGGACAAGGCCGTAGAGCGTCACGCCGAGCAGCGTCAGGAGCACGACCGCCATGACCATCGCGGGCGTATCGAGCGAGGACTGCACCTGAATCATGAGGTAGCCGAGGCCGCGTTCGGAGGCGATGAATTCGCCGACGATGGCGCCCGCCACCGCCAGAATGGCGCCGACTTTCATGCCCGAGAACACGTAAGGCAGCGAGCCCGGCAACTGGATCTTCCGGAACAATGTCCAGCGCGAGCCGCGCAGCGATTTCACGAGATCGAGCAAATCAGGTTCGACTTCGCTCAATCCGCGCGCGGTGGTCAGCAGTATCGGGAAGAAGCAGATGGAAAACGCGATCAGGATGTTCGGGAAGATGCCGTAGGAGAACCAGACGATGAAGAGCGGGCCGAGCGCCACCTTCGGAATCATGTTCAGCGTAACGAACAACGGCAGCAGCAACAGGCTGACCAGCGGCGACCAGGTAAACATCACGGCCAGCATGACGCCTACGAGGGCGCCGAGGCAGAAGCCGCCGAGAATCTCGGCCGCCGTCACCCAGAGGTTGGAGAGCCAGGCGTATTTGGCTGAACCCAGCGTCGCGACGGTTGCGAGCGGCGAGGGCAGGATGAATTTCGGCACCTGGAAGGCATCGACCAGCACCTGCCAGAGCACGATCACGGCAAGGTGCACGATCAGGATGATCGCCAGAGACCGCGCCGGCCGTCCTCCATCGCTGAACAAGGCATGCTCCCTAAGCCATCGGGGCCGGTTCCCGGCCGGTGCAGCGGCAATCTATCCCGGCCCGTTCGATCTTTCAACTAATTGGTTGATTAGGGCCGCAGCGACTGCATCACCAGATCGACCACGTGCTTGCGGCGCGCCCGCTTGGCGGTCGTGCTCGACAGGTCCTTGCCGAAGATCGCCGACAGGGTCGGCGTATTCGAGAAGAAAAAATAGCTCAGGCCCGCAATCGAAATATAGAGATGCACCGGATTGACGCCCTTGCGGAAAACGCCCGCCCGCACGCCCTGACCGAGAATCATGGAGACCAGGCTGACCAGCGGCGAATGCATCGCTTCCAGCTTACGGGAACCGCGCACATGCCGGGCGCCGCCGCGATTCTCGTCGTTCAGCAGCACGATGAAGTCGGGATGCGCGGCGAGGTGATCGAAGGAAGCTTCGATCAGTTTCTTGATGGCCTGTTCGGGCGGCAATCCTTCCAGGTTGAGCTGACGTTCCTGGGCGCGGATTTCCTCGTAGACCCATTCGAGCACAGCCAGATACAGCGCGTCCTTGTCGCCGAAATAATGGTAGACGAGTTGCTTGTTGACGCCGGCACGCGTCGCGATCTCATCGACCCGGGCGCCGGCCAGGCCGCTGGCGGCAAATTCGCGCCGTGCGGCCGTCAGCAGTTTCTTCCGCGTCGCGGCCGGATCGCGCCGCTGCGGTTTGACGTCCTCTGATCGTCTTTTGGGTGAACGTCTTTTGGGCATTTCCAACCAGACAGTTGACAATTTGGGCCATCCCTTGTTGCATTGGTAGCGTCACTGGCGCGTTGCGACAAGGCCGGGTCGCAAAACGAGGAGAATTGCGATGAAGAGGATGAGAGTTGCGGCACTGGCGCTCGCCCTGGTCTTGCCGGCCCTTGTCTTGCCGGCGTTGTCTGGCCGGTCGTTCCTGCGAATGCCGCCGAAGCCGTCAACCTGATCCTGAACTGGACTCCGACCGCCGATCATTCGCCGTTCTACTACGCCAAGTCACAGGGCTGGTACGAGAAGGCCGGCATCGATTTGACCATCGAGGTCGGCAAGGGCTCCGGCGTGTCCTCGCTGAAAGTCGGATCGGGCGGATCGCCGTTCGGCATCGCCGATCTCGCTACCATGCTGGTAGCGCGCAGCAAGGGCGCCGACGTGGTGGCGCTGATGAGCATCTACGCCAATACCGGGCAGACCTTCTACTGGCTGAAGAGCTACGGCGTGAACGGCCCCAAGGATTTCCCGGGCCACAAGATCGGCAATCCGCCGGGCGACGCGTCGCGGGTGATGTGGCCGGCCTTTGCCAAGGCGGCCGGCATCGCGCCTGACGCGGTCAACTTCGTCAATGTCGGCCCGACCGCCAAGATCGCGGCGCTGAAAAGCCATACCGTCGATATCATCAGCGACTTCTACAATGAGCACGATTTGAAAGTGATCGAGTTCGGCGCCGACCTCGGCTACGTCAACTGGAAGGATATCGGGCTCAACCCGTACGGCAATTCGTTGATCGTCAATGGCGCCTATCTGGAGAAGAACCCTAAACTGGTCGAGGAGTTCGTTCGCATCAGCCAGAAGGCTTATGCCGCCTGCGTCGCCGATGTCGCGCCGTGCCTGAAGGCGTTGCTCGATCAGGTCTCCGGTCTCGACAAGGAAAACCAGCAACGGCAATGGGAGCGTATCAAGTTCCTGATGACGGATGATTTCACCACCACCAAGGCGCTGGGGTGGATCGACGCCGAACGGATGAAGAAGGACTATGAGCTGGTACAGACCTATCTCGGCATGGAAAAGCCGTTCGAAGTCGGCAGCGCGTTCTCGACCAGGATGCTGGATACGGGTATCAAGATGGATGCGAGCAAGGTGAAGAAGTGAACTCGTCATTCCGGGTCTGGTCCTTCGGACCATCCCGGAATGGCGACAATCGGTCGCCTACGCTCCTCGCAATGAGGTAGCGAGACCAGCGCGCCGGGTTCGATTTCACTGCAACGCCATGCCCGATGTCTTGACCACCGTCGTCAGCTTCTCGTGATCCGCCTTCATCAACGCGGCGAGTTCGCCGAGCGACATCGGTTTGCCCGGAATGTTGGCGACCGATAGTTGGCGCTGGACGTCTGGATTTTGCAGCGCCTTGTTGATGCCGTCGTTGATCTTTTCGACGATGGCCTCTGGTGTCGTTGCCGGCACATAGATGCCGTACCAGGGGACGTAGGCGGCCTCCGGAAATCCGGCTTCCGCGATGGTCGGCACGTCCGGAAGATCGGCGACGCGTTTGTCGGTCATCACGGCAAGCGGCTTTACGCTGCCAGCCTTGATGTGCGGCAGCGCGAGTTCGAGCGAGACGATCTCGAAATGCATCAGATTGGTCATCAGATCGATCAGCGCGGGCGGCTGACCCTTGTAGCCGACATTGGTCAGCTTGATATTCGCAACCTGAAACAATTTCTGTGCGCTGAGATCGATCGACGATCCCGTGCCGGGATTGCCAAAATTGAACTCGCCGGGCTTGCTTCGCGCCAGCTCCACGAATTCGCCGATGGTTTTCGCCGGCATCGACGGGTTTACCAGCGCTACGCTTTGATTCCACACCGCGAGGCCGACGCATCTTAGATTTTTCACGTCCCAGCCGGCGTCCTTGTACAGGGTTGGATTGACCAGCGCCGCAGGTCCCGTCACCAGCCAGGTGTAACCGTCGGGATCGCTGCGCGCGACCGCGGCGGTGCCGATATTGCTGTTGCCGCCCGGCCTTGCTTCGACGACGACCGTCTGCTTCCAGTCGCGGCCGACCTGCTCGGTCACGGTGCGGGCGACGATGTCGACGATGCCGCCGGCGGGGTAGGGCACCACGACGTGGATCGCCCGGTTCGGATAATTGCTTTGCGCCTGCGCCGCGCCGCCGAGCAGCACGGCCAAGCCGAAGCCCGTGCTTATGACGATACCCATGACAAAGCCAAGGGCGGTTGTGATCCCGCGCATTCTTCCCTCCCGATATGATCGGCGTCGTTTGCGCGACGCATGGCGCCCGTCAGGGACGCCTAGTTATTGGCCACCAGCGAGCGAATGCTGCGCGCAAGGCCGAGGATGCGCGGCCCGCAGTCGCGTTCGACCTGCTCGGCGTTGAAACGAAACGAGGGGATGCCGCAATTGACGGAAAGGCAGTCGCCGGTCGGCGTCCGGTAGAGTGGCGCTGCGACGCCAAAGATCTCACGCCGCCATTCGCCAAGCGAAACTGCAAAGCCGCGTTCCTTGCAGAGTTCGATGTCGGGCAGCATCCGCGCCTGCACATAGTCGGCTTCCTCGGGGCGTTCAGCCTTCACGTTCGGCGAGGTAAGCCTCGACTTCGTTCTCCGTGAAAAGCGACAGCAGCGCGCGGCCCACGGCCGTGGTTGCCAGCGTTCCCGTAAAGCCGACATCGGGAATGTGCGGTACCGCGTCGGTGGTGCGTAGCGTCTCCACATAGATAAAGTCGAGGCCGAACGGCATCGCGATCGAAACCGTGCCGCCGGTGTAGGCGGCAAAATCCCGCATCAGGGGACGTGCGAGCTGGCGCACTTTCAGCGCCGACAGCACCGGGTAGGCGGCGGCGAGAATGCCAAGGCCGAGTTCGAAGCGGCCCTTCGCGTCGCGCTTGAGATAGCCAAGCTGCGCCAGCGTGTAGGTCAGCCGCGACACCGTGGGGCGCGACAGGCCCGTATGCAGCGCGAGGTCCGCGTTCGACAGCGAACCGCTGGAGTTACGGAAGGCGGCCAGCACATCGAGGCCATGCGCCAGCGTGGTCGCGAATGACGGGTCGGCCTGGTCCGTCGGGGTTTTGGCCCCGGAAACGGTGGAGGGATCGATGGTGGAGATCGGCGCCATGCCGAAATAATGGTCAAGATATGCCAATATGTCAATATATCGAAATGAATTTGCATTTCGTGTCGATATACGCTTAGGTTTTCCAAAAGCGGGAGCGGTTATGGATTTCGAACTTTCGGCCCGATCGGAGCAATGGCGTAAGAAGCTGCAGGACTTCTTCGACAAGGAGGTGCTGCCGCGCCACCGCGCCTGGGTCGAGCATGTCGCGAACCATCGGGAGACCCCGCCCTTTATGGGCGATCTGCAGCGCCAGGCGCGTGCGGCGGGCCTGTGGAATCTCGGTCTTCCCGAACTCGCCGATGGCGAGCCGGGCACGCGCCTTTCCAATCTCGAATATGCGCCGCTCGCCGAAATCATGGGCCGGCTGTTCTGGGCGCCGGAAGTCTTCAACTGCCAGGCGCCCGACGTGCCCAACATGATCGCGTTGCAGAACTGCGCCACGCCGGAGCAGAAGGCGCGCTGGCTGCAGCCGCTGCTGGAAGCCAGGACCCGCTCGGCATTCGGAATGACCGAACCCGATGTGGCCTCGTCCGACGCGACCAATGTCGCGACGCGGATGGTTCGCGACGGCGACGACTACGTCATTAACGGCCGAAAATGGTTCATCACCGGCGCGGCGCATCCGCAATGCAGTTTCCTGATCGTGATGGGCGTAACGGATGCGGACGGCGACCGCACGCGCCGGCATTCCTGCATCATCGTTCCCATGGATGCGCCGGGCGTTCGCCTGGTCAGGCGGCTGCGCTGGATGGGCTGCGAAGATCATGTCGCGCCGATCGGCGAACTCGCGTTCGACAATGTCCGCGTGCCTGCGTCGAATCTGCTCGGCGCGGAAGGCGAAGGTTTCAAGGTGGCGCAGATTCGCCTCGGCCCCGCACGCATTCACCATTGCATGCGCTCGATCGGGCTGTGCGAGTTGCTGATCGAATTGATGATGGTGCGAGCTAGCGAACGCTCCGCCTTCGGACGCACCGTGATTCAATACGACACCGTGCAGCGCTGGATCGCCGAAGCCCGCGTCGAACTCGAACAGGCGCGGCTGCTCGCCTATCGCTGTGCGTGGCGGCTCGATCAGGCCGGTCACCACGGGGCCTGGCGCGACGTCTCGCTGATCAAGGTCGCCGTGCCTGCGATGCTGCAGCGGATCGCCGACCGCGCCATGCAGGTGTTCGGCGCGATGGGGGGATCCGACGATACGCCGATCCATCAGGCCCTGGCCTGGGGGCGGCTGCTGCGTATCGGCGACGGGCCGGATGAGGTACATCTGCGGCAGATTTTTCGCATGGAGCCGATGCCGTCATGGTCGATCGCCAATTCGCCCTATCTTGCGGCGCATCCGGCGTAGGCCGAATGACGGATCGTTACGCATCTCTGGACTCTTGAAGGGCGCTGCCGGATGACGATTACGGACCTACCGCAAGGCTCGAAACTCGCAAAGCTTGCAGAGCCGCCCGATCGACAAGGAGCGGCTGCGCCAGAAATACATGGAGGAGCGCAACAAGCGGCTCCGTCCTGACGGCAACGATCAGTATCTTCAGGTCACCGGGCAACTCGCGCACTATCTTGAAGACCCCTATACGCCCGTTACCCCGCGCGCGCCGAAGACCGACCACGTCACTTTTGCCTTCATCGGCGGCGGATTTGCGGGCCTCGCGACCGCCGCGCGGCTATCGGAAGCCGGCATTCGGGACATCCGCATCATCGAAAAGGGCGGGGATTTCGGCGGCACGTGGTACTGGAACCGGTATCCGGGCGCGCAATGCGATACCGCATCGCTGGTCTATATGCCGCTGCTCGAAGAGACCGGCTACATGCCGTCCGAAAAATATGCGCATGCGCCGGAGATCCTGGCGCACTGCCAGCGCATCGGCAAGCAATACGGCCTTTACGACAACGCGCTGTTTCACACCCAGGTCGTGAGTCTCGACTGGGACGAAGCAAAATCGCACTGGATCATCAAGACCAATCGTGGCGACGCCTTCACCGCGCAATTCGTCGGCATGGGGACGGGCCCGCTGCACGTGCCCAAGCTGCCCGGCATTGCCGGCATCGAGTCCTTCAAGGGACATTCGTTCCATACCAGCCGATGGGATTACGACTACACCGGCGGCGATCCGTCAGGCGCGCTGATGGATAAATTGGCGGACAAGCGCGTCGGCATCATCGGCACGGGGGCGACCTCGGTTCAGTGCGTGCCGTATTTGGCGCGCGCCTGCAAGGAGCTCTACGTTTTCCAGCGCACGCCGTCTTCGGTCGATGTCCGCGCCAACGCGCCGATCGATCCGGAATGGTTTTCCGGTATTGCGACGCCCGGATGGCAGCAGCGCTGGCTCGAGAACTTTACGGCGAACCAGGCCGGCGGCACGGCGGAAGAAGATCTGGTTCAGGACGGCTGGACCGATTTGTCCCGCCGCATCCGCAGCAAGATCATGCAGTTGCCGCGCGAACAGCGCATTCCGAAAAACATGCTGGCGGCGTTCGAGGATTCCGATTTCGAAAAGATGGAGGAAATCCGCGCGCGCGTCGACAGCATCGTTGGGGACCCTGAGACGGCGGCAAAGCTCAAGGCCTGGTATCGCCAGCTCTGCAAGCGGCCGTGCTTCCATGATTCGTATCTTCAGGCCTTCAACACGCCGGGGACCCACCTGATCGACACCGACGGCAAGGGCGTCGAGAAGATCAGCGAAAACGGCGTGTTCGTCGCGGGCAAGGAATACGAACTCGACTGCATCATCTACGCGTCGGGGTTTGAGGTCGGTACCGAGTATCGGCGGCGCTCGGGCTTCGATCTGACGGGCCGGGGCGGCGTCAAGCTGTCGGAGCATTGGTCGGCGGGCATGCGCACCAAGCACGGCATTCACGCACATGGCTTTCCGAATGCTTTCTTCGTGCAGCCGACCCAGGGCGCCAATCTCATCTCCAATGTGCCGCACAATCTGACCGAGGCGGCCCGGACGATCGCGGCGATGGTCAACCATGCGCGGGAGAAAGGCTTCAAGGAAATCGAAGTGACGAAAGAGGCCGAGGATCGCTGGATCGAGCTGCTGCTGAGCGGGGCGGGAAGGATGATCGGTGCGCCCGACTGCACACCCGGTTATTACAACAATGAGGGCCGCGAGCCGGGCCCTGCGGCGCGGCTGAATGTCGGCCATCCCGCCGGCGCGATGGCCTACTTCAAGTATATCGATGCGTGGCGCAGCAACGGTGAGTTCGAAGGGTTGCAGTTTCGCTGAGGCGCCGCGCCTGTCATGGTTTTCGAGTTTCTTTCAAGGGAGCACGCGTATGAGTGAAACAGCTAGCGTTGAAACGCCCAGAGAATCTCCCAAGCAAGCTTCGGCACCCGTCATCGCCCAGCATGCGGCGACACTGAAGGCGCTGCCGTTTTCCGACATGCGCGATTTCGACGACGCCGCGCGTGGCTTCCTCGGCACATTGGAGAACGCAAAAATCACCTCGCCGCAGGGGCGGGTGGTCTGGAGCCTGGAGCCCTACGGCTTCCTGTCCGCGGAAGCAGCGCCGCCGACGGTCGATCCCAGCCTGTGGCGGCAGTCGCGGCTCAACATGCACCACGGCCTGTTCGAGGTTGTACCCGGCGTCTATCAAGTGCGCGGGCTCGACATCGCCAACATGACGCTGATCGAAGGCGACAAAGGCGTGATCGTGGTGGACACGCTGACCTCGATCGAGGGCGCGCGGGCCGCGATGGAGCTTTATTTCCAGCATCGGGGCAAGCGGCCGGTCGCTGCGGTGATCTTCACCCATACCCATACCGACCATTGGGGCGGCGCGCGCGGCGTGCTCGACGATGCGACGCTGGCCGGCGGCAAGGTGCCGATCATCGCGCCCAACTTCTTCATGGAGCATGCGGTCTCCGAAAACATCATCGCCGGTCCGGCGATGTTGCGGCGCGCGCAATATCAGTTCGGGCCATTTCTGGCCAAGGGCGTGCGCGGGCACGTCGATTGCGGGCTCGGCAAGTCGATGGCGGCGGGTTCGGTTGCACTGCTGCGGCCGACCGACCTGATCATCGCAACCGGCGACAAGCGTACCATCGACGGGCTCGAATTCGAATTCCAGATGGCGCCGAACAGCGAAGCGCCGGCCGAAATGCATTTCTTCGTGCCGCGCCACAGGCTGTTGAACCTCGCGGAAAACTGCACGCATAATTTCCACAATCTGCTGCCGTTCCGCGGCGCCGACGTGCGCGACGCTCTGGCCTGGTCGAAATATCTCGGCGAGGCCCTGCATATGTGGGGCGGCAAGGCCGATGCGATGTGCGGCCAGCACCATTGGCCGGTCTGGGGCCATGAGCGGATCGACACCATGATCCGCCAGCAGCGCGATCTCTACAAGTTTGCGCATGACCAGACCATCCGCCTGATGAACCACGGGCTCACCGCGACCGAAATCGCCGAAGCCATCAAGCTGCCCGCAAGCCTCGACGGCGCCTGGCACGCGCGGGGCTATTACGGCCACATCCGGCATAATGTGAAGGCGATCTACCAGAAATATCTCGGCTGGTACGACGCCAATCCCGTCAATCTCGATCCGCTGCCGCCGGTCGAATCCGGCAAGAAATATGTCGAGTATATGGGCGGCGCGGACGCGATCCTCGCGCGCGCGGCCAAGGATTTCGCCAAGGGCGAATTCCGTTTCGTCGCCCAAGCCGTCAGCCATCTGGTATTCGCCGATCCCGACAATGGGGCCGCACGCGCGATGCTGGCGGACACCTTCGAGCAGCTCGGCTATGCCTGCGAGAGTTCGACCTGGCGCAACGCCTATCTGTTCGGGGCGCAGGAGTTGCGGCAGGGCATGCCGAAGACATCGCCGCGCCCACCCATGCCGCGCGAAACGCTGGCCGCGTTGCGTACCGAGCAACTCTGGGACGTGCTCGGCGTGCGCCTCAATGGCCCCAAGGCCGAAGGCAAGCGCATCGTGCTGAACTGGACTTTCACGGACACCAACGAGACGTTCATTCTCAATCTGGAGAATTGCGCGCTGACCTATACCGCCGGCGCGCAGGCAGCCGATGCGGACGCCAGCTTCACGCTGACGCGCGGAATTCTCGACGAAGTCATCGCCAAGCTGACGACGTTCCCGGAGGCCGTCGGCAGCGGCAAGATCAAGGCCAGCGGCAACCCGATGCGGCTCGGCGAACTGATGGCGCTGATGGACGAGTTTCCGCGGATGTTCGAGATCGTGGAGCCGAAGCGGACGGCGGTGAGTTGATTGTTCCTAAGTCGTCATGCCCTGGACAGAAGCGCGTCTTCGCGCCAGATGACCCGGGCATCCGACGTCTTAGACGCTCTGGCGGTAAGGAAGGCGTGGATTGCCGTGCGCTTAAGCCCGGCCATGACGGAAGTGCGCTGATCTAAATCCCCAGATACGCCGCCTGCACCTGCTTGTTGTTGGCAAGCTCCGTGCTGCTGCCGTGCATGATGACATTGCCGCTTTCCAGCACATAGGCCCGTTGCACGAGCGACAGTGCGCGGCTGACATTCTGTTCGACCAGCAGGATCGCCGTACCCATCTTGTGGATCTCGCCGATTTTCTCGAACGTCACGTCGGTCATGACGGGGGCGAGGCCGAGCGAAGGCTCGTCGAGCATCAGAAGGCGCGGTTTCAGCATCAGGCCGCGGCCGACCGCGAGCATCTGCTGCTCGCCGCCGCTCATGGTGCCGGCCAATTGTTTCTTGCGGTCGGCGAGCCTTGGAAAAATGCCATAGACCAGATCCAGCGTACGCGCGCGTTCGGCCTTGGCCTTGGGCACATACGCCCCGATCTCCAGATTTTCCTGCACCGTCATTTCCGGAAAGACCTGACGTCCTTCGGGGACGTGGGCAATTCCCAGTTCCGGGATCCGGTGCGGCGGCAGCGAGGCGAGGTTGGTGCCGGCAAAGGTGACGTTGCCCGCCGACAATTTCACGAGACCCGAGATGGCCCGCAAGGTGGTGCTCTTGCCGGCGCCGTTGGCGCCGAGCAGGCCGACGGCTTCGCCTTCACCGATCGCGATCGTGACATCGGTGATGGCGGGCACCGACCCGTAGCTGGCGCTGACGCCCGAAAGTTCAAGCATGGGCGTCTCCCGCCGGCGGCGTGTGCACGTAAGAGCCGAGATAGGCGCGGATGACTTCCGGATTCTCCACGATCTCCTTCGGTGAGCCTTCGGCGATCTTCTGGCCGTGGTCGAGCACGACGATATGCTTGGCGACCGCCATGATCGCGCGCATCACATGCTCGACGATGACGATGGTCAGCCCGCGGCTGCGACAATTTTCCGACCAACGCGACCGCCTGATCGATCTCGGCTGGATTGAGCCCGGCCATCACCTCGTCGAGCAGCAGGATCTGCGGCTCCGTCGCCAACGCGCGCGCCATCTCCAGCCGGCGCTGGTCGATGGTGGTCAGGTCCTTGGCCGCGGTCTGTTCCTTGGCCGCGAGGCCGACGAACTCGATGGCTTCCAGCGCCTTCGCGCGCGCGGCGGCAACGTGGCGGTCGCGCAGGAACGCGCCGGTCATGACGTTCGCCAGCACCGTCATCGCGCCGAACGGTTTTGCGACCTGGAAGGTGCGGGCGAGGCCGAGCGCGCAGATGTCGTGCGGCTTCAGGCCGACGATGTCGCGGCCGAACGCCATAACCGAGCCGGTGTCCGGCCGGTGAAAGCCGGTGATGAGATGAAAGCTCGTGGTCTTGCCGGCGCCGTTCGGGCCGATCAGCGCCAGGTCTCGTTCTCCTGCACGGTAAAGCTGACGTCCTGCACGGCGCGCAAGCCGCCGAACCGCTTGCTGAGGCCCTTGATGACGAGTGCTTCTGCCATCGCCTGCGTCCTTACGCGCGCGCCGGCTGGCGGCGGACGTAGCGTTGATACGCCTCGCGTCGCCACGCCCATCAGCCCGGTCGGCCGCCACAGGATGACGGCCATCAGGATCAGCGCGTAGACGGTGAGCTGGATGCCGCCGATCGAACTGCCGAGCCAGCTTTGCAGGAGGGCGGACGTCGTCTCCAGCAGGACGGTGCCGATCACCGGGCCCCACAGCGTGCCGATGCCGCCGACGATCGATACCAGCGCAGCTTCGATCGAGATGTTGAAGCTGAACGCGGTCGCGGGATCGATGAAGTAGATGTATTGGGTGTAGAACGTGCCGGCGAGCGCGGTCAAAAACGCGCTGATCATGTAGATGTCGCGTTTGATTTTCGGCGCGTTGACGCCGATCGCTTCGGCGGCGTCTTCATCCTCGCCGATGGCGACGAGGTAATAGCCCATCCAGGAGCGCTCGATCAGCCAGGTGATGACGAGCCCGAGCGCGAGCAGGCCGAGCACGACATAGTAATAGGACGGCTTGCTTTCGAACTGCATCATCAGCGGCGCGCTGCCGAGGTTCGGAATCGTGGTGCCCTCGGCGCCCCAGGCGAAATCGCGGAATTTCAGGAAGATCAGCATCAGGGCTTGCGCGGTCGCGATGGTGGCGATGGTGAAATAGGGCCCGCGCAGGCGGAAGCACAGCCAGCCGATCGGCAGGCTCGCCAGCATCGCGACCACGCCGCCGGCAACCATGCCGATCCAGGGCGAGATGCCGAAATCGATCTGCAGGATGGTCGAGGTGTAGGCGCCGAGCCCGAAATAGGCGGCATGTCCCAGCGACAATTGCTTGGCGTAGCCGCCCATCAGGTTCCAGGCGACGCCGATGAAGGAGAACAGCAGGATGCGGATGAAGATGTCGATCGCAAACGAGCTCTTCACGACCTGCGGCAAGGCGATCGAGAACCGCAAGGCCCAGCGCCAGCCAAATCAGATTTCGGGTGCCGATCATCGCGCTCTCCCTCCGCCGAGGCCGTTGGGCTTGAAGGCGAGCGTCAGCAGCAGCATCGCAAACACCACGATCAATCCGGAGTCGGCGCCGACGAACTGAATGCCGAGCGACTCCGCAACCCCCATCATCAGGCTGGCGATCAGCGCGCCGATGACGTTACCGAGCGTGCCGAGCACCACCGCGACGAAGGCCATCAGCGACGAAGACCTGCCCGACAAATGGATAGGCCGAATAGAACGGCATCAGCAGCGAACCGGCGGCGCCCGCGAGCGCCAGCGCCGCGCCGAACGCGACGGCGAACACGCGGTTGGGATTGATCCCCATCAGCATCGCCACGTCCTTGTTTTGCGACGCCGCGCGCATCGCCTTGCCGAGATCGGTGGTGTGCAGGAACACCCAGAGCGCGCCGCTCAGCGCCATCGCGACTACAAAGGCGATCAGCTTTGCGACGGGGATATAGAGCCCGCCGATATGGAATGCTTCGTCCGAATAGGAGGTGTGAACGGTGCGATAATTCGCCGTGAACAGCATCAGCGAAAGATTGAGCAGCAGCAACGAAAGCGCAAAGGTCAGAAAAATCTGCGGCATGTCGTTCGGCCCCAGCACCCGGCGGATCAGAAAATGCTGGATCAGCATGCCGGCGACGAACAGCACCGGCATCGAGACGAGCAGCGATACGATCGGATCGATGCCGAACTGGCTGGCGAGAAAGAACGAGATATACATCCCGATCATCACGAATTCGCCCTGGGCGAAATTGACGATCTTGACCACGCCGAAGATCAGCGTGACGCCGATGCTGACGAGCGCGTAAATGCCGCCGATGAGCAGGCCGTTGATGACGGCCTGGGCCAGTGTCTCCCACATCGAAATTGTACCGGCTTCAGGTTTTCATCAGCGGGGCGCGGGCGTCTTCCTTCGGGAAGACGCTGGCGAGATCGCCGTTCTGCCACTGCACGCCGACCGGATGGCCGTAAATATTCTTGCCGTCGGGGCCGAACTTGACCTTGCCGCCCGGCGCCATCGCCGCATAACCCTTGGAGACGTCGAGCGTCGACAGGGCTTCGCGCACCTTCTGCGGATCGGCGGAGCCCGCGCGTTCGAGCGCATCCGCCAGCATGAACGTCTGCGCGACCAGACCGCCGGCATATTCGAACAGGAATTCGCCGGTGCGCTTCTTGTATTCGGCGTTCACCTTCTGCGCGTCATCGCTCATGTCGTGGTTCCAGTGCGCCACGCCCTGCAGGCCTTCGGCCGAGCTTGCCGACGTTCTTGTAGAAGTCCGGAATGACGAAGCCGCCGGAGCCGCCGTTGATTGCGACGTTGAGGCCGACCTGCTTGACCGTCCGCACGATCAGGATGAGGTCGTTCAGATAGGAGACCGAGAACAGCGCATTGGCGCCGGAGGCCTTGACCTTGTTGATGAGCGGGGAGGCGTCGGTGAAACCGGCCGAATAGGGTTCGAACATCACGATTTCGACACCCTCGGCCGGCGCCAACTCCTTCAGCCCGTTCGAGGTCGAGGTGCCGAACGCGGTGTTCTCGAAGATCACGGCGACTTTCGGCTTGTCGCCGACCAGTTTCGCCATCTGCAATTGCGCCTTGGCAAATTGCGAGGCGCGGGCAAACGGCGTGAACGTGTAGGTGCGGCCCTTGTTGAGCTGGTCGGAGCTGGACCCGGTGATGATCGGAACCTTCGCGCGTTCGCACACTTCGCTGGCGATCAGGGTCAGCGCGCTGGCGATAACAGCCGTGGATCGCAGACAGCTTGTTGCCGGTGATCAGCCGGTCGGTTTCCGTGCGGGTCACCGTGGTGTCGCTCTGGACGTCGGAAATGATCAAATTGAGCTTGGCGCCGCCGAGCGACTTGATGCCGCCGGCCTCGTTGACCATCTCGACCGCGAGTTTTGCCGCAGCGACGCAGCCGACGCCGATCTGCGCCATGCTGCCGGTGGTCGGATAAAGCGCGCCGATATTGACGGGGTCGGCGGCCCAGCCGCGCAGCGGCACCGCGCCGAACGCGCCGGCAGCAAGGATGCCGCCGGTCTTGACGAGAAACTGGCGGCGGCTTTGCCGTTTCGTGGAGGTGGGATTCTGGCCTGCATTATTAATGGCCGAGTGCTTGCGGTCCTTTTTCATGGCGTTCCCCCTGTGCGATCACGATACGGATGTCCGTCCGGCCGCTTGTTATTTTTGCCCGAGCTAAAATGATAAGAGCACGTAATTCCGCAACTTCAAAGCGGATATCCGCACATATCGCACAGCCGCGCGTTCGGGCTACGGTGCGTCGCAGCATTCGGCATTGCGATCTCAGGCTGTGCGTACGGGATACGGCACGCCGGAAGACTGATCCCGGCGCGCCATATTATTGACAATCGGCGGTAACGGTCGCCATTTATTCGGCGCTGCTCACGAGCTTGATGCGAGGCTCCGCAGCTTCCGTCAGGCTGCGATAGACTGCGAGATAATCCAGCGCCATGCGGCGCGCGGTGAAGCGCGTTTCGAACCGCTTGCGTATAGCGGCCCGATCGAGGCCGGGCAGGCGGTCCACCACGGCGACCGCGCTGGTTTCATCTTCGACGACAAAACCCGTCAGGCCGGGATCGACAATCTCCGGCACCGAGCCGCGATTATAGGCGATGACGGGTGTGCCGCAGGCCATGGCTTCGATCATGACGAGGCCGAACGGCTCCGGCCAGTCGATCGGCACCAGGAGCCCGATTGCACCGCTCAGAAAATCCGATTTCTCGCGGTCGCTGATCTCGCCGATATATTCGACCAGCGGATTGCCTTTGATAAGCGGGCAGATCAGTTCGTCGTAATATTCCTGGTCGGCGCGATCGACCTTGGCCGCGATCTTCAGCGGAATGCCGCACCGGGTGGCGATCCGGATGGCGCGGTCCACGCCTTTCTCCGGCGCAATCCGCCCGAGCACCGCGAGGTAGGACGGCTTGACCGGTTGCGGCGTGAGCAAATCCTCGGGCAGCCCGTGGTGGATGGTCCGCACCCAATTTGCCTGCGGCACCGGCCTTCGCTGCGCGTTCGAAATCGAAATCACCGGAACCTTCGAGAAGACATTGAACACCGGTTGATGCTCCGGCAGGTCCAGCCGGCCGTGCAGCGTGGTCAGGAAGGGCGTCGGCTGCCGGTAGAACAGCGAGAACGGATAGTAATCGAGATGAAAGTGGAGAAAATCGAACTCTTCTTCGTCGCATTTCTGCCGGACGCGTTCGAGCATCACGATGTGCAGCGCATTGGGGTCGCGCACCGCGCCATCAAGCCGCAGGGCCTTCGGCCATGTCGCGTCAAGCTTTGCCGACGTCTTTGAATCGCCGCTGGCAAACAAGGTGACGTCGTGTCCCAGTGCGACCAGTTCTTCGGTCAACCAGTGCACGACCCGCTCGGTGCCGCCGTACAATTTGGGGGGAACAGCCTCCGTCAGCGGGGCAACCTGCGCGATGCGCATCTTTCCGTCTCCTGTGTGATCGTGGATGGATAAAAGCTCTCAGCCCACAGCCGGCACCGGCGTGCCGTAATCGGGAACGTTCCCGCATCTGCGAAGTTCCTTATCCGTTGTGTACTCCTTCCTTCTTCCACACTGCTGTCTTGCTGATGCCATCTGAGGCGAACAAATCTTGGCCTGAACTGTTGCTGCAAGATTGTTGCGCAGTGATGGCCGCGCGCTGGGAAAACCGAACCGTCTCTATTCACGGAATCGTGCGTGAGATGGCGCGGTAGGATTCCCGTTCACTCTCAACAGGTTTGCAGACGTCATGGACGAACTTTTGGACAATCTTTCTGGATATGCGCATCGGCCGTTCGCTTTTGTCCTGCGCTATCTGCGCGGGCGTCTCGCATCGCACCTGGTCATCCTGACGGCGGTGATGGCCGCGGTTGCATGTTCGGTGGGCACGCAATACGGCGTAAAAAATCTGGTCGATTGTCTGTCGGCCGGTCCCTCGCACGCGGGCGGCGTATGGCTGGCATTCGTTTTTCTCATGTCGCTGATCGCGGCCGACAATTTCCTGTGGCGGGTCGCAAGCTGGACGGCGAGTTTCACATTCGTCGGCGTTACCGGAGATCTCAGGCGCGACATGTTTCGTCACCTGACCGGTCACGCGCCGAGTTACTTCTCGGAACGGCTGCCGGGCATGCTGACCAGCCGCATTACCGCGACCTCGAACGCGGTCTACACCGTTGAAAACATGCTGGTCTGGAACGTGTTGCCGCCCTGCATCGCCACCGTCGCCGCGATTGCCTTGATTGGAACCGTAAGCCTGCCGATGTCGGCGGGGATGATCGTGATCGCCGCCATCATGGTGATGGCGATGTTCCATCTGGCCGCCGCCGGAAAGCCGCTGCACGATGATTTCGCCGACAAGGCCGCCGCCGTCGACGGCGAAATGGTCGATGTCATCAACAACATGCCGCTGGTGCGGGCATTCTGCGGCCTCTCTTACGAGCACGACCGGTTCGACGCAACCGTCAGGCGGGAACTCGACGCACGCGGACGCAGCCTTCGCTATCTCGAAAAGCTGCGGCTCACCCACGCGGCGGTAACCGTCGTGCTGACCATTGCCTTGTTGGCCTGGGCGGTCACGCTCTGGCAGCGCGGCGCGGCGACCACGGGCGATGTCGTGCTGGTCTGTACGCTCGGACTTTCCATTCTGAGCGCCACGCGCGACCTGGCGGTGGCGCTGGTCGATGTCACCCAGCACGCCGCCCGCCTGACGGAGGCGATTGCGACACTGTTGCTGCCCCATGAACTGCAGGATCACCCCGAGGCGGAGCCGCTGGTCAAGACCGGCGCGGCGGTCACCTTCAATAACGTCACGTTCCGTTATCCCGGCGGGGTCCAGGTGTTCGACAAATTCAGCCTGCGCATCCAGCCGGGGCAACGGGTCGGACTGGTGGGACAATCCGGCGGTGGAAAATCCACTCTGTTCACGCTGCTGCAGCGGTTCTACGACGTCCAGCGCGGCAGTGTCATGATCGACGGACAGGACATCGCGCGGGTCACCCAGCAAAGCCTGCGCGAGGCGATCGCGGTGGTGCCGCAGGATATCTCGCTATTCCATCGCTCGATCATGGAGAATATCCGCTATGGCCGGCCGAGCGCCACTGACGACGAGGTGTTGCGCGCCGCGATCGCAGCGCGCTGCGATTTCATCGAGACCCTGCCGGAAGGCATGGAGACCATCGTCGGCGACCGTGGCATCAAGGTATCGGGCGGCCAGCGGCAACGCATAGCCATCGCGCGCGCGTTCCTCAAGGATGCGCCGATCCTGCTGCTCGATGAAGCGACCGCCGCTCTCGACAGCGAGTCCGAGGAAGCCATCCGCGAGGCGTTGTCCCGCCTGATGCGCGGCCGCACCGTGATCGCCATCGCCCACCGCCTGGCGACGCTGCGTAATTTCGATCGCGTCGTATTGCTGCAGGACGGCCGGATCGTCGAAGACGGATCGCCGGATATTCTGATGCAAGGGAAGGGTCCCTACCGCGAATTGGTCGCACGCGAAATGGACCGCCTTGCGACCCATGCAGCGTGATCCGCCGCAGTAGCGTTTGCGTCCCCGGTTTTAAGTCCATCGCAACGCGAGAAAATCGCTTGAGGGCCCCAATGGCAGCGGAAGTCGTCACGCAACTCGCCACCAGCGTCACCGTCCAGCAGGTCGCGGAGCAGTCGTTCTACATTCCGATGACGGGACCGGCGGCGCGGCCGCGGCGCTCGCTCAAGCACGACGATACCTTCATTGTGCTCGACAGCCATGGCGACATCGGCGCTTCCGCCGGAGGGCCTGACGGTTTGTTCAACGCCGACACCCGCTATCTCGCCCGGCTGGAAATGGTGCTGGACGACATGCAGCCGTTGCTGCTCGGCTCGAATTTGCGCGACGACAACTCGGCGCTAAGCGTCGATCTCACCAATTCCGACGTCTATCGCAACGGCCGGCTGACGCTGCAGAAGGATACGCTGCACATCGTGCGCTCGATCTTTCTCTGGCGCGGCACCGCCTATCAGCGCATCGGGCTGCAAAACCACGGCGATCAGCCGGCGAGTTTCGACCTGACGCTGCTGTTCGACAATGATTTTGCCGATTTGTTCGAGGTGCGGGGCGAGCGACGCGAGCGCAGGGGCGTCGGTTCGAGCAAATTGCTGGGCCCGAGCGATGTCGTGTTCGAATATAGCGGGCTCGACGGTCAATCGCGCATCACGGCGCTGCATTTCGATCCGCGGCCGACGCGGCTGGCCATCAATTCGGCGACCTATCATTTCGAACTGGCGCCGAAGCAGGTCACCTCGCTGTTCATCGCGATATCCTGCAACAAGCCGATCATGCAGAAACCGGTGCCGTTCTTCCGCGGCTTGCTCGCGCACCGCCGCGAGATGCGGCGATCGACGGCGGGTGCGACCACCATCGAAACGTCGAACAACATCTTCAACGAGGTGCTGACCCGGGCGATGGCCGACCTCAACATGCTGATGACGGAAACGCCGCAGGGCAGGTATCCCTATGCGGGCATTCCCTGGTATTCGACGACGTTCGGCCGCGACGGCCTGATCACGGCGTTGCAGATGCTGTGGATCGATCCGCGCATCGCAAAAGGCGTGCTCAAGCGGCTTGCTTTCTTCCAGGCCAAGGCTGCCGATCCGCTGGCCGATGCGGAGCCCGGCAAGATCCTGCACGAAATGCGCGGCGGCGAGATGGCCGCCCTTCGCGAGGTGCCGTTTGCGCAATATTACGGCAGCGTCGATTCCACTCCGCTGTTCGTCCTGCTCGCGGGCCGTTATGTCGAGCGCACCGGCGACGAGGAAACGCTGGCCGAATTGTGGCCTGCGATCGAAGCCGCGTTGCAATGGATCGATGGTCCCGGCGATCCCGATCGGGACGGCTTTGTCGAATATCAGCGCGCCACCGAGCAGGGGTTGGCCAATCAGGGCTGGAAGGATTCCTTCGACGCGATCTTCCACGCCGATGGGCGCCTTGCCGAGGGCTACATTGCGCTGGCGGAAGTACAGGGATACGTGTTCGCCGGCAAACGTCTGGCCGCGCGTTGTGCGCGCCGCCTCGGAATGATCGATCGGGCGGCCAAGCTTGAATCCGAAGCGCTGTTGCTCGCCAATCGTTTCGAGGAAGCGTTCTGGTGCGAGGAGCTTGGCACTTACGCGTTGGCGCTCGATGGCGAGAAGTTGCCGTGCAAGGTCCGAACCTCCAATGCGGGTCAGTTGCTGTTCACCGGCATCGCCAGTCCGGCGCGCGCCCGCCGGGTCGCCGCCGACCTCATGAGCCCAAAATTCTTTTCCGGATGGGGCATTCGCACCGTCGCGCGGGGCGAGGTGCGTTACAACCCGATGTCCTATCACGACGGATCGATCTGGCCGCATGACAACGCGCTGATTGCGCTTGGTCTCGCCCGCTACGGGTTGAAACATTCGGTAGGGCATCTGTTCAAGGGCCTGTTCGACGCCGCCAGCTATATGGATCTGCGGCGGTTGCCCGAACTGTTCTGCGGATTTCAGCGTGAACGGCGGCGCGGGCCGGTGCTTTATCCCGTCGCCTGCGCGCCGCAGGCGTGGGCGAGCGCGACCGCCTTCACCTTGCTCGAGGCGGCCCTTGGCCTCGAATTCGATGCCGCGCGCGGCGAGATTCGTCTGCGCGACCCGCGGCTGCCCGAATTCCTCAACGAGGTGGTGTTGCGTGATCTGCGGCTCGGCGCCTCCAGCGTCGACTTGCGGGTTCGCCGCCATGGCGAGGACGTATCGCTCGAGGTGTTGCGCACGCGCGGACAAATTCAGGTGTCGATCGTGCTGACGCACTAGTAGAGCGTTTTCGAGCGAAGTGGATACCGGTTCGCATAGCAATCAAGTTTACGCAGATTGCGTAGACTTATCTGCAGTAGAAAACGCGTCAAAACAGGAATCTAACCAACTCTTCCGTCAAGGGAGGCCATATGCGAGTAAGAATTCTGATCGCGGTCGTTGCGGTGGCTTTGGCGGTGCTCGCCGCCGCCAGGGCGGCGGACGAACCGGTGACGCAAGGCAGCAAGACTCCGTCACAGGATGCGGTGAAAGAACCGGCGCCACCGCCGTCGGTCACCGTGATCGGTGCGCGCGACGCGCATGGCATCCTCGGCCGCGATGTTCGCAGCGCCGCCAACGAGGATATGGGGCGCATCGTCGATGTGATCGTCGATCGCGAAGGCACGGTGCGCGCCGCCGTCATCGATTTCGGTGGTTTCCTCGGCGTCGGCAGCCGGAAAATCGTGGTCGACTGGAACGCGACTGGGTTTCGGGCGGGTTGCCAACAAGAGCGACAGCATCACGCTCGAACTGAACAAGGAACAGGTCATGGCGGCGCCCGAATACAAGGAGGATGCGCCGGTCATCGTGCTTGGGGCAGCCGGCCGTTTGCAGCCATGGGAATTTGACCATTAAAGGAGAATAGTCTGGTCTCTGGTCTTTCCTCCCCACTCGATCGGATGGATGACGACGGCCGCAAGCGATCGGCCGTCGGTGGCCATCTCGTGCCGTTGGTTCCGCAATTGCCGGCGCTCGTTCCGCGGCCGACGCCCTCCGGCGCGAGCCAGCGCGGCCTTGACTGGTTCATCTTCTTCCTTGCCGACGTGCAGACCGGTTTTGGCCCATTCGTCGCCGTCTATCTGACGACGCAAAAATGGACCCAGGTCGAAATCGGTTTTGTGCTCTCGATCGGCGGGATCATCGGCCTGCTCGGGCAGATGCCCGGCGGGGCGATCGTCGATGCCGCCCGGTCCGAGCGGCTGGTGGCGGGCCTTGCGGTGGCGACCATCGGTGTCAGCGCGCTGGCCTATGCGCTGTGGCCGATTTTTCCGGTCGTGGCTGTGGCCGCCACTTTGCATGCGCTGGCGAGCTGCGTGCTCGGTCCGGCGATTGCTGCGATCAGTCTCGGCCTGGTCGGTCCGCTGGCGATCGGAGAGCGGCTCGGCCGAAACGCCCGGTTCGCTTCGCTGGGCAACGGCTCCGCAGCCGCGTTGATGGGCGCGTGCCGGTTACTTGCTGTCGAACCGGTCGGTGTTTCTCGTCACCTTCATTCTGGCGATCCCGACATTGCTGGCGCTTGCGCGCATCCGTGGGCAGGAGATCGATGTCGCGCAATGCCACGGCGCCGTTGTGCCCGAGCCACCCGATGCCGAGGCCACCAGCGTGTTCCATCTTGTGCGCCAGCGCGCGCTCTTGATTTTTGCCGGCAGCGTGCTGCTGTTCCAGCTCGCGAACGCCGCGATGCTGCCGCTGATGGCGGGTGTGGTGACGACGCGGTCGAGCCAATGGGCGCCGGTGCTGATTGCGGCCTGCATTATCGTGCCTCAGGCGATCGTCGCCCTGACCTCGCCGTCGGTCGGCCGCAAGGCGCAGGAATGGGGAAGGCGGCCGCTGCTGCTGATGGCGTTCGCAGCACTCGCGATCCGTGGCTTGCTGTTTGCGATCGTCACGGATCCCTATTTGCTGGTCGCCGTCCAGGTGTTCGACGGAATTACCGCGGCCGTGCTGAGCGTGATGGTTCCGCTGGTCGTGGCCGACATCGCCTTCGGAAGCGGTCACTTCAATCTGGCGCAAGGCATCGTCGGAACCGCGACCGGCATCGGCGCCTCGCTTAGTACGGTATTGGCAGGCTATGTCAGCGACAGCTTCGGCAGCAGCGTTGCTTTCACGGGGCTTGCGGCCATCGCGGCACTGGGCCTCGTGATGATCTGGCTGGTCATGCCCGAGACACGCCGGAAGGCGGCTTGACCACACGCGGCGCGAGCACGCCGCCTTGCAAGTAACGCCATCACGCGCTGATCTGCGGGGACACGGTCTTTCGATACAGCGCGCTGTAGCAGGCCGCCGAAAGGTCCCAACTGAAGGACCGCGCCATCGCACTGCGGCGCATGGCGTCGAGACGATCCTTCGCCAAAAAGGTCTCGAAGGCGCGCCGCACGCCGCCGAGAAACGATTCCGCCGATGGTTGCGTGAACAGGAATCCGGTCTCGCCGTCCTCGATGGTTTCAGCCAACCCGCCGGTCTGGTGACCTATCGGCAGCGACCCGAACCGCTGTGCGTACATCTGGCTCAGTCCGCACGGCTCGAACCGCGACGGCATCAGCGTAAAATCACTGCCGGCGAAAATCCGGCGCGCCTGCCCGTCGTTGAATCCGATCGTCACGCCGATCGCGTCGGGCCGGCGCCGGTGCGCATCGACCAGCGCCTGCTCGATCTCGGGCTCGCCGCTGCCGGTGACGACGATCTGCCCGCCGGCCTCGATGATCTCGTCGGCGGCGGACAATACGAGATCGATCCCCTTCTGGTGAACGAGGCGGGCGACAAGACCGAAAATCGGTCCGCGCGATACCGCGAGCCCGAACTGCTTGCGCACGTAATCGGCGTTTGCCTGCTTGCCTTCCCAATCGCCCGCGGCAAAGGTCTGCGCCAATTGCGCGCAGGCGCGCGGATCCCAGCTCTCGTCGATGCCGTTCAATATGCCGGTCAGTTGAGCTGCGTCCGAGCGAACCTGGAGAAGGCCTTCGAGCCCGCAGCCGAGCTCGCGCGTCGTGATCTCCTTCGCATAGGTCGCGCTGACCGTGGTCAGATGCGAGGCGTAGACGATGCCGCCTTTGAGAAAGGACAGCTGGTCGTAGAATTCGAGCCCGTCGATGTGGAACGAGTCTTCAGGCGCCCCGATCCGGCGCAACGACTCCCGCGGGAACAGTCCCTGATAGGCGAGGTTATGGATTGTCAGGATCGAGGGCAGCCTGGCGCCCCTCCATGCGAGGTATGCTGGTGCCAGGGCGGCCTGCCAGTCGTTGGCGTGGACGAGGTCCGCTGCCCAATTCCTGTCCAGCGTGCCCATCGCAAGCTCGGCGGCGGCGGACGCAAATCGCCCGAAACGAACGTCGTTGTCCGGCCAGTCGCGCCCGCATTCATCGCCATAGGGATTGCCCGGCCGGTCGTATAATTGGGGGCAGAGCAGGACGTAAACCGGCAGGCCATCCCGGGTCGATGCCCGGCCGAGCGAGCAGGCCGGCATTTCCGCCAGCGCCGCGCATTGTCCAACGATTTCAATGTGTGTGAATTGCTCGACGACGTCCCGATAGCCGGGCAGCATGATCCGGACGTCCCCCCAAGGGCGGAGCGCCCGGGGCAGGGCGGCGGAAACAGCAGCAAGGCCGCCCACCCGGACGAAATCATCCATCTCAGTGGTAACGAACAAGACCTTCAAGAAGCGCCCTCGTACCAGCCTCAATCAGGGTTTATGCAAGAATAGGTCCAATTTCTCCCTGCGACAATGAAGGCGTGGCGCGGTTCGTTCCCGGGAGAAACGCTTCCCTGCCGTGGCCGCGCCATTTAGGGTCACGCCGCATCAAGAAACGAACGAGCCGCGCGGCCGAGGGAGCTTCCAGAATGACCATACAAGGTAACGATGAGGGCAATTTGACAGGGAGCCTCAGCGGCCTGCGCGTCATCGATTTTTCGACCACGATTGCCGGACCTCATTGCACGCGGATGCTCGCCGACATGGGCGCGGAGGTCATCAAGATCGAAACCGCCGAAGGCGAAACGATGCGGACCCGCCCGCCGGTGCGCAACAATTGCAGCACCGCCTTCGGTCAGCTCAATATCGGCAAGAAGAGTTTTGTGCTCGATTTGAAGTCGCCCGAGGGGGTCGAAGCCGTCCGCCGGCTGGTCGCGGGTGCGGATGTGCTGGTGGAGAACTTTCGTCCCGGCGTGATGCGACGATTGAAGCTCGATTATGGTTCGCTGCACGGCCTCAATCCGAAACTGATCTATTGCTCGATTTCCGGATACGGTCAGACCGGGCCGTCGGCGGAACTCCCGGCCTATGCGCCCGTGATCCATGCAGCCTCCGGCTATGAAATGGCGCACCTTGCGTATCAGCCGGGGCGGAGCCGGCCGGACTATTGCGGCATCTATCACGCCGACGTCCTCACCGGCGTCTATGCATTCGGCGCGATCTCGGCGGCGCTGTATCAGCGCTCGGTCAATCAAAAAGGCCAGCATATCGACGTTTCGATGCTGGAATCGATGTTGAGCCTGACCTTGAACGAACTGCAATGGTCGCAATTCGAGGTAAAGCCGACGCAGCGCCCGATGTTCGGTCCGATCGAAACGTCCGACGGATATGTGATGGTCGCGATTGCCAGCGAGAAAACCTTCCAGAGCCTCATGAAAGTGATCGGCCATCCCGAATGGGTGGACGATCCGCGCTTTGCGAAATATTCCGATCGCCGCGAAAATTGGGGAAACCTGATGGAGGGCGTGGAGGCGTGGTCGCGCAACGTGACGACGGAAAAATGTCTCACCGCGCTGAACGACAACGGCGTTCCCTCATCGGCCTATCGCACCGTGGCCGAGGCGTTGCGCGATCCGCAGATCGCCCATCGCGGCGCATTGACCGAAGTTGTGGATGGAGGAGGGGCCTTCAAGGTGCTCAATTTGCCGTTTCGCATGTCGGGCGCCACCGTTTCGGCGGCGAAGCGCATGTCGACGCTTGGCGAACATACGCTCAGCCTTCTCAGGGAGACCGGCCTCTCGGAAGATGAAATCGCGAGCTTCGCCGGCAAGCCGTCGAAGGCGGCGCGCGGCTGACCGTATCGCGTCTCGACGCGAAATATTCGCGCGCCTTGCGGCTTTTCATCCGCTGGTTGCAAACGGTCTTGCCCGAGGCTGCGATTCCAGACAATGTTACCGGCAGACATCGACGATCCGGAATACCGGACGGCCGGCGTTTTGGAGGGGAGAATAATGAGAGCGGCGACAGGTTTGAGCGCGTTTGCGCGCATATTTCTTGTGGCGGGATTTAGCGTTGCGCTGTTTGCCGCGCCCGCCAGCGCCCAGAAACGTGGTGGCAGCATCACGGTCGGGCTTGAACTCGATATTCCCGGTTTCGATCCGCTGAAGGTCGGCGTGTACGACACCGCCGCGCTAACAGCCGCCGCGGCGCTTTTCGACACGCTCACCGTTCTCGACGACCAGGGCGTAGCCCAGCCGAAGCTTGCTCTGTCGTGGACCCATTCGGACGACTTCAAGACCTGGACCTTCAAGCTGCGGCCGGGGGTCAAATTCCACGATGGCACGCCTTTCAACGCCGAAGCGGTGAAGGCGAATTTCGACCGGCAGAAAGATCCCGCCAATAAATGCCGTTGCGCCTTCTATATTGCCGCGATCAACAATGTGCAGGCGCCTGACGAACTGACGGCGGTTTACAATCTGAACGATCCCGCGGTGAACTTGCCGGCGCTCCTGAGCTATGCGAACCAGAATTATGCCATCCAATCGCCGACGGCGTGGAAGACCAAGGGCGACGACTATAACCGCAATCCCGTTGGCACCGGAGCGTTTGTTCTGAAGTCATGGACCGCGGGCGACCGTATGGTTCTGGAAAGAAATCCGGATTACTGGAACAAGGACCACATCTACCTCGATCGCATCATCCTGAGGCCGCTGCCGGACGCGCAGTCGCGCTTCGCCAGCCTGCAATCGGGCGAGGCCGATATTATCTGGGACGACGAAGCCGACGCCGACAACATCCAGAAAGCCCAAAAGGACCCGAAGCTCACGGTACATACCTATGCCGGATCCGGCGCCTCGGTCGCCGCCTTCAACACCAAAGTCGCCGCCGTTCGACGACGTCCGCGTGCGACAGGCGCTGGTGATGGCGCTCGACCGCAAGAAGATGTCGCAGGCGCTCACCAACGGTCTCGCAAGGCCGGCCACCAATCCCTATGGCGATGGATCGTGGGTGAAATGCGCAGGATGACGGCGCGCTGCCCTATGACGTCCAGAAGGCCAAGGCGCTGATCAAGGAGTATGGCAAGCCGGTCGAGTTCAAAATGCTGGTCACGGCGACGCCGCGCGGACGCAATGTCGGTCAGGTGCTGCAGCAGTTCTGGAAGCAGGTCGGCGCCAATATGGAGATCGAGCAGGTCGATCAGGCCACCATCGTGCCGCGCGCCTTCATGCGCCAGTTTCAGTTGACGCCCTGGCGGATCGCCGATCTCGCCGATCCCGGTGTTCAGATGTACTCCAATTTCCACACCGGCAGCCCGGTCGCGCTTGCGAACTATTCCGATCCGGAACTCGACCGGTTGCTGGAGCATGCGCGGACCACCGCCGATACCAACAGCGGATCGAGGATTATTGCGCGGTCAGCCGTCTCATCAACAAGCAGGCGATCTGGTACTGGACTTTCCAGAACACCTATTACGCGATTTCCACGTGCCAAACTGAAAGGTTTGCCGAAAATGTATAGCGGGCTGGTCGACGTATCCGGTGTCTGGAAGGAATAACCTTCCATGCTGCTGTTCGTCGCGCGAAGGCTGCTGTACCTGCTGCCGGTTCTGATCGCCGTATCGTTGCTGACCTTCTTCATTGCCTCGCTGCTGCCGGGCGATCTCGCCTATACGATCCTGGGCGATCAGGCGACGCCCGAGAACGTGGCGGCGCTGCGCCATGACATGGGGCTCGATCAGCCGATCTGGATTTGTTACTTCGGCTGGCTCGGGCACATCCTGCAGGGCGATTTCGGCCGCTCGTTCCGCACCGGACAGACCGTGCTGCAGGCGGTGAGCGAGCGGCTCCCGGTATCCTTCGAATTGATGATCCTGGCCGAGATCATGGGCCTCGTCATCGGCGTTCCCCTTGCGATCGTTTGCGCCGCCCGCAGCGGCGGTCCGTTCGACCGCTTCATGACCGGCAGCGCCTTCGGCATGCTTTCGGTGCCGTCGTTTCTTTCCGCCATTCTGCTGATTTATCTGTTTGCGGTGGAGCTGCGCTGGCTGCCGGCAACCGGCTATGTGCCGTTCGCGGAAGATCCGGCCGGGAATTTGCGCTTCTTCGTGTTGCCCGCGCTGACGCTGGCGCTCGCCGAATGGCCGGGCATCATGCGCGTGCTGCGGTCCGACATGATCGCGACGCTGCAGGAGGATTATATCGCGCTCGCCAAGGCCAAGGGTTTGAAGGCCTCGCGCATCCTGTTCGTGCACGCCCTGAAACCCTCATCGCTCACGCTGGTCACGATCACCGGCATCAATATCGGGCGCCTGATCGGCGGTGCCGTCATCGTGGAGACGATTTTTGCGCTGCCGGGGATCGGCCGGCTGCTGATCGGCGCGATCTACACGCGCGACCTCATCATCCTGCAGGGCGTGGTGCTGCTGGTCGCTGCAGGCTTTGTGATCATGAACTTCATCGTCGACATGCTCTACGCCGTTCTCGATCCCAGGATACGCCATGGCCACGCTTGAACTCAGCATCGACGAGAATGTCGCCGCCGCACCCGCGCGGCGGGCACGCCGGCTTGGGCCGCTGTTCTGGATGGCCACCGGCTGGATGATTTTCGTGTTTGCGGTCGCGATCTTCGCCGACGTGCTGCCGTTGCCGAGCCCGACCGACATGGACATGCTGGAGCGGCGGGCGCCGTTCTCTTTGGCGCATTGGCTGGGCACCGATGGCCTTGGGCGTGATGAGTTGGCCCGCGTCATCTATGGCGCGCGGATATCGCTCGTGGTCGGGCTATGTGCGCCGATCATCGGGCTCACTTTGGGCGGCGCGCTCGGCATGCTCGCCGGCTATTTTCGCGGCCGGTTCGAGTCGCTGGTGGTCGGCAGCATGGACGTGCTGCTGGCGTTCCCGCCCTTGATCCTGGCGCTGGCCGTGACCGCCTATCTCGGGCAGTCGATCCTTAATCTCACCTTCATTCTCGGCGTGCTCGGCATTCCCGCCTTCATGCGGGTCGCTCGCGCGGCAACGCTGACATTGGCGCGGCGTGAATTCGTCATTGCCGCGCAGGCGCTCGGCGCGACGCATGCGCGCATCCTGTTGCGCGAACTGCTGCCCAACGTCCTGCTGCCGCTGTTTGCGTTCTTCCTGCTCGGCGTTGCCGTCACCATCGTGGTCGAAGGCGCGCTGTCTTTCCTCGGGCTCGGCGTACCGCCGCCGATCTCGAGCTGGGGCAGCATGATCGGCGAGGGGCGCGAAAGCCTGGAAGTGGCGCCGCGGCTGGCCTTCATTCCGGCCATCGCGATGTTCCTGACCGTGCTGTCCTTTAATCTGGTCGGCGATACGCTGCGGGCGTTCACCGATCCCCGTCAGGGCGCGCTGTGACCGAGGATACGCTGCTTTCCGTCGAGAATGTCGCAGTCGATTTGCCGACGCCGCGCGGCAATCTGCGCGCGGTGGACCATGTCGACCTCACGGTCGGCGCCGGCCGCACGCTCGGCGTCGTCGGCGAATCCGGTTGCGGCAAGACCATGCTGTCGCGAGCGATCCTGCAACTGCTGCCGAAGAAAGCAAAACTTTCCGGCCGGGTGATGTTCGACGGGCAGGACCTGCTGCAGCTTTCGCCGGAAAAACTGCGCAAGCTGCGCGGCCGGTCGCTGGCGGTCGTGTTCCAGGACCCGATGACCTCGCTCAATCCGGTGCTGACCATCGGTACCCAGTTGATCGAGACGTTGCAGGAACATCTCGAGCTCGATGACGCCGCTGCGAAAAAGCGCAGCGTCGAATTGCTGGCCGCGGTCGGCATTCCCGCCCCCGAGCAGCGCTTGATGCAGTATCCGCATCAGCTCTCCGGCGGCATGCGGCAGCGGGTGGCGATTGCGATCGCGCTGTCGTGCGAACCGAAGCTCCTCATTGCCGATGAGCCGACCACCGCGCTCGATGTGACGATCCAGGCGCAAATCCTCGATCTGCTGGCGCGGGAACAGCGCCGCCGGCACATGGCGATGATCCTGATCACCCACGATCTCGGCGTCGTCGCCGGCCGCACCGACGAGGTCGCGGTGATGTATGCCGGCCGCGTGGTGGAGCGGGCGCCGACGCCCGCCTTGTTCAAGAAAATGCGAATGCCCTATACCGAAGCGCTGCTCGCCGCTCTTCCCAAGATCGACGCCGCGCCCCATACGCCGCTGCCGGCGATATCGGGGCGTCCGCCCGATCCGACCCGGCCGTTGAAAGGCTGTTCGTTCTCGCCACGCTGCCGTTATGCCGATGGACGCTGCCACAGCGAAAAGCCGGCATTGGCGGAAGCGGAATCCCGCGAGCACCAATATGCCTGCTTCCATCCGATCGCAATCAGCGCCGATGCGAACGTATGATGCAGCAAGCCTCGACCGCCGCTTCGCACGAACCGCTGCTCGATGTCGATAATCTCGTCGTCGAATATCCCGTCGGCAACAGGATCGTTCACGCGGTATCCGGCGTGAGCCTGAAAATCGCCCGCGGTGAAACGCTCGGGCTTGTCGGTGAATCCGGTTGCGGCAAGTCGACGCTCGGCCGCGCGGTGCTGCAATTGCGCCGGCCGGTCTCCGGGCGGGTGCTGTTCGACGGCCGGGATCTCACGGCGATGCAGGGCGATGCCTTGCGGGCGATGCGCCGGCGCGTACAACTGATCTTCCAGGATCCGATCGCCTCGCTGAACCCGCGGCGAAAGATCGGCGATATCGTCGCCGAACCGCTGGTGATTTCGGGCGTCAAGGATCCGGCCCGTCGCAAGCAATTGGTCGACGAGGTGCTCAGCGCCGTCGGCCTCGACCCGGCAGTGGTGGTCGGACGGCTGCCGCACGAATTTTCCGGCGGACAATGCCAGCGCATCTGTATCGCGCGCGCGCTGGTGCTCAATCCGGAATTCATCGTCTGCGACGAACCGGTCTCGGCGCTCGACGTATCCATCCGCGCGCAGATCCTCAATCTGCTGGAAGAGATGAAGGCGCGCTACGGATTGACGCTGCTGTTCATCGCGCACGATCTGGCTGTCGTGAAAGCGGTGAGCGATCGCGTCGCGGTGATGTATCTCGGCCGGCTATGCGAGGTCGGCCCCTCCGAGCAACTATTCGCCAGGCCGGCGCATCCCTATACCGCGCTGCTGCTCGAGGCGATCCCGGTACCCGACCCGGATGTCCGGCCCACCGAAACGATACCGGTCGGCGAGCCGCCTTCGCCGATTGCCCCGCCGTCTGGGTGCCGTTTCCGCACCCGCTGCCCCAGAGCGGACGCGCGATGCAGCGAAGAGATGCCGGAACTTCGCAGCGTTGCGCCAGGCCAGTTCGTGGCTTGCCATCATCCCCTGATCTAAATATCTGGATGCGCAGCCCTAACGCGTTTGTCCTGATAGGGCAGACGTGGCAATGTCCGCCCCAAAGATAGCCTTCAGGGATAGCTTCCAAGAACAAGAATGACGGGAGAGAAGCGATGAAGAGTTTCCAGGTGGCCGAATTCAATGCGCCCCTTAAAGAGGTCGATCATCCGACGCCGCAGCCGGCCGGCACGCAGGTGTTGATCAAGGTGAAGGCCGCCGGTGTCTGCCACAGCGATCTCCACATCTGGGAAGGCGGCTATGATCTCGGCCATGGCCGCAAGCCGCTCTCGCTGAAGGACCGCGGCGTGTCGCTGCCGCGCACGATGGGCCATGAGACCGTCGGCGAAGTGGTGGCGTTCGGGCCTGACGTCGGGGATGCCGACAAGGGCGGTCTCAAGACAGGCGATGTCGTGCTGGCCTATCCCTGGCTTGGCTGCGGCAAGTGCGAGACCTGCCTCGGTGGCGACGAGAACATGTGCGTCGTCAAGCCGAATTCGCTCGGCGTCTATTGCGACGGCGGATATGCCGATCACATGACGGTGCCGCATCCAAAATATTTGCTGAACCTCAGGGGACTCGACCCCGTCACCGCCGCACCCTATGCCTGCTCTGGTGTTACGACCTACAGTGCGCTGAAGAAGGTCGAATTCGCCTTCAACTCTCCGATCGTGATTTTCGGCGCCGGCGGCCTCGGCCTGATGGCGCTGTCGCTGCTGAAGGCGATGGGCGGCAAGGGCGCCATCGTCGTCGATATCGACGCGCGCAAACGCGAAGCTGCGGAAGCGGCCGGCGCACTTGCCACCGTCGACGGCAAGGCGCCGGATGCCCTGGAGCAACTCGCGAAGAAGGCCGGCGGCCCGATCCGCGCGGTCATCGATCTCGTCGGCAACGCCGCGACCACGCAGCTCGGTTTCGACTGCCTGACCAAGGGCGGCAAGCTCGTGATCGTCGGCCTGTTCGGCGGCGGCGCGCCCTGGGCCTTGCCGCTGATCCCGATCAAGGCGATCACGATCCAGGGCAGCTATGTCGGCAATCTCAGGGAAACCCAGGAGTTGCTCGACCTTGTCCGCACCAGGAAGATCGCGCCGATCCCGGTGACGACCATGCCGCTGTCGAAAGCCAATGAAGCGCTGGTCGATTTGCAGAAGGGCAAGCTGGTCGGACGCGCGGTGCTGACGCCGTAAAGTTTCCGTCGCCGTCATGGCGGCCGAGGCATCCCGTCTTTGCGTCGAAGATGTGCTTCGCGCTTTTACCCGGGGCATGACGAATTTTACAATTGGCTCCGCTCAGTCTGCTTTAAGGAATCCCCATGTCTGCAAATAACGCACTCCACATCGCCGTGCTCGGCGGCGATGGTATCGGCCCTGAAGTGATGGCGCCCGCGCTCGAGGTTTTACGAAAGATCGAGGCGACGACGGATCTGAAATTCCGCTTCACCGATGCGCCGGCCGGCGCCAACAATTATTTGGCGACCGGCAAATCGATGCCCGAGAGCACCGTGCGGCTGTGCGACGAGGCGGATGCGATCCTGCTCGGCGCCTGCGGCCTGCCGTCGGTACGCTATCCCGATAATACCGAGATCATGCCGCAGGTCGAACTGCGCTTCCATTTCGACCTCTATGCCGGTGTACGGCCGGCGCGGCTGATTCCGGGCGTGCCGAGCCCGATCGTCGGCGCTGATCAGCGCGGCATCGATCTGGTCGTGATCCGGGAATTGACCGAAGGCCTGTTCGCCTCGATGGGGAAGGGCGTCGTCACCGATACCGAAGCGCGCGAGACGCTGGTCATCACGCGCAAGACGTCGGAGCGGCTGTTCGAGTTTTCGTTCCGCCTCGCCGAACGCCGCAAGGCGCGCGGGCGCGCCAACGGCGGGCTGACCTGCGTCGACAAGGCGAACGTGTTCAAGGCCTTTGCGTTCTTCCGCGAGATGTTCGACGACGCCGCCAAACGCCACCCCGACGTCAAGACCGATCGGCTCTATGTCGATGCCTGCTCGGCGCTTCTGGTGAAGCGTCCCTGGGATTTCGACGTGATGGTGATGGAGAACATGTTCGGCGACATCCTCTCCGACATGACGGCCGGCCTGATCGGCGGCATGGGCATGGCGCCGTCGGCCGATATCGGCGACCGCCACGCCGTGTTCCAGCCGTGCCACGGCACCGCGCCCGATATCATGGGGCAGGGCAAGGCCAATCCCACCGGCATGATCCTCTCCGCCGCGATGATGCTGGACTGGCTCGCCGACAAGCACGGCCTGGAGAGCGCAGCTGAGGCCGGCGAACGCATCGAGCGCGCAGTCGACAAGGCCTATGCGGGAGGGATCAAGCCGATGGAATTCGGCGGCAGCAATGGGACTGCGGACATCGCGAAGGCGGTGCTCGCGGCGTTGTAGGGGAGGGGCAGGCGAGCTCTGCCCCAGGAAAAAAGCTGTCATGCCCCGTGAAGGCGAGGCATCCAGTATGCACCGGCTTCTCGATTTAATCGCTGACGTCTCTGGAATACTGGATCGCCCGCCGTTCGTCGGGCGACGATCGGATTAGCCGTGGCGGGATACGACTGGATTACGCCTGCGACTAATCCGCCTCAAATCGCCCGCGCGGCCTTCAGCTTTTCGATCGCCTCGGCATCATAGCCCAGCGACTGCAAAATCTCTTCATTGTGCTCGCCGAGATCCGGCGTCGCCGTTCGGAGCGCGCGATCGAAACCCGTGATCTCGCAGGGTTGCGCGATCAGGTCGAGTTCGCCGAGGCGCGGGTGTTTGACGGAGCGCTTGATCCGCAATTCCCCGACCTGCGGATCGGCGAAGACTTCCCGGACGTTGTAGACGGGGCCGCAGGGAATGCGCTCGGCGACCATGATGTCGAACCATTCCTTGCTGGTCTTGGCGCGCAAGGCGGTGGCGATCAGTTCGTTCAGCGCCTCCTTGTTGCGCGCGCGCAAGCCGGCGGAAGCAAAGCGCGGATCGGCGCCCATCTTCTCGCGGTCGATCAGCTTGCAGAACTTGACGAAATTCTTGTTGCTGGTGGCGGCGAGATTGAGAAAACCGTCGGCGGTCGGGAACAGCCCCATCGGCGTATTGGTGGGATGGTTGTTGCCTTCCTGCGGCGGCACCTTCTTGTCCATCGTCCAGCGGGTCGCCTGAAAGTCCATCAGCGTGATGCCGGCCTCGAGCAGGGAGGTCTGCACCCAGCGGCCTTCGCCGGAAACCTCGCGGTCGAGCAGCGCGATCAGGATGCCCTGCGCCAGGAATGCACCCGCCATGATGTCGGTAACGGCGACGCCGACGCGCAGCGGTCCCTGGCCGGGAAATCCCGTCACGGACATGATGCCGGTCATGCCCTGCGCGATCTGGTCGATCGAGGGCCGTTCGGTATAGGGGCCGTACTGGCCGAAGCCGGAGATGCTGCCATAGACGATGCGCGGATTGCGCTTTCGCACCTGTTCGAAATCGACGCCAAGCCGCCTTGCGACGCTCGGGCGCATGTTCTCGACGACGACGTCGGCCTGTTCCGCCAGCCGCATGAAAATCTCGCGGCCTTCGTCGGTCTTCAGGTTCAGCGTGATGGCGCGCTTGTTGCGATGCAGGTTCTGAAAGTCCGAGCCGTCGCGGCGGCCGACCACTTCGCTGGCCTCGCCGGCTTCCGGCGGCGGCTCGATGCGGATCACGTCGGCGCCCCAATCGGCCAGCGTGCGAACGCAGGACGGACCGGCGCGCGCCAGCGTCAAATCGAGCACCTTGAAGCGCGCCAGCGGCAATCGCTGCGATTGCGCCGGTGGCGCGTCGTGGCCGGATTTCTCGACGGGCTTATGCATGATGATCTTCCTGAATCGGGATGATGTGCGACGGGTTGATCTCCAGCCAGACTTTTTGGCCGACATTGAACACACTGACGGGCGGTGACATCACACGCAGTGACAGATCGCTGGTGTCGGCGCGGAACGCGTAGTCCCAGGTTTCGCCGAGGAAGGCGCGCTCGGTGATGCTGCCGGGCAGGATCACGCTATCGCTGCTCGGGCAAGCCCCGTGCAGCACGAGGTTTTGCGAGCGCAGCGAGAATTCGCCGGTCTTGACCGGGGCGCCCGTGCCTAATCGCGTCATCGCGACTTCGAACCCATTGAAGGCCACGGTCGTGCCGTTCGGCTTGCCGTCGAGGATATTCGAACGTCCGATGAATTCCGCGACATAGCGCGTCTTCGGCCGTGTGTAGAGGGTCAAGGGATCGTCGATCTGCTCGATGCGGCCCTTGTTCATGACGGCGATACGGTCCGACGTCGTCATCGCCTCGGACTGATCGTGGGTGACGTAGATCGAGGTGATGCCGAATTCATTGTGCAGGCGGCGGATCTCGCTGCGCATTTCCTCGCGCAGATTGGCGTCGAGATTCGACAGCGGTTCATCCAGCAGCAGGATTTCCGGCTGCACCACCAGCGCACGCGCCAGCGACACCCGCTGCTGCTGGCCGCCGGAAAGCTCGTTGGGATAGCGCGCGGCAAGATGACGAAGCTGCACCACGTCGAGGATTTGCCCGACCCGGCGTTTGGCTTCGTCCTTCGCGACCTTTCGCATCTTCAGGCCGAAGGCGACGTTTTGCTCGACCGTCATGTTCGGCCACAATGCGTAGCTCTGAAAAATCATCGACATCCGCCGCTTTTCGGGCGGCAGCGAAGCGCTGGCGGACGACATCTGCTTGCCGTCCATCTCGACCGTGCCTGATGTCGGCGTCACAAAACCCGCGATCATCCGCAGCGTCGTGGTCTTGCCGCAGCCGGAGGGGCCGAGCAGCGAGACGAATTCGCCCGCGCGCAGTGTGAGATTGAGATCGTCCACGACGATGAGGTCGCCGAACTTCTTGGTGAGGCCTTTTAGCTGCAGCTTGTCCATCAGTTTCGCCTCAGCATGAAATCCCGGCCGAGAACGGTGGCGCCGGCGAGCGTCATGACGCCGGTGACGACGAGCAGCAGGACGGAGATTGCGGACAGCATTTCGTATTGGCCCTGTTCGCTCAGCTCCAGAGTCAGCACCGAGACCACGCGGGTCTGCGGTCCCGACAGAAACATCGCGGTCGATAGTTCCCGTGTGCCGATGATGAAGATCAACAGCCAGCTTCCGAACAGCGATTTCTTGAGGATCGGCAGCACCACCAGCCACAAGGCGCGGGCCTGATTGCCGCCGGCGATCCGCACGGCTTCCTCGAGTTCGGGATGCAGGCCCTGGATCGCCGAACTGGAATTGGTGAAGGCGATCGGCAGAAAGCGCGTGACGAAGGCGATCACGACCAGCGCACCCAGGCCATAGAGCGCGAACGGCGGCGGGGCGTAGGCGGCGTAAAAGCAGATCGCGAGCACGATGCCGGGAACCGCAAACGGCGCCAGCGTGATGCTGGCCAGCAGATGGGAGTAGGGCAAGAGCTTGCGCTGCGAGATATAGGCTACCGCAAAGCCGAGGAAGGTGCAGATGGTCGCGGTGATGATGGCGTACTGGAACGTGTTGAACAGCGCCTGCCGCACCGTCATCTGGTCGAACAGCACCTGCTGGAAGTTATTGAGGGTGAAATTCGCCGCCGACATCGGCAGCGCCCAGGCCTTGCTGAAGGAGGTTTGCAGGATGATGAACAGCGGCATGAACACCGACAGGCCCGCGATCGCCATGGCGTAGGCGAACAACACCCAGCGGAAGGCGCCGAGCGCCATCGGCTCGCGGTGGCCGCCCTTGCCGCCCACGGTGACATAGCTCTTGCGCGCCAACAGGCGCCGCTGCACCCACAACAACGCGATGGTGATGCCGACCATCGGCATCGAGAAGGCGGCGGCGACCTCGACCCGTACCGGGTTCTCGAAAAACGCCGCAAGCTGCGTGGTGACGACATTGAAGCCCGCCGGGATCGCAATCAGCGCCGGCGTGCCGTAAAGGCCGAGCACTTCGAGGAACACCAGAAATACCGAACCGATGATGGCCGGCAGCGCCAGCGGCAGGGTGACGCGAAACGTGGTCTGCGCCGGGCCGGCGCCGAGGATGGCGGCTGCTTCCTCCATCTCGGTCGAGATCAGGTCGAGCGCCGATTTGGTGAAGACGTAAATCAGCGGAAACGAATAGAGCGCGGTGACCAGCGCCAGTCCCCAGAAGGTGAAGATGTTGAACGGTCCGGATGACGCGCCTGTCACGGCCATCCACGCCTTGTTGATCCAGCCGGCGTTCGGGCCGCCCAGCAAGATCCATCCGATCGCGCCGACGAACGGCGGAATCAGGAACGAGGCGAGCACCATGACATGCACGAAACCGCGGCCGGGCATGTCGGTGCGCGACACGCCCCAGGCCAGCGGCACCGCGATGATGCTGGCGAAGGCGGCTGCGGCGACGCCCAGCTCCATCGAGTTGATCAGCGCCTGCACATAGCGCGGGCGGCCGAATGCGGTGACGTAATTGGCGAAGGTGAAACTGTGATCGCCGGCTTTGGTAAAACTGTCCTTGACCAGTTGGAACAGCGGATTGGCCACCAGGAACACCAGCGCGGCGGCGATCAGCAGCGCCACCAGCGTCGTCGGGTTGATGGCGTTGCGGATCGCAGCCGCTATTCCGGCTGCGCCTGCGCCCTGATCCCTCGCTATTCCGAGCTCGGCCATTACCGTCCGGTGAAGTTGGGCTTGCGCTTTTCCATGAAGGCGCGGCGGCCTTCGCGGAAATCCTCCGAGTCCATGCAATCCGTGCCGATTTGCTTGATCGCGTCCATGTCGCGCCGGTCGGGGTCTTTGAGCACCTGCGCGATGGTGATCTTGGCGGCCTTGATGGCCAGCGGCGCGTTGCCGGAAATCGTCCGCGCGATCTCCATGGTCGCATCCCACAATTGGGCATCCGGCAGGACGCGGTCGACGAGGCCAATCCGCACCGCTTCCGCGGAGTCGATCCGCATGCCCGTATACATGATGAGCCGCGCCCAGGACGGCCCGACCAGCGACACCAGATGGCGCAAGCCGTCATAGCCATAGGCGATGCCGAGCTTGGCGGCGGGAATGCCGAACTGGCTGTTGTCGGAGGCGAACCGGATATCCGCCAGCATCGCGACCTGCATGCCGCCGCCGAGGCAGAAACCCCTGATGCAGGCGATGGTCGGCTTCGGGTAATTCGCCAGCAACGCGCGTTGCGCTTCGCTCTTTTTCGAATATTCCTCCGACGCCGCCGCATTGTGGCGGGTCTTTTCGAACTGGCTGATATCGGCGCCCGAAACGAACGCCTTGTCGCCGGCGCCGACCATGATCACCACGCGGACATCGGGATCGTCGCGCAACTCGATCAGCGCGCTGCCGAGCCCTTCCCACATCTCCAGCGACATGGCGTTGCGCTTTTCGGGATTGTTGAAGGTGATGACACCGACGCCATCGCTGACGCTCTGCAGGATCTTGCCGTCGGCATAGGATTTTTCGGCGCTTTTGGGAACGTCAAGCATATGTGTTGCTTTCGGAGTTGAGGGGAGGCAATTGGCGGTTCAGACGGTGGTGATGAAGGGGTCGAATTTCGCCCGCTCGTAAGCCGGTCGGGCCTGTATTTTAGTCCACCATTCGCTCACGCGGGGATGTTTCTTGGCGCCGACTTCATCCGGGGCGATCTCCTCGTCCAGCCGCTTCACGAACGGAACCGCGGCGATATCGGCAATCGAATAGGCCTTGCCGACGATCCAGCCGGACGGCTTCAGCGCGTCCTCCATCCTGTCCAGCAACTGCGTGACCAGCCGGGTCCGCGCGGCGTCGCGCTCTTCCTCGGTATAAGGCTTGCGCGCCACCCGCAGCCAGGCTTCCTGGCGCTCCTTGCTCGGGATGCTTTTCAGCTTCTCGGCGAGTTCCGCATCGGTCCATTGCGACGCTGTTTTTTGCAGATGATGCCGCCAATTGAAGATGATGAGATTGCCGATCAGGGCATCGATATGCCGGATCCAGTTGCGCATCTCGGCGCGTTGATAGGGCGTATCCGGCCGCAGCGGCGGATCGGGATAGGTCTCGTCGAGATATTCGCAGATCGTGCCGCTTTCGTGCAGCGGCTTGCCGTCGTGAATCATCGTGGGGATCACGCCCAGCGGGTTGATCTTCAGATATTCCGGCGAATGATGTTCCAGGTTCGCCATGTCGACGACGTGGCTTTCATAGCCGAGGCCCTTTTCCTCGAGGCAAAGCCGCACGCGGCGCGAGGCGCTCGACCGCCAGCCGTGATGCAAAACGATCATTGGTCTACTCCCTGATTTTTCTTGAGCGCGCGCGTTCGCTCATACGCCGAACGTGTCGCGCCATTTTTCGGTGAGTTCGGGAATGCCCTTGATGATCTCGGCAATCGTCGGGCGGATCGTCTTGAGATCGTCGAGCTTCTTGTAGCCCGCGGGCAGGGCCACATCGCGCCGCAACGGCGTGCCGAATTCCTCGATGTCTTCGGCGGCGGTTTCGCTGGAACAGAGAAATTCCATGAACAGCTTTGCGGCATTCGGATGTTTGCTGTTCTTCATGATCGCGGAACCCGAGATCATCAGCACCGAGCCTTCTTCCGGATAGGAAACCGCAACCGGGTTGCCCTGCGAGGCATTGCGCAACACCAGCGCCGAGGGGCTCGCGCCGACGCTGCGCTCGCCCGATACCAGCACGGTCACGGTGTCGATGATGGAACGGCCGACATGCGGCTTCAGCGCCGCGAGCTGTTCGAAATAATCCCAACCATAGAGCTTGTTCATCTGCACCACCCAGGTGCCGACGAAGCCGCTGAAATCCGGGATGACCGACAACGGATTGGCTCTTCCATTTGGGATCGATGAATTCCTTCCAGCTCTTCGGCGCCTGCTCCGGCTTCACCTTGTTGGTGTTGTAGGCAAGCCCGACCGTGGTGGCGTTGACGATCTGGTAGGCGTCATCGGGATCGACATTGTGAAAGCGGGCGTCGATCTGGTCGATCGCCCGCATCTTGTAGGGCATCAGCAGGCCACGGTCCTTCAGCGACACGAACTGGCCCATGTCGGTTGAAGCGAACACGTCGCAATTGGCCGCGTTGGCCTGGATGTCCTGGCTCAGGCGCTGATAGGCGACCTGCGCGGTGGCCCGCACGACATTCACTTTCACGCCGGGAAAAGCCTTGCTGAAGATCGCTCCATGTTTCTCGGAGCGGTCCGACGGCCAGTACACGCTGTACCAGGTCAACTCGCCTTCCTGCTTGGCCTTGGCATAGAGTTCGGCGATGTAATCGGCTTGGGCGCTCGCGGGCCGCAGGCCCATCAGTGCAGCGGCGGTTCCCGTCACAAAGCGTCTTCGGTCGATCAGCATAGGCGTTCCCTGCAAGCCGACGCTCTCGGGCGTCTTCGCGCGCTACTTCAGCATTGATTTAATGTGTGCGCAATGCTCAAGGCGACGCGATTGTGCATGCGCCTCTATCATCGCAGCAGTCTTTATCAGCCGGCTCCGCTGAAGGCGTCGTTCCAGGAGCATGCGCGCGTGATGGAAGCGATCAAGAGCGGCGACGACGCGCTGGCGCAACGCACGATGCGCGAGCACGTATTGTTCGGCCGGCGGGTGTTCGCGGATCCGATCGCCTTCCCGCGGCGGCGCCCGCGTCACGAATGATTTCGGCGTCGTGCGGCTCGCCAGGGCGTGAGCCGCGGAATCCAGCGCGGGACGTTGGCCCGGAAATCCTCGTACTCCGTTCCGAACCTACGAACGAGCACCGGCTCCTCGTACCCCACGACAAACGCGTGGAAGGCGAGCCACACCAACACACCGTACGCAAGAAGGCGCTGGTCGCCGAACAAGGCCGCTTGGCCTAGAATGACGGCGACAAGGGCAACGTAAATAGGATTGCGCACGTAGCGATAAAGACAACCGGAAGCCGTAGGTTTTGAAGCCCAGACCTACTGCGCCAGATGCGCGGTCAGCGGATGATCGGCGGCCTTGTTGAAGAACGCCGCTTCCTCCGCGGTCGCCTCCAGAAGCTGCTCGTCCTGGGCGTAGATGTCGTTGCGGAAATGGACCGTCTGGTCCTTGGTCATCCAGGCCGTCAGATAGATCCAGGCCACCGGTACCTTCCTGGTGACGCGGATGTCGTGACGCTGGCCAGTCGCGATCATGGCATCGATCGCGGCGCGGTTCCATTGCGGCTGGTCCTTCAGCAGCCACGCGGCAAGATCGCGGACATTGTCGACCCGCGAACAGCCATGCGAGTCGAAGCGGTAGTCGTCGCTGAACAGATTGCGCTGATTGGTGTCATGCATATAGACCGAATAGGAGTTCGGCATGTCGATCTTCACCGCGCCCAGCGCGTTCCAGGCTGCCGGATTGCTGGCGCACGGTGAAGTTCGGCGTATGCGCGCCGGACCAATCCACCGCATGCGGATCGATCGGGGCTCATTGGCGCCGAGCACTTCCATGTGCATGCGCGAGAGATAGCTCGGGTCCTTGCGCATATGCGCCGAGATTTCGCTCTTCGCGATCGACGACGGCACGGTCCAGGTCGGGTTGAGATTGACGCTGGTGATGTCGGCGGTCAGCGTCGGCGACGGCTTTTCGGTCTTGCCGACGATGACGCGATAGCGCCGCACCACCTTGTCGTCCTCGATCGCCTCGGCAAAGGTCGCGGGAATATTCACGACCACATAGCGCTGGCCGAACGGGAAATTCATCTGGCCGAGGCGCTCGAGCGAGGCCTCGAGCTGCTTGATCCGCTTATGGACGGACACGTTGAGCGCGGCCAGCGTCCGCGGCGTCACCGTTCCCGTCGCAGCGAGGCCATGGCGCACCTGGAAGCGCTTGACGGCATCGGCGAGGGCGTCGTCATAGGGGCCGGACGCCTTGTCGGCGGCAAGATCGCCGCTGATGATCAGACGCTGGCGCAGCAGTTCGTCATGCGCGCCCTGGTGCGCCCGACGCGAATTTGGCTTCCGAAGGAATGGCCGGCCATCCGCCGCGTACCGCGATGTCCGAGTAGCTCAGTGCGGCTTCGCGGATTCGCTGCGCGCTGCCTTCGTCGTAGGTCGGGTCATGCTGGAGCGCCAGCACCGCCGCCGAGCGTGATTCCGGTGTCGACGCGGCCGCCGCCGGTTTGGCCGGTGCCGCATGCGCAGCGGGCGCCGGACTCGGCCTGGTGGGGCGAGGGCGTAGCAGCGCCCGGCGCAGCTCGGGCGGCGCCCTTGGCCAAACGCCGGCGCGGCCACGAGCATCGCGGCCATGGCAACGATCGTCATTCTCTGCATGTCTGACTTCCCTGGGATGCGCATGATGCGCGGAAATAAACTCAAGGGCCCGGCGGCGCGGGCCGAGCCGGCCGGTTGAGGCTGTTCCGAAACAGCGTTCTGCAAGACTACCCCGCGAGCGTTGCGTTCTGATTAAGCGGCTGTTACGGCTGCTGCGCTGCCGCAAATCCCCGGACGCCGCTTGCAGCGATTGGACTTTTGTCTCCTTTGATAAGTCGTAGCGACCGCTATTGTGGTTCGCAACAGATCAAGAAAATAGCGTTGGGAGGGCGACATGCCGTTGACGCGCCGGGATGCGATTGCGGGATGTGGCGGCGCCCTGTTTCTGCTGGCGGGGCGGCCGGCGCCGGCGCAGACGGCCTATCCCGGCCGGACCATCAAGATGCTCGTGCCCTATCCGGCAGGCGGGACCACCGATCTGCTTGGGCGGCTGATTGCCGACCAGCTCAAGAGTGGGCTTGGCTGCGACCGTCGTCGTCGAGAACAAGCCGGGCGCCGGGACGACGCTCGGCGCGGACCAGGTCGCCAAATCCGAACCCGACGGCTACACGCTGTTGATGGCGACCTCGACGACGCTTGCCATCAACAAGACGCTCTACAAGAAACTGCCTTATGATCCCGTGAAGGATTTCGCGCCGATCGGGCTCGTGGCCGGCGTGCCCTTTGCGCTGATCATCAATCCTTCGATCCCGGCGAAGTCGCTGTCGGAATTCATTGCCTATGCCAAATCGAAGCCGGGCCTGGCCTATGGCTCGGCCGGCAACGGCAGCCCGCAGCATCTCGGCGCCGAGATGCTCAAGACCGCAGCGGGGATCGATATCCGCCATGTGCCGTATCGCGGCAGCGTCCCGGCGATGCTCGATGTGATTGCGGGGCATATCCCGTTCATGGTGGTGGATCTCCAACCCGCCTTGCAACAGATCCGCGAGGGCAAGGTCAGGGTGCTCGGTGTAACCACGCCGAAACGGGTCGCGGTCGCGCCGGATATTCCGACCATCGCCGAAGGCGGCCTGGCCGGGTTTGAACTGGTCGCATGGCAGGGCGTGGTTGCGCCTGCGGGCACGCCGCGGCCGATCATCGACCAACTGGCAGACCAGATCGAAAAACTGAAGGCCGATCCCGCGACGCGCGACAAGCTGAAGACAATCTCGCTGGAGCCGCTGCCGCCATCGACTCCGGACGGTTTTGCGGCTTACATCAAGACAGAAGTCGATCGCTGGGCAGTGATCGTGAAAAACTCCGGCGCCGAACTCGAATAACAAGAAGTCTTCCCAAGAAATCTTCCCAAGAAATCTTCCATGGCTCTTCCCGCAGACATGTTCCCGGCAAGACACGTTCCGTGCAAGGCACGTTTCCGTGCCTGAGATGAATGACCCCAATGTCCTGATCGTTGGCGCCGGACCGGTCGGGCTCACGCTCGCGATCGATCTGGCCTGGCGCGGTATCGACGTGACCGTGGTGGAGACGCGAGCGCCCGCCGCGCCGCCGGAGCCGAAATGCAACCACGTTGCCGCCCGCACCATGGAAATCTTTCGACGGCTTGGCCTCGCCGAAAAGGTTCGCAATGCCGGGCTGCCGGCGGATTATCCGCACGACATCAGCTATCGTACCTCGTTCACCGGGCAGGAGCTGACGCGGATTCCCATTCCCTGCCGTCGCGACCGCTTCACGGCAACCGATGGTCCTGACTGCAACTGGCCGACGCCCGAGCCGCCGCACCGTATCAATCAAATTTTTCTCGAACCGATCCTGTTCGAGCATGCGGCCGCGCAACCGCGCATCCGCATCGTCAGCCGGACCTCGGTCGAAGACGTCGTGGTCGAAGACACTTGCGCGCGTGTGAATTTGCGCGACCTCGACACCGGCGACGTCAGGCCCCTGAATTGCCGTTACCTGATCGGCTGCGACGGCGCGCGCTCCCTCGTTCGCAAGGCGATCGGTGCCGAACTGTCCGGCGACGCCGTCATCCAGCGCGTGCAATCGACCTACATCCGCGCGCCCGGACTGATCGACCGCCAGCAGAGCGAGCGCGCCTGGGGCACCGGCGCCATCAATCCACGGCGTTCGGGCATGGTCTATGCGATCGACGGCCGCGAGCGCTGGCTGGTGCATAATTACATGAAGCCCGGCGAGGGCGATTTCGAGGCGGTCGATCGCGACGCCTGCCTGCGAACCATCCTCGGCGTCGAAGCCGATTTCAAATACGAGATCATCTCAAGAGAAGACTGGTACGGCCGCCGGCTGATCGCCAATCAATTCCGCGACCGTTGCGCCTTCATCGCCGGCGATGCCGCGCATATCTGGGTGCCCTATGCCGGTTACGGCATGAACGCCGGCATCGCCGACGCCATGAACCTGTCATGGTTGCTCGCGGCCCATCTCAACGGCTGGGCGCCGCCTTCCATTCTCGATGCGTATGAAGCGGAGCGCTGGCCCATCACCAGCCAGGTCTCACGGTTTGCGATGTCGCATGCGGAAGCCGAAATCCGCCGCCGTGGCTCGGTGCCGGACGAGATCGAGGATGCGGGGCCGGAGGGCGAGCGTGCGCGGCGTGAAGTCGGTCGTCTCACCTATGAGATCAACGTCCAGCAATACGCCGCTGCGGGCCTCAACTTCGGCACCTATTATGATCGCTCGCCGATCATTGCCTATGATGGCGCCGAACATCCGGCCTATACGATGAACCTCTACACGCCGTCGACGGTCCCGGGTTGCCGCACGCCGCATTTCAAGTGCGAAGACGGCAGCTCGCTTTACGACGCGATGGGTCCGGAGTTCACATTGTTGAGGTTCGATGCCACCGCGGAGGTTGCGGCGCTCGAGACCGCGGCGCGCACGCGCGGCGTGCCGCTGAAGGTTCTCGATGTCAAACCAGTTCTCGACATCGAAAAACCAGGCGCTGCCATTTTTGATGGCAGCGGTCTGGTGCTGTCGCGGCCGGACCAGCATGTGGCCTGGCGCGGCGATCGGTTACCCGCCGATCCGCTTGCGCTGATCGATCGCGTTCGCGGAGCGGCGAACTAAACCGATCAATCTTCGTTCGCGGCGATCGATTCCATCAAGGACACCAGCTGACGTTGTACAGTCTGGTCCTTGATTTTGCTGTAGGCTCGCAGCAGCCTCAGGCTGAACGCGCTGTCGAGGAACAGCAGGCTCTCAACCTCCCGCGCCTTGCCGTCGCCGTCGTAGAAGAACGTGACCGGCACGTCGAGCGCAGTGGCGATTGACTGAAGACGAGCTGCGCCGACACGGTTGACGCCCTTCTCGTACTTCTGAACCTGCTGGAAGCTGACGCCGAGTTTGTCGCCGAGCTCCGCTTGCGAGATCTTCTGCTCCACACGCCGCAGGCGAATACGCTTGCCCAATTCAATATCGGGTTTGCCCGCACTGCGCTGCTTCATCTTCTTTGCTGCTGATCTATTCATTCTGGTTTTACCGTCCTTCGATCGGGAAGCTGCGAGCAATACTGCTCGGAGATTCGTCCGTATTTACCGCGTTAAGTTCATCACGATCGTGCGTTCGTCTTTAGAACCACGGGACCTTGAGAGAATGCGGGATGGTAGCCAAACGCATCTGCGTATTGGAAGCATCCTGATACCGGCGCAGTCGGCCGCTTTCAGCCCTTGGCGCCCGGGGTGAAAAAACCCCGTCCCCTACATTTGGCAAACTATTGGACAAATCACAACCACCGCGAGTTCGATGGCCACAGATTTTGACAAGCATGCTTACCGCCGCGCGCGGCACGCCGGTACTTTTACGGGCCCTTGCCGGTCGGGGAGCCTGAGAAATGACGTTTTCGAGGCCAGGACTTTCGGCGGCCTGGACCGCGCCGTGGATCGCCATGCCTGATCGTCATGTATCTGAAGAAATGCACGGGGTCTTGAAGTGATCTTCGATCAATAGCGTGCTGGACAATTGCGAAAAATTTCTGGATCATCCACCCCGGCTCTCACGCGGTCGATCAGATACCGGCGCCCTTATTTTTTAGTGCCTTTTCGTGGAGAGGCTCATGAAACGACGAACCGGATCGCCTCGAATCTACCTCGCAAGCTCGGGAAATGACAAAATGCCGGTGGTCAATTCGGAAGAACGTCTGCTGTCGCTTCTCGAAACGCTGGAAGAGTGCCGCGCGTTTCTGATGGATAAGTCTAACCCGGAAACCGCAAGATTGCTGTCCCTGGCCATTCTCGAGCTTCGCATGGAGCTCCATCGGGTGACGGATTCCGAACTGAAGGCCCTGTGCGACCTGATGGTGCTGGAAGACCAGGCTTCCCAGGACGCCGACGCAAAACACACCGACGCGCAAACACACCGACGCCAAGCAGGGTCTGCAGCTGCCGCCTTATCTGAAGCTGGTCAAATAGGCGGTCGGCTCAGCGCTCTTGATCGAGCGCGCAGGTCACGGTGCAGACGACGCCGCGGGGCAGAAAGTCGATGGTTGCCTCGCCGCCAAGCTGGTCGCGCGCGCTGCGCTCGATCAGCCGCGAACCGAAGCCGCGCTGCACCGGAGCCGTGACGTGCGGGCCGCCGGCCTCGGTCCAGAGCAGGCGCAGTTTGCGCCCGTTGCTTTCCTCGATGATTTCCCAGTCCAGCGTGACGGTTCCCGTGTCGTTCGACAGCGCGCCGTATTTGGCCGCGTTGGTCGCGATCTCGTGCACGATCATCGACAACACCACGGCGAGCCGCGGCGACAGCGGCACTGCCGGTCCAAACATCCGCACCCGTTCCGGACTGTTGAGCCGATAGGGCTGCAGCACCCGTGCGATCACGTCCTGCAATTCGGAGCCTTGCCACTTCTCCTGGCTCAACAGATTGTGCGTCTCCGCCAATGCGCCGAGCCGGCCTTCGAATTTCTCGCGCTCGGCCCGGCTCGCGCTGCGAAAGGTTTGCGTCGCGATCGATTGCAGGATCGCAAGCGTATTCTTGACGCGGTGGTTGAGCTCCTCGATCAGGAGATCATGCAGCATCTCGCCGCGGGCGATGGTCGTCGCCATCCGCACCGCAAAGGCAAGGCCGACCATCAGCAAAAAGCCTCCGATCACGCTGGTGATCGCGAGCGTGCGCCACAGCGGGGCGACCAGCGAGTGTTCCGCGATGCCGGCGGCCACGGTCCAACCGGTCAGCGAGGAACGTGCCACGCTCGTGATCAGCGGTACGCCTTCGAGCGATACCGTCGCAAAGGTCGACTTCGGGCTCCTGGAACATCTCCGCAAAAAGCGAGGGCGATGCACGCATGCCGATGGTACCTTGCGGGTTCGGCACGCGCGCGAAATTGATGCCTTCGCCGTCGAAGATCGAGATCGTCCAGTCCTGGCCCGGACGCTGTTGTTCGATCATGGCCTGGAAGATTTCGATGGGGGGACTGAAGGAGATGGCGTAGATGACTTCGCCATCGCGAATGACGGGCACGTCGACCGTCACGATCATCCGTTTCTTGACCGCGCCGATGAACAGGTTCGAATAGGCCGGCTTCTTTTCCGCAAAGACCTTGTCGCCGATAGCGCGGTTGTTGCGCGGCGGCAGGCTGGCGGTGTCTGATGTGACGGAGGAAAAAAGCTGGCGGCCTTCGCGATCCGCCACCAGCACGACGCCACCTTCGCCGTACTGATCGAGGAAGCCTTGCGAGATGCGGCGGAAACCCTCGAAATCGCCAGCGCGCAGCGCGTTTGTCAGCGAGAGCACCTGCAGCGCGCCGGTCATGCGCTGCATTTCGGCATCGAGCACCAGGCGGATGCTGCGCACCGTTTCGAGCACGCGCTGCGTCGCGTCCCTGCGGTCCTGCTCGTAATTATTGTAGACGATGCCGGCCGCGAAAAGGATCAGCGGCAGCGTGGTTCCCGCAACCAGAAGGGCGAGACGCACTGGTAGTGAGGGTTTTGGCAACGCAGGTCCCGGATCGGCGCCCAACTGCCGGGAGCATAGGAGAAGCGGCCATCGCCCGCCAAGGATCATTGAGAAGGATATTGATTGAGAAGGATATTAACGAGGATATTGATCGGGTCAGGTCGGAGGCCGGGTTCCGCTGCGGCAGCGTGAGCGCCGCGGAACCCGGTCCCTTGTTTCAGATGTTGCTGTCGGTGATCGCCGCATAGACCATCGTGCGCAGCTCGCGCCGCAGCGGATAGGCGCTCGACGGCAGCACCTGCGTCATGAAGATCGTGATCAGCTCTTCGGCGGGATCGATCCAGAACGACGTCGTCGCCGCACCGCCCCAATTGAATTCGCCGGGGCTGCCGGGAATCAGGGTCTGCGCCGGGTTCATGGTGACGGCAAAGCCGAGACCGAAACCGATGCCGTTATAGGCCGCTTCGGAGAACAGCGAGCGCGACATGGCCGGAAGATCGACGCCGCCGGGCAGATGGTTCGACGTCATCAGCTTCAGCGTCTTCGGGCCGAGCAGCCTGACGCCGCCAAGTTCGCCGCCGTTGAGCAGTGCCCGGCAGAAGGTGAGATAGTCCGAAGCGGTCGAGCACAATCCGCCGCCGCCCGAGATAAAGGACGGGGGCGAAAGGAATGCGCTCGTGGTGGGATCGTCCTGCAGCGTCAGGTCGCCCTTGCGCTCGGTGGCGTGGAACGTCATGCCGCCTTTCGGGTCGGCCGAATAGCATGCCGCGAAACGATGGGCCTTGTCTTTCGGCACGAAGAAGTCGGTGTCGTTCATGCCGAGCGGATTGAGGATACGCTCCTTGAGGAACTGTTCGAACGGCATGCCGCTGATCAGGCCTACGAGATAGCCGATGACGTCGGTGGCGACCGAATAATTCCAGCCTTCGCCCGGCGAAAATTCCAGCGGGATTTTCGCGAGGTCGTCGATCATGGTTTGCAGCGTGCCGGCCTTGACGACATCGCCGATCTTGTTCTCGCGATAGGCGGCATCCACGTTGGAGCGCTGCTGGAAGCCATAGGTCAGTCCGGAAGTGTGCCGCAGCAGGTCCACGATCAGCATCGGCCGCGTCGGCGGCCTGGTCAGGAAAGCCGGGTAGGTGCCGGCCTGGAACACGCCGAGATTCTTCCATTCCGGAATATATTTGTGAACGGGTTCGTCGAGGGCGACGCGGCCTTCCTCGAACAGCATCATGAAAGCGACCGACGTGATCGGCTTGGTCATCGAATAAATGCGGAAGATCGTGTCGTCCTTGACCGGCGCCTTGCGCTCGACATCGGCAAAACCCTGCACGGTCGAGTGGACGATCTTGCCGCGGCGGTAGATCAGGAGCTGCGTGCCCGGGAAGCGGCCGGCATCGATGTAGCGCTGCTTCAGATGGTTTTCGAGACGATCGAGGGCTGCTTTCGACATTCCGGCGGATTCGGGCGAGGCGGGGGTAGGCGCTAACATCGGGATCGGTCTCCTGCTGGCGGGACGCAGCCTTGATAGCTGAAAAGTGTGTATGGTTCCAACCGGATACGCTTACCACGGCTGGAACCGCGGTGTAGGCTGACGGCTGCAATCGCGTACCCCGCAGGACAGAAAAAATGCCCCAATTCAACGAGACCGAATTGACCGCCGCCGTGATCCGCAGTTTCGAGGATACGCCGGATCCGCGCGCCAAATTCCTGCTGCAGGAACTGGTGAAATCGCTGCACGATTATGTCCGCAGAACCGATCTCACCTTCGAGGAGTGGGAATATGCGATCGATTTTCTGACCCGCACCGGTCAGAAATGTACGCCGATCCGGCAGGAATTCATCCTGCTCTCCGACGTGCTCGGGGTCTCCATGCTGGTCGATGCCGTCAACCATAGGGAACGCGAGGGCGCCACCGAGACCACGGTGCTCGGCCCGTTCTATGTCGGCGAACACAAGGTGATGCCGCACGGCGCCGACATCTCGTCGAATTTGACGGGCGAGCGGATGTTCGTGCAGAGCCGCGTCACCGATCTCCAGGGCAAGCCGCTTGCGAATGTTCCCGTCGATATCTGGCACGCCGATGATGACGGCTTCTATGATTCACAAAAGCCGTCCTACGCGACGGAGGGACCGTCGTCGCGGGCGCGCTTCATCACCGACAAGGACGGGCGGTTTTTCTTCCGCACGATTTTGCCGTGCAGTTATCCGATACCGACCGACGGCCCGGTCGGCGAGATGATCATCCAGACGCGCCGTCATGCGATGCGGCCGGCGCATGTGCACTTCCTGGTCAATGCGCCCGGCTACCAGCCGCTGATCACGCATGTGTTCATGGATGGCGACAAATATCTCGACTCCGATGTGGTGTTCGGCGTGAAGGACGAACTGATCGCGAAAATCGAAAAGCGCACCGACGCCACGATGCCGGACGGCAAGCCGGCAGCCGCGCCGTGGCATCTGATGAGCTATGAATTCAAGATGAAACCGGGCGATGGCGCCGCGCCGAAGCCGATGATGGCGAAGGCAAACGAAGACGCCTGAAGGTACTGTGAGGCGCCTGCTCAATTCTTGTGCGACGCACAAGAATTGAGCGAATCGCAAATTTTGGATGCTGGTACCCATCCTTGAGTGCAGCGCTGTAAAATCTTCAATTATTTGAAATATATAAGTCTTTTCGCGCTGCACTGGCTTGGCACGAAGCTTGAATAGCTAGTGCTGACGCCATTGATGCCGTCCCTTGAGACCAATCATCCGATTTTTAACACGGCCATACCCGGGGCCTCCCCGGAATGCGCCTTTATGCGCCGCGCGTGCGGGGGCACCGAGCGGACGGCTCATTTAAACGCAGAGGATAGCAAGACCCATGACGAAGCCCATCTATCCGACCTCGCGCCGTGGCCTCAGCCGCCGTCAACTCCTGAAAGCTGCCGGTGGCACCGCGGCGCTGCTCGCCGCGGCCAAGCTGAATTTCCCCGCCGGCGCCTTCGCGCAAGGCGCGGGGCCGGAAGTGAAGGGCGCCAAGCTCGGCTTCATCGCGCTCACGGACGCTTCCCCGCTGTTCGTCGCCAAGGAGAAGGGCATCTTCGCGAAATACGGCATGCCCGATGTCGAAGTGCAGAAGCAGGCCTCGTGGGGCACCACGCGCGACAACCTCGTGCTGGGTTCGGAAGGCAACGGCATCGACGGCGCGCATATCCTGACCCCGATGCCGTATCTGATTTCGTCCGGCAAGGTGACGCAGAACAACCAGCCGACGCCGATGTACATCCTGGCGCGGCTCAATCTGAACGGCCAGTGCATTTCGGTCGCCAAGGAATATGCCGATCTCAAGATCGGCGTCGACACCGCGCCGTTCAAAACGGCGCTGGAAAAGAAGAAGGCCGGAGGCAAGTCGATCAAGGCTGCGATGACCTTCCCGGGCGGTACCCACGATCTGTGGATCCGTTACTGGCTCGCCGCCGGCGGCATCGATCCCGACAAGGACATCGAGACCATCGTCGTTCCGCCGGCGCAAATGGTCGCCAACATGAAAGTGGGCACCATGGACGCGTTCTGCGTGTGCGAACCGTGGAATTTGCAGCTGATCCATCAGGAGATCGGTTACACCGCGCTCACCACCGGCGAACTATGGGACAAGCATCCGGAAAAATCCTTCGGCATGCGCGCCGCCTATGTCGATAAATATCCGAAGGCCGCCAAAGCCCTGCTGATGGCTGTGATGGAAGCGCAGCAGTGGTGCGAAAAGACGGAAAACCGCGAAGAAGCCGCGGCGATCTGCGCCAAGCGGCAGTGGATCAACTGCCCGGTCGAAGACGTCACCGACCGCATGAAGGGCAAGTTCGACTACGGCACCGGCCGCGTCGTCGAAAACTCGCCGCAGCAGATGCGCTTCTGGAAGGACAACGCGTCCTATCCGTTCCAGAGCCATGACCTCTGGTTCCTCACGGAAGATATCCGCTGGGGAAAATACGAGGCGGGCTACGACGCCAAGGCGCTGATCGCCAAGGTCAACCGCGAGGATCTCTGGAAGGAGGCCGCCAAGGAACTCGGCGTCGCCGCTTCCGATATCCCGGCCTCGACCTCGCGCGGCAAGGAGACCTTCTTCGACGGCAAGGTGTTCGATCCGGAAAATCCGGCGGCGTATCTGAAGTCCCTGTCCATCAAGCGTGTTGAGGTCTGATCCAGATCGGGCCGCGCGTCTTCGCGTGCGGCCCGCTTATTGAGCACGGAGATGCAAAGTCAATGACGATGCCTGCAATCAAGGCCGAAGCCACCACGACGGCAATTCCGACACCGGTGACCAATGCGGCGGCGCCGGTTGTGACGATGACGCTGAAGCAGGCGCCGCGCGCGGACAAATACATCAAGATGGCGAAGGAGACCGCGGCGCGCGTCGTGCCGCCGTTGATCGTCCTTGCGCTCCTGATGCTGTTCTGGGAACTGGTCTGCCGCCGCGCCGGATCGACGCTGCCGCCGCCCTCGCGCGTGTTCAAGGATACCAAGGAACTGATCTTCGATCCGTTCTACGATCGGGGCGGCATCGACAAGGGCCTGTTCTGGCATCTGTCGGCGAGCCTGCAGCGTGTCGCGCTCGGCTATTCGCTTGCGGCGATCGCCGGCATCGCGCTGGGCACGCTGGTCGGACAGTCGGTCTGGGCGATGCGGGGGCTCGATCCGCTGTTCCAGGTGCTGCGCACCATCCCGCCGCTGGCGTGGCTGCCGCTGTCGCTTGCCGCGTTCCGTGACGGGCAGCCTTCGGCGATCTTCGTGATCTTCATCACTTCGATCTGGCCGATCATCATCAACACCGCGGTCGGCATCCGCAACATCCCGCAGGATTATCGCAACGTCGCGGCCGTGGTGCAGCTCAATCCGCTGGAGTTCTTCTCCAAGATCATGATCCCGGCGGCCGCGCCCTACATCTTTACGGGCCTGCGCATCGGCATCGGCCTGTCCTGGCTCGCCATCGTCGCGGCTGAAATGCTGATCGGCGGCGTCGGCATCGGCTTCTTCATCTGGGATGCCTGGAATTCCTCGCATATCAGCGAAATCATCCTGGCGCTGTTTTATGTCGGCATCATCGGCTTCGTGCTCGACCGCCTGATCGCGGGACTGGCGAAGATCGTGACCCGCGGCACCGCGCTGAACTGAAGGATCATGTCATGCAGGCCTATCTGAAGCTCGACCACATCGACAAGATTTTCACCCGCGGCAATGCCACGACCGAGGTGCTGAAGGATATCAACCTGACCATCGAGAAGGGCGAATACGTCTCGATCATCGGTCATTCCGGTTGCGGCAAGTCCACGCTGCTCAACATCGTCGCCGGCCTGACCAACACCACCAATGGCTGCGTGCTGCTGGAAAACCGCGAAGTCAATTCGCCGGGACCGGATCGCGCGGTGGTGTTCCAGAACCACAGCCTGCTGCCGTGGCTGACCGTCTATGAAAACGTCAAGCTCGGCGTCGACAAGGTGTTCGCGTCGAGCAAGACGCGCAGCGAACGCGATGCCTGGGTCATGCACAATCTCAATCTCGTGCAGATGGCCCATGCCAAGGACAAGCGGCCGTCGGAAATCTCCGGCGGCATGAAACAGCGCGTCGGTATCGCGCGTGCGCTCGCGATGGAGCCAAAAGTATTGCTGCTCGACGAGCCCTTCGGTGCGCTCGATGCCCTGACCCGCGCGCATCTGCAGGATTTGGTGATGGCGCTGCACCAGAAGCTCGGCAACACCATCCTGATGATCACGCATGATGTCGACGAGGCCGTGCTGCTGTCGGACCGCATCGTGATGATGACCAACGGTCCGAGCGCGCGGATCGGTGAGGTGCTGGAAGTGCCGCTGGCGCGTCCGCGCAAGCGGCTCGAGCTTGCGACCAACGCAGCTTACCTCAAGTGCCGCCAGCGCGTGCTCGAATTCCTCTACGAACGGCATCGCTTCGTCGAGGCGGCGTAATCTTGTCGGCGTCGCTCCGCACGCATGCGCGGGGGCGCGAGGGTCTGGAGAGGCAGGAGAAGAAAATGACACCTGAGCAAGTCGATCTTGTGCAGCAAAGTTTCGCCAAGGTTGCTCCGATTTCCGAACAGGCCGCGGTGCTGTTCTACGACCGCCTGTTCGAGGTCGCGCCGGCGGTGCGCTCGATGTTCCCCGACGACATGAGCGAACAGCGCAAGAAATTGATGACGACGCTCGCCGTCGTCGTGAACGGGCTGGCCAATCTCGAAACCGTGCTTCCGGCCGCGAGCGCGCTCGCAAAACGTCACGTCGGCTATGGCGCCAAGCCGGAGCATTACCCGGTCGTCGGCGGCGCCTTGCTGTGGACGCTGGAGAAGGGTCTGGGCGAAGCCTGGACACCCGAAACCGCTTCTGCCTGGACCGCAGCCTACGGCACGCTGTCCGGTTACATGATTTCGGAAGCCTACGGCGGCGCCGCAAGCCGCCGAGTGAGGATACGCCGTGAGCGAACCGCTTGTAATCGTCGGCAATGGCATGGCCGCCGCCCGTCTGGTCGACGAATTGACCAGGGTTGCGCTCGGGCGATACGCCATCGCCGTCATCGGCGACGAGCCGCGGCTTGCCTATAATCGCGTGCTGCTGTCGTCGGTGCTCGCCGGCGAGACCAATTCGCAGGATATCGAATTGCGGCCCGCGCGCTGGTGGCAGGATCGCGGCGTCACCCTGAAATATGGCTGTGTCGCTACCGAGATCGATGTCGGCCGCCGCGAACTCAAGATCGCGAACGAAGAGAGCATTCCGTTTTCCAAACTGGTCCTGACGACAGGCTCGTCGGCGCTGCGGCTGAACGTATCAGGCGCCGATCTGGCCGGCGTGCATACGTTTCGTGACAGCCGGGATGTCGATCTCCTGCTGGCGCTGGCCGCGCAAAAGAAGCGCGTGGTGGTGGTCGGCGGCGGATTGCTCGGCCTGGAAGCGGCCTACGGGCTCGCCAAGGCCGGTGCGCCGGTGACGCTGGTGCATTTGATGGATCGGCTGATGGAACGGCAGCTCGATGCGCCCGCGGCGGACCTTCTGAAATCGCTCGTCGAGCGCAAGGGCATCGATATCCTGCTCAATGCCAATACCGCGCGCATCCATGGCGACACCCGCGTCGCAGGCGTCGAACTGACCGATGGGCGCCGTATCGAGGCCGACGCCGTGATCTTTGCCGCAGGCATCCGCCCGAACATCGCGCTGGCCAGGGAGGCCGGCATTGCCGTCAACCGCGGCATCGTCGTCGACGATGTCTTGCAGACCGGTGCGGCGGATGTCTTTGCGATCGGCGAATGCGCCGAACACCGCGGTGTCTGTTACGGCCTGGTCGAACCGGCCTATGAACAGGCGCGCGTGCTGGCCCGGCATCTCGCCGGCGGCAAGGTTTCCTATAACGGCAGCGTCGTGGCGACCAATTTGAAAGTCTCCGGCGTCAGCGTGTTCTCGGCCGGCGATTTCATGGGCGCCGAGGGCAGCGAGACCATCGTACTGTCAGACGTCAATCACGGCACCTACAAGAAGCTCGTGATATCGGACGGGCGGTTGACCGGCGCGGTCTTGATCGGCGACGTCGGCGATGCGCTCTGGTATCTCGAATTGATCCGCAGCCGCCAGACCGACCGCGCCAATCCGCGCCGACATGATGTTCGGCCGCTCGCTCGCGATTCGTTCCGAGGCGGCATGAACCGGTCTGTTCACATGAGCGCCGTCGATCCGCATCCACGCGCCACGCGCACCACCTGCGCCTATTGTGGCGTCGGCTGCGGCGTGCTGGCGACGCCCGACGGCAAGGGCGGTGCGGCGATCTCGGGCGATCCGGAACATCCCGCCAATTTCGGCCGGCTGTGTTCGAAGGGCTCGGCGCTCGGCGAAACGCTGGGGCTTGAGAACCGGCTGCTCTATCCGATGATCCGTTGCGGCAAGGGGACCATGGAGCGCGTGGCCTGGAGCGATGCCCTCGACCATGTCGCGCACCGCTTCCAGCACATCGTCGCGCGCGACGGCCCCGGCGCGGTCGCGTTCTATCTCTCCGGCCAGTTGCTGACCGAGGATTATTACGTCGCCAACAAGCTGATGAAGGGATTCATCGGTAGCCCCAATGTCGATACCAATTCGCGGCTGTGCATGGCCTCATCGGTCGCCGGACATCGCCGTGCGTTCGGCGCGGATACGGTGCCCGGCTGCTATCAAGATCTCGACGAGGCCGATCTGCTGGTGCTGGTCGGCTCCAATGCGGCCTGGTGTCATCCGGTGCTGTACCAGCGCATGCTCGTCAACAAGCAGCGGCGCGGCGCCCGCATCGTCGTCATCGATCCCAGGCGAACCGACACCGTCGGCGATGACGATCTGTATCTCGGATTGAAGCCGGGCACCGATACCGCGCTGTTCAGTGGTTTGCTGGTGCACCTCGCCGATCACGGCGCGCTCGACCGCGACTATATCGAGCGCTACACGTTGGGTTTCGAGGACGCGATGGCGCGCGCGCGCGGCATGGCCGGCAGCGTCGGTGCGACGGCACTGGCGACCGGCCTGTCCGAGCAGGACGTCGCGGCGTTCTTCCAGATGTTTGCCGGCACGCAGCGCGTGGTGACGCTGTATTCGCAGGGCGTCAACCAGTCGGCGCAGGGTACCGACAAGGTCAACGCCATCGTCAATTGCCACCTCGCGACCGGGCGGATCGGCAAACCCGGCGCATCGCCGTTCTCGCTGACCGGGCAGCCCAATGCGATGGGCGGCCGCGAGGTCGGCGGGCTCGCCAACCAATTGGCGGCCCATATGACGTTCACACCGCCGGACATCGATCGCGTGCGGCGATTCTGGAAGGCGCCGCGTATCGCCACCCATGAAGGGCTGAAGGCGGTCCAGATGTTCGAGGCGATCGCGCGCGGCGAAATCAAGGCGCTGTGGGTGATCGGCACCAACCCGGCGGTGTCGCTGCCGAACGCCGACGCCGCCCGCGAGGCGCTGAAGAAGCTCGAACTGTTCGTGGTCTCCGAGAACGTGATTTCGAACGACACGGTCGATTCCGGCGCGCATGTGCTGCTGCCGGCGCAGGCCTGGGGCGAGAAATCCGGGACCGTGACCAATTCCGAACGGCGCATCTCGCGACAGCGTGCGTTCCTGTCTTCGCCGGGCGAGGCCAGGCCCGACTGGTGGATGCTGGGTGAAGTCGCCAGGCGGCTTGGTTTTGGCGCCGCCTTCGCGTTCAATTCGGCCGCCGATATATTCCGCGAACATGCCGCACTCTCGGCTTTCGAAAACAACGGCAGCCGCGATTTCGATATCGGCATGCTGCAGTTGGTGTCGGATGAAGGCTATGATGAGATGTCGCCGCTGCTGTGGCCGATGCGGTGGGGCGAGATCGAGCCGCAGCAAAGGTTTTTCGCCAAAGGCGGATTCTTTACCAACGACCGCAAGGCGCGTTTCATCGCGCCGGAAATTCCGGCGCTGCGCACCGAGACCACGGCCGCGCGTCCGTTGCGGCTGAATACCGGCCGCATCCGGGATCAATGGCACACCATGACGCGTACGGGGCTAAGCCCGCGGCTGGGGCAGCATCTGCCGGAGCCGTTCGTCGAGGTTCACCCGGACGACGCCGCGACGGCATGGCGTTGCCGACGGCGACTTCGCGCGGGTCACCACCGATTTTGGACAATGCACGCTGCGCGTCATCGTGAGCGAACGCCAGCAGCGCGGCATGTTGTTTGCGCCGATCCACTGGAGCGAGGCGACCGCGACCGGTTCGCGCGTCGGTGCGCTGGTGGCCCCACATACCGATCCGTTCTCGGGCCAGCCCGAGAACAAGGCGACACCGGCCTCGATCGCGCCTTACGAATATGTGTTCCGCGGCTTTGCGCTGTCGCGCAAGCCGCTCGAATTGCCTGCACATGCCTGGTGGGCGCGCGTCGCCGTCAACGGTGGTTACGGCTATTTGTTCGCCGACAACGCCGATCTGGCGGGATGGCAATCCTGGCTGAAATCCAGAACGGGTGACGATCTCGCCGAGTACAAGGATTTTGGCGGTGGCGTCTATCGTGCGGCGTCCTTTGCCGGCGACAGCATCGACACCTGTTTGTTCATCGGGCCTGCGCGCGATGCCGGCGACTGGAACGTCGTCAAGAGCCTGTTCGTATTGGATGCGCTCAGCAATGATCAGCGCCGCATGCTGCTGTCGGGGAAATCGTCGGACGGCCTCGCCAGCGCCGGGCCGATCGTCTGCGCCTGTTTCGGGGTCGGCCGCAACTCCATCTGCGAAGCCATTGCGTCCGGCGCGCATTCTGCCGCCGAGATCGGGGCAAAGCTGAAGGCGGGAACGAATTGCGGCTCGTGTATTCCTGAATTGAAGCAGTTGATCGCGCAAACGGACAAAAATTCCGTGCCGCAGCAATTGGTCGCCTCGGCAAATTGAATGTCCCCGTCTTGAAGGCGGCGACAGGTCATCTATGGTGCAGCCGCTCTTGAAATGCGGGTGAACCAGCCGATGATGTATCTCGATACGCCGCCAAAACTTATTCCGACGCAGGTTTTCTCGGCGATGCCCGACGAATTCAGGCGCAAGGTGCGGACCGAATGGGCCGACGCCAACCGGCCCGGCGCGCCGACCGATTGCTTTATCGAAGGTCCGTCCTTCGACGCCGACGGCAATCTCTACATTGTCGACATCCCCTTTGGCCGCATCTTCAGGATCGCGCCGGACAAGAAATGGTCGCTGGTCGCCGAATATGACGGCTGGCCCAACGGTCTCAAGATCAGCCGCGACGGCCGCATCCTGGTCGCCGACTATATGCACGGGATAATGGAACTCGATGCGCGGGCAGGGCGGATGCGGAAGGTGCTGACGTCACGCAATTCGGAATCGTTTCGGGGCTGCAACGACCTGCACATCGCCGGCAATGGCGACATCTACTTCACCGACCAGGGCCAGACCGGCCTGCACGATCCGACGGGGCGGGTGTATCGGCTGAAGACCGACGGCCGTCTCGATTGCCTGATCGATACCGGGATCAGCCCGAACGGCCTGGTGCTTGATCCGCAGGAGGCGGTGCTGTTCGTTGCGATGACCCGCGACAACGCCGTCTGGCGCATGCCCTTCATGAAGGACGGCAGCGTGTCGAAGGTCGGCCGCTTCTGTTCGATGTTCGGGCCGAGCGGTCCCGACGGCATGACGATGGACAAAGCGGGCCGGCTGTTCGTCGCGCATGCTTCGCTCGGGCACGTCTTCGTGTTCGCGCCCAATGGCGAATTGATCGCCCGTATCAAATCCTGCGCCGGACAGAGCTGCACCAATGTCGCGATCGGCGGCAGCAACAGCGATCGGCTCTACATCACGGAGTCGGTGACGGGCACCGTGCTGGTGGCGGATATCAGCGTGCTGGACGGTTAGCCTCACCCCTGACGATGACGCGAACAGCACGGACCCTTCAGCGTCATTGTTGGGAGCCGACGGGTCCCGCCTTTGGCGGGCCCGATGATAAACTCCGCGACGACTTGTCCGGCGCGATTGCTGATCTCATTTGCGCAGGCTAGAACAACGCTCCTTTCTGGCCGTGGACGAAGACCATGAAAAGCGTGATCGTGACGGGCGGAAGCGGCAAAGCGGGCCGGGCGGTCGTTCGCGAGCTGCTGAAGCATGGCTATCAGGTGATGAATGTCGACACGGTGGCCCCGGTGGAGCAGCTGTGCCATTTCATGAAGACCGACCTCAACGATCTCGGCCAGGCGATCGACGCGCTGCGGCTGGCGCCGGGCACCATCGATCGCCGCCGCGCCGCGATCGGTGAGCCCTTTGCGGTGGTGCATCTCGCCGGTATTCCCGCGCCCGGGCTGGCGCCGGACGCGACGATTTTCCAGAACAACATGATGACCACCTATAACGTCTTCAGCGCCGCGATCCGCGTCGGCGTGAGCCGCGTGGTCTGGGCTTCCAGCGAAACCACCTATGGGCTGCCATTCACGCGGACCCCGCCGATCGCCGCGCCGGTCACCGAAGAACATCCGCTGGTGCCGGAATCCGGCTATGCGCTGGCGAAGGTGCTGTGCGAGCGGATGGCCGGCGAAGTGCATCGATGGCATCCCGACACGAAATTCGTGGGCTTGCGGATTTCCAACATCTTCGAAGAGAGCGATTACGCGGCGATCCCCTCCTTCTGGGTCGATCCGGCGCTGCGCAAATGGAATTTGTGGAGCTGGGTCGATAGCCGCGATGTCGCGCAGGCGTGCCGGCTTGGGCTCGAAGCGGAAATCGACGGCGCCGATGTCTTCACGATCGCGGCCGCGGACACGCTGATGGAGACACCGAGCCGTGAATTGATGGCGAGGAATTTTCCCAACGTGCCGGTCGACCCAAAACTCGGCGAGTTCGACACGCTGCTGTCGATCGGCAAGGCGCGTCGCCTGCTCGGGTACTCGCCGCAATACACTTGGCGGAACTAGATACTGGCGGAACTAACGCGAACGAGGCGAAACGTGCGTACACAGAAATTCGGCAGTAACGGCCCCGACGTCTCCGTGATCGGGCAGGGCACCTGGTATCTCGATCGCGGCGATCGCAAGAGTGCCGTCGCGGCGTTGCAACGCGGCATCGATCTCGGCATGACCCATATCGACACGGCCGAGATGTATGGCGATGCGGAGCTCGTGATCGCGGATGCGATCGCCGGAAAACGTGACGGGCTTTTTCTTGTCTCGAAAGTGCTGCCGAGCAACGCGTCGCGGCGCGGCACCATCACCGCCTGCGAACGATCGCTGAAGCGGCTGAAGACCGATCGTCTCGATTGCTATCTTCTGCATTGGCGCGGATCGTATCCGCTCGAAGACACGGTCGCCGCGTTCGACGAGTTGATCGCCGCGGGAAAAATCCGCTCATGGGGCGTCAGCAATTTCGATACCGACGATCTCAGCGAACTGCTCGCGGTGGCCGGCAAAGGCAAGATCGCCTGCAATCAGGTGCTGTATCATTTGCAGGAGCGGGCGATCGAGCACGCGGTGATCCCGTGGTGCGAGAAGAACGGCGTTGCCGTCGTCGCCTATTCGCCGTTCGGCCATAATGATTTTCCCTCCGCACGCAGCAAATCCGGCGAAGCGCTGCAGGCAATCGCCGATGCGCACAAGGTAAGCGCGCGCCAGGTCGCGCTGAGCTTTCTGACGCGCGTGCCGGGGGTACTCGCGATCCCAAAAGCCTCGCGTGCGGAACATGCGTCCGACAATGCCGCCGCCGGAAAATTGAAACTCGGCGAGAGCGAGATCGCAGCGCTCGACAAGGCGTTTCCGCGCGGACCAAAACCGCGCGGTCTGCCGATGCTGTAGCGCTGCCCTTCGAGACGGCCGCGATGCGGCCTCCCTCGGGATGAGGGCGGTTCTGTAACGAACATTTTTCTTAACAGAGTGTTTCAGCGTCGGCTGCGGCGGCCCGCCGCGTCCGCTCGCGCATATCCGCATCCCGTTTGCGGGCCTAGTCGTATCGGCGCATTTGGTGTTTTTTGGAGCCTCGCCCGATTCGATAATTGCTTTTCGAGATTGCCGTGACACCGCCCCCCGCCGTAGCCGCAAGGCTGGACAGCGCTCCGTTACCTGTACCCGAGAAGAAATCCGCCTCGCAAGCAACCTGACAAGGCAGTCTTGGACAAGGCAGACGCCTCGCACAAAGCGCCTGCGCGCGCCGACCGTCCGTTCAAGGGCATCGCGCTGATCCTGGCCTCGACGGTATTTTTGGGCGCTTCCGACGTGACGGCGAAATATCTTTCGGCGACGTTGCCCTCGATCGAGATCGCATGGATCCGCTTCCTGGTTTTCGCGCTGATCATGTCGCCGGCGATGCTGCCGGGCTCGCCGCTGTTTGCGCTTCAGACCAACCGTGTCGGCCTGCATTTGCTGCGCGGTGCGGCGCTGCTGGGGTCATCTTTGTTCTTCATTTCCGGCTTGCGGTTCCTCCCGATCGCCGAAGCCTCCGCCACCGGATTCGTTTCGCCGCTGTTCGTCACTGCGCTGTCGATCATCTTTCTCGGTGAGAAGGTCGGCTTGCGGCGCTGGATCGCGACCGCGCTTGGCCTGGTCGGCGTGATCATCATCTTGCGGCCGGGCTCCGGCGCGTTTCATCCCGCCGCATTCTTTCCGCTGGTCTCGGCGCTGGCCTGGGCCTGCACCTTGATCATGACGCGGATGATGAGCGGCAGCGAACGCGCCATCACCACCATGACCTATTCGTCGATCGCGGGCGTGTGCATTCTGACGGCGCTGGTGCCGTTCGTCTGGGTGACGCCGAGCTGGCACGATATCCTGTTCGGCATCTTCATCGGCCTCGCCTCGACCGCGGGGCAGTGGATCGTGGTGCTGGCGTTCCGCTATGCCGATGCTTCCGTGCTGGCGCCGTTTTCGTATACGCAATTGGTGTGGGTCAGCGTTCTCGGCTTCCTGATCTTTGGCGAAGTGCCTGACGTCTGGACCGTGACCGGCGCCGCCTTCATCGTCGCCAGCGGCCTCTACACCGCGCATCGCGAACGGGTACGGCAGTCGCAACTTCTGGCCGTCCCGGCCGAGCCGTCGCCCAACGCCTGATCTTCCCGCCCGAACGTCGCATCCTAAGAACTGTAACCGGCATCCCAAACGTGGCGTTGGGGCAACAGTACAGACCGGAAAATGCCTTTTTTGGGAGCTTGATCAAGCGAATTCCGGGCGGTCCGTAAATCTACGGGCGGAACCGCGTGCTAGCGTTGAGTCTTGGATGGCGCCGCAGAGCGCCAGGGGATTCGGGGTCTGGGCGTTGCGTTCAAAATTGCCATCGCTGGTGCAAGGCACGGCCATGCCGGGGTGTGAATGCGCCGCCGGTTGCCATGGCGCTGCTTCTCGTCGGCCTTTCCCTTTCGACGACGCCCGCGAACGCGGCGTGCGCGCCTGATCCGGCATCGAGCGGCCAGACCGTCACCTGTAGCGGTATCGACGCGGACGGTTTTCAGGCTGGAATTGGCGTCAACAATCTTGCCGTCAACGTCCAGCCCGGGGCGACCGTCAACGACAACAGCGCCGCGGCGATCGGCGTCAACGACACCAACGTTGTCCTCAATAACGGGACGCTGACGGCGGGCGTCGGGCTGATTGGCGTCAACGTCGGCAATTCGAACGCCGTCACAAACAACTCCGCAATTTCCGCGGGCGACAATGGTATTGGCATTTCCGGCCTTGACTTCAACCAGATTGCCAATGGCGGGACGGTTACGGCCGGCGCGGGCGGCGTCGCAATCTCGATCGGGGATCATAACACCGTCACCAACAACGGCACCCTTGCCGCGGGATCATTTGGCGCCGGTATCTTCGCTGGTCAAAACAACACGATCACCAACAGCGCGGCGGGAAGCATCGGCGTCGTCGATAACGGCATCGGAATCTTCGTCGCCGGCAACAGCACTGTGACGAACATAGGCAGCATCACGGCAGGTGATTTTGGCACCGGTATCGGCGTTTTTGGCGACGACGCGAAGGTCACGACCACCGGGGTGATCAACGTCGGTAACGTTGGAGCCAGCATTCAAGCGCAGGGCGATCGCGCATTGATTGCCAATAACGGCACGATGACGGGTGGCGCAGGAAGTGTCGGCATTGTCTACTTCGGCTCGTCCAGCACGATCACCAACAGTGGCCGCATTGTGGGCACCGATTTTGCCGAAGGCATCCTTGCTTTCGGTACGTCCAACACCATTATCAACAGCGGCGTAATCACCGTCGGAAGCAATTCCCCCGCCGCCGGCATTGATGTCGCCGGCTTCGGACTGACCAGCGACAACCACGTCATCAACACCGGAACGATCAACGTTGGCACCGATGCTACCGGCATCCTTGTCAGCAACGGCGGCACGATCTTCAATTCGGGCACGATCAACGCTGCGAACGGTTTTGCGGCGATCGAGTTCTGCGGTTGCGGCATCGGCAACGTGCTGACCCTCGGCCCCGGCAGCGTCATCAACGGCCTGGTGATCGGTACCGGCACCGACACGTTTCAGCTCGGTGGCACCGGCACTGACACATTCAATCTCAACTTGATCGGCGCCGGCAAGCAGTATGACGGCTTCTCGACCTTCAACAAGGTCGACAGCTCCAACTGGATTGCTGACCGGCACCGGCACACAGGATTGGAACGTCCTCGGCGGTACGCTTTCGGTCAACGGCATCGTCAACGGGACCGTCACCGTCAACGCTGGCGGCACGCTCGGCGGCAACGGCACCGTCGGCGCCACCGCCATCAACGGCGGTACGCTGGCGCCCGGCAACTCGATCGGCACCGCTCACTGTGGCTGGCAACCTTCTGCTGACGGCCGCGTCGAGCTACATGGTCGAGATATCGGGCACGAGCACCGATCTCACCAGGGTTACGGGCACGGCGACGCTTGGCGGCGCCACAGTACGTGGCCATTCGCGAGCGGCTCAGTGGCGAGGCAGTACACGATCCTGAACGCGACCGGCGGCGTATCCGGCACCTTCAACCCGGCTCGTGGCCGGCGGCTTGCTCGCCAAACCTGAAGCCGAGCCTCGAGCTATGATGCCACCAACGTTTATCTGAATTTCGCGTTGAACTTCGGTTCGCGGCGGTCTCAATCGAAATCAGCAGAATGTCGGCAATGCGCTGACCAATTTCTTCAACAGCACCGGCGGCATTCCGCTGGCGTTCGCGCTCCTGTCGCCGAGCCAGCTGACGCAGGCCTCGGGGGAGCCTCGCAACCGGATCGCAGCAAGCCACCTTCAACGCCATGAACCTGTTTATGGGATTGTTGACCGATCCGTTCGTTGCCGGCCGCGGTGACGGCTTTGGCGGCAATGGCGGCGCGACGCCGTTCGCCGACGAGACCGCTTCGCCAGCGCCTATGCCGCAAGCGGCAGGCTCGGCAGCAAAAGCGAACGCGACGCTTACGCCGCCGTCTACGCCAAGGCGCCGCCGATCGTCGAGAATTTCGTTCAGCGCTGGAGCGTGTGGGCGGCGGGCTTATGGCGGTGCGCAGACCACCGACGGCAACACCGCGCTCGGCTCGAACGGCGCGACCGCGCGCGTTTTCGGCACCGCTGTTGGAGCCGATTATCGCATCTCGCCGTCACGCTGGCCGGCTTTGCGCTGGCCGGCGGCGGCACCAATTTTGGCGTCAGCGGATTGGGCTATGGCCGCTCCGACCTGTTCCAGGCCGGCGCCTTTGTGCGCCACAACATCGGCCCGGCCTATCTCTCGGCCGCGCTCGCCTATGGCTGGCAGGACGTGACGACGGATCGCTTCGTCACCATCGCCGGTGTCGACCATCTGCGCGCGCAGTTCAACGCCAACACCTTCTCCGGCCGGTTCGAAGGCGGCTATCGCTATGCGACGCCGTGGATGGCGCCTCACGCCCTATGCGGCCGCGCAATTCACCACCTTCAATCTGCCGAACTATGCCGAGCGGTCGTCTGCCGGCGCCAACACGTTCGCGCTGAACTACGCCGCAACGAGTGTGACCGATACCCGCAGCGAGCTTGGTTTGCGTGCCGACAAGTCCTTTGCGATGCAGAACGGCGTATCTGACGCTGCGCGGCCGCGCCGCCTGGGCGCATGATTTCAATCCGGACCGCGCGGTCGGCGCCGTGTTCCAGACGCTGCCGGGCGCGGCCTTTGTCGTCAACGGCGCGGCGCAGGCGCGCAACTCCGCGCTCGACCACGGCGTCCGCCGAAATGAAATGGGTCAACGGCTGGTCCGCAGCGGGCACTTTCGAAGGCGAGTTCTCCAACGTCACGCGCTCCTACGCGGGCAAGGGTGTCGTGCGCTACGCGTGGTAGGATGCAATCGCCCTGAGATCATTAAGCCCGGCTCGAAGATCACCCCAAGGTCCGTCTGTGGCCGCGCGGCCACATTGCTGCCCTGTCATAAAATCTCGCGCAATTTTCAGTTGTGGGAAGAATACCCCCGCTTCTAGGGTCTCACCGCTGCCCCCGGGTGGAATCGTGCAAGGTCTGACGTTGTCGCAAAAAGAGCAATAAGAAACCACGGGAGCAGGTATGGAATTTCCTAAAACCGTGAAACAGCGGCAAGCCACCTGCGGCAACAATGAGCATGTGCGGTTGCTGGACCGGTGCTGGCGGTTGCGCGCGGCGCTGCTGACGACATCCGCGTTGATCGCATCGCCGGCGCTGCTGACGGCGGGCATGCCGCGTGCGCTGGCGGCGGACGCGACATGGACGGGCCTCGCGAGCCAGGACTACGCCAACACGAACAACTGGACTCCCAATGGTGCCGGGCCGCCCACCGGCACGGCGACGTTCGACGGCACCGCGGCCAACAGGCTGCCTTTGGTCGGCACCACTCGGAGCGTGGGTGCATGGGTTTTCAACGCGGCCTACCTCCCCGGTGTCAGCGCCGGCGGTTCGGTTACCTTTACCGGGGCCGGTATATCCGCCGCCAACGGCGTCAACGCGGGCATTCAAAATTCTGGCACTGTAAGGTTCCTGAATGCAAGCAGCGTCGACCATGTCACGCTTTTCAACGCTAGCAACCTCCAATTCCGTAATTCCTCGACGCTGGGAACCGGTCTGGCGAGCAACACCGGTGGCATCGTTTTCTCTGACACGGCAACAGCCGGGAATGGCAACATCAGCAATACTGCCAGCGGTTTCACAGTTTTCCTTGATTCATCGTCGGCCGGCCATGCCGTGATCTCCAACGCCACCAACTCCCAACTCGAGTTCACGGACTCCACGACTGCTGGCAACGCTGTCATCACCAACAACGGTACGTTCAGCTTCAGCAACTCAAGTACGGGAGGCAACGCGGCCATCACCAACAACGGTACCATTCAGTTTTTTGGCCAAAGCACCGCGGGCAATGCCACCATCTTTAACGGCGCTGGTTCTAGCATCGATTTCAGCGCGACGGCCGGCCAGAACGGCGACCATAAGATTGATGTCTTCTCCCTCACGGGAGCCGGCCAGGTGTTTCTGGGGGAAACGAACTGACCCTTGGTCGCGATAACGCCAACGTTACCCTTGGAGGTGACATCAGCGATGGCGGCATCGTCTTCAACGGGACCGGCGCTTCTCTGGTAAAGGTGGGGACGGGCACACTGACCCTAACAGGCAACAACACCTACACCGGCGCGACCACCGTGAACGGCGGCGTACTCGAGGTGAACAGCGACCTGACGTCGTCAAGCGGCGTTGCCGTCAATTCCGGCGGCACGCTAGCCGGCTCGGGGAAAGTCGGTCCCACCACCATCGCCTCGGGTGGCGCGTTGATGCCGGGCACCAGCACGCCTGGCTCGGCGCTGACGGTGCAGGGCAATCTCTCGTTTCAATTCGGGCGCGCAATACGTCGTGCGGCTCGCGCCGGCGAGCTCAACCAATGTCACGGGGGTTGCGACACTGGGCGGTGCGACGGTCAACGCCATCTTCAGCAGCGGCGCGGTCACCAGTCGCTATACCATTCTCACAGCCGCCGACAGCATGAGTGGCACGTTCAATCCGCATGTGGTCAGCAATTCCCCGAACCTGTCGGCGACACTGAGCTATGACGCGAATGACGTGTTTCTCAATGTCGCATTGCGCTTCACGACGCCGGAAAATTTCAATCCCAATCAGCGCACTATCGCCAACGTGCTGACCACCTTCTTCAATACAAATGGCAGCATTCCCGTAGCCTTTGCGTTGTTGACGCCAACCGGCCTGACGCAAGTCTCGGGCGAGAGTGCGAGTTCGTCGCGGCAGACGACGTTCAACGCCACGAACCAGTTCATGAGCGTGATGACCGATCCGTTCGTGGACGGACGCGGCGGCAATAGCGGCTTTGGCAGCGATAACGGCAGCAATAGCGGTTTTGGCAGTGATAGCGGTAACAATACCGGCTTCGGTAGCGATAACGGCAGCAATACCGGTAACAACAACGGCTTGGGTAGCAATACCGGTAACAATGGCGGTCTGGGTCCCAGGAGCGACATGGGTGGCAGCACATCATCCACGTCCGCTTACGCTTCCGAAGGCCACGATGCTCCCGGCACGTTGCATGCGCGTAGGGAACGGGAAGCTTACGCGGCGATGTCACGCAAAGCGCCGGTGGCCGGGACCTTCGCGCAGCGCTGGAGCGTATGGGCGGCGGGCTATGGCGGTTCGCAAGTTACCGATGGCAATACGGCGCAAGGCACCAGCGCCACCACCAGCCGCATCGCCGGTACGGTAGTCGGCGCCGACTATCGCTTCTCGCCCAACACCGTCGCAGGCTTCGCACTCGGCGGTGGCGGCACAAACTTTGCGGTCGCCAATGGACTGGGCGGCGGGCGCAGCGATCTCTTCCAGGCCGGTGCGTTTGTGAAGCACACGGCAGGACCGGTGTATATTATTGGCCGCTCTGTCGTATGGTTGGCAGGACGTGACCACCAATCGCGCGCCTCGCGCGTCGATCAACTCCGTGCGGAGTTCAATGCGCAGGCGTGGTCGGGCCGTGTCGAGAGCGGCTATCGCTTCGTCGCGCCAACCTTCGGCGGCATCGGCATCACGCCCTATGCGGCGGGGCAGGTGACGACGTTCATGCTTCCGGCCTATGCGGAGAGCGTGGTCGGGGCAGTAACACCTTCGCGCTCTCCTACACGGCAAAGGACGTCACGGCGACGCGCAGCGAACTGGGCCTGCGTACCGACAAATCCTTCGCCATGGACAACCGTATCCTGACGCTGCGCGGCCGTGCGGCGTGGGCGCATGATTTCAACACCGACCGCGGCGTCGCGGCGACATTCCAGACGCTGCCGGGCGCGTGCTTCATGGTGAACGGCGCGGCGCCCGCCGCCGATGCGGCGCTCACGACGGCCTCGGTCGAGATGAAATGGCTGAACGGCTGGGCTGTCGCGGGTACTTTTGAAGGCGAGTTCTCCAACGTCACGCGCAGCTATGCAGGCAAGGGCGTCGTCCGCTACGCGTGGTGACATTTTCGGTTATTGACGAAATGCTCCACGGCGCGGCTTGATGTGGCCATAACAGGCCGCAAGGGAGCCCGGCGATGCGCGCAGCGATTTTCAGGAATGGCGAGATCGTCGTCGATACGATGCCCGAGCCGAAGCCGGGCGCCGGGCAGGTGCTGGTCAAGACGCTGGCTTGCGGCATCTGCGGTTCCGACCTGCATGCGCGCAAGCATGCCCACCGCATGGTGGAGCTGGCCAGGCATTTCCCCGGCCGCAAGCCGATGGATATTTCTCGCGATGTCGTGTTCGGCCACGAATTCTGCTGCGAGATTCTGGATTATGGCTCGACCACCACGCGCAAGCTGAAGCCCGGCACCAAGGTATGTTCGCTGCCGGCGCTGCTGACCGCGGAAGGCCCGCAGAGCATCGGCTATTCCAACGACAATGTCGGCGCCTATGCCGAACGCATGCTGCTCAGCGAAGCCCTCTTGCTTGAAGTCCCCAACGGATTGGCGGCCGAGCACGCCGCATTGACCGAACCGCTCGCGGTCGGCGTCCACGCCGTCGCCAAGGCCAATATCAGCGGCAACGAAGTGCCGCTGGTGATTGGCTGCGGGCCGGTGGGACTGGCCGTCATCGCGGCGCTGAAGATCAGGGGATTGCATCCAATTGTCGCTGCGGATTATTCGCCGGCGCGTCGCGCGCTCGCCGAAAAGCTCGGCGCGGATATCGTGGTCGACCCTGCGCGTTCGCAGCCCTATGCGACCTGGGCCGAGCATGCGGCGATGTCCCCGGAGGAAAAAGCCGCGCGGCCGCCGTTGCGGGCATTGTTGCCGGCGCTGAAGCCCGCGCTGATTTTCGAATGCGTCGGCATTCCCGGCCTGCTGCAGCAGGTGTTCGAAGGTGCGCCGCGCGACGCCCGCATCGTCGTGGTCGGCGTCTGCATGGAAACCGACCGCTCCGAACCGATGATCGGCATCATGAAGGAACTCAATGTCCAATATGTACTCGGCTATACGCCCGACGAATTCGCGTATTCCCTGCGCCTGATCGCGGAAGGCCAGGTCGATGCGGCCTCCATGGTAACCGCCAGTGTCGGTATCGACGGCGTTGCGAAAGCCTTTGCCGATCTCGCCAATCCGGAAGCGCATACCAAGATCATCGTCGAGCCGTGGCGGTAGTTCGATCGTCGCCAATTGCGCCGCGTCGGCTCGCCTTGGATTGTACGGCCGGATTAGCTTGTCGCACGCATGAACGATTTGCCCCGTCGGGCAAATCAAGAAACCTGTCCAGCCCTACGCGAAAAAATATTCCGCTTTCGTCGTCGGGCAAATCAGTTCTACCAGCTCGCGCCATCCCGTTCCCGCAAGAGGGGCGTATCGCGATCGTCACGGACGTTGGGTGCGGGATGCGATGGACGCGGCAGCGTCGGCGCGCCGATGCGTGCAGACGAACGATGCTGAAGCGTACGGCGAAGTCGTGTGGTCCTGACGCCCCGACGCTGGCGTCAAGTTCGTGAGAAGCAAGTTCTCACGGGCGATGGTGACAACAAAGCCCGGTCACCAGGGAGAGCGCGAAGGAAACCGTTAAAACCATTGCGCAGGGAAGGCCGGATGTTTCCGGCGTACCTGTGGTGACTACCGTGTGCTTTCTACCAATGCACACGGGCCGCGGGTGCAATGGGCACCCGGTCTTCCCTGCGCCCTCTGTTTTCAGGGGGCAAATTTCATGCAAACCTCGGGCGCATCGGTCGCGAGATCGCAGATGTGTATCCATTCGAACGGTTCCAGAATTCAGTCGCGACTACATCCATCACCGTCGTCCCGGACAAGCGGAGGCGATCCAGTACCTATCCAGAGGCGCGAGTGTTAGAATCGAGCACAGCTGCAGTCGTACTGGATACCTCTCCGCATTGCGTCGGGGTATGACAGTCTCTGGCGTCGACGCCGGGACGTCATCTACACCGGCAGCGCGATCGAATATTTCACCTGGCTGAGCGCAAAACTCGACTCGATCGAGGCGATGCCCTCCAGTCGCGTCAGCTTGTTTTTCAGGAATGCCTCATAGGACGACAAGTCGGCGGCGACGACGCGCAGCAGATAGTCGCGGTTGCCGGTCATCAGATAGCATTCCAGGACCTCGTCCCATTTCGAAATCGCCCTCTCGAACCGCGTGAGGTCCTCCACCTTCTGCCGCGCCAGCTTGATCGAGATGAAGACGCTGACGTGCAGGCCGAGCGACTTCTGGTCTACGGTTGCGACATAGCGGGTGATGACGCCGCGCTCTTCGAGCAGCTTGACGCGGCGATGACAGGGCGACACCGAGAGGCCGACCTTGTCGGCCAGCTCCTGCATGGTCATGCGGCTGTCGGATTGCAGCAGGCTGAGAATTTTGCGGTCGATGGCGTCGAGGGCTTGCATTGGGAAAAACTCGCATATTTTGGTATATTGCTGGTAATTTATCCCAATTCTGGTCGGTATGTCGCGACAATTTGAGATTTCTGGGAACCTCTCACCCGGTAAAATTTGAAGAGATATTTGACTTGCCGGAGCAGCGCCATGCCAATCGAGCCCGCACGCCTTGAACTACTGTCCGCGCTGGCACGCAAAGTCCTGTGGCTGTCCTCGTGGACCATCCATCACGCCAATCACATCCGGCCCAGCACGGACGGCCTGAAGGTCGGCGGCCATCAGGCGTCCTCGGCCTCGCTCGCCAACATCATGTCGGCGCTGTATTTCTCGGTGCTCCGGCCGCAGGATCGCGTCGCGGTGAAGCCGCATGCGAGCCCGGTGTTCCACGCCATCCAGTATCTGTTCGGGCATCAGACGCGCGACAGACTGGAAAATTTCCGCGGCTACAAGGGCGCGCAATCCTATCCGTCGCGCACCAAGGACGCCGACGACGTCGACTTCTCGACCGGTTCGGTCGGCCTCGGCGTGGCGCAAACCCTGTTTTCCTCGCTGGTGCAGGACTACGTCACCGCACATGGCTGGATGAAGGACCGCCCGGAGGGGCGGATGATCGCGCTGGTCGGCGACGCCGAAATGGACGAGGGCAACATCTTCGAGGCGTTGCTCGAGGGCTGGAAGCATGGCTTGCGTAACACCTGGTGGGTGGTCGATTACAACCGCCAGAGCCTCGATGCCGTGGTGCGCGAAGGTCTCTGGGAAAAATTCGAGTCCATGTTCCGCAATTTCGGTTGGGACGTGGTGATCGTGAAATACGGCACCCTGATGCGGGCCGCGTTTGCCGAGCCCGGCGGCGAGGCGCTGCGGCGATGGATCGACAATTGTCCGAACCAGATGTATGCGGCGCTGTGCTTTCAGGGCGGGGCCGCATTTCGCAAGCATCTCCATGACGACATCGGCGATCAGGGGCAGGTCACGCAATTGATCGACCGCCGCAGCGACGACGAATTGCTGACGCTGATGTCCAATCTCGGCGGCCATGACATGACCAGCATGATCGAGGCGTTCGAGGCCATCGATCACGACCGTCCGGTCTGCTTCATCGCCTATACGATCAAGGGCGTCGGCCTGCCGTTCCAGGGCCACAAGGACAATCATGCGGGGTTGATGACGCCGACGCAAATGGAGAAATGGCGCGCGACGCAGAACATTCGCCCCGGTCATGAATGGGAGAAGTTCGAGGGGCTTTCGCAATCGCAGGCGCAACTGGAGGCGTTCCTTGGCGACGCGCCGTTCAACCGTGAAGGCCGCCGCCGTCTGACCGCGCCTGTGATCGATGTGCCGCAACAGCTCGCATTCAAGCCTGCTTCTGTCATGTCGACCCAGCAGGGCTTTGGACTCGTGCTCAACGAGCTCGCGCGTGGCGATACCGAACTTGCCGCGCGCATCGTCACCGCGTCGCCGGATGTGACGGTCTCGACCAATCTCGGCGCCTGGGTCAATCGCCGCGGACTGTTTGCCAAAGCCGAGAATGCCGATCTGTTCCGGCAGGAGAAAATACCCTCGACCTTCAACTGGGACTTTTCGCCGGGAGGACAGCACATCGAACTCGGCATCGCCGAGATGAACCTGTTCATCCTGATGTCGGCGCTCGGGCTCTCGCACCAAATCAATGGCGAGCGTCTGCTGCCGGTCGGCACGTTGTACGATCCCTTTATCCAACGCGGCCTCGATGCGCTCAACTATGCCTGTTACCAGGACGCGCGCTTCATGGTGGCGGCGACCCCGTCCGGCGTCACGCTGGCGCCGGAAGGCGGCGCGCACCAGTCGATTGCGACGCCCTTGATCGGCATGGCGCAGGACGGCCTGGCCTCGTTCGAGCCGGCCTTTGTCGATGAACTCGCCGTGATCATGGGCTGGGGATTCCAGCATATGCAGCGCGAAGGTGGCGAGGGCGGCTCGGTCTATTTGCGGCTTTCGACCCGCCCGATCGAGCAGGCGCAAAGGATCATGACGGCGGACCTGCAACGCGACATCACCGACGGCGCTTATTGGTTGCGCAAGCCGGGAGCGAATTGCGATCTGGTGGTAGCCTATACCGGTGCGGTGGCTCCGGAGGCGATCGAGGCGGTCGGTTTCATCGGCGAGGGCCATCGCGATGTCGGCCTGCTGGCGGTGACTTCGGCTGACCGGCTGCATTCGGGCTGGACCGCGGCGCGGCAGTTGCGGCGCGACCGCCGCGGCGTGCAGCATCTCAGCCATGTGGAACAGCTGCTGGCGCCGTTGTCGCGCGACTGCGGCATCGTTACCGTGATCGACGGCCATCCGGCCGCGCTCGGCTGGCTTGGCAGCGTCCGCGGCCACCGCGTCGAGGCGCTTGGCGTCGAGCATTTCGGCCAGACCGGCACCATCGACGACCTCTATCGACACTACGGCATGGACGCCAACGCCATCATCGATGCGGCGGAAAGCCTTACCGTCGGTGCGCCGGTGCGGCACCGCAAGATGGCGGTGTGATGTCTTTTGAGTCGTCCCGGCGCAGGCCGGGATCCATACTCCGCGGCGGTCATTGTTTTGACGACGACCGACGACATCGTTTTACAACTACCGCCCGTGGCTATGGGTCCCGGCCTGCGCCGGGACGACAGATTACCCATCTTGCCATCGTCACGCCCCTGACCTTATATCAGGTGCCTGCCGCAACGCGGCCTCCCGCATATGGCGGGTTCATTTTCCCGGGCTTTCGTGCAAGGATGCCTGCCGAACGCTCCCGTTCCCCTTCATCCGCCCCTGCAATAAAGAGGTTTACGATGGTCAATCGCATGCAATTCTACATCGATGGCGCCTGGGTCGATCCGGCCGTCAAGAAGTCCACGCCCGTCGTCAATCCGGCGACCGAAGAGGCGATGTATGAGGTTGCGCTCGGCTCCAAGGCCGATGTCGACAAGGCGGTCGCCGCCGCCAAGCGCGCCTTCGTGACCTATTCGCAGACCAGCCGCGAGGAGCGCATCGCGCTGCTCGAGAAGGTCATCGAGGTCTACAAGGGCCGCATGAAGGATATCGGCGCCGCCGTGTCCGACGAAATGGGCGCGCCGCTCCCGATGGCGGAACGTCTGCAGGCCGGCGCTGGTTTAGGCCATATTGCCTCCACGCTGGAAGTGCTCAAGAACTATCATTTCGAGGAAAACGTCGGCACCGCCGTCGTGGTGCGCGAGCCCGTCGGCGTGATCGGCATGATCACACCGTGGAACTGGCCGCTGAACCAGATCGCCTGCAAGGTCGCGCCCGCGCTCGCCGCCGGCTGCACCATGATCCTGAAGCCGTCGGAATTCACGCCGTCGTCGGCGCTGATTTTCGCGGAAATCCTCCACGAAGCCGGCGTGCCGAAGGGCGTGTTCAACCTCGTCAACGGTCTCGGCCCTGAGGTCGGCGCCGCCATGAGCGAGCACCCGGACATCGACATGATCTCGTTCACCGGCTCGACCCGCGCCGGCGTCGACGTCGCCAAGCGCGCCGCTCCGACCGTGAAGCGCGTCAGCCAGGAACTTGGCGGCAAGTCGCCGAACGTCATCCTCGAAGGCGCCGACCTTACCAAGGCCGTCACCGGTGGCGTGATGCACATGTTCAACAACTCCGGACAGTCGTGCAACGCGCCGTCGCGGATGATCGTGCCGCTGTCGAAGATGAAGGAAGTGGCTGCTATCGCAAAGAGCGTCGCCGACAAGACCAAGGCTGGCGATCCGCGCGCGGAAGGCACCACGATCGGCCCGGTCGTTTCCCGCATCCAGTGGGACAAGATCCAGGCGCTGATCCACAAGGGCATCGAGGAAGGCGCAACTCTCGTCGCCGGCGGCCCCGGCCTCCCCGAGGGCGTCAACAAGGGCTTCTATGTCCGTCCGACCATCTTTGCCGACGTCACCAACGACATGACGATCGCGCGTGAAGAAATCTTCGGACCGGTGCTCACGATCCTCGGCGCCAAGGATGAAGCCGAGGCGGTGAAGATCGCCAATGACACGCCGTATGGTCTGGCCGGTTATGTCACCGGCGATACGGTTGAAAGCGCGCGCCGGGTCGGCAAGCAGATCCGCGCCGGCAACGTCAACCTGCAGGGCGTGCCGAACGACCGCACCGCGCCGTTCGGCGGTTACAAGCAGTCCGGCAACGGTCGCGAATGGGGCAAGTACGGCCTGGAAGAATATCTCGAAGTGAAGGCGGTCGCGGGTTACAACGCGGCGTAAGCTTTTCGCGAGACAAGATGCAGCGCCGGAGCGGGTCATTCCGCTCCGGCGTTTTGCATCTATAGCGTTTTCGAGCGAAGTGGCTACCGGTTCGCGTGACGCGTCAAAACAAGATTCTAGCCGCCGAGTGCACCCTGCGTGTTCACATACAGCGCGTAGATCGATTGGCTCGCGGCCATGAACAGCCGGTTGCGCTTGACACCGCCGAAGCAGAGATTGGCGCAGCGTTCGGGCAGGGCGATGCGGCCGATCATGACGCCGTCGGGCGCAAAGACCACGACGCCGTCGAGTTCGGGATCGCCCATGCCCCAGCCGCACCACAGATTGCCGTCGATGTCGCAGCGCATGCCATCGGGTGTGCCGGGACCGGCGTCGATGAAAACGCGCTTGTTGGAAATCTTGTCGCCGCCGGGCGCGACGTCATAGGCGAGGATCTTGCGGTTCGGCACGCCGCGGGATTCGACGATGTAGAGGATTTTCTCATCCGGCGAGAAGCACAGCCCGTTCGGTCCGAGCACGCCTTCGGCGACGATGGTTGCTTTTCCGGTCGCGCCGTCGATCCGATAGACATTGGCGTCGATCTCGGACTCGGCCTTGTAGCCCTCGTAATTGCCGAGCAGACCGAAGGTCGGATCGGTGAACCAGATCGAGCCGTCGGATTTCACGACAACGTCATTGGGCGAATTGAGCCGCTTGCCGTCGAAGGAGTCCATCAACACCGTGATCGATCCGTCATATTCGGTGCGCGTCACGCGGCGGCCGCCATGCTCGCAGGTGACCAGGCGGCCTTGGCGGTCGCGGGTATTGCCGTTGGCGAAGTTCGACGGCTTGCGGTAGATGCTGACGCTGCCGGTTTCCTCCTCCCATTTGAGGATGCGCTGATTGGGAATGTCGCTGCACAACAAATAGCGCCCATCGCCGAACCACACCGGGCCCTCGGCCCAGCGCAGGCCGGTGGTCAGCCGCTCCACCGCCGAGAGTTTGAGCCAGTATTTTTCAAAGCGTGGATCGAGTGCGTGGATGGCGGGATCGGGATAATAGGTCGCCGGCTGCCAGCCGGCGCGGATGAGATGCTGCCTCGGACATTTGCTGTTCTCGTTGTTGTTGTTGCGTTTCCTCTCGGTTTGGTTTGCTATCATTGTCGGCCACCGACCGCAATTCGGTCGCAAGAAACGAGGGAAGAAATGTCACGCATATTGATGACCGGCGCTGCCGGGGGAATTGGCACGAGTTTGCGCAAACTGCTGCCGCCGATCTATCCGGACCTGCTGCTGAGCGATCTGAAGGCGCCGGCCGATCTCGGCAAGGACGAAAAATTCAAGGCGGCCGATCTGGCTGATCTCGCGCAGGTCGAGGCGATTTGCGAGGGCATCGACGGCATCTTGCATTTCGGCGGCTACTCGGTCGAAGGTCCCTGGGATTCGATCCTGCAGTCCAACATCATCGGCTGCTACAATCTGTTCGAAGCCGCACGCAAGAAAGACGTCAAGCGCGTTGTGTTCGCCTCCTCCAACCATGCGGTTGGCTTCTACCCGCGCCATCACCGGATCGGCACCGACGTTACCCCGCGGCCGGACAGCCGCTACGGCGTCAGCAAGGTGTTTGGCGAGGCGGTCGGTGCGCTCTATGCCGATAAGCATGGACTTGGCGTGACGTGCCTGCGCATCGGCAATTTCGGCGACAAGCCGCTCGATCACCGGCGGCTGGCGATCTGGCTGAAGCCGGAAGATCTGGTGCAACTCTGCCGCATCGGGCTCGACCATCCCGACATTCACTTCGAAATCTTCTACGGCGCCTCCTACAACGAGCGTAGCTGGTGGGACAATCACCGCGCCTACGACCTCGGCTATCGTCCGACCGGCCGCGGCGAGGATCATCGCGAGCACGCGATGGCCGAGCAGAAGAAGGTCGGCCCCGACACGATCGGGGATTTCTATCAGGGTGGCGCCTTCTGCGGGATGGAGTTCGATGGGGACAAGAGCCGGATCGTGGATTGGAAGTAACGCCACGGAACGTCATTCCGGGATTTTCGGGTTCGCGTCGTCGACGCGCTCCGGAATGACGTTTCCTACTCCGCGTGCTTCTCCTCCGCGTGTTTCTCCTGCGCGATGCGCCCGAGATAATCCGACTTGCTGTATTGCATATGATCGACGCAAAGCTGCGCCAGCGCCCAACTGTCGCGGCCTCTGAGCAATTCGATCATCAATTCATGCTGACGGCGCGACAGCGCAAGGCCTTCCTTGTCGGCCAGATTCTTGGCGCGCATCGGCAAGGTCAGGTTCATGTAGTCCTGCAGCGAGCGCACCAGATATGGATTGCCGCAGGCCGAAAACAGCGCGACATGAAAGGCGTCGTTGGCCTCGTGGATGCCGCGCAAATCCTGCGCGTCGGCCTTCGCGCAATATTGCCGCTGCAATTCGCTCAATTCCTCGATCAGGCCGGCCGGTGCGGGCAGCGCGACCATGAGTGCGGCCTGACGCGTCAGCATTTCCCGCACCTCGTAGATCTGCCGCACTTCCTCGGCCGAGTAGAACCGCACCGTGGCGCCGATGTTTTTTTCACGCAGCACGATGCCCTGGCGTTCGAGCTGAAACAGTCCCTGGCGCACGAAGTGCCGGCTCGCGCCGTAGCGCGTCATCAGCGTATCTTCGACCAGCCGCGAGCCCGGCGCGAAGCGGCCGAAGATGATGTCCTCTTCCAGCCGGCGGATCACCTCCGCCTGTTCTTCCTCGCGCGTCAGTGCGGAGGTCTCGGTCAACGCTTCCTGTGGCTTCATCGCAAAGCCTCCCAGCCGGACAGAAGATAGCAATCCTCGACCAGCCGCAACGTTTCGAGATTGTCCTGCGGCGCGGTTTCGAACGTCAAATTGTCGCGCAACGATTGCACGAAATGCGCAATCGTCCGGTTGTAGGAGCCCTGATATTCGGTGGGGAGATCGTAAGTTCGTTCCGCAGGCGAAGCGCCCGAGCATGTCAGCGACGGGCCGTCGAGCTTGATCGTGCCCTTGTCGCCGAGAATTTCCAGCCGGTCGACCTGGGCTGCGGGGTGCCCATGTGCAGCAAAGCTCGCAAACACCGTGACGCCGGCGCCGTTGCCGGTTTTGAGTTGAATCACCGCGCCGTCTTCGCCAACGAGCTGGTCGCTCGAACGCGAGAGCTGTGCCGCCGTCACGCGCATGGGCCCAAGCAGCATGCGCAGCGTATCGAGATGATGGATCAGCACTTCCGCGACAAGCATGCGCTTTTCGCCGCGCATGAAGGGTTGCCGTTCCAGTGCGGGACAAAGCCCGTCGGGGCCGGGCAGCACACCCGACGTGAGCAAGGTAAGCTGCGCTTGCTTGACATTGCCGATGCGGCCTTCGCGCAGCCAGGCTGCTGCGTCGCGATAATATCCGCGAAAGCGCCAGTTCTCATGCACCATCAGGCGCGTTTGATCCTTGACCTCGGCGGCGAGTGCGGCCGCCTCCTGGAGATTGGTTGCGAGCGGTTTTTGGCAAAGCACCGGCAGGTGTTTTGTTGCGGCGAGCCGTACCAGCGGTGCGTGCATCTCGCGGGGCGCTGCTATATCGATGGCGTCGAGTTCCGCGGCAGCCAGCATCGCTTCGGCGTTGGCGTAAGTCTTGGAAATCCCGAACTCGCCGGCGCGGCGCGCAGCATTATCCGCGGAGGGATCGGCGATCGCCACGACCCGCGCCTGATCTGCTATTTCGGCCCAGGCGATCAGATGGTGGCGGCTCACCATGCCGGCGCCGATCAGGCCAATGCGCAACGGCTTGTTCATGGGCGCTCGTTTCCGATCATGAACGGAAATCAGCATGCGTGCGCATTATTGTCAATAATACGGGGTGCCAAGGATCGGAATGTCGCAAATTTTGAACGAAATATCAAATATTGACAATAATTCCGTGGGCCCCTTTAGTGCGCAGGCACGACGACAAGGAAACAAGAAAATGGCTGACGGACTTCGCAAGGGACTGACGAGTTATGGCGACGCTGGCTTCTCGCTGTTCCTGCGCAAGGCCTTCATCAAGGCGATGGGCTATTCGGACGACGCCCTCAATCGCCCGATCGTCGGCATCACCAACACCTATAGCGACTACAATCCCTGTCACGGCAACGTGCCGCAGATCATCGAGGCGGTGAAGCGCGGCGTGATGCTGACGGGCGCGATGCCGATGGTGTTCCCGACCATCTCGATCGCCGAAAGCTTTGCATTTCCGACCTCGATGTATCTGCGCAATTTGATGGCGATGGATACCGAGGAAATGATCCGCGCCCAGCCGATGGACGCCGTCGTCGTGATCGGCGGCTGCGACAAGACCTTGCCGGCGCAGATCATGGCGGCGGTCTCCGCCGATCTGCCGACCGTCGTCATTCCCGTTGGGCCGATGGTGGTCGGGCATCACAAGGGTGAAGTGCTGGGCGCCTGCACCGATTGCCGGCGGCTATGGGGAAAATACCGCGCCGGTGAAATTGACGACAATGAGATCGAAGCCGTCAACGGCCGTCTCGCGCCGTCGGTCGGTACCTGCATGGTGATGGGCACGGCTTCCACCATGGCCTGCGTCACCGAAGCGCTCGGTCTGTCGCTGCCTATGAGCGCGACCATTCCCGCGCCGCATGCCGAGCGCTTCCGCATTGCGGAGGCGAGCGGCAAGGTGGCCGCCGCGATGGCCAAGGCAAAAGGGCCGCGTCCGAGCGAGTTGTTGACGGCGTCGTCGTTCCGGAACGCGCAGGTCGTGCTGCAGGCGATTGGCGGATCGACCAACGGCCTCATTCACCTGACCGCGATCGCGAACCGCACCGAACATCGCATCGATCTCGAAGCCTTTGACAAGCTCGGCCGCGAGGTTCCTGTGTTGATCGACCTGAAGCCATCGGGCGAGCATTACATGGAGCATTTTCATCATGCTGGCGGCGTGCCGAAGCTGATGGCGCAGCTCGGCGGTCTGATCGACCTCGATGCCAAAACCATCACCGGCGCGAGCTTGCGCGAAATCGTCGCGGGCGCCGAGGACGTGCCGGGGCAGGATGCGATCCGGCCACGCGAAAATCCGATCAAGCCGGAAGGCGCAATGGCCGTGCTGCATGGCAACCTCGCGCCACGCGGCGCCGTGATCAAGCATTCGGCGGCGAGCCCTAAATTGCTGCAGCATACCGGCCGCGCCGTGGTGTTCGAGTCGGTCGAGGACATGACGCTGCGGGTTGACGATCCCGCGCTGGAAGTGAACGCCGACGACGTATTGGTGTTGCGCAACGCCGGTCCGAAAGGCGCGCCCGGCATGCCGGAAGCGGGCTATCTGCCGATCCCGAAGAAACTCGCGCGCACGGGCGTCAAAGACATGGTCCGGATATCGGACGCGCGGATGAGCGGTACCGCGTTCGGCACCATCGTGCTGCACATCACGCCGGAATTGGCTGTCGGCGGTCCGCTGGCGCTGGTGCAGAACGGCGACATGATCCGGCTCGACGTCGCCAATCGCAGCATCGATCTGCTGGTCGATGCTGCCGAGCTCGAAAAACGCCGCGCGGCGTTGGCGCCGGCAGCCACGCCGGATTGGGCGAAACGCGGCTACGCGCATCTGTTCAACGAAACCATTTTGCAGGCCGACGAAGGCTGCGACTTCGATTTCATGCGCGGCGAGGGCAAGGGGTAGGCGGCCAACGATCGCCGGCTCATCTCGCACATGCGTTGCCCCTTGTTTGATTGACAATCAAACGACCCCGATGGAATGATGAAAAGAAAAAATCTCGTCGGAGGGGGAAACCATGGACAGACTGGGAAGCTTTCTCGGTGCCGTTGCGGCTGCATTCGCGTTGATGACCGCCGGCGCCGGCGCGCAGGAGGTGAAGCATTATCGCTTCGCCTACGATCAGCCGAAATCGACGGGGTATGGAATCGTCGGTGATATCTTCAGCGAGAAGCTCAAGGCACTCAGCAAGGGCACCATGTTGGTCGACCAGTATCCGGGCGCGCAGCTCGGGCAGGAGCCGCAGGTCCTGCAACTGGTGAAATCAGGCGATATCGAATTCTGCATTTCCTCGTCGGCGAATGCCGCGACCCTGTCGCCGCAGGCCGGCGTGATGTCGCTGCACTTCCTGTTCAAGTCCGAAGACCATCTCATCAAGGCGATGGCGGACCCGAAAGTGTCGGGAGCCGTCAAGGCAATGATTGCGGACACGGTGCAAGGCGCTCGCGTCATCGCGCTCTCGACGCTCGGCCTGCGCAACATGTATTCGAAGCGCGAGATCAAGAAGATCGACGATATCAAGGGACTGAAAGTGCGCGTGCAGGCAACCCCCACCGAGGACACCATGTTCCCGGCCTATGGCGCGCAGATCGTGCATATGCCGTTCGGCAGCGTTTACACATCGCTGCAGACCGGCGTGGTCGACGTCGCGGAAAACGGCGTCAACGTCTATCTCGCCAACAAGCACTACGAAGTGGCGCCGGTGCTTTCGATGACCGAGCACGAAGCCAATAACAGCCTGGTCTGGGTCAGCGACAAGCTCTGGAACAGCCTGACGCCGGAGCAGCAGGGCTGGGTGCAGGCCGCTGCCGACGAGGTCAACAAGACCCAGCCGGCCAAAGCGATCGAGCTCGAGCATCAGTCGGCGGACAAGCTGAAATCGATCGGCGTGAAGGTCGTCACCGACGTCGACAAGACCGGCTTCGTCGCGGTGGCCGATCCCTATCTCGATAAGCTCGCCAAGGATCTCGGGCCTCACGCCGAGAAGGTCAAGGACCTGATCCGCGCGATCAAATAGGCGGCGACACCCATGGGTCGTCGCGGCTAGGTCGCGCACGGAATTGTCGATAATCTCTCGCAGTTCCGGCGGATGAATTGCCACATTGCGCCAAAATGCCGATGCTTTATTGACAATCCGGCGACCTTGATGGGATGATCGAAAAAATCAAAACAGGGGGACGCCGCGATGGCTAATCGAAGGAAATTCATGGGTGCGGCGATTGCCGCGACGGCGATGCTGTTCGCCGCCGGCGCAGGCGCCCAGGACGCGAAGCATTACCGTTTCGCCCATGACCAGCAGCTCAATACCGGCTACAGCGTCGCCTACGACATGTTTTCCGCCAAGCTCAAGGAATTGAGCAAGGGTACGATGCTGGTCGACCAGTATCCGGGCGCGCAGCTCGGGCAAGAACCGCAGTTGCTGCAATTGGTGAAGTCCGGTGACATCGACTTCGCCATCGTCTCGTCGGCGAACACCGCGACGATCTCGCCGCAGGCCGGCGTGATGTCGCTGCACTTCCTGTTCCGCAGCTCCGATCATCTGGTCAAGTCGCTTGCCGACCAGAAGGTGATCGACGCCATCACGGCAATGATCGACGAGACCACCCAGGGCCTTCACGTTATCGCCACCGGTTCGCAGGGCGTGCGGAGCATCTACAGCAAGAAGGAAATCCACAACGCCGGCGACATGAAGGGGATCAAGATCCGGGTTCAGGCCACCGCGACCGAGGACGCGATTTTTCCGGCCTATGGCGCGCAGACCGTGCACATGCCGTTCGGCAGCGTCTACACCTCGCTGCAAACCGGCGTGATGGACGCCGCCGAAAACAGCGTCAACGTCTATCTCGTCAACAAGCACTATGAAGTTGCGCCGGTGCTTTCGATGACCGAGCACGAGGCCAACAATGCGTTGCTGTTCGTCAGCGACAAGCTGTGGCAGAGCCTCTCAGCCGAGCAGAAGGGGTGGGTCAAGACGGCGGCGGCGGAAGTCAGCGCCAAGGAGCCGGCCAAAGCGTTCGAACTCGAGAAGGCGGCAGCGAACAAGCTGAAAGGGTACGGGGTCAAGATCGTCGAGGACGTGGACAAGAAGAGTTTTGCCGCGGTCTCCGATTCCTATCTCGACAAGCTCGCCAAGGAACTCGGCCCGCACGCGGAAAAGATCAAGAACCTGATCCGCGGGATCAATTAGTTCCTCCGTTGACTTCGTCCCCGCATTGCGGCGTCATACGCCGCGGCCTTTCACTTGGGCATCTAGGCAGTCTTTCTTTGCGCTGTACGAACAACGTCGCCGGTGGCATGGGTCCCGGCGTTCGCCGGCCATGACGAGGAGAAGTCGGATCGCGCGACGGAGATTGACAATGGCTCTCGCCGAAAAACTGGTGCTGCAGCGGCAGCGTCATCTGAAATGGCAGGCGTTCGACAAGCTCGAACTGATCCTGATGATCCTCTGCGGCCTGCTGTGTTTCGGCTTTTCGCTGTCGGTGACGGCCGACATCGTCACCCGCACCATCGGCCATCCCTGGCTGTGGCTGCAGGAGGTCACATCAACCCTGTTTATCTATGCGATCTTCGTCGGTACTGCGGCGGCTACCCGCCGTAACGATCATCTGTATCTGACCGCGGTCTCCGAAGCGATGCACGGCACGCCGCGGTTGATCGTCGAAATCATCATCCGGATTGCGGTGCTCGGTGTGGCGTTCTGCCTGATCTGGTTCGGCTATATCAACTATCTCCGCGGCTTCGGCAGTTTCCGGCTGCCGTCCGGCACGCCGATCGCCTCGCTCTATGCCGCGATCCCCCTGGCGGGCGTCTTGATCGCCCTGTTTACCGTCGAGCAATTGGTCAACGGCATCCGCAACGGGTTCGATCATCCCGAACCGCCGGAAATCGATCGTGATATTCCGCCCATTGAGACCACCCCCGAGACGAGGGCGCGCCCGTGAGTGCACCTGTCATTCTCGGCTTGATGACGTTTTGCTTCCTGTTCTTCGGCTATCTCGGCGTCCCCGTGCCGTTTTCGCTGCTCGCTGGCGTGTTTGTCGGCGCGATGCTGACGGATGTTTCCCTGGCGGCGATCGTCCAGAAAGTCTTTGACGGCGTCGACTCCGAGGCGTTGCTGGCGATTCCGTTTTTCCTGCTTGTCGGCGAACTCATGAGTTCGGCGAATGTCGTGGTGCGAATAGCCAACCTGTCCTTGTCGCTGGTCGGGCACATCAGGGGCGGGCTATCGCAGGTCGTGGTCGTCTTCAGCATGTTCTTCTCGGAAATGTCGGGATCGACCACCGCCGATGTCGCCGTCATGAGCCGCGCGCTGGGCGGCCCGATGAAGCGGGAAGGCTATAGTCCGGCCTTCATCGCCGCGATCATCGCGTCCGCTTCCACCATCGCCGCGCTGGTTCCGCCGAGCATCACGGCGGTGGTTTACGGCGCGGTCGGCAACGTCTCGATCGCCGGGCTGTTCATGGCCGGCGTGGTGCCGGGATTGATGATCGGCTTCGGCCTGATGATCTACTGCTATTTCTTTGGCCCCTCCGGCATGCGCAAGCCGCGCGCGCCGTTGCGCCAGGTCGTGTTCGCTGCCGGAGACGCCGCGCTGCCGCTGATGATCCCCGTGATCCTGCTCGGCGGCATCCTGACCGGGTATTTTACGCCGACGGAAGCCGGCGTCGTCGCCGTGATCTGGATCATCGCGGTGGTGATACCCGCACTCAATCGCGGCCACTTCAGCAAAATTCCCTATGATTTTTGCCTGGCCGGGCTGATCTTCTCGCTGCCGCTGATCACCATCGGCGCCGCCAACGCGTTCGGCTGGATGCTGGCGTATTTGCGCGGCGCTGCCGTGATCGCCGACTGGATCACTTCGCTGGCCGGCAACGATCCGCATTTGATGATGCTGCTGCTGGTGCTGCTGTTCACCGTGGTCGGCGATTTCATCGAACCGGTGCCGACCATCATCATCTTCATGCCGCTGGTGAACACGCTGACGCAGGCGGGCGACATCAACGGCGTGCATATGGGTGTGGTGCTGATCGCCACATTGGCGTTCGGGCTGATCACGCCGCCTTACGGGCTGGTGCTGCTGATGGCGTCGAAATTCGTCGGCGTCAGTTTTGGCAAAGCGTTACGCGCCGCCTTGCCGATCTATGTGGTGTTCCTGGTCACCATTACCTTTACGATCTATTTCCCCAAGGTCGTGCTGTGGCTGCCGAAGCAGGTGATTCCGGAATCGGTGGGCTGCTTCAAGTCGCCGGCGGGGACGGGGTATATCTGCCCGAATATGTAGCATCCTTGATGTCGTCCCTGCGAAAGCAGGTGTACGGTACGTTCGACGCAGACACGTTAGTTCCCTGCTCGCGCGACGATGGCCTTCACTTCCCCTTGCTGGTGAACTTCTTCACGGCAATGCGGAACTCGTCCGTGTTCATGGCTGCGATAATCCCGGCTTCTTCCGCATCAAGCTGCTGTTTGGTCGGGGTGACCGCGGCCTGGTAAACCAGCGATTTGGTGCCGCGGATCGCGGCTTTCGGATTCTGCGCCAGCCGCTCCGCGAATTTCCGCGTCGCTGCCTTCAGTTCCGCCGCCGGAACGACTCTGGCGACCAAACCCCAGTCATGCGCCTGCTGCGCGGAAAAACTGTCTTCGGCCAAAAAGATCTGCAAGGCGCGGCGGGTGCCGACGGTGCCGACCATGCCCACCGTACTGCCGCCATCGGGTGAGACGCCGATCTTGGCATAGGCGGGCGTGAAGCGGGCGTCATCCGCGGCGATGCAGAGGTCGGTGACGAAGGCCAGCCCCATTCCAGCTCCAGCCGCGGACCCGTGCACGCTGGACAGCACGATCTTCGGCATCCGCCGCACCGTCTCGATGAACGCGTGATAGTGCTTCAACAATTCGCCAACCACGGGTGCGATCGTATCCGCTTCCGCCGCGGCGCCGATGGTTTGCAAATCGCCACCGGCAGAGAATGCGCGGCCTTCGCCTTCGATCACCAGCACGCGGATGTCGTCATTGGCCTCGACCTCTGCGCCGAGTTGCTCGAGTTTCTTCGCGATCGACAGATCGACCGAGTTGAACGCCGCGGGCCGGTTGAGCGTAATGGTCGCGATCGGGCCTTCGATCCGGAGCAGCGCCGGTTCGGTGGAAGGGGCGGCGGTAGTATCGGATGCGGGCATGGCAAGACCTCGGCTTGGAGCGGTCGCGGGGCATTTAAATAGCAGAAGGTGAGAGGTGACAATCCCTCGCCGGGGCTGCAAAATGCGGCCGCTCCTTGGGCTTTCTCGGCAGTCCTCTTGGGTCTCTTGGGCAGAGAGGCTCTTGCGCCGCTGCAATCCATGAGGCCAAATGCTCCGATCGTTCGGACGCGGACACGAGCGCCGCTGCCAAGGGACGAGCAAACCAAAATCGGCGGAGAGAGGAGACGACATGGGTCGTTCCTGCGGCCTTGCAACCGGGTTATTCCGATGACGCAGGGTCCGGTACTCATCGTCGGCGCCGGGCATGCGGGCTTTCAGCTCGCGGCCTCGCTGCGCCAGCATGGCTTTGCCGAACCCATCGTGCTTGTGAACGACGAGGGCCATTTGCCGTACCAGCGGCCGCCGCTTTCAAAGGCCTATCTGAAGGGCACCGGCGGACCCGACAGCCTGATGTTCCGGCCGGACAAATTCTACCGCGACCAGAATATCGACCTGATCGCCGACCATGCCCTCGTGATCGATCGCAACGCGCGAAAATTATCGCTCGCCTCCGGCGCTCGCCTCGAATACGGCCATCTGGTGCTGGCGACAGGGGCGCGCAATCGCCTGCTCGATATTCCCAACGCCAATCTCGACAGCGTACGGTATTTGCGAACGCTCGACGAAAGCGAGGTGCTGCGGCATCGGATCACCCAGGGTCAGCGCGTCGTCGTGATCGGCGCAGGCTTCATCGGTTTGGAATTTGCTGCGACCGCGCGCGGGAAAGGGCCTTGAAGTCGACGTGATCGAACTCGCCACGCGCGTGATGGCCCGCGCCGTGACAGTGGAAATCTCGGAGTATTTTCAGTCGCAGCACACTGCGGCGGGCATTCGCATTCATTTGGGCGTACAAGTCACGGGCATCGAAAGCGACGGCGGCAAGGTGACCGGCGTCAGCCTCAGCGACGGCCGGCACATCGCGGCGGATCTCGTGGTGGTCGGCGTCGGCGTCCTGCCCAATGTCGAACTGGCGGCCGAGGCCGGCCTGCCGGTCGCAGCCGGCATCATCGTCGACGAGCATCTGCTGACCAGTGATCCCAACATCTCGGCGGTAGGCGACTGTGCGCTCTATGCGAGCCCGCGTTTCGGCGCGTCGCTGCGGCTTGAGTCCGTGCAGAACGCCACCGATCATGCGCGCTGCGTCGCGGCCCGGCTGACGGGCGACGCCAAGGCCTATGACGGCCTGCCATGGTTCTGGAGCGATCAGGGGCCTGACAAGCTTCAGATGGTGGGACTGACGACCGGCTATGATCGCGTGGTGGTGCGCGGCGATCGCGGACAGGGCGCCTTCTCCGCCTTTTGCTACAAGGCCGGACAGCTCGTCGGCATCGAATCCGTCAACCGCGCCGGCGATCACATGTTCGGACGGCGTCTGCTCGCCGCCAACAGATCGATTGGGCCCGAGCAGGCCGCCGACGCCGGCTTCGACCTGAAGAGCGCGTTGATCTAGGTTTTGGCGGATCCTTCCCTGCGCAAGATCGCCGATACTTCGGCGATCGTCGGCATCGATGGCGCAGCGCCCATTCGCTCGACGCAAACAGAAGCCGCAGTATTGGCGAAGTCGAAGGCGCTCTGAATGGATTGACCATCGGCGAGGCGAGCGGCGACCGCGCCGACAAAGCAATCGCCGGCGCCGGTGCTGTCGACGGCAGTAACGGCGCGACCGGAATAGGTGTGTTGTCGTCCATCGATCAGCGCAACGATCCCTCGCTTTCCCAAGGTCACGCAGATGATCTTGTCTCGGCCCATGTCCAACGCGCGGGCCGCCTCAACGATGCGAGCGGGATCAGTGTCGCGAAGCTCGGCTTTGCTGAGAAAGCCCAATTCGGTTTCGTTGAGGATCAGGATATCGGTGAGATCGAGCAACTCCCGCCCGAACGCGACCGCCGGCGCGGGGTTGAGGATCGTGGTCGCGCCCGCATCCCGCGCCCGCCTGAAGAACGCGGTGATCGTGGGCAGGGGGATTTCAAACTGGCTGACCGCGATGTCGCCGCTGGCGAGAACGGGGGCGCTGACGTCCTCTGCGCTCACCAGCGCGTTGGCGCCGGGCACGACGACGATCGTGTTGTCGGCATTGGCGAGCGTGATGATCGCCGTTCCGGTGTGCGCCTCGGCCGTATCCTTGACGTAGGTGAGGTCAACGCCTTGTGCGGCGAGAAACGCCTTCAATTCTTGCCCGAACGCGTCCGTGCCAACCCGGCCGATCAGCGTCGCCGACGCGCCCAGTTTGGCTGCCGCCACCGCCTGGTTCGCGCCCTTACCGCCGGGAAAATACAGCACGGCCTTGCCGGCGACGGTCTCGCCGATTTGCGGATGCCGCTCGGCCGTCGCCACCACATCCATATTGATGCTGCCGGCGACGAAAACCCGCCCCATGCTTCCCCCAAACCGCGCGGCTATGCGCCGACCTGAAACTCCTGCCTGACTGCTTCGATATCGGGAAGTGTCGGCAATCCCGCCTCGTTGCCGAGGCGCTGAATTTTATAGGTCGAGGCGGCGCGCGCAAATTCGAAATGGTCGTGCCAACCTTTGCCGGGATTGCTCAGATAGGAATAGACATAGGCGCCGTGGAAGACGTCGCCCGCGCCGTTGGTATCGATGACGCGCTCGGGCGGGATCGGAAGCGCCGGCAGGGTGTGAACCGCACCGGTCTCGTCGTACCAGAGCAGGCCTTTTTCTCCCATGGTGACGCCGCCGACGCGGCAGCCGCGGCTCTTGAGATAATCCAGCATCGCTTCCGGCGTCTTGTCCATCTGCTCGCATAATCGCTCGGCGACGATGGCGACGTCGATGAACTCGAGAAGCTCATGGGTGTTGGTGCGCAGGCCGCCGCCATCGAGCGACGTCAGAATGCCGGCCTCGCGGCACAGTCTTGCATAATGGATCGCGGCGTCGGGCTGGTGGCCGTCGATATGCAGCGCGCGGCAACCTCTGAGATTGAGGATCGGAAAGGGATGGATGTGCTCGTCGTCACGGCAGCGCACGATGGCGCGTTTGCCGTCTTTCGGCATGATGAAGGACAGCGAGGATGAATTGACCTTGCGCGGATGGATCGAGATTCCGTACTTCGCACTCATGTCCTGAAACATGCGGCCGAGCCAGTCATTGGCGACGGTTGCGATCAGGTCGGGCACGATGCCGAGCTTGGCGCAGCAAAATGCCGCAGTGACCGCGTTGCCGCCAAACGACACCGCGTAGGCGGACGCCACGTGTTTTTCGTCGCCGGTCGGCATGTGGTCGGTGATGAAGGTAACGTCGATATAGGTCTGTCCGATGAAGAGGGCCTGCATTCGTTTTCCGTCATGGGCTGGAGAGCTGAAGGGTGATCCCGGCCCGGCGCCGCTACATTAGCACCGGTTTATCGGATGCATTGGCTGAAATTATTCGCAACCGTGCCGTCTTTGCAGCTTGAGATGGGAGTATGAGGGGACTACGACCGTTCCTGGATATCGTCGGCATAACGCCGATAACGGCGGACCGCTATCCGGGTTCCTGACGGTGCGGCAAAAGGTGAGGGAATGATGACCGAAGGTCTGCAGCCCGAGTGCACGCGGGTGTTTTGCCCGTGATAACCGGTCTCGATCACGTCGTCATTCTCGTCAGCGATATTGCGGCCGGCACTTCGGCCTACCAGACGCTGTTCGCACAGGCGCCGTCCTGGCAAAGCACCGGTGATGGTGCGGATCGCGTGCTGTTCACCCTCGACAACATGTCGCTGGAATTGATGGCGCCGAGCGGCGATGGCGCGACCGCGGATCGGATCCGGGCGGTCCTTGCCGAACAGGGCGAGGGCCTGGCGAGCCTCTGCTTCCGGACCGACGACATCGGCAAAATGCATCGCCGGCTCGATCGGCTGACGCTGAAGCCGGAGCCGGTCATGGAAGTGGAAAGCCGTGATGTATCGACCGGCGCCACGCAGTCATGGAAACGGACGCGCGCGGCGTCGGATGCGACGCGCGGCATAAGGCTGTTCTTTCTGGAATTGGCAAAGGAACGGCCGCGCTCCGTTCCGTCAGGCGCCGCGCCGATTATCGCGATGGACCATGTGGTGGTCTCGACGCATGATCCCGAACGCGCGGCTGCGCTCTATGGCGCGCGGCTTGGGCTCGATATGGCGCTGGACCGGTCGCATCCGGATTGGGGCCGGCTGATGTTCTTCCGTTGCGGCGATCTCGTCGTCGAGGTGACGCACCGGCCGGGCAAGCCGTCTGAGGCGGGGCAAGAGAGGCTTCCGGACAGGCTGAGAGGCATGTGCTGGCGTGTCGGCGATATCGACGCCACCCACGCGCGGCTGGCGGCGGCCGGCGTCGACGTCTCGGAAGTCCGCACCGGCCGCAAGCCGGGAACGCGGGTCATGACCGTGCGCAACGGCACCTGTGGCGTTCCAACGCTTTTGGTGCAGCCGTCGGCCGTCCCCTAGGCATCGACGCCGGACACTCGTTCTCAAATCGCGGCGTGCGTGCTAAGGCTGATCCCGTGCGATCATTGAGTGATTGATTTGGCAGCGATTAATTTGGCAAAGGCAAAACGCGTCCTGAAATGGCAGCGCGACCCCGAGGGAATGCGGATCCGCATTCTCGAGGCCGCCAAACAGGAATTCGCCGCGCATGGCCTGGCCGGCGCGCGCGTGGACCGGATCGCGGCCAAGGCCGGTGCCAACAAGCGCATGCTGTACTACCACGTCGGCAAGAAGGACGACCTCTACCTCGAGGTGTTGGAGGCGGCCTACGAAAAAATCCGCGCCGAGGAGCGCGGGCTCGATCTCGAGCATCTCGATCCGCCCGAGGCTATCGAGCGCCTGATCGACTTCACCTGGAATTACTTCCTGCGCAATCCGGAATTTCTGGCGCTGCTCAACACCGAAAACCTGGCGCGCGCCCGCCATCTGAAGCGATCGGCCAAGGTCAAATCGATGCATTCGCCGTTCGTCGAGATGATCCGCACCGTGGTGACCCGCGGCGTGGTCAGCGGCGACTTTCGCGTCGCGGTCGACCCGGTGCAGCTCTACATTTCGATCGCCGCTCTGTGCTTCTTCTATCTCTCGAACAGCGCCACGCTGAGCGTGATCTTCGGCCGCGACCTCCTGACCAGAGAAGCGAGGGACGAGCGCCTCGCTCACATGGTCGCGCTGGTGCTGGCCGCCCTGACCGGAAAATCGACGGCCGATTTCGGCAAGGCCAAGCCGCCGAAATTGCGCTCCCCGGCACATCAGCCGGTTTAGGGGACGGCCCGCCATTTCGCCGCGGTAAAGCCCTAGACAGTATTTATCCAACGGGTTAATTTCGTGCCTGAAAACGACAATCCAGGGAGTGACAATTGGCCGAACCGAAGGGCCCGGGGAGCGTGTCGAAAACGTTGAACGCGGCCTGGGTGCGGCCGTTTCTCTTCCTGATTTTCATCGTGGTCGCCTGGGATTTGGCCATCCGAATGTTCGGGATTCCGGCCTACCAGATCCCGGCGCCGGGCGACGTTGTGGCGGTGTTGTGGAGCGACTGGCCCGAACTGCTGCGGCAGGCCTGGCCCACCACCTATGCCACGATCTGCGGCTTCCTGCTGTCGGCGCTGTTCGGCATTCCCGTGGCGATGCTGATCGCGGGATCGAAGACGGTGGAAAGCTATGTCTATCCGCTGCTGGTGTTCTCGCAATCGGTGCCCAAGATCGCGATCGCACCGCTGTTCGTGGTCTGGTTCGGTTTCGGTATCATCCCGAAAGTGATCTCGGCGTTCCTGTTGGGATTTTTCCCGGTCGTGGTGTCGGCGGTGCAGGGCTTCAAATCGGTCGATCCCGATATGGTCGACCTCGCGCGCGCCATGCAGGGCAGCCGCTTCCAGGTATTTCGCGCGGTCAATCTGCCGCATGCGATGCCGGCGATCTTCTCCGGCCTGAAGGTCTCGGTGACGCTGGCGGTGGTCGGCGCGGTGGTCGGCGAATTCGTCGGCTCCAATTCGGGCATCGGCTACGTGTTGCAGCGCTCGATCGGCACCTTCGATCTGCCGACGATGTTCGCAGCACTGGTGATCCTGGCGCTGCTCGGCGTCGTCCTGTTCTGGATCGTCGACCGCATCGAACATTTTGTGATTCCCTGGCATGTCAGCCAGCGCGAGGACATCATTTTTGCCTCGTGAACAAATAAATTATCGGTCGTCATTGCGAGCGCAGCGAAGCAAGCCACGGAGCTACAACGGAAGTGTGGATTGCTTCGTCGCTAGCGCTCCTCGCAACGACGAAAAACAAATAAGGGAGGATGACCATGATGCGATTGATAGCGGCGGTCTCGGCCGCGTTGATCTGGACGGCGCTTTCGGTGATCCCGGCTTCAGCCGCAGACAAGGTCGTCTTGATGCTGAACTGGTACGTCTATGGCGAGCATGCGCCGTTCTATTACGGCAAGGCCAAGGGCATTTATGCCGCCGAGGGCATCGACCTCGAAATCCAGGAAGGCCGCGGCTCGGCGGCGACCACGCAAGCGGTTGCGGCCAAGACCGCCAATTTCGGCTATGTCGACGTGCCCACCATGATGCGCGCGGCGGTCAAGGGCGCACCGATCGTCGCCACCGGCGTGCTGCTGCAGACCAGCCCGATGTCGGCGATGGGGTTCGTCGAGAAGAACATCAGGAAGCCCGAAGACATCAAGGGCAAGACGGTGGCGATCACGCCGGCGGATTCCATGACCCAGATCTGGCCGCTGTTCCTGAAGAAAACCGGCTTGAAGGAAAGCGATTTTCAGACGGTGGCCGGCGACGGCCAGACCAAGTTGAACGCCGTGATCAACGGCCAGGCCGATCTTCTGCTCGGCTATGTCATGGACCAGTCGATGAAGATCAAGGACGCGACCGGCAAGGACGTCTATCCGATCAAGTTCGCCGACTACGGCATCAACATGGTCTCGTCCGGCATCGTCGCCAACACCGACTACGTCAAGGCCAACGCCGACCTGGTCCGGCGCTTCATGTCGGCGACCACCAAGGCGGTCGAAGCCGCCGAGAAGGACCCGAAGGCCGCGGCGCAGTCGATCCTCGACGCCAACCCGAAGGGCGGCAAGATCGATACCTTGACGCAAGGCTTTGAACTGACGATCCCGCTCTATCGCACGCCCGAAACCAAGACCAAGCGGCCGTTCCAGGTGACCGACCAGAACATGACCGATACGGTCAATCTGCTGGTCGAATATGGCGGCCTCGAAGCCAAGGCCAAGGATAATCCGAAGGCGTTCTATACCAACGACTATCTGCCGAAGGGCGACTCGTGAGCGATTGATGACGCACCCATCGTCGTCCCTGCGAACGCAGGGATCCATAACCACCGGCCTGAGTTGTTGCAGAAGGTCTCTACCGCCGTGCCCGAACGAAAGGGCACGGCGTATGGGTCCCTGCGTTCGCAGGGGACGACGGGTGGCGAGGAACTCTCCAATGAATCCGGCGATCAAACCAACCGATGCCGATCAGCCCGGCGCGCATCTGCGCCTGGTGTCCGATCGCGCCGCCGGCGCGCCCGGGATAAAGCTCTCGGGCGTCTCAAAAACCTATCGTTCGCGCGACGGCGACGTGCCGTCGCTGCGGCCACTCGATTTTCATATCAATGAAGGCGAGTTCTTTGTCGTGGTCGGTCCGTCCGGCTGCGGCAAGTCCACGCTGCTGAAAATGATCTCCGGGCTTCTCGCCCCGTCGACCGGTGAAATCCTGGTCGAAGGCGAGCAAGTCACAAAGCCGCACGGCAATGTCGGCATCGTGTTCCAGAACTCGCTGCTGCTGCCGTGGCGCAATATCCTTTCCAACGTCATGCTGCCGATCGACATGAAGCGGCTGCCGCGCGAGGAATATCTGATCCGGGCGAAGGCATTGCTGAAACTGGTCGGCCTCGAGGGATTCGAGAAGAAGCTGCCCTGGCAATTGTCCGGCGGCATGCAGCAACGCGCCTCGATCTGCCGGGCGCTGGTGCACGATCCCAAGATCATGCTGATGGACGAGCCGTTCGGCGCGCTCGATGCCATGACACGCGAGAAGATGAACCTCGAGCTGATGCGCATTCAGCGCGAGACCGGCAAGACCGTGCTGCTGATCACGCATTCGATTCCCGAGGCCGTGTTCCTCGCCGATCGCGTGCTGGTCATGACCGAGCGGCCCGGTTCAATCGCCGCGATCTACGACGTGCCGCTGCCGCGACCGCGTTCGCTGGATTCGATGGGAGAGCCCGCCTTCACCGAGCTGGTGCAGCGGATTCGCAAGCATTTTTTCACCCAAAGCGCGCTGGATTGAAACGAGTCCGATGCCGCACCGTTTAGCCGTCCGAGATATCGCATTCTTTGAACGCCCGGTGCGTTTTGCCCGGCCGTTCCGGTTTGGCGCGGTGGTCATCAACGCGACACCGCAGATGTTCGTGCGGGTCGAAATCGAGGTTGAAGGCAAGGGCAGCGAGAAGAATGTGGCAACCGGCGCCAGCGCCGAGTTTCTGGTCGCAAAATGGTTCGACAAGCGGCCACATCTGGCGCCCGAGGAAACCGTCGCGGAGTTGCGGCGTTCGCTCCTGATCGCGCGCGAACTCTATCTGGCGCATTCAGGCTTCGAGACCGCGTTTGGCCTGCACGCAGCCTGTATCGGAGATCAGATCGCGGCCTGTGCCAGGGAAGACATCCCGCCGCTTGCGGCGGCCTATGGACCGGCCGAGATCGACAAGGCGATCATGGACGCACTGCTGCGTTGTGCCGGCTTAAATTTCTTCGACGGCATGGCCGGCAATATCGCCGGTATCGACGCGCGGCTGTCGCGCGATCTCGGCGACGACGACGTTGCCCGGTTCCTGGCCGGCCGCCGGCGGCTCGAACGCGTCGCCATCAGGCATACCGTCGGCATGGACGACCAGGTCGAAGGCGAGGGCGGCGTTGCCGACGCCAAAGAAAACGCCGGCGCCCGCTATTTCAAGCTCAAGATGAACGGCGATCCCGCACATGATGCAGAGCGTCTGACGCGGATCGGCAAGGAACTCGCGACGCTGCCGCATGATTACCGCGTCACGCTGGACGCCAACGAGCAATATGCCGACCTTGCCGTCCTCAACGCGCTGGTCGATCGGCTCGATCGCGATCCGGCGCTGCGGCCGATCGCAGCGAAATTGCTCTACATCGAGCAACCGATGCCGCGCGATATCACGAAGGCTTCGCCGCTTGGCGCGCTTGCCGGCCGCGATTTCATCATCGACGAGGCCGACGATTCCTACGACGCATTCCCGGTGGCGCGCGCGCTCGGCTATCGCGGCATTTCGTCGAAATCCTGCAAGGGCATCTACAAGTCGGTGATCAATGCGACCCGGGCCGCCAAATGGAGCGCCAAGGCGGGAAAAATTCTTCGTCGCCGGCGAGGACCTGACCTGTCAGGCCGGCCTGTGCGTGCAGCAGGACCTCGCATTGGGCGCCCTGATCGGCGTCACCCATGCCGAACGTAACGGTCATCATTATGTCGACGGCTTCGGCGACACGCCGCCTGCCGAGGCGGAGGCGTTTCTCGCCGCCCATCCCGATCTCTATGTTCGCGACGGCAACAAGGTCCGGCTCGCGATCCATGACGGCGATCTCCTGACGGGATCGCTGACGTCGCAAGGTTTCGCCACGTCCGTGCATCCTGTGTGGTCCGCGATGTCGCCGCTGCAGCGGCCAACAACAAGAAATCCCCTGGAGAAAGCAGTATGACGACCAAACGCCTCGGCCTGATCATGAACGGCGTCACCGGCCGCATGGGGCTCAACCAGCATCTGATCCGCTCCATCGTCGCGATCCGCGACCAGGGCGGCGTGCTGCTCGATAATGGCGACCGCATGATGCCCGATCCGATCCTGATCGGCCGCGATGCCGGCAAGGTCGAACGTCTTGCCAAGCGTTTCGACGTGCAGCGCTGGTCCACCGATCTCGACAAGGCGCTGACCGACAAGGACGACACCATCTTCTTCGATGCCGCGACCACGCAGGCGCGCCCGTCGCTGCTGACGAAAGCGATCAATGCCGGCAAGCATGTCTATTGCGAAAAGCCGATCGCGACCAATCTGGACGAAGCAGTCGCCGTGCTCAGGCTCGCCAATGCCAGGGGCGTCAAGCACGGCACCGTGCAGGACAAGCTGTTCCTGCCGGGCCTGAAGAAGCTCGCCTTCCTGCGCGATTCCGGTTTCTTCGGCCGCATGCTCTCGGTGCGCGGCGAGTTCGGCTATTGGGTGTTCGAGGGCGGCTGGCAGGAAGCGCAGCGGCCGTCGTGGAATTATCGCAGCGAAGACGGCGGCGGCATTATTCTGGACATGGTCTGCCACTGGCGCTACGTGCTCGACAATCTCTTCGGCGAAGTCGAGAGCGTGAGCTGCACCGGCACCACTGATATTCCCGAGCGCTACGACGAGAAGAACAAGAAATACACGGCGACCGCCGACGATTCCGCCTACGCCACCTTCCGTCTGAAGGGCGGCGTGATCGCGCATATCAACATGTCCTGGGTGACGCGGGTCTATCGCGACGATCTCGTCACCTTCCAGGTCGACGGCACCCACGGCTCGGCGGTGGCCGGCCTCACCGAGTGCATGATCCAGGCGCGACAGGCGACGCCGCGGCCGGTCTGGAATCCGGACGAAAAGCGCACCCACGATTTCTACGCCGACTGGCAGAAAGTTCCGGAGAACGTCGTCTACGACAACGGTTTCAAGGAGCAGTGGGAAATGTTCATTCGCCATGTCTGCGAGGACGCGCCCTACAAATATACGCTGCTGGAAGGCGCCAAGGGCGTGCAACTCGCGGAATGCGCATTGCAGAGCTGGCGCGAACGGCGCTGGATCGACGTCGCCCCGATCAAGGTGTGAGGCAAAGCCAAAGGACCGAAATCATGAACAAGCCGGTATTGCCTGTCTCGTCGCTGACATTGAAGCTGCCGACCGCCGACCGCTCGATCGAGACCTATCGACTGGCGGCGTCGCGGATTTTTCCGGCGAAGCTGGAAGGCGCCTTGAACCGCGTGGCGTTTTCCGCGGCGCATGTGGTGGCCGACCCGCTCGCCGATACCGATCCGTGGCTGACGGCCGCGATCGATTGGGATCGGACCATTGCCTTTCGGGAGCACGTCTGGGACCTCGGGCTCGGCGTTGCCGAAGCGATGGATACCGCGCAGCGCGGCATGGGGCTGGATTGGCCGACTTCGCTGGAATTGATCCAGCGTTCGGTGAGGGCGGCAAAGGCAAAGGGCAATGCGCTGGTGTTTTCCGGCGCCGGCACCGATCATCTCGCCGTCGAAGACGCCAGGACCATCGACGACGTGATCCGCGCCTATGAGGAACAGATCGCAGCGGTGGAGAAGGCCGGAGGGCGGATCATCCTGATGGCCTCGCGGGCGCTGGCAAAGCTCGGACGCAGCGCCGACGACTACGCAAAGGTCTATCATCGCGTGCTGTCGCAGGTCCGCGAGCCCGTGATCATTCACTGGCTCGGCGACATGTTCGATCCCGCCTTGGCGAATTATTGGGGCACTTCCAGCCTCGATGAGGCGATGGATGTCGCGGTCGGCATCATCAACGCCAATGCCGCCAAGGTCGATGGCGTCAAGGTCTCGCTGCTCGACAAGCAGCGCGAGATCGATATGCGCCGCCGGCTCGACAAGAACGTGAAGATGTATACCGGCGACGATTTCAGCTATGCCGAACTGATCGCTGGCGACGACAAGGGCTTTTCCCACGCGCTGCTCGGCATCTTCGACGCCATCGCGCCGGCGGCATCCTACGCGCTGTCGCGGCTGGCGGCCGGTGATGAAGCGGGTTTCCACGACGTGCTGGGGCCGACCGTGCCGCTGTCACGCCATATCTTCAAGGCGCCGACGCGGTTCTACAAGACCGGCATCGTGTTCATGGCCTATCTCAACGGCCATCAGGATCATTTCACCATGGTCGGCGGGCAGGAGAGCACGCGCTCGACGCTGCACCTCGCCGAATTGTTCAGGCTCGCTGACAAGGCCGGGCTGCTGGCCAATCCGGAACTCGCGACGCGGCGGATGAAAACGGTGCTCGCGACGCGCGGCATTGAGGCCTGATGCGGGATTTTTCCGCCGATCATCGCTGGCTGTCGCTGAACACGGCGACCGTCCGCAAGCAGGGCGATCTCGTGCAAATCGTCGAGGCCTGCGCGCGGCACGGCATCCGCGCCATCGATCCCTGGCGCGATCAGGTCGCGGCCGTCGGCCTTGAACGCGCGGTGCGCGCCGTGCGCGATGCCGGACTGGAACTGTCGGGCTATTGCCGCGGCGGCATGTTTGTGGCGGATGCCGGTCATCGCATCGAAGCGCGCGACGACAATCGCCGTGCCATCGATGAAGCCAAGGCGCTGGGCGCGCCCTGCATCGTGCTGGTGGTCGGCGGGCTGCCGCAATATTCGCGACCGGGAAGCAGCGTCTCAAAGGACATCCTGAGCGCCCGCGCACAGGTTCACGACGCCATCGCCGAGATGATGGAGTACGCCAGGCAGGCAAACATGCCGCTGGCGATCGAGCCGCTGCATCCGGCCTATGCCGCCGACCGCGCCTGCGTGAACACGACCAAACAGGCGCTCGATATTTGCGATGCGCTCGATCCTAAGCGCAGTGGCGCGCTTGGCGTTGCACTCGACGTCTATCACATCTGGTGGGATCCCGAGTTGCTGCCGCAGATCGCCCGCGCCGGCAAGGATCGCCTGCTGGCGTTTCATGTCTGCGACTGGCTGGTGCCGACCAGGGACATCCTCAACGACCGCGGCATGATGGGCGATGGCGTCATCGACATCAAATCGGTACGCGCGGCGGTCGAGGCGCAGGGTTTTGACGGTTATTCCGAGATTGAGATCTTTTCCAACGATTGGTGGGAAAAGCCGATGGATGAGGTCTTGCAGACCTGTATCGCTCGGCATCGCACGGTGGTTTAGTATCCTCGCGGGAGGGCAAGGGCGCTCCTGCGCCGTGCTACCACCTCAGATTTCGCACGGAGCGGGCCGCTTCGCTTTACCCGCCCTGTGTTTTCCGGCATCGAATGACATCGGCTGGCAACCCAATCCTCGGCTCGCGTTGATAGAAGGACGGATCACGATATGCGCTTGCGCGACTGCCATAATTTTCATGATTTCCGGGAGCTGGCGAGGCGGCGGCTTCCCGGTCCGATCTTCGACTATATCGACGGCGCCGCAGACGACGAGGCGACCCTTCGCCAGAACACGGCGAGCTTTGAGCGCTGCGATCTCGTACCCAATGTCCTGCGCGGTGTGGAAAGCGTCGATCTATCCGTCACCGTGATGGGCCAGAAACTCGCAACGCCGTTCTATTGTTCACCGACGGCGCTGCAGCGTCTGTTCCACCATCAGGGCGAGCGGGCCGTGGCGGCGGCGGCGGCGAAATACGGCACCATGTTCGGCGTATCCTCGCTTGGCACGGTCAGTCTGGAGGAGCTGCGCAAGGCGCACGACACGCCGCAGGTCTATCAGTTCTATTTCCACCGGGACCGCGGCCTCAACCGGGCGATGATGCAGCGTGCCAAGGAGGCCGGCGTCGAGGTGATGATGCTGACCGTGGACAGCATCACCGGCGGCAACCGTGAGCGCGACCTGCGCACCGGGTTTTCGATTCCGTTCAAGCTGACGCTTGGCGGCATGGTGCAGTTCGCGATCAAGCCGGCATGGGCCATCAACTACGTCACCCATGAAAGTTTCAAGCTGCCGCAGCTCGACGAGCACGTCGATATGAGCGGGGGCGCCATGTCGATCGGGCGCTATTTCACGGAAATGCTCGACCCTGCCATGACGTGGGACGACGTGGCTGAAATGGTCCGGCTGTGGAATGGCCAATTCTGCCTGAAGGGCATCATGTCGGTGGCGGATGCGAAGCGCGCCGTCGAGATCGGCTGCACCGGCATCATCCTGTCCAACCATGGCGGCCGGCAGCTGGACGGCTCGCGGGCAGCGTTCGATCAGCTGGCGGAAATCGTCGACGCCGTCGGTGACCGGATCGATGTGATGATGGATGGCGGGATCAAGCGCGGGACGCATGTCCTGAAGGCGCTTTCGCTCGGCGCCAAGGCTGTGGGCGTCGGGCGCTTCTATCTCTATCCTCTGGCGGCGGCCGGCCAACCCGGAGTCGAGCGGGCGCTCGGTCTCATGCAGGCGGAGATCGTGCGGGGAATGCGGCTGATGGGCTGCTCGTCGATCAGCCAGCTCTCGCGCGACAATTTGCGATTTCAGGTAGTCTGCGGCGGGCGGATATTATCCTTCCACCGTACACGGCACGCTTGAAAATCCGCGAAACCTGACGCGGCCGCCGCGCACCGGTTCGCCGCTCAGCGCATAGTTCGGAAACCGCGCCAGGAAGCGGGAGATTGCGATCGCACCTTCAAGCCGCGCCAGCGCCATCCCCGCGCATTGATGCGCACCGGTGCCGAAGGCGAGATGCCGGTTCGGCGTGCGGCCGATGTCCAGTGTTTCGGGATCGGTGAATTGAGCGGGATCGCGGTTGGCGGCGCCGATGCATAGCGTCACCGGCGTGCCTGCTTGCATCGCGACGCCGCCGAGTTCGACGGGCTCGACCGTCATGCGGTTGCCAAGCTGGTTCGAACTCTCGAACCGCAGCATTTCCTCGACCGCGGTCTTGATCAATGCTGGATTTTCGATCAGGCGGCGTTTCTCGGTTGGATGCTCCGACAGCGCCACCAGCCCGTTGCCGATCAGATTGGTTGTCGTCTCATGGCCGGCATTGAGCAGGAAGATGCAATTGTGCAGTAATTCCTTCGACGTCAGCCGCTCGCCATTGTCTTCGCCCTGAATGAGCCGCGTCAGCACGTCGTATTGGGGATTTCCAGGCTTGGCCCGCCGCCGCTCGACCAGTGTCTCGAGATAGCCCAGAAAATCCTTCACCGCCTTGTTGCCGCGCGCAAACACCTCCGGGCTGATCACCGGCTCCAGTGCGCCGAGAATGGCGAGCGACCAGTCACGCAAGGGTTCGCGCTCGTCGATGGGCACATCGAGCAGATTGCCGATCACCTGAATGGGGATCGCGCAGGCGAAATCCTCGATCAGGTCGACCTTGCCCCTGGCGGCAAGGCCGTCGAGCAGGCGGTCCACCAAGGCGATCAGATCCGGCTCCATCTCCGCGATCGCGCGTGGCGACAGCGCGCCCATGATCAACCGCCGGACGCGGGTGTGGGCGGGAGGATCGTTGAAAACGAGGCTGGTCGTGTGGTGCTCGTAGAGCAGGGAGGCGCCATATTTCGGCGAAAACTCCTTCTTCTTGTCGGAGGAGAAAACCCGGGTCGTCTTGTAGGCTGCGACCAGATCGTCATAGCGGGTCAGGAAATAGGAACCGTTCGGCATCCGCTTGACCGGCTCGTTCTCCCGCAGTGCACGATAAGTCGGGTAGGGGTTGGCATAGAATTCCGGCGTCAGCTTCTCAAGGTCGAAACTGGCCGCCAGCGCCCGAGCGTCCGCATTCATGTTGTCATACTCTTTGGACGCAGACCGATATGCCATTTTTGCGCTTTCGTAAAACGTGGCTCCGTCTACAGTCCCGCGACCAAAATAATGTCACGCCGATCATGATCCGATCGGATCATGATCTGATCGCTTGATTTGGGCATGATCTTCTCGGAAAACCGGTTCCCACTTTATCCGGATCATGCTCCAGCCAACTGGAATTGCAAATGCACGCCCGCGCCGACGCACCCTCCGAGACTGCAGCCTCCTGGCCGGAGGAGATCTTTGCGATATTGCAGCGCTTCGACGTCCGTCAGGTGCCTTACGTGCCGGATGCAGGCCATTCACTGCTGATCCAGCGAGTGCTGGCCTCGTCCACGATGCGCGGCGTTTCGCTGACGACGGAGGAAGAGGGCGTGGCGCTGCTGGCCGGCGCCTGGGCCGGCGGCCAGCGCGGCGTGCTCCTGATGCAGTCGAGCGGCGTCGGCAATTGCATCAACATGCTTTCGCTGACGCAGATCTTTCGGTTTCCGTTCCTGACCCTGGTGACGATGCGCGGCGAATGGGGCGAGTTCAATCCCTGGCAGGTGCCGATGGGATCGAGCACGCAGGCGGTCTTCGAACTTTCCGGTATAAGGGTGTTGCGGGCGTCGCATCCGGACGAGGTGCGTGAGGTGGTCGAGGCCGGCGCCATGCAGGCCTATAACGCCTGCACGCCGACCGCGGTGTTGTTGTCGCAGCGTCTGATCGGGACAAAGGTCTTTACCAAATGAGCAAGGCAAACCTCCTCGACCGGCGCGCCGTCGTCTCCGGCCTGCTGGCCAACCGCAAGGACGCCATCGTGGTCGGCGGCCTCGGCGCTTCCACCTACGACATGGCGGCCGCCGGCGACCACGACCGCAATTTCTATCTGTGGGGCGCCATGGGCGGCGCGGTCATGATCGGGCTCGGTATCGCGCTGGCGCAGCCGAAACTGCCTGTCGTGGTGATCACGGGCGATGGGGAGATGCTGATGGGCATGGGAAGCCTCGCCACCGTCGGCCTGCAAAAGCCGGCCAATCTTACCATCGTCGTGCTCGACAATGAGGCCTATGGCGAAACCGGCGGGCAGGTGAGCCATACCGCTGTAGCGGCCGACCTTGTCGGCGTCGCCAAGGCCTGCGGAATCAACCATGCCAGCGCCATGACGACCATGGCCGAGGTCGAGGCCTTTGCGCCGTCTTTGCAGGACGTTGCCTCCGGGCCGCGCTTTGCCAGCGTCAAGATCGACGGCGCCAATCTGGAGCGGGTGCTGTCCAGCCGGGACGCCAATTTCATCGTGAACCGCATCCGCGGCGCGTTGGGATTCCAGCCGATTTAGCCTCAAAATCGGCTTGTGCGCTGCAATAAATACTTGACTTTCTCAAGGTGAGTGATTACTCACGCGCCTATGTCTACCCTGCGCATGACCAGCGATTTGCGGCGCCAATTGATATTGGGCGCAGCCAAGCGGTGCTTCGCCCGCAACGGCTTTGCCGGCACCACGACCAAGAGCGTGGCGGCCGCCGCTGCCATTTCGGAAGGACTGCTGTTCAAGCACTTTCCGTCCAAGGCCGCGCTTTATGCGGAGATCCTGGCGGAAGAATGCGAAGCCGATCCGGATCTGGCGCATCTGCTGGGTCAGGGGCCCTCGACCGGAACGCTGGTCGAACTCGTCAAGGGCATGGTCCGGCACTTCATGCATGTATCGGATGGCCCGGACGAAGAGGAAGCGCAGCGCATCCGGCTGATGACGACGAGCCATCTCGATGACGGCGAGTTCGCGCGGCTGCTGTACGACAAGGTCGGAAAGCTGATCGGGCCGGTGTTCGCCGCATCGATCGAAAGCGCCGTGGCGGCTGGCGACGCGGTGCGGATCGGCAGCGAGCCGCTCAACCTGTTCTGGTTTGCCCATCATACCGTGCTGATGTCCGCGCTGACGCGGCTTCCAGCCGTGCCCTGTCTTGTCTACGGCAATGCCACCGATGTCGAACGGCAGCTTTGTCAATTCATCCTGCGCGGAATCGGACTTAACGAAGCCGCAATTGCTTCACATCTGGACCGCGAGCCGTCGCCGAATTCGGGACAATCGGTAGCAGCAGAAAGTGCATGACATGAATATCGTGACCGAAAGCCATATCTCGGGCCAGCCGATTGGCGACAAGCCGCGCAAGCGTCCGGTGCGGATGGTGCGCTGGTTCATCATCGTCGGGTTGTTGCTGGCCGTGGTGGTCGGCGGGCTGGTGTATTTCAACTACTTCCGCGGCAAGATGATCGCGCAGTTCTTTGCCAACAATAAGCCGCCGCCGGCGAGCGTCAGCGTTGCCGCGGCGAATTCCGAAACGATTCCGAACCTGTTGACCGCGGTCGGCGATCTCGCCGCCGTGCATCAGGTCAATGTCACCTCCGACGTGAACGGCCGCATCATCGATATCATGTTCACCGCGGGCGCCAGCGTGAAGGCGGGCACGCCGTTGGTGCAAATGTTCGATGCTCCCGAACAGGGCGACCTCGCCAACTTCAAGGCGCAGGCGACGGTGGCGCAGCTCCAGCTCGACCGCGCCAAGCAACTGGCTTCGCGTCAGTTCGGGCCGCAGGCGACCGTCGATACCGCGCAGGCCGCGTTCGACCAGGCCAATGCCGGCATCGCCAAGACCGAAGCCATTATCTCGCAGAAGCTGGTGCGCGCGCCGTTCGACGGCGAACTCGGCGTACGCAAGGTCGAGGTCGGACAATATCTGACGGCGGGAACGCAGATCGTTTCGTTGACCGACCTGGACCAGCTCTATGCGAACTTCACGGTGACGGAGAAGGAAAGCGCCCAGCTCAAGGTCGGTCAGATCGTTCGCATCGGTGTCGATGCCTATCCGGGCCGCAAGTTCGAGGGCAAGATCACGACCATCGAGCCGCAGATCGCGACCGAGACGCGCAACATTCGCGTGCAGGCGACCATCGCCAATCCGGATCACATCCTCAAGCCCGGTATGTTCACGACCACCACGGTGGTGCTGCCGGAGAAGCCGCCGGTCGTCACCGTTCCCGAAACGGCGGTCGACTACACGCTCTATGGCGACTCGGTCTACCTGATCACCGAGAAGAAAGAGGAAGACGGCAAGACCAGCCTGACGGTCGCGCGCACCTTCGTGCAGACCGGTAACCGGATCAACGGACGCGCCGAAATCCTCAAGGGTTTGAAACCCGGCGACCGTGTCGTCGCGGTGGGACAGCTCAAGCTGCAGCCGGGAGCGGCCGTCACGATCTCGACCGATCCGCTGCCGCTCGATTCCGGCAACTCCGCCGCGCTACTGAGACGACGACCCGGCCTCTGAGAGGCCGCGTCGAAAAAACAGCGGGCAGCGGTCTTCGAAAGAGGTCGTGCCCAAATGCCTCACTTACCGAGATGATCTGCGATGGCCCTAACTGATATCTTCATCAAGCGTCCGGTTCTGTCGGTCGTCGTCAGCCTGCTGATCCTGTTGATCGGTTTGAGGGCCGCAACCGTATTGCCGATCCGGCAATATCCGAAACTGTCGAACACCGTCGTCAACGTCACGACCGTGTATCCCGGCGCGTCGGCGGATCTGATTCAAGGCTTCATCACGACGCCGATCGAGCAGGCGGTCGCCTCCGCTGAAGGCGTCGACTACATCACCTCGTCGTCGGTGCTCGGCACCAGCACGATCCAGGTCTACGTCAAGCTCAATTTCGATCCGAACCAGGCGCTCACCGAAGTTCTCGCCAAGGTGAACTCGGTCAAATATTTGATCCCGAAGGAATCCAACGACCCGATCGTCACCAAGACCACGGGCCAGACCACGGCCGTGATGTATCTCGGCTTCTCCAGCGAGGAACTCTCGGGCTCGGCGATCTCGGATTATCTGACGCGCGTCGTTCAGCCGGTGCTGTCGACTGTGGACGGCGTGGCGTCGGCCGACATCCTCGGCGGCCAGACATTTGCGATGCGGCTGTGGCTCGATCCGGTCAAGATGGCCGGGCGCGGCGTATCGCCGAATGACGTCGCGCTGGCGATCGCCGCCAATAACTTCCAGGCGGCCGCCGGTCAGGCCAAGGGCTTCTTCATCGTCTCGAACGTCTCGACCAACACCGACCTGCGGAACCTCGATCAGTTCAAGAAGATGATCGTCAAATCCAGGGACGGCGGCTTCGTCCGGATCGAGGATATCGCGACCGTCGAACTCGCCGCCCAGAGTACGGATGCGAGCGTCGCGTTCAACGGCGAACACGCGATCTTCATCGGCGTGCAGGCGACCCCGCAAGGTAACCCGCTGACGCTGGTGAAGGGTGTTCGTGCGTTGTTTCCGGAACTGGAACGCAACCTGCCGCCGTCGATGAAGATGAAGGTGGCCTATGATTCCACCAAATTCATCCAATCGTCGATCGACGAGGTCGAGAAGACGCTGGGCGAAGCGGTGATCATCGTCGTCGTCGTGATCTTCCTGTTCCTGGCCTCGTTCCGCTCGGTTCTCATTCCCGTCGTCACGATTCCGCTGTCTCTCATCGGCGTCTGCAGCCTGATGCTGATCATGGGATTCAGCTTCAACCTGCTGACGCTGCTGGCGATGGTGCTGGCGATCGGGCTCGTGGTCGACGACGCCATCGTGGTGGTGGAGAATATCCATCGCCATCTGGAAGAGGGCAAAACGCCGGTACAGGCGTCGCTGCAGGGCGCACGCGAAATCGTCGGTCCAGTCATCTCGATGACGATCACGCTTGCCGCGGTTTATGCGCCGATCGGTTTCCTCGGCGGCCTGACCGGCTCGCTGTTCCGCGAATTCGCGTTCACGCTGGCAGGCTCGGTGATCGTGTCCGGCGTGATCGCGCTGACGCTGTCGCCGATGATGTGCTCGGTATTCCTCAAGAGCGCCGAAGAAGGGCGGTTTGCGAGAATCGTGAACAGGGTGTTCGGCGCAATGACGCGCTGGTACGGCCGGCAGCTCGACCGCTCGCTCGACTATCGCCCGATCACCGGATTGTTCGCGTTGACCATGCTGGGCCTGGTCGGCTTCCTCTACATGCACACCTCCAAGGAGCTGGCGCCGGAGGAAGATCAAGGCATCGTGTTCTCGGTGCTCAAGGGCCCGAAATACGCCAACATCGATTATCTGGATTTCTACGGCGAGAAACTCGACAAGGTGTTTGCGAGCTTCCCGGAGACCGATCTTCGCTTCGCGTTGAACGGCATCAACGGTCCGCAGAACGGCATCGCCGGCATGTTGCTGAAGCCGTGGGATGAGCGCGTGCGCTCGTCGATCAAGCTGAAGCCGCTGGTGCAGGCGCAACTCTCGAAGATCGAGGGCGTCAACGCGTTCGCCTTCAACCTGCCGCCGCTGCCGGGCGGGCCGGGTGGTTTGCCCGTGCAGATGGTGATCAACACCACCGCCGGCTTCCAGGCCGTCTATGATGAGATGACGAAGCTCAAGGCTGCGGCGCGCAAGAGCGGTCTGTTCATCGTGTCCGACAGCGACCTCGACTTCAACCAGCCGGTGGTGCGGGTCAAGATCGACCGTTCCAAGGCGAGCGACCTCGGCATCAATATGCAGCAGGTCGGCAATACGCTGGCGACGCTGCTTGGCGGCAACTACGTCAACCGCTTCAATCTCGAGGGGCGGTCATACCAGGTCATTCCGCAGGTACCGCGCGGGCTACGGCTGTCGGCGGAAGCGCTCGGCGGTTACTATGTCCCGTCCAGCACCGGGCAATTGGTGCCGCTGTCGACCATCGTGTCGATCGAGACCGGTACCGATCCGAACGCGCTGACGCATTACAATCAGCTCAACTCCGCGACCTTCCAGGCGGTGCCGATGCCGGGCGTGACGATAGGCCAGGCAGTGGACTTCCTCGAAGGCGAGGCGAAGAAGATGCCGGCCGGCTTCAGCCACGACTATCTGTCCGATTCCCGCCAGTATGTGCAGGAAGGCAATCAGCTCGCGATCACCTTCGCTTTCGCGCTGATCATCATCTTCCTGGTGCTCGCGGCGCAGTTCGAAAGCCTCAGGGATCCGCTGGTGATCATGATCAGCGTTCCCATGGCGATCGTCGGCGCCCTGATTCCGCTGTTCTTCGGCGTGGCGACCATGAACATCTACACCCAGGTGGGATTGCTGACGCTGGTGGGCCTCATTACCAAGCACGGCATCCTGATGGTGGAGTTCGCCAACGAGCTCCAGCTCAATGAGGGCCTTGATAAGCGTTCGGCAATCGAGATGGCGGCACGGATCCGGCTGCGTCCGATCCTGATGACGACGGCTGCGATGGTCACTGGATTGATCCCGCTGCTGACGGCATCGGGCGCGGGCGCGGCGAGCCGGTTCTCGATCGGTCTCGTCGTGGTTGCGGGCATGTCGATCGGCACGCTGTTCACGCTGTTCGTGCTGCCGGCCGTCTATGTTTTCCTCGCCACCGATCACCAGGCCAAGGCTGGTTCCGACCGGACCAGGGAGATCGCGGATTTCGATCTCGGCGGTCGGGCGCTCAAACCTACCTGAGCGTGTCGGGCCGATACCTGGCGTCGGTCCAGACGGCGGGTGATCGAGTGACTTATTGCACTGCGGCAAGAGACAAGTTGCAACGTTCTTGCTAACTTGTTCCGGATGAGTATTTCGCTCCATCCCGATACGCCCGAGGGCCGGACGCTGGCTGCGCCGCCGGAGGCGGCTGCGGCGCCGGTGCAGGGATCGAGGGGGACCAAGATCCGCAGCAGGCTGTTCACCAAATACGTCGCGCTATTCGTCGCGGTAGTGGCTGTAGCGCTGCTATCCAACGGCATTTTCGAGGTTTTCTTCTATTATCGGGAGCACAAGGCGGCTCTGATCCGGATTCAGCACGAGCAGGCGGAGGCCGCCGCCGCCAAGATCAGCCAGTTCATCAAGGAAATCGAAAGCCAGCTGGGTTGGACCACGCAGTTGCCCTGGTCGGCCGGATCGCTGCAGGACCGCCGGTTCGATGCGCTGCGCCTGTTGCGGCAGGTGCCGGCCATCACCGAGTTGTCGCAAATCGATTCGACCGGCAAGGAGCGTTTGCGGGTGTCGCGCCTGGCGATGGACGTCGTGGACTCCGGGCTTGACCTGTCCAAGGACCCGAAATTCACCGAGGCGGTCGCCAACAAGGTCTATTACGGGCCGGTGTATTTCCGACGGGAGTCCGAACCCTACATGACGCTGTCGCTGGCCGGCACCCGCAAGGACGCCGGCGTCAGCATTGCCGAGGTCAATCTCAAGCTGATCTGGGATGTGGTCTCGCAGATCAAGGTCGGCGAGCGCGGCCATGCCTATGTCGTGGGTTCGCAGGGACGCTTGATCGCGCACCCGGACATCAGTCTGGTGCTGCGCAACACCGATATGTCGAAGTTGGTACAGGTGCAGGCCGCGTTGGCGGAGCAGGCTGCCTTGGCGGAGCAGGCTGCTTTGGCGGCGCAGGCAGCGCTGGCCGCGCAAGCGACGCAGGCCGCGCCTGGGACGCGGGCAACGCCGCCACCGCCGCTACCGCCGGCACCACCACGGGCAGCCAACACGGATTCCCTGCAAGGCGCGTTGAATATTCAGGGGCAGGAGGTGCTGACGGCATCTGCGCCGATCTCGCCGCTGGGCTGGATCATGTTCGTCGAGCTGCCGGTCAAGGAAGCCTATGCCTCGTTGTACCAGGCGCTGCAGCGCCTGGCCGGCGTGCTGCTGGGAGCGTCGATCTTCGCGGTGCTCGCCGGAATTTTCCTCGCCCGCCGCATGGTCGGCCCGATCCAGGCGTTGCGGGCGGGCGCTGCGCGTATCGGCGGCGGTGATTTCGCCCAGCGCATCAACATCAAGACCGGCGACGAACTCGAGGGCCTTGCCAACCAGTTCAACGACATGGGCGCGCGGCTGCAGGAGTCCTATGCCGACCTCGAAAACAAGGTCGAAGTGCGGACTGCCGAACTGAGCGAGTCGCTCGAGCAGCAGACAGCGACCTCGGAAGTTCTTGCAGGTCATCAGCGCTTCGGCCGGCGAACTGCAACCGGTATTCAAGAAGATGCTCGAGAACGCCACGCGCGTCTGCGGGGCGAAATTTCGGAACCATGGTTCTTTACGAGGGAGACATAGTCCGGCGGGTCGCGATCCACAATCTTCCGCCCGGTTCATCGATAGGCAGCAGAGCGTTACGTGGCGGCCCCATCCCGAAAGCGGCCTCGGCGCTGTTGTGCGGACCCAGCAGGTGGTTCACGTCGAGGATGTCCGGACGTGAAGAGCCATATCTGGCGGGCGACCCGAGAATTCGTGCACTATCCGACGTCGGCGGGGCCCGGACACTTTTCACAGTGCCGATGCTCAGGGAAGACGAACTGATCGGCGCAATCTCGATCTTCCGTCAGGAAGTCAAGCCGTTCACGGACAAGCAGATCCAATTGGTGCAAACTTTGCCAATCAGGCCGTCATCGCCATCGAGAACACGCGGCTGCTCAAGGAACTGCGAGAACGCACCGACGACCTGACCGAATCCCTGCAGCAGCAGACCGCGACCGCCGATGTGCTGAAGGTGATCAGCCGCTCGGCGTTCGATCTGAAATCGGTGCTGACGACGCTGACAGAATCCGCAAAGGCGCTGTGCGGCGCATCGCTTGGCATCATCACCCTGCGCGATGGCGAAGTAATGCGGCTGCAGGCAGAATCGGGCTGCACGCCGGCGTTCCTCGATTTCATGAACGCCAACCCGATCAAGCCCGGGCGCGACACCCTCACTGGCCGAGTCTTCATGGACGGCAAACCTGCCCATGTTCCGGACGTGCAATGCGACCCCGAGTATAATTTTGGCCAGGCGCCGGCGCTCGGCGAATACAGGGCGGTGCTTGCCGTGCCGCTGATGCGCGACGGCGCGGTCGAAGGCGTGCTGCTGCTGGCACGGCCGGAGCCCGGACCGTTCAGCCAGCGCCAGGTCGATCTGGTGCAGACCTTTGCCGACCAGGCCGTCATCGCGATCGAGAACGTGCGCTTGTTCGAGCAGGTACAGGAGCGCACCAAGGAGCTTTCGCTCTCGCTCGAAGACCTTCGTACCGCGCAGGACCGCCTGGTGCAGACCGAAAAGCTCGCCTCGCTCGGCCAGCTCACTGCCGGCATCGCGCATGAAATCAAGAACCCGCTGAATTTCGTCAACAATTTCTCGGCGCTGTCGGCGGAATTGATCGACGAGCTGAACGACGTGTTGAAGCCGGCCGCGCTCGACGACAAGACGCGCGAGGAGATCGACGAACTCACGCACATGCTGAAGGGCAATCTGGACAAAGTCGTCCAGCACGGCAAGCGCGCCGATTCGATCGTCAAGAACATGCTGTTGCATTCGCGCGAGGGCGCGGGCGAGCACCGCCCCGCCGATATCAACGCGATCGTCGAGGAGAGCCTCAATCTCGCCTATCACGGCGCCCGCGCGGAGAAGTCCGGCTTCAACATCACGCTCAAGCGCGATTTCGATTCTGCGGCCGGCATGATCGACTTGTATCCGCAGGAGATCACCCGCGTCTTCCTCAACCTGATTTCAAACGGCTTCTACGCCGCGACCAAGCGCAAGGAGGCCGGCGACGAAACCTTCGAGCCGATGTTGAGCGCGACCACGAAAAGCATCGGCGCCAAAGTGGAAATCCGGATTCGCGACAACGGCACCGGCATCCCCCCGGAAGTGAAGGAGAAGATGTTCAATCCCTTCTTCACCACCAAGCCGGCAGGTGAGGGCACCGGGCTTGGCCTGTCGATGAGCCACGATATTATTGTGAAGCAGCACGGCGGCACCATCGACGTCGCCACAGAGCCCGGCGTATTTACCGAATTTATCATTACGCTGCCCCGGACAGGGGCGGCACAAGCGATGGCTGGAGGCAAGAATTGAGCGTTTACATACTCGTTGTAGACGACGAGCCCGATGTCGAAGCTCTGTTTCGTCAGCAGTTCCGGCGCGATATCAAATTGGGCCGGTTCACGATGGAGTTCGCCCCCTCGGCCCCTGCGGCGCTGTTGCGCGCCGCCGAGCTCAGGGAGCCCTCGCTGATCCTGATCCTGTCCGACATCAACATGCCCGGCATGAGCGGGCTGGAGATGTTGCCGAGGGTGCGAGAGGAACGTCCCGACGTGCCCGTGATCATGATCACCGCCTATGGCGATGCCGAAACCCGCCGCAAGGCGATCGAGCGCGGCGCGGTCGGGTTGTTGACCAAGCCGATCGATTTTGCGTTGCTGCGCCATGAGATCGATTCCAGGCTCGGACAGGCCGCATGACCGCCACCATCCTCGTCGTCGATGACGAGCCCGATCTCGAGGCTCTGGTGCTGCAGAAATTCCGCCGGCAGATTCGCGACGGCTCCGTGCAGTTCGTGTTCGCCCATGACGGGATCGAGGCGCTGGCTTCGATCGAGCAGCATCCGCATGTCGATATGGTCGTGTCCGACATCAACATGCCGCGGATGGACGGGTTGTCGTTGCTGGCGAAGCTGCAGGAAGCCGAAGAAAAGAAATCGACCATCATCGTTTCCGCCTATGGCGACATGAGCAATATCCGCACCGCGATGAATCGCGGCGCGTTCGATTTCCTGACCAAGCCGATCGATTTCTCCGACCTGGAATTGACGATCGACAAGACCATCCGCCATGTCGAGATGATGCGCGAGGCACGCCGCCGCCAGGCCGAGGCCGAACGCGCCCACGCCTCGCTGTCGCGGTATTTTTCGCCGCAGATCGCCAGCCGCCTGGCTTGCGATGGCGAAGCCGACGGCATGACGGTCCATCGCCGGGAGGTCGCGGCGATTTTCACCGATATCGCCAGCTTTACGACCCTGGTCGAGGGCACGGCGCCGGAAGTGTTTGGTGAACTGCTGAATGATTACATGGGCCAAATGACGGAAGTGGTTTTCGCCCATGAAGGGACGGTCGCGAAAGTCATCGGCGATGGCATCCAGATTCTCTTCAATGCGCCGGGTGACCAGCCGGACTATGCGGTGCGCGCCATCGCCTGTGCTCATGCATTGGACGCGTGCGGACAGGAGTTTCGCGAGAAATGCAAACGCGACGGCGTGAACTTCGGTGTCACCCGGATCGGGGTTCATGCAGGACCGGCGCTGGTTGGCAACTTCGGTGGAAATCGCTTCTTCGACTACACGGCATACGGCGACACCATCAATATCGCTTCGCGGCTCGAGGCCGCCAACAAGTTCCTCGGCACCCGCATTTGCGTCAGTGCGGCTGTCGCCGACGGCGCCGGTGATTTTCGCGGCCGCCCGGTCGGCGATATCGTGCTGCGCGGGCGCAGCGAACCGCTCCGCGCCTACGAGCCGCTGCTGGCGCCGGCCTTCGAAGGCGCGGCGACCAAGCAATATTCCGAGGCCTTCGCCAAGCTTGAAGCCGGCGATGCCGCGGCGATGCCGGCCTTCGCGGCGCTGGTCGGGACGCATGCCGACGATGCGCTCGCCGGTTTCCATCTGAGGCGGCTGCTCAACGGCGCCAAAGGCGTCCGTATGCAACTGGAATAACAAGAAAAGGGAGCAGACATGACGAGCGACTTTGCCGCCGGCAATTACCGGTTCATTCCAGCCGTGTTTCAGTATTCGAGCGGCGTTGCGGCCAGCGGCGGATTTGAAGTCGAACGGGTCCGCTTCGACAATCCGGTACCGCTGGCCGAAGGTTTTGCGCAGATCGCAAAATACATTAAGGACGCGGGCAGGCCGCTGACGTCGTTCTGTGCCTGCGAACTGCGCTCACCTGCGGCGTTTACCGAAGAGGGATTTCGCGCCTTCAATCAACATTACGTCAAGACGCTCGCCGAATGGGGAATTTACGACGGCAAGACCAACCCGGTAGCGCGCAGCAATGTTTGTCCCGAAATCGACCCGCCCGCCGAGCCGTCGTTCTACGCCTTCTCGTTCACGCGGCCGAGCCAGAGCGCGAGGCCGAGCTTTGTGATCGCAGGCAGCGGCGAGTTGCAGGAGGGATCGGCGAGCTATGCGGAGCGGACGGTGCGTTATCGCGACCTCAGCCCCGACGGCTTGAAGGAGAAAATACGTTACGTTGTCGGTGTGATGGAAAAGCGCATGGCTGAGTTCGGCTTCGGCTGGAAGGATGCAACCGCGGTGCAGACCTACACCGTGCATGACTTCCATCCGCGTCTTTGCCGAGGAGATGGTTCGTCGCGGCGCCGCGCGGTCCGGATTGACCTGGCATTTCGCGCGGCCCCCCGTGGTCGATCTCGAATACGAGATGGATTGCCGGCGGGTGGCGCGGGAGATTGTGATTTAAGCCGATGCCGCGGCGGCTCTTCACCTCTCCCTATGGGAGAGGTGAAGCAAGACTCAACGCTCCCTTGGATCGAGTGCGTCGCGCAGGCCGTCGCCGACCAGATTGAACGACAGCACGACCAGGAAGATCGCCAGTCCCGGCCATAGCGCCATCCATGGCGCATTGGTCAGGAAGCGTTGCGCCGCGTTCAGCATGCTGCCCCAGGATGGTGCGGGCGGCTGCTGGCCGAGGCCGAGGAACGACAGCGCGGCCTCGGCGATGATGGCGGCTGCGATCGACAATGTCGCCTGCACCAACAACGCCGGCATGATGTTGGGCAGGATGTGGAACAGCGCGATGCGCCAGCGGGGATTACCCATCGCTCGCGCGGCCTCGACATAATCCTCGACCTTCACGCTCATCACCTGGCCGCGGGTCAGCCGCACGAAGATCGGCGTGGTCGATATGCCGATCGCGATCATGGCATTGCCGAGACTTGGGCCGAGGAACGCCGCGAGTGCAATCGCGAGGATCAGGAACGGGGTGGCCAGCATCGCGTCGGTGATGCGGCTGATCAGGGCGTCGATGAAGCCGCCGCGATAGCCCGACAACAGCCCGAGCGGAACGCCGATGCCAAGCGCGATCCCGATCGAGATGGCGCCGGCCATCAGCGAGGCCCGCGCGCCGAAAATCACGCGGCCCAGAATGTCGCGGCCGAGCTCGTCGGTGCCGAACCAGTGCTGCGCCGACGGCGGCTTGCGCACCAGCGACCAGCTGGTGGCGATCGGGTCATAGGGCACGATCAGCGGCGCGAACAACGCGAGCAGGATGAAGGTCGCGATTACAATGAGGCCAACGACCGCGCCCTTGCGCTGGAACAGCCGCCGCAGCGCGCGCCGGGTCGGGCTCTCCAGTTCGTCGGAGGCGGCAATCGGAATCGAGCCGAGCGCGGCGTCGGTCATCTGCTCACGCCCTCAGCCTGGGATTGACGAGGATATAGGCGATGTCGGCAATCAGGTTCAGCGTGATGTAGATCGTCGCCGTCGTCAGCACGACGCCTTGCACGACCGCATAGTCGCGGTTGAACACGGCGTCGACGATCAGTTTTCCAAAGCCCGGGATCGAAAAAATCTGCTCGGTCAGCACGGCGCCCGACAACAGCGTGCCGAGTTCGAGGGCGCCGAGCGTGATGACCGGCGTCAGTGCGTTGCGCATGGCGTGCTTGAGGATCACCTTGCGCTCCGAAAGGCCCTTGGCGCGGGCGGTGCGGACGTAGTCGCTTTCCAGCACCTGCAGCATCGCGCTGCGGGTGTGCCGCATCAGGATTGCGGCAATCGCATTGCCGAGCACGAAGGCAGGCATGATGGTGGAGGCGATGCTCGCGCGCCAGTTTTCGGTGAGCGGCACATAGCCGGATGCCGGAAGCCAGCCAAGCTCGATCGAGAACAGGAAGATCAGCATGATGCCGAGCCAGAAATTCGGTGTCGAGATTCCCCACAGCGCGAACAAATTGGCGCCATAGTCCCAGGCCGTGCCTTTCTTCACGGCCGACACGATGCCGGCGGGAATGCCGATCAGGAACGCGATCACGATCGCCATCGACGCCAGTTGCATCGTCACCGGCAGTTTCTGCGCGATCAGGCTGAGGACCGGTACCTTGTTGCGTAGCGACTCGCCGAAATCGCCCGACAGCACGCCCTTGACCCAATAGAGATACTGGATCGGGATCGGCTGATCGAGCTTGTATTGCTGGCGGATTTGCTCGATCACGGCCGGATCGCGCTCCTCGCCGGCCATCACAAGCGCCGGATCTCCCGGCAGCAAATGCTGCAGCGAGAAGATCAGCAGCGACACGAAAAACAGTGTCGGGACCAGTTGAACGACACGCCGGGCGAGGAAATTCAGCATGGCGCAGCCCGCGTCCCGGCTACGATCGTTCTCACTTCAGCTTCAGCCCGATGACGCGAACGAGGCCGTCCGGAATCGGCTTGTAGCCTTCGAGCCTGGTGGTATGCGCGATCAGGAGCGTGCGGTGATAGAGGTAGATGATCGGTTCGTCGTTGAGCACGATCTTTGTCAGCTTCTCGTAGATCGCCTTGCGCTGCGCGGGATCGTTGACGAGACGCGCGTCCTCCATCAGCTTGTCGGCTTCCGGATTGGAGTAGCCGCCGTCGTTCTGCGGCGCCTTGGTATGCATGAAGACGTAGGAATTGCCGTCCGGATCAATCCGGCCGCTCCAGCCGATCAGGAAGGCCTGGAATTCGCCGGCCTGAGCCTGCTTGAACGAGGTCGCGAATTCGATGACGCGGATCTTCAGGTCAAAACCTGCTTCCGCTGCCATCGACTGCATCACCTGGGCGACGGCCTCGGTCTCGGCGCCCTTGGGCACCATCATGTCAACAGCGACGGGAAGGGTGACGCCGGCTTCTTTCAGCAAGGCCTTGGCTTTGGCGAGGTCGCGCTTCGGAACCGGAAACGCTTTCTGATAATAGGGATGCTCGGGACTGACCCACTGATTGCCCGGCACGAACTCGCCGTTGAAGACGACCTGGTTGATCGCCTCGCGATCGATCGAGAGGTCGAGGGCCTGACGTACCTTTTCCGATTGGCTCAGCGCGCCCTTGTTCTTGTCATTGCCGATGTTGAGCGTCAGACCGAAATAGCCGATCTCCAGCGCCGTCGACAGTTTCAGCCGCTTGTCGGCGCGCACGTCCTTGATGTCGGTGGCGAGCACGCGCTCGATCAGATCGAGCCCCCCGGATTTCAGATTGGCCAGCCGCACGGTGGCGTCGACGATCGGCAGGAACACCACGCGGTCGATATGGACGTTGTCCTTGTTCCAGTAGTCGGCGAATTTCTCGCCCACGATGCGGTCCTGCTGCACGCGTTCGACGAATTTATAGGGACCGGCGCAAACCGGCTTCAATCCGAACTTGTCGCCGGCTTCCTTCGCAGCCTTGGGCGAGACCATCATGCCGGCGCGATCGGTGAGCTGCGCGACCAGCGGCGAGTAAGGGCGCCTTCAACACCAGCTTGATCGTGAGTGGGTCGACAACGTCGACGTGATCGACCGCTGCCAGTTCCGGCTTTCGGAACGAGCCGGGAAAGGTCAGATGCCGCTCCAGCGAAAACTTCGCGGCCTCTGCGTCGAATGCCTCGCCATCGTGAAACTTGACGCCGGGCCGGAGCTTGATGGTGACTTCCTTGCCATCGGCCGAGGTCTCGTGGCTCAGCGCAAGCTGCGGCACGATGTTGAGCTTTTCGTCGATGTCGAACAGCTTGTCGCAGAAGGCGGCGAATACGATGCGGCCGACATAAGTGCGTGCCATGGTCGGATCGAGAATGTCCGGATCTTCGGCCAACCCGATGCGCAGCGTGGTCTGGGCCTGAACGGCCGCCCCGAACGACAGCAGCAACGCCGCCGCGGTCACTGCCAAACGCAAGATTCTCATCGCATCTATCCCCGTCATAACGATTACACTGCTGCCGGCCGTGTCCCGACTATATCAACCCCGGCTGGACTTGCACCTTCCGCTCCGGCGCTGAAGGCTGCTACCAATTTTTCCAGGACCGGTGAAAAGCCGCCATCCGAGGGAACGATGGCCTCGGGCGCAGGCAATTCCGCCGTCCGGTGGCAGGCCGTTGCATGTTTGGTGCCATCTGCCAGCAGTTGCGGCATCTCCAGGCGGCAGCGCTCGATCGCGTAGGGGCAGCGGGTGTGAAAGCGGCAGCCCGACGGCGGATTGAGCGCGCTCGGCATCTCGCCCTGCAGCACAATGCGGCTGCGCTTTGCCCGCGGTTTAGGCACGGGAATGGCTGACAGCAGCGCGCGGCTATAGGGGTGACGGGGCGCTGCGAACAGCGCCTGCGCATCGGCGGTCTCGACGATGGTCCCGAGATTCATCACGGCGACGCGGTCGGCAATGTGCTTCACCACGGCGAGATCGTGCGAGACGAAGATATAGGCGAGGCCAAGCCGGTCCTGCAGGTCGCGCAAGAGGTTGAGGATTTGCGAGCGGATCGAGACGTCGAGCGCCGACACCGGTTCGTCGCAGATGACGAGCTTCGGTTCCACCGCCAGCGCCCGTGCAATGGCGATGCGCTGGCGCTGGCCGCCGGAAAATTCGTGCGGATAGCGGCGCGCAAAGCGCGGTTCCAGCCCGACGAGGCGCAATAATTCTTCGACCCGCTCGCGGCGGCGCGGAGCCGGCACCAGATTGTGCAACGCCAGTGGCTCAGTCAGGATCTGGCTGACGGTCATGCGCGGATTCAGCGACGCATAAGGGTCCTGAAAGATGATCTGCGCGTCGCGGCGGAAGGCCCGCAATGCGTTGGCGTCCAGTGCGCCGAGGTCGCGGCCCTCGAAGCGCACGTGCCCTGCATCGGGTTCGATCAGCCGCAGCACCAGCCGGCTCACGGTGGATTTGCCGCAGCCGGATTCGCCGACCAGCGCCAGCGTCTTGCCCGCATCGACATGGAAGCTGACGCCATCGACCGCCTTGACGAAGGCGGTCGGCCGGCCGAACGCCGATCGCGCGGCGACGAAATGTTTGACCAGGCCTTCGACCTCGAGCAGCGCGGTCATGACACCAGCCGCTCCAGCGGCGCCTTGATGCAGCGCGAGGCGTGGCCGGGGCTCAACATCGCAAGCGGCGGCGGCGCAGTAAGGCAGATATCGCCGACGAACGGACAGCGCGCCGCGAAACGGCAGCCGGCAGGTGGGTTAGCCATGTTCGGCACCATGCCCTCGATGGTCGCCAGATGCGACGCGCGGCGATCCAGTCGCGGGATCGAGCCGAGCAGGCCGACGGTGTAGGGATGTTGCGGGTTGGCGAAAAGCTCGTCGACCGGCGCGCGCTCGACGATTTCGCCGGCATACATCACGGCGACCTCGTCGCAGACTTCGGCGACCACGCCGAGGTCGTGGGTGATCAGAATGATCGCCGCGCCGCTCGCGGCCTTCAGTTCCCGCATCAAATCGAGGATTTGCGCCTGCAGGGTAACGTCGAGGGCCGTGGTCGGTTCGTCCGCGATCAAAAGCCTGGGGTCGCAGGCCAGCGCCATCGCGATCATCACGCGCTGGCGCATGCCGCCGGAAAGCTTGTGCGGATATTCGTCGATGCGCTTTTCAGGCGAGGGGATATGGACGCGGCGCAACAGTTCGATCGCGCGCTCGCGGGCCTGGCGCCGCGATCCGCCGCGGTGGCGCAAAATGGTCTCGATGATCTGGTCGCCGATGGTGAAGCTCGGGTTGAGCGACGTCATCGGCTCCTGGAAGATCATCGCAAGCCGATTGCCGCGCAGGTCGCGCAGGGTTTCGTCGGGGACGTCGAGCAGATCGAAACCGTCGAAGCGGATCGAGCCGGAGACTTCGGCGGAGTATTTCGACAACAGCCCCATGATGGCGAGCGACGTCACGCTCTTGCCGCAGCCGGATTCGCCGACCAGCCCGAGCGTCGCGCCATTGGCGACGCTGAGATCGACACGGTCCACCGCATGGGTCGTGCGGCCGTCGTCGCCGTGGAAGATGACGCGCAGGTTCTCGATTTCAATCAGCGGGTTTGTCGTCATGCCTTGCCCGCAATCGCGGCTTCGATACTTGCCTGATTCTGCATCGATGATCTTGCGATCGGTAATCCCCGCCGGATTTTTCCGTGTCGGCAGGAAGGAACGGAAATGCACCCAGCGCTCGCGGCTTACTTGTTCGAGCCGTTCGAGTTCGGCAAGCGGATCGGCGTGGTCGTCGACGCGCAGGTCGAGATCGGACCATTCCTCTTCGCCATGGATCAACAGCGCCGCCGATTGCTTGCCGCGCTTGTCGCCGCCCGCGGCCTCGCCGGCACGCATCGCGGCGATCAGCCGTCGCGCAAAGGGCAGGTTGGCGCTGGCGATGTAGGCCTTTGCGGTGTCGTCGAGCACGGCTGCGCCTGCGAGCATATTGCCGGCAATCGAAAACCCGTCGCCCCTTATATGCCCACACCAATCGACGCATTCGCGACCGGTATGAGCGGCGATATGGCCGTTTGCATCCATGATGTGCAATTGCCGGCTTTCGCGACCCTGATCGGCGGCGGTCAGCGTCTTGACGATGTCGCTGACATCGCGCCCCTCGCGCAACAGCTTTACACCGTCGATGCCGTAATAGGGATTGACCAGCGCCTGAGTCGCAATGCCGCCGCAGCCGGCAGCGATATGCGGCACGCGGGCGCCGACAGCAAAGAATTTGGTCGCGACCGCGATGCCGAATTGGCCGGTGACACTGTCACGGGCGATGATCGACCAAGTCATCTTGCCTTACGAGCCATCTCACGCCTTACAAGCTCATCTTACGCCTTACCGTCCGGCCGCGTAGCCTTGCATGCCCCGGGGGTTGGCGGCGGCGCGGCGGCGGCGGCCGACCTTGGAGGCTGCGGTCAAGCGGCCTTCCGACCAGTCCGGACCGACCTCGACGACATGGCCGCGGTCCTTCAGCGTATCCACAGTCGCCTTCGGCACGCGGTTTTCGACCACCAGCACGCCGGGCCGCGCGGTGCGCGGCCAGAACGAAATCGGGAAATGTTCGGAGTGCCAGGCCGGCGCGTCGATCGCTTCCTGCAGGTTCAAATTGGCGTGGACATGCCGCAGGAAGAACTGCGTGGTCCATTGGTCCTGCTGGTCGCCGCCGGGCGATCCCCAGGCCATGTACGGCTCGCCGTCGCGGTAGCACATGGTCGGTGAGAGCGTGGTGCGCGGGCGCTTGCCCGGCGCCAGCGCGGCCGGGTGATTTTCCTCCAGCCAGAACATTTGCGCGCGGCTGCCGAGGCAGAATCCGAGTTCCGGAATGACGGGCGAGGATTGCAGCCAGCCGCCCGACGGCGTCGCCGAGATCATATTGCCGGCCTGATCGATAATGTCGAAATGCACGGTGTCGCCGCGCACTTCGCCGAAACGGCCAACCGTCGGCTCGCCCGCGCCCATGGCGCCGACCGCCTCGCGATGGCCCTCCGCGCGGCGCAGCTTGACCACCGCACCAAAACCTTCGACCGAGCCGGGGATGAAATCGAGCGAGGCCTTATCCCGCGAGATCAGCTTGCGGCGTTCGTCGTTATAGGCGTCCGACAGCAGGGTCGCGATCGGGATCTCCGTGAATTTCGGGTCGCCATAAAATTTCTCGCGGTCGGCAAAGGCGAGCTTGGCGCATTCGGTCTGCAGGTGGATGAAATCGGGACCGGCAGGATCGAGCCCGTCGAGTTCGAATCCCTTCAGCAGCGCGAGTTGCTGCAGCATGACCGGGCCCTGACTCCAGACACCCGGCTTGCAGACGGTGTAGCGGCCGTAGTCGTAGGTGAGGGGAGCTTCGATGGTCGGCTGCCAGCGCGCCATGTCGTCGGCAGAGAGCACGCCGCGATGCGGCGACCCGCTGACGTCCATGACTTCCTGCGTGCGGCAGAATTTGTCGATCGCCTCCGCCACAAAGCCGTGCGACCAGGCTTTTCGCGCACGCTCGATCTGGGCTTCGCGGTCGGAGCCTGCGCTCTCGGCCTCTTTCAGGATGCGCGCGTAGGTTTCCGAGAGTTTTGGGTTGGTGAAGAGCGTGCCGGGCTTTGGCACTTCATTGTTCGGCAGGTAGACCGCCGCCGACGTCGTCCAATGTTTCCTGAACAATTGTTCGACGGTCTGGATGGTCGCCGCCGCGCGTTCGACCAGCGGGTAGCCATCGCGGGCGTAGGCGATGGCGGGTTCCAGCACATCCCGCAGCCGCATGGTGCCGTAATCGCGGAGCAGCAGCATCCAGGATTCGAACGTGCCGGGCACGCAGGCGGCCAAAAGTCCGGTGCCGGGCACCATCTCGAGCCCTTCGCTCTTGTAGTGCGCGATGGTTGCCTTCGACGGGGCAGGGCCCTGGCCGCAGATTACCTCGGTGCGGCCGCGTTTGGTGTCATGCACGATGATCGGCACGTCGCCGCCGGGACCGTTCAGATGCGGCTCGACGACCTGCAGGGTAAAGGCGGTGGCGACAGCGGCGTCAAACGCGTTGCCGCCCTTCTCGAGGATGCCCATGCCGACGGCGGTAGCGATCCAATGGGTCGAGGTGACGACCCCGAACGTGCCTTCGATTTCCGGCCGGGTGGTGAACGGATCGGGATTGATGTTGCTCAACGGGCTGTGTTCTTTCTCACTGGCCGGTTCCCGGCCGGCACGACCACGGCCGGTCAGGCCGGCACGGTCGCGCGCATGGGTGGGTGAAGGCTACGGTGTAGTGAAGCCTACGGTGTAGTGAACTACGGTGTAAATCTGCTCCATTGGGGCGCTCCGGTCGATGAAATTCTGGCGTCAATTCTGCCTGGCGTCGAAGATCATCGCGGGCGATCGGCGCGGATAGATAGCATGTTCCCGGGGGCCGTCAAAACCGGTGGCAACGGCTGATTTGACCTCTGATTTGTCCTCGGATTTGATCTCATTTCCCTCGGATTTGCCTGGGGCGAAGCCGTGTTCTATGACCGCGCGATCGCAGGAGTATCGGAATTGTCCTCCATTCGCATTGGCATAGCCGGGCTTGGCGCAATAGGCCGCAAAGTGGCACGCGAACTCGCCAACGGGATTCCCGGCCTGACCCTCTCCGGCATCGCGACCGGGGACAAGGCCAAAGCGCAAGCCTGGCTCGATCGCGAAGGCATCGCGTGTCCGCTGATCGCGCTCAATGAGTTGCCTGATCATGCCGACCTCGCGCTCGAATGCGCGCCGGCGGCGATCCTCGGCGACATCTGCCTGCCCATGCTCAACGCCGGCAAGCGCGTCATGGTGTTGAGTGCGAGCGCGCTGCTGCCGCGGCCCGATCTGGCCGAAATCGCGCGGGCAAAGGGCGGACAGATCATCGTGCCGACCGGGGCGCTGCTCGGCCTCGATGCCGTTTCCGCAGCCGCCGAGGGCCGGATTGAAAGCGTGCAGATGATCACACGCAAGCCGCCGAACGGGCTCGCCGGCGCGCCCTATTTGATCGACAACAAGATCTCCGTGGAAGGCCTGACGTCGGCGCTACGCGTCTTCAAGGGCACCGCGCGCGATGCCGCCGCCGCATTCCCGGCCAACGTCAATGTCGTGGCCGCGCTATCGCTGGCCGGCATCGGACCCGACCGTACCGTGATCGAAATCTGGGCGGATCCAGGGGTATCGCGAAACTGCCATGAGATCCGCGTCGAGTTCCGATTCGGCGCGTTTCACGATGTCGATCGAAAACGTCCCGTCCGAAAATCCAAAGACCGGCCGGATTACCGCGCTGTCCGTGATTGCTGCGCTGCGCAAGCTGACGACGCCGCTGCGGGTCGGGACCTGATCACAGGACCTGATTACACGGCAGTTGCGGCGAGCGCCGGGTTGTTGACGGCGTGGCAGGCGACGCCGTTGATCAGCGCGGGCGCCTCCCGGCGGCAGAGATCGAACGCGAGCGGGCAGCGCGGGTTGAACGCGCAACCGGGCGGCGGATCGATCGGATTCGGAATCTCGCCCTTGACCGGGATCCGCTGCCGGCCCGACATCGCCAGATCCGGAACCGCGCCCAGCAGCATCTTTGTGTAGGGCATCCGCGGCGAAGCGAACAATTCGCGCCCCTCCGCGATTTCGACGATGCGGCCGAGATACATCACGCCGATGCGGGTCGCCATGTGGCGCACGACCGCGAGGTTATGGCTGATGAAGAGGTAGGTCAGGCCGAACTTGTCCTGCAGGTCACGCATCAGATTGAGGATCTGCGCCTGCACGGAGACATCCAGCGCCGAGGTCGGCTCGTCGCAGACGATGAATTCGGCCTCCGACGCCAGCGCGCGGGCGATCGCAATGCGCTGACGCTGGCCGCCGGAAAATTCGTGCGGATATTTCAGGCCGTCGTCGGCATGCAGGCCGACCAGATTCAACAATTCGCCGACGCGCGCGCCGATGTTGCGCTCGCCCTGGATCAGGTCGAACGCCCGGATCGGCTCGGAGACGATGGCATCGACACGGAAGCGCGGGTTGAGGCTCGCATAGGGGTCCTGAAAGATCATTTGAATGCGACGGCGCAGGCGTTGCCGCGCCTGCGCCTGCCGGGGATCGGCCATCGAAACGCCGTCGATCACGACCTCGCCCGAACTCGGCGGCAGCAGTCCCACCACCATCCGAGCCACCGTGGTCTTGCCCGAACCGGATTCGCCGACGAGCGCGAAGGTTTCGCCCTTCTTGATGTCGAAGGTCACGCCGTCGACCGCTTTCAAATACTCAAGATGGCCGCCTTCGAGCACGCGGTTGAGCCACGGCTTCGAAACGTCGAACACCCGGCGCAAGTTTTTCACATCGATGAAGGGCGCCGAACTCATGCCGCGGTCTCCTTCGCGGTCGCTTTGGGCGCGGTATCGAAGAGATGGCAGGCCACCGCTTGTGTGCCGTGCCCGATCGGCTCTGGCCGTTCGATGCGGCATCGATCGAAGGCGAAGCCGCAGCGCGGGTTGAACGAGCAGCCCGGCGGAATGGCGGAAAGGCGCGGCATGGAGCCTGGAATCTGCACCAGCCGTTTGTCTTCGCCGGCAAGCGTCGGGATCGCGCCCATCAGACCCCTGGCATAGGGGTGCAGCGGGTTCTGCACGACATCCTGCACCGGGCCGATTTCGGCGATCCGCCCCGAATACATCACCGCGACCCGGTCGGAGGTCTCTGCGATCACGCCCATGTCATGGGTGACCAGCATGACCGCGGTGCCGTGATCGCGGCCGAGGCGTTTGATCAGAGAGATGATCTGCGCCTGCACCGACACATCGAGTGCGGTGGTCGGTTCGTCGGCGATAATCAGTTCCGGCTCGGCGCAGATCGCGAGCGCAATCACGACGCGTTGGCGCATGCCGCCGGAGAATTCGTGCGGATAGGCGTCGATGCGCTTTTCCGGCGCGGGAATGCCGACCTCGGCGAGCAGATCGATGGCGCGCTTGCGCGCCGCGGTCTCCGAGAGATTGGTGTGGGTCTTGATGGTCTCGACGATCTGGTAGCCGACCGTGTAGAGCGGATTGAGGCTGGTCAGCGGATCCTGAAAAATCATTCCGATCCGCTTGCCCCGGATGCGGCGGATTTCTTCCGGCGGCAGATGATCGATCCGCGCGCCCGACAGATAAATCTCGCCGCCGGCAATGCGGCCGGGTGGATCGATCAGCCCGATCACCGCAAGGCCGGTGACCGACTTGCCGGCGCCGGATTCGCCGACCACGCCGAGCACTTCGCCCTTGGCGATGTCGAAGGAGATGCCGTCGATCGCGCGCAGCGTGTTGCGGCGGGTCAGGAACTCGACCTGGAGATTACGCACCGAGAGAACAGGGACGGTCATCGGAGCTTCGGATTGAGGGCGTCGCGCAGCCAGTCGCCGAGCAGGTTGATGGAGAGGATCAGCCCGGCGAGCGCGACGCCGGGGAAGGCGACGATCCACCATTCGCCCGCGAACAGATAGTTGTTGCCGATCCGGATCAGGGTGCCGAGCGAGGGCATGGTGTCGGGCATGCCGGAGCCGAGGAACGACAGCGTTGCCTCGGTGATGATGGCGAGCGCGAGATTGATGGTTGCAATCACGAGAATCGGACCCATCGTGTTTGGCAGCACGTGACGCAGCATGATAATCGGGGTGGGCAGCCCGATCAGCTGGGCTGCGGCGACATAATCCCTGTTCTTCTCGACCATCACGCAACCGCGCACGGTGCGGGCATATTGCACCCAGAAGCTCAGGCCGATCGCCACCACCAGCACCGCCAGCGTGCTCATGGCGTCGAGCCGGTTGCCGAATACGGATTTGGCGACGCCGTTGACCAGCAGCGCGGTCAGGATGGCGGGGAAAGTGAGCTGCACGTCGGCGATGCGCATGATCAGTCCGTCGACCGCGCCGCCGACATAGCCTGCGATCAGCCCCAGCATGATTCCGAGCGCGCCGGCGAAGATCACGCCGAGCACACCGACCGTGAGTGATATCCGCAAGCCATAGAGAATGGCGGAAAACACGTCGCGGCCCTGTTCGTCGGTGCCGAGCAGGAACGGGCTTTGGCCGTCGGCGGTCCACAGCGGCGAGATGCGCGAATTCATCAATTGAAGCTGCGCCGGATCGAACGGGTTCTGGACCGCAAGAACGGAGGCGAAGATCGCGAGCAGGAAAAACAGGATGGTGATGGTCGCCGCCACCATCGTCAGCTTGGAGCGGCGAAACGAATAGAACAGATCGCTGTCGAGCACGCGTCCGATCGGGCCGGCACCGGATCGCGCAGGCGGTGCATTCGGTTCGGCTTGGTGCGGGACCACGGCATCGGACATCGTTTATCTCGCTTTATGCCGGGCGGCTAATGGTCGAGCGCAGGCGCGGATCGACGATGGTGTAAAGGATATCGACTATGAGATTGATGGTGACGAAGATCAGCGACACCATCAGCAGATACGCCGCCATGATCGGGATGTCCACGTTTTGCACCGCCTGCACGAACAACAACCCCATGCCGGGCCACTGGAATACGGTTTCCGTGATGATGGCAAAAGCAATAACCGAGCCAAACTGCAGCCCGGCGACGGTGATGACGGGAACCAGCGTGTTCTTGAGCGCATGGCCGAAATGGATCGCTCGCGTCGTCAGGCCGCGCGCGCGCGCGAAGCGGATGTAATCGGTGCGGAGAACCTCGAGCATCTCGGCGCGTACCAGCCGCATGATCAACGTCATCTGGAACAGGCCGAGCGTGATCGACGGCATGATCAGTGCCTTGAGGCCGGAAACCGTGAGCAGGCCGGTTGTCCACCAGCCGAGCCGCACCACGTCACCCCGGCCGAACGACGGCAGCCAGCCCAGCGTCACGGCGAACAGATAGATCAGGAGAATGCCGATCAGGAAGGTCGGTAGCGAGATTCCGATCAGCGATACCGCCTGGAATATTTTCGTCAGCAGCGTGTTGGGTTTGAGCGCCGAATAAACTCCCATCAGGATGCCGAACACCATCGCGAAAATCGTGGCGCAGATGGCAAGCTCAAGCGTTGCCGGCATCCGCTCCTTGAGCAGGCTCGATACCGGCTGACGGAATTGGTAGGAAACGCCGAACTTGAACTGCGCCGCGTTGACGAAATATCGCGCGAACTGCACCACTACGGGATCGTCGAGACCGAGAGATTTGCGTATCTCCGCGCGCTCGGCGGCCGAAGTGTCGATCGCGACCATCTGGTTGACCGGATCGCCAGCGAAACGGAACATCGAGAACGAGATGATTCCGACCGCAAGCATGACGCCAATGGCCTGAATCGCCCGGCGAAGAGTGAAAGCGAGCATGTGATTCTTTCACGGCCTGTCAAATGTTCGGACGTCACCGTCGGTATTGAAACGAAAAGTCCCGGAAGCGCGAAGCTGCCGGGACCATGGTTACAGAGGCTACTTACTCTTGCTTGGTCGCCCAATACAGCAGGACCTGATTGTCCGCCCGCTGCGTCAGTTTCACTTTTTTCGAAACGCCCCATGCCAGCGCCTGCTGGTGTAGCGGGATATAGCCGTAATCCTTGATGCCGATTTCGAAGGCCTGCTTGATCAACTGATCGCGCTTGGCGTCGTCGGTCTCGAGCAACACCTTGTCGGTGAGCGTATCCACCTGTTTGTTGCAGTAGCCGCCGAGATTGGCTTCGCCGCGCGTAGGATCTGCGGCGTCGTCGCGGCATCCCATGATGTCGTGCAGCACGTTTTGGGAATCGGACGAGGCCGGGGTCCAGCCCAACAGGTAGAACGAAGTCTGGAAACCGCCGGGCTTCAGTACCTTGGCGAAATATTGCTGCTTCGGTTGCGCCAGCAAATTGATCTTGACGCCGATGCGAGCCAGCATGCCGACCACCGCCTGACAGATCGCGAAGTCGTTGACGTAGCGGTCGTTGGGGCAATCCATGGTCACTTCGAAGCCGTCGGGGTAGCCGGCTTCCGCCAGGAGCTTCTTGGCGCCGTCGGGATCGAGCTTCGGCCGCGTGAAATCCTTGGAAAGAGAGAATAGTTGCGGTGCGATCATCAGGGCTGACGGCGTCGACAGCCCGCGCATCACGCGGTTCTTGATCAGGTCGACGTCGACCGCCTTGTAGAAGGCCTCGCGAACGCGGACGTCCTTGAAGGGATTCTTTCCCTTGACGTTCGAGTACAAGAGCTCGTCGCGCACCTGGTCCATGCCGAGAAAGATCGTGCGCAGTTCCGGCCCGGTCATGACGGCGGCATTGCCGCTCGAATTGACCCGCGCGATATCCTGGATCGGAACCGGCTCGATGACGTCCACTTCGCCCGATAGCAAGGCCGCCACCCGCGTAGCGTCGGAGCTGATGGGAGTAAAGATGATTTCTTTCAGATTATGTTCGGGTTTTCCCCACCAGTTCGGATAGGGCTTGAACACCGTCTTCACGCCGGGCTGATGGCTCTCGATCGTGAAAGGACCGGTGCCGTTTTCGTTGAGCGAGGCGTAGCTCGGCGTCGTTGCCGCGGCCGGCGTCGGGGCTACCGAGTTGTGCTCCTCGCACCACTTCTTGTCCATGATGTACCAGCCGTCCCATTGCGAAATCAGAATGGGATTCGGCGAGGGCAGCACCACATCGACCGTATGATCGTCGACCTTGACGAACTTGGCGTCGCCCGGAACGTTCGACAGGAAGTTGGACCCTTTGGCGCGGATGCGGTCGGCGGAAAAGATCACGTCGTCGGCGGTGAAGGGGTCGCCATTGTGGAATTTGACATTCTTGCGCAAATGGAAGCGCCAGCGGGTCGGCTCGGGCGTTTCCCAGCTCTCGGCCAGTGCCGGAACGATCTTCAGATCCTTGTCTCGGGCGACCAGGCCTTCGTAGATATGCGCATGATGCGCGATGGTCGTGGTTTCCTTGAGCGTATAAGGATCGAGCGATTTGAGGTCGCCCTGATTGGCGTAGCGCAGGGTCTGGGCCGATGCCGGCGCAAACGTAAACGCAAGGATTGAAGCGGTGGCCGCTCCAATTAAACTCTGACGTACCGACATATTGATCCTGTTCCCCTCTGATCTGCCGCGCTTGCAATACCGGCAGATATTACCTTTACATGTTGCCAGAGTTTGCAAGCCGCGCAAGCGCGATTTCCCCTATTGATCGGTCGGTTTGCGTGTGCATGTGGCAATGATTAGCTTCACTTTAGGCTTTGCGCGCCAGCGCGCTACATTGAACTTTCGGAGTGCGGCATGGCGGAACTGAAGGCCGACGTTCTTGTCCTCGGTGCGGGCATGGTCGGCGTCGGCGCCGCCCTGCACCTGCAAAAGCGGGGCCGAAACGTAGTCCTGATCGATCGGCACGATCTCGCCGGCGAGGAGACCAGCTACGGCAACGGCGGACTGATCGAATGCGCGTCGGTCTTCCCCTATATGTTTCCCCGGGACTTCCGGCAGATCCTGCAATATGCGTCCAATCGCACGCCGCAGGTGCGTTATCATTTCTCGGATCTGCCGGCTTTCCTGCCATGGCTAGTGCGATATTTCCTCGCGTCCTCGCCGGAGCGTGCGCTGCGCAGCGCGATGGCTGAATTGCCGCTGATCCAGCGCAGCCTGATCGAGCATGAGGCGTTGATCTCGGAGGCCAATGTGCCGGAACTGCTGCAGCGGACCGGCTGGATCAAGCTGTATCGCTCCAATGCCACGCTTGCCAACGCGGTGCGGGATCTCGAACGCGCCAAACAATATGGCGTCACTGGCGCGGTTCTCGACGCCTCGGGCATCGCGGCGCGCGAGCCGCATTTGACCGGTGATTTCGCCGGCGCGGTGCATTTTCCTGCACCTGGATTTGTTCCCGATCCCGGCGGTCTGGCCAAGGCCTATGCGGCATTGTTCGGCCGCAAGGGCGGGCGATATCTGGTCGGCGATGCACGAACGCTCGAGCAGTCAGGTGGACGTTGGCGCCTGGCGACGCTCGAAGGCTCGATCACGGCGCGCGACGTCGTTGTCGCCATGGGGCCGTGGTCCGATCAAATATTCGCGCCGCTCGGCTATTCGATCCCGCTTGGCGTCAAGCGCGGTTATCATTTGCACCTCAGGCCGCGCGGCAATGCCGTGCTCAACCATCCCGTTCTCGACACCGATCTCGGCTATCTGCTGGCGCCGATGAATCGCGGCATTCGCCTGACCACCGGCGCGGAGTTCGCCCGCCGCGATGCGCCGCCGACCCCGGTTCAGATCGAGCGGGCCCTGCCGCGGGCGCATTCGCTGTTTCCGCTGGGCGAGGCGGTCGACGCCAGGCCCTGGAAGGGCGCGCGCCCCTGCCTGCCGGATATGCTGCCGGTGATCGGGAAGGCGCCCCGTCATGCCGGGCTATGGTTCAATTTCGGTCACCAGCACCACGGCCTGACTCTTGGACCCGCGACCGGCCGCCTGCTGGCCGAAATGATGACCGGCGAGACGCCATTTGCCGATATCAGGCCTTTTGCCGCAGAACGATTTGGTTGACCATGTGCGGCGATGGATGGGCCGGCAGGCTTTCGGGGAACTGGCTTGTCCTTGCGTGATCAGGCCTGTCGCGGCGATACTGCGGCAAGCCACCAAAGCGATCAGGAGCGGCCATGAAGGTAAACGTCGAAATAGATTGCACGCCCCTCGAAGCCCGGCAGTTTTTCGGCCTTCCGGATGTGCAGCCGATGCAGACCGCGGTGATGGACAAGCTGCAACAGCAGGTGATGGCCAACATCGAAAAGATCTCACCGGAATCGCTCATCCAAAGCTGGTTCACCTTCGATCCCAAGATCGCCGAGCGCTTCCAGGACATGTTCGTGACCATGGCCGGCCTCGGCGGCGCGATCAAGAAGGACAAGAAATAGTGGCGATAGCCGACGAAGGCCCGCCAGCAACAGAGCAAAGGCTTCGCCCGCCGAGCCTGTTCCTGATGCTGGCCGAGGCGCGCGCTCTGTTCGAACTCAATTCGAGCCTGTTGCTCTCGCCGCTGTTGATGCGCGCCCCGAGGGGTGACGGACATCCGGTGCTGGCGCTGCCGGGATTTCTCGCCAGCGACCTGTCGATGGCGCCGATGCGGCGTTATCTGAAAGAACTCGGATACGATGCCTATGCCTGGAACATGGGCCGCAATTTTGGTGGCGTCGCCAGCAAGCGCGATGCGTTGCGCAATCTCCTGACCCGTATTCACGAAACCGCCGGGCGCAAGGTCAGCCTTGTCGGCTGGAGTCTCGGCGGCATTTATGCGCGCGACCTGGCGCTGCAATTGCCTGACATGGTGCGGTCGGTGATCACGCTCGGAAGTCCGTTCACCAACGACGTCAGGGCGACCAACGCGACGCGGCTTTACGAGGCGCTGTCGGGGGAAGGCATCGACGACAACCCGGAAATCCAGAAAGCCATCGCCGGCGACCTGCCGGTCCCGGCAACCTCGATTTACTCTCGTACCGACGGCATCGTGAACTGGCACACCAGCATGTTGCGTCCCTCGGAGACGGCGGAAAATATCGAGGTGTATTTCGCCAGCCATGTCGGCCTCGGCGTCAACCCGGCGGCCTTATGGGCGGTCGCGGACCGCCTGGCGCAGGCGGAGGGTGAATTTAGGCAATTTGACCGATCGGGGCCGTTTGCCATTGCATATGCGCCCCCGGAAAATGCACAATCCTGACCCAATGTCCTGAATAGAGCATGATCCCGAACCGGTACGGGTTTTCGGACATGATCACGCTCCGCTGATGAGGACGGTCTGAACGCCAGAAGCGCCGCCCAAGGCGCCGCGCAATCTGCTCGCGGGAGGAAAACATGACTGACGCCAAGAAACTGTCCTCGATGGATGCGTCGTTTCTCTATCTGGAAACGCCGGAAATGCCGATGCATGTCGGCAGCATGGCGATCTTCCGCCTGCCGGAGAATTACAACGGCAACTTCTTCGAGGAATTCAAGGCGATGATTGCCTCGCGGCTGCACATCGCGCCGATCCTGAAAGCGCGGCTGGAGAAGGCGCCGCTCGACATCGATCATCCCTCCTGGGTCGAGGACGACCAGTTCGACATCGACCGCCATATTTTCCGCGGCAGCCTGCCGGCGCCCTACGACCGCGCGACGCTGGAGCGCATCGTCGGCTGGATGCATGCCAAGCTGCTCAACCGCGCCCGTCCGCTCTGGGAGTTCTATGTTTTCGAAGGCATGAAGGACAATGAGATCGGGCTTTATTCCAAGATGCATCACGCCTGCATCGACGGCGGCGCCGGCGCGGCGCTGACCAACATGATCTACGATATTTCGCCGATCCCGCGCAAAGTCGAGCCGCCGACGGCGCGCAAGGTCGCGCAGGAGCCGCGTGACATCGCCGCCAATCTGATCGATTCCTATCAGCAGCTCTGGCGGCAGCCGTTCGATAGCTCGGCGGCGCCGAAGAGCCTGGAACTGCCGCGCTCGGGCAAGAGCGATCTCGGCTCGATCCTGTTCGACAACGCGATGTTCCAGATCGAAAGCGCGGTGAAGTTTGCCGCCAATGTGCCGACGATGCTCAAAAGCGTGTCCGACGTCATCGGCAAGATTTCCGATCCGAAGTCGCGCGACAGCATCGCCAGCATGGTGTCGCCGCCGACCATCTTGAACAAGGCGATCTCGTCCGAACGCAGCTTTGCCGGCACGTCCATTTCGCTGTCGCGGGCGAAGGCGCTTGCGAAACAATCCGGCGGCAAGCTCAACGACGTGGTGCTGGCGCTCGCCTCCGGCGTGGTGCGGCGCTATCTGCTGCAGCAGGGCGCGCTGCCGAACAAGTCGATGACTGCGGCAGTGCCGATCTCGCTGCGCGAGGAAGGCAATACCGATGCCAACAACCAGGTGTTCGGCATGATCTGCTCGATCGCCACCAACATCGAGGATCCCAAAGGCCGGCTGGAAGCGATCATCGCGCAATCCACCAAGTCCAAGGAAATGTCGCATCCGCTGCGAGCCTTGATGCCGCAGGTCTCCAACATCTCGATGCTGGGCGCGCCGATCCTGGTGCAGATCCTGGCGCTGCTTTACAGCCGCTCGAATCTTTCCGACGTGTTGCCGCCGGCGGCAAACATCACGGTGTCCAACGTGCCGGGGCCGCGGCAGACACTGTATGCGGCGGGTGCGGAATTGTTGCACATCTTTCCGGTGTCGATCTCGACCCATGGACTGGCGCTCAACATCACCGTGCAGAGCTATCGCGACCAGCTCGATTTCGGCTTCATCGCCGGCGCCAACATCATTCCCCATGTGCAGGTTTTGTGTGACATGCTGCCGCTCGAATTCGATGCATTGGAAGCGGCGTTCGCGCCACCGCCTGCCGATATCAAGGGCGCGGCTGAATAGGAGTCACTATCCGAAAAAATGCCCGGTTTTCGACAAGATCATGCCCAAGAGAAGAGATGGTTGCGATGATTGAGATGCCGCCGCTGCAGTTCGCCCAGACCAACGATATTCGCATGGGCTATTACGAGGCAGGCCCGAAAACCGACAAGCCGCCGGTGATCCTTTGCCATGGCTGGCCGGAGCTCGCATTCTCCTGGCGTCACCAGATCAAGGCATTGAGCGAGGCCGGCATCCGCGTGATTGCGCCGGATCAGCGCGGCTATGGCTCGACCGACCGGCCGGAGAAGGTCGAGGATTACGACATCGAGCATTTGACCGGCGATCTCGTTGGTCTGCTTGACCATCTCAAGATCGACAAGGCGATCTTCGTCGGCCACGACTGGGGCGGCTTCATCGTCTGGCAAATGCCGTTGCGCCACATCGATCGCGTTGCCGGCGTAGTCGGCATCAACACGCCGCATCACGATCGCGCGCCGGCCGATCCGATCGAGCTGTTTCGGCAGCGGTTCGGCGAGAGCATGTATATCGTGCAGTTCCAGCATCCCGCCCGCGAGCCCGACCGGATTTTTGGCAGCCGCGTCGAGCAGACGTTTGACGCCTTCATGCGCAAGCCGGTGCCGCGCAGCGACACCGCGCCGGCGGACAAGCCGGTCGCCGGGGTCGGCGCTTCACCCAGGCTCAATCTGGCGTTTCCGCAGATGATCGCGGGTTACGACGCCAAGCATGATCCGCGGACGCCAATATTGTCGCCGGAAGAAAAGAAGGTGTTCGTCGATACCTTCACCAAGTCGGGCTTCACCGGCGGCATCAATTGGTACCGCAACATGTCGCGCAACTGGCAGCGCTCGGCGGGGCTGGACCACACCGTGCGGGTGCCGTCGCTGATGATCATGGCCGAGAACGACCATGTGCTGCCGCCGTCGGCCGCCGACGGCATGGAGAAGATCGTTCCCGATCTGGAGAAGTACCTGGTGCGTGACAGCGGCCATTGGACGCAGCAGGAAAAGCCGGATGAGGTCAGCGCCAAGCTGATTGAATGGCGTAGGAAGAGATTTGGGTGAGCGCGTGCGGCATCGTCATGCCGAGCGGAGTGACTGAGGCTGTCATTCCGGGGCGATGCGAAGCATCGAACCGGGATGTGCAAGTTGCACATCCGAGAATCTGAATTCCCGACGCGCAATTGCGCATCTGAGGTCTGATCCTGCGGACCATCTCGGAATGACAAACTCTTTCGCTTCGCTGGGGATACGGGCTGAAACCGACGGCCGGACTTAGGCAGGAGAGACTTCTACAATGGCTTCCACCAACAAGCTCAATCCGATCCCGCATCCGCCGAAGAAGCCGGTGGTCGGCAACATGCTGTCGCTGGATCCGAACGCGCCGGTGCAGCATCTGGTGCGGCTGACCAGGGAATTGGGGCCGATCTTCTGGCTCGACATGATGGGCGCGCCGCTCGTGATCGTCTCCGGACATGATTTGGTCGACGAACTTTCCGACGAGAAACGCTTCGACAAGGCCGTGCGCGGTTCGCTGCGCCGGGTGCGCGCGGTCGGCGGCGACGGTCTGTTCACCGCCGACACCAATGAGCCGAACTGGAGCAAGGCGCACAACATCCTGCTGCAGCCGTTCGGCAACCGCGCGATGCAGTCCTATCACCCGAGCATGGTCGATATCGCCGATCAGCTTGTGAAGAAATGGGAGCGGCTGAATGGCGACGAGGAGATCGACGTCGTTCACGACATGACGGCGCTGACGCTCGACACCATCGGCCTCTGCGGCTTCGACTATCGCTTCAATTCGTTCTATCGCCGCGACTATCATCCGTTCGTGGAATTGCTGGTACGCTCGCTCGAGACCATCATGATGACCCGGGGCATCCCGCTCGAGGGCCTGTGGCTGCAGAAGCGCCGCAAGGATCTCGCGCTGGACGTCGCCTTCATGAACAAGATGGTCGACGAGATCATCGCTGAGCGGCGCGGCAATGCTGAAGCCGCCGAAGGCAAGAAGGACATGCTGGGCGCCATGATGACCGGCGTCGACCGCGCCACCGGCGAGCAGCTCGACGACGTCAACATCCGCTACCAGATCAACACGTTTTTGATCGCGGGCCACGAGACCACTTCCGGCCTTCTGTCCTGCACGCTTTATGCGCTGCTGAAACATCCCGAAGTGCTCAAGAAGGCCTATGAGGAGGTCGATCGGGTGCTCGGGCCCGATATCGACGCCCGGCCGACCTACCAGCAGGTCACGCAGCTCACCTACATCACGCAAATTTTGAAGGAAGCGCTGCGGCTGTGGCCGCCGGCGCCGGCCTATGGCATCGCACCGCTCCAGGACGAGACCATCGGCGGCAAGTACCAGCTCAGGAAGAACACCTTCATCACAGTGCTGGTCATGGCGCTGCACCGCGATCCCAGCGTCTGGGGACCGAACCCCGACAAGTTCGATCCTGAGAATTTCAGCCGCGAGGCCGAAGCCAAGCGCCCGGTCAATGCCTGGAAGCCGTTCGGCAACGGTCAGCGCGCCTGTATCGGTCGCGGCTTTGCGATGCATGAGGCCGCACTTGCGATCGGCATGATCCTGCAGCGCTTCAAGCTGATCGACATCCACCGCTATCAGATGCGTCTGAAAGAGACGCTGACGATCAAGCCCGACGGTTTCAAGATCAAGGTGCGGCCGCGCACCGATAAGGAACGCGGCGCCTTCGCCGGCCGTGCGGCGGTTGCGGTTGCTGCGTCAAACGCGGCGGCGCCGCCAGCGCGAACGCGCCCGGGGCACAACACGCCGCTGTTGGTGCTCTATGGCTCCAACCTCGGCTCCGCGGAAGAACTGGCAACGCGCGTCGCCGACCTCGCCGAGGTCAACGGCTTTGCGACCAAGCTGGCGCCGCTCGACGACTATGTCGGCACGTTGCCGGAGCAGGGCGGTGTCTTGATCTTCTGCGCCTCCTATAATGGCGCGCCGCCGGATAACGCCACGCAATTCGTCAAATGGCTGGGCAGCGATTTACCGAAAGACGCGTTCGCAAAAGTCCGCTATGCGGTGTTCGGCTGCGGCAACAGCGATTGGGCCGCGACCTACCAGTCGGTGCCGCGCATGATCGACGAGCAATTGGCGGCGCACGGTGCGCGCAGTGTCTATGCGCGGGGCGAGGGCGATGCCCGCAGCGATCTCGACGGTCAATTCGAAAGCTGGTTCGCCAAGGCCGCGCCGGTCGCAGTCAAGGAATTCGGCGTCGACACCAGTTTCAGCCGCAGCGCCTCCGACGAGCCGCTCTACAAGATCGAACCGGTAGCGCCGTCGGCGGTCAACATCATCGTCGCATCGGGCGGCGTCGCGCCGATGAAGGTGCTGCTCAATTCCGAACTGCAAAACAAGGCCGGCGCCAATCCGTCCGACCGGTCGACCCGGCATATCGAGGTGCAACTGCCGTCCGGTATCTCTTACCGTGTCGGTGATCATCTCAGCGTGGTGCCGCGCAACGACCCGGCGTTGGTCGATTCCGTCGCGCGCCGCTTCGGCTTTTTGCCGGCGGACCAAATCAAGCTGCAGGTCGCCGAAGGCCGCCGCGCACAATTGCCGATTGGCGATGCCGTGTCCGTGGGGCGGTTGCTGACCGAATTCGTCGAGTTGCAGCAGATCGCGACCCGCAAGCAGATCCAGATCATGTCGGAGCATACGCGCTGCCCCGTCACCAAGCCGAAATTACTGGCCTATGTCGGCGACGACGACGCATCGACCGAGCGTTACCGTTCCGATGTCCTCGCCAAACGCAAATCGGTGTTCGATCTGCTGGAGGAACACGCGGCCTGCGAACTGCCGTTCCATGCCTATCTCGAAATGCTGTCGCTGCTGGCGCCACGCTATTACTCGATCTCGTCGTCGCCGGCCGGCGATGCGGCGCGCTGCAGTATTACTGTCGGCGTGGTCGAGGCACCCGCCAGTTCCGGCCGCGGCGTCTACAAGGGTGTCTGCTCGAATTATCTCGCCGGCCGCCGCGCCGGCGACACCGTCCACGCCACCGTTCGCGAAACCAAGGCTGGCTTCCGCCTGCCGGATGACGCCTCCGTGCCGATCATCATGATCGGGCCCGGCACGGGTCTCGCGCCCTTCCGCGGCTTTCTGCAGGACCGCGCCGATCGCAAGGCCAAGGGCGCAAGCCTGGGGCCTGCGATGTTGTTTTTCGGCTGCCGCCATCCCGAGCAGGATTTCCTCTATGCCGATGAACTGAAGGCCTTTGCAGCCGATGGGGTTACCGAACTGCACACCGCTTTCTCGCGCGCCGACAGCCCCAAGACCTATGTGCAGCATCTGGTCGCCGCGCAAAAGGATCGCGTCTGGAGCCTGATCGAGCAGGGCGCGATCGTCTATGTCTGCGGCGACGGCGGCAAGATGGAGCCGGACGTCAAGGCGGCCCTGGTTGCGATCTACCGCGAACGCAGCGGCGCCGACGCGCAAGCCGGGCAACGCTGGATCGACGATCTCGGCACTGGGAACCGCTACGTGCTCGACGTCTGGGCCGGCGGATAAACTCTCTCTGTCGTCCCTCGCGAAAGCAGGGACCCATAGCCTCCTCAGTTCGCTGCTAGGTCGGGCTGTTGCTCCAGCGATGGCAAATACATATGCCGGTGGCTATGCGATCGCTGGCCGGGACGACGATGATCTAGTGATCGTGCTAGAACCCCGCCCATGATTCCGTGGGAAAAACTCGACACCGCAATTGTTCCCGGCACCGATGGGGAACTGCGCCTGATGCGCCGCGGCGCCGAATTCTCCATCATGCTCGGCACCAACGAACTGATGAACAGCCGCCTCTCTGGCTCGGAAGCGGCGCTCGCGACGCTTGCGGCCAGGAAAATCGAAGCGGTCGCAAAGCCGCATGTGCTGATCGGCGGATTGGGGATGGGGTTTACGCTCCGAGCCGCGCTCGCCGTGCTGGGAGCCGATGCGCGGATCGTCGTCGCCGAACTGGTGCCGGCCGTCGTCGGCTGGGCGCGAGGGCCGATGGCGAAGATTTTCGGCGATAGCCTGAAGGACACGCGCGTCGACATTCGGGAGGCGGACGTCACCGAAATCATCCGGTCTCACCGTTCGACATTCGACGCCATTCTCCTGGATGTCGATAATGGGCCGGAAGGCCTGACCCGGCAGGCCAATGATGCGCTCTATAGTTCAAGCGGACTGAAAGCGGCGCACACGGCGTTGCGGCCAGGCGGTGTGCTGGCGGTCTGGTCGTCGGGGCCCGACCTGCCGTTCGCAAAACGTCTCGATCAGGCCGGTTTCGACGTCAACGAAGTTCGGGTGCGCGCAACGGGAAGAGGCGGCGGAGCGCGCCACATCATCTGGATCGCAACGAAGGATTAGTTGCGGCTGGCGGCAATCACCAGGGCCCGAATACGGCCATCGACGGCGGCGGTTCCAAATCGGCGTGCCAAGGCCTCCGTCGCTTGTTGGGTCGCAGCTTCCAGGCCCGATGCGTCGCGGGCCTCGATTTCATTTCGCAGAGGCGTTCCCTGGCAATAGGCGATTGCGGGATCGCGCGGCGATGGGGGCCTGGCTGCGATGCTCCACGGCTTCGATTGAGATCGCCACAAATCCCGCGGCATCGAGTTCCTGCCGAATTCGGTCGACATCATGATAGCCGTGCGGGATGCGGGCCATGAAGCGCGGCGGATCATGCGGAAACCGCGCCGCAAGCGCTTCTGTCACCGTGTCCGCGAACTCGTTATCTGCGATCTTGTCCCACACATTGAAAAAGAAATGGCCACCCGGCCGCAAGACCCGGCGTGCCTCCTTGTAGGCCAAAACCTTGTCCGGAAAGAACATCGCGCCGAACTGGCAAGTCACCGCGTCAAAGCTTTGATCGGGAAATGACAGGGAAAGCGCGTCGGCCTGCCGCCACTCGACCTGCCCACCGTCAGGCTGGCGTGATGCCGCCCGATCGAGCATCGGCTGGTTGAGGTCGGTTGCCACGATGCGCGTGCCGGTCGGAAGCTTCGACAGCATCGCCCGTGTCACGACACCGGTTCCTGCGGCTGTTTCCAGCACATTCCGCGGCTCTGTCTTTGCCAGCCGCTCGGCGAGATCGCGCGCATAGGGTTCGAAGATCAGCGGCACCAGAAACCGGTCGTAGATTTCCGGGATCGAGCCTGCGAACAGCTTGTCGGACGCCACCATCGGATTGCTCCCTCAGATGCGCAAGGTCACTTCGATCCGGCAAGCAATGATCAGTCGCCGGCCTACGCCGCCTTCGTCGCAGCGCCATGGGCGTGCTTGTCGATCGCGTCGATGATCTGCGGCCACATCGGGATCGGCAGCGCGTGGCCCATGCCTTCGATCATCAAAAGTTTCGCGCCGGGGATCGAGGCCGCCGTGTCCTGGCCGCCTTCGGGGCGCACCAGCGGATCGACGGTGCCGTGAATGACCAGTGTCGGCGCCTTCACCATGCGCAGCCGTTCCTTGCGGCTGCCGGAGGCGAGCACCGCGCGCAATTGCCGGCCGACACCGGCCGGATTGAGGCCGCGCTCATAGGTGCGTTCGGCGCGGGAGCGATCCAGCGCTTCGTCTTGCGGGAACGAGCCGACGCGCAGGATTTTCCAGGTTTTGGCAAACCGCTCGAAATACTCTTCCTTGGTTGCCGGCGGCGGCGCCATCAGCATCGCAGCCGCCTCGCGGGTCGGCTGCGGCAGCTTCGGATTGCCTGTGGTCGACATGATCGAAGTCAGCGAGCGCACCCGTTGCGGGAACGAGATCGCGATTTCCTGGGCGATCATGCCGCCCATGGACGCGCCGACCAGATGCGCGGACTTGATGCCGAGGACGTCCATCAGGCCGATCGTGTCCCTGGCCATGTCGATCAGTTTGTAGGGCGCGGCGACCGGGATCTTCAGGAACCGCAGCTTGAGCAGTTCGACCGGTCCGAGGCGCTTGCCGCCGGTCATTCTGGAAGATTTGCCGATGTCGCGATTGTCGAACCGGATCACGCGAAAGCCGCGCGCCGCGAGCTGGCGGCAGAAATCGTCGTCCCAGTGGATCATCTGGGCACCGAGGCCCATGATCAGCAACAGAGGTTCCGCAGCGGCATCGCCGAAGATTTCGTAGCAAATGTCGATGCCGTTAGCGTGGGCGATTTGCGGCGGCTGATGAGCGAGCGTCACTTCGATCTATCCCTTGATGGTACCGTGATGGGGAACTGTATGCCACGCTTTCCCGCACCGCAGAAGGCTTCAGATGTCGCGGCCACCAACGTCCGGTTGACCGGCCCGCCGCAACGGTGTGGTATGTCATCAAGTATTCGAGGCGTGGCAAGCGCTCGTAACCAGTTGGAGGGCGCCTATGGCCGACAAGGGTAACGATCCTGCCGTGATCTGGCAGACCATGATCGGGGAGATGGAGAAGGGGTTCAACTCCTTTGCCAACCAGGCGATGGCATCGCCGGAATTTTCCAAGGCGATGAATCAGGTCGGTGGTGCGAGTGCGGGCGCGCAAAAGCAGCTCGGCGAACTCATGGAAAAATATCTGCTGGCGATGAACCTGCCGAGCCGGGCGCAGATGGTCGGCATGGCCGAGCGGATCCAGTCGATCGAAGGCCAGTTGAACGAGATCAAGGCGCTGCTGCAGCAGGTGCACCATAATTCGCTGGCGCCGGAAGGCGGCTATGGCGCGCCGCGGCCGCCGCGCACCAGGCGTCCTCCATCGGAGGGAGAGCAAAAATGAACGCGCCCGCAGGCCTCGATCTGGCGTCGATCCCGGAGCGGATCCAGTCCGAGGTGCAGCGCGCGATCCAGCGCAGCATCAAGGGCGTCGAATATATCTCCTCGTCCGGGCCCTCGCTGGGCTCGACGCCGAAGGACATTCTGGCGGTCCGCGGCACCATGAACCTCTATCACTACCGGCCCATGACGGATGAAATCTACCGCGTGCCGGTGCTGATCGTGATGGCGACCACCAACCGCGGCTACATCCTCGACATGGTGCCCGGCCAAAGTTTTATCGAGTTTCTGCTCAAGCGCGGTTACGACGTCTATATGCTGGACTGGACCGCGCCGAAGCCGGAAGAAAAATCGCTGCGGATGGAGGACTACGTCCTCGACTTCATTCCGGATTGCGTGCGCCGCGTGCAGCAGGATTCCGGCGAGACCGACGTCAGTGTCATCGGCTATTGCTTCGGCGGTGTGCTGTCGCTTTTGTACGGCTCGATCTTCAACGATGGACCGATGAAGAACCTGATCTGCTTCACCACGCCGATCGATTTTCGCGAGATGAAGCTGTTCTCGAATTTCTCGGACCGGCGCTATTTCGACGTCGATCGGCTCGTCGACAGTATCGGCAACGTGCCGCCGGAAATGATCCTGTCCTCGTTCGAGATGCTGCGGCCGGCCTCGCGCGCCGTCAGCCAGGTGCAGCTATGGGAAAATATCTGGAACGACGAATTCGTGAAATCGTACCGGATGTTCGACCGCTGGGCGACCGATACGCTGCCGCTGGCCGGTGAGTACTTCCGCGATATCACCAAGGACCTGATGTGGGACAACAAGTTGTTCAACGACACCATGTCGGTCGGCGGCCGTGCGGCGGACATTTCGAAGATCGAGGTCCCGATTCTGCATGCGGTTGCCGAACACGACCACATCGTGCCCTATGAAGCGGCCAGGCACCTGATCACGAAGGTCGGCTCGACCGACAAGGAAGAGGTGATGCTGAAGGGCGGTCACGTCAGCCTCGTCGCCGGCGCCAACGCCGTCAAGCGGCTGTGGCCGAAACTGGACAATTGGTTAGGCAAGAGATCGATATGAGTGAAACACGTTCCTATCCGCGGCACACCAAGACCGATGCCGGCGACATTGAATTCCGCCAGATGTCGCGCGCCGACGAGGCCGCGGTGTTGGCCTTCGCGCAAAAGCTCCCGACCCACGATCTGCTGTTCCTGCCGCGCAACATCAGCGAGCCAAAGGTGCTGTCGGCCTGGATCAACGAGATCGAGCGGGGGCAGATCAAGAGCCTGCTCGCGGTCAAGGCGGGTACCGTGGTCGGTTGCGGCACGCTGGTGCGTGACCAGCATTCCTGGTCACCGCATGTCGGCGAGATCCGGATGGTGGTATCGCAGGACGTCCGCGGCCTGGGGGTCGGGCGGGCGCTGTCGCAGGAGACCTTTGCGCTGGCCTTGGGCGCCGGCCTGGAAAAGCTGTCGGTTCAGATGACGGTCGACCAGCAGGCCGCGATCGCGCTGTTCGAGAGCCTCGGCTTCAAGGCCGAAGCTTTGCTGCGCGACCACGTCCGGGATGTCGACGGCAAGAAGCACGACATCGTCGTGCTCGGGCATAATGTGGCGCAGGTCCGGGCGCAGTTGGAGGCCTACGGGCTTCCCGGGGCCGTGCAGCATTAGGATCGTTCATGATTCCAGCCGCGGGGCAGCACCACGCCTCGCGCAACATTTTCTAGGACGCGTAGCTCGGCAGCTTGGGTCGGCAGCCCAGTTCTAATATTTTCTGACGATCGGCTTTGTCGTCGGAGGCGCCCCGGGCGCGGGCGGCGAGATGGAGAAGGTGATCCAGGTGTTCCAGCCGAACGGCCGGTTTTCCGCAGCGAACTCGCCGTAAGCCTTTAGATTGAGATAGCCTTGCATGTCGCCGACCGGAAACAGGAATCCGATCTGGGGACCGATGCCAACCACCTGGGACTGGAAGCAGCCAACACGGTCGCCTGAGCCGCTGTCGCAGCCGATCTCCTTGTAGACATAACCTACGAGGCCAGCCATGACCTGCTTCGACAGGAACTGCGATACACCCCAGTCGAAGTGCATGTCGACGCCATTCTGATACTGCGTCGAATTGTTGATTAAATTGTAGGTGAAGCCGAGCACGCCGGAGAATTCATTGCCGGTCTGCGGATTGAAATAGGTGTAGCCGCCGCCGACGTCGATCGCGCCGTGTCCGATGCCCAGGTTCGACAAACGCGTGGATTGGTAAGCGCCGACCGGGATGTCGCCCGTGATGTAGGTCATGTAATTGTGGACGCCGGCATTCCAGCGCAATTGAGAATTGCGGCATCAGATCCCCAAAGCCCCATGTCGTGTCGTTTATGCTGTCGGAAAGCACGAAGGGGGTGCTGTTGCCGAACGGGACCCGTGGCCACGCCGGTCAAGGTCCCCGCCAGACTGGTGCCGACGACGCCATAGGCTCCCTATGAGGGCCACCGCCGCCTGACCGCCGAGAACCGGCGTTTCGAATACATAGGACGGGATCACAAAGCCGAGATTGCCGGTGGCGTTGATGTTCAAATTCAGATTTGCGTTGACGGTAACGTTGGCCGGAACCCTGTTGAGCGTGAATTCGCGCGCACGCGCGACGTCGGCACCTGCGGAGACCGTGGTGTGGTAGTAGATGTTCGCCAGCGACCAACCCGGCTGCTGCGGCGCGGCCGCTAGGCTTCCAAAGAAACCGGGAACCCAGAAGCTCACGCCGCCTTCGTCGGCCAGCGCACAATCGGAAAAAAACATGATCGCGGGTGCCAGGGCGATTGCAGCAAAGGAAAGTCTGCGTCGAGGTGCCGAGATCGGCCGCCCGCTTTTCGCCGCGGCCAGTGTAATTCTCGCTGTCATATTGTGCCCCGTAAGTGTGTCGCCTACGGAATACAACTCGGCGACACAGTAACCCCGGAGCAAGCGGGGTTCACCCAGCAAATTCATTCAGGATTTGTTTGCCGGAAGAAAGTTGAATACTGCGTCCAAAGCGCCACAGGTGATACAGCAGGGAAGCGGTCCGGGCCCAGAACGTACCGGTAGGCTGCGAGGATCAATTTGAGCATCAATTGAAGCGATGAACGACTTCGGTGTTGCCGGAATATCACCGCGTCGAAAATTGCTCGCATGGTTCTACCCGCATCAATCAAGACGCGTAGGCAGGAAGGTGTTACGCGCAGTATGTTTTGGAGCTGTGGCCGGACCGTTAGGGGAGGCGCCAGTGCAGAAAATTTTCCTTGCGGGCGTCGCTGCTGCGGGATTGTTGAGCGGGGCTGCTTTTGCATCGGACTTGCCTGCCAAGGCCCCGATGTACAAAGCCCTGATCGCAGTGCCGCCCTATAATTGGTCAGGGTTTTATGCGGGCATCAACTTCGGCGGGGGATGGTCCAACGGCAGCCTGAACATTCCCGGCAACAATCTGTATGGCGGCCTGTCCGAATTCATTGGCGGCGTGCAGGCGGGCTATAACTTCCAGGCCGGGCACTTTCTATTTGGTGTCGAAGGTGAGTTCGATGGGGCCGGCTTTGCTCATCCGGTCCTTCCTGCTCCGACGTTAGGCTATGTAGACCAGCGCTGGATCGGCACTGTGGCGGGCCGCGTCGGCCTCGTGGATGATCGATGGCTCGTATTCGCCAAGCTTGGCGGCGGCTGGGTGAATAGCAACGCTACTTTGAACCTCCCCGGCACCGTTTGGAACGGATCCAGCACCAGCAGCGGCTGGTTAGCTGGCGCTGGCATCGAATACGGCTTCAAGGCGCATTGGACCGTCAAACTCGAATACGATTATCTCGGGCTATCAAACTGGAATTCTCCCACGATCCCTTCGGTGGCTTTGAACCGCGACCTTCAAATGGTCAAAGCCGGGATCAATTATAAATTCGAGAGCGGCCTTCCCGCGGAGGCCGAGGCGCCGAAGCCTTCGCGTGAACCTTCAGAGGACGAAGGCCTGCAGAAGCAATCACAAAACCCAATCGCGGACTTGGTCAGCGTGCCGTTCCAGAGCAATACCAATTTCAACACCGGTCCATTCAATCGCACCCAGGAAGTATTCAACATTCAGCCCGTCGTGCCGATGCATCTAAGCGATGACTGGAATTTGATTTCACGTACCATCATTCCGTTGGTGAGCCAGCCAAGTCCGTTCTTCGACAGCAATACAAATGGTGTCGGCGACATTACTCAATCGTTGTTCTTTTCGCCCGTGCACCCCGGTGCGCTGATCTGGGGCGTGGGACCGGTCTTCACTATTCCGTCCGCAAACGATCCCATTCTCGGAACCGGAAAATTCCTGTTCGGCCCCACGGCCGTCTTCCTGGTGACGCCAGGGCATTGGGTGATCGGTGTGTTGCTCAACAATCAGTGGTCGGTCGGCGGCAATCCACTGCGACCGCCCGTCAACGCCTTCCTCGCCCAGCCCTTCCTCAACTACAATATGGAGCACGGCTGGTACTTGACCACGTCGCCGATCATCACCGTCGAACTGGCTCGCGGCATCGGGTGAGCAATGGACGGTGCCGATCGGCGGTGGCTTCGGTCGAGTTTTCAGAGTGGGCGATCAACCCGTGAACGCATCAATTGCGGGCTATTATAACGCGATACGCCCGACCGGCACTCCGGCCTGGCAATTGCGAGCTTCTCTCGCGCTTCTGTTCCCGGTCAAATGACGGCACGAGGCGTTCGGCGTTCCGAAGGCAAAAGGCGTCCAAAATCCGATCACGAATTCGTGATATCGCGATGCAACATTAATGTTGCGTCGCACAATTAACTATGGCATAACAATTTTGCCCCGGGCCAAACCGGACGGGGTGAGCCCCATAGCTCAAACCTGAGGATGGAGAGAACCCCAATGACCACCGAAACCAATTCCGTGCTGAACACCGTCAAGGAAGCCTTCGCGCCCGTCACCGAGGCGTTCACCAAGCTCCAGAACATGGAAGTTCCGGAAGCCGCCCGTGAGTTCGTGAAGAAGCAGGCCGAGACCGCCAAGGTTCGCGCTGCCGACCTTCATGCCGGTTCCGAGAAGGTGACCGCTGCGATCGAAACCGCCGTTGCCGGTTCGGTCTCCGAGGCCGCCAAGATCAGCCGCAACATCCAGCAGGCGCTTTATCAGGACGCGGAAGCGTTCTTCGCCGGCATCGACAAGCTCGCTTCGGCCAAGTCGCTGAGCGAAGCCGCCCAGATCCAGTCGGAGATGGTCCGTACGCGTGGCGAAGTTCTCGTCTCGCGGGCGAAGGCCACCACCGAATATCTCGGCAAGCTCGTCGCCGACGGTGCCAAGACCGCGCAGGACAATTTCTCCAAGGTCTACAGCAAGACCGCCTGATAGCGATCGTCTGACAACTGCCCTTTTCGAAGGCCCGCTTAGGCGGGCCTTCTTTTTGACCAGTGGCAGCATAGATGATCGTTGTCCCTCATGGTGAGGAGGCGCGCTTGCGCCGTCTCGAACCATGAGGCCACGATGGGGCCTTCATCCTTCGAGACGCGGCGAAGACGCCGCTCCTCAGGATGAGGAGCGTGGTTCATCCGAAAAAGCCGTCATGAGCCTTCCCGCCACATTCGTCATCGACACCCCCGCCGACGCCGCGCGGGCTGCGGAGTTGCGCCGCGTAAAGTGGCTTGCGACGCTGGTGCTGGCAGCGACGTTTGCGCTGTTCATCGCCGCGAAGGCGTTGCTGCCCGTCCATCCCGTGTTCGGCTTCATTGCCGCCTTTGCCGAAGCCGCCACCATCGGCGGCCTGGCCGACTGGTACGCGGTGGTAGCCTTGTTTCGCAGGCCTTTGGGGCTGCCGATCCCGCACACCGCGATCATCCAGAGCAACCAGCACCGCATCGCCGACACACTCGGCGAATTCATCGAGGTGCATTTCCTCGAAGCAGCGCCGGTCGAGGCAAAACTGCGCCAGATCGATTTCGGTTCGTTCATTGCCGACTGGCTGCGCGACCGCAAGCGCAGCGAGGATCTCGCGCGTTTCGCGCTGCGCTTGTTGCCCGAAGCGGTCTCGGCGACGGAGAATTCCGGCTTGATGACGTTCGTCAGCCGCCGCATCACCTCGCAATTGATGTCGATCGATCTCGCGCCGCTCGCCGCCGGCACGCTCCGCGCATTCGTCGGCGAGGGCCGGCATCAGGGTTTGCTCGACGATATCCTGCGCGCCGTGCATCAGACGCTGACGCAAGCCGAAACCATGGCAATGATCCGCGAGAAGATTCGCGCGGAATTGCCGACGCTGCTGAAACTCTATCGCGCCGACAAGTTTCTGGTGAAGCGGATCGTGGCGTCGGCAACTGCGTTCTTCGAAGAAGTGCGCAACGATCCCGAGCATCCGTTCCGCGGCGAGTTCGATCGCATGCTGTTGTCGTTCGTCGACCGCCTCGGCAGCGATCCGAGCTATGCCAGCCGCATCGACGGCTTGAAACGCGACCTGCTGGCGCGGCCCGAGCTTGCCGACCTCGCGCGCAACATCTGGTCGAATGCGCGATCGTTCTTCGAACGCAGCGCGTCGGGCGAGAGCCAGGTGTTACAGCAACATCTGGCGCGGATGTTCGTGGCGGCAGGCGAGGCGCTGGCGGGCGATGTCGAACTGCGCAGCGAAATCAACCAGGGGCTGGTGGCGGTGCTGCGTACCGTGATTGCCGAACAGAAGAGCGGCGTGTCCACCTTCATTTCCGATCAGGTGAAATCCTGGGATATGGGGCAGTTGATCTCGCTGATCGAAATCAACATCGGCAAAGACCTGCAATACATCCGATTCAACGGCTCGCTGATCGGCGGGCTCGCGGGGCTGGCGCTCTACACGCTCGAATATTTGCTTCGGTTGCTGTGACTAATTAATCACGTCAACGCCTTTAGTTGTCCCAAACGCCTTTAGTTATCCCAAGTGTGAACTAGGCCGCTTGCAAGAACAAAACCTGTTCCTTAGCTTTTTACGACACGATGTTGCGTTGCGGAACAATTCCACCAGCTTTGCGTCTTCCTAACTGAACCATCGGCCGGCGGCCGAGACCTAAGGGCCGGCCTCGAGAGGAGATACGATGTCCGTCGCTGCGCAGACGCTTCGCCCGCCGTCCAGAACCCTGATGTTTCTGGAAGGGCGCGCCATTTCCGAACTGGGTGCGTTTCTTGGCGCGCTGCCGCTGCTCAGCCTCGCGCCGAAAGGCGACGGCCATCCGGTACTGGTATTGCCTGGGCTCGTTGCATCCGACACCTCGACGCGTCCGCTGCGCAGTTTCCTCAACAGCCGCGGCTACGCCGTCAGCGGCTGGCGGCAGGGCCGCAATCTCGGTCTGCGCCAAGGCGTGCAGCAAGCGATGGTCGACCTGGTGCAGGAATTGAACGACACGCATGGCCGCAAGGTTTCGCTGGTTGGCTGGAGCCTGGGCGGTCTCTACGCGCGCCAGCTCGCGAAGATGATGCCGGAGCGTGTGCGCTCGGTGATCACGCTCGGCAGTCCGTTTGCGGCCGGTCCGAAAGCGACCAACGCCTGGCGCGTCTATGAGATGGCCAGCGGCCGCCGCGCCGACGAAGAGGATGGGCGTTTCGGCGGATCGCTGGCGGGTACGCCGCCGGTGCCGACGACCGCGATCTTCAGCCGTACCGACGGCATCTGCGCCTGGCAGGGCTGCATGGAGCAGGCGTCCGCGACCTCAGAGAGTATCGAGGTCGAAAGCAGCCATTGCGGCATGGGTCACCATCCCGCGGTCGTCTATGCGGTGGCCGATCGTCTGGCGCAGGGCGAAGGCCAATGGGCGCCGTTCGATCGCGGCGGCTGGCGGGCGCTGGTCTATCCCAATCCGAACCGCTGATCGGTTCGCAGCCGCATTTGGCGCCGGAAAGCCGGCGTTGTCGCTTGCCGTTGTCGCTTGCCCTGTGAAAAACGCGGTATGCGTTGACGCATGCCGCAGCCGCTCGCCCGCATCGTCGAACAATTGAAGCGCGAACCTTCGCGCACCGGCTCCATCGTCATTACCGTGTTCGGCGACGCCATCGTGCCGCGCGGCGGCTCGGTCTGGCTCGGCACGCTGCTGGCGTTTTTTGCGGAGATCGATATCGACCCCAGCGTGGTGCGCACCGCGATGTCGCGGCTTGCTTCGCGATGGCTGGTTCGAGCGCCACAAGGTCGGCCGCAACAGCTTTTACCGGCTGGTGCAGAGCGGACGGCAGATGTTCGATATCGCGACCAGGCACATCTATGGTCCGCCGGCCTCCGACTGGACCGGACGTTTCGAATTGCTTCTGATCGGCAATGGCGAGGACCGCGACGCTTCGCGCGAGGCGCTGAAAAATGCCGGCTTTGGCAGTCCGGTGCCGGGCGTGTGGGTCGCGCCGTCGGGCGTGCCCGTTCCCGATGAAGCCGCCGGCGCCATCCGTCTCGAAGTGTCCGCCGAGGACGATAGCGGAAGGAGGCTGCTTGAGCAGAGCTGGCCGCTCGACCGTACCGCGGACGCCTATCTCAAATTCATGAAAACCTTCGAGCCGTTGCGCGGCGCGATCGAGCGCGGCGCAAAGCTCAGCGATTCCGAAGCCTTCACCGCACGCATCCTGCTGATCCACCATTACCGCCGCGTGGTGCTGCGCGATCCGCTGCTGCCGACCGCGCTGCTGCCCGCGGACTGGCCGGGGAGGGCTGCCCGAACGCTTTGCGGCGCGATCTATCGCGCCCTGCTTCCCGCGTCCGAACAATGGCTTGACCGCCACGCCACCAACGAAAACGGGCCATTGCCGAAGCCCGGCGCGGAACTGTTGCGCCGGTTCGACGAGGCCTAAATATATTACAAAAATACCTTTCAGTATTTCATTTTTTGTTATATATTGAACTCCCAAGAGCATTCGGGAGGACGGCCATGTACACCCAGGCGCTCAATACGTCGGACGGGGACGACCGTCAGATCGAGGACGCCACGCTTGCCGCGGCGTTTCAGGCCCGCATCGACGCCGACGAGCGCGTCGAGCCGAATGACTGGATGCCGGCGGCCTATCGCAAGACGCTGACCCGGCAGATTTCCCAGCACGCACATTCCGAAATTGTCGGCATGCTGCCCGAAGGCAACTGGATCACCCGCGCGCCGTCACTGCGCCGCAAGGCTGCGCTGCTCGCGAAAGTGCAGGATGAATGCGGCCACGGGCTCTATCTCTACGCCGCGGCCGAGACGCTCGGCTCCTCGCGCGAAGAACTGGTCGACCTGATGCTGGCGGGGAAAGCAAAATATTCCTCGATCTTCAATTATCCGACGCTGACCTGGGCCGATATCGGCGCGATCGGCTGGCTGGTCGATGGTGCGGCGATCATGAACCAGATTCCGCTCTGCCGTTGCTCGTACGGTCCCTATGCGCGCGCGATGATCCGCGTCTGCAAGGAAGAATCCTTTCATCAGCGTCAGGGTTTCGAGATCATGCTGACGCTGTGCCGCGGCTCCGAGGAGCAAAAGGCGATGGCGCAGAGCGCGCTCGATCGCTGGTGGTGGCCGGTGCTGATGATGTTCGGCCCGCCCGACAAAGCGAGTCAGCACAGCGACACCTCGACCAAGTGGAAGATCAAGCGTTTTTCCAACGACGAACTGCGGCAAAAATTCGTGGATGCCACCGTGCCGCAGGCACGGTTCCTTGGGCTGACCATTCCCGATCCCGGCATGAAGCAGAACGCGAACGGCAATTGGGAATACAGCGCGATCGACTGGGAGGAATTCAATCAGGTGCTCGCCGGCAACGGCCCTTGCAACCGCGATCGTCTCGCGGCACGTCGCAAGGCGCATGACGAGGGCGCCTGGGTGCGCGAGGCCGCGCTGGCTTACGCCGAAAAACGCCGGCGACGCTCAACCATGCAAGCTGCCGAGTAGGGAGGTCGCGATGGCCACGCCGAACATGCCGCTCTGGGAAGTTTTTATCCGCAGCCGCAACGGGCTCGCGCACAAGCATGTCGGCTCACTGCACGCCGCCGACGCCACACTGGCGCTGCAGGCCGCGCGCGATATCTATACCCGCCGCGGCGAGGGACTCTCGATCTGGGTGGTGCCGTCGAACGCGATCACGGCGTCCGATCCGTCCGAAAAGGGCATGATGTTCGAGCCGGCGGAATCCAAGATTTACCGTCACCCGACGTTTTACGACGTGCCGGACGAAGTCGGGCATATGTGATTTTCTTACCCCTCATGGTGAGGAGGCGCGCAGCGCCATCTCGAACCATGAGGCCCGTAACCCATCCGTCGAGACGCGCGTTCCGCGCTCCCTGGGATGAGGTTGAGCAAGTGGAACCAAACGATATGGCTACAGCCTCCATCACCGTCTCCGAAACCCCGCTGGTGCTTTACGCCCTGCGCCGCGCCGACGATGCGCTGATCCTTGGGCATCGGCTGTCGGAATGGTGCGGCCACGCGCCGATGCTGGAAGAGGACATGGCGCTCGCCAATATCGGCCTCGATCTGCTCGGCCAGGCGCGTGAACTTTATTCCTACGCCGCGAAGGTCGAAGGCAAGGGCAACGACGAAGACAAGTTCGCCTATCTGCGGGACGTCCGTCAGTACCGCAATTTGCTGCTGCTGGAGCAGCCGAACGGCGACTTCGCCCGCACCATGGTGCGGCAATTCTTCTACGCGGCCTTCGCCGATCTCTATTGGCGCGCGATGATGAAATCGAGCGATCCGACGCTGGCTGCGATCGCGGCGAAATCGGAAAAGGAAAGCGCCTATCACATCAGGCATTCGTCGGAATGGATCGTCCGTCTCGGCGACGGCACCGAAGAAAGTCATCGCCGTGCGCAGAGCGCGATCGACGATCTCTGGGCTTTCACCGGCGAGATGTTCGCGGTCGATGACAGCGAGCGCGGGCTGATCGATGCCGGGATCGCGACCGACCCCGCGCTGCTGCAGTCGCAATGGCTCAAGACGATTTCCGGCGTGGTGAACGAAGCGACGCTGTCGCTGCCGAAAGGCAATTGGATGCAGCAGGGCGGCCGCGCCGGCCGGCACAGCGAGCATCTCGGCCATCTCCTCTCCGAATTGCAATCGATGCCGCGGACATTTCCGGGGGCGACATGGTGACCGCCGCGCTCAGCGATATCGATCTGCGCCGGCGCGCCTGGGATGCGGCCGCGCAAGTGGTCGATCCGGAAATACCCGTGCTGACCATCGCCGATCTCGGCGTGCTCCGCGATGTCGCGGTCAACGATGGCCACGTCGAGGTTGCGATCACGCCGACCTATTCCGGCTGTCCCGCGATGAACATGATCGCGCTGGAGATCGAACTGGCGTTGGAACGCGCCGGGATTCGTCAGCCGAAAATCCGTACGGTGCTGTCGCCGGCCTGGACCACCGACTGGATGAGCGACGACGGCCGCCGAAAGCTCCGGGAATATGGCATCGCGCCGCCACAGGCGTCCAACTCCCGCCGCGCGCTGTTCGGCGAACAGCAGGTTACGTGCCCGCAATGCGGCTCTGCGAATACCGAAGTGCTGTCCGAATTCGGCTCGACCTCCTGCAAGGCGCTGTGGCGCTGCAAGAGCTGCCGCGAGCCGTTCGATTATTTCAAGTGTCACTGATCATGTCCTTAACACCGCGCTTCCACCGTCTGGCCGTCAACGACCTGCGCCGCGAAGCGCCGGATGCGGTGTCGCTGGCCTTCGCGGTTCCGAAAGAGCTTTCGGACGATTACAGCTTCATGCCCGGCCAATATCTGACCCTGCGCACCACCATGGACGGAGAGGAAGTTCGCCGCTCCTATTCGATCTGCTCAGGCCCCGACGACGGTGAGCTCCGCATCGCCGTCAAGAAAGTCGATGGCGGCGCGTTTTCGAACTGGGCGGCCGACGAATTGAAAGCCGGCGACGAACTCGACGTGATGACACCGACCGGCCGCTTCGGCGTCGCGCATGCGCCCGGCGAGGCGCGCGTCTATGTCGGCTTTGCCGCGGGCTCCGGCATCACGCCGATCCTGTCGATCGTGAAGGGCGTGCTGGCGCGGGAACCGAACAGCCGGTTCTTCCTGTTTTACGGCAACCGCTCGACATCGGGCATGCTGTTCCGCGAAACGCTGGAAGAACTGAAGGACCGCTTTCTGCAGCGGCTCTCGATCTTCCACGTGATCTCAGGCGAAGAGCAGGACATTCCGATCCTGCACGGCCGGCTCGACGGCGAGAAGGTGAGGGTGCTGCTGCGCTCGCTGGTTCCTGCGGCCAGCGTCGATCATGTCTTTATCTGCGGTCCCACGGGCATGAGCGAGGACATCGAGGTGACCTGCCGCGAGATCGGCATTGCCGAAGAGCGCATCCACGTCGAGCGCTTCGTGTCGGAGTTCGGCGGCAAGCCGCGGCCCAGGAAAGTTATCGAGGCTTCCGCACCGCCGAAAGCGATGGCTTTGCTGACGATCGACGGCAAACGCCGCGAGGTGCCGGTCGCCGAAGACGAATCCATTCTCGATGCAGCGTTGCGCGCCGGTATGGATTTGCCGTTCGCCTGCAAGGGCGGCATGTGCTCGACCTGTCGCGCCAAGCTGGTCGAGGGCGACGCGCAGATGGAAGTGAATTATTCGCTGGAGCCGTGGGAACTGAAGGCAGGGTTCATCCTGACCTGCCAGGCGCGGCCGTGTTCGGAGAGGGTCGTGGTCGATTACGACCACGTCTAGGACTTAAAAAGAGGCCTGTTCAACAAGGCCGATGACAGGGAGACCGCAGTGAACGTCAAGGCCGCGCTTTCGCCCGACGACCTCGCACGCGCCTGCGCGGACGCGATGTGGAAGGAAGACGACGCCAGCAAGGGCCTCGGCATGGAGATTGTCGAGATCAAGCCCGGCCAGGCGACGATGACGATGGTTGTCCAGCCGCATATGGTCAACGGCCAGCGCATCGCGCATGGCGGCTTCATCTTCCTGCTGGCCGACTCGACCTTCGCCTTCGCCTGCAACTCCCACAACCAGCGCGCCGTCGCGGCGAAGTGCGATATCACTTTCATCAGGCCGGGCAAACTCGGCGACGTCCTGGTAGCGACCGCGCGCGAAATCTCGCGTAGCGGCCGGTCCGGCATCTACGACGTCCGCGTCACCGCGGGTGATAGCGTGATCGCGGAATTCCGCGGCCATTCCCGCAGCATCGCAGGCACATGGTTGCCGGTTGCCGGTGCCCAGAAAAATAGAGAAAAATAGAAACCGGGGAGGCGCGCGATGGCCGTGACGAAGGTTCAGTCCAAAGCAGGTGGTTACAGCGCCGACATGGACGGGGCAGAACGCGCCTCGCGCGACGAGATCATGGCCCTGCAGACCAGGCGTCTCGCCTGGTCGCTGGCGCATGCCTATGACAACGTCGCGCATTACAAAAAGGCTTTTGACAAAGCCGGTGTGCATCCGTCCGATTTCAAGCAACTCTCCGATCTCGCCAAATTTCCGTTCACGGTCAAAACCGACCTGCGTGACAATTATCCCTTCGGCATGTTCGCCGTGCCGCGCGAAAGACTGGTGCGCGTTCACGCTTCTTCCGGCACGACCGGCAAGCCGATCGTGGTCGGCTACACCCAGGCCGATATCGAGGTGTGGTCGGATGTGATGGCGCGCTCGATCCGCGCCGCCGGTGGCCGCACCGGGATGATCATGCATAATGCCTATGGGTACGGCCTGTTCACGGGCGGCTTGGGCGCGCATTACGGTGCAGAGCGGCTCGGTTGCACCGTGGTGCCGGTCTCCGGCGGCATGACCGAGCGGCAGGTGCAGCTGATCAACGATTTCAAGCCCGACATCATCACGGTGACGCCGAGTTACATGCTGGCGATCCTGGACGAGTTCAAAAAGCAGGGCCTCGATCCCCGCAAATCGTCGATCAAGTTTGGCATCTTTGGCGCAGAACCCTGGACCAACGCGATGCGTGCCGAGATCGAGCACGCCTTCGACATGGACGCCACCGATATCTATGGCTTGTCGGAGGTGATCGGTCCCGGCGTCGCGCAGGAATGCGTGGAGACCAAGGACGGCCTGCATATCTGGGAGGATCATTTCTACCCCGAAGTGATCGATCCCGAGACGGGCAAAGTGCTGCCCGATGGTCAAAAGGGCGAACTGGTGTTCACCTCGCTGACCAAGGAAGGCTTTCCGATCATCCGCTATCGCACCCGCGACCTGACGCGGCTGTTGCCGGGCACGGCGCGGCCGGGCATGCGGCGCATGGAAAAGGTCACCGGGCGTTCCGACGACATGATCATCCTGCGCGGCGTCAACGTGTTTCCGACCCAGATCGAGGAAGCGCTGCTCGCCACCGACTGGTGCGGCGGCCATTTCATGATCGAGCTGACCCGCGAAGGCCGCATGGACGAAATGACCGTGCTCGCGGAAGTTCGCCCCGAAAACTGGGACGGCAGCGGGCTGACGGCGCAAGCCGAAAAGGTATCGGCCTTCATCAAGAACACCATCGGCATCACCGCGCGCGTCAGGGCCGTCGCGCCCGATACGCTGGAACGTTCGCTCGGCAAGGCGAAACGTGTTTACGACAAGCGGCCGAAAGGGTAACTCCTGCTCCTCGTGAGAGAATAAAGCGGGAAGTTCCTCGATGCCGGTTGCCCAAGAGCCTGACGTTCGGTCCGTTTCGGTCGAAGCGCGCTGTGTCCGCCTGCCGGAAAAGGTGGCCGACGTCGCTGCGCTTGCGCCCGTGGTCGAGCCGCGCGTGCTGTCTCGCGCGGCGAATGAGCTGCTGATCGAGGTCAAGGCGGCGGCCGTCAATCCATCCGACGTGAAGGCTGCGACTGGCCTGATGCCCTATGCGGTATTTCCGCGCACGCCGGGCCGCGATTATGCGGGCGTTGTCATCGATGGCCCGGCGGGCTGGATCGGGCGCGAGGTGTTCGGTTCGTCGGGCGATCTCGGCATCCGCCGCGATGGCACCCATGCCACGCATCTTGCGGTCGAAGCGGATGCCGTGGTGGAGAAGCCAAGCAGCATTTCGTGGGAGGAGGCGGCCGGCATCGGGGTGCCCTTTGTCACCGCGATGGAAGGGCTGCGCCGGGCTGGAATTCCCAAGGCGGACGAAACCGTGCTTGTGATGGGCGTCAACGGCAAGGTCGGCCAGGCCGCGGTGCAGATCGCGAGTTGGCACGGCGCACGCGTCATCGGCGTGGTACGCAAGAACGAGGCCTATGAGGGCCACGCCAACTCGAAAGTGGAAGTCGTCGATGCGTCTGCGACCGATGTCGCGACGCGGGTTCGCGAACTCACCGGCGGCAAGGGCGCCGACATCGTCTTCAACACGGTCGGCGATCCCTATTTTCAGGCGGCGCACAAATCGCTGGCGCTGCGCGGCCGCCAGATCCTGATCGCCGCGGTCGATCGCATCGTGCAGTTCAACATCCTGGAATTTTATCGGGGACAGCACACCTATGTCGGCATCGATACGTTGGGCCTGTCGTCGATTGCGACCGGCGCGGTGTTGCGGGAATTAGGTCCCGGTTTCGCCAGCGGACGTTTGAAGCCATTCCCGATCAGGCCGGGTGCGATCTATCCGCTGGAGCAAGCCAAGGCTGCTTTCACCGCGGTCGCCGGTTCGTCGCGCGATCGCGTGATCCTGCGGCCGTAGACGTCGAACTGAATTGAACGACAACAGACTTCGAGGAATAAGCCCATGGATACCGCCACCATCGTCGTCCTCGCCGGTCTCGTGATCGGTCTCATCTATGGTGCGGTCGGGCTCGTCAGCGGTTTCTGCATGATGAGCAGCCTGCGTGGCTGGTGGGCGGAAGGCGACGGGCGGCTGGTCCGCACCTACGCGCTGGCGATGGGGATAGCGATCGCAACGTCGCAGCTTCTGGCGGCCAGCGGCCTGGTCGATCTCGGCAAGTCGATCTATTTGCAGCAGTCGTTCTCGGCGCCGGTGATGTTCTTCGGTGGAATGCTGTTCGGTTACGGCATGGTGATGTCGAACGGCTGCGGCTCGCGCGCATTGGTGCTGCTCGGCAAAGGCAATCTCCGTTCCTTCGTGGTGGTTATCGTGCTCGGCATCGTCGCGCAGATGACGCTGAAGGGCCTGATTGCGCCGGCGCGGATCGCGATGGTCGGGGCGTCCCAGACAAGTGCGGCGGTAAACTCGGTGCCCGCGCTGCTGTCGGCGTTTGGTCTCGGGGCAATACCGGCACGCATGCTGTCGGCCTCGGTGCTCAGCGCGGCGCTGATCATCTTCGCGTTCGCATATGCGCCGTTCCGGCAATCATGGGGCCAGATCGCCGCCGGTCTCGTGGTCGGCATTCTGGTGGCGGCGGGATGGTTTGCCACCGGCTATCTCGGCGCCGACGATTTCAACCCGGTTCCGGTGACCTCGCTCACCTTCATCGCGCCGATCGCCGACGCGCTGCAATATGTCATGCTGTCGACGGGCTCGACATTGAATTTCGGCATCGCCACCGTCGGCGGCGTGTTCGCTGGAAGCCTGATCACGGCCCTGGCGACAGGCCGCTTTCACTGGGAAGGCTATCAATCGCCGCGCCACATGCTGCGCTCGGCCGGCGGGGCGGCGCTGATGGGCGCGGGCGGTGTGATGGCGTTTGGCTGTTCGGTCGGGCAGGGGCTGACGGGACTGTCGACGCTGGCGCTGGCTTCGTTTGTTGCGGTCGCGGGAATCATGGCCGGCACCGCCGCAGGCTTGCGTGGCGCGTTTCGCGTCCGTCCCCTGGCCGCGGCCTGATCAATCAGCCGCCTCAATCAGCTCGCCTTGGTCAGGATGCGAACCTCCGATGTCAGCGTGCGGTGCACCGGGCATTTGTCGGCGATTTCCATCAATCGCTTGCGCTGATCGGCGTCAAGCGCGCCCTCCATCGATATCACCCGGTCGATCTGGTCGAGCATCCCCTGCTTGGTCTCGCACTCGGCGCAGTCTTCGGCGTGGATCTTGCTGTGGTTCAACGTGACGGTAATGCGCTCGAGCGGCAGCGATTTGCGGTCCGCATACATCCGCATCGTCATCGACGTGCAGGCGCCGAGACCCGCCAGCACGAAATCATAAGGCCCGGGTCCGCTATCCCCACCGCCGGCGGCAACGGGCTCATCGGCCAGCATCTTGTGCGGGCCCATGGTAACGACCTGCTGAAACTTGCTGTCGCGGGTCTCGCGCACCACGACGTTGCGCGGCGCCTCGCCGGTGTCGGCCGCCGGTTCGGCGACGACGGGCGAAATGTAACGCTCAGCCCAGGCGGAAATGACGCCGGCGACATAGGCGGCGTCGCGCTTGCCGGAGAGCAAATGATCCGCATCTGCCAGCGAGACAAAACTCTTGGGATGTTTTGCCGTGACGAAAATACGTGTCGCGTTGTCGATCCCGACCGTATCGTCGGTCGGCGAATGCATGACCAGCAACGCCTTGTGCAATTTTGCGACATGATCCATCAGGCCATGCTCGGCGATGTCGTCGAGGAACTCACGCTTGATGCGGAACGGCCGGCCGGCGAGCTGGACCTCGACCTCGCCATGTGCACGAATGTCCTCGACACGGTCCTTGAAAAAATGAGTGACATGCGCGGGGTCGGAGGGTGCCGCAATGGTCACGACGGCCTTCGCATCCGGGATCTGGCCCGCGGCGGCCAGGATCGCGGCGCCGCCGAGGCTGTGGCCGATCAGGATCGCGGGCGCCTGCCGGGTTTCGCGCAGATGATCTGCCGCGCGAACGAGATCGGCGACGTTCGAGGAAAAGGTCGAGTTGGCGAAATCGCCCTCGCTGGAGCCGAGGCCGGTGAAATCGAACCGCAGCACGGCGATACCCTTGGCCGCCAGAGCGGTCGCGATGCGCTTCGCCGCCAGCACGTCCTTGCCGCAGGTGAAGCAATGCGCAAACAGCGCGTAGGCGTGGACCGGTCCATCGGGCGTATCCAGCGCAGCGGCGAGCTGGTGGCCTTCCGAACTCGGGAATTGAAAACGTTCAGCAGGCACGGTGCTTCTCCTCGGTATGTTCTTTCCCTCCAACGGAGAATGCAGCTAGTCGCTGCTGCGCGTCAGCTTGCTTCTCGGAAGGCGGCAGGGTCGTCGGTCATACGATGAGCCAGTCATTCGTGCCGGTGCATCGCCGATTCATGCTTGGTGTCGCGCATGGTCGAATAGATGATCAGCGAAAGGAAGATCATGCCGCTGAGATAGTAATAGAACCAGTCCTCGTGCCCGATACTCTTGAAGTACAGTGCAACCGCGGGCGCGGTGCCGCCGAACAACGATACCGTGATCGCATAGGGCAGGCCGACGCCAAGCGCGCGGACATTGGTCGGGAACAATTCGGCCTTTACGATCGCGTTGATCGAGGTGTAGCCGGCAACGAAAAGCCATGCGGCGCAGATCAGCAGGAAGGCTGTGAACGGCGATTTGGTTTCCTTCAGCGCCGTCAGGATCGGGATCGTCGCCAGCGTGCCGGCGACGCCGAAAAAGATCAGCAGCGGCTTGCGGCCGATGCGGTCGGATAATCCGCCATAGATCGGCTGCAGCAGCGTCGCGAAGATCAGCGAGCCGAAAATGACAAAGGTGGTCTGGTCTTCGGTAAGCCCAACCGACAATTTTACGAACGTCTGCATATAGGTGGTGAAGGTGTAAAATGCCGCGGTGCCGCCGGCGGTGAGGCCGACCACCAGCAGCAGCTCGCGCGGATATTTCAGCAGGCCGCGGATCGAGCCGGTCGGCCTGGACGCTTTCTTGGCTTCCTCGAAAGCTTCCGTCTCGTGCAAATTGCGGCGCATCACCGCGGCAAAGATGGCGAGCAGGGCGCCGATCACGAACGGAATCCGCCAGCCCCAGTCCTTCAGTTGTTCCGGCGTCAGAAACACCTTTTGCAGCAGCAACAGCACGATGATCGCGGTGAGCTGGCCGCCGATCAGGGTGACGTATTGGAAGCTTGAATAGAAGCCGCGGTGCCTGGGGTCGGCGACTTCGCTGAGATAGGTGGCGCTGGCGCCGTATTCGCCGCCGAGGCTCAAGCCTTCGATGATGCGCGCCAGCGCCAGGATGGCCGGCGCTGCGATGCCGATCGAGGCATAGGTCGGCGTCACCGCGATGATCAGCGAGCCGAAGCACATGCAGACCACCGACAGCGTGAGCGACAGCCGCCTTCCATAGCGGTCGGCGATGTAGCCAAACAGCCAGCCGCCGAGCGGCCGCATCAGGAAGGTGGCTGCGAACAGCACCGCGGCATTGAGTTGCTGCACGACGGGATCGCTGTGCGGAAAGAACGCCGGCGCGAAATACAGCGCAAACGCAGTGTAAGCGTAGAAATCATACCATTCGACGAGATTGCCGACCGAGCCGATGAAGATCGCCTTGATCCGCCGTTCCACATCCGCAATGTCGAGATGATCGCTTGCGGGCTTGATGGCTTGATCCGTCATGTCTGACCCCCGCTAGCGATCCGCATTGTTGCGTTTAATGCGCCCGTCCGAACAGCATTGGAAGTTGTCGCGGTCCGCGCACCGTGCCTTCCGACCAGGTGACCTTGCCGGCCGGATCGAGACGAAAATCCGGAATTCGCTTCAGCCATTCCTCGATCGCAACCGTCATTTCCATCCGCGCGAGGTTGGAGCCGACGCAGCGGTGGATGCCGAGGCCGAAGGCGGCATGGCGGTTTTCCTTGCGGTCGATCACCACCTTGTCGGCATCGGGGAACATCGCGGGGTCGCGGTTGGCGGCCGGGAACGACAGCAGCACCATGTTGCCGGGCTTGATCGGGCAGCCGCTGACCGTGGTTTCCTTCATGACCTCGCGCGCCATCGTGACCGGCGAATAGGCGCGCAGCAGTTCCTCCACCGCAAGCGGCATCAGTTCCGGCTCCGCGATCAGGCGGTCGCGGTCCGCCGGCGTTTTCGCCAGATGCCACAGCGAGGCGCCGATCGCGCTCCAGGTGGTGTCGATGCCGGCAATCAGCAGCAGCCGCAACGAGCCCAGCACATGCATGTCCGACAGCGGTTGACCGTCCTTGTCCCTGGCATTCATCAGCGTGGAGATCAAATCGTCGGTCGGGTGCTTCTTGCGATGCTCGATATGGCCGGCGAAATAGGCGCCCATCTCCTGGACCGCGCTCATCAGGGCATTGTCGTCCTTGATGCCGAGTTCGAGGATGCCATGGATCCATTTGATGAAGAGCTCGCCGTCCTTCTCGGGGATCCCAAGCATATGGGCGATGGCGCGAACCGGAATGTGTTTGGTGTAACGCGCCGCCGCGTCGCATTTGCCGTCGGCGATGAATTCGTCGATCAGCTCGTTGCAGATGGCGCGAACCCGCGGCTCCAGCTTTTTCATCGCATCCGGCGTGAACGGCGGCAGCAGCAATTGCTTGGCGGGCTTGTGCGCCGGCGGATCGGACGTGATCGGCGGCGCCGAGGCCGTCTGTTCCGGCCGGATGTCGCGCACGATGACGCGGCGCGAGGAAAAATGCTCGGTGTCGTAGGCGATTTGCTTCACCGCCTCATAGGTGGTCGGTAGATAGCAGCCGAGGAAGCGGTCGGTATGCACGACCGGGGAGACCGCCCGCAATTGTTCCCAGATCGGAAACGGATTTTCCGTCCATGTCGGATCGGTGTGGTCGAAATCTCGGACCCAGTCGGTGACCGGGGGATGCTCGGGCATAATGCTGCCGGAATCGGACATCAGGGCAATTCCTTTTGCTTCAATCGTTCAACTTTGAATCGACTAAAATCGATTGCGGGTTTGGATTACTCCTCGGTCACCTCGATTGCGATTTCGGGGCAATTGGTCTGCGCAAGCCACGCCTTGTCTTCCAGGCCTGCGGGAACGGAACCGTCGCCAATTTCGTGGGCATTGCCGAATTCGTCGAGGTTGAACAGTTCAGGCGCCAGCGATTTGCAGCGCGCATGTCCCTGGCATTTGTCCTGGTCGACGCGGATCTTCAGCTTTCCGGCCATGGCAAGCGTGCTCCCTGAGTGCGCCGATCGCGCGTGTCCGCGTTCGATTGCCGCGATTATAGCGAGGCAAGCGCCGTCCGTCAGCGCCCAAATCGCCGGTTTCGCTGATTGAAGGTGTCCGGTTACTCGGATGTTACTTCGGCTTCTTACTTCAGTTTCTTACTTCGGCGCCCTCGGATCGATCGGCGTCGCGCCGCGAACGCCCAGAATGTCTTCCAGCACCTTGGCTCCGGCGAGAAGTTGCGCCTCGCCGCGGGGCGGCGCCACCATTTGCAATCCTACGGGCAGGCCCGAGGCGGTAAAGCCGCATGGCAGTGACAGCGCGGGGCAGCATAGCCAGCGTGATCGCATAGACGATGCCGAGCCACTCGACATAATTGTCGAATTTCTGGCCGGCGCATTCGGCGACGTAGCGATCCCCGATCGGGAACGGCGCCACGATGGTCGCCGGCGCCAGCAGCAGATCGTAGCTGTTGAAGAACTCCAGCGTGCGGGCGGTCATGGCGACGCGTTGCGCCTCGGCGCGCTCGATCTGTTCGACCGTCAGCTTCAGCCCTTCCTCGATATTCCAGATTACCTCGGGCTTGAGCTGGTCGCGCTTGGAGCGCAACAGCTCCGCCTTCGTCATCGCAAAATCGAACGCGCGCAACACGTGGAAACATTCATGGGCTTCGCGCAAATCGGGATGCGCTTCCTCGACGATCACGCCGGCTTCGGCAAATCGTTCGGCGGCCTTGCGGGTGATGGCAGCCACTTCGGGATCGACCGGGGTGATGCCGAGATCAGGAGAATAGGCCACGCGCTTCGGCTTCCTGCCGGCGCGCGTGGCTGACAGGAACGATGTCGGCAGGAGCGGCAGGGACAACGGGTCGGCCGGATGTTCGCCGCTCATGGCATCGAGAAAAAGCGCGAGATCCTCGACATTGCGCGCCATCGGGCCGTGGACGGTAATATTGCGGTCAATGGTGGCCGATGGCGTGTGAGCGACCCGGCCGATGCTGGGCCTCATGCCGACAATGCCGCAGAAGCTCGCGGGGTTACGCAAGCGAGCCGCCCATGTCGGTGCCGTGTGCGAGCCACGCCATGCCTGTTGCGAGGGCCACTGCCGCACCACCCGAAGAACCGGCGGCGGAACGCGAAATATCCCAGGGGTTGAGGGTTGCGCCGAACACCTCGTTAAATGTGTTGGCGCCGGCGCCGAATTCCGGCGTGTTCGATTTGGCGTAGATCACGCCGCCATTGTTTTCGAGGTGCTCGACCAGCACGTCGGAGCGCGCCGGGATATTGTCCTTGTAGATCGGCGAGCCCTGCGTGGTCAGCACCCCCGCAACGGCGGTCAGGTCCTTGATCGGTACCGGCATTCCCGCGAGCAGGCCGCGTTCGCCGGCCGGCTTCTTCATCAAGGCTTTGGCGTGGGCGCGGGCGCGGTCGAAGCACAGCGTCGGCAGCGCATTGACCTGGCCGTCGACCTCGGCGATCCGCTTTTCCAGCACGTCGAGCAGATCGAGCGGGGTGACTTCGCCCGCATTGAGTTTGCCGACGATCGCACATGCCGTTTCTCGCACCAGTCCCTGATCCGCCACTTGGTCTCTCCCGCTCGTTGCGTTTCTTTGCTTTCGGATAGTGTCGTGCTGTAGAACATTTTCCGGCAAAGTGGAAACGTACTGAAGTTGCGACCGGAATCGGAGAAAAGGGAATGACGACATTGTTCTCGGCGCTGGATTGGCGGGCGATGAGCCAGGAGGAGCGCGACCGCGGCCTCAACAACGGCGTGGCGGTCAAGGGTAGCCCCGAGATGGTCGCCGGCTGGGAGCAGCGCTCGGCCGAGTTGCGCAAGCGGCACCCGGCCCATATCGACCTCCGATACGGCCCGCGCGAGCGCAACCGCATCGATTTCCTGAAAGCTGCCGATCGGGCGCCGACGCTGCTGTTCATTCATGGCGGCTACTGGCAGGCGCGCGCCAAGGAGGTTTTTACCGTTGTTGCCGAAGGCCCGATGGCCCATGGCATCAATGTCGCGTTGATCGGCTACACGCTCGCGCCGGACGCGACGCTCGACGAGATCGTCGCCGAAATCCACGCCGGCATCGATTATCTCGCCAAGCAATTGCCCGCGCTCGGCGGCGATGACGGCAACGGGATCGTGGTCTCCGGCTGGTCCGCCGGCGGGCATCTCACCTCGATGGCGCTGTCGCATCCGCAGGTGAAGGCGGGGATGGCGATCAGCGGCATCTATGACCTCGAGCCGATCCGCCACAGCTATCTCAACGAGAAGCTGAAGGCCGACGAAGCGATCGTCGCGCCGCAACTCGCCGATGATGCAGGCGGGCGGTCCAGCGAAACCGCTGTCGCTGGTAGTCGGCAGCGCCGAACTGCCGCTGCTGCGCAAGCAGACCGCCGATTTCGCCGGCCACCGCGCCCAATATGGACTGCCGGTAATCTATGAAGAAATCCCCGGCGCCGATCATTTCACCATCATGAACGAAATGATGTCGCCCAAGGGACGGATCACGACGCTGATCCGCCAGTTGTTCGAGCGGACGGGGGCATAACCTCCGTCATTCCGGGGCGATGCAAAGCATCGAACTGCGATGTGCAATTGCACATCTGAGTCTCGGGATTCGGATCATCTCGAGATCCCCGGTGCGCAATTGCGCACCTGGGGTCTGGTCCTTCGGACCATCCCGGAATGACGGGGCTAGATTATTGACGTATCTAACCCCAACCCGCCGTATACCCGCCATCGACGGTATAGATGACGCCCGACGTATACCCTGACCGGTCCGACGCCAGGAACGCCATCAAGTCGCCGATCTCGCGCGCATGCGCGGGGCGGCCGAGCGGCATCCCCTTCTGGAATTCGGTGTAGCGGCTCTCGTCGCCGAACTGGTTCTTGGCTCGCGTCTTCAGCAGCGTGACGTGGCGATCGGTGCCGACCGGGCCGGGATTGATGCCGACCACGCGGATGTTGTCGGCGAGGCTCTTGCCACCCAGTGCGCGGGTAAAGGCCATCAGCGCGGCGTTGCCGGCACTGCCGCAGATGTAATTGGCGTCGAATTTCTCGCCGGCGGCACCGATGTCGTTGACGATGACGCCGTGGCCGCGGGCCTTCATCTGCGCATAGATCGCGCGGGTGAGGTTGATGTAGCCGAACACTTTCAATTCCCAGGCATGCCGCCAGGTCGCCTCGTCGATCTTGTCGATCGAGCCGCCCGGGATATCGCCGGCATTGTTGACGAGAATGTCGATGTCGGCGGCATCCTTCACCAGCTTTTCGATGTCGGCGGGCTTGCGCAGGTCGACGACGTGGGCGGTCGCGTCGATCTGGTGGGTCGAACGCAGGCGGTCGGCGAGGCCTTTCAATTGATCGCCGCTGCGGGCGGCGAGGCGGAGGTGGCAGCCTTCCTCGGCGAAAGCTTCGGCCGCGGCCGCGCCAATGCCTTTGGAGGCGCCGGTGATCAGGACGCGCTTGCCGCGCAAATGCAGATCCATGGGAATACTCGCTCAGTGAGGGGGATATCGGAGAAGGTCGGCGAAATTGGTAGGCGCTAGCTGCGGCAATGGTCAACATTGCACTGCAGCGTTGCGCGGTGACGAAGTTTGGTCCATTGCAAAACGATCAAATAAACGGCATTAGCGAGCCGGCAAGTGAGTGAGGAAATTCCAGCATGAGCAACGCAAAAAAGACCTATCGGATCGCGGTTATTCCCGGCGACGGCATCGGCAAGGAAGTGGTCCCGGAGGGCCTGCGCGTGCTGGAGGCGGCCGCGAAAAAGCACGGCGTGGCCGTGCATTTCGACCATTTCGACTTCGCGTCCTGGGACTATTACGAAAAGCACGGCGAGATGATGCCGGAGGACTGGAAGGCCAAAATCGGCAAGCACGACGCGATCTATTTCGGCGCGGTGGGCTGGCCCGCGAAAATCCCCGATCACATTTCATTGTGGGGGTCGCTGATTAAATTTCGCCGGGAGTTCGACCAATACGTCAATTTGCGTCCGGTGCGGCTGATGCCGGGCGTTCCGTCGCCGCTCGCCAACCGCAAGCCCGGCGACATCGATTTCTGGGTGGTGCGCGAAAATACCGAAGGCGAGTATTCCTCCGTCGGCGGGCGGATGTTCCCGGACACCGACCGTGAGTTCGTCACCCAGCAGACCGTGATGACGCGGGTCGGCGTCGATCGCATCCTGAAATTCGCGTTCGATCTGGCGCAATCGCGCCCGAAGAAGCATCTGACCTCGGCGACCAAGTCCAACGGCATTTCGATCACGATGCCCTATTGGGACGAGCGCGTGGAGGCGATGGCGAAGAATTATCCGAAGGTGAAGTGGGACAAGTACCACATCGACATCCTGACCGCGAATTTCGTGTTGCACCCGGACTGGTTCGACGTCGTCGTCGGCTCGAACCTGTTCGGCGATATCCTGTCCGATCTGGGCCCGGCCTGCACCGGCACCATCGGCATCGCGCCGTCGGGCAATATCAATCCGGAAGGCAATTTCCCCTCGGTGTTCGAGCCGGTGCACGGCTCCGCGCCCGATATCGCAGGCCAGGGCATCGCCAACCCGATCGGCATGATCTGGTCGGGCGCGATGATGCTGGAGCATCTCGGCGAGAAGCAGGCCGCGGCCTCGATCGTCGGCGCCATCGAGCGCACGCTCGGCGAACGCACGCTGCGCACCCGCGATCTCGGCGGCAACGCCGACACGACGGCCTGCGGCAAGGCTGTCGCTGACATGGTGGATTGATTTTGTTTCCTTCTCCCCTTGTGGGAGAAGGTGCCTTCGCGGAACGCGTAAGGCGGATGAGGGGTCTCTATCCGCGGAGACAGACCCTTCATCCGTCTCGCCGCCGCTTCGCGTCTAGCGATCCACGCTTCGTCCCACAAGGGGAGGAGCGCTTCTACGCTACCCCTTCGCAATCCTTCGGCAATGCGCCCATGCGGCCGCGATCAGATTTTCGCTGGCTTCGGGCGTGCGGAATGCGGAATGCGCTGATAGCGTCACGTTGGGCAGCCTGGTCAGGGGATGGTCCATCGGCAACGGCTCGATGTTGAAGACGTCGAGCCCGGCATGACGAATATGGCCGGACTTCAAGGCGTCCATCATCGCCTCCTCGTCGACGATGGCGCCGCGGGCGGTGTTGACGAGGATGACGCCGGGTTTCATGGCTTCGATGCAGGCGCGCGAGACCAGCCCGCGGGTCTCGTCGTTGAGCAACAAATGGATTGAGACCACGTCGCTCTCGGACAGCAGTTCGTCAAGCTCGACAAATTCCACTTTCGGATGCTTTTTCGCCGAACGGTTCCAGGCGATGACGCGCATGCCGCTGCCGAGCGCGATGCGTGCGACCTCCGCGGCGATGCCGCCGAACCCGATCAGGCCGAGCGTCTTGCCGGTCAATTGCATGCCGTCGTCGCGCAGCCAGTTGCCGGCGCGCATTTCACGGTCCATCTGGGCGAGGCCACGCGCCGCCGCCCACATCAGCGCGATCGCGCATTCGGCCACCGCCGTATCGCCATAACCCTTGATCAGGTGCACGGCGATGCCGAGCTCGGCGAGCTCTTCCGGGTTCATGTAGCTGCGCGCGCCGGTGCCGAGAAACACGACGTGTTTCAGCCCGCTGCACTTCTTTGCAATGTCGGTCGGCAACGCGGTGTGATCGACGATCGCGATGGCTCGCGCCGTCGAGCACCTTCGGCAGTTGGTCCGATGTGACGTCGGGATCGCGGTGGATGCGGACCTTGGGATCGCCCGGCTGCCCCAGCCGCTCGAAAATCACCGCCAGCGATTCATTGGCATCGACAAAAACACCGTGCATGGCGATCCCTCCGGTTTAGGTTTGATTGATCAGGAAGCGACGCCGGCGAGCGCCAGCACGGTGTGCATCAACACGTTGGCGCCCGCCGCGCAATCGGCCTGCGTCGCGTCTTCCAGTTCGTTATGGCTGATGCCGTCCTTGCACGGCACGAACACCATCGCCGCAGGCATGACGGTGTTGAGATTGCAGGCGTCGTGACCGGCGCCGGAAGTGATGCGGCGATGGGAATAACCCAGAGACTTCGCCGCGTTCTCGACCGCGTCGACGAGCTTGGGATCGAAATGGGTCGGCGGCTTGCGCCAGACCAGATCGAGCTTGACGTCGACCTTGCGCCGCGTCGCGATCTCCGCGATCGCCGTGCGCAAATCCTTGTCGAGCGCGTCCATGATCGCAGCGTCGGCGCTGCGGCAATCCACCGTAAAGGCGATCTCGCCGGGAATGACGTTGCGCGAGGGGCTGGCGATCACGGCCTCGCCGATGGTACCGACCGCCTTCGGCCCATGTTTCTTCGCCGCCGCTTCCATCGCCAGCACGATTTCCGCCAGCGTCGCCAGGGCATCGCGCCGCAGCGGCATCGGTGTGGTGCCGGCATGGCTTTCGAAGCCGGTGATCTTGCCGTCGTACCACAGCACGCCCTGGCCGGAATCGACCACGCCGATGGTCTTGTTCTCGGCTTCGAGGATAGGGCCCTGTTCGATGTGCAGTTCGACAAAGCTGGTGAATTTCTGCGCGCCCACCGGGCTCGCACCGCGATAGCCGATGCTGTCGAGTGCTTGCGCCACCGAGACGCCTTCCGCATCCTTGCGCGACAAAATATCGTCGGTGGTGAAATCGCCGACATAGGCGGCCGAGGCCATCATCGCCGGCGCAAAGCGTGAGCCTTCCTCGTTGGTCCAGTTGCAGATGCAGATCGGCGTTTCGGTCTCGATGCCGGCGTCGTTCAGCGTGCGCACCACTTCGAGCGCGGCGAGCGTGCCGAGCACGCCGTCATATTTACCGCCGGTCGGCTGGGTGTCGAGATGGGAGCCGAGGCCGACCGGCGGCTTCGACATGTCGCGGCCCTTGCGCAGGCCGAACATCGAGCCGAGCGTATCGACATGGACTTCGAGGCCGGCTTCCTCGCAAGCCCTGCGGAACCAGTCCCGCACCTGCTTGTCCTCAGGCCCGAGCGTGAGCCGCCGCACGCCGCCTTTCGGTGTGGCGCCGAATTTCGCGGTTTCGTGAATCGTGTCCCACAGCCGGGCGGAATCGATTTGCAGGTTGGATGCGATTTTGGTCACGTTCGGCCTTCCGGGGATCTGGCGGTGAGTGGCGACGCGCTCGATGGTAGAAATCATGCGGGACACGACATGTCGACCTCGGAGCGGTATCGAGCATGACGCTTGGCAAGAACGGCAGCGGCCCGACCGATAGGCCAATTTATCGCCGAGCATCGCCGCCCGGCATGCCTGCCGCACCGGCATGGCTTCGACCACCGCCGGTGTCGCCAACGGTTTCGTTCAAGGCAATCTGGCGATCCTGCCCGAGAAGCTGGCGTCGTCGTTTCACCGGTTTTGCCAACTCAATCCGAAACCGTGCCCGATCATTGGCATGTCCGATGTCGGCGATCCCCGCATTCCCTCGCTCGGCATCGACCTCGACATTCGTACCGACCTGCCGCGCTATCGCGTCTGGCGCGACGGCGAGGTGGCGGAAGAACCGACCGACATCATGGCGCATTGGCGCGACGATCTCGTCGCCTTCGTGATCGGCTGCTCGTTTTCGTTTGAGGAAGCGCTGCTGGCGGACGGCCTGCCGATCCGCCACATCGAGCGCAATGTCCGCGTGCCGATGTACCGCACCAATATTGCGTGCAGTCCTGCCGGGCCGTTCGCTGGTCCGATGGTGGTGTCGATGCGGCCGTTCAAGCCGGCGGATGCGATCCGCGCGGTGCAGATCACCTCGCGCTTTCCTTCCGTGCATGGCGCACCCGTTCATCTCGGTCATCCGCATTCGATCGGTATCTCCGACATCGCAAAGCCCGACTATGGCGATCCGGTTCCGGTCGCGGCCGACGAGATTCCGGTATTCTGGGCGTGCGGCGTGACACCGCAATCCGTCATCGCTGCGGCAAAGCTGCCATTCGCCATCACACATGCACCCGGTTTGATGCTGGTGACCGATCTGCAGAACAAGTCGCTTGCCGTGCTTTGATGCAGGGCGTGCCGTCCATGGCGGAGCTTGTCATCGGGCGCGATGGATATTGGCCAAGAATTTCTAGGAATGCTCGTGCCCATGCTCCGGCGGCACCAGTCCGAACGTCTTCGTCAAATCCGCCACCTGCGCCGGCGACAAATATCGCGGGTTCAGCCCGCGCAGCAGCAGATATAGTTTTGCCGTCTCTTCCAGTTCCTCGATCGCGTACACGGCTGCTTCCAGCGTGTCGCCGGAGACCACCGGGCCGTGATTGGCAAGCAGCACCGAGGAGTATTTTCCAGCCAGCCCCCTGATGGCGTCGGCGACCGCGGGATCGCCGGGGCGATAATAGGGCACCAGCGCGGTCTGGCCGCATTTCATCAAATAATAGGGCGTCATCGGCGGCAGCGCGGCGCGCGGGTCGATTTCGGGCAGCATCGAGAGCGCCACCGAATGGGTCGAATGCAGATGCACCACGGCGCGGGCCGCGCCACGGGTCTGGTAGAGCGCGGTGTGCAGCGGCACTTCCTTGGTCGGCGCATCGCCGGAAAGCAGTTCTCCGTCAGCGGCGAGCCGCGACATCCTCGCCGGATCGAGCGACCCGAGCGAGGCGTTGGTCGGCGTCACCAGCCAGCCGCCGTCATCGAGCTTGACGCTGATATTGCCCGAAGAGCCGGGCGTCAGCCCGCGCTCGAACAGCGAGCGGCCGAGCCGGCAGATTTCCTCGCGAATTCCGGTTTCGCTCATGAGCGCATCCCTGTTATTCGCCTTGTCTCACGCTTTGGCAGCGCGGCCAAGCCGTGATACCCAGAGGCAATACCGCCAGATTGGAGGGCGGCCAAAGAGAAACGTTGGGGAGCGCCGCATGGCTGAAACCGCAAAACCGCGCATTGCCGTCATCGGGCTGGGTTCGATGGGGTTCGGCATGGCGACCTCGCTGCGCCGCGCGGGCTTCGACGTCACCGGCTGCGATGTCTCGGCGGATTCGGTCGCACGGTTCGTGGCTGACGGAGGCAAGGGCGGCAAGACGCCGGCCGAGGCCGCGAAAGGTGCTGATATTGCGGTCAGTGTGGTCGTCAACGCCGCGCAGACCGAAACCATCCTGTTCGGCGCCAACGGCGTGGCCGAAACGCTCGCCAAGGGCGCGGTGTTCGTATCGTCCGCTACCATGGATCCGGATATCGCCCGTCGGCTGGCGAAGCAATTGGAAGCCACCGGCCGACATTACCTCGATGCGCCGATCTCCGGCGGCGCGCAGCGCGCGGCGCAGGGCGAACTCACCATTCTGGCTTCCGGCACTCCCGCCGCTTTTGCCAAAGCGCGTCCCGCGCTTGATGCGATGGCGGCCAAGCTCTACGAACTTGGGGATGCGGCCGGGCAGGGCGCCGCGTTCAAGATGATCAACCAGCTATTGGCGGGCGTGCACATTGCCGCGGCCTCGGAAGCCATTACGTTCGCCGCCAAGCAGGGGCTCGACATCCGAAAGGTTTATGAGGTGATCACGGCCTCCGCCGGCAATTCCTGGATGTTCGAGAACCGCATGCCGCATGTGCTCGACGGCGACTATGCCCCGCGCAGCGCGGTGGAGATTTTCGTGAAGGACCTCGGCATCATCCAGGATATGGCGCGCAATGCAAAATTCCCGGTACCGGTGGCTTCAGCCGCGCTGCAGATGTTCCTGATGACGGCAGCCTCCGGCATGGGCCGCGATGACGACGCCTCGGTGGCGCGGATGTATGCCAAGGTTACCGGTACGGCGCTGCCCGGCGAGCCGAAATAGCAAGCAGAAATCAAAAGAGGACATTCGATGCCCCGTTTTGCCGCCAATCTCTCCATGATGTTCACCGAGGTCCCGTTCCTCGATCGCTTCGACGCGGCGGCGAAGGCGGGGTTCTCCGCCGTCGAATTCCTGTTTCCCTACGATCATCCGGCCAAAGAGGTCGGCGAACGGCTGCACCGCAACGGCCTGACGCAGGCGCTGTTCAACCTGCCGCCGGGCAATTGGGAAGCCGGAGAAAAAGGTTTTGCCTCGCTGCCGGAGCGTTTCGACGATCTCAAGCAAAGTCTTGCCACTGCGCTGCCCTATGCCCAGGCGACCGGTGTCAAGCGGCTGCATCTGATGGCGGGTATCGCCGACCGGAGCGACACGAAAGCAGTGGCGGCGTTTCGTAAATCGGTGGCGTGGGCGGCGGAGTTTTGTGCGCCCCATGGCCTCGACGTCGTGATCGAGCCGATCAACCCGCGCAATGTGCCCGGATACTTCCTCAACGATTTCATGTTCGCACGCGACCTGATCAACGAGCTGAAAATTCCGAACCTGAAACTGCAGTTCGATATCTACCATTGCCAGATCATCCACGGCGATGTGACCATGCGGCTGCGCGAGATGATGCCGATCACGGGTCATATCCAGATCGCCAGCATCCCCTCGCGCAACGAGCCCGACGGCGAGGAGCTGAACTATCCGTTCCTGTTCGACGAGCTCGACCGGCTCGGCTATGGCGGCTTTGTCGGCTGCGAATACAACCCGCGCGGCAAGACCACCGACGGCCTCGGCTGGTTCAAACCCTACGCCGGAGTAAAGCCGTGACGCAGGCAGCGAAGTCGAAATTGGCATTGGGTTGCATCGCCGACGATTACACCGGCGCCTCCGATCTCGCCAACACGCTGACCCGCCAGGGCCTGCGCACGGTGCAGACGATCGGCGTTCCAGCCGACGACCTGGCGCTGCCCGAGGTCGATGCCGTCGTCGTGTCGCTCAAAAGCCGCTCGATCGAGGCGGGCCTTGCCGTGTCGCGCTCGCAAGCCGCGGAGAAGTGGCTGCGCCACCGCGGTGCGGATCACGTGCTGTTCAAGATCTGCTCAACCTTCAATTCCACCGATGCCGGCAATATCGGCCCGGTCATGGACGCGCTGCGCGCCGATTCCGGTGACGCCATCGTGCTGGTGACGCCGGCTTTCCCGGAAACCGGCCGCACCGTCTATCAGGGCAATTTATTCGTCGGCTCGCTGCCGCTGAATGAGAGCCCGCTGAAGGATCATCCGCTCAATCCGATGCATGATTCCAACCTGGTGCGCGTGCTGGCGCGCCAGAGCAAGACCAAGGTCGGGCTCGTTGCGTTAGCGAATTTGTCGCGCGGCCCGGATGCGGTCCGGGCGCAGCTTACTGAGCTTGCCGGCAAGGGCTTTGGCGCCGCCATCATCGACGCCGTGTTCGACCGCGATCTGGAAACCATCGGCAATGTGGCGCTGGATCACCGCCTGTCGGTCGGTGCGTCCGGCATTGGTCTCGGGATTGCCAGGGCGATGGTGGCCTCGGCGAAGGTAAAATCATCAGCGCAACATACCCTGACTGATTCGCCGGTCGGCGGCCCGGCGGCATGCCTGGCCGGCAGTTGTTCGCAGGCGACACTGCAGCAGATCGCGAACGCCGAAAAGTCGATGGCCGTGCTGCACCTCGATCCCGACCGCGCCGTCACCGGTCCGGATGAAGCCCGGCGCGCGGTGGGGTGGGCATGCGAGCGAATAGGCTCGGCCCGATTCTGATCGCGAGCAGCTCGACGCCGGATGAAGTCGCAGCCCTGCAGTCGCGTCATGGTCGCGATGCAGCCGGACATGGCATCGAACAGGCAATGGCCGATATCGCGGAAGGTCTGGTCCGCTCCGGCGTACGGCGATTGGTGATTGCGGGTGGTGAAACTTCAGGCGCCGTCGTCGATCGCTTGCGTATTCCCGGCTTTCTCGTCGGCGCGGAAATCGCTGCCGGAGTGCCGGTTCTGCGCGCAGTCGGGGCTGGAAATGGCGAGATGCTGCTTGCACTAAAATCAGGCAATTTCGGCGGTCCGGAATTTTTCTCCGACGCGCTGAAGCTGATGCGTTGATCGCGTCGCTTATCTTCAGTTCCCGGTAAGGGGCCTCGTCCACCGTAGTCCTACGGAGCAACATATTAACTCAAGCTCAGGCTGTATCCGCTTTGATGCCGGCACTGCTTCGGTCGGCCTACCGATTAGCTCCTTCCATGACAGCAGCGCCCGAGCGCGTAAAAACCCAAGAGATTGCAGCCATGTTCGCCAAATTCTCGATCCGCTCCAAGATCACCTCGGTTGTTGCGTTCCTGCTTATTGCGATGATGGGCATGGGCCTGCTGGCGGTCCGGAATATGCGGGCAATCCATGCCGACACCGTCGATATAGCGACCAACTGGCTCCCGAGTGTCCGGGTGCTGGGCGAACTGCGCGCCGGTGTCATCAGCTATCGAAATGTGATCCGCGACCACATGCTGGCCGAGACGCTGGAGGAAAAGGAAGCGGCGGAAAAGGCTCTCGCCATCGTCGTCGATGGTAACAACAAGATCCGCGCGGCCTATGAGCCCTTGATCACCTCGCCGGAGCAGCGTGCGCTGTACAAGGAGTGGTCCGAGATTTGGGACAAGTACAAGAAGTCCACCCAGGACGTCATGGCGTTGTCCCGCAAGGCTGCGGGCAAGATTCCGACCGAGGCGCACGACCTGAACACCAAAACCGCGAGCAAGCTCGCGGTGGAGGCGGACAGTGTTCTCAAGAAGGACATCGATTTCAATAACACGGGCGCCGACAAAGCTTCTCAGGACGCGGCCAAGAGCTATGGCTGGGCCGTCATGATGCTTGCGGCGATGCTCGCTGCCGCCGTCATTATCGGGATCGGCGTCGGCTTCTATCTGATTCGAGACGTCTCGACCGGCATCAGCTCGATCGTCACGCCGATGCAGGCATTGGGTAAAGGCGACCTGAGCGCGGAAGTGCCTCATCAGGGCGAGAAAACCGAAATTGGCGCCATGGCCACCACGCTGCAGGTGTTCAAGGATACGCTGATCGCAAAGAAGGCCGCCGACGAAGCCGCCGCGCTGGACGCGGAAGCCAAGATCGTGCGCGGTCGCAAGGTCGATGGTATCACACGCGATTTTGAATTTATGATCGGCGAGATCGTGCAGACCGTGTCGTCCGCCTCCACACAGCTCGAAGCCTCTGCCGGTACGCTGTCGACCACCGCCGCGCGTTCGCAGCAATTGACCACCGCGGTTGCCGCGGCTTCCGAGGAAGCCTCCACTAATGTGCAGTCGGTGGCCTCCGCAACCGAAGAACTGTCCTCCTCCATCAACGAGATCAGCCGCCAGGTCCAGGAATCGGCACGGATGGCAAGCGATGCGGTCGGACAAGCGCGCATCACCAACGACCGCGTCAGCGAGTTGTCGAAGTCCGCAGCCCGCATTGGCGACGTGGTGGAACTGATCAACACCATCGCGGGACAAACCAATCTGCTGGCGCTCAACGCCACCATCGAGGCGGCGCGCGCCGGCGAAGCCGGCCGTGGCTTCGCCGTCGTCGCGTCGGAGGTGAAGGCGCTGGCCGAGCAGACTGCCAAGGCCACCGGCGAGATCAGCCAGCAGATATCGGGCATCCAGGCCGCGACCCAGGACTCGGTGAACGCCATCAAGGAGATCAGCGGCACCATCGAGAGACTGTCGGAGATATCCTCAACCATCGCAGCGGCGGTGGAAGAGCAGGGCGCCGCGACCCAGGAGATTTCCCGCAACGTGCAGCAGGCCGCCCATGGCACCCAGCAGGTTTCTTCCAACATCAGCGACGTGCAGCGCGGCGCCAGCGAGACCGGTTCGGCCTCCTCGCAGGTGCTATCATCGGCGCAGTCGCTATCGGGCGATAGCAACCGCCTCAAGCTCGAGGTCGGCAAGTTCCTGAACTCGGTGCGGGCAGCCTGATACCCCTGTCATTCCGGGATCGTTCAAACGATCGGCCTCAGGTGCACGATTGCGCGCCGGGGAAATCTCGGGATTCTACGATGTGCAATTGCACATCGTAGTTGGCATTTTCGATGCGCTCCGGAACGAAGAATGAGACGGCGGGTTACGGCCCGCCGAGCTTGCCGGGAAGTATTTGAGCTATGCCGGGGACGTGAAGGGCGTCTGCGCTGCGGTTGTTGGCTTTTTGGGCTCTTTTCGGGTAAATCAACCCCGACGGATTGGCCTGCAGGGACGCCAATCTTCGTCTCTCCGTCTCTCCGGCCGTTGGGAATGCCTGGTCTATGATCGCACTGGTCCGTATTGCGCTGAGCCGGCCCTATACGTTCGTCGTGCTGGCGCTGCTTCTCCTGATCATCGGACCGCTGGCCGCGCTGCGCACGCCGACCGACATTTTCCCGGACATCCGGATCCCCGTGATCGGCGTGGTCTGGCAGTATACCGGCCTGCCGCCGGACCAGATGTCAGGACGTATCACCACGCCGTTTCAACGCGCGCTGACCACCACCGTCAACGACATCGAGCACATCGTCGCCAATTCCTATAACGGCTTCGGCATCGTCAAGATCTTCTTCCAGCCGAACGTCGATATCCGCACCGCGAACGCCCAGGTCACGGCGATTTCGCAGACGTTGCTCAAGCAGATGCCGCCCGGCGCGACGCCGCCGCTGATCCTGAATTACAGCGCATCCACCGTTCCGATCATCCAGGTCGCGCTGTCGGGCGAGGGGCTGACCGAGCAAAATCTGGCTGATATCGGCATCAACCAGCTGCGCACGCCGCTGGTCACCGTGCCCGGCGCGGCCATTCCCTATCCGTTCGGCGGCAAGCAGCGCCAGGTCCAGATCGACCTCAATTCGACGGCGTTGCAGGCCCGCGGATTGTCCGGGCAGGACGTCGCCAACACGCTCGCCGCACAGAACCTGATCACGCCCGCCGGGACGCAGAAGATCGGTCAGTTCGAATACGTCATCCAGCTCAACAACTCGCCGCTGAAGATGGAAGACCTCGGCGGCTTGCCAATCAAGGCCGTCAATGGCGCGATGGTCTATGTCCGCGACGTCGCCACCGTGCGCGACGGCAACCCGCCGCAGACCAACATCGTTCACGTCGACGGCAACCGCTCGGTGCTGATGATGGTGCTGAAGGCCGGTGCGACTTCGACACTCGATATCATTGCCGGCATCAAGCAGAAGGTGATCGACGTCAAGGACTCGCTGCCGGACGCGCTCAAGATCGGCTTCATCGGGGATCAATCGGTATTCGTTCGCGGCGCGATCGAAGGTGTCGCCTTTGAAGGCGTTATCGCAGCGCTGCTCACCAGCGTGATGATCCTGCTGTTCCTTGGAAGCTGGCGCTCGACCGTCATCATCGCGGTCTCGATCCCGCTTTCGGTCCTGGGCGCGATCATCATGCTGTCGGCGATCGGCGAGACGCTCAACATCATGACGCTCGGCGGACTGGCGCTGGCGGTCGGCATCCTCGTCGACGACGCTACCGTCACCATCGAAAACATCAACTACCATCTGGAGCAGGGCAAACCGGTCGAGCAATCGATCCTCGACGGCGCCAACCAGATCGTGACTCCGGCCTTCGTGTCGCTGCTCTGCATTTGCATTGTGTTCGTGCCGATGTTCTTCCTGACCGGCGTGGCGCGCTTCCTGTTCGTGCCGATGGCCGAAGCCGTGATGTTTGCGATGATGTGGTCGTTCATCCTGTCGCGCACGCTGGTGCCGACGATGGCGAATTACCTGCTGCAAGCGCATGTTCATCATGAGGGCGGACCGCCGCCGTCGCGCAATCCGCTGGTGCGCTTCCAGCGCGCTTTCGAGGCGCGGTTCGAGCGCATCCGCAGCACCTATCGCGATCTGCTGTCGATGGCGCTGTCGCGGCGGCCGTTGTTCGTGACCGGATTCCTCGGCGTCGTCGCGGTGTCATTCCTGCTGGTGCCGTTCCTCGGCCGCAACTTCTTCCCCTCCGTCGATGCCGGTAACATCCTGATGCATGTCCGCACCCAGGTCGGCACCCGCGTCGAGGAAACCGCCAACCAGCTCGCCGACGTGCAGAAGGCTATCCGCAAGATCATTCCGCCCGACGAGATCGACACGCTGGCCGACAACATCGGCATGCCGATCTCCGGCATCAATATGACCTACAACAATACCGGCGTGATCGGCCCGCAGGATGGCGACGTCCAGATCAAGCTGAACGAGGGCCACCGGCCGACGGCCGAATATGTCCAGCTCCTGCGCGAGCAATTGCCGCGGCTGTTTCCCGGCATGAACTTCTCGTTCCTGCCGGCCGACATCGTCAGCCAGATCCTGAATTTCGGTGCGCCGGCGCCGATCGACCTGCAAATCCGTGGCGCCAATCTGGAAGCGAATTTCGCCTATGCCAACAAGCTCCTGAGCCGGATCCGGCGGATTCCCGGCATTGCCGACGCGCGGATCCAGCAATCGCCCAACAATCCGACCTTCAACATCGATGTCGACCGCACGCGGGCGCAATATGTCGGTCTGACCGAGCGCGACGTGACGAACAGCCTCGTCGTCAATCTCGCCGGCAGCTCGCAGGTCGCGCCGACCTACTACCTCAACCCGGATAACGGCGTGTCCTATTCGATCGTGATGCAGACGCCGCAATACCAGATCGAACTCGCTGAGCGCGTTGCAGGCACTGCCGATCACCGCGACCGGCAATCCGCAATCGCCGATCCTGGGCGGCATCGCCGACGTCAAGCGCTCCACCTCGAGCGCCGTCGTCTCGCAATACGATATCCAGTCGATGGTGCAGATCTACGCCACGCCGCAGGGCCGCGACCTCGGCGCGGTTGCCGCCGACGTCAGGGCCGTGATGGCGGATATGGCCAAGGAGGTGCCGAAGGGCTCATCCGTGGTGCTGCTCGGGCAGGTGCAGACCATGAACAGTGCTTTCTCCGGCCTGCTGTTTGGCCTGCTCGCCGCGGTCGTGCTGATCTATTTCCTGATCGTGGTAAACTTCCAGTCCTGGTCCGATCCGTTCGTCATCATCACGGCGCTGCCTGCCGCATTGGCGGGCATCATCTGGATGCTGTTCACGACCCAGACGACGCTGTCGGTGCCGGCGTTGACCGGCGCGATCATGTGCATGGGCGTCGCCACCGCCAACAGCGTGCTGGTGATCAGTTTTGCGCGCGAGCGTTACGAAGAGCTTGGCGATCCCGTCGCGGCGGCGCTGGAAGCCGGTTTTGTGCGGTTCCGCCCGGTGCTGATGACGGCACTCGCCATGATCATCGGCATGGCGCCGATGGCGCTGGGCCTCGGCGAGGGCGGCGAGCAGAACGCGCCGCTTGGACGGGCCGTGATCGGTGGCCTGATCTTCGCGACGATCGCCACCCTGATGTTTGTTCCCGTGGTATTTAGTATGGTACACAAGAAGCAAGGCGCCAAAGCCGCCGCCTCATCGGAGATGCCGCATGCCCACTGAACAGCGCCCGCCGGTCTCGCGCCGGAAACTGGGCATATTCGGGGTTGTGGCATTGATCGGAGCAGGACTGATCGTTGCAACCGGCATCCGGGCGCGCGAGGAATCCGGCTCGAAACTGAAGGAATGGACCGACAACCAGGCGGTTCCATCGGTCGCCGTGGCGCTGCCCAACGCCAGGGCGCTCAATCCCACCATCGATCTGCCGGGCCGGCTGGAGGCCTATTCGCGCGCACCAATTTTTGCGCGCGTCTCGGGCTATCTGAAAAGCTGGAGCGTGGATATCGGCGCCAAGGTTAGAGCGGGCCAGGTGATCGCGGAGATCGAGGCGCCGGACCTCGACCAGCAATTGCTGCAAGCCAGGGCCGATCTCGCCAGCCAGGAATCCAGCGCGAAACTGTCCGAGGCCACGCTGACGCGCCGCAAGACGCTGGTCGCCTCGAACTTCGTTTCGGCGCAGGAAATCGACGAGCGTACCGCCGATCTCGCCAACAAGAAGGCCGCCGTCAATTCCGGCCAGGCCAATGTCGAGAGGCTGGAGGCGCTGGCCGGTTACAAGAAGATCACCGTGCCCTTTGACGGCGTGGTGACCGCGCGCGAGACCGATGTCGGCGCGCTGATCAATGCCGGCGGCGGCGCGGGGCCTGCGATGTTCGTGGTGTCCGACATCACCAAACTCCGCGTCTATGTGAATGTGCCGCAGAACTACGTGCCCTCGATCAAGATCGGCGCCAAGGCCGTGATCACGATGCCGGAATATCCGAACCGTACGTTCGACGCGACGGTCGAAGCTTCCTCGCAATCGGTCGAGGTTTCATCGGGCACCACGCGGATGCAATTGGCGCTGGATAATTCCGGCGGCGAACTGATGCCCGGCGGCTACGCCAATGTGCGCCTCAGCCTGCAGCGCGACACCGTGCCGCTGCACATTCCCGCCAGTGCGCTGATCTTCAACCAGAACGGCCTGCGGATTGCGACCGTCGGCCCTGACGACAGGGTGTTGTTCAAGACGATCACCATCGCCCGCGATCTCGGCAAGGAGATCGAACTGGCCTCCGGCGTCGCCCCCGACGACCGCGTCATCGTCGCCCCGCCCGACGGCCTCGCCGACGGCGATCAAGTCCGTGTCGTCGGCGCCCCCGCCAAAGGCAAGCCCGCGACCGCGTCTGAAAAACAGGACGTGAAGGGGTAGGGCTCTCGTACTACCCCACCCGCCACTCCAGACACACCATCATCGGCCGCGACGATATCCCCGATCGATCCCACCGGCGTGCGGTCCATGTTGCGCAGATGCGCCAATGTCGCCGCGTCATTGGCCGGCACCCGCGCCAACGCGCGGGTATCCTCCGGCGTTCGCATCATCACCACGCCGTGCTCGATGTCGCCATTGCTGCGATAGATCACCGTAAAGCTCTCGACCTTGCCCTTTCCTGTGGCTTCGGTGACGAACTCGGGCACGGCGCCTTTGCGCCGGTCGGCTTCGGCCTGAACGCTGGTGTCCTGTTTGAGCGCCTCCTTTGGCGCGTCACGCGACAGCACCAGCCCGTGATGCTTGGTGACGAATCCGCCTTGCCCGTAGAGCAGGCCGAGCTTGCCGGCATTGCGCAGGCTTCGCACCATCGCGCAGGCCGCATGCGTCATATAGGTGTTGAGCGGCGCGCCGAAGAACGTCAGTCCGCCGGTGACGGTCGGCCGCACGTCGGTGCCGAGGCCGAGCGTCCGCCGCGCCATCTTGGGCACGCAGGGGAAGCAGCTATAGAGCTCGATCGCGTCGAATTTCTTGCCGTCGCCCTCGACCAGATCCATCACGGCTTTCAGCACGGCGTTCTGCGGATGGCTCTCGAAGAACTGGTCGCGGACCAGATAGTCGCGCGGCTCTTCCGCCGACGCGCCGCCCCAGATGTAAATCAAGCGCTCTTCGGCAACGCCGGCGGCGCGGGCCTTTGCCAGCGACGTCATCAGCAACGCGCCGCCCATGTTCACGGTCGGGTTGGCCACCATCAGCTTGGTGTAAGGCCAGGCGATCAGCCGGTTCTCGGGCGTCGGCGTTGTGATTTCATCCGGTGTGAAGCGTTTCTTCAGCCATGAATTGGGATTTTGCGACGCCACGCTCGAATAGGTCGACCATAGCTGCCCGGACTCGGAAAGCGCATCGCGCGGCGTCTGGCCCCAATGGGCCGAGGTCGCGGTCTCGTACAGCGGATAGACCGTGATTGGCCGGAACACGCCGAGTTTTACCGCCATCGGCTTCTGGAACGCCGCGCCGCGCTTCGGCTCCTCGACATCATGCGCGAACGGCGTCCATGGCAGCGTGATGCCGCCGCGTTCGGCCTTGGTCGCGGTCGATTGCGCCTCGGCGCCGCAGACCGCGGCCACGCTGCATTCGCCGCGGGCAATGCGTTGCGCCGCTTCGTGCAGATAGCGGATCGGGCTCTCGCCGCCGACCGGGCCGTAATAGCAATGCGCCGGTGTGATGCCGAGACGCTCTGCAAGCTGCTTCTCGGGATCGCGATAGCGCCAGCTCAGGAAGTTGACGACGTCGAGCGAGCCGATATCGCCAAGCAATTTGCCGCCGCTGTCCGCTTCCGCGCGCTTCAGCGCTTCCTCAAGCAAGGTCAGGGGTTCGAGGCCGGCGGCGATGTCCTTCGGCCGGTCGACGATTTCGCCGACGCCGACGATGACGGGAATGCGGTCTTCGGGGATGGAGGTTTTGTTCGACATTGTTATTGATCTTCACTTCTCTAGGACTGGGTGAGACCTCATCCTGAGGAGTCGCGAAGCAGCGTCTCGAAGGATGGCCACGGGCCTCATGGTCCGAGACGGCTTCTACGCGCCTCCTCACCACGAGGGGAAAGACTACTCCTCCATCAGCGCGTTCATATGCTCTACCGCCTCGATAAAATCTTCCTTGAATTCCTGCACCACGGCGCCGGCCGACTTCACGCTGTCGATCAGGCCGACGCCTTGGCCGACGAAATAGCTGACGAGGTCGCGCGCCTGCGCATTGCCCGCGGCTGCCGCACGGTCGATCGAGTTGAAGGCATCGCGGCTGATGATGCTTTGCAAGGGCATCGGCAACGTGCCGGGACTGTCCGGTCCGCGATCCCATGCATCGGTCCACACCGAACGCAGTTGCCGCGCCGGCTTTCCGGTGCGGCCCTTGGAGCGGACCGCGTCGCGCGATGACGCCGCGATCATCTTTTCGCGGAAGATTTCCGTGGTCTCGGATTCGACCGTGGCAAGCCACACCGAGCCGGTCCAGGCGCCGGCCGCACCCATCGCCATGCAGGCGGCCATCTGTCGCCCGGTCATGATGCCGCCGGCGGCCAGCACCGGTACGTCGCGGATCGGCTTGATGGCCTTGATGACCTCGGGCACCAGCACCATGGTCGAGACCTCGCCGCAATGGCCGCCGGCTTCGGTGCCCTGGACCACCAGGATGTCGACGCCGGCCGCGACCTGGCGCAGCGCATGCTCCTTGGCGCCGACCAGCGCCGCCACCGGCACGTCATGTTTCTTGCCCATGTCGATCATCGCCTTCGGCGGCACACCGAGCGCATTGGCGATCAGCCTGATCGGATGATCGAAGGAGACGTCAAGCAGTTCCAGCGCACGCTGTGCGTCGAACGGTTGCGGCTGATTGTCGGCGACATTGGTGGTCGTCAGCTCGATACCGTATTTCTTCAGCAGACTGCGGGTGAAGTCGCGATGCGCGGGCGAGATCCGAGCCTCCAGGCTCTTCCAGGTGACGTCCTTTTCGCCCGCGGTCGAGATATTCTCGGGGATCAGTACGTCCACACCATAGGGTTTGCCGTCGGCGTGATCGTCGATCCATTTCAGCTCCCGTTCCAGCGTTTCGGGTGAATGCGCGGTGGCGCCCAGCACCCCAAAGCCTCCGGCGCGGCTGACGGCCGCAACCACGTCGCGGCAATGGCTGAAAGCAAGCAGCGGAAATTCGATTCCCAGCATGTCGCAGATCGGCGATTTCATGGTTGCGTCCACTCCCTATGGCAGCTTGTGCGCGGCTGCTCATTTTGCTTTGATTTTTCGAATTGCCAGTGGACGCTAGCGCATCAGGGGTAAGCAGCCAAGCGGCCTCGACCTCATCCTGAGGAGCGGCGTCTTCGCCGCGTCTCGAAGGATGGGCCACGGGCCTCATGGTTCGAGACGGCGCAAGAGCGCCTCCTCACCATGAGGGACACGCATTCCGCGCAGCAAAATATGCAACCCGCCAGCGCCGATTTGTCTCTTGCGCTTTCGCACCCCCCGGAGAATGCTGCTTGCCAAATCGACAAGAATCTTCGGGAGTCTCAGTCCATGTCCGCCTTGCCATCTGCCGCCGCCAAATCCACCGAGGCCTACGACGTCGTCGTGGTCGGCGCGGGCTTTGCCGGCATGTACATGCTGCACAGGCTGCGGGGGCAGGGGTTCTCCGCGCGAGTCTATGAGCAAGGCGGCGGCGTCGGAGGTACCTGGTACTGGAACCGTTATCCCGGCGCGCGTTGCGACGTCGAGAGCATGCAGTATTCCTATTCGTTCTCGGACGAACTGCAGCAGGAATGGGACTGGAGCGAGCGCTATGCGCCGCAGCCGGAGATTCTGAAATACGCCAACCACGTCGCCGACCGCTTCAATCTTCGCGCCGATATCCAGTTCGATACCAAGGTCGAACATGCCGCGTTCGACGAAAGCACGAACCTCTGGTCGGTGACCCTGTCGGACGGAAAGACCGTGACGGCGAAGTATGTCGTGCTCGCGACCGGCTGTCTCTCGAATGCGCGGATGCCCGACATCAGCGGACTAGATGGTTTCAAGGGCAAGGTCTACCACACCGGCCATTGGCCGCATGAGGTCGTGGATTTCAGTGGCCAGCGCGTCGGCGTGATCGGAACCGGGTCGTCGGCGATCCAGTCGGTGCCGATCATTGCCGAGCAGGCGAGCCATCTCACGGTGTTTCAGCGCACCGCGAATTTCTCGATTCCCGCCCGCAACGCGCTGTTGACCGAAGCGGAGCGCGAGTCATTCCGCTCGCGCTACCCCGAGATCAGGCGTTTCGCGCGGGAAGAGGCGCGCAACGGCATCTATACCGAGATGCCCGACCGCGGTGCGCTCGATGACGGCGACAACGAGCGCCGCTCGAAATACGAAGCGCGCTGGAACCGCGGCGGCCTCACTTTCATGTCGGTCTACAACAATCTTGCGCTCGATCAGGCGGCGAACGACACCGCCGCCAATTTCGTCCGCGAGAAGATCGCCGAGATCGTCAACGATCCCAAGACTGCAAAGGCGCTGCAGCCGAACAACCATCCGATCGGCTCCAAGCGCATCTGCATCGATACGGAGTATTTTGCGACCTTCAACCGTCCGAATGTGACGCTGGTCGATATCAAGTCCAGTCCGATCGAGGAGATCACCGCGAATGCGGTGCGTACCGGCGGCAAGGATTATGAGGTCGACGCGCTGGTGCTGGCCACCGGCTTCGACGCGATGACGGGATCGGTCGCCAAGATCGATATTCGAGGCCGCGACGGGCAGACGCTGAACCAGAAATGGGCCGAGGGCCCGAAGACCTATCTGGGCTTGATGAGCGCGGGCTTCCCGAATCTTTTCATCATCACCGGTCCCGGCAGCCCGTCGGTGCTGTCGAACATGATCGTCTCGATCGAGCAGCATGTCGACTGGATTAGCGATTGCATCGCGTTCATGCGTGACCGCAACCTCGATACGATGGAAGCCGAGAGGGATGCCGAGGAAAAATGGGTGGCCCACGTCAACGAGGTCGCCTACACCACGCTCTATCCGCAGGCCAATTCCTGGTACATGGGCGCCAACATCCCGGGCAAGCCGAGGATTTTCATGCCCTATATTGGCGGCGTCGGGCCGTATCGTCAGATCTGCAACGAGGTCGCGGCCAAGGGCTATGAGGGCTTTGCGATGACGGGCGCGGAGCCGGCTCAAAAGCGTGCCGCGTCATCCTGAGAGCCTGACCGAGAATGCAGCCCGTGACTGCGCGGCGCTTAGCGATCCGACGCGAATTAACCCGGCGCGGCCATGCGGCCTGCGCGCGGCGTGCCGCATCTTATCACCAGCCTGGTTGCACCGGACGATAGTACTGGCCGCCGCGCGGGGGTGGATTTCCAGGTTGAGCGGGCGGATTTCGCTGAAAAAAGAAGCCGAAGAAGTCGTCGCCCCGGACTGTATCGTTGGCGACGCGGGTATCGACCGTAGGCCGGCGCGTCACGAAGCCGCCCTGGGGCTGGTTGTTCAACACCGCGATGAACTCGGTGCGATAATTGGTCTCGCCGCTCAACGGCTCGTCCGAGATGATGATCGACGATCGCGGCAATGCAGTCGGCGCGATGCGGCCGAGCACGTCCTGCGGGATGGTGATGCGGTCGAGCGCGTCCTTGGCATCGTCCCCGTTATCGACCGTGACCACGCTCCAGCGCAGGCCCGCGTCGTTGCGCGCCATCGCCGTGAACACATGCGTGCCGATCGGCTGGTCGGGATTTCGGATCGTGACCGGAACCTCGATGGTCGTATCGAACACCTCGCCGCCGCCGTCCGGCGCCGGCCTATGTGTGTTGCGCCGCACGTAAAGTTTCTGCGTCGCGCGGCTGATGTAGACCGAGACCGGCTCGAGCGCGAGCTTCGCCTCGCTCGCCGCATTGGCGGCGTCGGCCTTCCTTGTCTGGGCCGCCTTGGCCGCTTCTTTAGCTGCGGCGGCTGCGTCGAGCTTCGATTTCGCGTCCGCTTTGGCGGTGTCGAACTGGGTCCCCAGGTCCGCTGCCTTGGCGGCGGCCTTTTGCTTGAGGTCCTCGGCCCGCGCCTTGGCCTGGTCCGTCTTTGCGGCGGCGAGCGCCTTGTCGGCGTAGGCGAGCTCGGCGTCGGCGCGGGTCTTGAGCCCCTGAAGCTTGCGTAGCGATGACGTCAGCGAGGCCGTCTCGCGCGCCGCTGTCGCAGCGGCTTTCTTCGCCTCATCGGCCGTCTTGGCAGCCTCGGCCGCCTCGCGGGGGAGCGCCTCGGCCTTGGCCGGCGCGGCCGCGATGGCCTCCGCCTTCGGCACGAACAGCGCCGGATGGGAGAACTCGACCGGCTCGGCGTCGTTCGGCGAGATGATCACCCGCATTCCGATCCGGGTCGTTTCGAACAGCTTCTCGGCAAAGCCGTAGGGCATCCGCACGCAGCCGTGCGAGGCCGCATAGCCGGGCAGCGGTCCACCGTGCAGCGCGACGCCGTTCCAGGTGATGCGCTGCATGTTCGGCATCCAGGCATCGTCATACAGGGTCGAGTGGTGGTCCTTGTCCTTCTCGATGACGGCGAAGACGCCGGCTGGCGTCTCCCGTCCCGTGATGCCGGTCGACACCGGCGCACGCAGGATCCAGCCGTCGGCGTCATAAAAAGTGACCTGCTGGGTCTTGATCGACACGATCGCCATGATCGGCTCGCCTGCGTCGCGCGGCGCCGTCGCCTCGGTGGGTCGCGCGGGGCGCGCCTGTTTCGCTGCGGCGTCGGCGTTCAGCGCCGTCAGCGCGGCGATCGCCGCGAGCATCACAATGGCTGGAGGTCCCCAACGGCGCATCGCCACGGTGGATTGCGCAGTCGTCAATCGATTCACCATTCCATTCCCCGGTTGAAACGCCTGTCCGCGCTTGCGTCGATCAAGTGTCAGATGGGGTCTTTGGACCAGAAAAACCGCCGCCACCATCCACGTAGCCAATTCGCTTCGTTGGGACATTCGGCACGTTGCGGTGACAATCTTTCATATACGACAGCCCCTGGAGGAGGAAGGAAGGTTCGCAGCTGCAATTGGCACAAACCAACATGGCGTTATGTCCGAGTTGAGTCCGGCATGCGATCAATAGTTGCACACAAGCAACACTCCCGGGAAAAGGACACAACCTATCCGTTTGCGCCATTGCGCGGCCATTACCTTGTCCGAACAATCAGCGACGTCCGCATGCTTGGCTGTGCAATCCGGTTCCGATGAGGCTGGAATGATGAACCCGCTGCGACTTTCGACAGTGCCGGCGCCATTGTTGCGATCGGTCATTCTCGCCACCGGGGTTGTCGGCTTGCTCGCTGCCTTCGGGCCTGCAGGAATCCAGAACACCGGCGCGGCGCCAGACACGGACATCGGCGCTCCCTCGCTCACCAGCGAACAACAGCTCGCCGGGGCACCGCAGCCAAGCTCGATGCTCAATGACGATCTCGGTCAAACCGATGTAGCGATGGCCGAGCCATCGCTTGCGGGAGCAGTCGCCGACGCATCGATCGCTCTGAACAAGCCGGAGCCGGTTGTTCGAAACGGCCTCGACCAATTCGCCGGATGTGCCGCCAACCGAACCAGCGCCTGTGCAAGTCGCTATGGCAGATCCGTCGGATCTCGAACCTGGCGACGCCGGCAAGGCCGTGAGCTCCATCGAAATCGTCGACGAGTGCCTGGTCGTGGACATCTGCGTCGATCGATATCTGTGGGCGCTTTATCAACGGACGCCCAAGGAGGACACCATCAAGGAGCTTGAACGGAGGAACGTCGCCGTCAAGCGGAAGGGCAAGATGGTGACCGTCGTCAGAACCTTCACCAAGCTTGTTGATGAAGATTTTGGGTGGAAGGATCCGAAGGCCGCGGAACGAGCCGGCATGTCGATGATGGACTACGTGATCGGAGGCATGGATCGGAACTTCAAGCTAAAACTGTTTCATACGCTTCATGCGGCGGAGGCGGCGGGCCTTTCGCCCGGCATCACCAGCGCATTCCGTGATGACTACCGCCAGTCGATCGCAAGCGGCCTCAAGGCGGCGAGCAACAGGTCGTATCATGGCGGGAGCTCCCGCGGTGGCTACGGGCATGGGCTTGCGGCCGATATCGTGAGTGTCCAAGGCGAAACGCGCGACCAGCGATGGGCTTCCTCCGAAAAGCTCTGGAAATGGATTGACGCGCATGGGAAGGAGTTCGGAATTGGGCGCCCATATCTCGGCAGGGACCCGCCGCATGTCGCACCGGTCGACGGCCGGGAATATGCGGCGCACAACCACGGCTCCAAACAGGCGGGATCGGACGTGAAGAAGGTGAAGCGTGTGGCGATACGGGATAACCCGGGTATCGCGAAGCGGCCGAGAGTTGCAGCAGCCTCAAAGATGAGAGCGAGCTGAGCGTCCCACCGTTCGAGGTTCGCTAGAGCATGATCGGTTCTGATTGAATCAGAACCGAAGCTCTAGATTCTTGTTTTGACGCGTTTCTATCGCTGATAAGTCTACGCAATCTGCGCAAACTCGATTGCTATGCGAACCGGTATCCACCCCGGATCAAGTCCGGGGCAGGCTTTTGCTCGAAAACGCTCTAACGCTCGCATCTCAGGCTGACGGTCGGAGTTAAGTGAGCCGCCGCGTCAACACTTCTACAAACCGGTCCGCATCGGCTTCGTCGTTGTAAACGTGGGGCGAGATTCGCATGCGCCCCAGGCGCGGCGCGACGTAGACGCCATCGCTTGCCAGTCCCTCGACGAGGCCTGTCGGCATTCCGTCCTTGAAGGTGAGGCAGAGGATGTGAGGCGCCCGCAGATGAGGCTCAAGCACGCCGACGCCGAGACCGCGCACGCCCCTCCGCGATCCGTTCCGTCAGCATCGTCAGACGTTGCACAACCGCTGATGCGCCCCATTCGGCCATCATCTCCATGCCGATCGAGGCCATCTCCAACGAGATGAAATGATCGCGCTCGCCCATGTCGAAGCGCCGGGCGTCGGGAACGTAGCTGAGGTCGGTGAAATAAACTGCGTTCTCGGCGCGCACATTGCGGCGGCCGGATGCGGTTTGTTCGAGCGGGATGCCGCTCTGGTGGCGTTTCGCCACGTAGAGAAAGGCGCGGCCGTAGGGCCCGAGCAGCCATTTGTAGGTCGGGAAAATCACGAAATCGGGGTCGAGGCGCTTCACGTCCATCGCCAGCACGCCGGCGCCTTGCGTGGCGTCGATGAGGAAGGCGGCGCCCTGCTGCCGCAGCGCCGCGCCGACCTTGGCGATGTCGATCAGTCCGCCGTCCGACCAGTGCACCGATGAGATCGAGGCCAGGCTTACCGGCGGCGCGCCGGATCGTTCGATGCTTTCGAGAATCGCCGATGTCCAATCGCCGTGGTCTGGTTGGCGAACCGTCTCGACGGTAAATCGCTGTGCCTCGGCCCGCGTTTGCCATTCGAGCACCGGGGAGGAGTGATCGTTTTCCAGCACGAGGACGCGCGTGCCGCGGCCGGGCGTCAGAAGCTTCGCCGCGGTCGCGACCCCGTAACTGATCGAGGGGATCAGCGCGATATCGGAAGGCTCAGCGTTGACCAGGCGGGCGGCGGCAGTCCGCGCGCGCTCATATTGCGCGTTCGCAAACCCGGCGTCGAGCGTCCAGGGTGTGCCCTTGCGCCCAACCGCGGCACGGCCGGCTTCCAGCGTCCGGCGCGGCATCGGGCTGTAGGAGGCTGCACTCAGAAAGCAGATTTGGCGCGGTATCTCGAACAAGGCGCGCTGCGAGGCAAGCATTCGGAGGATCTCTTTGGCGGGGTCTTGTCCATTATGACCCATCGTGGCTGCGCCAACCACACGAACATTGCTCCGAGCTTTCGCCTGCCGCACCTTGATCTCCGGCCCCGCATCACGCCGCCTTGATGCGCACTCGTTGAGAGCGCGTCCGGCTAAAAGCGAAGAGGCCGCCTCCCGAGGCGGCCTCCATATTGCGAAGCGGTTATTTTGGACTGTCGTAGAGCGGCTTTCCCTTATCGACGACGTGAACCGTCAAAAGCTTAAGCGTCTTGTCGCCGACAATCTTGATTCCGCCATGTGGGACCTCGCGAACATTGATCGCAGCGGCGCCTGTCTCGACAGATATTTGCTTGCCGTCCGGCAATTCGGCGGTCGCGCCCTCAAGAACGTAAAATGCCTCTTCTCCATGATGGAGGTGTCGAGCGAGCGTTTCGCCCGGCCTGGTTTCAGAAATGCTTACGACAAGCTCCATATTCGTGCCGGTCAAGTCGCCGCGCTTTAGCTCCTTGCGGCCCGCAGAATCCTGGGCCTGTGCGACGCAAATCAAAGCACAGGTAGCAATAATTGCAGCGACGCATTTGGTATAGATAAACATCAACGCCTCCCCGGTTGTCAGAACACATCAGCTTGGGACTTAAGAAGTCTGCGGTCAAATGCAGCCGGCAATGGGAGATGATCCTTCGGAAAACGGCAGGTACGCTTGGATCGCAAATCCGAAGCATTTTTGGCCGGACTTCCGCGCGGCCTAAACCTCCAGCCACTCCTTGCGCACGCCGGCGTTGGCGGCAAGCTCGGCGGGCGTACCCTCGAACACGATGCGGCCGTGGCCCATGACGTAGAGGCGGCGTGAAATTTTCAGCGCGATGGTGAGTTTCTGCTCGACCAGCAGGATCGCCGTGCCGCGCTTGGCGATCTCGTCGAGCAGCCTGCCGACCTGCTCGACGAGTTTCGGCGCGAGGCCCTCGGTCGGCTCGTCGATGATGACGAGGTCGGGGTCGCCCATCAGCGTGCGGCACATCGTGAGCATCTGCTGCTCGCCCCCCGACAGCACGCCGGCGGGATTGTCCTGCCGCTCGGCGAGATTGGGAAACAGGGCAAATACGTCCTCGAATTTCCAGCGTCCGACGATGCCGGCGCGCTTCAGCCCGAGCTCGAGATTCTGCTTCACCGTCAGGCCGGGAAACACCTGGCGATCTTCCGGCACATAGCCGATGCCGAGATGGGCGATCTGGTCGGGCCGCAGCCCTGCAATCGCGCGGCCTTTGAAGCCGACTTTTCCGACCGGCGGCACCAACCCCATGATGGTTTTGCAGGCGGTCGAGCGGCCGACCCCGTTGCGGCCGAGCAGGCTGACGATTTCGCCCTGATCGACGGAGAGATTGACACCCTGGAGAATGTGGCTCTTGCCGTAGAAGGCGTGGAGATCGCGGACCTCGAGCATCATGCCGCCACCGTCCCGAGATAGGCTTCCTGCACGGCGGCATTGCCGCGGATCGCGCCCGGCGCGTCGGAAGCGATCACCTCGCCATAGACCAGCACGGTGATGCGGTCGGCGAGGCCGAACACCACGCTCATGTCGTGCTCGACCATGATCAGCGTCTTGCCTTCGGAAACGCTGCGGATCAGCGCGACCGCGCTGTCGGTCTCGCTGTGGCTCATGCCGGCCGTTGGCTCGTCGAGCAGGATGATCTCGGCGCCGCCGGCGATGGTGATGCCGATTTCCAGCGCGCGCTGCTCGGCATAGGACAGCAGGCCCGCCTGAAGGTTGCGCCGGTCCGACAATTTCAGCCGGTCCAGCAATTGATCGGCGGCTTCGTTCAGCGCCTTCTGTCGGCCCAGCAGGTTCCAGAACGAGTAACGATATCCATGTGACCATAACAGGCCGCAGCGGATGTTCTCGAACACGCTCATGCGCGGGAAGATCGAGGTGATCTGGAAACTGCGTGACAGGCCGATCCGGTTGATCTCCTGCGGTGCGAGGTTGGCAGTGGACTGGCCATTGACCGTGATCGAGCCCGAGCTGATCGGAAAACGTCCCGAGATCAGGTTGAACAGCGTGGTCTTGCCGGCGCCGTTGGGGCCGATGATGGCATGACGTTCGCCGCGCGGGATCGCGAGGTTGACGCCACGAATGATTTCCGTCGGGCCGAAATTCTTGCGCACGTCACGCAACTCGATGGCGGGCACGTTTGCGGCATCCGCGCTCACGACATCGCCTCCTGCGCCTTCATGCTGGGTAGCTTGGCGGCACTTTGTATCTTGGCGCCTTCCATCAGCGCGTCCCAGCGCTCGCGAAAACCGTGCGCCTCATGGCGAAGCCAGAGCGCGCCGAGCACGAGTGCAGCGATGGCGATGACCCAGGGCATCGGCGCTGTGGTGTCGATGAGATGGCCGCCGATCGAGAACGTCTTGCCCTGGGCGGCGCCGATCGTGGTGAAGGACGCCAGCTCGACCATCAGCACAAAGCCGAGCAGGACCAGCAGCGCCGGCGGAAAGGCGCGCGCATAGGGTAGCGCCAGTTCGCGCAGACGCCCGGCACGCCAGATCGGCATATGCATGAAGATCAGCCCGATCAGCCCACCGGGCGCGTACATCACCATCACAATAAACAGCACGCCGACATAGAGCAGCCAGGCGTTGCTGAGCAGGCTGACCCCGCTCTGCAGCAGCACCACCACGATGGTGCCGAGGATCGGCCCGAAGAATCCACCGGCGCCGCCGATATAGACGGCGAGCAGCGCATTCGCCGACTTGGCCGCGGACACCGTGTCGAAGGTGACGATTTCGTAGATCAACACATACAGGCCGCCGGCGATGCCGGCGAAAAAGCCGGACAGCGCGAATTGGTAGAGCCGCACCACGCGGGGATCGTAGCCGACGAACTGGGCGCGCTCGAAATTGTCGCGGGTGGCGTTAGCGATGCTGCCGAGCGGCGTCTGCGTCTGCAATTTCATGAGCGCCGCGGCGATGAAGGCCCAGACCAGCACGAGACAGTACACTTGCCAGGGCGACGTGTAACGGACGCCGACCAGGCTGGTGTCCATCACGCGGTCGATGGGGATGCCGCCTTCGCCGCCGAAGAAACCCATGAACATCAGCGCCGCCGCCGAGACCAGTTCGCCGAGCCCCAGCGTGATCATGGCGAAGGCGGTGGCGCGCTGCTTGGTCACCAGCCAGCCGAACACATAACCGAAGAACAGCCCGCCCAGTCCGCCCGCGAGCGGCACCAGTTCGGTTGGCAGCCAGAAGGTTCCGGCCTTGACGAGGAGGACGACATGCGCGGCGCAATAGGCGCCCATCCCGAGCAGAACGGCATGTCCGAATGACAGGAGGCCCGCCTGACCCATCAGCATGTTGTAGGACAGCGCAAAGATCGCCATCACGCCGATCTCGCTCATCAGCGTCAGCACGAAGCCGGAATGGCGGGCCTTGCTCCAGTCGTAGAACAGGAACGGGAACGCAAGCAGGATGACGAGAACCAGTAACCAGGGCCAATGGCGGCGCAGCATGTTCATGTATCGCGCGTCCCCATCAGCCCGCGTGGCCGGAATACCAGGATCAGCACCAGCATCAGAAACGGCAGCAGCGCGCCGACCCGTGGCAGTGTCACGTTGAGCACTTCGGCAAACGGCGTGCTCGATGTCACTGTATAGCCGACCTTTGCCAGGAGGTCGGCGAGCGAGACGTCGAACACCACGGCAAAGGTCTGGATCAGGCCCATCAGGATCGAGGCGATGAAGCAGCCGGTCAGCGAACCAAGCCCGCCGAACACGACGACGACGAAGACGATCGGCCCCATGGTGAAGGCCATTGCCGGCTCGGTGACCTGGTAGTTGCCGCCGATCACGCCGGCGAGCCCGGCCAGCGCCGTGCCGGCGGCGAAAACGAGTGTGAAGATGCGCGGCACATTGTGGCCGAGCGCGGAGGCCATGTCGGGATGGGTGAGGGCTGCCTGGATCACCAGCCCGATGCGGGTGCGGGTGAGGCCGAGCCAGATCGCGCCGAACATCAGCGCCGAGATCGCCAGCATGAAGGCGCGATAGGCGGGGAATTGCGTGCCGTAGATGCGGAACAGCGGAAAATCCAGCAGCTCCGGCACCCGGTAGGGCACCGGCAACAGACCCCAGCTCATCTGCACGACCTTCTCGATGATAAGGGCGAGGCCGAAGGTGAACAGCAATTCGGCGATGTGGCCGTTGCGATGGACCCGCCGCAGCCCCCACATCTCGATGCCCGCGCCGATCAGCCCGCAGAGCAGGGGGGCGATAATCAAGGCCGCCCAGAAGCCGATGTAGAGGCTGATGGTGTAGGCGAAATAGGCGCCCAGCATGTAGGCGCTGGCGTGGGCGAAATTGAGCACGCCCATCATGCTGAGGATGAGCGTGAGCCCGCTCGCCAGCATGAACAACAGCATGCCGTAAACGAGGCCGTTCAAGAGCGAGACGACAAAGACTTCCATTACACCTGGCCCACCGCAAAGCGCGACGACGCCCGCTCCCGGTCAGGGAAGCGGGCGACTGTTATATCGGTCAGGCGCCGCTCGGACGTTTCATCTTGCAGGAATTGGGCTGGTCGATGTCCTTGGCGAGGATAGTCGCCGACGTGGCCCAGCCGAGGCCGGTGCCCTCGGCATCGTATTTCACGCCCTTTTTGAAGGTGCCGACGAAATATTCGCTGATGATCTGGTGATCATCCTTGCGCATCCTGGTATCGAAGCCGAGGAAGTCCTTTACCGTCAAGATCTTCCATCGCGGTGGCGATCTTGGTCGGGTCGACCGAGCCCGCCTTGTTCACCGCGGCCTGCAGATATTCGAAGATGGTGCGGAAGGTGGCGGCGGAGAAGTCGAACTTGTGCTTTTCACGGAAGCCATTCGTGAACGCCTCGGCCTCCTTGTTGCCGATCTCGGGCGCCACGTTTTCGCCAAAGGACATCACGGCCAGCACGCGGTTGTCGCCGCCGGTGCCGATTGCCGTCGGGCCGCCGGCCAGATGCGCATAGAAGGTGTAGTAGTGCAGGTCAGCGCCGGCATCGACGCCGGCCTTGATCAGCAGGTTCATGTCCGGGCCCCAATTGCCGGTCAGCAGCGCCTGCGCGCCCGAGGCCTTGATCTTGGTGACGTACGGCGAAAAATCCTTGATCTTGCCGAGCGGAATCAATTCGTCGCCGACCACCTGGACGTCGGGCCTGAGCTTGCCGAGATAGTTCTTCACCTCGCGCTGCACCGACTGGCCGAACAGATAGTCCTGGTTGATCAGATAGACCTTGGTCGTGTCCTTTGGCAGGGCGCGGACCATCACCTCGGCTTTCATGCCGGCGTGCAGGTCGAAGCGGAAATGCCAGAAGCTGCATTGCTCGTTGGTCAGCTCAGGCGCCACCGCGCCGCAGTTCAGGTAGATGATGCGGTTGTCCGGATTGCGCTCGTTGTGCTTGTTCACGCCGTCGATCAGGGCGGCCGCGATGTTCGAGCCGCTGCACTGCATGATGAAGGGCATGCTCTGGTCGGTCGCGCTCTTGAGCGCGATCAGCGCGTCCGAGGGTTGCGACTTGTTGTCGAACGGAACCAGTTCGAACTTCTTGCCGAGCGCGCCGCCTTTGGAATTGATGTAGTCGATGATGTATTGCATCTGCTTCAGATTGGCGTCGCCGACTTGCGCGAACGGTCCTGAGAGCGGATCGGTGTAGGCTACCTTGATGGTGTTCTGGGCCAACGCATGACCGCCACCGGCGATCGCGAGCACAATCCCAAAGAACGATGTCAACCACTTGCCTTGCAGCATGGTGCATTCCTCCCCTGATATGCCCGCATTTATTGTTTTCTTGCGGTGCCGATACGAAACCGTAACATGGACCCAGCGCCGGCCGCCACAAGGAATTGTCCGGCGACGGCGACGCCGCCAAGGTTGCCCACCGCTCGCAGTCTAATTCCGCAGCGCGGCAGATCGCCCACCATATGATACGGCCGAAAGAAGCCTGGAGTTCAAGGAATGTCCGACGCACCCACAAACGACCCTTCTGCCTACACGCCGCCCAAAGTCTGGACCTGGAACAAGGAAAGCGGTGGCAGGTTCGCCAGCATCAACCGTCCGATCGCCGGTCCGACGCATGACAAGGAACTGCCGGTCGGCCGCCATCCGATGCAGCTTTATTCGCTGGCGACCCCGAACGGCGTGAAGGTCACGGTGATGCTGGAGGAGCTGCTTGCGGCCGGCCACCGCGGCGCGGAGTACGATGCGTGGTTGATCAGGATCGACGGCAACCAGTTCGGCAGCGGCTTCGTCGCGGTCAATCCGAACTCCAAGATTCCGGCGCTGATGGACCGCAGCGGGCCCGAGCCGATCCGGGTGTTCGAGTCCGGTGCGATATTGGTGCATCTTGCCGAGAAGTTCGGGGCATTTCTGCCGGCCGGCGGCCAGGCGCGCGCGGAATGCCTGTCGTGGCTGTTCTGGCAGATGGGCAGTGCGCCGTTTCTCGGCGGCGGTTTTGGCCATTTCTACGCCTATGCGCCGACCAAGATCGAATACGCCATCGACCGCTACGCGATGGAGGTGAAGCGTCAGCTCGACGTGCTCGACCGGCGTCTTGCCGACAACGAATATCTCGCGGGCAGCGAATACACGATCGCCGACATGGCCACCTGGCCCTGGTACGGCGCCCTGGCGAAAGGCCTGATCTACGGCGCTGGCGAATTCCTGTCCGTGCACGAATACAAGAACGTGCAGCGCTGGACCGACGCGATTGCCAAACGCCCGGCCGTGAAGCGCGGGCGCATGGTCAACCGCATTTCGGGCGATCCCGCCAGCCAGTTGCACGAGCGCCACGACGCCTCCGATTTCGAGACGAACACGCAGGACAAGATTGGCGAGCCCACCAAGGTGTGATGGGCGAGGGTGGGCATCGGCCTTCAGTGCCGGCAGAACTTGTGATAGGTGGGTTGCGCGCCAGGGTTGCCGTCGTCCATTTGCCATGGTCCACGCAGCCGCCTGACGCCGAGAGCCGGACAACCGGCCAGAACAATAATATGGGAGGCGCCGATGATGGATCCGATCAGACGCACCATTCTGACGACGGGCGCCGCAGCCACCGCAATGGCCGCCGCACCACGCGTGTTTGCGCAGCAGGCCGGGCAGGGAGGAGTTAAAATGGGCACTTACGAAAAAGGCGGCGTTCGCATCCACTTTGAGGAGGCCGGGTCCGGCTATCCCTTGCTGGTGATCGCCGGCGGCGGATTGAATTCGACGATCGCAGGTCTTTCCGGTGCGAGTTCGCCCTTCAACCCGATGGATGAATTCAAGGGCGAATACCGTTGCATCGCCGCCGACCTGCGCAACGCCAATGCCGGTCAGTCCTCAGGCCCGCTCGAGGCCGAGCGGCCCTGGGATGCCCATACCGACGATCATCTCGGACTCATGGATCATCTCGGCATCGACAAGTTCATGGTGCACGGTTTTTGCATCGGCGGCCCCATGATCTGGAACCTGTTGAAGCGTGCACCGGACCGCGTCGTCGCCGCCGTGCTGGCGCAGCCGAGCGGATCGCGCCCCGAGGCGCGTGACCTGTTCTACGAAAACAATATGAAGGGCTGGGGTCCGGAACTGGTCAAACGCCGCAGCGACGTTACGATGGAGCAGGTCGATAAATTCCTGACCAGGATGTACCGCACCAACCCCGACTTCGTCTTCACGGTGAGCCGCGATTTCGTGCGCCAATGCCAGACGCCGGTGCTGATCCTGCCGGATGATATTCCGGCGCATCCTTACGCAGTCGCGATGGAAGCTGCGATGCTCGCGCCGAAAGGCGAGGTCAGCATGTTCCCGTGGAAAGAGCCCAAGGACCGCATTCCGCTCGCGATCCGCCAGATCCGTTCTTTCCTGCGCGCGCACCGGCCGGCGTCGGCCTAAAGCATGATCCGGAAAAGTGGACACCGGTTTTCCGAAAAGATCATGCGCAAATAAATAAGCTAAAGCGCGATGGCGATTGTACCTAAAGTCATCGCGCTTTAGCCGCGCGTAACGCCCTCGGCCAGCGGGAACACCACCCTGTCGTCGGTGCGGCAATAGCGGTCGGCGAACATGCGGCCGATCGGGTGATAGCGCTCCATGTGCACGCGCATGGCCTCGGTGTCCCACAATTCGTCACGGATGTAGAAGTTGATGCCTTCACCCATGATCAGCGTGCGGTCGCCGTTGACGTCGATGGTCTTCCAGATCTTGCACTCCATCGCCCAGGGCGCGTCGGCCAATCGCGGCACCGCGACTTTCGTCGAGGGCGCCAGCTTCAATCCGAGATAGTCGGGCTCGCCGATATCAGGCGGAAAGTCGCCGCTGGAATCGTGCATGGCGCGGGCCAGCGGCTCATCGGTGAGGTTGACGACGAATTCGCCGGTGCGCTGGATGTTGACCAGCGTATCCTTGACGCGGCCGTCGGGCCGCAGATTGACGGCAAACATGCACAGCGGCGGATCCTCGCAGAACACGTTGAAGAAACTGTACGGCGCCGCGTTGACGACGCCGGTGGGACCAAGCGAGGTCACCCACGCGATCGGCCGCGGCAGCACGAACCCCGCCAGCAGCTTGTAGCGCTCGCGCGGTTTCAGGTTTTCGGGGGCGTATTCCATGCCGGGACTTCCAATCGGGGATCGTAGGGTGGATTAGCCGAAGGCGTAATCCACCGTTCGCTTGCGACAAAAAGAGGTGGGTTACGGCTTTGCCTAACCCACCCTGCGGTCCTGCGAATGATCGGCTACGGCATGCTCAGTTCGTGCCGGCCGACCACCATCCAGTGCACTTCGTCCGGCCCGTCGGCAAAACGCAAATGCCGGACGTCCTGATACATCTCGGCAAGCGGGGTCCACTGTGAAATGCCGGTGGCGCCGTGCATCTGGATCGCCTGGTCGATGATCTTGCAGGTGCGCTCGGGCACCATGGCCTTGACCATGCTGACCCAGACGCGGGCTTCCTTGTTGCCGAGCACGTCCATTGCCTTTGCGGCCTTCAGCACCATCAGCCGCATCGCCTCGATCTCGCAGCGCGCCTGCGCGATGATCTGCAGATTGCCGCCGAGATGGGCGATCTTGTTGCCGAACGCCTGCCGCGTCAGCCCGCGCGTCACCATCAAATCGAGCGCCTTCTCCGCCTTGCCGATCGTGCGCATGCAGTGATGGATGCGGCCCGGCCCGAGACGGACCTGCGAGATCTCGAAGCCGCGGCCTTCGCCGAGCAGGATGTTCTCCTTCGGCACCCGGACGTTGTTGAAGCGCAGATGCATGTGCCCGCGCGGCGCATGGTCGTGGCCGAACACGTGCATCGGCCCGATGATCTCGACGCCGGGCGTGTCCTTTGGCACCAGGATCTGCGATTGCTGCTTGCTGGGAGCAGCGTCCGGATTGGTCTTCACCATCACGATCATGATCTTGCAGCGGGGATCGCCGAGGCCGGAGATGTAATATTTCTCGCCGTTGATGACCCATTCGTCGCCGACGAGCTTTGCGGTGGTCGAGATGTTCTTGGCGTCGGAGGAGGCTACATTGGGTTCGGTCATGGCATAGGCGGAGCGGATTTCGCCGGCGAGAAGCGGCTTCAGCCACTTCTCCTTCTGTTCTTTGGTGCCGACGCGTTCGAGCACTTCCATGTTGCCGGTGTCCGGCGCCGAGCAGTTCATGGTCTCGGACGCCAGCGGATTTTTCGCGAGCTCGACGGCGATATAGGCGTAGTCGAGGTTCTTCAGGCCTTCGCCGGTCTCGGCGTCGGGCAGGAAGAAATTCCACAGGCCTTCTTCCTTGGCCTTCGCTTTTGCCTTGCCCAGCACGTCGAGCTGGCCCTGCGTAAAGCTCCAGCGGTCCTGCTTGCCCTCGCCATGCCGCATGAATTCGACCGACATCGGGTCGACGGTTTCCCGGATGAATTTCTTGACGTGTTCGAACAGCGGCCGGACCTGATCCGACATCCGCAAATCGTTGAGTTCTTCGCCCGGATTGAGGTTGTAGGTCGTCGTGCGGGGCACATAGGCGTGTTTCATGGAGTTTCTCCCATTGGCGCAGATGGTTTTGTTTGGGCACGCGCGCTCTGCTCGTTGCCCGGCAATGTAGACGCCTGCGCGGGTTTTGTACAAGCAAACGGGGCGCGCATTTTCCGCCACGTGGGATGCGCAAGCCGTCCCAAACATGTGCTGGTTCTGGGACAGATACGCTCTGCACGCAGGGCAATCGGGGCTGTTACGGCCACCCGCAATCCGCTAAGCTATCCCCGCATGGAGTGAGGAAATGAAGTCTTCGGTGATCCGGGACGTGCAGTTTCCAGCGCAGCCTGAGCTGCGGCTGATCTATGACACCGCGCCGATCGGCCTCGCCTATCTTTCTCCCGACTGCCGCTATCTGCAGATCAACCAGCGCCTCACCGAGATCTGCGGCATCTCCGTCGAGGATCATCTCGGTCGCTCGGTGCGGGATTGCGTGCCTGCGCTGGCCTCGTCGGTCGAGGCCATCGTCCACTCGATCATGGAGACCGGCGAGCCCGTCACCGGCATCGAGGTCTACGGCCAGCGTGCCGGCCATAACGACGAGCGCTGCTGGATCACCTATTGGCATCCGCAGATCGGCCCGAACGGTAACATCGTCGGCGTCAATGTGGCGGCGGAAGAGATCACCGAGCGCAAGCGCAGCGAACGCGAGATCCGCGCCGCGCGCGATGCGGCCGAGGCGGCGTTGCACCGTCTGCAGGAGACCCAGGCGTCGCTGATCGAGGCGGAAAAACTCGCCGCGTTAGGCCGCCTGGTGGCCGGCGTCGCGCACGAGATCAACAGCCCCATCGGCACCAGCCTGACGGTCGCCTCCGTTCTGGAGCGCAAGAGCGCCATGTTTGTGGCCGAAGTCGCGCGCGGCGGACTGAAGCGATCGAGCCTGAACGAGTTCCTCGAAGTCGTCGAGGATGCTTCGTCGCTGCTGGTTAGCAATCTTAATCGCGCGGCCGAACTGATCCAGTCGTTCAAGCAGGTCGCGGTCGACAAAAGCTATCTGGATCAGCGCAGTTTTGACCCCGGCGATTTGACCGAGCAGGTGATGGAAAACCTGCGTCCGGCGCTGCCGAAAAACAATCTGACGCTCAACGTCGATTGCGAGCCTCATCTTGCGATGGACAGTTATCCCGGCCCCTACTGTCAGGTACTGACCAACCTTTTTCTCAATTCGGTCACGCATGCGTTTCCCGATGGCAAGGGCGGCACGATCGACATCAATCTGAGAGCCTGCGGCAAGGACCATGTGGAAATTCTGTTTTGCGACGACGGCTGCGGCATGAGTTTCGACGTGCGGCGGCAGGCCTTCAACCCGTTCTTCACCACGCGGCGCGACGGCGGCCGTGTCGGCCTCGGCCTGCATATCGTCCATAATATCGTGACCAACCGGCTGGGCGGGGAGCTCGAACTCGAGAGCGAACCCGGCGGCGGTACCAAAATCCGGATCGTGCTCCCCCGCGTGGCGCCCGGACGCGCCGCCGGCGCCCGATAGCTGTGCAACAGGTCGGCGGAGGCGAAGCGAGCCCCGGTCGGGCCTTAGATGGGCCTCAATCCTCTGCCTCATCACCTGGTATGAACATACGTTCCTGCTGGCTGATCCTGGCGTTTTTCGCTGGTTTTCTCTGCGGCTGCGTTGGCGGCCGCGCCGGTTTACGACATCGACATGTACGCGTTGATGTCCGGCAAATGTACCAAGGTCAGGGTCGCGGGCCGCGACTTCGACTGCAAGGCCGTTGCCTACTTCCACAGCCAGCAAGGCCGCGCCGACTTTACGGTCGTGCTCGACGATCCCGCTGACGATAGCCACATCATCTCGTTCTCGGGTGCGAATGCCAGCCGGGAGCAGGATGATCTATACGAATTGTCGGTCGACCGGATGCTGCTGAAATCCAAGGATCGCCCGAAACTGGATGGCCTGCCGGTGCCTGCGGTCGAATTGTCGGCCGGGATCTGCAAGCAGCTCGGCAACTTCGCGACGCGGCAGATTTCCAGCATTTCCTGCGCGGCGACGGATGCGAACGGCAAGAAGTACGAACTGCAGTTCGAATCCGATGGCTCGCCCATGATGTTGCGAAAGCTTCGGCAGGCGCCGTTACAGACCGAAACGCAGCGCGCCAACCAGATCGCGCAAATCGAATGCCGCCTCAAGGCCGAGGCCGCGAAGGTCATGCGCCGCGACCGGTCGGCTTACATTCTCCGATGCCTGGGCTTGGCCGAGGCCGACCAGCCGGGCGCCGGGCCCCAATAGGCGATACTCAACCCATCCTGTGCATCGCGCAGATCTTGTTGCCGTCGAGATCGCGTAAATAAGCGATATAGAGTTTGGCCCTCGGCCCCTGGCGAATGCCCGGCGGGTTTTCGCAAGGCGTCCCTCCATTGGCGATGCCAGCCGCATGCCAGGCGTCGGCTTGCTCGGGCGAACTGGCCACAAATCCGATGGTGCCGCCATTGGCGGGTGTCGCCGCTTGACCATCGATCGGCCTGGTTACCGAAAACGTCCCGGATTTGGTGAAGTAGAAGATGCGATGGCCATCAACCTTGGCAGGCGGGATATCGAGCGTCCCCAGCAGCGCGTCATAGAACGCCTTGGCTTTTTCCAGGTCGTTGGTTCCGATCATCACATGCGAAAACATTCTTGATTTCCTTGCGGTTTTTCACGGACGCCAGACGCATCGTCTTGCGTTTCATCGGGGCTGGCTTGTTGGCGATCCTGCAGCGTGTCCTGAGATACAGAAGCCAAGGATATCTAACAAGGATATCTAACAAGGATATCGAACAAGGCCGGAAAGGCGGTCGGCACGCCGTACCTCCGGCTTCGCTAATCCACCCTGCGCAGCCGATTTCCCCGGCGAGCGCGGCGCCTCGACGCACCACGGCATCTTGAAGCACCATCTGGGAGAATCCTTACCTGAAGGGCGTCAGCCATGGCGTTCGGCGCGGCGGCGAGGAGACGACAATGAGCTATTTGAGGACTGCCATTCTATTGGCCGGTCTCACCGGCCTCTTCATGGGCGTCGGTTATCTGATCGGCGGCGCCAGCGGCGCCATGATCGCGCTCCTGATCGCCGCTGCGACCAATCTGTTCGCCTACTGGAACTCCGATCGCATGGTGCTGTCGACATACGGCGCCCATGAGGTCGATCAGCGCAGCGCGCCCGAACTGGTCAATCTGGTGGCCGAGCTCGCCGGCCGAGCCGGCCTGCCGATGCCGCGTGTGTTTCTGATCGACGAGCCGCAGCCCAACGCCTTCGCCACCGGCCGCAATCCGCAAAACGCAGCCGTGGCCGTGACCGCCGGTCTGGTGCAGTCGCTGAGCCGCGAGGAACTCGCCGGCGTGATCGCGCATGAACTCGCCCACATCAAAAATCACGATACGCTGCTGATGACCATCACCGCGACCATTGCCGGTGCGATCTCGATGCTGGCGCAGTTCGGTATGTTTTTCGGCGGCCATCGCAACAACAACAACGGTCCCGGCCTGATCGGCTCGATCGCCATGATGATCCTGGCTCCGTTCGGCGCCATGCTGGTGCAGATGGCCATCAGCCGGAGCGTGAATATGCCGCCGACGACCTCGGCGCTCGCATCGTCGGCCAGCCGATGTGGCTCGCCTCCGCTTTGGCCAAGATTGACGACGCGGCCCATCAGGTGCCGAACGCGGAAGCGGAGCGTAATCCGGCGACGGCGCATATGTTCATCATCAACCCGTTGTCGGGTCACGGCATCGACAATCTGTTCACGACCCATCCGTCGACCGAAAACCGCATCGCGGCGTTGCAGAGGCTCACCGCCGAACTCGGCGCACAGGGAATGTCTTCCGGCGAACTCGGAGCTAACCATCCCGGAGCCAACTATCCGCGCCGTGGTCCGTGGGGCGGATCGTCGACCCCGCGCGGACCGTGGGGCTGAGGAAACGGCAGAATGCCTGACGGGCAAATCAGCAATTTGCCTGTCCAGCCCCTTTCGCAAAAAGATTTCGCTCACCTCGTCGGGCAAATCATCTCTACAAGCTCGCGCCATCCCGTTCCGAGAAGAGGGGCGTTGGCCATCGTCACGAACGTAGGCACGGGATGCGGTGGACGCGGCTGCGTCGGGCGCGCAATGAAATCGCAGGGCGGGCTTTAAGCCTGTGAGCGATCAGAGCGCGCAGACGACCGGCGCAGACGCGGACGGCAAAACCATGTGGTCCTGGCACCCGTTGCTGGTGTCAAGTTGGCGGTGGCGTTATCGGCCCGACCGGGTTCGATGCGCTTTCAGGCTGCCAATGACGGTGACAAGACGAATTCGTCGCCGGGGAGAGCAGGGCATAAGCCGTTAAAACCATTGCGCAGGGAACGCCGGACGATCTCGGAGTACCTGTGGTGACTACCGTGTGCTTTCTACCATTGCACACGGGCCGCGGGTGCTTTGGGCGCCCGGCGTTCCCTGCGCCCTCTGATTTTTAGGGGCGAATGGATACAGCAAAACTCGGGCGAAGCGCGCCGCGGGATTGCGGACTCGCACCTGCTGTTTGAAAATCGACTACAGATAATTGCCTAACTCAGGCCGCGTGGTACCCGCCGTCGATCACATGCGAGGCGCCCGTCATGAACGACGCCTTTTCCGAGCACATCCAGACCACCGCTTCGGCGATCTCTTCAGGGCTGCCCAAGCGGTGCATGGGCACTTTCGCCATGATCTCGTCGAAACGCGCTTCCATCGTTTCCTTGGTCATCGGCGTCTCGATGTAGCCGGGATTGACGCAGTTCACCCGGATGCCGTCCGCCGCATATTCCATTGCCGCTGACTTCGTCAGCCCCACCACGCCATGCTTGGCCGCCACATAGTGGGCCGCCGTCGGCAGGCCTATCAGGCCCGCGACCGAGGCCGTGTTGACGATGGCGCCGCCGCCGCCTTGCGCCAGCATCTGCGCAACCTCATGCTTCAGGCACAGGAATACGCCGGTCAGGTTGACCGCCAGCATGCTGTCAAACGAGGCCTGGCTCAGCTCATGGATGCGCTCGCCGCCCGGACCGACGGCGCGCGGCGCGACACCGGCATTGTTGAAGGCGCAGTCGATCCGCCCGATAGGCCTGAGACGGTGCGCTCCACCATCGCGGCAACGTCGGCTTCCCTTGTGACGTCACCGCCGATCGCGATCGCCTGGCCGCCTGCCGGCGTTGATCAACGCGACGGTGTCCGCAGCCGCCTCCTCGGTGCGGTCAGCCACGGCCACGCGTGCACCCTCCCGCGCCATCGCCACCGCGGTCGCGCGCCCGATCCCGGAAGCGCCGCCGGTCACGAGCGCAACCTTTCCATCAAGGATACCTGTCATCTGAAATTTCCTGTTCCGCGCTAACCGTCACCGATCCGTAGTAGCGCAACCGTGTCAAAACGCCGTATAGCCGCCATCGATCACAAAACAATCCGCCGTGTGATACGACGACGCCTTGCTCATGATGTACACCGCGATGCCGCCAAAATCCTCCGGCTCGCCGAACCGCCGCACCGGAATGCGCGGCATCACGTTGGCGACGAATTTGTCGTTAGCCATCATGTTCGCGGTCATGTCGCTCTTGATCCAGCCGGGCAGGATCGCGTTCGCGGTGACGCCGTAGCGCGCCAGTTCGACGGCAAGCGCACGGCACAGCGCGTTCAGCGCGGCCTTGGTGCCGGCATAGTGTTCGTTGCGCGCGGTGCCGAACAGCGATGCCAGGCTCGAGGTCGCAACCAGCCGGCCGAACTTGTCGCCGGCCTCGGCGCGCTCGGTCATGTGGCGTGCGGCGACCTGGAACACATGGAAGACGCCGTCGAGATTGGTCGCGAACATTCTTCGCCATTCCTCCTCGGTGCGATCGATGAAGGCGCGGCGTCCGCCGCTGCCGATGCCGGCATTGGCAAAGCAGCCGTCGACCCGGCCGAACGTATCGAGCGTTGCCTTCATCGCCGCCTTGACGGAAGCGGGATCGCTGACGTCGCAAATTTGCGTGCCGACCTTGCCGGGTCCGTTGGCCATGGTTGCCGCGGCGTTCTTGTTCTTGTCGGCGTTGCGGCCCCAGATCGAGACGTTGCAGCCGGCGGCGTTCAGCGCCTGCGCGATGCCGAGACCGATTCCGCCATTACCGCCGGTGATGACGGCCGTGCGGCCGGTGAGATCAAAAATGCTCATTGCGTATTTTCCACTTGAGGTCTTTCCATTTGGGCTGTTTCCATTTTGTACGGCGCACGTTAGTCGTGCGTCCAGGGCAGGCTGGTGTTCCGGTTCAACCATGGACAAGCCTGTCCGGAAAATCAAATATGGGTCGAGACAGATCCGGCCTGCCGCGCGGCCGATAGCGCGTAAACACAACTCATGAGGAAACAATGCAGTTCAAGCACGTCACGCTCGATTTCGACGGCTCGGTCGCCATCCTGAAACTGGATCATCCGGAGGTGATGAACGCGGTTTCGATGGACATGCTGGCTGGGCTTGGGGAAGCGCTCGACGCGATCGACGACCGCCGCGGCGAGGTGCGATGCCTCGTCATGACCGGCACCGGACGCGCGTTTTGCGCCGGCGCCAATCTGCAGGGGCGCGACAATCAGAAGCCCGGCAAGAGCAATGCCGGCGCGACGCTGGAAACCGGATATCATCCGTTCCTGCGCCGCCTGCGCAATCTGCATTGTCCCATCGTCACGTCGGTCAACGGCGTCGCAGCCGGCGCGGGGATGAGTTTCGCATTGATGGGCGACATGATCCTGTGCGCGCGCTCATCGTACTTCCTGCAGGCGTTCCGGCGCATCGGCCTGGTGCCGGATTGTGGATCGACCTGGCTGTTGCCGCGGCTGATCGGGAAGGCCCGCTCCGTCGAGTTGTCGCTGATGGGCGAGAAGCTGCCGGCGGAGAAGGCGCTGGAATGGGGCCTCGTCAACCGCGTCTATGACGATGCCGCGCTGGCGGACGAGACCATGAAGCTCGCGCACGAACTGGCGAACGGGCCGACGATCGCGCTGTCGCTGATCCGCAAATTGTACTGGGTCAGCGAGGACAATTCGTTCGAGGACCAGCTTGATCTCGAGCAGCAGTATCAGCGCGTCGCCGGTGCGGCGGAAGATTTCAAGGAAGGCGTCTCCGCATTCCTTGCGAAACGTCCCGCCCAGTTCAAGGGCAAATGATGGACGCCGAACTCGGACGCTGCGTCGCCGCCTGGTATCCGGGCGCGACCGGCGTCACTGGCGCCGCAAAACTTTCCGGCGGCGCCAGCCAGGAGACATGGTCGTTCGACATCGTTCATCCCGATGGCAATGTCGGCGCGATCCTGCGCCGTGCGCCGCCGGGCTATGGCGCCTCGCCGGGGCGTGCCGCGGGGCTCGACGCCGAGGCCATCCTGATGCAACTCGCGCACGACGCCGGCTTGCCGTCGCCACGCGTGATGCATGTGCTGCAGCCGCAGGACGGGCTCGGTACCGGCTTCGTCATGCAGCGGATCGAAGGCGAGACCATCGCCCGCAAGATCCTTCGCGACGAGCAGTTTGCCAAGGCGCGCCCGCTGCTGGCGCGGCAGCTTGGCGGTGTCATCGCGGGCATCCATGGATTGCCGGCGTCGAAATTGCCCGAGCTGCGTCGCATGACCGCGACCAGGGAGATTGGCGATCTCGAGCGGGAATACCGCAGCTTCGACTGGCCGCGTCCGGTATTCGAACTGGCGCTGCGCTGGCTGCGCGAGCGCGATCCCGGTCCATCCCAGGACGTGACGCTGGTGCACGGCGATTTCCGGCACGGCAATCTCATCGTCGGCCCTGACGGCGTGCGCGCGGTGCTGGATTGGGAACTCGCGCATTTCGGCGATCCCATGGAGGACCTCGGCTGGATCTGCGTCAATTCCTGGCGCTTTGGCGAGATCGACAAGCCGGTCGGCGGCTTTGGCACACGCGAGGATCTTTTTGCCGGATATGAAGCGGCAGGGCGCCGGGTCGATCCGGATCGCGTGATGTTCTGGGAGGTGATGGGCACGCTGCGCTGGGGCGTCATGTGCTGCGGCATGATGCAGCGCTTTCGCGCAGGCCCCGATCATTCGATGGAACGCGCCATGATCGGCCGGCGTTCGTCCGAGACGGAAATCGATTTGCTGAGATTGCTGGCCCCAAGAGGAAAAAGGGGGAAATAGGATGCAGGACGAGCCGACACCCACCGAACTGATCAAGGCGGTCGCGGATTTTCTGCGCAACGAGATCACGCCCGTCATCAAGGGCCACAACGCCTTCAAGCTCCGCGTCGGTATCAACGCGCTTGATCTGGTGACGCGGCAACTGGCGCTGGAGAGTAGCGGCGATACCGCGGAAGCCGCACGGCTGAAACAATTGCTCGGTATCGACGGCTCGCTGATCGATCTCAACCGGGCGCTGTCAGACAAAATCGCCAAAGGCGAGGTCGATCTGCAAACGCCGGGGCTTGTTGAACATCTGTGGCAGACCACGATGGACAAGCTCGCCGTCGATCAGCCGAACTATGCGTCGTATAAGCGGGAGTTGTGGGACGGAAGCGATGCGACTCATCACGCCGTCATTCCGGGATGGTGCGTTAGCACCAGACCTCAGATGCGCAATTGCGCATCGGGAATTCGATTCGCTGCTCGCATTGCCCCGGAATAACGACTATGTCGTCACTTCCCCAGCCATTTCGGCGGGCGTTTCTCCGAAAACGCCTTCGGCCCTTCGATATAATCCTGCGACGCCGTCATCGCCTTTACGGCCGGATAATCGCGCTGCTCGGTCATCGCCTGTTCCAGCGAAACCGCAAGGCCCTTCTCGATCGCCTGCTTGGAGGCGCGGATCGACATCGGCGAGTTCTTGCAGATTGTCTCGGCCCAGCGCTCGGCGGTCGCCATCAGCTCATTTTGCGGAACCACCTCGTTGACGAAGCCGAGTTCAAGGCCCTCCTTGGCGGAGACATGGCGCGCGGTGAGGATCATGCCCATGGCGCGCTTCAGTCCGATCTGCCGCGGCAGCCGCTGCAAACCGCCGGCCAATGCAGCAAGGCCGACGCGCGGCTCAGGCAGCGCGAAGGTCGCATTGTCGGAGGCGATGATGAGGTCGCAGGCCAGCGCCACCTCAAACCCGCCGCCCATGGCGACGCCGTTAACGGCGGCGATGATCGGCTTGTCGCAGTCGAAGCGCATGGTGAGGCCGGCGAAGCCGCCCTTGTCCCAGCCGCGTTTTCCTCCCGCCGCCTGCCATTTCAGGTCGTTGCCGGCGCAGAACGCCTTGTCGCCGGCGCCGGTGACGATCGCCACCCATTGGTCGGGATCGGCAGAGAAATCGTCGAACACCTTGTTGAGTTCGAAATGCGCATCGATATGCAGCGCGTTGTATACCTCGGGACGCGACAGCGTGATGATCGTAATCGGACCCTTGCGCGTGACCTTTGAGAATTTCAAATCCATGTTTGCTCCCGTCGTTTTTCTGTGGCGAGGAATTCCAGTCCGCACCCGCCGTTCGATACGCATTCAATTACGCAAGAGGCTGATACGCAGATGCCGCAATTATGCAAGAGGCCCGCGCGTCACAAGCCATATTCGATTGCTTGACTTGGGCGGGGTCTTCTCACCTTAATCGATCCGAGCAGGGGCGCTTTCGTAGCGCCTAAACGCAAACGACAATAAACGATATTTCCGGGAGAGACTGCCTTGGATTTCAACCTGCCGGCCGATCTGGTCGCTTATCTCGACGAACTCGATCGATTCATCGCGCGCGAGATCAAGCCGCTGGAAGAGGCCGATGACAACATCCGCTTCTTCGATCATCGCCGCGAATGGGCGCGGACCGATTTCGACAAGGGCGGCCTGCCCAGGCATGAATGGGAAGCGCTGCTGCGCAAGGCGAAGAACCTCGCCGACGCGGCCGGGCATCTGCGCTTTGCGATCCCGAAGACGTTATGGCGGCAAGGACGGTTCCAATCTCTGGATGGCCGTGATCCGCGAGCATTTCGCGTCCAAGGGCCTCGGCCTGCACAACGACCTGCAGAACGAGCATTCGATCGTCGGCAATCTGCCGATCGTGACCATGCTCGATCGCTACGGCAGCGACGCGCAGAAGGCGATGATCGACGGCTCGATCACCGGCAAATACCGCATCACCTTCGGCCTGACGGAGCCCGAGCATGGCTCGGACGCAACCCATATGGAAACCCGCGCGGTGCCTGCGACCCGCGACAACGTCAAGGGCTGGCTGATCAACGGCCAGAAGATGTGGACCACCGGCATGCATGTGGCGACACATTGCGCTTTGTTCGCCCGCACTTCAGGCAATGACGGCGATGCGCGCGGCATTACCTGCCTGCTGGTGCCGGCCAAGAGCGAAGGCGTGAAGGTCGAGGAGTATATGTGGACCTTCAATATGCCGACGGATCACCCGCGCGTCAGTTTCACCGACGTGTTCGTGCCTGACGATGCATTGTTCGGCGAAGTCGGCCGTGGCCTGTCGCTGGCGCAATGCTTCGTGCACGAGAACCGGATCCGGCAGGCGGCGAGTTCGCTGGGCGCCGCCGTGTACTGCATCAATGAAAGCGTCAAATATGCCCGCGAGCGAAAACCATTCGGCAAGGCGCTGGCCGAAAACCAGGCAATCCAGTGGCCGCTGGTGGAACTCGCCACGCAAGCCGAGATGCTGCGGCTATTGATCCGCAAGACCGCATGGGAGATGGACCAGCTTACCCAGGCGCAGGTCGAGCATACGCTCTCCGACAGGGTGTCGATGTGCAACTTCTGGGCAAATCGCCTGTGCTGCGAAGCCGCCGACCGCGCCATGCAGGTGCATGGCGGCATGGGCTATTCGCGCCACAAGCCGTTCGAACACATCTACCGCCACCACCGTCGTTATCGCATCACCGAAGGCAGCGAGGAAATCCAGAAGCGGAAAGTCGCGGGATTCCTGTTCGGCTATATGGGGGCGGGGAAGCATTGAGGGCGGGCCTCGCTCTATCAACCCGTCGTCCCGGCGAACGCCGGGATGACATGGAGAATGTGTAGTCGCTTCGCGGATCAATTCACCTGCCGGTCTTTCCCCGCCCAATAGGGATCGCGCAAATTTCGCCGCAAGATCTTCCCCGACGGATTGCGCGGCAACGCCTCGAGGAAATCCACCGACTTCGGCGTTTTGAACCCGGCGATGCGCTCGCGCGTAAAATGGATGATGTCGGAAGACGTCGCCGTCTTGCCTGGCTTCATCACCACGATCGCCTTGACCGCTTCACCCCATTTATCGTCGGGGATGCCGATCACGGCGGCTTCGGCGACGTCGGGGTGATCGCAGATCGCGCTTTCGACTTCGGCGGGGTAGATGTTCTCGCCGCCGGAAATGATCATGTCCTTGATGCGATCGTGGATATAGAGGTAGCCGTCGCTGTCCATGTAGCCGGCGTCTCCGGTGCGCAGCCAGCCGTCGCTATCGAGCGTTTTCGCGGTCGCTTCCGGCAGGTTCCAGTATCCGACCATGTTGGAGTCGGAACGGGTTGCGATCTCGCCGACTTCGCCCGGCGGCAAGCGTTTGCCGTCGGCGTCGAGGATAGCCAGTTCAATGCCGGGCAAGGCCTTGCCGGCCGATCGCATGCGGTCCAGCCCCTCAACGTGATCTTCCGGCGGCAGCGCGACGATGGTGCCCGTCGTCTCCGTCATGCCGTACATCTGCACGAAGCCGCATTTGAAGACTTCGATGCATTCCTTCAACAGCGAGGCGGGAATCGGCGAGGCGCCGTAGAGCATGTATTTCAGCCGCGAAAAATCAACCTGCCGCGCCCGCGGCTGCCGCACCACGAATTGCATCGCAGCGGGCACCATGAACAATTTTGTGATGCCGAATTGCTCGAAGAAATCCAGGACTTTCGTCGGATCGAACTCGCGCGCAATCACGCCCTTGGCGCCGTGATAGAGACCCATCACGCCCCAGCCGGAGCCGCCGATGTGAAAGATCGGCATCGCCACCAGCGAGACGTCGTCGGTCGACCATTTGTTCCAGTCGGGCCTTTCAGCTTCGTTGCCGCTCTGCACCAGATTGAGGAAGTTGGCGTGCGACAGCATCGCACCCTTCGGCTTGCCCGTCGTGCCGGAGGTATAGAGTTGAATCGCGATATCCTTTGGGCCAACCGGGACCTTCGGATCATCCAGGCTCGCAGCATCGCGCCACGCCGCAAAATCCTGCCATTCAGGGGCGCCGCCTTCGGTGGTGATGACGGTTCGCAAGCCTGGCAGCTGCGTCTTGAGATTACGAGCCTGCGTGATGAATTCAGGCCCGACGAACAGCACCGGCGCCTTGCAATCTCCGACGATGAAGGCGACTTCGGGGCCGGCCAGCCGCCAATTGACCGGCGCCATCACCACATTGGCCTTCATGGCCCCCATCAGCAGTTCAAAATAGAAGTCGCTGTTTTTGCCGAGATAGGCGATGCGCTCGCCTGGCTTGACGCCGCTCGCTTTCAGCGCATTGGCCACGCGGTTGGTCTTGATATCGAACTCGGCAAAACTGGTCTGACGTCCCTCGAACTCATAGGCCAGCGCATTGCCGCGGGTTCTGGCGCGGTCGCGCACCATGTCGGCGAGGTTTGTCAGTTGCTGTGCAGCAGACATGTTTCTCCCATGATGTCTTATTTTCGTTGCGTGGAGTTTGGCGTCATCCGGCGACAAGAAGAATGCAGGACGATTGAGGGGACTTACCCCCGCGCCGCGCGATCCTTCTCGTTTTGCGCCTTGATCGAGTTCGCGCGCCTTGGTCCAGTCGTCATCGCTCCAATCGCGTAACTGATAGAAGTTGCCGCCCATGGCGAGACCCTGCGCGCCGTCCATCGCGATGGTCTCCCCGTTGATCCAGTCGCAGCCGCCGGAGATCAGGAATACGGCGAGATTCTGCAGCTCCTCCATGGTGCCGACGCGGCCCATCGGGTTCATCGCCTTGGTGCGCGCACCGGCCTCGTCGCCGGGCTTGATGCGCTTGCTCATGCCCTCGGTCGGGATCTCGCCGGGCGCGATGGTGTTGAGGCGGATGCCGTATTTGCCCCATTCGACTGCGAGCGACATGGTCATGGCGTGGATCGCGGATTTGCTCATCGCCGACGGCACGACATAGGGCGAACCGTTGCGCACCCAGGTCACGGTAATCGACACTACGTTGCCGCGCTGTTTCTCGGCGATCCAGCGCCGGCCGACCGCATGCGTCACATAGAAGGTGCCGTGCATCACGATGTTGGCGACGGCGTCGAAGCCGCGCGGCGAGAGCTCTTCCGAGCGAGAGATAAAATTGCCGGCGGCGTTGTTGATGAGATCGGTGAGGGCGCCGCCGGTCCAGATCGCCTCGATCATCTCGTCGACGGCCATCGCGTTGCGGATATCGACGCCGTGGCTCACCACGCGTCCGCCATGCAGGTCCATCAACTCGGTTGCGGTTTCATCGCAGACGCTTTTGCGGCGTCCGCAGATATGGACTTCGGCGCCGAGCTGCAGAAATTTTGCGGCCATGGATTTGCCGAGGCCGGTGCCGCCTCCGGTCACGAGAATGCGCCGCCCGGCGAGAAGCTGATCGTTGAACATCGTTTCCACCCAAAGGGATTGTCTGTTAATTGGTCGATTGACTAAATCCGGACAACGCCGTTCTGTAAAGCGGCAACAAGGAAATAACTACGGAGGAGAATTTTCATGGAACAACGCGTCTCGATATCGATCTCGGACGGTATCGCCGATGTGCGGCTGGTGCGGGCAGACAAGATGAACGCCCTCGATGCTGCGATGTTTGACGCGCTTGTGGCTGCAACCGAACGCCTTGCAAAAGAAAAAGGCGTTCGGGCGGTAGTATTGTCCGGCGAGGGGCGCTCGTTCTGTGCCGGTCTCGATATGGGACGTTTCGCAGCGATGAAGGAAAGCGGCGGCAATGGGATAGCGGGCGGCGAAAAACGCGATCTGTCGGCGCGCACCCATGGTCTTGCGAATTTTCCCCAGCAAGCGGTGTGGGGTTGGCGGCAACTCCCGGTGCCGGTGATCGCCGCGATCCAGGGCGTGGCGTTCGGCGGCGGTTTTCAGCTCGCGCTCGGCGCCGACATGCGATTTCTGGCGCCCGACGCGCGGATGTCGATCATGGAGATCAAATGGGGGCTGGTGCCCGATATGGCGGGCACGCCGATCCTGGCGAGCCTCGTCCGCGACGATATTTTGCGCGAGCTGACCTACACGGGGCGAATTTTCTCGGCGCAGGAAGCCCTGAGCTACGGGCTTGCGACGCGGGTCTGCGACGATCCGCGCGCGGCGGCGTTCGAACTCGCGCGCGAAATCGCCGGCAAGAACCCCGATGCGATCCGCGCCTGCAAGCGCATGCTCAACAATCTGTCCGTCGATCCCGGCCCGGCGCTGCTGGCCGAGTCCGTGGAGCAGATGAAGCTGATGGGCTCGCCCAATCAACAGGAAGCCGTGCGCGCCAATATCGAGAAGCGTGCGCCGCGGTTTGCGGACGGTTAAGAACTCGGATCATCCGGGGCGGCCATTATGCTTCGCTCGAGATGGCCGGGGCATGGTTGATCGCCGGGACAAGCCCGGTGATGACGAGAAACAACCAGCGTTCTCCAATAACGAACAAGGCAATGACCGAACCCTCAACTCCCTTCCTCGGCATCATCAGCGGCCAGCGCAGGCGGGATCACGCTGAAGTCACCGATCGCGCCGAACGCATCGCCAGCGGATTGCACAAGCTTGGCGTCAAGCCGGGCGACAGCGTCTGCATGCTGATGCGTAACGACATCGCCTTCATGGAGGCGGCCTACGCCGCGATGCGGCTGGGCGCCTATGGCGTGCCGGTCAACTGGCACTTCAAGCCGGAAGAGATCAACTACGTGCTGAAGGATTCCGGCACGTCGGTGCTGATCGCACATGCCGACATGCTGCACCAGTTGCGCGACGCTATTCCGGATAGCGTTACCGCGCTCAGCGTGCCGACGCCGCCGGAGATTCTGGCGAACTACAAGATCGACCCCGATCACCTCTCGACACCCGATTTCGCCGTCGATTTCGAATCCTGGCTCATGCAGCACCCGCGCTATGACGGGCCGGTTGTGCCGCAGCCGCAGAACATGATCTACACTTCGGGCACCACGGGCCATCCCAAGGGCGTTCGCCGCTTCGCGCCGACGCCGGAGCAGACCGCCAACGCCGAACGCATGCGCGCGATGATCTATGGCCTCAAGCCGGGCGCACGGGCGCTGCTGCCGGGACCGCTCTACCATTCCGCGCCGAATTCGTTTGGCCTTCGCTCCGGCCGCCTCGGCGGCGCGCTGGTCATCATGCCGCGCTTCGATCCCGAGGAGTTTCTGCGGCTGATCGAGAGCGAGAAGATCGACACCATCTTCATGGTGCCGACCATGTTCATCCGGCTGATGAAGCTGCCGGAGGAATTGCGCCGGAAATACGATATGTCGTCGCTGCGTCACATCATCCATGCCGCGGCGCCCTGTCCGGCCGACGTCAAGCGCGCGATGATCGAATGGTGGGGGCCGGTGATCTATGAATTCTACGGCTCGACCGAATCCGGCGCCGTCACCTTTGCCAATTCCGAGGATGCACTGAAGAAGCCCGGCACAGTCGGCAAGATATCGCCGGGAGCGGAGCTGAAGTTCATCGGCGACGACGGGCGGGAACTGCCGCAAGGCGAGATCGGCGAAATCTATTCGCGCATATCGGGCAATCCTGATTTCACCTACCACAACAAGGCCGAGAAGCGCACCGAGATCGATCGCGATGGCTTCATCACCTCGGGAGACGTCGGCTATATCGACGCGGACGGATACGTATTCATCTGCGACCGCAAGCGCGACATGGTGATCTCGGGCGGCGTCAACATCTACCCGGCGGAAATCGAGGCCGCCTTGCATGCGATCCCGGGCGTGCATGATTGCGCGGTGTTCGGGATTCCCGACGCGGAATTCGGCGAGGCGCTGATGGCGGTGGTCGAACCGCAGCCGGGGGTCACGCTCGATATCGCCTCCGTCCGCGCCCAGCTCAAGATCTCGCTGGCCGACTACAAGGTGCCGAAACACGTCGAAATCCAGGCCAATCTGCCGCGGGAAGATTCCGGCAAAATCTTCAAGCGCCGCCTGCGCGATCCCTATTGGGAGCGGGCGGGGCGGAGGATTTAGCCCGTCGTTCCTGCGAAAGCAGGAACCCATACGCCGTGTCCTCTCGTTTGGGCGGAATGGGAGATATCTTTCGTAAGCAACCATAGCCTGTGGTGGCTCTGGGTCCCCGCTTTCGCGGGGACGACGAGAGGGGCACGTGTGCACCGCCTCCATCTTTATCTTGCGCTGCGGCAAAAAAATTGCACACTCCGAGACTGCCGGGCAGCTTCTGGAGTAGCAGCCATGTCTCCCCAGACCATGCCTTCCGACGCCGAAATCCGCACTAACCGCCTCGAGGACGCGGAGGATGCCCGGTTACGGAACGATATCAGGCTACTCGGGCGCATTCTCGGCGATACCGTGCGTGACCAGGAAGGCGCCGACCTGTTCGACCTGGTCGAACGCATCCGGCAGACCTCGATCCGGTTCCATCGCGACGAGGACAAGCTGGCGCGACGGGAACTGGAGACCATCCTCGACAGCATGTCGACCAGCGAGACCGTACGCATCGTCCGCGCTTTCAGCTATTTTTCGCACCTCGCCAACATCGCCGAGGACCAGAACAACATCCGCAACATGCGTGCCCGGACCGGGCCGGGCGGCGCGCCGCGGATGAGCACGCTGGCCCAGACCCTGTCTCACGCCCGCGCCGCCGGCTTCAGCGCGGCCGATCTGCGGCGGTTCTTCAAGGACGCCCAGGTCAGCCCGGTGCTGACGGCGCATCCGACCGAGGTCCGCCGCAAGAGCACGATGGATCGCGAGATGGAGATCGCGGAGCTGCTCGACCGCCGCGAGCGCGTGCAACTCACGCCGGAAGAGATCGAGGCGGCTGACGAGCAATTGCGCCGCGAGGTCCTGACGCTGTGGCAGACCAATCTGTTGCGACGTACCAAACTGACCGTGCTCGACGAGGTCGCCAACGGGCTCTCGTTTTACGACTACACCTTCCTGCACGAGGTGCCACGGCTGCATTGCGCGCTGGAAGACCGGCTGAACAAGGAAGAGGGCGGCGATCCCGGCGAACTGGCGTCCTTCCTGAAGATGGGAAGCTGGATCGGCGGCGACCGCGACGGCAATCCGTTCGTGACGGCGGAGGTGATGCGCGGAACGTTGCGGCTGCAGTCGAGCCGCGTGATGAATTTCTATCTGGAGGAACTGCACGCGCTCGGCGCCGAATTGTCGCTCGCCGCGCATCTCGCCGATGTCTCCGAGGAACTGCGCGCGCTGGCCGAGCGATCGCCGGATTCCTCTCCGCATCGGAGCGGGGAACCTTATCGGCTGGCGGTCTCCGGCATCTATGCGCGGCTGTCCGCGACCGCTGCGAAGCTGGAGGTCGAAACCACCCGGCCCCCGGTCGGAAAGGCCGATCCCTATGCAAGCGTGAAGGAGTTCAAGGCCGATCTCGACGTGCTCGATCGCTCGCTGATCGCGAACAATTCGGGCGTGATCGCGCGCGGCCGGTTGCGGCTGCTGCGGCGCGCGGTGGATTGCTTTGGTTTCCATCTCGCCCGGCTCGACATGCGGCAGAATTCGGCCGTGCATGAACGCACGGTCGCCGAACTGCTCGATGCCGCGACACCCGGAATGTCCTATCTCGCGCTCGGCGAGGAGGCGCGCATTGCGCTGCTTTCGAACGAGCTGCGCAATGCGCGGCCGCTGGCATCGCCGTTCGTGAAGTACAGCGAGGAGACGCTGGGCGAACTCGCCGTGTTCCACGCCGCCGCCGAGGCGCATGCCAGGTTCGGAAACGATGTGATCCCCCAATGCATCATCTCGATGTGCAAGGGCATGTCCGACATGCTCGAGGTCGCGTTGCTGTTGAAGGAGGTCGGCCTCGTCAATCCGTCCGGCCGCAGCGCCGTCAACATCGTGCCGCTGTTCGAGACCATCGAGGATTTGCAGGCTTCATCCGGCATCATGGACCGGATGCTGGCGCTGCACGATTATCGCAAACTGGTGGACAGCCGCGGTGGCATACAGGAAGTGATGCTCGGCTATTCCGACAGCAACAAGGACGGCGGTTTCGTCACTTCAGGCTGGGAACTCTACAAGGCCGAGATCGGGCTGGTCGATGTGTTCGAGCGGCACGGCGTGCGGTTGCGGCTGTTCCACGGCCGCGGCGGCTCGGTCGGCCGCGGCGGTGGACCGAGCTATGACGCCATTATCGCGCAGCCCGGCGGCGCGGTGAACGGCCAGATCCGTATCACCGAGCAGGGCGAAATCATCTCCAGCAAATATTCCAACCCCGAGGTCGGCCGCAGCAATCTGGAAATTCTCGCGGCGGCGACGCTGGAGGCGAGCCTGCTGCATCCCCGCCAAAGCGCGCCGCGCAAGGAATATCTGACGGCGATGGAGCAATTGTCGGCGCTGGCCTTCAAGGCCTATCGCGGGCTGGTCTATGAGACCGACGGCTTTGCCGATTATTTCTGGGGTTCGACCGTCATTACCGAAATCTCGACGCTGAACATCGGCAGCCGTCCGGCGTCGCGCAAGAAGACCCGCGAGATCGAAGACCTTCGCGCCATTCCCTGGGTGTTCAGTTGGGCGCAATGCCGGCTGATGTTGCCGGGATGGTACGGCTTCGGCTCCGCTGTCGAAACCTGGATCGCCGATCATCCCGAGCAGGGCATGCCGTTCCTGCAGGAGCTTTATCGGGAATGGCCGTTCTTCCGCACGCTGCTGTCGAACATGGACATGGTGCTGGCCAAGAGCTCGATCGCGATCGCCTCGCGCTATGCCGAACTGGTGCCGGATGTCGAGCTGCGCGAGAAAATCTTCGGGCGCATTCGCCGCGAATGGCACGCCTCGATCGAGACGCTGCTCGATATCATGGGCCATGAACGGCTGCTGCAGGGCAACCCGCTGCTGGAGCGCTCGATCCGCAACCGCTTTCCCTATCTCGATCCGCTCAACCACGTGCAGGTGGAATTGCTGAAGGAGCATCGCGCGCAGAACCCGGACGAGCAGGTGCTGCGCGGGATTCAGCTGACGATCAACGGCATCTCGGCAGGGTTGAGGAATAGCGGGTAATGAAGACGCGAATGGCGAGTTATTCGCCATTCGCTATTCTCTATTCGACGGTTGTACGAGCAGTTGTGGTCACGGCTTCAGAGCGCCCTGCACGCTCGTGTAGACCGCGTAGAGCGATGTCGAGCCGCAAATATAAAGTCTGTTTCGTTGCTGGCCGCCGAAGCACAGATTGGCGACGGTTTCCGGAATATGGACCTTGCCGAGCAATTCACCGCCAGCGGTGTAGCAGCGCACGCCGTCCTCGTTCGGATCACCCCATCCGACCGAGCACCAAACACGCCCGTCGGTGTCACAGCGCACCCCGTCGGTAATGCTGGGCTTGGGCATATCCGCAAAGACCTTGCTGTTCGAGGCCTTTCCGGCCGCTACATCCAGGTCGAACACGCGAATATGCGACGGGTTGTCCGGGCCATCCGTGAATCCGGTGTCGCAGACATAGAGCTTCTTCTCGTCTGGCGAGAGACAAAGGCCGTTGGGCTCCACGAAGTCATCGACGACAACCTTGATGTCGCCGGATTTCGGATCGACCCGGTAGACGTTGTGCTTTTCCTGCTCAGGATCGGCTTTGACGCCCTCATAATAGCCGCCGATGCCATAGACCGGATCGGTGAACCAGATCGCGCCGTCGGCAGTGACAACCGCGTCGTTCGGCGAGTTCAGCTTCTTGCCATTGTACTTGTCGGCAATGATCGTGATCGAGCCGTCGAGTTCGGTCCGTGTGACCCGTCGGCCGGCATGCTCACAAGTGATCAGGCGTCCTTCCCGATCGATGGTGTTGCCGTTCGAGTTCATCGACGGCTGGCGGTATACGCTGAGGTGACCGTCATCCTCCGAAAAGCGCATGATGCGGTTGTTGGGAATGTCGCTGAACAGCACGTAGCGCCCTGCCGGAAAATAGACCGGACCTTCGGCCCAGCGGAACCCGGTCGCAACGCGCTCAACCGCCATGGTGCCGGCGAAGGCCGGAAAATCGTTAGGCCCGAACGAAAGTTTGGGCTTGGCGGACTCGAGGTGTGAATCCGGATAACGACTCCCGGGAAGCGGTCCGAGGGGCAGCGGGTCAGTTGACAGGGTTGGGGCGCCGGTTTGGCCGAGCGGTGCAACGCTCGCCGCAGAAGCCGCTTGCATGGTTACGGCAGAAGCGGCAAGCGCTGCGGCGCCTGTCAGCACTTTGCGGCGGTCGAAGCCGCCGCCCTTGCGCTGGGGATCCGGAAAGGTCAGTGAACTTGTCATGGTTGCCTCCCATAGTTTTTTGTTGGGAGAGAAAGCATCTGCCCGCATTCCGGCATAAAGCGGGCGGAGTCCTGGAAAACAACCAGAGATGGCAGCCGTCCCGGCCGTCGCCGGGACGCCGCCGTCACAAAACCGTCAGATCGGATCCCAGGTGAAAATGTCGGCGGACCGGTCGAGCTTGTAGAACGATCCCTTGAGCGCCGGCATGCCGTGCTCGGCGAGGGTCTGCGGCGTCCAGCCCTCGCTGCGATGCACCGAGCGGATCGGGCGTGACTGGCCCATCAGGAATATCTCGTTCATGCGCACTCCGAATATCTGTCCGGTCACGTCCTTGGCGGCGTCGCTGAGCAGGTGAGCGCACACCGGCGCGATCTTCTCCGGCCCCATCTGCTGGATTTTCGCCACGCGCGCCTTCTCGGCTTCGGTCTCGGTCGGGATGGTGCCGATCATACGGGTCCAGGCAAATGGCGAGACGCAGTTCGAGCGCACGTTGAAGCGGCCCATGTCGAGCGCAATCGATTTCGAGAGGCCGACGATGCCGAGTTTGGCGGCTGCGTAGTTGGCCTGGCCAAAATTGCCGATCAGGCCCGAGGTCGAGGTGAAGTGCACGAAGGAGCCGCTCTCCTGTTCGCGGAACAGCCGCGCCGCGGCGTGGCTGACGTAGAACGAACCCATCAGGTGGACCTTGATGACGGATTCGAAGGCTTCCACGCTCATTTTGTGGAAGATCATGTCGCGCAGGATACCGGCATTGTTCACGACGCCATCGAGCCTGCCGAAATGATCGGTCGCCGTCTTGACGATCTTGCTCGCGGGGATCGCTTCCGCCACCGACTCGAAATTGGCGACCGCCGTGCCGCCGCGCTTCTTGATTTCCTCCACCACTTCCTCGGCCGGCGCCGCGCTTGAGCCCGCGCCGTCGGCAGCGCCGCCGGGATCGTTGACGACGACCTTGGCGCCTTCGGCCGCGCACAGCAGCGCGATCTCGCGCCCGATGCCGCGGCCTGCGCCGGTGACGATGATGACTTTGTCCTGCAGTGATTTGGCCATTGGTGTTTTCTCCCGTTGTCGTTCGTCGGTAACTTATTTCTCGTCATTCCGGGGCGTAGCGAAGCGACGAGCCCGGAATCCATAACCATGATCGAGAGTATGGATTCTCGATGTGCAATTGCACATCATTGCCGTGCGTCGAGGCGCATCCCGGAATGACGAGGGTGGTTACTTCTCGTTCGTAAAGATGATCGTGCCGATCGCAGCGAACATGCCGCCGACGCCGTGACACACCGAGATTTTCGCGCCCTCGACCTGCGCCGGCGCGATGCCCCGCATTTGCCGCACGCTCTCCTGCAGCGCGTACATGCCGTACATGCCCGAATGCATGTAGCTGAGGCCGCCGCCATTGGTGTTGAGCGGCAGCTTGCCGCCGGGGCGGGTGTTGCCGTCGGCGATGAATTTTCCGGTCTCTTCATGCGGCATGAAGCCGAGATCGCCAAGGCCGTAGAGCGGCAGATGCGCAAAGGCGTCGTAGATCATGAGATGATCGACGTCCTTATGCGCAATGCCGGCCTCCTTGAAGGCGAGCGGGCCGGCGACCTTGAAGGCGCGCGAACTATCGAACGTCTTCATCTGGCTGACCATCGGCGTTTCGACGCTCTCGCCGGTGCCGAGGATGTAGACCGGCTTGTTCGGAAAATCCTTGGCGCGGTCGGCCGAGGTGAGGATCAGCGCACCGCCGCCGTCGGTGACGAGGCAGCATTGCAGGATGCGGAACGGGTAGGCGATCATCCGCGAGTTCAAGACGTCCTCGACCGTGATCGGCGCCTTCATGGTGGCCCGCGGATTCTTCGCGGCCCATTCACGCTGCACCACCGCGACCATGGCGATCTGCTCATGGGTGATGCCGTAGGTCTTCATGTAGCGCAGCACGGGAATAGGAAACATGCTCGGCGGGCCGTAGACGCCGAACGGCGCCTCGAACTGGCCGTTGAGGCTGTCCGCCGGCGTCGAGCGCGGCTGCTTGCCGATCATCGACTTGCCGCTTTCGGCGTGGGTAATCAGCACGGTCTTGCAGAGACCGGCTTCGATCGCGGCGGCGGCATGGCGGACATGCAGCATGAACGAACAGCCGCCGACCGACGTACCGTCGACCCAGGTCGGCGTGATGCCGAGGTAATGCGCGATCTGCTGCGGGGTTTCCACGGCGGTGGCGATGCCGTCGATGTCTGACAGTTTCAGTCCGGCATCCGCGATGGCGTTGAGCGCCGCATCCGCGTGCAGCTGGATTTGCGACATGTTCGGGATGACGCCGAGCTCGGTGGTCTCGGCCGCGCCGACGACGGCGACTGCGTTTCTGCGCATGGTGCTTAGCCCTTCACTGGGCGGAACTGGGGAAGGGTGATCTTGTCGTCGAGTTTCTCGAACGCGACTTCAAGCCTCATGTCGAGTTCAAGCGCTTCCGGCGTCTGCGGACAATCGAGGATGTTGCTCATCATGCGCGGGCCTTCGTCGAGTTCGACGATCGCGATCGCATAAGGCGGGGTGAAGCCCGGCGCCGCCGGGCGGTGATTGATGACGTAGCTGTAGAGCTTTCCTTTGCCGCTCGCCTTGAACACGCTGACCTTGCGCGAGGCGCAGGACGGGCAGAACGGGCGCGGCGGGAAATAGACATTGGCACAGGCGTCGCAGCGCTGCAGGCGCAATTCGCCGGCCTGCGTGCCGTCCCAGAAATGCTGGGTTTCCGGTGTCGGTTTCGGTTTGGCGCGGGCTGGCTCAGCCATTTCGGCAATTCCTCCCAGGGATTTCGGGCGTTCGCCCGTTTGTTGCGATCTTGATGCGACATTTGACTATTCCCCGTCAACGGTCCAGCGGCGCCATCGCATGGCCGCATTCCGGCAAGCGGGAGCGCTTGTATGCCAGCGATTTCCCGCGCTAGGGTATTTCTCAGGGCGAAGCGCGCGCGATGCTTGCAACGATGACGGAGATGACGTGCGAACGATACGAATAGGATCCGGTGCCGGCTATTCGGGCGATCGCATCGAGCCCGCGGTCGAACTCGCCGAAATGGGCGATATCCAATACCTCGTGTTCGAATGCCTGGGTGAGCGCACGGTGGCGCTGGCGCAGCAGGCGCGGATGAAAAATCCGGAAGGCGGCTACGATCCGCTGCTCGAGGAGCGGATGCGCGCGGTGCTGCCGATTTGCGCGGCCAAAGGCATCAAGATCGTCACCAATATGGGTGCGGCTAATCCGGAAGCGGCCGCAAAGAAGACCGCCGAGATCGCGAAATCGCTCGGGCTGTCCTCACTGAAGATCGCCGCTGTCATCGGCGACGACGTGCTCGATGCCTGCAAGGACGGCGATCTGCCGATCATGGAGTTCGACGGCACCATCAAGCAGCTCGGCAACCGGTTGTTGTCGGCCAACGCCTATCTCGGCGCCGAGCCGATGGCGCAGGCGCTGAATGCCGGCGCCGATATCGTGATCACCGGACGCGCGTCCGATCCGGCGCTGTTCCTGGCGCCGATGATCCATGCCTTTGGCTGGGCGATGGACGACTGGAACCTGCTCGGGCAGGGCACCGTCGCCGGGCATTTGCTGGAATGCGCAGGCCAGATCACCGGCGGCTATTTTGCCGATCCCGGCTACAAGGACGTCCCCGATCTGGCGCGGCTCGGCTTTCCCATCGGCGAGGTCGGCGAAGACGGCAGTCTGGTCATCACCAAGGTGAAAGGCTCCGGCGGCGCGGTGACGGCGCAGACCTGCAAGGAGCAATTGCTCTACGAGGTGCACGATCCCGCCAGATATTTCCAGCCGGACGTGGTGGCGGATTTCTCGCAGGTGAGGGTCGAGGAAATCGCACCCGATCGCGTGCGCGTCAGCGGCGGGCGCGGCACCAAACGAACCGATACGCTGAAAGTCTCGGTCGGCTATGTCGACAGCTATATCGGCGAAGGGCAAATCTCCTATGCCGGTCCCGGCGCGCTGGCGCGCGGAAAGCTGGCGCTGGAGATCGTGCGCGAACGGCTGAAGCTGACGGGTGTCGCATCGAGCGAATTGCGCTTCGAACTGGTCGGCGTCGATTCCCTGCATGGCGCCGAAGTCTCCGGGCGCGCCAACGAGCCTTATAACGAGCCCTATGAAGTGCGCCTTCGCGTTGCGGGCCGTACCGAAAATCTCCGCGAGGCGGTCAGGATCGGCAACGAGGTCGAAACGCTCTACACCAACGGTCCTGCGGCCGGCGGCGGCGCGTGGAAATCGGCGCGCGATGTGGTTGCGGTGGCCTCGGTGCTGCTGCCGCGCGAGCTGGCAAAACCGCAGATCCGGTTCGTGGGAGCATGACCGTGAAGCTGCGCGAGATCGCCCATTCCCGCACCGGCGACAAGGGGAACATCTCCAATATTTCGGTCATCGCCTATGAGGCGAAGCATTACCCGTTGCTGCTGGCGCAGGTGACCGCGGCGCGCGTGAAGGCGCATTTCGCCGGTGTTGTCGAGGGCGAGGTGGTCCGCTATGAACTGCCCAATCTATCCGCGCTGAATTTCGTGATGGACCAGGCGCTCGGCGGCGGCGTAACGCGCTCGCTGGCGCTCGATGCCCATGGCAAATCGCTGAGTTCGGCGCTGCTCGACCTCGACATTGAGCCCGCCTTCGACAACAAATAGCGCCAACAGAAGCGACGAGAAAAAACATGCAGGATAAGCCGACACTCGCCACCTTGGCCGCCGATCTCGAACGCGGCGCGACCTCCGCCCGCAAGCTAGTCGAGGAATGCCTTGGGCGCATCGCCGACCCCGCGGGCGAAGGCCAGCGCACCTTCATTCATGTCGACAAGGATGCGGCCCTTGCGGCCGCCGACGCCATGGACCGGTTGCGCAAGGCGCATGCGGCGCCATCGCCGTTTGCCGGCATTCCCGTCTCGATCAAGGATCTCTTCGACATCAAGGGGCAGGTGACCCGCGCCGGCTCCCGCGCGCTGGATGATTCGGCGCCGGCGGAAGCCGATGCGACCGTGGTGGCGCGGTTGCGCCGCGCCGGCTTCATCGTGATCGGCCGCACCAACATGACCGAATTCGCCTATTCCGGTATAGGCATCAATCCGCATTACGGCACGCCGAAGAGCGCGTGGAACCGCAGCGTCGGCCACGTTCCGGGCGGCTCGTCGTCGGGTGCCGCGGTCTCGATCGCCGATGGCATGGCCTATGGCGCACTGGGCACCGATACCGGCGGCTCCTGCCGCATTCCGGCGGCCTTCAACGGCATCGTCGGTTTCAAGCCGACGCAACGCCGCGTGCCGCTCGACGGCGGTGTGCCGCTGTCGTTTTCGCTCGACAGTTTTGGGCCGCTTGCGCGCACCGTCGGCTGCTGCGCGGCGCTGGACGCCGTGCTCGCCGACGAAACGATGCAGCCGTTGCAGCCGCGTCCGGTCAAGGGCATGCGGCTTGCGGTGCCGACCACGATCGCTCTCGACGACCTCGACGAGGACGTGGCGAAAAGCTTTGAGCGCGCGCTGGAAACGCTGTCGCGTGCAGGGCGCGCTGATCGAGCGGATCGAGGTGCCGGAATTCCATGATGTCGGCGTGATGAACGCGAAGGGCGGTTTCGCCGCGGCGGAAAGCTATGCCTGGCATCGCTTCCTGATCGTGAGCCACGGCGACGTCTACGATCCCCGCGTTCACGTGCGCATCCTGCGCGGCGAAGCCATCAGCGCCGCCGACTATATCGATCTTCTCGAGGCGCGGCGGTCGTTCATCGCGCGAACCGAAAAACGCATCGCGCCCTATGATGCGCTGGTGCTGCCGACCACCGCCAATACGCCGCCGAAGATCGCCGATCTCGCCGACGACAAGGCGTTCGCCACGCAAAACCTCCGGGCGCTGCGCAATTGCACGCTGATCAACGTGCTCGACGGCTGCGCGATCTCGCTGCCGGCGCACCGCGAAGGCGAAGTGCCGGTGGGACTCATGCTGGCCGCCGCGGGCGGTTCGGATCGCCGCATCTTTGAACTCGCGGCCGGAATGGAGAACATTATCCGTGTTTGACCTCACCTTCACCATCGACGACAAGGGCGCGCCGACGCCGCTCACGCTCCCGATCAACCAGGCCGTGATCGCCGGCTGGACCGGGCGCGATCCGGTCGCGCGCGACAAGCACATCGCCGAACTGGAAGCGATCGGCATTGCCCGGCCGGCCACCACTCCGATTTACTACCGCTGCTCGGCGCGGCGGCTGACCCTGGAAGACTCGATCGAAGTCTGCGGCGAAAATTCCAGCGGCGAGGTCGAGTTCGTGCTGATCGGCTGGCAGGGCCGCATCTTCGTCGGCTGTGCCTCCGATCATACCGACCGCAAGGTGGAAGCCTACAGCGTCACGGTCTCAAAACAGATGTGCGACAAGCCGATCGCCTCCGAGCTGTGGGAACTGGAGGATGTCATTGACCACTGGGACCAGATGATCCTGCGCTCCTACGCCTGGATCGATGGCGCGCGGGTGCTGTACCAGGAAGGCACGCTCGACGGCATGCTGCCGGTCAAGGATCTGATCGCGGGCGGCTTCGGCGGCAAGGGATTTCCCGATGGCTGCGCGATGTTCGGCGGCACCTTTGCCGCCAAAGGCGGTATCCGCCCCGCGAGCCGGTTCGAGTTCGAACTGGAAGACCCCGTGCTGAAGCGCACGATCCGCCACGGCTATGATGTGGTGACGCTGCCGGTGCTGGGTTAGCTGTCTCCGTCGTCCGGCGAACGCCGGCAATCGGGGACGCAGTAGGGAGTTCCCGGAATATCGGGTGGTATGCGATTCCGGACTCGAGGTGGCGAAATCTGGCGGCCATGAAAGCAACCGCAAAAAGCATCCGCAACGTACCGATCGTCCTCCCCCGACATCGCCGCCCGTGTCGATGCCATCGACTGGGCGCAAGTGGCCGCCGATCTCGACGCGCAAGGGTGCGCCGTGCTGAAAGGTTGCTGTCGCCGGAAGAATGCCGCGCGCTGGCCGCGCTCTATCCCGATGACGCGCACTTCCGCAGCCGCATCGTGATGGGCCGCCATGGTTTTGGACGCGGCGAATACAAATATTTTTCCTATCCGCTACCCGATCTGATCGCGCAATTGCGCCCGGCGCTTGTATGCGCGGCTGTGCGGTATCGCCAATCGCTGGAACGAGACGATGGGTATCGATATCCGCTATCCCGTCGCCCATGAAGCGTTCCTGAAGCGCTGCCACGATGCCGGGCAGACGCGGCCGACGCCGCTGCTGCTGCAATATGGCGCCGGCGATTATAATTGCCTGCATCAGGACCTCTATGGCGAGCACGTGTTTCCGCTGCAGGTCGCGATCCTGCTGTCGGAGCCGGGCCATGATTTCACCGGCGGCGAATTCGTGCTCACCGAGCAGCGGCCGCGGATGCAGTCGCGGCCCGAAGTGGTGCCGCTCGCGCAAGGCGACGCGGTGGCATTTGCTGTGCATCACCGGCCGGTGCAGGGGACGCGTGGATTCTATCGCGTTAATCTGCGTCATGGCGTCAGTCGGATCCGTTTCGGTCATCGCCATACCGTCGGCGTAATCTTTCACGATGCCAAATGAACCGAGCAAATGAACCGAGAAAGCCGAACTCGCGAAGTGGTGTGACCTGAATTGACTGCGGATCTGTTCGACGCTGTTCCCGACATGCGCCCATCGCAGGAAGCGATGGCTGACGGCGCCGTGTTGCTGCGTGGTTTTGCAAAGCCGGTCGAAAGCGATCTGATCGCCGCGCTGCGCGAGATCATCGCCCAGGCGCCGTTCCGGCATATGTCGACGCCCGGCGGCCATCAGATGTCGGTGGCGATGACCAATTGCGGCAATGCCGGCTGGGTCACCGATCGCAGCGGCTATCGCTATGACGGCATCGATCCGGATTCAGGAAAGGCCTGGCCGACGATGCCGGCGGCCTTTCGCGAACTGGCGTTGCAGGCAGCGGCAGCGGGCGGCTTCGACGGCTTTTTGCCGGATGCCTGCCTGATCAATCGCTACCAGCCCGGCGCGCGCATGTCGCTGCATCAGGACAAGGACGAGCATGATTTTGGCGCGCCGATCGTGTCGGTGTCGCTCGGCCTGCCGGCGATCTTCATGTTCGGCGGCTTGAGGCGTGCCGACAAGCCCCGCCGGTTTCGGTTGGAGCATGGCGACATCGCGGTATGGGGCGGGCCGTCGCGGCTGTTCTTTCACGGCGTCGCGCCGCTGGCCGACGGCGAGCACGTGCTGATGGGCCGCCAGCGCATCAATCTGACGTTTCGCAAGGCGCGTTGACGCCCGTCTGATACTTCCCGTCGAGGTTCGGCTTAGTCTGCGCTAAGCGTTCTTCGCCGGATGAATGAACGCCCACGGGCTCACTTCCGAATCCGTCGGCACCTCGATCGCGATCACGTACGGGCCGCCATCGGCCAGCGCCTTTTCCAGCGCGGAGCGGAAATGATCGGGCGAGGTGACGCGCGCCGCGCCAACGCCAAAGGATTCCGCGAGCTTGACGAAATCCGGGTTGACCAGGTCGGACGCCACCACGCGGCCGTCAAAACGTTCGCGCTGGTCGCGCCGCACATTGCCATAGGCGTTGTTGTTGAAGATCAGCGTCACCACGCCGATCTTGAATTGGACGGCGGTCGAGAGCTCCTGCACGGCGAACATGAAGCCGCCGTCGCCGGTGATGGCGACCACCGGCCGGTCCGGGTGGGCGACCTTGGCGCCGAGCGCGGTCGGGAAGCCGGAGCCGAGCGTGCCCTGATAACCTGAACTAATGAAGGTGCGCGGCTCGTAAATCGGAAAGCCGTACCAGGAGGCAAAGCCGACCTGCGACAATTCATCGGTGACGATGGCGTTTTGCGGCAGCACCTCGCGCAGGATGTTCAGATACGCCATCTGCGGCTGAATCTTCTGGATCTCCTGATGCGCCGCTGCCGTGGCTTCGCGGATCTCCGTTCGCCGGCCGCTGGTCTTGCTGTAGCCGGCCTTCTTCACCGCGGCGACCAGATCGGCCGTGCCGGCCCTGGCATCGGCGATGACGGCCGTGTCCGGCGCATATCGCCGCATCTCGACCGGATCGATATCGATGCGGATGGATTTCAGGCCGTCGGGGCGATAGGGCCAGCGCGTCATCGTCGGCAATTCCAGCCGCGTGCCGATCCCGATCATGAGATCCGTGTTCGGCCACAGTCTGTAAGCTGCCGCCATCGTCAGCCCGAGTTCATGGGCGTTACTGACGATGCCGCGGCCGCTGCGGAACGCCACGACCGGCGCATCGATCATTTCGGCAAGCTCAAGGATTTCCTCGCGCGCATGGATGGCGCCGCTGCCGACGAAGATCATGGGCCGCTTGCTGCCCTTGATCAGCGCCGCTGCCGCCTTGATCCGGTCAGGATCGGGCTGCGGCGCGGGGAAGGGATCGAATATTTTCGCCGCGCCTACTTCCGCGCGCTGCGTGAAGACGTCCCATGGCATTTCCAGCGAAACCGGCCCGCGCCGGCCTGAGAGCATTTCCTGAAACGCGCGCGAGACCATGGCGGGGGCGACATCGGGATATTCGATGCGGTCGGCCCATTTCACGAAAGTCCGCAGCGTTGCCAGCTGGTCCGGCATTTCGTGCAGATGGCCGCGGCCCTTGCCGAGGAAGGCCGTCGGCACCTGACCGGTCAGGCACAGCACCGGTTCGTTCGATCCGAACGCTGTCAGCAGGGCCGCGCCGGCGTTGAGCACGCCGGGGCCGGGCACCACGCTGAACACGCCGGGCTTTCCGGTCGCGCGCGCATAGCCATAGGCCATGTAGCCGCAGGCCTGCTCGTGCCGCGCGCCGATCACCTTCAGCTGCGCCTGATGGAAGGCATCGAACAGCCCGTAAATCTGCGCGCCGGGCAGGCCGAACACGGTGTCGACGCCATGGGCGACGAGGCCGTTGACGATCGCTTCGCCGCCGGAAGTTGAAGTCATGTTGCTGTCCAATCGCTCACAGGATGTATCAGGCTTCGTCGGCGACGCCATTGCGCAGCTGGCCTATGCCGTCGGCTTCGACTTCGATGACGTCGCCGGGCTTGAGGTAGCGCGGCGGGTCAAACCGTGCGCCGGCCCCCGTCGGCGTTCCCGTCACGATGACGTCGCCGGGCACCAGCGTGGTGAAGGTCGAGATATAGTTGATGAGGTAGCGGAAGCCGAAGATCAGCCGTCCGGTGCGGTCGTCCTGCCGCGTCTCGCCGTTGACGCGCGTCGAGAGCCGGATGTCCGCGATCTGCTTCTCGTCGGTATAGGGCACGAGCCACGGACCGAGGCTTCCGGTCGAGTCGAAATTCTTGCCCTGCGTCACATTGAACTTGGCGTGCCGCACCCAGTCGCGGATGGTGCCTTCATTGCACAGCGTGACGGCGGCGATGTGATCGAGCGCCGCGCTCTCCTTGATGTGGCGGCCGGCCTTGCCGATCACGAGCACCAGTTCGCCCTCGTAGTCGAGCTGGGTTGACGCACGCGGGCGCACCAGCGGCGCGTTGTGGCCGACAAAGGAGCGCGGCGTGCGCAGGAACATGCTCGGATATTTCGGTGCGTCCTGACCGTCCTTGTATTCGGCGTTACGGTCCGGATAATTCACGCCGATGCAGATGATCTTTTCCGGCGTCGGGATCGGCGGCTGCCAAAGGATGGCATCGAGCGCATGGTCCGGTGACCGCCTCGCCGCATCGTCGGCAAGCCTTGCCAACGCGCCGGCCGCAATGGCTTCACGCAGCGTCGGATATTGCTGGGCGAAGCGCGCGCTGAGATCGACGAGGCCGTCGTCGGTGACGGCGCCGTATCGCGTGACGCCGCCGATGGAATAGGTCGCAAGGCGAGGTAAAGTCATGAATGATCCAGTTCAGCCCGGTGTCATGCCGCCGGCCTTGATCGTTGCGGCGGTCGCGGGAGATTTCAAATAATCGATGAAGGCTTTCGCTGCGTCCGTTTCTCTGGCGTCAGTGGCTATGGCCGAGGTGAACACCAGTTCCTGCTGCAGTTCGGCCGGGAAGGAGCCTGCAAGTTCGACGCCCGGCGCGATCAGCACATTGGTGAGGAACACGCCGAGTTCGGCCTCGCCCTTGGCGACCGCCGGCGCAATCTGGGGCGGCCCAGCCTGTATCCTGGTTTTGGCTTTCATATCTTCGGCGATGCCGAGACGCTCGAACACTTTCGTGACGTAAGCGCCGGCCGCGCTTGCCGGTACGAAGGCAATCGATTGCGCGCCAAGCAACGCTTTCTTGAGAGCGTCCGGCGTGGAGATGTCGGGCTTGGGCGCGCCGGCGCGAATGGCGACGCCGTAGCCGACGCGGGCAATATCGATGGCAGGTCCGGCCGCGAAATGGGCCTTGGCAGCGTCGTCCTTGAAGACATCGACGGGCACCACGACCACATCGAACGCCGTGCCCGAATTGATCCGCGTGATGATGTTGGGCGTGGAATCGAAATGGATGGACAGCCTGTGGCCGGTCGCCTGCTCGAAGGGCGGGCCGAGCTGGTTGAGTAGCGCCGTCATGGAGCCGCCGGCAATAACCCTGAGTTCGGCGGCTTGAAGCGAGGTTGTCAATGTCATGATGAGAAGACCGGACAGTAAGGAGGTGACGGAATTTAGCAGCGAATTTCGCATAACACTCTCTCTGATGGTTGCCAGCCAGGCCTAATCTGCAAGAAGCCTAATCCGCAATCGTGACATCGGCGACAAAGGCGGGCTCGCGCACCGGCTGTCCCGGGAAGGGCGATCCCTGTTCGAACCACGAGCGCGGCGCAGGCGCGCCCCACAGCGTTTGCCGCCGTGGGTCCTTCAGCGACCAGCGCAGCGGCTCATGGTCGTGATCCCCGGTGAAGTAGTCGCTGGTGTAGAGCTCAAGGCGATGGCCGTCGGGATCCCGGACGTAAAGGAAGAATGCATTCGAAATGCCGTGGCGGCCGGGGCCGCGCTCGATGTTCTTCAGAAAACCGCTGGAGGCCATCACGTCGCAGAGATGCAGGATGTTCATCGCGGTCGGCACCCAATAGGCAAAATGGTGCAGGCGGGGGCCCTTGCCGTTGGTGATGGCAAAATCGTGCACGTTGCCCTTGCGGTGCATCCAGGCGGCAGCGATGCGGCCGTTCGGGCCGTCCTCCTCGCCATATTCGGTCAGACGGAAACCGAGCCGCGCGTAGAAATCGACGGTGTCCTGAACTTCCGGCGCGAACACATTGAAATGATCGAGCCGCTGCGGGTGACAGCCCTTGTAGAGGTCGTAGCGCCGCAACAGATGCGGGCGCTTCTCCATCGCCGCATAGAGTTCGATCTGGAAGCCGGAGGGATCGGTGAATTGCAGCGTGCGACCCTGGAACGGCTGTTCGGCGAAAGCATAGGTGATGCCGTTCTCGGAAAAGAAACTGGCGGCCTTGTCGAGATCGCCGTCATTGCCGACCTTGAACCCCAGCCGGTTGCAGGCCGCCGTCGGCGCCTTGCGCAGCACCAGCGAGTGATGCTGATGCTCCTCAGCTCCGCGCAGGTACACCGCCTTGTCGTCGCGGTCCTCGACATGGAGGCCGACGGTGTTTTGGTAGAATTCACGGCTGGCGTTCAGGTCCGTCACGTCGAGCACGGCGTGGCTGCAGCGGATGATGTTGAACGGCGGATCGAAGACGTGTGTTGGCACCGGCATGTGGCATCCTTATTGAGTTCGTCATTCCGGGTTCGTGCTTCGCACGCCCCCGGAATGACGGCTTGCGTTCTATATGCCCAGTCTCTGAATCTTGTGCGTCCCGCGCGCGAGCGAGACGTGCTTGGTTTCCATGTAGAAGTCGAACGAGTAGTCGCCGCCGTCGCGGCCGATGCCCGACGATTTCATGCCGCCGAACGGCGTCGGCAGATGGCGGACGTTTTCGGAGTTGAGCCAGATCATGCCGGCTTCCAGCGCATCCGCGACACGCAGCGCGCGGCCCATGTCGCCGGTCCAGACGTAACCGGTGAGGCCATAATTCACGCCGTTGGCGATGGCGATGGCGTCGTTCTCGTCCTTGAAGGGAATGACGGTGAGGAACGGGCCGAACACTTCCTCCTGCGCCACCCGCATTTTCGAATGCGCGCCGGTGACGAGCGTCGGCTGCACATAATGTCCGCCGCCGGGGCCGTCATGCGGCTTGCCGCCGACGGCGATGGTGGCGCCATCCTTTTGCGCGACGTCGAAATAGGCGCAGACCTTTGCCAGATGCCGTTCGTGGATCAGCGGTCCGATTTCGGTCGCGGGATCGAGGGGGTGGCCGACCTTCAGTGCTTTCACCCGCGCGGTGAGCCTTTCGATGAATTTTTCGGCGATGCCTTGCTGGATCAACAGCCGGCTCGACGAGGTGCAGCGCTCGCCGTTGAGCGAGTAGATCATGAACACGACCGCATCGAGCGCGCGGTCGAGATCGGCATCGTCGAACACGATGACGGGGTTCTTGCCGCCGAGTTCGAAATGCACGCGCTTCAGGGTCGGCGCGCCCTGCGCCATGATGGCGGAGCCGGTCGCGCTTTCGCCGACGAAGCCGATCGCCTTGATGCCGGGATGCTCGGTCAGCGCCTTGCCGGCTTCCTCGCCGATGCCGTGCACCGTGTTGAGCACGCCGTCGGGCACGCCGGCCTGCTTGACCAGCTTTGCCAGCAGGTCGGCGGTGACCGGCGACCATTCCGCGGGCTTGTGTACGACGGTGCAGCCGGCCGCGAGGGCAGGGGCGATCTTCCAGGTCGACAGCATGAACGGCGTATTCCACGGCGTGATCACGCCGACCGGACCGATCGGCACGCGGGTCGAGACGTTCCAGTGCTCGTCGCTCGGCATATTGAGGCCGTCGCGCGCTTCCGCGCATTTATCAGCGAAGAAGCGAAAATTTTCCGCCGCCCGGATCGCGGCCTTGGCCATGAAGCGATGCGCCTGGCCGGTGTCGATGCATTCCAGCACGGCGATATCGTCGGCGCGATCCTCGATGGCATCGGCGACGCGATGCAGCAGTTTCTTGCGCATCGTCGCCGGCATGTCGCGCCAGGCCTTGAAGGCCAGCGAGGCCGCCGTCGCGGCGCGGTCGATGTCTTCCGCATTGCCGCGGGCGACCGACGCCAGTACCGCGCCATCGACCGGCGATCTGGTTTCAAAGCTCTCGCCCGAGATCGACGGCACGATCTTGCCGTCGATCATGTGGCCGATGCCCTCGGTTTTCAATTTTGCGAGCAGGGGTTCTGCGCGTTCGCGGTTGGCGGCAAACACATCCTTCGGCGTGACCTTATCCATGATTTTATCCTTGGGCGGGCTCCACTTTCAAACGGGCTCCACTTTCAAAGCTTCGTGGATGTTGTTGCGCTTCCAGCTGGTTTCCTTGTCGTTGATCTGCATGTCGAACGACAGGGCGAATTTGCTGTTCTTGAATACGGGATCAAGATGGGCCGACAGCACCTTGAAGATATGTTCGCCGGCTTTCTGGCGGGTCGCGAGATCGCGCCCTTCGCCCAGCCGCAGCACCATGTCGAGGAAGCCGAAACCCGGCCTGCCGTCCGCGATCGCGTAATGCTCGCATTTGATGGCGCGGACGCGAATGCCGCCGAGCGGGAAGATGCCGGTTTCGACGGCGGCCTTGCGGACGATCTCGACGACGCTGCCGATGTCGACGAAGGCATCGATATTGGCGGAATATTCGATCGTGAAATGCGGCATGGCGGAATCACTCCTGCGACGGTTTTCGGAAATATCAAGCGAAGTAACAGCTCACCGAGCCGTAAGGTCCATAGTCGGCCTGGATCGTGTCGCCTTTGCGGGTCTCGATCGGGCGGATGAACGATCCCGCCAGCACCACCTGACCCGCCTCGAGCGCCAATCCGTTGGGCGCGATCTTGTTGGCAAGCCACGCCACGCTGGTGGCGGGATGATTGAGCACGCCGGCGGCAAGCCCGGTTTCCTCCAACTGGCCGTTGCGAAAACACAGCGCGCCGATCCAGCGCAAATCCGCATCCATGGGGCGGATCGGCCGGCCGCCAAGCACGATGCCGGCATTCGCCGCGTTGTCGGCGATGGTATCGAAGATCTTCCGCGTCGCCTTGGTCTGCGGATCGACCCGCTCGACCCGCGTGTCCAGGATCTCCAGCGCGGGCACCACGAAATCCGTGGCGTTGAGTACGTCGAACATCGTGCAGTCGGGCCCGGCGAGCCGCGTCTTCATCACGAACGCCAGTTCGGCCTCGACGCGGGTCGCGATGAAACGGTCTGACGGCACGAGGCCGCCATCGGCAAAGAACATGTCGTCGAGCAGGATGCCGGAGTCCGGCTCGTCGATATTGAGCGCGCTCTGCATCGCCTTCGAGGTCAAGCCGATCTTGTGGCCTTTGACGATGCGGCCCTGAGCGACCTTCATCTCGATCCACGCCTTCTGAATCGCATAGGCGTCCGCAATCGTAATAGCCGGGATATTCCAGCGAAATCTGCCGGACCTGCTTGCGGGTTTTTTCCGCGTGGTCGAGCCGCTCGGCGGCCGTTCGGATTTCGTCGCTGGTGAGGGCCATGGGCTGAACGCGCAAAATAGTGGGTGCTGAAATATGATTAACATGTTAAGTTAAACCGATCAAACCGAATTGGCGCTTGCTGCACCGCAAAACTTCATCCGTTTCGATCAACTGTTCCCGATGGCAAACGACTAGCGATGGCACGAAAGAAATCGCCGAGAGCGTCCGGGATGGATGCGGATGCATCGACGGTCCGCCGCGCGCCGATGCGCGAATTCTCGCGTTCGCTGCCGATGTCGTTGCTTCGCGCGCGCGAAGCCGTCATGCGGCAGTTTCGTCCCTCGCTGCGCAATCATGGCCTCACCGAACAGCAATGGCGGATTCTTCGCGCGCTGGCGGCGGTCGATGCGATCGAGGTCACCGAACTTGCACGCGTCGCGTTTCTGCTGGGGCCCAGCCTGTCGCGAATCCTGCGCGACCTCGAAGCGCGTCAGCTCATTGAACGTCGCACGGCAAAGGCCGATCTGCGCCGTGGCGTGGTGTCGATTTCCGCAAGAGGCCTGAAGCTGATCGAGGCCGTCGCGCCGACGTCGGAGGCGATTTATAGCGCCATCACCAAACGTTATGGCGCGCGCAAACTCGCCGAGCTACAGGAGATGCTGGGTAGGCTCGAGAGCAGCCTTTCGGAGCTGGAAGTCGTGGACGGCGGATCTGCCGGGAGCCGCAAATTTGCATGATGATGGCTAGCGGGATGCATAGCTTGGCCGGCTGCATATAGTTTGAGCATCAAACATATCGCCAATCCCGTGAAATCGCGGGAATAGAGCGCAGTTCTCCGGCGTTTATCATTCTCGATCGTGGCGTTCTGCGGCGATCTCGGCCGTTAGTCGAACCTGCCGCGATATCAATTTACTCAGAGCGCGAGAGTCCGTAAGTAACCGTCCGGTTAGCGTCCGATGAGGACCGCCAAAACCAAGAAAGGCCGACAGAGAAGCCCGGCCTCATGGAGGATTTGATGAAGCTCACAAGACGCGATTTCGCGGCCGGTATTGTTGCCGGTATTGCTGCACCCCACATTATTACAAGTGCGAAGGCGCAGGGCGCCACCATCAAGATCGGCATGTGCGCGCCGGTGACCGGCCCGGCCGCTGAATCCGGCGGATATGCGGTCAAGGGCGCCAAGCTCGCGCTCGAAGCTGTCAACAAGGCCGGCGGCGTGCTCGGCAAGCAGCTCGAACTGATCGTCGAAGACGACCAGACCACCAATCCCGGTATCGTGCTGGCGTTCTCCAAGCTCGCCGCCCAGTCCGACATCGTCGGCTTCCTCGGCTCGATCCGTTCGACCCAGGTCCACGCCATGGCGCCCGACGTGCTCAAGCTCGGCAAGCCCGTGATGATCGGCGGTACCGATCCGAATCTGACGCATATGGGTAATCAGTGGCTGTTTCGTTTCCGTCCCAATGACAGCTATTCAGGCCGCGTGATCGCCGATTACGGCGTCAACACGCTCGGCAAGAAGAAGTGGGCCGTGCTGCATTCGACCGACGCGTTCGGCACCGCCGGCGGCAAGGCGCTGAGCTCGGCGCTGGAGAAGCTGGGTGCACCGGCCGTGCTCGATCAGGGCTACGCCAACCAGAGCCAGGATTTCACCCCGGTCGTGCTTGCGATCAAGCAGTCCGGCGCCGACATTCTCGGTTCCTACTTCACCTTCGAAAACGATCTCGGCATTTTCGCCCGGCAATTGCGCCAGCTCGGCGTCAACATTCCCTGGGTCGGCTCGCCCTCGATCGTCAACATCACCGCGCTGAAGCTTGCGGGCCCGGCGCTCTACAACACCTATGGTGTTGCCGATTACGCCGAGGATTCCAGCGAAGGCTCGAAGAATTTCGGCAAGCTCTATCGCGACGCCGTCAAGGTTGCGCCCGACAACCAGAGCTCCTGGCCGTATGATGCGGTCACCGTGCTGGCTGCGGCGATCAACAAGGCCGGCTCGACCGACGCCGCCAAGATTCGCGAAGCGATCCTGGCGACCAAGAAATTCCCGGGTGCCGAGGGCGAATATAATTTCGACCAGAACGGCGACGGGCTTCACGGCTACAACATCGTGAAGAACGACAAGGGCAACATCGTCTTCGACAAGCACATCGAATTCAACGACTGATCCGGCTCTCGGCCTCTCCGGTTTTTGCCGGGGAGGCCGAAGCATTTTTCGTCGAAGAACCTCGCGCAATTCCTCTCACCGATCGTTTGGTATGGATCTCTTCCTTCAATTGCTGTTCACGGGCATCGGCATCGGCGCCGTTTATGCCCTGGTCGCGCTCGGCATCGTGCTGATCTTCCGCGCCACCAATGTGGTGAATTTCGCCCAAGGCGAATTCTCCATGGTCGCCGCCTATCTGATGGTGGTGTTCGCCGTCGATCTCGGCTGGCCCTATTGGCTTTCCTTTTTGATTGCGCTGGCCGGCATGGCGTTGCTCGGCGTGATCTTCAATCTCGGGGTCTATTACCCGCTGCGTCATCGCAGCTTCCTGCCCGTGATCATCGCGACCATCGGCGCATCGATCCTGCTCGCCAATTCCGTGCTCGCGATCTACGGCCCTCAGCCGCAGGTGCTGCAGGGCTGGTTTGAGACGCCGGGTATTCAGCTCGGCCCGGTCTATCTCGACAGCCAGTATCTCCTGATCATCGCCGTGACGGTCGCGCTCGTGATTTTCAATTACTGGTTCTTCGAGAAGACGCTGCTCGGCAAGAAGCTGCAGGCGACGTCGCAGGACAAGGAAATGGCATCGCTGCTCGGCATTTCCGTCTCCGCCATGATCATGATCACCTTTATCTATTCGGCCGTTCTTGGCGGTCTGGCCGGTATCCTCGTGGCGCCGGTGCTGTTCGTCTCGATCCAGATGGGATCGACCATCGCGCTGAAAGCGTTTGCCGCGACCATCATCGGCGGCTTCGGTGACGTCGCCGGCGCGATCATTGGCGGGCTGGCGCTCGGCATCATCGAAACCTTCGGCGCCGCCTATATCTCCGTGCCCTACAAGGACGCCTTCGCGTTCCTGGCGCTGGTTTTGTTTCTGATGTTCCGGCCGCAGGGTATTTTCGGCGAACGTGTCGCGGAGAAAGCATGAGCGCCCCCAGCGAAGATATGCCGATCGTCGTATCCATGCCGCGTTCGAAGCCGCTGCTGTTGCGCCATCTTGCCGTATTTCATCGGCGCCGCCATCGCAGTCGCGCTCGCCGCCACGATGCAGTTCGACGGTTACGTCCACAACATCCTGATGCAGGCGACCACGTTTGCGATCGCGGTGTTCGGTCTGTCGGTCGTGCTCGGCCTGTGCGGGCAGATCAACCTGGCGCAGGCCGCGTTTTTCGGTTTCGGCGCCTATGCCGTCGGCATCGGAACGGCGGACTACCACATCAGCTACTGGCTCTGCCTGCTGGCGGGATGCCTGCTGGCGCTGGTGGCGGGAGCGGTGCTGGGCATGTCGACGTTGCGATTGGGCGGGCATTACCTCGCCATGGTGACGATCTCGTTCCAGCAGATCATCACGCTCGTCATGATCAACGCGATCTGGCTCACCCATGGTCCGGACGGCGTCTCGCGCATCGGCCGGCCCGATCTGTTTCAGTCGGCGCAGGGTTATCTTGCGTTCTGCGTCGCGGTGCTGGCGATCGTCGGTTACATCGTTTGGCACCTGCCGGATACGCGGCTTGGGCGCGCCATGCGCGCGGTGCGCGATAACGAGCTTGCTGCCGGCGTCATCGGCGTCGATGTGTTTCGCACCAAGGTCTCCGCCTTTGCATTGAGCGCGGTCCTGGGTGGATTGGCCGGCGGGCTTTTCGCAGGCGGTTTCGCCTATGTCAGCCCGGACCAGTTTTCATTCGCCGAGTCGGTGGTGTTCCTGACCATGTCCCTGCTTGGCGGCGTGGCGTCGCCGATCGGTTCGGCCATCGGCACGGGACTGCTGATCCTGATTCCGGAATGGCTGCGCTTCCTGAAGAGCGTTCCTGGATTGTATCTCGCGATCTATGGTCTCGCCGTTATCCTCATCATCCGCTACATGCCGGATGGTATCTGGGGTTTCTTCGCCGACACTTTCGAGCGCTGGCGTGCGCAGACCAAGGCGCCGCCGGCGGCGGCCAAGTTGCAACTGAAGCCCGCGACGGTCGGCGGCGACATCGTGCTGGAAGTGACCGGGCTCTCGAAACATTTCGGCGGCCTCAAGGCGGTCGATGGCGTCGATATCCAGGTGAAGCGCGGCGGCGTTCATGCGCTGATCGGACCCAACGGCTCGGGCAAGACCACGACGCTCAACGTGCTGTCGGGTCTCTACAAGGCCACGTCCGGCAAGATCGTGCTCGATGGCACCGACATCACCAACATGCCGCCGCATCAGCGCACCGCAACGGGCCTCGGCCGGACGTTCCAGAACATCCGCCTGTTCCGTTCGATGACGGCGCTGGAGAATGTCGAGATCGGCGCCGAGCGGCCCGGCAACAAGATGATCGGGGAGGGCGGCGATGCCGCGCTGACCGAACGCGCCATGGAGGCGCTGACATTCGTCGGCCTCGGCAGCCGTGCCAACGAGTTGATCTCGAGCTTCTCCTACGGCCATCAACGTCTGATCGAGATTGCGCGCGCGCTTGCGGCCAATCCGACACTGTTGCTGCTCGACGAGCCCGCGGCCGGTCTGAACTCCACTGAAAAGCTGGAACTGCACGAACTGCTCAAGCGGATCGCGGCGCAGGGCCTGACCATCCTGATCATCGATCACGACATGACGCTGGTCAGCGAGGCGGCCCAGCACATCACCGTGCTCAATTTCGGACGCCGCATCGCGGACGGCGAATCCATGGCGGTGCTGCGCCATCCGGATGTCGTCTCCGCCTATCTCGGAGCCGAATGATGGCGCTGCTCGAAATCCGCAATCTGGTGGTCCGCTACGGCGAGATCGAGGCCCTGCGCGGCATAACGATCGCGGTCGAAGAGGGCCAGGTGGTGACGCTGCTCGGCGCCAACGGCGCCGGCAAATCGACCACGCTGCGCGCCATCTCCGGTCTCGCCAAGCCCGCGTCCGGCGACATCCTGTTCGACGGCGAGTTGATTGCAGGGCTCGGACCGGAGGCCATCGTCCGCATGGGCATTTCGCATGTGCCGGAAGGACGGCGGGTGTTTCCGGGCCTGACGGTGAAGGAAAACATCATGCTCGGCGCGTCCAACCGCAAGGTTGCGACGTCGCAGCTTTCGCGCGAGGCGGATGCGATGTTCGACCTGTTTCCGGACATCCGCGCATTCTCCAATGCGCTGGGCTGGACCCTGTCCGGCGGTCAATTGCAGATGGTCGCGGTCGCGCGCGGCCTGATGGCGAAGCCGCGGTTGCTGCTGCTGGATGAGCCCTCTCTGGGGCTGGCGCCGGTCATCGTTCAGGCGGTGTTCCGCATCATCTCGCAGATCAGGCAGAACACCACGGTCTTGCTTGTCGAGCAAAATGCGCGCATGGGACTTTCGGTCGCCGATCACGGGTTCGTGCTGGAAACCGGCCGGATCGTGCTGGGCGGCAAGCCCGACGAATTGTGGGGCAACGAAGCCATCGCCGCCGCCTATCTCGGCGGTCACGCCAAGGTCAGCGCCTAACCCAGCGAGCTATCAATCAATGGTCACCATCCAGGTTCCGAACCTCATCAATTTCGTTGCTGAGGTGTTTTCGCATTCACGAATCCTCGACTGAAGAAGCCAGGCGCATCGCGACATACCTGACGACCGCCAATCTCACCGGGCACGACAGCCACGGCGTGATCCGCGTGCCGGTCTATGTCAGGTGGAAGAAGATGGGCTCCATCGTTCCGAACCAGACCGCCGAGATCGTGGTCGATACGCCGTCGCTGGCGGTGGTCGACGGTAAATTCGGTTACGGCCAGACCGTGACGCCGCAAGCGGTGAAGATCGGCATCGAGAAATGCAAGAAGGCGGGCCTGGCCGCGGTGGCGCTGCGCAACTCCGGACATCTCGGCCGCGTCGGCGACTGGGCTGAAATGGCTGCCGCCGAAGGACTGGTGTCGGTGCATTTCGTCAACGCCGCCGGCTCGCTCCTGGTCGCGCCCTATGGCGGCGTCGAGAAGCGGCTGTCGACCGCGCCCTATTGCGTCGGTATTCCGAGGCAGGGGCAGGATCCGATCGTGCTCGATTTCGCCACTTCGATCGTCGCCGAAGGCAAGGTGCTGGTGGCGAGCCGCGGCGGCAAGAAGCTGCCGAAGGGGGCGCTGGTCGATCACGACGGCACCTTGAGCGAGGATCCGTCCGTACTCTACGGGCCCTACAGCGCGGAAGGGCCGCGCGACCATACGCAAGGTACCGGCGCCATCCGTGCGTTCGGCGAGCACAAGGGCTCGGGGCTGGCGTTCATCTGCGAACTGCTCGGCGGCGCATTGACCGGTACCGGCGCGACCGCGTCCGACCGGCGCTTTGCCAACGGCATGCTGGCGATCTACATCGACCCGAAAGTGGTCGATACCAGCCGTTTCTTTGATGGCGAAATCTCGCGCTATGTCGACTTCATCCGCGCGACCAAGCCGATCGCGGGTGGCGACGCCGTGCTCATTCCGGGTGATCCGGAGCGGAAAATGCGCGCCGATCGCACCAAAAACGGCATCCCCTTGCCTGACGACACCTGGGCGGCGATAGTGAATACCGCGCGCGAAGTGGGCGTCAGCGAAGTGAGCATTCAGCGGGCCGTAAGCTAACGCTGAGCATTCCAAAAACGAAAACAGGGAAGACGCGACCTATGGCAAATAACGTCAAGAAAGTCTGGGCTTCGGGCAAGGCCGTGGTGAACGCCTGGCTGGCTATTCCGTCGGGTTTTTCCGCCGAGGTGATCGCGCAATGCGGTTTCGACAGCGTGACGGTCGACATGCAGCATGGCGTGCAGGATTACCTCTCGATGGTGCAATGCTTCCAGGCGATGAACGGCCATCCGGTGACCCCGATGGTCCGCGTGCCCTGGAACGAGCCCGGCATCATCGGCAAGGTGCTCGACGGCGGCGCCTATGGCGTGATCTGCCCGATGATCAACACCAAGCAGGAAGCGGAAAATTTGGTCCAGTACGCCAAATATCCGCCGCGCGGAACGCGCTCCAACGGTCCGATCCGAGCCGGCATGTATGGCTCGGCCGGCACCTACCAGCAGACCGCCAATGAAGAGATCGTGCTGCTCCCGATGATGGAGACCAAGACGGCGATCGAGAACATGGAATCGATCCTCGACGTCGAAGGCATCGACGGCGTTTATATCGGTCCCTCCGATCTCGGCTTCTCCTACGGGCTGGTGCCGAAGCTCGATCGCGACGAGCCGGAGATCCTCAAGATCTACGAGAAGATCGTGAAAGAGTGCGGCAAGCGCGGCCTCCATCCCGGCATCCACTGCTCGGGCGCCGATGGCGCCGTGCGTGCGATCAACATGGGCTTCAAGCTCGTGACGCTGTCGAATGAGAGCGGCCTGATGATGACCTACGCCAAGATGCAGGTGAACCAGACGCGGAAAGAGTCCGCCGGAAAAGCTTAAGACACGCGAATAGCGAGTAGCGAATGGCGAATAGGGTTTCGAGAGAGTAGCGAGCGGAGTAACACCATTCGCTACTCGCCATTCGCTATTCGCCACCTAACCAAGGAAACCTCCCATGGCCCCGGCACCCGTCATCCGATTGCATCCTGACGACGGCGTACTGATTGCGCGCTCGAGCCTGCCGCAGGGCATGGTGGTGGCCGATGGCGTCATGACGGTCGAGCGGATTCCGGCGGGCCACAAGGTAGCGATCAAGCCGATTGCGGTCGGCGAACCGGTGCGGCGCTACGGCCAGATCATCGGTTTTGCGACCACGCCGATCTCGCCGGGCCAGCACGTTCACACCCAAAATTGCGGGATGGGCGATTTCGCCAAGGATTATGCGTTCGGCGTCGATGTCACGCCGACGCCGAATTTCGATCTGCCGGCGACCTTTGACGGCATTCGCCGCGCCGACGGGCGTGTCGCGACGCGCAATTATATCGGCATCCTGACCTCGGTGAATTGCAGCGCCCATGTCGCCGGCATCGTCGCCGACATGTTCAAGAAGAATCCGTTCACCGGTGACAATCCGTTGGCCGATTTTCCGAACGTCGACGGCGTGGTCGCGCTGACGCACAAGACCGGCTGCGGCATGACGCAGGACGAGCCGCTCGCGCTGCTCCGCCGCACGCTCGGCGGTTATGCGCGGCATGTGAATTTCTCTGCGGTGGTCGTGCTCGGCCTCGGCTGCGAGGTCAACCAGATCGGCGGGCTGATGCAGGAGCAGAAACTCGCCGGCCGCTTGCGCGCGATGGATATCCAGGAAGTCGGCGGCACCCGCAAGACCGTGGAAGCCGGCATTGCTTTCGTGCGCGAGGCGCTGACGGATGCGAACAAGGTCAAGCGCGAGCCCGTGTCCGCAAGCGAATTGACGGTCGCCCTGCAATGCGGCGGTTCCGACGGCTATTCCGGCGTGTCGGCCAATCCGGCGCTGGGCGCGGCGAGCGATCTTCTGGTGCGCCATGGCGGTACCGTGATCCTCTCTGAGACGCCGGAAACCTACGGTGCCGAACATCTGCTCACACGGCGCGCGGTCAGCCGCGAGGTCGGCGAAAAGCTGGTCGGCCTGATGCGCTGGTGGGAAGAGTATACGGCACGTGAAGGCGCCGAGATGAACGCCAATCCGAGCCCCGGCAACAAGGCCGGCGGTCTCACCACGATCCTCGAGAAATCGCTCGGCGCGATGGCCAAGGCCGGCAGCACCAATCTGGTCGACGTGCTGAACTATGCCGAAGCCGTCACCAAGAAGGGTTTTGTCTTCATGGACACGCCCGGCTACGACCCCGTCGCGGCGACGGGGCAGGTGGCGGGTGGCGCCAATCTCGTCTGCTTTACCACCGGCCGCGGCAGCGTGTTCGGCTGCAAGCCCGCGCCCTCGATCAAGCTGGCGACCAACACGCCGATGTACAAGCGCATGGAAGACGACATGGACGTCAATTGCGGCACCATCCTCGACGGCGAGGAAACCGTGCAGCAATGCGGCCAGCGCATCTTCGAGCTGATGCTGAAGACCGCGTCGGGCCAGCCGACCAAGAGCGAGAGCTTCGATTTCGGCGGCGCCGAGTTCGCGCCCTGGGTGCTCGGCGCGACGATGTAACTGTTGTCGTCCCTGCGCGCTCAGGGACGACGATTTGGATATGCCGGCGAGCCGGCGGCCCTCTATCCCAGCGGGATCGACAGCGCCCCGAAATAGCTGGTGGGTATGTGATCGCGGATCATCCTTGGCAGCACCCCTGCAAACTGATCGAGCAGCCGCGGGCCCATGCTGGACAATGGATGAAGTCCGCCCGCGAGTTCCTTGATCAAGGTAATGCGCGCATCAAGGGTGCTTTGGACAAGGTTGGGGTCGTTGCCGTCGTTGGATTCGGGCGTTAGTCCGTCAAACGTCGAATTGTGCGCGCAGTGGAGCAATTTCCCGACGTGACGAAAGTTGCCCCCGGCACTGGGCGGGACAGTCGGAACGATGTCGTCGCCATTCACGAGCCGGAACGTGCGTTCGCCGAGCTTCGGCGTATACTGATCGAAGAAGCTCTGGCCGCCCGTTCGCGGACCGCCGAATGTATAGACCGCAGTCGCCTGAATTTGCGCTTCTCGCAGGGCGCGCTCTGCCGCGACCAACGCCAGTGCGCCGCCAAGGCTGTGCCCGGTAAAGAACAGGTCTTTCTCCGAGGCCGGCCGGCTTTCGATCGCCGCTTTGATGATAGGCCAAACCGTTTCAACAGCATCGTGAAAGCCCTGGTGAAGGACATTCAGCTTCGCCTGAAGGGTGAAATCCGTAATCCAGTTTTCGATCTTGAGCGGGTCGGTGCCGGAAAATGCAACGATCGTCGCATCGCGACCTCCGGCGACGACGAAGCATGCGCTGTTTGGCGGGAGACCCGTAATCGGGGCGCTGCTGCCAAATGCACGCCTCGTCAGTGTCCAGGACTTCAGGATGCCGTCGACCTTGTCCTGGTGCGCGGTCTCGTAGGCGAGCTGCGACAGCCACATCATGGCCTGCGCGTTCTCCGGCCTGAAGTCCGACGTGATCTTGAAATCGTCCAGTGCGTTGGCGGGAAATACGTCCTGCGGCAGTTCGACCGCGAAACTCATGAACGTGTCTCCTGTCTCAGTCCACGCTTCGGATAGAACGCGTGGCGCACGGGTGCCGTTAGCGAACCGAAGAGACCAGCCATGCGCAGCGCCGTCAGGCGCTGCCATGTGCGGGTGACGGCTCATTCAACCACGGGTGGATTGGTGGGGCAAGCATAGCAGAGGAAACAAGCGCGGCTGGGAGATCGGCCCGCGGCCTAGGCAATCGCTGCCCGTTGTTAGTGCTTGATCCATGCCGGAACCAGTGTTCTGCTTAAAAAAGCTGCTGGAGTAGCCGGTCCGTGTCGATCTTCATCGCACTACATCACGTCACGCACTACAAATACGATCGACCGATCGATCTCGGGCCTCAAACCGTTCGCCTGCGCCCGGCGCCGCACACGCGCACGCCGATCCTGAGCTATTCGCTTAAAGTTACGCCAGCAAATCATTTCGTGAACTGGCAGCAGGACCCGCAGGGCAATTGGCTGGCGCGCTTCGTCTTTCCGGAGAAGGCCGGCGAGTTGAAGATCGAGGTCGATTTCACCGCGCAGATGACCGTGGTCAATCCCTTTGATTTTTTCGTCGAACCCTATGCGACCAGTTTTCCGTTTCAGTACACCGCCGATCTCAAGACCGAGCTTGCGCCCTATCTCGCGACAAGTGAGCAGGGTCCGCTATTCGCCGCCCACCTGAAGGACATTGCACGCGAGGCCGACAGCACGGTCAATTTCCTGGTCGATCTCAACGCGCAACTGCAAAAAAAGATAGGCTATGTCATCCGCATGGAGCCGGGTATTCAGACGCCGGAGGAAACGCTGGCCCGCGGCTCCGGATCGTGCCGCGACTCGGCGTGGCTCCTGATCCAGATCTTCCGCCACCTTGGGCTCGCCGCGCGTTTCGTCTCCGGCTATCTCATTCAACTGCGTCCCGACATCGATCCGGTCGAAGGCCCGCGCGAGGTCGAGAGCGACTTCACCGATCTGCACGCCTGGGCCGAGGTCTATCTGCCGGGCGCGGGATGGATCGGGTTCGACGTCACCTCCGGCATGCTGACGGGCGAGGGGCATATTCCCGTCGCCGCCACGCCGCATTATCGCTCGGCGGCTCCGATCTCCGGCAGCGCCGGCTTTGCCAATGTCGAATTCGGCTTCGAGATGAGCGTCAAGCGCATCCGCGAAGCGCCGCGGATCACACGACCGTTTTCGGATGGCTCCTGGGCCCGTCTCGACAGGCTTGGTGAACAGGTAGACGCCGATCTCAAAAAGGATGATGTGCGACTGACGATGGGCGGCGAGCCGACCTTCGTTTCCGTCGACGATCTGGAATCGCCGGAATGGAATATCGCCGCCGTCGGCCCGACCAAGCGCGCGCTCGCCGACGAACTCATTCGCAAATTGCGTGACCGTTTCGCGCCCGGCGGGCTGCTGCACTACGGGCAGGGCAAATGGTATCCCGGCGAAAGCCTGCCGCGCTGGGCGTTCGGACTCTATTGGCGCAAGGACGGCGTGCCGATCTGGAAGAATGCCGATCTGATCGCTGGAATCGAGAATCCTCGCAAGGCTGAAATCGCCGATGCCCAGCGTTCTATGCGAAAGGCACTGCGCAAAAGCTCGGTCTCGGTGCGAATACGTCTTGCCGGCGTTCGAAGATCCGGCGCTCTGGATTCAGAAGGAGACCTCGCTGCCGACAATGTCGATCCCGGCGATTCCAAATTGTCCGATCCGGAAGAGCGGATGCGGATGGCGCGGGTGTTCGATCAGGGGCTGAACGCGGCGAAGGGTTTTGTGCTGCCGATCCAGCGCGGAACGCGGCCGCAAAGCCAGTTGCCGGCGCTGGCGCAGCGAACGCTGGAATTGCGGCGCCCGCAATCTGTTCCTGACGCCCGGCGATTCCCCGCTTGGCCTGCGGCTGCCGATCGCGTCGCTGCCGCATATTCCTCGGGACGAATATCCCTACATCGTCGAGCAGGATCCGATGGAGCCGCGCCTCGAGCTCGCGGCCGGCGACGAAGGACACTGAGCCGGAAGACGCGCGGCCGAAGCCCGTGCAAAGGCCGAAGCGCAGGGTGCCGCCCGTGCGCACGGCGATGTCGATCGAAATCCGCGACGGCGTGCTCTGCGCCTTCATGCCGCCGGTCGAAAAACTGGAAGATTATCTGGAGCTGATTACGGCGGTGGAGGCGACTGCCGAGGAAATGCAGATGCAGGTCAATGTCGAGGGTTATGCGCCGCCCTACGACCCGCGTGTCGAAGTCATCAAGGTGACGCCCGATCCCGGCGTGATCGAAATCAACATCCAGCCCGCGCAAAGCTGGCGCGAGGCGGTCGATATCACCTTCGGCCTGTATGAGGACGCCGCAAAGACACGGCTGGGCGCCAATCGTTTTCTCGTCGATGGCCGCCATACCGGCACCGGCGGCGGCAATCATGTCGTGGTCGGCGGCAGCACGCCCGAGGCGTCGCCGTTCCTGCGCCGGCCCGATCTGTTGAAGAGCCTTGTGCTGTATTGGCAGCGTCATCCGTCGCTGTCCTATCTGTTCTCCGGCATGTTCATCGGCCCGACCAGCCAGGCGCCGCGCATCGACGAGGCGCGGCATGACGGTCTCTATGAATTGGAGGTCGCGCTCGCCCATGTGCCGCCGCCCGGCGTCGCAGCCCCGCTATGGCTGGTCGACCGGCTGTTCCGGCATATCCTCGTCGACATCACCGGCAACACCCATCGCGCTGAAATCTGCATCGACAAGCTCTATTCGCCGGATGGGCCGACCGGCCGTCTCGGACTGGTGGAGTTTCGCGCGCTGGAGATGCCGCCCGATCCGCGGATGTCGCTGGCGCAGCAATTGCTGATCCGCGCGCTGATCGCGAAGCTGTGGCGCGAACCGCAGCAAGGCAAGTTCGTGCGCTGGGGCACCACACTGCATGATCGCTTCATGCTGCCGCATTTCCTCTGGGAGGATTTTCTGGGCGTGCTCGAAGAGCTCAAGCAATCCGGTTACGAATTCTCGCCGGAATGGTATTCGGCGCAGCTTGAATTCCGCTTTCCGGTGTTCGGCCGCGTCCATCATGGCGGCGTAGCGCTGGAATTGCGTCAGGCGCTGGAGCCCTGGCACGTGCTCGGCGAAGAAGGCTCGGCGGGCGGCACCGTGCGCTATGTCGATTCCTCGGTCGAGCGTTTGCAGATCAAGGCGTCGGGCTTTGTCGAAGGCCGGCATGTCGTCACCTGCAACGGTCGCCGGATGCCGATGACCTCAACCGGGCGGTCCGGCGAAGCGGTCGCGGGCGTCCGTTTCAAGGCCTGGCAGCCGGCATCCGGGCTGCATCCGACCATTCCGGTGCATGCGCCGCTGACATTTGACCTGATCGACATTTGGAACGGCCGGTCGCTCGGCGGCTGCGTCTATCATGTCGCCCATCCCGGCGGCCGCAGCTATGACACCAAACCGGTCAATTCCTACGAGGCGGAGGCGCGGCGGCTGGCCCGCTTCCAGGATCACGGCCACACCCCCGGCACGATCGATCCGCCGCCCGAAGAACGCACAATTGAATTCCCCTTGACGCTCGACTTGAGGACGCCGCTCCGGCATTGATTCAGGAGCGTGGGCCAGGAGAGTCGGGATGACAGGACAGGCCGGTCAAGGCAGTCACGACACCAAGGCCCGTCCGGGCCAGCGCCGGATGGCGCAATGGGCGCGCGACTATGCCCGGCTGCCCGGAATTCCCGACGAATATATCGGACAGGATGGCGCGCCCCGCGCGGTCTGGACCCGGTTTTTCGACGCCTTTGCAGCTTTGGCGCCCGCCGATATCGAACGGCGGTTCGCCGCCGCCGACCGGCATTTGCGCGAAGCCGGCGTAACCTACCGCGCGCCCGGCGAGACCGCCGACCGCTTGTGGCCGTTGAGCCATCTGCCGCTGATCATCGACGAGGCCGACTGGCAGCAATTGACCGCCGGTATCGTGCAACGCGCGCAACTGCTCGAGATGGTTCTGCGTGACGTCTATGGCGAGGGCCGGCTGGTTGCCGAAGGCGCGGTGCCCGCCGCCGCTATTGCCGGCAGCAACGAATACCTGCGCCCGGTCTGTGGCGTCAAACCGCCGGGCGAACGCTATCTGCATCTCTATGCCGCCGATGTCGGCCGCGGCCCCGATGGGCGCTGGTGGGTGCTCGGCGACCGCACGCAGGCGCCGTCCGGCGCCGGCTACGCGCTCGAAAATCGCCTGGTGCTGTCGCGCGCCTTCTCCAATCTCTACAAGTCGATGAATGTCGAGCGCGTGGCGCCGTTCTTCGAGGCGTTCCGCGATTCACTTCGCGCCAGCGCCGATCGCGACGAGCCGCGCATCGGTCTGCTGACGCCGGGCGCCTTCAGCGAAACCTATTTCGAGCACGCCACGCTCGCGCGCTATCTCGGCTTTCTGCTGGTCGAGGGCGACGATCTCGCCGTCAGCGGCGACCGCATTCACATCCGCACCGTCGCCGGCCTGAAGCGGCTCGACGTGTTGCTGCGCCGGGTCGATTCCAATTTCCTCGATCCGCTGGAGCTCGATGCGTCGTCGCATCTCGGCGTGCCCGGCCTGATCGACGTGCTGCGCAAGAACGGCGTCGTCGTCGCCAACATGCCGGGATCGGGCGTGCTGGAGGCGAGGGCGCTGCTCGGCTTCCTGCCGAGCCTGAGCCGGCGCTTGCTCGGCGAAGACCTGAAGATGCCGCACATTGCGACCTGGTGGTGCGGCCAGAAATCCGCGCGCGAGGAAGTGCTGTCGCGGCTCGACGATTTCGCGATCGAGGGCGCCTATAGCCGTGCTGTTCCCGGCTTTCCGGGCAACGGTCCGGTGCTTGCCGGCGAGTTGTCGGCAAGCGAGCGTGACCGGCTCCGCGCCGCGATCTCCGACCGCGGCATCGATTATGTCGGCCAGGAACTGGTGCGGCTGTCGACGACGCCGGTGTGGGAGCAGGGGCGCATCGCGCCGCGCCCGTTCGTGCTCCGGGTGTTTGCCGCAGCGACCGCGAACGGCTGGACGATGCTGCCCGGCGGCTTCTGCCGGATCGCCGAGCAACCCGACGCCCGCGCCGTGTCGATGGGGGACGGCGCGCGGGCGGCGGATGTCTGGGTGGTGTCCGACAAGGCGGTTTCGGCTTCGACGCTGCTGCCGGCGGCCGAAACGGTGCGGATCAGGCGGATCGCGGGCGTGGTCCCGAGCCGGGCCGCCGATAATCTGTTCTGGCTCGGCCGCTATCTCGAGCGCGCCGAGGCGACGCTGCGGCTGATCCGCGCGCTCGGCACGCCGATGCGCGATCCCGTCAAGGCAAACCCGACCGCGCTGCACTCGGTCGAACGCATTCAGCGGCTTCTGGTGACCTGGGGCGCGACCTCGCAGGCGACGCGGACAAACCCCGGCAGGGTCGCCGCCGAAGCGCTGCAAAGTTCGGAAAAATTTGGCTCGGCGCTCTCCCTGGTGCGATCGGCGCAGCGGACCGCGACCTCCTTGCGCGAACGGCTGTCGCCCGATGCCTGGCAGGTCATCACGGAAATGGTGGAGCGCCTTGGCGAGGAGGTCGAGGATGACGACGGCGTGCTCAGCGCCGCCGAACTGACGCTTCAGGAACTGGCGAGTTTTGCCGGGTTGGCGCAGGAGAACATGAACCGCGCCGCCGGCTGGCGCTTCCTCGATATGGGCCGCCGCGCCGAGCGCGCCATCAACACCGCGCGGTTTGCACGGCAGTTTGCCTATGACGAGGCCGGCGATGAGGACCTCGACGTCCTGCTGACGCTGGTGGATTGCCAGATCACCTACCGCTCGCGATATCTGGTCGGTCCCGCGCTGGCGCCGGTGCGCGATCTCGCGGTGCTCGATCCCTACAATCCGCGCTCGGTCGCGTTCCAGGTCGCAGCCCTCAACGACCACATCGCAGCGCTGCCGAGCCTGAAAGAGCACGGCCTGATCGAGCGGCCGCAGCGTCTGGCGGTGGCGCTGCAGGCGACGCTGACGACGTCGGAGGCCTCACAGCTGGATGTCAAAACCCTGTTCGCGCTGGAGCAGGACCTGCTCAATCTCGCCGACGCCATCGGACTGCATTATTTCCCGCACGGACCCAATGCGAGCCGGCCGGAGAAGCTGACGGGCCTTGCGTGATCTACGACATCCGTCATGTCACGACCTATAGTTACGAGAGCCCGGTGAGCTTTGCGCGCTGCTCGCTGCGGCTGGAGCCGAAGAGCGGCGACGGCCAGCAATTGGTCTCCCACACCGTCGATATCCGGCCGCGTCCGGCGCAACGGACGGTCAGGCGGGATTTCTTCGGCACCCACACCGAGAGCGTGCTGATCGAGACCGCGCATCGTCATCTGCGGATCGATTCCAGATCGCGGGTGTCGGTATCGCGCCAGCCGCCCGGCCGCACCGCGCCGAGCCCGCCTTGGGAGAGCGTCCGCGACCTGGCTTTCGAAGCCGCCAGCCTCGGTCCCTCGTCGCCGGTCGGCTACGTCTTTGCCAGTTCGCTGGTGCCGGTGCTGCAGCCGGTCACCGCCTATGCCGCGGCGAGCTTTCCGGCAGGCGGCGGAATTCTGGCCGGCGCCGTCGATCTGATGCACCGCATCCGCAACGAGTTCAAATACGATCCGAAGGCGACGGTGATCTCGACGCCGCTCAAGGAGGTGTTCGAACAACGCCACGGCGTCTGCCAGGATTTTGCCCATGTGATGATCGCGGGCCTTCGCGGCCTCGGGACTACCGGCCGCCTATGTCAGCGGCTATCTGCGCACCATCCCTCCGCCGGGACAGGCGCGGCTGCAGGGCGCCGACGCCACCCATGCATGGGTTTCGGTGTGGTGCGGCGCCGACATCGGCTGGGTTGGCTTCGATCCAACCAACGATTTGCTGGTCGGGAACGACCACATCATCCTGGCGATCGGGCGGGATTTTTCCGATGTCTCGCCGGTTGACGGCATCATCGTGGGCTCGCGCAAGCAGAAGCTCGCCGTCGCCGTGGACGTGCTGCTGGTGGAGTGACAAGGCCGATCAGGCGACCGGCTGACAGCGTCCAAAGCAAGCTTTCACCGAAATCTCGAATTGGCGTTGGAAAGCTTTGATTGACCAAGAAAAACCGGAGTTCAGTTCAGCTTCAACAGCAAGCGAAAAAGACCTGGTGTGTGAATCCATTGATTCAAACTGATCGGCAGACACGCGGGCAATTTGATCGAACGCTTCTTCAACAAGGTCAAGCAATGTCGTCGTGTCGCTACTCGATAAGACAGGTTCGCGGCCAACTATCCTGCCTTCGTCAAGCTCGCGTCAATTGCATTCGGCTGCGTGCAATCATCCGCGCCTCGCCAACTTGGTCTGTATTGCTGTCCATTGCGTGGCCGCACGGCATCAGCAATCAGAAAAATAAAACGGCCTCGCCATCGCCATAGTTGCGGCAATCCGGACTGCGATTGTGACTTTGCTGATTTGCAAGCTCAGCTTGCCCTTTGCAATTTTTGCGCTCTCCCAGGTCTCAGTGAGGTCCGGGGCACCCGTTTTCAATTAGTGGCATTGCCGATTGATTGGGGGCCGATATGAGGCGCGAACCGCATCGACTGTTTTCCATCGGACCGCGCCGCAGCACGATGTCATCGGTACGCGCCGGCGGCAAATTTGTTTCGTCCAGATTGCTGGCGGCAATCGCGCTTTTCGCAGCATCTACGGTTTCGACATACGCCCAGACCAACTGGACCGGAGCGTTCTCCAATGGCTGGTTTACATCCTGGCAACTGGGACTGCCGGTGTTCCGAACACGGTTGATCCAGCGCAAACATAAACACCGTGACGCCAAATTCGACGGTAGATCAGGGGCGCAGGCGCAACAGCGCTAAATCTCAGCGTCGGCCTGAACGGGACAGGAATGCTCGTAATCCAAAACGGCGGCACGTTGACCGATATCGGCGGGTTTATTGGCAATTTGCCGGGCGGGCTGGGCACGGTGACCGTCTCCGGCGCGGGCTCCACGTGGACGAACATTGGTAACCTCGTGGTCGGCGGCCTGGGCACGGGCACGCTGACCATCGAAAACGGCGGTACGGTGAACAGTTGGCGGCGGCGTCTCCGTCGGATTGTCTGCCCAGCTCGACTGGGACGTGACGGTGACCGGCGCAGGCTCCAGTTTGGAACAACGGTGCAGGCGGCGGTCTCAATATCGGCGAGTTTTGGCACCGGCTCGCTTACGATCACAAACGGTGGAACGGTCATCAATAACACCGCCTTCACCGCCAACATCGGCAATGGTGCAGGCTCGCTGGGTACGGTGAGGGTGGCCGGCGCGGGCTCCATTTGGAGCAACAGTGCGGGGGTGAACATTGGCAATCTGGGCACCGGCACGCTCACGATTGCGGAGGGCGGCATTGTTAACGGGCCTGTTACGATCGCGACGAACTGCCGGTGCGACCGGAACACTCAACATCGGCGCGGGCGCGGGCAATCCGGCGGCGGCACCCGGCACGCTCACGGCGCCGAGCGTCGCATTTGGCGCCGGCACCGGTACGATCAACTTCAATCACACATTCTCCGACTACGTGTTTGCGCCTGCAATCACCGGCAACGGCACGGTCAATGTGCTCGCGGGCACCACAATATTCACAGCTGCCAACACCTACAGCGGAGCGACGAACGTCAACGCGGGTACGTTGCGCGCAGGCGCGCTGAATACGTTCAGCCCAAATTCGGCAGTGACGGTCGCGAGCGGCGGAACGCTCGATCTCAATGGCTTCAACCAGACCGTACCCGGCGTCACCAATGCCGGCCTGGTGAACATGGGCACGGGCACCGCCCCAGGCACGCTCTTGACGACGACCAACTACATCGGGACTGGCGGAACGATCGCGATGAACACCTTTTTGGGCGCCGACGGCTCGCCGTCGGACAAGCTCGTCATCAACGGCGGCACAGCGAGCGGCAATTCCTTCTTGCGCATCACCAATGCGGGCGGCCCCGGCGCCGAGACGGTGGCGAATGGCATTACGGTGGTGCAGGCGATCAACGGCGGCACGACGACGCCTACCGCCTTCACGCTCCCTGGCGAGGTGCGCGCCGGCGCGTTCGACTATCGTCTCTTCCGTGGCGGCCTCGACCCCAGCAACAGTCCCAACGACTGGTTCCTGCGCTCGAGCTTCATCGTCGGACCAATACCGCCGGAGCCTCCGATCCTGCCGCCGATCCTGCCACCCAATCCGCCGCCGGATCAGCTGCCGCCGGGTGTCTTCCCGATCATCGGGCCGGAAATCGCGACCTACGGCGTGGTCCAGCCGATCGCCCGGCAATTGGGGATGACGACGCTCGGCACCTTGCATGAACGTACCGGCGATACTTCGCTAGCCGCAATTACAGGGACGCCATGCCTGGCCGGCGTCGACACGGCGGACGGGATGCCGCGCAAGGCGCCGGTGAAAGCACCGACCGATTGCCTGAACGCCGGCTGGGGTCCCTCGATATGGGGCCGGGTTCTTGGGCAGCAGATCGACAACCATTACCGGGCGTTCGCCGATCCGCGCGCCTCCGGCCAGTTGCTCGGCTTTCAGAGCGGCATCGATCTGTGGCGCGGCGAATGGATACCGGGCCATCGCGATGCGGCGGGCATTTATGTCGGATATGCCAATGCCAATGTCGATGTGAACGGTCTCGTCACCAATGAGGCGGCGACCGGCTTTGTGCTGCGTCAAGACCGGCGGCCTCAATCTCGATGCCTGGTCGGGCGCGGCTTATTGGACGCATTACGGCCCGGGCGACTGGTACGTCGACGCGGTGGCGCAGGCGACGCATTATGAAGGCGCGGCGTCCACGCAATTCGCCAGGCTTGCGACCACCGGCTTTGGCTTCCTCTCGTCGCTGGAGACGGGCTATCCGATCCATCTGCCGGTCTTAGGACCGGGCTTCGTGCTGGAGCCGCAGGCGCAGATCGTCTGGCAACGCGTGTCGTTCGACGACGCCAATGACGGCTTGGGCATGGTCGGGCTGGGCACCACGTCAGGCGCGAGCGGGCGGATCGGCCTGCGCGGCAAATGGACCATCGTCAGCGACAGCGGGCAGGTGTGGCAGCCTTATGTGCGCGCCAATCTGTGGCGTGACTGGGGGGCGCAGGCGACGGCTGTGTATTCCGGCGTCGATCTGGTGCCGCTGCTGGAGCAGGCCACGCGCCTGCAACTGGGCGGTGGCGTGAGCGTGAGGGTGAACACCAATGTCAGCCTCTATGCCAATGCCGACTACCAGTTCGCCGTCGGCAACACCGACGGCGGTACGCGCAACGGCGTCCGCGGAGCCGCGGGTGTGCGATATACGTGGTGAAATCGACTTGCGGCTGAACTCTCGACCGACATCAGAACGAAATCTGATCCGGAATTTCCCACGTGCCCCATGGCGTCCTTGACGGTTGCGCTTTAGCGGCAGGCGTTCCAGCGCGTCCGGGTCCGGTTTTCTAAACCTCCCTTCCCAACACATCGGGTCAACAATCTAACAAAACCCATAAAATCAACATTCTCAGGTTGCAATTGCTTGATGCTCGTAAGGGCGGTTCTCCGGGGAGAGACCGTGCAGGGGTTTGTACACATAGTCGACGACGATGCGTCCTTCCGGACAGCGATAGAGCGTCGTTTGAAGCGAGCCGGTTACGAGGTCGCGGCCTATGCTTCGGCCCAGCCGTTGCTGGATCGTTTGCCGAACGAAGGTGTCCCGAGCTGCATCCTCCTCGACGTGCGGATACCGGAACTGAGCGGTCCGGAGCTGCAGGATCGCCTGAGCGAACTCGGTTCGACGGTGCCTATTATTTTCCTCACTGGGCATCCTGATGTGCCGACCACGGTGCGGACCATCAAGGCAGGTGCGGATGACTTTTTGACGAAGCCCGTATCATCGTACAAACTTCTTCAGACAGTTGAGCGAGCGATTGCGCATCATGAAGTAACGCGTGGCCTGAAGAACAAGCTGGACGTGGTCCGCGCTCACATAGCGGCATTAACGCCCCGTGAGCGGCAAGTTTTTGAACTTGTCATCCGCGGCAAAAAAACAAGCAGATTGCCCTCGCACTGGGCGCCACGGAACGCACGATCAAGGCCCATCGCCACATGGTGATGGAAAAAATGCAGGTCCATTCCGTGGCGGAACTCGTATCCCTCGCCGAGCGGGTCGGCGTTTTTGCGTCGGCGCCCGAGCAGACACAGCCATCGAGACCGAACCTGTGACAGCCTGTATCGCGGGGACAACCAGATGAGAAACGATCAGTGCCCAGAGAGCCGCGCTGTCGATTGCGAGGAAGACGATTTCCCGACACCGCAGCAGCGCAAGAAATTACGCCGCGATGCTTTGCGATTGGCGCGCGCATTTCCTCCCGGTGGCGAGCGGAATCAGCTTCGATCGGTCGCTCGAACGCTCGCGTTTTTTGAAGAGAAACCAAAAACTAGTCCGCTACGTGCAAAAAACCTATCCGTGCGAACTACTGCGGCGACGACTCGAGCTCCGTCTCGAAATTGACGCTCGAGCATTCGATGCTCGAAATGTCGGACCCGCTTCTCCGACGCATTTTCTGGTAGTGTCGCTTACCACCCGGTCATGCTTTTCAAGCGAAGCGTGACCCCGGCGACGATGGGTTCTCCAGCCTCACCACCAGCTCCGCCGGCAAAGGCGTAGTGGGCTATTTCTGATGAACTAGGTCCCCGTCCGCCTGTTGTCGTCATGCGTATCCGCGCGCAGATTGCGGAAGAAGGCCTCGACCTCGCGCGACAGCGTTTCGGCCGTGGCCGTGAGGTCGCTGGACGCGGTGAGGACGGATGCCGCGGCCGTGCTGGTCTTGCCCATGGCGTCGCTGAGCGAGCCGATATTGTTGACCAGGGTTTCGTTGCCCTGCGCCGCCAGTTGGGCATTGGCGGAGATTTCGCGGGTCGCGGCGTCCTGCTGGCCGATCGCGCTGGCGATATTTGACGTCACGTCGTTGATCTCACGCACGGCGTTGCCGATTTCACGGACTGCATCGACCGAATTCTTCGTCGAGGTCTGGATCATGCTGACGTTCTGACCGATTTCGGCGGTCGCCTTGGCGGTCTGCTCGGCCAGCGCCTTGACCTCATGGGCGACGACCGCGAAACCGCGGCCGGCGTCACCGGCGCGCGCGGCTTCGATGGTCGCGTTCAGCGCCAGCAGGTTGGTTTGCTCGGCGATCGCCTGGATCAGGTTGAGCACGCCGTCGATGCGCTGGGTCGCGGCAGCCAGCCCCTCGATTTCGGCGACCGATTTCTCGGTGCGCAGGCCGGCCTGCTCGACGGCGCCGGCGGATTGGCGAACCTGCCGGCCGATTTCCTCGACCGAAGCCGAGAGTTCTTCGGCGGCGCTGGCGACGGCGGAAACGTTGCTGGAGGCCTGCTCGGTCGCACCGGAAGCGGCGACCGCGCGCCCGCTGGCGTCCGAGGCCACGTTGGCAATGGTCTGCGCGGTGCCGCGCATCGAGGTCGCATTGTCGGCGACCGCGCGCAGCACGCCTCCGATCGCTCCCCGGAATGCGTCCACCGAGGACTCGATGTGCCGGGCGCGCTCCTCGCGTGCCTTGGCATCCTCGATCGCCTGGGCGTTGAGGTTGCGATTGCGGTCCATCGCTTCCTTGAAGATCTGGATCGCGTGCGCCAGCGCACCGATCTCGTCGGTGCGGCCGGAGTGGGGAACTTCAACGTTCTCGGCGCCTTCGGCGACGCGCTTGATGGTCTCGGTGATCGCCGATAGCGGGCGCGCCACGGATCGGGCGATGATCAGGACACCCATGACCACCAGCACCAGCATCAGGCAGCCGAGACAGGTCAGGACAAAGGCCAGCGTGTGGTTCGTGTCGGCCTGCTCCGCCAGTTTCCTGCTGCGCTCGGCATAGACCTTGGAGAGCGCCTCGAGATCCTTGTTCAGCGCCGAGCGGACTTCGCGGTTGGCGTCGTTGTCGCCCCATTCGCGGCCGGCGGCGGCATTGATCTCGACGCCGCGGCGAACCAGCTCCTTGCGGAAGTCGACGAACTGTTCGATGCGCTTCTTGAAGGTGGCGAATTGCTCGGCGTCGTCGGCCTGCACCAGCGCCTGCCAGTTCTTGACGACCTCGAGAATGCGATCGTTGAACTTGAGCAGCCCATCGCCGTATTTCTTCACCACGGCGGCGTCGGTCGACATGTAAACGCCGCGGGATTCCATCACGACCGCATAGACCAGCGAATTGACGCGCTCGACATTGAGCGCGGCGCGGCTGGCGGTCGCGACCGCTTCCGTGAGTTCGGTGTTCCGGTTGGTGTTATAGTGCGACAGGACCGTGATCGCCGCGGTCAGGACCGCGAACAGGGCAAAAATCGAGTACAGCTTGGTTGCGAGCGAAAACCGGGATGACATGACGCGACCAGAAAAAGAGCTACGGGATTTGATGATTTCAGCCATATCGGCACTCCAAAGAGGCCGGTGAGCACCGTCCGTCGCGAAAAACTATGCAAAATTTTGATGGACAATCTCTTAATGCGCGCAGCCGCGGGTTCGTAGATTTCTGAAATATAGTAATAATTTCAATGATATATCGAGTCATAAGAAGTTCATATGTCATTGACCTGAATTCCTGCGACAAGAGCGGCCACCGGATCGGCAGCCCAAAAGCTCTCTCCGCTAACCCGTTCGCCGCATTGGCTGTGATGATATTCTCAGCCTAGCCCGTGTTCTGATGGGCCCGGAGCCGCCATGGTTTTTCGCCAAGTCGTCGATGCCACTTCTTATCTGTTCGAGGATTTGCGCGACCTGCTTGCGAAAGCGACGCCGCCGCGTTCCGGCGATCGCCTCGCCGGCGTCGCGGCCGACAGCGCCGAGCAGATGATCGCGGCGCGGATGGCGCTCGCCGATGTCCCGCTCAAGCTCTTCCTCAACGAAGCGGTCGTTCCTTACGAGGACGACGAGGTCACCCGCCTAATTGTCGATACGCACGACGTTTCCGGCTTTGCGGCGATATCGGCGCTGACCGTCGGCGGCTTCCGCGACTGGCTGCTCTCCGATGCCGCCACCAGCGAGGCGCTGAAAAAGGCGTCGCGCGGCGTCACGCCGGAAATGGCGGCGGCGGTGTCAAAACTGATGCGCAACCAGGACCTGATCCTGGTCGCGAAGAAGTGCGAGGTAACCACCGGCTTTCGCAACACCATCGGCCTGAAGGGGCGGATGAGCGTGCGGCTGCAGCCGAACCATCCCTTCGATGACACCAGGGGCATTACCGCCTCGATCCTCGACGGTCTGCTGTTGGGATCGGGCGATGCCTGTATCGGCATCAACCCGGCCAGCGACGATCCGGCTGTGATCGGCGAACTGCTGCGGCTGCTCGACGGTATCATCGCGCGGCTGCAGATACCGACGCAGGGCTGCGTTCTCACGCATGTGACCACCACGCTCGGATTGATCGGGCAGGGTGCTCCGGTCGATCTCGTATTCCAGTCGATTGCGGGGACCGAAGCCGCCAACCGCAGTTTTGGCGTCGATCTGGCGCTGTTGCGCGAAGCGCGGGAAGCGGGGCTGTCGCTGCGCCGCGGCACGGTCGGCGACAATGTGATGTATTTCGAAACCGGGCAGGGCTCGGCGCTCTCGGCCAACGCCCATCACAATGTCGATCAGCAGACTTGCGAAGCGCGGGCTTACGCCGTGGCCCGCGCGTTCGATCCGCTGCTGGTCAACAGCGTGGTCGGATTCATCGGCCCCGAATATCTTTATGACGGCAAGGAAATCATCCGCGCCGGGCTCGAGGATCATTTCTGCGGCAAGCTGCTCGGCCTGCCCCTCGGTGTCGACGTTTGCTACACCAACCACGCCGAAGCCGACCAGAATGACATGGACAATTTGCTGACGCTGCTGGCCGCCGCCGGCGTCACGTTCATCATGGGGGTGCCGGGCGCCGACGACGTCATGCTGAACTACCAGTCCACCTCGTTTCACGACGCTCTTTATATCCGCGACCTCTTCGGCCTGAGGCGGGCGCCGGAGTTCGACGACTGGCTGCTGCGCACAGGTCTGGCTGGGCCGGATTTCCGGCTTGCGGGCGACGCGGGCCTGCTGCCCGAATTTGCGTCGCGGCTGATCGCCTGAAACGGGGCCCCCAGCCAGCGCCTTCCTGCGCCGGGGCTTCATCAGCCGGGCCTTTGTCAGCCTGGCCTTCTTGCAACCATTGGGCAACCATTAGGCCGCCCGCGGGTTGGTATGGCCGCCACAATGTTGAAGAATTTCTGGCCCAACTTTCAACGGCGTGCTTAAATTTGCGCAGGGCTTTGCTGAGGAGCTTGAATGCGAGTGGAAGGCATTGAGACGGTGCGGCGCATCCTCTGCGTCTTTCCGCGCTATACGTCTTCATTTGGTACTTTCGAGCACGCCTATCCCCTGACCGACGGCGTCCAGGCATTCATGCCGCCGCAGGGGCTGCTGCTGATCGCGGCCTATCTTCCGGCAAACTGGCCGGTCCGCTTCATCGACGAAAACATTCGCCCCGCCACGTCAGAGGATTTCGAGTGGGCGGAAGCCGTGTTCGTCAGCGGCATGCACATCCAGCGCCAGCAGATGAACGATATCTGCCGCCGCGCGCACGCGTTCGACCTCGCGGTCGCGATCGGCGGGCCCTCGGTGAGCGCGTGCCCGGATTACTATCCCTCGTTCGACTACCTCCATGTCGGCGAACTCGGCGATGCCACCGACGAGTTGATCCGGCGGCTGGCGGAAGACACCTCGCGCCCGGAGCAGCAGATCGTGCTGAAGACCGCGGATCGCGTGCCGATGAACGAGTTTCCGATTCCGGCGTATGAGTTGGCGGAGGTCAAAAAATATTTCCTCGGCAGCATCCAGTATTCCAGCGGCTGCCCCTATCAGTGCGAGTTCTGCGACATTCCCGGCCTCTACGGCCGCAATCCGCGCCTGAAAACGCCGGAGCAGATCATCGCCGAGCTCGACAAGCTCAGGGAATGCGGCGTCACGGGTTCGGTCTATTTCGTCGACGACAATTTCATCGGCAACCGCAAGGCCGCGCTGGATCTGCTGCCGCACCTCATCGAGTGGCAGAAACGGACCGGCTTTGTGATGCGGCTCGCCTGCGAGGCGACGCTCAACATCGCCAAGCGGCCCGAGATCCTGGAGAAGATGCGCGAGGCGTTCTTCGTGACGATTTTCTGCGGCATCGAGACGCCCGATCCCGACGCGCTGAAGGCGATGCACAAGGACCACAACATGATGGTCCCGATCCTGGAGGGCATTCGCACCATCAATTCCTACGGGATGGAGGTCGTTTCCGGCATCATCATGGGGCTGGACACCGACAAGCCGGAAACCGGCGACGCGCTGCTCGCCTTCGTCGACGAGTTCCGGATTCCGCTGCTGACGATCAATCTGCTGCAGGCGCTGCCGAAGACCCCGCTATGGGATCGCCTGGCGCGCGAAGGCCGCCTGCTCGACGATGACGACGGCCGCGACTCCAATGTCGAGTTCCTGCTGCCCTATGACCAGGTCGTCAGTTCCTGGCGCAAATGCATGGAAGTCGCCTATCAGCCGGAAAGACTGTTCGCGCGCTACCAGCATCAGTGCGAATACACCTATGCGCAGCGGCTGAAGGTGCCGGTGACCCCCGAGCAGAAGAGCTGGGCCAATATCAAGCGGGCCTTGATCATGCTGCGGAACATCTTCTGGAAGGTCGGCGTGCTCGGCGACTACAGGCGCGTGTTCTGGAAATTTGCGCTGGGACGGCTGCGGCACGGCGACATCGAGGGCCTGATCGCCTCGTCGATGATCGGACATCATCTGATCATGTTTGCACGCGCGGCCTCCGAAGGTCAGCAGAACGCATCGAACTATTCGATCCGGCTGCGCGAAGCCTCGGTTCCAGCCGAGTAAGGTCCAGCCGAGTAACGATGCATGAAAACCCCACCGCCGCCGTCCCGTTCGCTCAGCGAACTGCGCGAACTGACGCCGGCACGCGTTGGGCTTGGCCGGGCAGGCGCCAGCATGCCGACCGAGGCGTTGCTCGCCTTTACCCTCGACCATGCACGTGCCCGTGACGCCGTTCACGCCGCCTTCGACAGCGCACGCCTCGCCGCCGAATTGAGCGGCCTTGGCCTGCAGCCGGTTCAGCTTTCAAGTCAGGCGCGCAACCGGCGCGATTATCTCCGCCGTCCCGACCATGGACGCATGCTCGACCCGGATTCGCAGCGCCTGCTGACCGGCCTGCGCGGCAGCGCCAATCAGCCTGTCGCCAATCAGCTTGTCATCGTCATCGGCGATGGCCTGTCGCCGGCCGCGGTCAACGTCCACGCGGTGGAACTGGTTCGCAACCTCGGTCCGCGGCTGAACGATGCCGGCATTTCGATCGGCCATGCCGTGGTCGCATCGGGCGCGCGGGTGGCGCTGGGCGACGAGATCGGCGCTGCGCTGGGCGCGCGGATGGTCGTGATGCTGATCGGCGAACGGCCGGGTCTCTCGGCTCCCGACAGCCTCGGGGCTTATCTGACCTTCGGGCCACGGATCGGCCTCTCGGATGCCGAGCGCAATTGCGTCTCCAACATCCACGGTGCGGGGCTGAGCTACGATGAAGCCGCGTTCAAGATCGCGTGGCTGGTTCGCGAGGGGTTGGCCCGGCAAATCACCGGCGTCGCCCTAAAGGACGAAAGCGGCGGCGGATCAGCCCCGCGCATCGCGAAGACCGCCGCCGAGTGTGACAAATCAGAGACTTAAGCCCGCTTTTCGTCACCTGCATGCCGATTTGCCCTGCCGTGCGCGCTTGCCGGAACGGGTACGGACCTGTAAAACGGCGGCGGTTAATTTACCGCGTGATTTCAACGGCTAGCGCCAATCTGATCCGGCAGACTCTGATCTGGCTAACTTTTGATCTGGCTGCTTCTGATCTGGCTAACGACACCTCGTCGCGGTAACCGCACCCAAGCTAGACATACTGGACCGACGTGAGAACTGGACAAGGCATGCTCGAAAAGAACACCGAAAGTCAGGTCCATGTTGAAGCGATCGAGGAGGCGCCGGCCGGCAAGAGCATCGCGTTCGGGCTCGAACGTATCGGGCTTGTGGCGGTCCAGGCCCCGATCCTGTCCTGCATCGTTCTGGTGGCGCTGCTCATCGCGGCGATCTTCGGCATCGAGCGCATCAAGATCGACGACTCGCTGAGCCAGTTGTTCCGTTCCAATTCCAAGGACTACAAGCAATACGAGGCGGTGACGAAGCGCTTCCCGGCGACCGAATTCGACGTGCTGGTTGTGGTCGAAGGCAAGACGCTGCTGGCGCGGGAGAATCTCGAGAAGATCCGCGACATGGTCACCGACCTGCAACTGGTCGATGGCGTGCGCGGGCTGGTCTCGCTGTTTTCGGCGCGTCAGGCGCCGGAACCCGGCAAGCTGCCGGCGGCGTTGTTCCCGCCCGAACTGCCGGAAGGACGCGGCCTACGACAAATTCACCGAGACCGTGAAAGCGAACGAGATCATTCGCGGCAAGCTGCTGTCGGAGGACGGCACGCTGGCGCTGATCGTGCTGTCGCTCGAACCTGAAATCGTCGGCAGCAACAAGCTCACCAAGGCGGTCGGCGATATCAGGAAGATCATGGCCGACGATCTCGCCGGCAGCGGACTCAACGCGCAGCTGTCAGGCGTTCCCGTGATGCAGCTGGAGATCCGCAACGCGGTCAAGCGCGACGGGCTGACCTACAACATCCTCGGCATCGTGGCCGGCTGCATCATCGCGATCATGTTCTTCCGCAAGATATCGTTCATGATCGTCGCGGCGTTCCCGCCGATCATCGCGATCGTGCTTGCGCTCGGCGGCCTCGGCTGGGCCAATTTCAATCTCAACATGTTCCTGAACGTGATGACGCCGCTCATCATGGTGATCAGCTTCTCCGACTCGATGCAGCTGACCTTTGCGGCGCGCGATCGCCTGATCGCGGGGCAGGACAAATACACGGCCTTCAAGAACGCGGTCCTGGTGGTCGGGCCGGCCTGCGTGCTGACCCACGGCACCGCGGGCATATCGTTCATCGCCCTGCAATTCTCGGATTCGGAACTGATCCGCAAATTCGGCGAGGCTGGACTTGCCGCCACGATCATCGCACTGCTCGCGGTGCTGTCGCTGGTTCCGGTGTTCGGCGTGCTGTTCGTGCGCAACGAAAAGATTTTTGCGGTGAAGTTCCAGAGCGCCGATGCCGGCGTTCAGGCGTTGCGCAATTTCTGCTACTGGATCGCGGTGCGCATGGTCGGCCGGCCCGGGCTGTTCAGCCTGCTGGCGGTGATCGTCGTCGGCGGCCTCGGCATCATCTACGGCAGTCTGGAGCCGCGCTACCGGCTCGCCGACCAGGTGCCGGACAAGCGGCAGGCGGTCGCCGCAAGCAGCCGTCTCGACGCCAAGCTCACCGGCGCCAATCCGATCGACGTCTTGATCGAGTTTCCCAAGGGCGCCTCGCTCTACGCGCCGGAAACCCTGAAGACCATCGCCGACGTCCATTCGATGGTGGAAACCGCGGCCGGTGTCGGCAACGTCTGGTCGCTGGAAACGCTGCGACGCTGGCTCGCCGAAAAGGCCGGGAGCAGCGATGTCTCGACGCTGAAGCAATATGTCAGCGTGATCCCGGAACATCTGGTTCGTCGTTTCATCTCCGCCGATCAGGATGCGGTGGTGGTGTCCGGCCGCGTTCCGGACCTGGATTCAAGCGAGATTCTTCCTGTCGTCGACAAGCTCGATACCGCACTCGACAAGGTGCGGGCCGAGCATCCCGGCTATGAAATCGCGGTGACCGGCCTGTCGGCGATCGCCGCGCGCAACAGCGCCAACATGATCCAAAAGCTCAACCGCGGCTTGACGGTCGAATTTCTGCTGGTTGCGATCTTCATCGGTCTGGCGTTCCGCTCGGTCGTGGTGATGCTCTCCTGCATCCTGCCCGGCATTTTCCCGGTGGTGGCGTCGGGCACCGTGCTGTGGCTGCTCGGGGAGGGACTGCAATTCGCCAGCGTGGTCGCGCTGACGGTGTCGTTCGGCCTCGGCCTCAGTGCGACGATCCACTTCCTCAACCGCTTGAGGCTGGAGAGCAAACCGGGCATCGGCCCGGAACTGGCGGTGGAACGTGCGACCGTGCTGGTTGGTCCGGCGCTGATCCTGACGACGGTGGTGCTGGCCTGCGGTCTGGTCGTGACGGTGTTTTCCGACCTGCCGTCGCTGCGCCTGTTTGGCTGGCTCAGCGCGTTCTCGATGGTTGCGGCGCTGGTCGCGGACCTCTTCATCCTGCGGCCGACATCGATGTTCCTGATCAATCTGTCGGATAAGATTTGCGGGACCGCCGGTCACGCGAAGCCGGTAGAGTAATCTTGGAAGGCGACGTGATTCTCAGGCATGCGTAGATCGTCGGAATTGCAGCGCAGCGTGCACCAGAGGGTTTGAGACAGTACGACCTCATCCTGGGAGGGCCAACGGGTCCGCGACGAAACAGGATGGCGCCGTCTCGAAGGATGAAGCCACCGACCGGAGAAGGCGTCAGCCCTTCGTCATCGTGATCGTGACGCCGCGGATTTCACCCTTGGAGTCGATCTGGACGACCTGCTTGGTGCCGTTGGTGCGCAGCATCAGGTTGGCGGCAAATCCGGAAGCCTCGACGAACACCTCGATCTGGCCGCTGCCCGCGGTACCCTGCAGATTACCGAAAATATTGCGGCTCTTTTCACTCCAGTTGCCGGAGATACGTTCGCCCTGGCTGGTCACGTCGCTGGAGAGGTCGAATTTGTAGCTGTCGCTGGCGCAGCGCAGGTTCTGCTTCAGACCGAGCCCTGTGGTGTTGACTTTGTAGTCGGCCTTGCAGCGGATGTGCTCGGTGGTGCCGTTGGAGAGCGCGACCGTGCCGACGCCGCTCCAGGAACCGTCGAAGCCGGCAAAGGGGCCTCCCGCCTGGGCGTGGCTTGCCGAGACTGACAACAGGAGCGCGGCAGCGACGCCAGCAGCCGTGATAGCCTGACCGAACAAGCCAAAACCAAACCGTTTCATCGTGAGTTTTCCCATCAAAATAGACGTTCTTTGCCAAGATCCTTGCCAAGAGACGTCTCGCCGCATCGAAGATTTAGTGTCACTGCAGTATGTTAGGTTCAAATGACAAAATGCCAGTTCCGGCGCTCACGGCATTTTCGCTCAGCGGAATCAACATGCATCTAGCTTCGCGCGGCCTTTGTCTGCAACAGCCAATTGCGAAGAAAGATATCCCCAAAAATACACGTTAGATTTCAGGTGGTTATTAGAGGTGTTTACGCCGCCGCAAATTTGGCCGTATTTGCCAGTGCTTGTCCTTTGCTCGTTGCCGCGCTCCGCGGCGATGCCATCCCAACAAATCCGTCCGGGCGATGCCGAAACGCTATCCGGGAACTGGATTTTTGCTGCCGAAAATGAAGGAATACGATGCGTAAAATTCTTCTGGCACTGTTTGTATTATCGATCTCGGTTTCATCGGATGCCTTCGCCCAGCAGCAGCGCAGCGGAACGCCGGAAGAGCAAAAGGCTTGCTCCCGCGACGTGCAGCGCTTTTGCCGCCCGGTGATCGACCAGGGTGATTTCACCATCCTGGCCTGCCTGCAGCAGAACCGCCCCAAGATCACGCCGGCCTGCGATCAAGTGCTGAAAAACCACGGGCAATAAGCCGCCCTCGCATCGGACGGCCGTTATCGGCCCGATTCCGGCGGCATCGCCGGCGCGGGCCGCATGCGCTGATGCGCCCAGACAGCATTGGTTTTGGCGGCGTATTCCCTTATATGGGGCACGCGATCTCCGCATGCGCCCGGTATTGGCGTCTGCGTCATGCCAGGATGAATGTAGCCAATTCCCAATGACCAGCGCGTCCCAATGACCAGCGCGAGCGAACTGCGATCCGGAAAGACCCACCGCGACGAGAATTTTCCGGTCGCGTCGTGGATCATTCATCCGCGTCATCGGGCGCTGATCCTCAGTTTCTATAATTTCGTCAGGACCGCCGACGACATCGCCGATCACGCCACGCTCGCCGCGGACGAAAAGCTGCGGCTGCTCGACCTGCTCGAGGCGGAGTTGCTCGGCAGCGGCGACACGCAGAAGGAGGCGGTCAATCTGCGCCTCGCGCTGGCCGAGCGCGCGATGCCGCCGCGCCACGCGCTCGACGTGCTGATTGCGTTCCGGATGGACGTCACCAAGCTTCGTTACGAGAATTGGGACGAGGTAATTCACTATTGCCGCTATTCGGCGATGCCGGTCGGCCGCTTCATGCTCGATGTCCATGGCGAGAGCACCTCGACCTGGGCTGCTTCCGATGCGCTGTGCGCCGGACTGCAAATCAACAATCATCTGCAGGATTGCGCCAAGGATTATCGCGACCTCAACCGCGTCTATCTGCCCCGCGATGCCTTGGCCGCCGCCGGCGCCACCGTCGAGATGCTGGGGGAGGCGAAGTCGTCGCCCCAATTATTGCAGTGCCTGCAAGCGCTCGCGGTGCGCACCGAATCCTTGCTCGACGAAAGCAAGTCGCTCAGCGCCGAGGTAAAGGATTTCCGCCTCGGGCTCGAAATATCCGTGATCCAGGCCTTTGCCGACAAGATCGTCGGCATGCTCAGGATGCGCGATCCCCTGAACGAGCGGGTGCATCTCAGCCCGCCCGAATTGCTCGCCCGCAGTCTCGGCGGCGTCGCCGGCGAAATCGCGCGCCGCGCCGTGGGGCGTCGCGCCGTATCGAAACCGGCGGCCGGCGCATGACGCTCGAGACGGCGGCGGCCAACGCGAATTACGGCACCACCGCGTCCGGCAGTTCGTTCTATGCCGCGATGCGCATCCTGCCGCGCGACCAGCGCGAGGCGATGTTCCAGATCTACAGTTTCTGCCGGCAGGTCGACGACATCGCGGATTCCGATGGCCCGCGGCCGGAACGCCTGGCCGCCCTTGCGCAGTGGCGCGACGATATCGACGCGCTGTATCAGGGCCATCCGCCGCCGCGGCTGGGGATTACGTGGCGTCGGTCAAAACCTTCGGTCTCAAGCGCGAGGATTTCCTGGCGATCGTCGACGGCATGGAGATGGACGTGCCGCAGGATATCCGTGCGCCGGACCTTGCCACGCTCGATCTTTATTGCGACCGCGTCGCCAGCGCCGTCGGACGGCTGTCGGTGCGGGTATTCGGTCTGCCGGAGAGCGACGGAATTTCGCTCGCCCATCATCTCGGCCGTGCGCTGCAATTGACCAATATTTTGCGCGACATCGACGAGGACGCGGGCATCGGCCGTTTGTATTTGCCGCGCGAAGGGTTGCTGCATGCCGGCATTACCAGCAACGACCCGCAAAAGGTGATTGCCGAGCGGGCGTTGCCGAAAGCGTGCGTGTCGCTGGTCGAGCGGGCGAAAATGCATTTCGAGAAAGCCGATGAAATCATGAAGCGCAATTCGCGGCGTGCCGTGCGTGCGCCGCGTATCATGTCGAAATATTATCGCGCGATACTGGAGCTTTTGATCGCGCGTGGTTTTGCGCTCCCGCGCGCACCGGTCCGCGTCGGCAAGATCGCGAAGATCGCCATCCTCCTCCGTTACTCGATCATCTGATGCAGAAAACAGCCCACATCATCGGCGCCGGCATTTCCGGCCTTTCCGCGGCCGTCCGGCTGGCGAACGCGAACTACAAGGTCTGTGTTCACGAGGCCACGCAGCAGGCCGGCGGGCGCTGCCGGTCCTATTTCGACGCAGCCACCAATCTCACCATCGACAACGGCAACCATCTGCTGCTGTCCGGCAACCGTCATGCGGTGGCCTATGCGAGGTCGATCGGCACCGAGGCGGGGCTGGTCGGACCGCAGCGCGCGCAGTTTCCCTTCGTCGACCTCTCCACCGGCCAGCGCTGGCAGCTCGACCTCGGTGACTCCCGATTGCCGCTCTGGGTGTTCGACGAAGCGCGGCGCGTCCCCGACACCGGCTTGCTCGATTATCTGGCATTGATGCCTTTGATCTGGGCAGGCACCGACAAACTCGTCGGCAAGGCGATCCCCTGCGAAGGCACGCTGTATCAGCGGCTGGTGCAGCCGCTGCTGCTGGCAGCCCTCAACGTCGACCCGCCCGAGGGCTCGGCTGGCCTCGCCGGCGCGGTGGTGCGCGAAACCCTGCTGGCGGGCGGAGCGGCCTGCCGGCCGTTGATCGCCCGCGACGGCTTGAGCTCGGTGCTGATCGAACCCGCCATCAAGCTGCTGCAGGAAAAAGGCGCCAGCATCCAGTTCGGTCATGAGCTGCGCGAGTTCGTGATGACGGGCAGCACGATTGGCGGATTGAAATTTGGCGGCGACGCGATCGCGGTTGCGCCTGACGATGTCGTCGTGCTGGCGGTTCCGCCGCGCCCGGCGGCGTCGCTGTTGCCGGGCCTGAAGACGCCGTCGAAATTCCGCGCCATCGTCAATGCGCATTTCCGTTTCGATCCGCCAAAGGATGCGCCGCCGATTCTCGGCGTTGTCGGCGGACTGGTGGAATGGCTGTTTGCGTTCCCGCAGCGGCTGTCGGTCACCATCAGCAATGGCGATCGGCTTGTCGATATGCCGCGTGAAGAACTCGCGCAGGCGATCTGGCGGGATGTCTGCAAGGCCGCGGGCGTACAGGGCGAATTGCCGCCCTGGCAGATCGTGCGCGAACGCCGTGCTACATTCGAGGCGACGCCGGAGCAGAACGCATTGCGTCCGGGGCCGGTGACGGACTGGAAAAACCTGTTTCTCGCCGGCGACTGGACTGATACCGGGTTGCCGGCAACCATCGAGGGATCGGTGCGGTCGGGAGACCGGGCCGCCGATCTGGTTTTGGCCAGGCGGCAAGCCTGAACACCAAGCCTGAACACACCGCGACCGGCCTCACTGAAACCGGTTGCGAATTGAGGATTTCGAGCGAAATGCATTCCGGCAATCACACCGTTGCAGTCGAAGCCGCCGCGCTGGAGAAGAGCATCTCCTCGGCGACGCAGGCGCTGCTCGGCTACCGGCAGTCCGACGGGCACTGGGTGTTCGAGCTGGAAGCCGACAGCACGATCCCGTCCGAATATGTGTTGCTGTGCCACTATCTTGGCGAGCCCGCCGACAGCGTCCTCGAGGCCAAGATCGCGAACTATCTGCGCCGGGTCCAGGGCGACCATGGCGGCTGGCCGCTGGTGCAGGATGGTGCGTTCGACATGAGCGCCAGCGTGAAGTCCTACTTCGCGCTGAAGATGATCGGCGATTCCGTGGATGCGCCGCATATGGTGCGGGCGCGCGAAGCGATCCGCTCGCGCGGCGGCGCCGCCAACAGCAACGTCTTCACCCGCTTCTTGCTGGCTCTCTTCGGCGTGCTGGACTGGCGCGCCGTGCCGGTGCTTCCGGTCGAAATCATGCTGCTGCCGATGTGGTCGCCGTTCCACATCAACAAGATTTCCTACTGGGCGCGCACGACGATCGTGCCGCTGATGGTGCTCGCGGCGTTGAAGCCGCGGGCCAGGAATCCCAAAGGCGTCGGCATCGATGAATTGTTCCTGCAGGACCCGCGTTCGGTCGGCATGACCGCCAGGGCGCCGCATCAAAGCCGGGGCTGGTTCGCGCTGTTCCGCTCGCTTGACGTCGTCTTGAGGGCGGTCGAGCCGCTGTTTTCGAAAAAACTTCGCACGCGCGCGATCGACAGCGCGGTTGCGTTCATCGAGGAGCGGCTGAACGGCGAAGACGGTCTTGGCGCGATCTTTCCGCCGATGGCCAACACCGTGATGATGTATGAGGCGTTCGGCAAGGGCGCGGACTATCCGCCGCGCGCGGTCACCCGCCGGGGCCTCGAAAAGCTGCTGGTGATCGGCGAGCACGAAGCCTATTGCCAGCCCTGCGTTTCGCCGATCTGGGACACCGCGCTGACCTGCCACGCCCTGCTCGAAGCCGGCGGCGAAGCGTTGCCGCAGGCAAAGCAGGCGCTCGACTGGCTGAAGCCGAAGCAGGTGCTGGACATCAAGGGCGACTGGGCCGTGAAGCGCCCCGACGTGCGGCCGGGCGGTTGGGCGTTCCAGTACAACAACGCCTATTATCCCGACCTCGACGACACCGCCGTCGTCGTGATGGCGATGGATCGTTCGCGGCGGCAATCCGGCAGCGGCGAATATGATGAAGCGATCGCGCGCGGCCGCGAGTGGATCGAGGGTATGCAGAGCCGCGATGGCGGCTGGGCCGCCTTCGACGTCGACAACCTCGAATATTACCTCAACAACATTCCGTTCTCCGACCATGGGGCGCTGCTCGATCCGCCGACCGAGGACGTCACCGCGCGCTGCATCTCGATGCTGGCGCAACTCGGCGAGACGGCCCAGACCAGCAAGGCGGTCGCCGACGGGGTCGCCTATCTTCGCCGTACCCAACTGGCAGAGGGATCGTGGTATGGCCGCTGGGGACTGAATTACATCTACGGCACCTGGTCGGTGCTATCGGCGCTCAATGCCGCCGGCGTCGACCACCAGGACCCGGTGATTCGCAAGGCGGTGGACTGGCTGGTTTCGATCCAGAATGGGGATGGCGGCTGGGGCGAGGATGCCGTCAGCTACCGACTCGATTATAAGGGATTTGAGGATGCGCCATCGACCTCCTCGCAAACGGCATGGGCCTTGCTTGGATTGATGGCAGCGGGCGAGGTCGGCAACCCGGCAGTCGTCCGCGGCGTGGAGTACCTAAAAGCCACACAGACCGAGAAAGGGCTGTGGGACGAGCCGCGCTACACGGCTACAGGCTTTCCGCGGGTGTTTTACTTGCGTTATCATGGCTACTCGAAGTTCTTTCCGCTCTGGGCGCTGGCGCGGTATCGAAATTTGAGAAGCACCAACAGCAGGGCGGTAGGGGTCGGGATGTGACTTTGCGGGCGGGGGCCGCCGCGATCGTGGATATTGATCGTACTTCAATTGATCCGCGGCCGGTTTTGATCGTAACAGGCTTGGTGCAGGAGGCCCGCATAGCGGCTGGGCCCGGCATGATCGTCATATGCAGCAGTAGCGATCCGCAGCAATTGCGCGCGCTGCTCGCGACGCTGGATTCATCGACATTCAGGGGTGTGATTTCTTTCGGCGTCGCCGGCGGGCTCGATCCGTCCTTGAGGTCGGGAGACGTGGTGGTGGCCACCGAGGTTCTGGCCGGCGATACCCGCTTCCTGGCCGGGCTGGCGTTGAATGAGGAAATCATCACCAGCGCCGCGCTGAAGCGCCGGCGCGTGGTCCGGGGCGGTCTTGCCGGCGTCGAACAGGTGATCGCGGCAACGGCCTGCAAGGCCGCGCTGCATTCCGAGACCGGGGCGGCCGCGGTCGACATGGAGAGCCATATCGCGGCGGCTTACGCGGCCGAGGCGGGGCTTCCGTTCGCGGCGTTGCGCGTTATCTCCGATCCCGCCAGCCGCTCGTTGCCGGCGCTGGCCAAGAGCGCGATCAAGCCGAACGGCGATATCGACCTGCGCAAGGTGCTGCGCGGCATCGCGCGCAATCCGGCGACGCTGCGCGCGCTGGTCTCGACCGGGATCGATTTCAACCGCGCGCTGCGCTCCTTGCGCGGCTGCCGGGGCTTTCTGCTCGGCGGCGAGAGCCTTGTCACGGCGGATATCTGACAGGGCACTCCCGTCAAGAACACGCCGTCAACAACACGCCGCCAACAACACTCCGCCAAGAACACGAAAAAGGGCGCGATCTGATCGCGCCCTTTTTGTATCTTGAGTTGCTTCGCCTTAGGCGGCGGTAGAGGCTTTCTGCTGCTGCTTGGCGGCCGCAGCAGTCGCCTCGTCACGGCGGATCTCCGACAGGCGCTTCTGCACTTCCGCCGAGAAGATGTACTGGGCCGGACGCTGCTGATCGAGGTTGATCTCGGGCGCCATCGGACCTGTGGTCCGGATGCCGCGCAGTGCGACCCACATCGCCTTGAACGGATTGACCAGCGCGGCGTTGGCCGCGGTCGGCTCGTAGCCGCAATGCGCCATGCAGTCGGCGCACTTCTCGTATTTGCCGGTGCCGTAGGTCTCCCAGTCGGTGGTCTCCATCAATTCCTTGAAGGTCTTGGTGTAGCCTTCGCCGAGCAGATAGCAGGGCTTTTGCCAGCCGAAGATATTGCGGGCCGGCATGCCCCAAGGCGTGCACTCATAGCTCTGGTTGCCGGCGAGGAAGTCGAGGAACAGGCCGGAATGCATGAAGTTCCACTTCTTGCCCTTGCCGAGCGCGAACACGTCGCGGAACAGCTTTTTGGTCTTGGTGCGGTTGAGGAAGTGCTCCTGGTCGGGCGCGCGCTCATAGGCGTAGCCCGGCGACATCGAGACGCCGACCCCGAGTTCGGTGGTGAAGTCGAGGAACTTGGCGATGTCCTCGGCGGCATGGCCGTCGAAGATGGTCGCATTGACGTTGACCGTAAAGCCCTTCGCCTTGGCGGCCTTGATGGCGGAAACGGCGCGGTCGAACACGCCCTTCTGCGACACCGCCTTGTCGTGGTGCTCCTTCAGGCCGTCCAGATGAACGGAGAAGAACAGATAGGGCGAGGGCTCGAACAGATCGAGCTTCTTTTCCAGAAGCAGCGCATTGGTGCAGAGCGAGACGAACTTCTTGCGCGCCACGAGGCCGCGCACGATTTCGCCGATCTCCTTGTGGATCAGCGGTTCGCCGCCGGGGATCGCCACCATCGGCGCGCCGCATTCGTCGGCTGCGTCCCAGCATTCCTGCGCCGACATGCGGCGATTGAGGATCGCATCGGGATAGTCGATCTTGCCGCAACCGACGCATGCCAGATTGCAGCGGAACAACGGTTCCAGCATCAGCACCAGCGGATAGCGCTTGCGACCAAGCAGCTTCTGCTTGATGAGATAGCCGCCGATACGCAGTTCCTTGAAAAACGGTATTGCCATTGAGAGGTTTTCTTTCTGGACTCGAAGATAATGAAGTGGATCAGCCCGCAGTGAGTTCGGCTGGAAGCCGGAATTCGATATTTTCCTCCCGGCCGGGAAGCACCGACACCTTGACGGGTCCGATACGCCTCAAAGCCTCAATCACATCGTCGACCAAAACTTCGGGCGCCGAGGCGCCCGCCGTGATCCCGACTGCTTTCGCATCCCTCAGCCAATCAGGGTTCAACTCGCTGCCATCGGCAATGAGATAACTCGCGACCCCGACCTCGGTGCCGATCTCGCGAAGCCTGTTTGAGTTGGAACTATTGGCAGCCCCCACCACCAAAATGACGTCCACCAGTTTGCTTAAGTCCCTTACCGCAGATTGGCGGTTCTGTGTCGCATAGCAGATATCCCGGATGTCGGGGCCTTGAATATCTGTAAATCGGGCCTGAAGGGCGGCAATTATGTCTTTTGTGTCGTCCACGGAGAGGGTGGTCTGGGTGATATAGGCTACCGGGGTATCCGCCGGGAGCGTCAGGGCAGCCACGTCGTCGACGTTCTGGACCAGCAGGACCGGCCCTGGAACCTGACCCATGGTTCCCTCGACCTCGGGATGGCCGGCATGACCGATCAGGATCAGGTTCCGGCCTTTGGACATGTAGCGTTTACCCTGATTGTGGACCTTGGTGACAAGGGGGCAGGTGGCATTGAGCACCGGCAGGCCGCGGACGGCCGCCTCTTCCTCGACGCTGCGGGCCACGCCATGGGCGCTGAACACGGTGACCGCGTGCGAGGGCACTTCGGAGAGATCCTCGACGAAAATCGCGCCCTTGTTCTTCAGGCTCTCGACCACGTATTTGTTGTGAACGATCTCGTGGCGGACATAGACCGGCGGGCCATATTTCTCGAGCGCACGCTCGACGATCTCGATGGCGCGCACGACGCCCGCGCAAAATCCGCGGGGCTGCGCAAGATACACTTCCATGGGACGCCCATTACGCAAATTGCACCGAACTCGTTCGAAAATTCATCCGAAAGCCTCCCTGCACCCGGGCCGCGCCGGATACCTGCCGGGATATCTGCAATATCCGCACCATGATCGGTTCGGTATTTAAGCCCCGCCCAGGCAGATGGAAGCACAGGGCTTTGTGTCAAAAAAGAAGGGGTTCGAAAAGATGCATCCGCAATGGTTACCGGCCGCGTCGGCATTTACGGTAATATGATACAGTAAGCTGCGTTCTGCGACGCCATGCCCTCTCGGGTCCTCTCCGGTTCGTCACTTTCTCGCCCATCGAGACGGGCTATACCGGTCATCGGATATCGCTTCGGTCTGTTTTGGCGCCGGCTCGTTGGACCCCTGAGAAAGTAACCAAAACAACATTAGATCGACCCAGGGAACTCCGCTAGACAGCGGGCGTTTTTGGCATGCTCCTTAAGACTTAGAAAGAAACGAAGTGCTGACCAGTATTGTTGTCTCGATTGTTAGAACTTGTACGCGGTTTGCCATTCCTGTCGTCATTATCTCTCTGGTCCTCGCGATCGGGGCGGCCTTCTATACGGCCCGCAATTTCTCCATCAACACCGACATCAACACGCTGATTTCGCCCGACCTGGACTGGCGCAAGCGCGACAACCAGTTCGAGCAGGCGTTCGACCGGGAAAGACTGATTCTTGCGGTGGTCGAGGCGCGGACGCCGGAACTCACCAGTGCCGCAGCCAGGGCGCTGGCCGAGAAACTTTCCGGAGACAAAAAGAACTTCGAAGCGGTGACGCCGCTCGGCTCCGGCGAGTTCTTTGAAAAGAACGGTCTGTTGTTCCTTCCGGTGGAAGAAGTTGGCCAGGTCACGGGGGAGCTCGTATCCGCGGCGCCCTTGATCGAGATCATGGCCGGCGATCCCTCGATCCGCGGCCTGACCGGTGCGTTGGAAACCGGGCTGGCCGGCGTCAAGCGCGGCCAGGCCAAACTGGAAAATGCCGGGCGGCCCTTCAACCTGATCGCCCAGACGGTCGAGGATGTCCTCAACAAGGGCAACGCGACGTTCTCCTGGCGCGAGCTCGTCAGTGACAAGCCGCTGACCGATTCCGATAAACGGGCCTTCATCGAGTTCAAGCCGGTCCTCGATTATCAGGCGCTGGAACCGGGCAAGACCGCGACCGACGCGATCCGTCAGGCTGCGACGGATCTCAATTTCGCGAGCGAATATGGCGCGCGGGTCCGTTTGACCGGTCCGGTTCCAATGGCCAACGAGGAATATGCGACGGTTCAGGACGGCGCGATCGTCAACAGCCTTGGGACCGTCGTCATCGTGCTGATCATTCTCTGGCTGGCGCTTCATTCGGCGAAAATCATTTTCGCCGTGTTCGTGAACCTGTTCGTCGGCCTTTCCATCACCACGGCGGTTGGCCTCGCCATGGTAGGCTCGCTCAACCTGTTGTCCGTCGCGTTCGCCGTGCTGTTCATCGGCCTTGGCGTCGACTTTGGCATCCAGTTCAGCGTTCGATACCGTTCGGAGCGGTTCAAGAACGACAATCTGCCGATGGCGCTGGAAGAGGCGGCGCGTCGCGCCGCGGTTCCGCTTTCGCTGGCGGCGATGGCCACGGCTGCAGGTTTCCTGTGTTTCCTGCCGACCGACTACAAGGGCATTGCCGAACTCGGCAAGATCGCCGGTGCCGGCATGCTGGTCGCGTTCCTGACCAGCATCACGACCTTGCCGGCGCTGCTGGACCTGCTCAACCCTCCCGGTGAAAGCGAGCCGGTGGGTTACGCGTTCCTGGCGCCGGTCGATCATTTCCTCGAAAAGCATCGCGTCGTCATCATCGTCGGCACGCTGCTCGTTGCGCTGGCCGGCCTGCCGCTGCTCTATTTCATGAAGTTCGACTTCAACCCGATCAACCTCCGCAACAAGAAAGCGGAGTCGATCGCGACGTTCCTCGACTTGAGGAAGGACCCGAACACCGGCGCCAACGCGATCAACGTGATGACGAATTCGGAGGCCGACGCCAAGAAGATAGAGGCGAAGCTTGAGAAGTTGCCGGAAGTGCTTCGCGTGATGTCGCTGGACAGTTTCGTGCCCGAGGATCAGCCGGCGAAGCTGAAGCTGATCGCGCAGGCGGCAAAAATCCTCAATCCCGCCCTCAATCCCGACTCGGTCGATGCGGCGCCTTCCGACGCGGAGAACGTCGAAGCGTTGAAGAGTTCGGTGGCAAGCCTGCGCAAGACCGCCGGCGACGCCAAGGGCGATGGTGCGAAGAGCGATGGCGCGGTCGCGGCGCGCCGCCTTGCGGACGCATTGTCGAAGCTTGCCGACTCCAGTCAGGCGACGCGCGAGAAGGCCCAGAACGTCTTCGTGGCGCCGCTCAAGATCGTACTCGAGCAACTCAAGAATATGATGCAGGCGCAGCCGGTCAGCCTGAAGACGCTGCCGGTGGAACTCGTCGATGGCTGGAAGACCAAGGAAGGGCTGATGCGGGTCGAGGCTCTGCCGAAGGGCGACCCCAACGACAACGACAATCTCCGTAGATTTGCGGATGCCGTGCTGGCTGCCGAGCCGACCGCGATCGGCGGACCGGTCTCGATTCTGAAATCCGGCGACACCGTCGTGAAGGCGTTCGTCCATGCCGGCATCTGGGCGCTGGTGGTGATCAGCCTCTTGCTGTGGCTGGCGCTGCGGCGGGTCACCGACGTACTGCTGACGCTGGTGCCGCTGCTGGTGGCCGGCGCGGTGACGCTGGAGATCTGCGTGCTGATCGGGCTGCCGCTGAACTTCGCCAATATCGTCGCGCTGCCGCTGCTGCTCGGCATCGGCGTGGCCTTCAAGATTTATTACGTGACGGCCTGGCGGTCGGGCAGAACGAATTTGCTGCAGACCAGCCTGACGCGCGCGATATTTTTCAGCGCGCTGACGACGGCCACGGCTTTCGGAAGCCTGTGGCTATCCAGTCATCCCGGCACCGCCAGCATGGGCAAATTGCTGGCGCTCTCGCTCGTCACCACGCTGGCAGCGGTGCTGCTGTTCCAGCCTGCGCTAATGGGCAAACCGCGCGATGTCGGGGAGTAGGCAGATATCGCCGACGGGGTCTGCGGGCTGGCCGGCGGCCTGTTTCTGACCGGGCGCGGCCTTGGGCGCCGGAGCCGGATTCACCGAACCCGTGGTCTTTGGCGGCGCCTGCGCGGTGGTCTGCGCTGTTGACGTCGCGGGGGCCGCGGTCTTCGGTGACGCGCCTTGTGGGACCACCTGGCAGACTCTTGGGCGCGCCCTTGGCCATGCTGTTGGCAGGGCTTGAGGGAATCGGGGGACCGACGCGGGTCCAGGTTTCGCCGCCGCACAGGAAACCCAGCACGCAGCCTTGAATCTCGAGTTGCTCGGCACCAACTGGCTTGATGGTCGAGCTGTAAAGCTGCCCATCTTTGGCGTTATAGACTTGGCCTTCCCATACATCGACGCCGGCCTTCTTCTTCATGTCGATCAGGATCGGCATGCCGAGGGTAGGTCTGCTCTGCTTCGAGGCATCGGGATTATGCGTATCCTTGCCGCCCGGCGTCTTCTCCCAGGCAACTGCGCCCCAGATGTTGCCGTAGCATTGTGCGACCCGGATCGTGGCGACACCGTCGGCGACCTTCCAGTCACCGGTGGGATCGGCGGCCAATGCGGAGGTAAGACCTATGGCCAGGAAAATTCCCGAATACGCTATTGTGCGCGTGGTCATTCTTGGGCAGTGCAACATGGTTCAGACCTATGCTTGATGATCCAAAGCGGGGGTCAAAACGCCGCATTGAGCGTTTTCAGTTGACGAAATGGCCATCAACCGAAGTATGTAGCGGATGCTAAGTTCAAATCTAGACGTTTCCGAGATGTTTGTGGAGCGGCAAGCGCAGCGCAGTTCCATGCATTCGCGCCACTTGAATGAGCAACTCGTTCGCGTGCTCAAGACCATCGGCTACGATGTCGGTTTTCAGAAGGGTCAAGGTCAATACCTCTTTGATCGCGATGGGGCGCGCTATCTCGATTTACTGAGCGGTTTTGGCGTTTTTGCGATTGGCCGCAATCATCCGGCCCTTCGACAGGCCTTAAAGAGCGTCCTCGACAGCGATTTGCCCAATTTGGTGCAACTTGACGTCTCCACGCTTGCCGGCGTGCTGGCGGAACGCCTGCTGGAACATGTGCCATATCTGGACAAGGTGTTCTTTGCCAATTCCGGCGCCGAAACCGTCGAAGCCGCGATCAAGTTCGCGCGCGGCGCGACCGGCCGCCCCGGCATCGTCTCCTGCTCGCACTCCTTCCATGGCCTGTCCTATGGCGCCCTGTCGCTGATGGACGATGCGAACTTTCGCAGCGGTTTCGAGCCGCTGTTGCCGGGATGCACCCAGATCCCTTTTAACGATCTCGCCGCCCTCGAACAGGCGTTGTCGTCACGTCAGGTTGCCGCCTTCATCGTCGAGCCGATCCAGGGCAAGGGCGTCAACATACCCTCGGATGAATTTTTGCCGGGCGCGGCCGCGCTGTGCCGCAAATACGGAACCCTGTTCATCGCCGATGAAATCCAGACCGGAATCGGCCGCACCGGAAAATTCCTCGCGGTCGAGCACTGGAATGTCGAGCCCGACATGGTGCTGCTGGCGAAAGCGCTGTCGGGCGGTCACGTGCCGGTCGGCGCGCTGCTGACGCGCAAGAGCATCTTCGACAAGATCTTCAATCAAATGGATCGCGCGGTCGTGCACGGCTCGACCTTTGCGAAAAACGATCTGGCGATGGCGGCCGGCATCGCCACGCTTGAAGTCATGAAGGCCGAACGGCTGGTCGAGCAGGCCGCCAAGCGCGGCGCCGAGCTTCGGCTGGCATTGACGCGAATGGTGCCGGGCTACGAATTGCTGAAGGAAGTGCGCGGCAAGGGGTTGATGATCGGCATCGAATTCGGTCCGCCGAAATCGCTGCGGCTGAAGGCTTCCTGGAATTTGCTGGAGACCGCCAACAAGGGCCTGTTCTGCCAGCTCATCACGGTGCCGCTGTTCAAGGACCACAAGATCCTGACGCAGGTCTCCGGCCACGGCAGCCACACCATCAAGCTGCTGCCGCCGCTCGTGATCACCGAGCAGGACTGCGGCTGGATCGAGAAGGCGTTCGACGCCGTGATCGCCTCCAGCCACAAGGTCCCCGGCGCGATCTGGTCGCTCGGCAAGACGCTGGTCGACAACGCCGTGCGCAAGACGGCGTAACTGTGTCGTCGCGACGACCCATACCCGGCTTGCATCGATCTCCGACCGTCAATCGAACCGCGCCATCCGATCGTGCGCAATTGCGCACTTGGGCCGGACGACGATTAGCTTGAGCGACCATGAAGATTATCCCGAAGATTATCCCGCTGTTCCGCTCCGCATCGCACTCTCGAACTTGTCGCCGAAATCGGCGAGTTCATCCTTGGCGAGATCGCTGACCGCCCAGTAGTTCAAACCGCGATCGGTCCAGTGGCGGATGTTGAATCCCTGAAGCGTTTCGATCCTTGCGCGGCGCGTGTTCGGTGCTTGAGGTCTGCGCCACGAACAGGTTGATCACGTGCTGGCGCGCGTTCGGTACACCACGGCGCCGATCGGGCGGGCATCGACATAATCGAGCCTTCCGCCGATCAGCGTAAAGCCCTGCGTGGTGAGGTCGATCACCGGCGGCGAGACGTCGAGCTTGCCGTTGAACCACGGCTTGACCGTGTGCTGGTCGGTGGAGATCACGTCGGTCAGATGTCCGGCCTGCAGCGAGCGCAGATGCGCCGAGACCACCTCGGACTGGATCCGCTCGGCATCGTCGTTGCGCAGCACGATGGCGACGAGGCCCGTAGCGGCAATCGCCGACACCGCCGATCCCATCGCAAAGCCGCGCAGCACGGAGCGCCGGCTCGGCATCTGCACCACCTGCGCCTGCGGTTGCGGCAATGCCGCCTCGATGCGCCGGCGCAGTTCGGGCGGCGCCTTGTAATGCACGCCGGCCTCGGCAATCGCTTTGCTCATCTCGCGGTAATCCTTCAGCGCCGCCGCGCAATGCGGGCAGCCCGCAACATGCTCTTCGACCTCGCGCGCGTGCCCGGCATCGAGCTCGCCGTCGATCAGCGCGTGAAGGAGGATCTCGGCTTCTTCGCAATTCATTTCGGTTGCTCCTCTTCCGCCATCCATGCCGATCGCAGCATGGCGCGGGCGCGCGCGAGACGGGACATCACGGTGCCGACCGGCACTTCGGCGACATCGGCAATCTCGCGGTAGGAAAGGTTCTCGATTTCACGCAGCACAAAGGTCTCCCGGAACGGTTCGGCCAGCGCTGCTATCAGCCGGCGGACGGTGTCCGAATCCCAGCGCCGCAACACTTGCGCTTCCGGCGTTTCCTGGGCTTCGTGCCACAGCGGCGTCTGCTCGGCGCTCTCGGGCACGTCCTCGATCGGGCTGGTCGGCGTGGTCTTGCGCCGCGCATATTCGGCGCGGCAGACATTGCGCAGGATCGCGAACAGCCACGGCTTCATCGCCGGCCCGCGATAGCTGTCGAAATGCTTGAACGCGCGCAGGTAACATTCCTGCACCGCGTCCTCGGCGTCGGCGGCATCGCGAAGCAGATAGCGCGCCAGCGTATAGGCGTCGTCCAGATAAGGGAGCGCGGCCTCTCGGAAGCGACGCGCCTTTTCGGGATTGTCGTCGGATGCTTTGACGGGCATCGCCTCTCGTCCGGCTCTCGCAGAAAACGGTCGTGCCCGGCCGGGGTCGATCCACCGGCCGGGCAGGGTTGTGATGCCTTGGTTTGGCACGTTACTCAACCTTGATCGTCCCTGTCATATGGGGATGCAGCGAGCAAAAATACTTGTATTCGCCCGGTGCCGTGAACGTGAACGAGAAGGTGCCGTCGGTGTCCATCGTCTTCGACCTGAATTTGCCGGCGCACACCACGGTATGCGGAATGTCGTCGCGGTTGGTCCAGGTGACCGTCGTGCCGACCTTCACCGTGAGCTGTGCCGGTTCGAAAACGAAGTTGTCGATATGCACGGCCACATCTTCGGCACGGGCCGGATCGGCCCGCAGCATGTTGGTCGCAGCGGCGGCAAGGCCAAGCGAGAGAATGCCGAGACTGCGGCGAGTTGACTGCGATCATTTCGGATTCCCTCAGCCCTGCAGCGGCGTGTCGATGATCGCGAGGCGCTGGTCGCCTTGCTTGAAGTTGATGCTGGCGACACCGAGCAGGGTGCGGAGCTTGCTGTCTTCGACCTTCATCGGTCCGGGCGAGGGCGCGGTGCCCGGCGCCGGCTGCGGGAATGCCGTCGAGCGCGCGGTGTGGAACGTCACGTTGCCTTCGACCTTCTGCATCACCTGATGGATGTGGCCGTTGAGCACCGTCACCGAGCCGAAGCCTTTCAGGTAATCGAGCGCGCGTGCGCCGTCCTCGGTGCCCCAGCCCCATTGCGGATACACCGTCCACAGCGGGATGTGGGCGAAGACCACGATCGGGGTGGATTTCGAGCGGCCCTTGAGATCGGCCTCCAGCCATTCGAGCTGTTCGTTGCCGAGATTGCCGAGACCGCCGGCCTTGAGATCGACGACGTTGACGAGGCCGATGAAGTGGACGCCGCTGGCGTCGAACGAATACCAGCCGGCGCCCTTGGTGCCCTTGCCGTAACGCTCTTTATAGAGCTTGACCTCTTCGTCGATGAAATCGTGCTCGCCGGGAACGTAGTGCACGTCGAGCTTGGCCTGCGAGATGATGCGTTCGGCGTCGTCGAATTCGGAGGCCTTCGACAGATGCGTGATGTCGCCGGTGTGGATCATGAAGGACGGCTTGATCGGCATCGCCTTGACCCGGTTGATGGCTTCCTCGAGCGTGCCGAGCGCGTTGGGATTGGCGGGCTTGTCGAAGCCGACATGGCTGTCGCTGATCTGCAGGAAGGTCATGCCGGCGGCCTCGGCGGCCTGCGCCGACCCGACAAGTCCCATCGAACGGGGCACGCCGCCCGTAATGGTCCAGAGCACGCCGGTGCCCGCCCAGGTCATGCATTCCAGCACGCGGCGGCGGCTGACACCGTTTGCTTCATCGTGATGGTCGTGATCGCTCATGACATATCTCCCTCGGCCCTTGATTGGGCTTTCGGGTACGTGATCGGGGGTGGAGCGGGTTTATTCCCGGGCTTCCCGTCTCAACGGTGGCGGGAGATGACGTTTTCGTGAGCGGCCGCGATCTCGTGAGGCGCTACCGCGAATCCTCGAGGATCATCGCCGCGCCCTTTTCCGCGATCATCGCCGTCGGCGTGTTGGTATTGCCCGACGTGATCGTCGGCATCACCGAGGCATCGGCAACGCGCAAGCCCGCGATGCCGTGAAAACGCAGGCGTTCGTCGACCACGGCCGATCGGATCGGATGCCGTGCCCATTTTCGCGGTGCCGACGGGATGGAAGATCGTGGTGCCGATATCGCCGGCGGCTTTCGCCAGCGACGCATCGTCGTCGCCGACGTTTGCGCCGGGCAAATATTCTTGCGGATGATATGGCGCGAGCGCCGCCTGCTTCATCAGCCGCCGCGTGGTGCGGATGGCGTCAGCGGCGACCTGGCGGTCGTCGTCGGTGGACAGGTAATTCGGCGCGATTGTGGGCGCCTGGTCGGCCGCCGCGGAGCGGACGCGCACGGTGCCGCGCGAGGTCGGCTGCAGATTGCAGGCGCTCACCGTGATTGCGGGAAAACGGTGCAGGGGATCGCCGAATTTGTCGAGCGACAGCGGCTGCACGTGGAACTGGATGTTGGCGCGTTCGCGGGTCGCGATCGGAGCGGGTGAAAATGCCGAGCTGCGACGGCGCCATGGTCAGGGGGCCGCGGCGGCGGAAGGCGTAATCGAGCCCCATCAGGCCGCGGCGGAATAGATTGTAATAGGTCTCGTTCAGCGTGCGGACGCCAGAAACCTTGTAGATCGCGCGCTGCTGCAGATGGTCCTGCAGATTGCGTCCCACGCCCTGGCGGTCGAGCACGACATCGATGCCGAGCGGCGACAGCCAGTCGGCCGGGCCGATGCCGGAGCGGTGCAAGACCTGCGTCGATCCGATTGATCCCGCACATAAAACGACTTCGCCTTTGGTGCGGGCTTCGACGATTTCACCGCCTTGCATGAAACGCACGCCGACCGCGCGGCCGTTCTCGACGATCAGGCGATCGACCAGCACGTTCTTTTCCAGCCGCAGATTGGCGCGGTTCAGGACCGGCTTGAGAAATCCGCGCGCGGAAGACCAACGCCGGCCGCGCTTCTGGTTGACGTGGAAATAGCTGATGCCTTCATTGTCGCCGGTGTTGAAATCCGCAATCCGTTTGATGCCCATTTGCTCGGCGGCGTCACCGACGGCATCGAGAACATCCCAGGACAGCCGCGGCGCTTCGATCCGCCAGCCGCCGCCGATGCCATGGTGTTCGCTCTCGCCCAGGAAGTGATCTTCCAGCCGCCGGAACAGCGGCAGCACATCGTCATAGCCCCAGCCGGTGAGGCCGAGCTGCCGCCAGTGATCGTAATCGGCCGCCTGGCCGCGCATCGAGATCATGGCGTTGATGGCGGAAGAGCCGCCGATCACCTTGCCGCGGGGATAGGCCAGCGCGCGGCCGTTGAGTCCCGGCTCCGGCTCGGTCTTGAACATCCAGTCCGAGCGGGGATTGCCGATCGCGAAGAGATAGCCGACCGGGATGTGGAACCAGATCCAGTTGTCGTTGCCGCCGGCCTCGAGGATCAGCACGCGGTTTTTCGGGTCGGCCGACAGGCGGTTGGCCATGATGCAGCCGGCCGTGCCGGCGCCGACGACGATATAGTCGAAATCACCCTCTAGCCGTTTCGGCATTGCCATTCCCGGGATCCTGTTTCGGATCATATTTCCATGGCTTTATTAGTCAGACGTCGATGGCCGGGACAAGCCCAGCCATGACGGCGCGGAATGGAAGGCGGCTTGGGGCTGTTGGGTGGATCGCCTCTTGCATGCTACAGAGGGCAACTTGTTCCAACCTGAGGTCGAGAATTCCCATGCCCATCGTCAACCGCGTCGCCGATCTGCAACCCGATATCCAGGCCTGGCGCCGGGACATCCATGAAAACCCCGAATTGCTGTACGACGTCCACCGCACTGCGGCATTCGTGGCGGACAGACTGCGCGAATTCGGCTGCGACGAGGTGGCCACCGGCCTCGGCCGCACCGGCGTCGTGGGGGTCATCAAGGGCAAGAAGCCCGCCGGCAAGGCGGACATCGGGGTGATCGGGCTGCGGGCCGACATGGATGCGCTGCCGATCGAGGAGGAGACCAACCTTCCTTACGCCTCCAAGACGCCGGGCAAGATGCACGCCTGCGGCCATGACGGCCACACCGCGATGCTGCTCGGCGCGGCGCGCTATCTCGCCGAGACGCGGAATTTCGCGGGCAATGCGGTCGTGATCTTCCAGCCGGCCGAAGAGGGCGGCGCGGGCGCAGCCGCGATGATCAAGGACGGGCTGATGGACCGTTTCGGCATCCAGCAGGTCTACGGCATGCATAACGGCCCGGGCATTCCGGTCGGCTCGTTTGCGATCCGGCCGGGCCCGATCATGGCCGCCACCGACTCCATCGACATCGAGATCGAAGGGCTCGGCGGTCATGCCGCGCGCCCGCACATCTGCATCGATTCCGTCCTGGTCGGCTCGCAACTGATCACGGCCCTGCAGTCGGTCGTATCGCGCAGCGTCGATCCGCTGGAATCGGCGGTGATTTCGATCTGCGAATTCCACGCCGGCAACGCCCGCAACGTGATTCCGCAGACCGCCGTCCTCAGGGGCACCGTCCGCACCCTGACGCCGGAAGTGCGGCGAACTGGTCGAGAAGCGGGTGCGCGAGATCGTCGCCGGCGTCGCGCAGATCACGGGCGCCAAGATCAAGCTGCAATACGAGCGCGGTTATCCCGTCACCGTCAATCATGCCTCGCAAACGGACCTCGCGACGCGGATAGCAAAGGAAATTGCCGGCGACGGCAACGTCCACGAGACACCGCCGATGATGGGCGCGGAGGATTTCGCCTATATGCTGGAAGCGCGGCCGGGCGCGTTTATCTTCTGCGGCAACGGCGACACCGCGGGCCTGCATCATCCCGCCTATAATTTCAACGACGAAGCGATCGTGTACGGCACGTCGTACTGGATCAAGCTGGTCGAGAACACGCTGGCGGCGTAGTCCTCGCTGTCCTTGCCGAGGTATCTGGTTCCTGCCCGTCAAGAAGGCCCGCGCCGTCGGCGCGGGCCCTTCTCTTTTGCATCGAGAAATTCGACCTCTACGGCTGCACCGTACTCAGAAAATATGCGAGAACAGCACGTAGAGACGTGCCCGACAGCATGATCGCGACCGGCAGCGTCAGCACCCATGCCATCACCATGTTGCGGATGGTGGCGACTTGCAGCCCCGAGCCGTTCGCCGCCATCGCCCCGGCGACGCCGGACGACAGCACGTGCGTGGTCGACACCGGCAGGCCGAACATGTCGGCGGCGCCGATCGTGGCGGCGGCAACCAGCTCGGCGGAGGCGCCTTGCGCGTAGGTTAGGTGGGTCTTGCCGATCTTCTCGCCGACGGTGACGACGATGCGCTTCCAGCCGATCATGGTGCCGAGGCCGAGCGCGATCGCGACCGCGATCTTCACCCAGGTCGGAATGAACTTGGTGGCGGTGTCGAGCGAGCCTTTGTAGGCGTTGAGGGTGCCGACCTCTTCCTTGTTCAGGTCGTTTTCCTTGTCCTTCATCAGGAAGCGGATTGCCTCCGAGGTCAGGTACATGTCGTTGCGGGTGTTGCCGACGACCTCGGCCGGCACCTTGTTCAGCGAGCCGTATTTCTGCGACCTGGTCGCCGACATCCTTCACCAGCACCGACAGCGAGGGAAAGGTGCCTTCGCTGATCTTGTGCGCGGCGACGTATTGCGTCACCGCCGGACGGGGATCGCCGATGATGCTGTGGCCGGCGCCTTTGGCGGCGATCACCTTCGAGGCCGCCTCGGAGGTCTTCTGGAACTGCGCGACCTGCGATTCCGGCAGCGCGCGGTTCAGCGCATAGGCGGTCGGCACGGTGCCGATCAGGATCAGCATGATCAGGCCCATGCCCTTCTGGCCGTCGTTCGAACCATGCGCGAAGCTGACGCCGGTGCAGGTCAGGATCAGCAGGCCGCGGATCCAGAGCGGCGGCGCCTTGTTGCCTTCGGGCGCACGGTACAGCGCCGGGTTGCGCGACGATCATCTTCAGGAGCAACAGCAGCACCGCGGCGCAGACGAAGCCGACCAGCGGCGACAGCAGCAGCGCGTAGCCGATTTCGGTGGCCTTGCCCCAGTCGACGCCGGAGGTGCCGTCGCGGCCGCGCATCAGCGCGTTGGCGACGCCGACCCCGATGATCGAACCGATCAGGGTATGGGAGCTCGAAGCCGGCAGGCCGAAATACCAGGTGCCGAGATTCCACAGGATCGCGGCGATCAACAGCGCGAACACCATCGCAAAGCCGGCGCTGCTTCCGACCTGGAGGATCAATTCCACCGGCAGCAGCGAGACGATGCCGAATGCGACCGCGCCCGAGGACAGCAGCACGCCGAGGAAATTGAAGAAGCCCGACCACATGACGGCGAATTCGGCCGGCAGCGAGTGGGTGTAGATCACGGTCGCGACCGCGTTCGCGGTGTCGTGGAAGCCGTTGACGAATTCGAAGCCGAGCGCGATCAGGAGCGCGACGAACAGCAGAAGATAAGGCAGATACGTCGTGACCTTGGTGCCGGTCGCATCGACATCGGCATAGATGCTGTAGGTGACGATACAACAGCCCGGCAGCGAGAATGCCGAAGAAGATGATCATCGTCAGCGGGTTGAAACCCTTGTCGAGATTGGGCCGGGACGCCGGCTCGACCGGTGCTCCCTCGGCCATCGATGGATTGAGTGCAAGATCGCTCATTCTGACGCCCCCTCGGATACAGTGAGAGCCTCAATTCTGGCCGAGGGATTTGAAGGTTGGATGACAGCCGCGGGTCGATGCAAAGTGCCGGTATCAGGGGGTCGAACGGCAGGCGGCAGCAGCGTGCGCTCGCCCGATCGGCATCGGGTGTTTCCTTTTGGAATCGTTGAAACATCGTGTTTGGGATGCGAACGCAGTCCGATCGCGGCCATAGTGCACGGTGCAGTGCAGGCATGTCGCAGGTAATCGATACGACGCCGGCAGGGAATGCGAGGATGCGGAGCAAGGCCGCGCGCTGCACGGCTGGGGCTACTTGGCCACGCAGCGCGCCGACCTCATGGGAACGTCGTGGCGTGAACAGGACGTCCCAAACTCTGTGAAACATGCGATCAATACGTAATTATCAATTAAAGGTTGTACATCGGGATTGTCAATTTTCTCGTCGGCGACTTCACCAAAATTTGCGGTTCCACGAGTTATTCGAGTTCCTAAGCTGCATGCGCTAATTGTCGTAACAACGCGCTGCGATTTTCAGGTCTTCGACGAAGCGGATTCCCGCGCCTTGGCCTTGCTGACGCCAGGCGTGATCGAGACGGCGTGGCCGTCCCAATGCGCGCAGACGTCCGGCGTCAGGATCGACCACGGCATGTCGGCGAAACGGCGCGCGAAGAACGGCGCGGCCAGTTCGACGATGTGATGTTCCGGCTCGAACCAGGCGACGTAATGCGATTTCTGCTCGCGTCCGATTTCGCGGAAGCGGACAAGGGCATGCATCCTGTGCTGGTCGCGATGCACGGCTTTTGCCATCGCCCGAACTTGCGAGACATCGGGATCGGTCGCCACCGACAACAGATCGTGGTCGCTTCGTAACCGCCACAGCAGGCGATACAGGATCGCGAACCGTTGGGGATCGCGATGCAGGATAGCTACCTGCGCCAGCTCGACGAATTTGGCCGGTACGTTGAAGGTGCCGCGAGGCGGCTCAAGCGGCGGCGCCGTTGGTTTGAACAATTCAGGCTCGCCGCCTCGTACGCTCCATGTCACATCGGATGGCTTCACATTGTTCAACACCAGCGCCCGCGCGGCTTTCCGCCAGCCATCGAAATCGGTTTCGCTATCGAGGGTGGCGCAGGAAGCGCCGTATTTGGCGGCATCCGCCAGGATTTCCAGCTTGCGTTGCACATCCATTGCTGAATCCCTTTGATTCCATTCATGAATCGCCTGAGCGCCGATCCTGCGCGGATCCTGATTGACTCCGCGGGCCCTGTTAGCTTTATATTAGAACATATCATGAACAAATGAGCCGGCTTCTGGTTCTCTTGAAATCAGGGCGGCCCAGGATTTTCCGAAGGAAGCGGCGCATGAGCACCGCACGCATCAGCACGCTTGCAAGCTTGCGCGGCAGCATCGAGCGCATCGAGGCCGCGCCTTCCGGTGCGCCCGCGCTGCGTCGGGTCGCGCTCGGACATGCGTCTGCCGATGCAACGCTGTGCGGGGGCCTCGCCATGGCTGCGATGCATGAAGTGTTTGCCGAGGGACGCGAGAGCGCGGCGGCGACCGGGTTCATCGCCGGCCTTGCGAGGCGGATCGCGCCGCGCCGGCCGCTGGTCTGGGTGCGGCAGGATTTTTCGGAAATTGAATCGGGCGCGCTGTCGATGAGCGGGGTGTGCGAACTCGGTCTCGATCCGCGTCTTGTCGTGACCGTGCGCGCCGCCGATGTCGATACCGCGTTGCGGACCACCGCCGACGCGCTGGCCTGTGATGCGCTCGGCGCCGTCGTGCTGGAAGTCTGGGGGCCGGCGCGGCAGTTCGATCTGGTCGCCAGCCGGAAGCTCACATTGGCAGCCCAGGCCTCCGGCGTCACCGCGTTGCTGTTGCGGGTGGCGGCGGAGCCGATGCCTTCGACCGCGGAGACCCGATGGATCGTGCGCGCGGCGCATTCGCCGCCCGCGGCAATGTGGAGCGCATGGGGCGCGCCGGTGTTCGACGCGCAACTCGTTCGTAACCGTCATGGCCCGGTTGGGCGGTGGATCATGGAATGGAAATGTGATGAGTGCCTTTTCAGCGAACCGGCGGCGTATCCTCAGCCTGTTTCTGCCACGCCTGCCCATCGACCGCATCAAGCGCCAGCTCGCGGCTAACAGCGACGCGCTGGATAACACGCCTACCGTTGTCGTCGCCAAGCAAAACAACGCGCTGCAGATTTATGCGCTCGATGATGCCGCCGCGCGCGCCGGCCTCGATATCGGCCTGCCGCTCGCCAATGCCCGCGCGATCTGCCCCGAACTGATGGTGTTCGATGCCGATCCGGTTGCGGACGCCAAAACGCTCGATGACATCGCCGACTGGTGCGACCGTTTTACGCCGCTGGTGGCGCTGGATCCGCCGCACGGGCTGTATCTCGATATCACCGGCTGCGCCCATCTGTTCGGCGGCGAACGCGCATTGCTGCAAATCCTGTGCGGCGCGCTGACGCGGCGCGGTTTTGCTGTCAGCGCGGATATCGCCTCGACATCGATCTGCGCGCGCACGCTGACGCGGCACGTTTCGGGAAAAATCATTGCCGATGGCGAGGAGGCCGATGCCGTCAGCCCGCTGCCGGTGTCCGCGCTCGGCGCTGAAGCGGCCATCACCAGCGGCCTGCGCCGTGCCGGGCTGAAGACAATTGGTGACGTGGCCACGCGCGGGCGCGACGAGATCACGGCAAGATTTGGCGCGGCTTTCACCACTTTGCTGGAACAGGCGCTGGGGCGGGGCGATGCGCCGATCAGTCCGCGCAAGCCGCTGCCGGATTACATCGTGGAGAAACGTTTTCCGGAACCGGTCACCACCGAGAACGTGATCGCGACTAATCTGTCCACGCTCGCCAAAATGCTGGTCACGGCGATGGACAGGCAGGGCAAGGGCGCGCGGCGGCTGGAAGCGGGTTTCTTCCGCACCGACGGCGCGGTGCGCACGATTTTCGTCGACACCGGACGTCCCGTGACCAGGCCGGAGGTGATCGACCGCCTGTTTCGCGAGCGGCTCGAGGCACTCAGCGATCCCCTCGATCCCGGTTTCGGCTTCGATCTCATTCGCCTGTCGGCAAGCCGCACCGAGATCGTCGTGCAGCAGCAGCGCGATCTCGATGCCAACGTCCACGACAATGACGAACTGGCGGCGCTGATCGACCGCATCGCGGCGCGTATCGGGGGAAAGCGCGTCGTCGTGCATTTGCCGCAGGACACCCATATTCCGGAACGCGCCGTGCTGGCGGTGCCGGCGCAGCATCATCTGGCCGCGGCAATGCAAGCCGCATGGCCCGAGCGTATCGCGGGCGAGCCGCCGCTACGGCCGCTGCGGCTGTTCGAGCGGCCGGAAGCAATCAAGGTGATCGCGGAGATACCGGATGGGCCGCCGGCGCAGTTTCAATGGCGGCGCGCGACGCACAAAGTGATGCGCGTTGAAGGTCCCGAGCGGGTCGCCATGGAATGGTGGCGGATGCAGGGTGAAAATGCTGACACGCGATTATTTCCGCGTCGAGGACGAAGCCGGCCTGCGGTTCTGGCTTTATCGCGACGGTTTGTACGATCGCGAGATCAGGCAGGAAGAAGGAAAGCCGCCCGTTCAGCCGAATTGGTTCGTGCACGGGCTGTTCGCATGAACATCTCCTTATGCCGAAATTCCTTATGCCGAAATCGGGATTACGACGAACTTCTCGTTCCTGCGCGGGGGATCCGACCCGCGCGCCTATGTGCATCAGGCCGAGTAATCTGCGCATTCCCGTGATCGGGATCGCCGATCACAACACGCTGGCCGGTGTGGTGCGCGCCTATAAAGAGCTCGACAATCCGGAAATCACGCACAAGCCCAAGCTTCTGATCGGCTCGCGCATCGTCTTCATGGACGGCACGCCGGATATTCTTGTCTACCCGCGCGATCGCGCCGCTTACGGCCGGTTGTGCCAACTGCTCACCAGGGGCAAGCGTGGCGACGATTTCACGAGAATCGAAAAGGGGGAGTGCCACCTCAAATTCGACGATCTCCTGGAATTTGCCGAAGGCCAGCTTCTGGTCTTGACGCTGCCGCATCGTTTCGAGACGGCAAAAGCCCTCGATGTACTCGACCGGTTGAAGGCAAGCCGCGCCGATGGCGTGTGGCTGGCGGCTAGTCTGATCTATCGCGGCGACGACCGGCGTCGCCTGGCGCGGCTCCATGGCATCGCTGCGAAGGCGAAAGTGCCGCTGCTGGCGACCAACGAGGTGCTGTATCACGATCCCGCGCGCCGCCCGTTGCAGGATGTGCTGACATGCATCCGTGAAAAGACCACGATTGACGCCATCGGCAGGCGGCTTGAGGCCAATGCGGAACGTTATCTCAAGCCGGCAGGTGAAATGGCGCGGTTGTTTCGCGATCTGCCGGAGGCGATCGCGGAGACCATGCGATTTGCGGACCGCATCGAATTTTCGCTCGACCAGCTCAAATACCAATATCCGGACGAGCCGGTGCCGCCGGGCAAGACCGCGCAGCAGCATCTGGAAGACCTGACCTGGGCCGGCGTCGACAAATATTTCGGCGGCGAGATTGACGCCACGCTCCGCGCCACCTTGCGGAAAGAACTCGCTCTCATCGCCGAGCTGAAATACGCGCATTATTTTCTGACCGTGCATGACATCGTCCATTATGCGCGCAGCCAGAATATCCTCTGTCAGGGCAGGGGATCGGCGGCGAATTCCGCCGTCTGTTATGTGCTCGGCATCACCTCGGTCGATCCGACCAAGGTCGATCTGCTGTTCGAGCGTTTCATCTCCAAGGAGCGGCTGGAGCCGCCCGACATCGACGTCGATTTCGAGCATTCGCGGCGCGAAGAGGTGATGCAATATGTCTACCGGCGATATGGCCGCCATCGCGCCGCCATCATCGCCACCGTGATCCACTACCGGCCGCGCAGCGCCATCCGCGACGTCGGCAAGGCGCTGGGGTTGACCGAAGACGTCACCGCGGCGCTGGCCGATACCGTGTGGGGAAGCTGGGGCAAGGGCCTCAACGAGATGCAGGTCAGGCAGGCGGGGTTGGACCCTGCGAATGCGATGGTCGAACTCGCCGTCGCACTGGCCAGCGAACTGATCGAATTTCCCCGGCATCTGTCGCAGCATGTCGGCGGCTATGTGCTGACCCAGGACCGGCTCGACACCTATGTGCCGATCGGCAATGCCGCGATGGACGACCGCACGTTCATCGAATGGGACAAGGACGACGTCGATGCGTTGAACATGATGAAGGTCGACGTGCTGGCGCTGGGCATGCTGACTTGCATCCGCAAATGTTTTGACCTGATCGCCGATCACAAGGGCGAACGCTGGGAACTGGCGAGCGTCCCGCAGGACGACAAGCCGGTCTACGACATGCTGTGCCGCGGTGAATCGCTCGGCGTGTTCCAGGTCGAAAGCCGTGCGCAGATGAACATGCTGCCGCGCCTAAAACCGCGGACGTTCTACGATCTCGTCATCGAAGTCGCGATCGTGCGGCCCGGCCCGATCCAGGGCGATATGGTGCATCCCTATCTCAGGCGCCGGAACGGCATCGATAAAGTAAGCTATCCATCGCCGTCGCCGGAACATGGCGACAAGGATGAATTGCGCAGGGTCCTGCACAAGACCCTCGGCGTGCCGCTGTTCCAGGAACAGGCGATGCGGATCGCCATCGAGGCGGCAAAGTTCACCTCCGAAGAAGCCAACGGGCTGCGCCGCTCGATGGCGACGTTCCGCAATGTCGGCACCATCGGCAAATTCGAAGACAAGATGATCGGCAACATGATCGCCAGGGGTTACGATCCCGAATTCGCCAAAAACTGCTTTGAGCAAATCAAGGGCTTCGGCTCTTACGGCTTTCCGGAGAGCCATGCCGCGAGCTTTGCGCAACTGGTCTATATCTCGTCATGGCTCAAGCATTACCATCCGGATGCGTTCTGCTGTGGATTGCTCAATTCGCAGCCGATGGGCTTTTACGCTCCGGCGCAGATCGTCGGCGATGCTCGCAAGAACGGCGTCGAGGTGCGCGAGATCGATGTGTCCTTTAGTTTTGCGCAGAACACGCTGGAGGAGGGTGAGGGGAAATATTGCGCCGTGCGGCTTGGTTTCCGTCAGATCGACGGATTTCAAATGGGCCGATCCGGATGAGGAGAGATTGAAGAAATTGCAGTCGTCATTCCGGGGCGCGCGAAAGCGACGAACCACGATGCGCGATTGCGCATCGGGGATATCGAGATTCCGGGTCTGGTGCTCGCGCACCGCCCCGGAATGACGGCGTTGAGAAAATAGCGGACTGGGCCGAGCGCATCGCCGCCGCCCGTGCGCGCCGCCCGTTCACCTCGCTGGAGGATTTTGCCCGCGACACCGCTTTGCCGAAGCGCGCGCTGATCCTGCTGGCGGACGCCGATGCGTTTCGTTCCATCGGGCTCGATCGCCGCGCCGCATTGTGGGCGGTGCGGCGGTTGCCGGATGATTTGCCGCTGCCGCTGTTCGAAGCCGCCACCGCGCGCGAACAGCCCGACGAGAACGCGCGGCCATTGCCGCTGATGCCGCTGCCGGAGCAGGTCGTGGCCGACTATCAGACCATCCGGCTGTCGCTGAAGGGCCATCCGATGGAATTCTTGCGGACGATGTTCACGAAAGAACGCGTCGTCGCCTGCAAGGACGTCTGTCATGCCAATGACCGGCGTCATGTCCGTTGCGCCGGCGTCGTGCTGGTGCGGCAGCGTCCGGGCAGCGCCAAAGGCGTGGTCTTCATGACGCTCGAGGACGAAACCGGCATCGCCAATATCGTGGTGTGGCCAAAAGTGATGGAAAAATACCGCAAGGAGGTGATGGGCGCGCGCCTCATCCTGGTCGAGGGTTATATCCAGAGCAGTCCGGAGCAAGTGACACATCTGGTCGCCCAGCGCATGTTCGACCGTTCACACGATCTGATCGGTCTCGCCAATGATGCGCTCAGCCGCAAGCACCCCCTGCCGGCAGGACCGGCGCTGATCGAGCCGCTCAACGACGACCGGCGCGAGCATCCGGACAACCCCGCGCAGAAAATCCGCCACCCGCGCAACGTCCGCATCCTGCCGCCGTCAAGGGATTTTCATTGACCCCGCCCCCTTGGCGAGCGCGGTCATCGACGGCTCGTTACAGCACAACTGATTTCGCCGGGGAGCCGGCCAAAAGCGTGCATTGACGTGATTGCGCATGACACCATAGTTAGATTTTCAATCGGCGGCTTCGGCTTCGCGGTGGGCAGCACGCCGAATTGTAAGGGTTCGCAGGGAGATCGCGCATGGATGACGGATCGATCAACGGCGGCAACACGGCCAAACCAATGCTGTTTCAGCCACTTACGATTCGAAATCTGACGCTGAAAAATCGCCTCGTGGTGCCGCCGATGGTTCACTATCGCTGCGACCCCGGAAATACCTGCGGCACGTTTCACCTCGTGCATCTCGGCCGCTACGCGTTGGGAGGTTTTGGATTAGTCTTTGTCGAGGCGACGGCGGTCGAGGAGGTCGGACTTATCAACGAGCATGACCTCGGCATCTGGAACGATGCGCAGGCTGAAAGCTTCAAGCCGCTGATCGCTTTCATGAAGCGCCAGGGTACGGCGATCGGCATTCAGCTCGCCCACGGCGGTCGCAAGTCTTCCTCGCAAACCGCGATGCAGGGCATGGGACCGCTGACCGAGGAGAACCTGAAATCCGGCGCCAGGATCTGGCAGCCGGTGGGACCGACCGCCGAGCCGGTCGCGCCAGGCTGGCTCACGCCGCGGCAACTGACGACAGAAGATTGCAAGGCGATGGTCGGCACATGGGCGAATGCCGCGAGGCATGCGGTTGCCGCCGGCTTCGAAATCATCGAAATCCACGCTGCACATGGTTATCTGCTGGCGTCATTTTTGTCGCCGGTCTCGAACACGCGCAACGACGAGTATGGCGGCGACCGCGCCGGGCGGATGCGGCTGCCGCTTGAGATCGTCGAAGCGGTGCGCCGGGAAATGCCGGCCTCGATGCCGCTTTTTCTGCGCGTCTCGTCCGTTGACGGCACAAGTGAAGGCTGGAACATGGATGACACGGTTGCTTTTGCGCGCGAACTGAAAGTGCGCGGCGTGGACGTGATCGACTGCTCCTCGGGCGGCATCTCAGGCGCGGCTACCGCCGCTCAGGTGACGCGCAGCCTCGGATTCCAGGTTCCGTTTGCGGCGCGGGTCCGCAAGGAGGCGGACATGCCAACCATGGCCGTCGGCATCATTCTGGAGGCGCAACAGGCCGAAGCCATCCTTCAGGAAAGGGCAGGCCGATCTCATCGCGATCGGCCGCCAGTCGCAGTTCAATCCCAATATCGCCCACCATTTCGCGCACGAGCTCGGCATCAACGCGCGCTTTGAAGATTGGTCGCCTGAATTTGGCTGGTGGCTCGAGAAGCGGATCAGAACCCTGGAAGGTTTTGCCACGCCGACCGGCGTCGTCACCAATCGCTCCTGAGTTGGGTTTTTCCTCAGAAGTTCACGCGGTTCGAGATGGCGCCGTCGACGACGAGATTTGAACCCGTCGTGAACGAGGAAGCCGGGCTCGCCAAAAACACCGCTGCATTGGCGATTTCCTGCGGCGTGGCCATGCGGCCGGTCGGATTGCGCGCGAGCGCATCCTGATATCGTTTGGGCATGTTCTGCTTCGACAATGTTCCAGACGCCGCCCTTGAAATAGACGGTGCCCGGCGACACCACATTGACGCGGATTTTCTTCGGCGCGTGCTGACGCGCAAGTCCCTTGGCCATGTGCACCAGCGCCGCCTTGATCGGACCATACGAACTGGCGACGTCTGCCTGCGCTGCCGCAATCGATGAAATGATGACAAAGGCCGCGTCGCCGCTCTTCTCACCGCTCGCTTCGAGGAACGGACGCGCGCCCTCGAACGCGTTGACGGCGCCGAGCACGTCAAGCCGGAAATTCTGCTCCCACGATGCGGGATCGCCGCCTTGCGCCATGGCACCCGCATTGGAAAATAGCATGTCGATGCCGCCCAATTCCCGCGCGGCGCCGGCAATCCACGATTTCAGCGCGGCGCCATCGGTGACGTCGACGGAGGCACCGGTGGCTTTTACGCCCTGGCTTTTCAACTCGGCAACGGTGCTCGCGATTTGATCGGCGTTGCGGGCGCATACCGCCACATTGGCGCCTTCGCTGGCCAAGGTGCCCGCGATCGCCCGTCCGATGCCGCGCGTGCCGCCGAGCACGACGGCGTTTCTTCCCTTCAAACCCAAATCCATTGTTGTTTCCTTTGTTGATCCGCGAGGCCGGACTTGCCGCTGGCTTAACCCCGAATGACCCCGACATTATCCATTTCCGTGCCGGGTTAGGCTGTATGATGTGTAAGCGTGCTTTCTTGATCATTTGGATGGAAATGCTATGGCCGAGAAGTCATCCCCTACAGTCAAATCATATTCGGTCCACGAAGACCAATTGAAATGGTTTGACGTTCCCCTCGTTGCGGGAGGAAAGGCCGCAGTACTGCACGGCGATCCCACCAAAGCCGGGACAGTGGTTATGCGCTTTAAATTCCCACCAAATCGACAAACGCCTCCGCACAGGCACCCATATGCTGAATATACCACAATCCTGAGCGGCAAGGTTTACTACGGCGAAGGTGAAAAATTCGATGTGTCAAATCCTGAAATCGGAAAGGTCGGTACGTTCGCCATTGTGCCTGCGGGTCAAGCGCATTTCGTATGGACATTGGACGAAGAAGCTATCGTACAACTGCAATTTGAGGGTCCAGCCAGCACTGTTTTTGTCGATGCGCAGGATGATCTGCAACGCGGGTAATTCGATTGACGATGTCGGTTCATGGCACTTTCGCTGAGCTATAGAATTTCGTCGCTATCGGGGCATAGCGGACGATGCCCGGACTTGCCGCTGGCGAACCCGGTTGCGACCATCATTGATGTAGGTCAATAAACTAGCGTCGATGAAGCTCATTCCGTCAGCTTTCTGGCACCTCGGTGATCACAACGACCGGATACAGTTCGGCGCAATCCTAGGAGGAGTAGCAGATGAGCGAGCCCGATTTTGCCGCCTCCACGCCAATACAGCTCCTGCGGCGGGCCGTGGCTTGGTGGCTTGCACAGGTGAAGCACGCGCTTCCGCCGACGATCTTCTTCTTCATCGGCTTCAATCTGATCCTATGGACCAAACGTCTGATCCTGCAGGAGCACGGCGTCGAGTTCAGTGGCTTCTTCACCGCGATATTAGCGGCGTTGCTCGTCGGAAAAGCCGTTTTGGTAACCGACAACCTGCCTTTTATGCGCCGCTTCGACGGCGCGCCAATGATCCAGCCCATCTTGTTCAAGAGCGCGATCTACTGGGTGTGCGTACTGATCGTGCGACTGGCCGAAGAGGTCGTCCATTTCGTCGCTGCAGGCGGCGCAATCGCCGCTTTCGGAGACCACTTCGTTAATCACTTTTCGTTGCCGCGCTTTTTGTCAATTCAGATATGGCTGATGGTCCTATTCCTTACCTACGTCACGATACACGAACTTAACCAGCTCTTCGGCGACGGTGAACTATATCGCCTGTTCTTCCGTTGGCGCTCGTCCGAGGCCAAACTTACCCGCCGCCAGCGCATTCGCCTGCTCACACGTCTCAACCGCCTCACTGAAGCAAATCCAATCGAAGCGTTTAGTGATCGGACATCGCCTGTACACACTGAGCTAGTCGCCATACTCCACCAACTCGCTTCGCCGGCCGCCCCTTCGGCGACCCACGCGTGACTGCGGCGGCTGTCGCTGAAAAACGATCAAGCGAGCCGCCAACGCTGTTTTGGAATTAGCAAGCAGCTAATTTGCTGCAGCCCAAATAGATTTGGCAGAGATCGACCCATTGTTGGCATAGCGTAGCTCGCTCGGTCGACTACAGGCGAAATTGTTTTCAACATTCTAGGGAGGATACAGGATGCGAATATCTTACATACTGGGTTTCTTTCTGGCGCTTTCGTTACCTGCCGTTGCCGCTGAACCGGATCAAAACCTGAAGCAGGCGATCACCAAGATAGCTTCAGCATATGCGGAAAGTTTCAATAAACAGGACGCCGCGGGGATCGCCGCGCTGTACGCAACTGGCGGCATACAGGTCAATAGGTGGGACCGACAACAGATGTTGCAAAGCGATATGAAGGTGTTTTCAAGGCGGGGTTCAATCACAACGACATAACAGTTAGTCAGGTTTTGCCGTTGGGAAATGACGCGGCCATCTCCATTGGCGAATACCAACTCACCGGCAAAAACCAGAGCGGTGCACCAATTGAGGCTGGAGGCATTTGGACCGCAGTTGATGTTCGCGAGGGCGGAACATGGAAAATCCGGATGCTCTCGGCTATCCCCAAGCCGCCGCCTCCGCAGCAAGCAGCAAAGTAACTTACGCAGATTAGCGACCGGCGATGAAAGCGGCGGTGCCAACCAGCACTGCCACTTTTTGTAATCGTCGGGCAGCGCCATCACGACGACGACCACGCGCACCATCACCACAAAGCGCAGGCATCAGGTGACAGGCAGCGCAAAGAACAAAAATCTCCCGCTTATGTAAGCGGGGGGCGTCAGCGTCGAGGCCATTAGAATAGGGCCTACAGCGCGCCGCATCGGCAGGGCAATAGGACACACGGGCCAAGCCGAGCCAGCGCACAGGCAGCCACGCGCCGCCGGGGCGCAGCCCGACCGGATCAAGCCTTGCCGGGCGTAGCACCAACTCTCGCCAAGGGCAGGATGTGAAACTAGGGCCTAACCCGGTGCGTTCCGCGGCGTACCTGTGTGACGACCGTGTGCTTTCTACACTTTGCACACGGGCCGCGGGTGCAATGGGCACCCGATCTTCCCTGGGCCCTCTGTCTTTTTAAGGGCAGATATTCAGCAAACCTCGGGTGCAATCGCGCCGCGAGAAGGCGGAGTCGCGTTCTCTCCGTCGTCATCGCCGGCTCGACCGGGCGATCCAGTATTCCAGAGTGCTAGTGATAGAGGCGAAGTCGTGTGATCCTGACGCCCCGGCGCTGGCGTCTAGTTCTTCATACACAAGCTTCTCAGGGGCGACGGTGACAAGAAAGCCCGGTCGCCGCCGGGGAGCGCGACCTTGTCGCAAGGCCGCATTCCCTTCGCGCGTTATCCCCTGTCGTTTTACGAGACCCGCTTAATGCCGGGCGGCTGCCAGGTGCCTTCACCTGGAGGCAGGATCGATGGCGGCTCGGTCTTCGGCCAGTACAGCCGCATCACCAGATAGATCGTGTCGTTCGGGGCGGGTAGCCAATTCGACTCCTTGTCCGCGCCTGGCGATTTGTTCTGGATGTAGAGCGTCAGCGATCCATCCGTATTCTTTTTCATATTCGGCAGCATTGGCGAATTGATTAGATAGCGATTGATTGGGTTCTCGATCAAAAGCTGCGACTTGCCGTCATACATGGTCAACGACCAAAAAGCGTTCACGGGTGGTTGCTGGCCCGACGGGAACGTCAGCGTATAGTTTTGTTTGCTGCCGTCGAGCGTCTGGCCGTCGCTGTCGATGCGCGTGTACGGATAGGTCGCTTCCGACCGGATCGTTGCCGTAGATCCCGGCCTTCGCCGCGGCCGCGCGCATCAACCAGTCGCCATTGTAATGGGCGCTGTCGCCCGGTAGTCCACTTACCCGCCAGCCGTTGATCGCCTTGCCGGCATTGGCGATGTATTTCTCAACTTTATCTTCGCCTTCTTTCATGCCTAAGCCGACCTCCAGCTTGTCTTCCAGAGAGAGGTCCTTGAAGTTGAAGGTCTTGCCCGGTCCAACGCCAATGCGCGCAAGCTGGGCGCGTATCTCCTTCTCATTCTCCTGCGGCGGAGCGAATTGCAACGCGAAATCGAGATACTCGAAGAAGTTCGTCTTCACGAGTTCCTTGTCGATTTTCGGAAAGTCGATGGTCGCCGCGGCAGTCGTAGCCGGCCCCTTCAGATAGGCGGAAAGCGTCTGCACCTTGTAGCCGGCCTGAACCTTCTTGACGCCGTCGAGATCATCAGGCATTGAAAAGCTGGGTACGATATCCCGCCACTGAAAACTGGGTGCTCGACCGGAACACCTTCTTGATCCCGGGCGGGGTCGCGCCGTTCCAGTCTGGCCCAACAACCATGTAGTCGCCTGGTTCGCTACCGGTGGCACGGCTGCCGATGTAGCCATAGTTGTAGGTATTGCCGTCGCAAAGCATGACCGAGTAGTAGCGCTTCGGGTCCACCGCCGGCACCGACAAGACGATCGGCTCCGCTCGCAAGTCCATCCATACGAACGAATAGGGCGTATCACTGTTCGGGGTGGGAATGGCTGTGTCTTTGTAGGTGAAGACGTTGGGTTCGTTCTTGATCTGATTGAACGGAGCCTTGAACTGCCCTGAATTGCGATCGACGGCGTACTCGTACATGACGCCGTAGTTCATCACGATCGGCAGGCCATAGATGAAACCTGCCTCCGCAATGTCTTTTGCCTTGAAAAAACCCGGACGATCGGCACTCGTCTGTGCGTGCACCGGGACGGACTTCGCCGTTGAGGCCGTGACTGCAGCCAAGGCAGCGGAACGAAGAAGATCGCGTTTCGTCAACATTTGAACATTCCTTCCGGTTTGCGGCTTGTGTTCAAGCGTGAGTTGGCACGCAAAAATTACGCTCGCTCCGCGCGCGCGTCTATGCAAAATCGGCGATCTAAACCCGTCTGGATGTCTTTAGTGGTGTCATTGCTCTCTCGCTCGCGTCGGCGAGGCTGAGCCTTGTTCAAAACTGCCTGTCGGGCAAATCACCGATTTCCTGTCCAGCCCCACGCGAAAAAATATTCCGCTTTCGTCGTCGGGCAAATCATCTCTACAAGCTCGCCCGTCTCGCGCCCACAAGAGGGGCGGCTCGCGATCGTCACGGACGTAGGGCGCGGGATGCGATGGACGCGTCGGCGCGCAAGACGAACGGCGCCAATGCGGACGGCGAAGTCGTGTGGTCCTGACGCCCCGACGCTGGCGTCAAGTTCGTGAGAAGCAAGCTTCTCACGGGCGACGGTGACAACAAAGCCCGGTCACCGGGGAGAGCACGAAGGAAACCGTTAAAACCATTGCGCAGGGAAGGCCGGATGTTTCCGGCGTACCTGTGGTGACTACCGTGTGCTTTCTACCATTGCACACGGGCCGCGGGTGCAATGGGCACCCGGTCTTCCCTGCGCCCTCTATTCTCGGAGGGACAATTAGAGCAAAACTCGGGCGCAACGCGCCGCGAGATCGCGAACGTATATTCAGTTGTCATCGCCCGGCTTGCCGCCTTCGCTAAAGCTTCGGCGAGCCAACGAGAGCAAGCCTCGGCGAAGCCTTGGCGTAGCCGGGACCGGGCGATCCAGTATTCCAGAGGCGCTAGTGATAGAGTCGAGAAGCCGCGGCGTACTGGATACCCCGCATGCGCGGGGTATGACAGTTGTTGGGTGGGTAAGGTCCCACGCATCGCGGTTGAAATCATTCCGGCGCAGCCCCGACCGGCGGGCCGCCGGGCGGCCGGTGCAAATACGTGATCGATGCATAGGCGCCGAGCCACGAACCGATCGCAGCAAAAGCGACGTAAACCCAGTTCTCGGTGTAGCTGATCACGGCGTAGGAGGAGAGCAGGTACCAGACGCTGCTCCAGGTCGCCGCAGGCACGCGCTTGCGTGCCACGACGGCCGAGGTGAACATGACATAGACCGCATCGGTTGCGGCTGTCGCCAGCAAGACGGCCCCGGCGGTCAAGGGATCGATGGCAGCCATTGCAGCTCCTTCCGAGGTGAGGCAGAACGTAGTAGAGCATGATCCCGAAAAGTGGACACCGGTTTTCGGACCAGATCATGCTCCAGAAATAATCCAGAGCATGATCCCGAAAAGTGGACACCGGTTTTCGGCAAGATCATGCTCCAGAGATAATCTGCGATGAGATGACGTCTCGCGAAGAAAGATCATCCGGCGTCAGGGACGAGAAACGAAAAAAGAGAAGCGCGCATGCAAAGCCCCCGAGAAATTCTCAGCGATATCTGGACGTCGGCCGGCGGCGAGGCTTCCGCGCTCGACGCGGTCAAGCTGACCGGTGAAGAGCCGCAACTGCCGTCCTCGTTTCGCGTCGCGGCGGCGGCGCAAGCCAGCGTCGCCGCGGCGGGACTTGCGGCTGCGCAAATCTGGAAATTGCGCAGCGGGCAATCGCAGGACGTTGCGGTCGATATGGGCCATGCCATCGTCGAATGCCGAAGCGAGCGCTATCTGCGCGTCGACGGCAAGCCGCCGCCGCCGGCCTGGGACCCGACTGCCGGAATTTACAAAACCCGCGATCAACGCTTCGTGCGGCTGCATACCAATTTCAGGCATCACCGTGACGCCGTCTGCAAGGTGCTGAACTGCAAGCCGGAGCGCGAAGACGTCCAGGCCGCGCTGATGCAATGGGATGGCGAGGCGTTCGAGACCGCGGCCTATGCCGGCGGCTGTGTCGTCGCTTTCATGCGCTCGCATGACGAATGGTCGGCAACGCCTCATGCCAAGGCGCTTGCCGCCTTGCCGCTGATCACGATCGAGAAGATCGGCGACGCCCCGCCAAAACCCTGGTCCAAGGGCGATCGTCCGCTTTCGGGAGTTCGCGTGCTCGACCTGTCGCGCGTGATCGCAGGTCCCGTCGCCGGCCGCACGCTCGCCGTCCACGGCGCCGATGTGATGTTGATCTCCGGTCCCGATCTGCCGGCGATCCCCTGGCTCAGCCATCGATACCGGGCGCGGCAAGCTGACGAGCTTTGTCGAACTCAAGAGCGAGCAGGGCCGGGCCACCTTGCGCGATCTGCTGGCAGCTGCGGATATATTCTCGCAGGGCTATCGGCCGCGCGCGATCGCGAGCCTCGGCTTCTCGCCGGAGGAGGCGGCCGAAATCAATCCGGGCATCGTCTATGTGACGCTGTCGGCCTATGGCCATGCAGGTCCTTGGGCGGAACGCCGCGGCTTCGACTCGCTGGTGCAAACCGCAACGGGCTTCAACCATGCCGAAGGGCAGGCGGCTGATGTCGATGGGCCGAAGGAATTGCCGGCGCAGATGCTCGACCATGCCACCGGCTACTTCATGGCGTTCGGCGCCATGATGGCCAAGGCGCGCCAGTCGCGCGAAGGCGGAAGCTGGCATGTCCGGGTGTCATTGGCGCAGACCGGGAGATGGCTGTGGAATCTCGGCCGTGTTGCCGATGGCTTCAAGACCGAGGATTTGAAGGCTGAGACGGTGATGCCCTTGATCGAGGAGGTTGCCTCAGGCTTCGGACCGCTGCGGTCGGTCCGGCATTCGGCGGCCCTGTCCAAAACCCCGCCGTTCTGGGCCCGTCCGGCGATGCCGCTCGGCAGCCATCCCCCGCAATGGCCGGAGCGGGGATAGGTATTCACTTGGCGTTCAGACCAATATCTCCAAACTTTAACCTCAAACGCTAAGCCTGTTTGCGTTTTTTAGGTTGTTTGAAACATCAATTGGGCACTATTAGCGCACCGGTGAGGCAGTCCTCGCCGGAATCATCATCAATTTGACCTGTGCCGTATGCCGAACGAGTTTATCAAGCAATTGCAGACGCTTAGCCGGAAGAGGCTGGCCGTGGGCGTCGCCTTGCTGACGCTTGCCGGCGCAGCCGTCTACGGCTTCGCGCACATCAGCGCGGCAAAGCAGGGACATTCGGAGATATCGAGCCAATCCCGCAAGGGACTGCAGCGCTACACCCCGACGCCTGCCGAATGGGCCAGCCTCAGCATTCAACCCGTCACCGAGCGGGCCTTCCGCGCCGAGCATGTGACCGAAGGCAAGATCGCGATCGATGAGGATCGCTCCACCCCCGTATTTTCACCCTATGCCGGCCGGGTCACCAAGCTGCTGGTCCGGCCGGGCGACACGGTCGTCAAAGGCCAGGCGCTGTTCGTGATCGAGGCCGCCGACAACGTTCAGGCGCAAAACGATTTCATCGCGGCGATGACCGCGATGAACAAGGCGAAGTCTGCGCTCGATCTGGCCCAGCTCCAGGGACAGCGCGCCAAGGATCTGTTCGAGGGCAAGGCCGTTCCGCTGAAGGACTATCAGCAGAGCCAGGCGACCCTGATCCAGGCGGAAAACGACCTGCGCTCCTCGCAGACGGCGATGGAGGCGGCGCGCAACAAGCTGCAAATTCTCGGCCTTACCGACGAGGACATTGCCACCTTCCAGCAAAAGCGCCGCATCAATCCGGAGACCACCATCTTCGCGCCGATCGCAGGCACCGTGGTTCAGCGCAAGATCGGCCCCGGCCAATACGTCAATTCCGGCGCCAGCGATCCGGTCTATGTGATCGGCGACCTCTCCACGGTGTGGATGGTCGCCTTCGTGCGCGAAACCGATGCTGCGAGCGTTGCGGTCGGGCAGGAGGTGACGTTCAACGTGCTGGCGCTGCCGGGCCGTCCGCTGACGGCGCGCCTCAACTACGTTTCCACCGCGATCGATCCGGCGACGCGCCGGCTGCTGGTCCGCGCCACCATCGACAACAAGGACGGCCAGTTGAAGCCGGAAATGTTTGCCAACGTCACGATCTATTCCGCCAGCGATCATCCGGCGGTGGGCGTGCCGAAGCAGGCTTTGATCTACGAGGGCGACCAGGTCCGGATCTGGGTCGCGCATGAGGACAAGACAATTGAACTGCGTCAGATCAAGCCCGGCCTCACCAATGGCGATCTCGTCGAGGTGATCGGTAATTTGAAGCCCGGCGAGCAGATCGTCACAAAGGGCAGTCTGTTCATCGACCGGGCTGCATCCGGAACGTGACCCCCTTTAGCGCTCACTGAAAGCTACGATCTGAATGGATCGCCTTGTCGCCCTAGCAGTCAGCCGCCGTTATTTGATGGTAGGCATGTTCGTCGCGGTGCTGGTCGGCGGCCTGATCGCTTTCAAGCAGCTCAACATCGAGGCCTATCCCGACCCGACCCCGCCGATGGTCGACATCGTGACGCAAAGCCCGGGCCTGTCGTCGGAAGAGATCGAACGCTACATCACGATCCCGATCGAGACCCAGGTCGCGGGCATCAAGAACCTGCGCACCATCCGCACCATCTCGCTGTACGGATTGTCCGACGTCAAATTGCAGTTCTCCTTCGACTACACCTATGACGAGGCGCTGCAGCAGGTGTTGAACCGCCTGTCGCAGCTCGCGCCTTTGCCGGGCAATGTGCTGCCGGGCATTTCGCCGCTCAGCCCGATCGGCGAAATCTACCGCTACCGGCTGAAAGGTCCGCCGAATTACAGCGTGCTCGATCTCAAGACGTTGCAGGACTGGGTGCTGCAACGTCGCTTTCGCGCCGTGCCCGGCGTGATCGACGTCACCGGCTGGGGTGGCAAGACCAAGACCTATGAGCTGCAGGTCGACTTCAACAAACTGGTCGCCAACGGCCTGACGCTGCCGCAGGTGCTGCAGGCCGTCAGCAATGCCAACATCAATGTCGGCGGCAATACCGTCAATATCGGCGCGCAATCCGCCGTGGTTCGCGGCGTCGGGTTGATCCGCTCCATCGAAGACCTCAACAACACCATGGTGTCGCAATCCGGCGGCAATCCGGTGCTGGTCAAGGATATCGCGACCGTCACCGTGGGCGAGAAGCCGCGGCTCGGCATCGCCGGCCTCGACCAGGACGACGACATCGTGCAGGGCATCGTGCTGATGCGCCGCGGCGAGCAGAGTTCGCCGACCATCACCCGCGTCGAGCAGCTCGTTGCCTCCATCAACAATTCCAGCATCCTGCCGCCCGGCGTGCGCATCGAGCGGATTTACGACCGCAAGGATCTGATCGACATCACCACCCACACCGTGCTGCACAACATGGTGGTCGGAATTCTGCTGATCGTGCTGCTGCAGTGGATATTCCTCGGCGACCTCCGGAGTGCGCTGATCGTCGGCGCGACGATCCCGTTCGCGCTGTTCTTCGCCGTTATCATCCTGGTGATGCGCGGCGAATCCGCCAATTTGCTCTCGGTCGGCGCGATCGATTTCGGACTGATCGTCGACGCCACCGTCATCATGGTGGAGGCGATCTTCCGCCGGCTGTCGCAGACGACGGCGCTTTCGGAAGCCGAGCGCAGCCACATCTCCTTCGACACCACGATGGGGATGAAGACCCATGCCATCCTCTCTGCGTCTGCCGACGTGTCGCGCTCGATCTTCTTTGCCGCCGCCATCATCATCGCCGCGTTCCTGCCGCTGTTCACCCTGAGCGGCGTCGAAGGCAACATTTTCGGACCGATGGCGCGGACCTATGCCTATGCGCTGGCGGGCGGATTGCTCGCAACCTTTACCGTCACGCCCGCGTTGAGCGCGATCATCCTGCCTTCCCATATCCATGAAACCGAAACCTGGATCGTCAAGAAGCTGGATGGGATTTACGTGCCGGTGCTGAACTGGGCGATTGCGAACCGCACGATCGTGATGTCTGGTGCCGCGGTTCTCGTGGTGATGACGATCGTGTTCGCGCGGCTGTTGGGACTGGAATTTCTGCCCAAGCTGGAAGAAGGCAATCTGTGGATTCGCGCCACGCTGCCGCCGACCATCTCGCTGCAGGAAGGCAATGCCTATGTCAACGAGATGCGGAAGACGATCCGAAGCCGCCCGGAAGTGGAATCGGTGGTCTCCCAGCATGGGCGCCCGGATGACGGCACCGACGCCGCCGGTCTGTTCAATGCCGAATTCTTTGCGCCGCTAAAGCCCGCCAGCGAATGGCCGGGTACCCATGACAAGGAAGAGCTGACCGCCCAGTTGCTGACGGAACTGCAGGACAAGTTTCCCGGCGTCGAATTCAACTTCTCGCAATATCTGCAGGACAACGTCTCGGAGGCGGTATCGGGCGTCAAGGGCGAGAACTCGATCAAACTCTACGGCAACGATCTGCAGGCGTTGACCGACACCGCCAACAAGATCAAGTCGGTGCTTTCCACGGTGCAAGGCATCACGGACCTCGCGGTGTTCACCTCGCTCGGCCAACCGACCATCCAGATCGATATCGATCGCGCGCGCGCCGCGCGCTACGGCCTCTCGCCGGGCGACATCAACGCCACCATCAAGGTCGCAGTCGGCGGCGACAGCGCCGGCGATCTCTATGAGCCCGGCAGCGACCGGCATTTTCCGATCATCGTTCGCCTCGCGCCGGAGTATCGCAAGAGCGCCGAAGCGATCCAGAATTTGCGGATCGGCGTGGCGGGACAGGGCGGCTCGATCACGCAGATACCGCTCAGCGAAGTCGCCAACATCAACCTGATCTCGGGCGCCGCCTATATCTACCGCGAACAGCAGGAGCGCTATCTGCCGATCAAGTTCTCGGTCCGCGAACGCGACCTCGGCAGCGCAATTCAGGAAGCGCAGGAAAAGGTCGCGACACAAGTCCAGCTGCCGCCGGGATCGCGGGTCGAGTGGGTCGGCGAGTTCGGCAATCTGCAGGACGCCATCAAGCGGCTGTCGGTCGTGGTGCCGATCAGCCTGGCGCTGATCGCGGTGCTGCTGTTCTTCAATTTCGGCTCGATGGTCGACACGCTGCTCGCCATGAGCGTGATCCCGATGGCGATCTTCGGCGGCGTGCTCGGGCTCCTGATCACGGGCACTCCGTTCAGCGTGTCGGCCGCGATCGGCTTCATCGCGCTGTTCGGCATTGCCGTGATGGACGGCATCATCATCCTGTCGCAGTACAATCAGCTGATCGACGAAGGGTTTGAGCGGATGAGGGCGGTGATCCGCACCGGCGAGCTGCAATTGCGGCCGGTGCTGATGACCTGCGTCGTGGCGGGCGTCGGGCTGTTGCCGGCGGCGCTGTCGGAAGGCATCGGCTCGCAGGTGCAAAAGCCGCTGGCCGTGGTGGTCGTCACCGGCATGATGCTGGCGCCGCTGGTCATCCTGGTGACGCTGCCGGTGTTGATCTCGGTGTTCTCGCGCCGGGCGCGGTGATCAGATCATCCAAACCCGTAGAGCCGCGCGGGGTTGTCGACCAGGATTTTCTTGCGGATCGCGGCATCGGGCGCCCACACCGGGAGTTGGTTCAGCAGCCGTCCGTCGTCGATCTGGAACAGCGGCGTGACGTCGGCGATTTGTTTGCCCGGCGGCGTGACCGAATCCGGATGCGGCCAGTCGGTGCCCCAGACGATACGGTCGGCATTGGCGGCGATCAGCGCCTGGGCGAGCGGGGTGGCGTCCGCATAGTCGGGTCCGAGTTTTGACGCACGATAGGCGCCGGAGATTTTCACATAGGCTTTTCCCGACTTCACCAGCTCCAGCAGATCGACAAAGCCCGGTTGCTCGACACCAAGAGCCGCCTGCGCGCCGCCGAAATGATCGAACACGACGGGCACGGGCGAGGTGGCGACGAGATCCTTGATCGCCGAAATCATCGGCAGCGACGTGAACAGCTGCACATGCCAGCCGCGCGCCTTGACGCGCTCGACGGCGGCGGCGAACCGCGGCCGGCCCACGGTCGGATCGTTGACGCCGCCGGTTGCCAGATTGAGGCGAATGCCACGGAAGCCCGCCTTGTTCATGGCGTCGAGATCGCTTTCCGGCGTCTTGTCGTCGATCACGGCGACGCCGCGCGCGGACGCGCCGCGCGCCATGATGCCGTACAGCGTCGACGAATTGTCCGGCCCATAGATGCTCGGCGTCACGATCACGACACGCTCGATATGCAGCGCCTTGTGCAGCGCCGACATTTCTTCGGGCGAGGCCAGTTCCGGCGTATAGACGCGACCTGCGAAGAACGGAAACTTTTCGGGATCGCCGTGGATATGGGTGTGGCAGTCGCAGGCGCCGTCGGGAATCTCGAAATTCACGGGCGTCGAGGGTTGCGCCGCTTTTGCGGATGCGGTTCTGTTATTCATGGTCACTCCGGCCGCGATGGAGGCAAGCATCATACTGCGTCGCGTCAGCATTGGTGTTCTCCCTGCGTTTTTCTGTTCGCGTTTTTTACGTCGAATTGGCTGCAACCTACTCCATTAGTTGACGTTTGGCGTGAACAGTTTTGCATCCTCTTCCAGCAGCAACCGGTCCTGCACCAATTGCTGCGCGGCTTTCGCGATTGCGGCCGCGCGATCGCCTGCGTTGGGATAGCGCTCCGCCATCGACAGTCTGGGATCGCCGCTTTTGATCCGGTCCTCCTTCGTGGCCGCGAACGGAATCATGGACCCGTTGTTGTCGCACAACTCGCCGTCGCCAAAGCCGGCCTTGCGCAAGTTCCAGCCGGTATGGGTCGCCGCCGGCGCTTCAAGCGTCGGCAAATGGATGCCTGCAATCGCGCGGCCATCGGCGTCGGTCTTTGGCAGGAAGACCGGATAGGCGGCGCCCTTGGATGGCGGCATCTCCTCGGATGCGAGAACGGTCGGCTGGGCGATGCGGGCGGGATAGCCGAAGCCGGGAACGCGGGGGAAGCCGACGTCATTGATGGTCGGCAATGCGAGCGTCCCGTCAGCACGGCTGGGGTAACGGCTATTGGGCGGTAGCGTGCCGTTGCTGATCCAGGCATCCAGCGCCACCAATAGCGCCCGCACCGGCGGGCCGGCATTCAGCGGATTGGTCGGGAACGCGCAGGTCTTCGTCATCTCGGGTTTCGCCTGGGCCATGGCGTAGTGCTGCAGGTTCGAGAGGAAAAAGAGCCTGACATTATCCGGCATCGAGAGCGCGTTACCCTTGGTGTCGGTCACGACCAGCGAAGCGCGCTGTTGATAGAATTCGATCTCGCTGTCGGTCTTGATGATCTTGGGGCAATTGCCGGCCGCAAGGCAGCGCGCCAGAAAGCCGTCGGTCTTTCCGGTCAGTGTGTCGGTGATGACGGGGTAGGTGAAAGGAAAATCCGCGCCGGGATACAGCATGTCCGCGTGTTGGTAGGGTGAGCGGCCGGGCTGGCTGAAGCGATAATTCGTGAACGTCTTCTTGCCGCCGGAGATGTGCGGCATCAGTCCCTCGAACACGATGCGGTCGGCTTCGTCGGCGTTGAAGCCGAGATAGAGATAATCGTGCAGATAGCGGCCGCTCTGCGACAGGCCGAACCCGATGGCACGGTCGATCTGGCCGGCAACGGGATTGGCGGTGCCGGCCGTGTCGGCCGCCTCGTAACGCAAAAACGAGACGATATCGCGGGTGGCGGCAAAGCCGAGGCCCATCACCTTGGGGTCTTTGGCGGTGTAGATGAACTCGTAGATCGCGCCGGCGTCGAAACCTTCCGGCCGCTTGATCGAGACCTTGGTCGGGCTCTCGAACTTGACTTCGAGGTCCGCAGGCGTCGCGCGGGGATCGGCCTCGCGCTGACGCACGCTGATCTTTGCGTGCGCCGGATCGAGATCGGCGGCGGGATAGCTCAGCGTCGCGCTCGCCGGATTGTCCGCATGATCGAAGATGAAATCCTCGCGCGCGAGACCGGTTACGTCGGGCACGATCGGCGGTGAAAACGTCATCCGTCCGCCGCCGGGGACGATGTCGCCCTGCCAACCGCTCCAGACGATCGTGTAGCCGCGGTTCATCAGAAAACCATTGCCGGCGTCCGACGCCTTGACGGGGTCGTTGACCACGACGGGGAGATCGTTGAACAGCGCCAACCCCAGTTTGCCGCCGCGATTGACGACCTCATAGAACAGCCTGCGATTGCCATTGGCTGCGATCGTCGGGCGCAAGATCTCGACATCGGTCACGGCCCGCACGACGCCTCGCGGTGTGTGTGGCGCGCGATCGAGATCGACGATCACCGTGTTGTGCGGATCGTCCGGCGACACCGCGAAAGTCGCACGCGCGGTGATCCGGTCATAGGTGCCGACGGCGCCGAAAGTCCGCCCCTCGAATGCCGGCAATTCCACGCGGGTAATTTCGAATTTCTGGATTTTCGCGGCCGCCGGGCCTGTGAGCAACGCGATGCCCGCGATCACGAGCGTTGACCTCAACAAATGCCGCATGGCGTTCTCCCCACTGTCTGTGCCGGGCGTGCGTCGCCCGGTCTTGGGCCGGACATTACAGAGGGAAGCGGTAGGCGGGAAGGGGACGGCGTTCTCGCTTGGCGACTCTATTGGCATCGACCAGAGCTTTCGTGCACAGACGATGAGTGCCGCTTTGTGCGCTTTACCTTTTGCAACCAGGCGGGCATAGAAAGCGACGAGAGCCTCATTCCAGCGGAAGACGACCGATAACACCACCGCGAACAGCGAACGACGTAAGCGACCTCAACCACCAGCGATGTGTCGTTGTCCCCTGTGCTGTCCACTGTCGTCGTCGAAGGAAGCCAAGCCCACGAGCGCTGCTGCTCCTCTCGGCGGACTTGCCCAAGAACGGCATGCGGATCAGAACTGCCATCGACGTGCGCTCACCAATGCCAGCAATGCTCAGCACCAGATCAAGCCGCCTGGCGAGTTCGTCATCGGCACGAAGACGCTTGGCAACGTCTCTTATCTGCGCTACTCGCTGCGCCTTCTAACGGGCGATATCTCTGATAACGATCCCGCGCAGCCGAGGTTCATCGATATGTTCGAGCCTGGTCTTGAAACGCTTGATGCTCCTCACCTTGCCAAGGAAGGCCGGTTTTTCCGCCAGTTCTGCCAGTCGCGGATCTAGCTCTATTCTCGACGATCAATTGCAGCGGTCCATACGCAATCCGCTTAGATTGATGGCTTCTTCGCGGCGAAGCGCAAATACATCCGGTGGAGCTGTTTTACATAATACGTTTTATCAGAAGTACGCTAAAATCTGCTGCGCGCAGATGCTCCACCACAACACGTTCGTAGCAGCCGGTCGGCTCAATCCCGACTCTCGCGAGGCCAAACTTGTCCAGGCTCGCTGTCAAAGCTCGCCAGCCAGGCAAAGCGTTGGCGACCTACCAGCGTTCGGTACGACCGTGAACCGCAATCTCGAGCTTCGCCTTAGACGTATCAATACCCGCTGTCGTTATGTTAAACTGCGTCATCTACTACGACCCTACCTAGTGAAGCGAACCAAGTTGTACCGGCAACCATCCGCGTCCGATGAAGTGCTGACGCGATCACGCTACCGGGCAGCCAAACGCCGCCAGGGCCGGCTCGATCCATCACCGCGGCCTGCCGCGGGGCATCCCCAGGCCATTCCTCTCGCAAATCCACGATACCGTGGGCTTACAAGGGGGCGGCGCTATGCGGGCGTGGCTTGACTGCCCATCTTGCGATGTACGAAGTCGTGCCACCATGACGCGAAAGGCCGCAAACTCGCGAGCCTGACGAATCGGAAGTCGCCCGATTTGACTAATCATCCGCCCGCCCGGACTTTCAGGCCGATCTGAAATCAATCAATGCGCAAATTTTCACAAAAATTCAAAACCGGCGTGTCTGTCGCGGCGGTCGTTATCGTGTTGTTCGGCGTCTACGGTTATCGCAAGCTCCAGGCGCTGGCCGCCGATCCCATGCGAAAAGGATTGCGGCCCCGCGCTTTCCGCTGGCGAGCAGGGCAAGATCGATCCGGAGCGGATCAAGGCGATTGCGCCGCTACAGGGCGTAAAATGGTCGCAGCTCGGCGGCAACATCAACGATGCAAGCTGTCTCAACAAGACCGAAATCTACGGCGTCGTCGAGGTGCACAGCGTCGACGACATTGCGAAGACGCTGGCCTTTGCGCGCGACAACAAGCTCTCGGTCACGACCGCCGGCGTGCGCCACAGCATGGGCGGGCAGGCTTTTCGCAAGGGCGGCATCGTGCTGGATATGCGGGGTTTCAACAGGATCGTACTCAACGCGAGTACGCGGTCGGTCACGGTGCAGCCGGGGGCAACCTGGCACGATATCCAGAACGTGCTGCATCCGCGCTTTGCGGTTCGGGCCATGCAGTCGACCGATATTTTCAGCGTCGGCGGTTCGATTTCCGTCACCGCCCACGGCATGGACTCAGGTCGTTGCGCCGCATCGTCATCGATGCGGGTGATGCGGACGGATGCTCGCTGCGACATTTTCGCGGACTTAGCACGGACCTGTTCGACCTCGGATCGGCGGCTACGGGCGTTGGCGTCATCGCGAGGCTGAGCTCGAGCCGACAACCTCGTCTATCAGACCCGACGGCGGGTATGGACTCAAGGAATTTCCGGCCGTTTGCCGGCGAGATCGAGAGCGCCGATTCGGCCTGATGATGGCCATCCGACTGCGCCGAGTTCGTTCCTCAAGGAAATGTGCTCTAACCTACACCAAGGTCGACTGCAGCGATTTCAAGCGCGAGCCGCTCGGCGACGTCAGCTGCGCTGCTATGCCGGTTGACGATCAATCTCGCGCGCACGCTGTTTTCACCCCAGCACCGGCCGCATGAACGAGCGCTCGAATTTCAGAAAGCACCGGGTGTCCCGGTAGTAAGCGACGGCCTTCTGGCATTCCGGGTCGTTGGCGGCGGCGGTGCGGTAGATTTCATAAGCCGCCAGCGAGGGAAATGAAAACATCGCCACCGCGACGGTGTCAGGCCCTTCGTGCGGTATATAATAGCCGTGATGTGTGCCGCCGAATTTATTCACCAGCGGAATCCACATCTTGCCGTAGGTCTCGAACTCCTTGACCTTGAAGGGGTCAATCTCGTATCGCAGATAACAAGTGATCATGTGACCGCACCTCCGATTGTCACTTCTAAAGGGGTGATTTCAAGATGCTAGTCTATCGTTATCTGACCGGCCCCGATGACGCCGCGTTCTGTCACCGTGTGACCGAAGCCTTGAACACGGGCTGGCTATTGTTTGGACCGCCGACGCTGACTTTCGATGCAAAGATCGCGAGCGGTCGAGGAAGCGTCCGAAATCCTCGAAGGAATAGACAGCGCGGGCGTGCAGCGAAGGAGGTTGACCAGCGCAGGATGTTTGAAATCACAAGGCCTCGCAAAAGATCAATCAAAAGCGGCGGCAAAATCGGCTCGAGTTCAGATGAACGCTAATTCCTGGCGACGGAAAATAACCGGCATGATCGGCACGCGGTTAATCGCGGTGGAAAAATATCCGCAATTACTGTCAAGGGGTCAATTTCGTATCGCAGATAACAAGTGTCATGTGAACAGACCTCCGATTGTAACTTCGAAAGGCATAATTCCAAGATGCTAGTCTATCGTTATCTGACCGGCCCCGATGACGTCGCGTTTTGTCACCGCGTGACCGAAGCCTTGAACAATGGATGGCTATTGTTTGGACCGCCGACGCTGACATTCGACGCAAAGATCGGTCGCGTGATCTGTGGCCAGGCGATCACAAAAGAGGTTGCCGATCGCACGTATTCGTCCGACATGGAGTTGTCGTCGGTGTGAGGTGCGCGATCGCCGCTGACGTAATCCTTCGCCGCATCGATGCGACCATTGGCCTTGGCGATGATGGCCAGAACCAGCGCCGGCGGGCCGACGATCGCCATCAGCTTCCCCGGCGCCGATCCGAAGGTGAGCGCAATGACCAACGCAAGCCAGCCGCTGGCGACAGGCGTAACCCCGCCGGCAAAACATCCGAACTACCGTCCCGACGGCGTGCGCAGGCCGTGCCAGGCGTCGCGCACCTGATGGTAATGCACTTCCGGCAAATAGTCCGGCGTATTGAGGGCGAGCGTCTTGACGTCGAGCCTGCCGATGGCGCTGAGCAGCGTGTAAGAGGCGATCACGCGGTCGCGTTGTGCGCCGATCAGCCGCGCCTTTGCCAGGATCAAGTCCTGCTGCGAGTTCAGCACGTCGACCGTGGTGCGCTGGCCGCCGGCGGCTTCCTTCTGTACGCCTTGCAAGGCAACGGTGGCGGCGCGAACTTCGGATTCGGATGCGGCCACCGCAATCTTGGCGCCTTCATTGGCGACCCAGGCGCCGACTGCCGCGGTGCGGGCCTGGCTACGGACCTGGTCCAGCACCAGCCGGCTCTGGGCTGCCACTTCCTTGGCCTGGCGGGTTTGCGAGGCAGCCGTGCCGCCATCATAGATCGACTGCGTGAGTTGACCGGTCACTGATGCCTGGTCGGTGCCAAGCGTGCTCAGTGTGGGATCTGCCTGCCTGCTGCGGCTGGCGCTGCCTTGCAGTGTGATCGTCGGCATCAGGCTGCTTTCGGCAACGCTAATCGAAGTCGAGGCGACGTCGACGTCGAAGCCTGCAGCTATCACGGCGGGGTGTTCCTTGAAAGCGAGGCCCGTGGCGTCGTCGCGGCTGCGCGGCAGGTAACGGTCGACGGTTTCGGCGGGGCGCAACTGTGCCGGCGGATTGCCGATCACCTGGGCATAGGTCGCCTGGCTGACGGCCAGATTGACCTCGGCGGCGTTCAGGTCTGCGCGGCCCCGGCTCAGGCGGGCCTCGGCTTGCGCGGTGTCGGTCGGGGTGACGTCCCCGGCGTTCAGCCGTTTTTGTGTGATGCCGAGGGTTTCCTGCAAAAAAGCGACATTGGAACGTTGCGCTTCGACCAGCGACTGGTTGGCCAGCACGTTGGTATAGGCGGTGACGGCGTCGAGCAGTACGCCCTGGCCGACATTGCGCAGGGCTTCGCGGCCGGACTGCACCTGCAATTCCGCCACCCGCACGCTGTTGGCGGTCTTGAATCCGTTGAACAGCGTCTGCGTCACGGTCACCCCGATGGTCCAGGGTTTAAGGCTCGCGGACTGGACGGTGTTGTCGGGCAGGAGGTTGCGCACCGCCTGCAAGCCGGCGCTCAGGCTGGCGACGATCTGCGGCCGATAACCGGCCAGCGCCTGCGGTACGTTCTCGTCGGTCGCGCGCTGGCGCGCCCGTTCGGCATTGAGCTGCGGATTGGTTTGATAGGCCTTGGCCAGCGCTTCCGGCAGGCTCTCGGCTCGGGCTGCGGGCGCGGCAAAAGCAACGCAAGTCACCACGCCAATTACCACGCCAAGGCAAATGCCCGATCGAAGCAAGCGCCTTTTGACGTGGCCAAATCTCGCGGCACGTTCACCCATTTGATCCTGCAACAACCCTAGAGCGGGATGACTTTCCTTCGAACCGTCATCCCTTTCTATCCTTTTGTTCGAGCGGATTCCGCGAACGCGTCCGCGTTTGTCGCGAAAACCGGTGCCCGCTTTGCGCCGACGCGGCCTCCGGGTCCGGATCATGCTTTAGCCGTCCGCCCCCGCCGACAACCTCAACACGTTTACCTGTTTAGGGGGCGGCGCCGCCACAGGCAAACCGCCGCGCGACATCTGCACATGAATTCGGTGCTTGGCTGTTGCCGGTTCGTCACAGACGTGAAGCGGAAATAAATGCGCTATAGGTCTCGGTCACTGGCGGCCGATTCGAGGGAGGTTGGCTGTCCCATCGTGCCCGGGTCCGCCGTTGATGCCCAAACTCTTTTCCGACCCCGAAGCGATCGCGGAGGACATCATCCGCGATGTCGGAACCAATCTCATGGTCGGATTGCCGCTTGGGCTGGGCAAGGCCAACCACGTCATCAATGCGCTTTATGCGCGTGCCGCTGCCGACCGCTCGATCAACCTGACGTTCTTTTCCGCGCTGACGCTGGAAAAGCCGAAGCCTGCCAGTCTGTTGGAACGGCGCTTTATCGCCCCGGTGATCGACCGGCTGTTCGGAGCCTATCCCGACCTCGCTTACGCCGGCGCGCTGCATGCCGGTGCGCTGCCGCCGAACATCAGGGTGATCGAGTTCTTCTTCCTGGCCGGCAGGTGGCTGCACGTGCCGTTCGCGCAGCAACATTACATTTCCGCAAACTATACCCATGCGTCCTCCTATATTCTGGCGCAGGGCCTCAATGTCGTCACCCAATTGGTGGCCAAACGCGTGGTCGATGGCGTCGCGCGCTACAGTCTGAGCTGCAACACCGATACCACGCTGGATATCTTGCGCGCCCGCGCCGAAGGCCGGGCGTCGTTCAAGCTGGTCGCGCAGGTCAATTCCGAACTGCCGTTCATGCCGGGCCCGGGCGATCTGCCGGCGGATGAATTTTCCGCGGTGCTCGACAGTCCCGAGACCGATTTCCCGCTGTTCGCGCCGCCAGCCGAACCGATCAGCGATACCAAATACGCCATCGGTCTTCATGCCGCGGGCCTCGTGCCCGACGGCGGCACGCTGCAGATCGGCATCGGGCAGACCGGCGACGCCCTGGCGCAGGGGCTGATCGTCCGCCACCGCGACAATTCGCAATTCCACGCCATCATGAAGCGGCTCGCGCCCGGAAGCGGACAGCTTTCGGCGCTCGAAACCGGACCGTTCGAGAAAGGTCTCTATGGCGTCAGCGAAATGCTGTTCGAGGCGTTTCTCGGCCTGATCGATGCCGGCATCATCAAGCGCGAAGTCGACGGCGTGATACTGCACGGCGCGTTTTTCCTCGGGCCGAAATCGTTCTATCGCACCTTGCGCGAGATGCCGGTCGAACAGATCGCGCGCATCCAGATGATGCCGGTGTCCTTTACCAACGAGATCTTTGGTGACGAAGCCGCCAAACGTCGCGCCCGCGTCAATGCGCGCTTCGTCAATAATGCGATGATGGCGACCTTGATGGGGGCGGCGATTTCCGACGGGCTGGACAATGGTCAGGTCGTGAGCGGCGTCGGCGGCCAGTATAATTTCGTGGCCCAGGCGTTTGCGCTGGAGGGCGCGCGATCGCTCCTCGCCCTCGAGGCGACCCGGCGGGCAGGCGGCAGGACGCAATCCAACATCCTCTGGAATTACGGCCACACGACCATCCCGCGGCATCTGCGCGATATTTTCGTCACCGAATATGGCGTTGCCGACACCAGGGGAAAATCCGACGCCGACGTGATCGCGGCCATGTTGCAGGTCACCGATTCCCGTTTCCAGGCTGAGCTCGCGCGCGTGGCAAAAGATGCCGGCAAGCTGCCGAAAAACTTCGAAATTCCGGCTGCGTATCGCGAGAATTTTCCGGAGCGTATCAGCGATGCGTTGAAGCCGGCGCGTGAGGCGGACTTGCTGCCGTCGTTCCCGTTCGGCAGCGATTTTACGGAAGTCGAACAGCGGCTGATCCCGGCTCTGCAATTGCTTCAAGAAGCCCAGCGTACCCCACTGAAATTGCCCGGATTGTTGTGGCAGGGCTTCACGCAGCCGCCCGATATGGCGGCCCGCGAATGCCTGGCGAGGCTCGGCCTCGACCGTCCCTCGAATTTGGCCGAGCGCGCCTATCGCGCGCTGGTCAATGCGGCGCTGGCGAGGAGCGGGGCGCGCTGAACAATCTCAGCGCAACCGTTACCTGTTCTTGTTCACGGGCTTGCGCTTCTCGATGAACGCGGCCATGCCTTCGGTGCGGTCTTCCAGCGCGAACGTCGAATGGAACAGATTGCGCTCGACATTCATGCCCTCCGACAACGGCGTCTCGAACGCCCGGTTGATGGCTTCCTTGGCCATCGCGGCGGCGGGACGGGACATCGAGGCGATTTTTTCCGCGGCGCCCAACGCCTCTTCCATCAATTTGTCCACCGGCACCACGCGGCTGACGAGGCCCGAACGCTCGGCCTCAGCGGCATCCATCATTCGCCCGGTGAGACAGAGATCCATCGCCTTGGATTTGCCGATCGCGCGCGTCAGCCGCTGGGTGCCGCCGATGCCGGGGATGGTGCCGAGCGTGATTTCGGGCTGGCCGAATTTCGCGGTGTCGGAGGCGATGATGATGTCGCACATCATGGCGAGTTCGCAGCCGCCGCCAAGCGCATAGCCGCTGACCGCGGCGATCGTCGGCTTGCGGCACCTGGCGACGCGGTCACCGCCGATCGCGGTGAAATCGCTGGTGAACATGTCGATGAAGCCCTTTGGCTGCATCTCCTTGATGTCGGCGCCGGCGGCGAAAGCCTTTTCGCTGCCGGCGATCAGGATGCATCCGATTTTATCGTCGGCCTCGAGGTCATCGACGGCGGCGGCAATCTCGCGAAACACGCCGAACGACAGCGCGTTGAGCATTTTCGGACGGTTCAGCGTGATGATGCCGACCGGCCCTTTGCTCTCGACAATGATGTATTCGAACGTCGCCATGATCCACCCCGGAGCCTGATTTCACGGGCAATGTGCCCGCTGCCGGGATGGGCTTCAAGTGGCGGTTAAAGGCCTTCGGACCGGACGCTGCGCGCAGCGTCCGGTCCCAAGGCAGTTGGAAGGCGCCTAAAGAGGCACCTTACGCCATGAACATGCGCGCGGCCGAAGCCATCGTCAGCAATGCGCCGAAGGCGATGAAGATTTTTCCAATCAGCGAGGTCTGATCCCAAGGCGAATTGTCGTTGCCCGATGCTTGAGGCGGGGTCGCCGGCTTGGCGGCGGCCAGGGCGACGGTCTGCGTGGAAGCGGTCTGTTGCAGGGCCCGGTCGACGTCGTTGAGCTCATCGGAGGCAACCACGGCAGCCTCGTCGGGAGCTTGCGCTTCGACCGGCTTGTCGGCGGCGGCCGCCGCCAGCAGCATCGTGTTGGCCTTTGCCGTCATCGCCCGGGCGCTGTCGGCCGGAGCATCGGCGGAAGCCAACAGCGCATTGGCATTGGCGACGGAAGGTGGGATCGCCGGCGGGCTGATGGTGCCGGCATCGGCGACATCCTTCTCCGAGCTTTCTCCGACGCATTTTTGGTCTCGGTGGATTTCGACGCCACCCTGGCATTCCTGTGGTGGGCGTGGCGTTTCCAGTGACGCGAACTTTGCCGGACGGATTTGTCTGGCGTCGCGTCGTCGGATTTCCACGCGACGTCCGAACTATCGCTGCTGGCTGCGGTTACGTGTGAGGGCGACGCGAAACATACAAAGAGCCCCGTGGCTAATATCAAGGCCGCGCGCCCGCTGGCTTTGACGTTCATCTGGCAATCTCCCCATTTGCCCGCCCCCACAAAACCGAAAAGAGACCTTGTTGCGTGTCCGGAGCGCGGCCAAAAAAGGGAATCTTCGGGCAACACGGGGCGAAAGCAGGGCAATGCTGTTGCCGCATGTGATCGCCTCCCGGCATTTATCGCCGTGTGGATTTTCCTGGCACGTTGATGTCGCGGAGGCGGCGGGTGCGGGCCGAGGCAATCGATGTTATGAGCCTGCGGGCGAATGGACCGGTCGCCCCGATTCCTCGCCGAAGCCGTTCGAGCATGCCCACCTATTGATCACGACTTCGTGATATCGGGGTGCTGGATGTAACAAGTTGAAAGATCGACCGAATTGTACCGTGGGAGCGCGCGTGCGCGAAGGTGAGGAAGAATGGACCGGCCTGATGCGGTCGGCCATTTCAGGCGACGATGCGGCGTATCATCGCCTGCTCAAAGCCGTCACGCCGGTGCTCCGGGCTGCGGCGCGCCGCGGTCTGGCGCGAGCCGGGCAACCGGTCGATCAATCCGAGGACATCGTGCAGGACATCTTGCTGGCGGTCCATCTGAAGCGGCACACGTGGGACGTCAGCGCCCCGTTTGCCCCATGGCTGTTTGCGATCGCCCGCAACAAGCTGATTGACGCGCTGCGCCGTCGCGGAAAGCGGATTTTCGTCAATGTCGACGATTTCGCCGAAACGCTGCCGGGCGAGGCGGCGCCCGAGACGGCGTCCGCGAGCGAGGTCGCCGCCCAGCTGCAATTGTTGCCGGCGCGCCAGCGCGACGTGCTGCAGGCGATTGCGGTCGATGGCGTCTCGATCAAGGATACGGCGGCGAAATTGTCGATGAGCGAAGGCGCGGTGCGGGTGGCGCTGCATCGGGGGCTCAGGAGCCTGACGGCGAAGTTACGGGAATAGTGAGCGGGAATAGTGATAATGGATACCGATCAGCTCATTCGAACCCTTGCGGCCGATAATGCGCTTCGGGCGCGGCCGGTCGGCTTTGCGCTGATGCTGGCGCTATTGGCCGCCGCGCCGGTCGTGCTGCTGATGTTCTTCGCCGAACTCGGCGTCAGGCCGGACGTGATGACGGCAATGCGCAATCCGTTCTTCGACCTGAAGTTTGCGGTGACGCTGGCGCTGGCGATCTCGGCGGCTGCCGTCAGCCTGCATCTCTCGCGGCCGGAAGCTTCGCTTCGCGGCTTTGGCTGGCTGCTGCTGATCCCGGCCGGACTTCTCACTGCGGGAATTGGCAGCGAGATGATGATGCCGCAGCGGCTGCCGATGATGACCCGGCTGGTCGGCAGCAATTCGCGGGTTTGCATGATGGCCATTTCGCTGATGTCATTGCCGATCCTGGCGGGCGCCCTGATCGGCCTGCGGCATGGTGCGCCGGCGCGGCCGGCACTGGCCGGCGCGGTCGCCGGCCTGTTGTCGGCGGGCCTGGCGGCGACGCTCTACGCGTCGCATTGCACGGATGACTCACCGCTGTTCGTGGCAACCTGGTACACGATCGCGACCGCGCTGGTCGCAGCCATCGGCGCGCTGGCCGGATCGAAACTGCTGAAGTTTTGACTTGTGAGGTTTTGACTTTGCGGTTTCGATTCGTCGTCCCGGCCTTCGCCGGGACTCAAACTTACGCCGCGGGTACGTTCTGCTGCATGCGGTGGAAACGCAGCACCTGCTGCGCGGTCGAGGGCCGCAGACGTTCGTAGGTGTCCTTGCAAGCCGCGATATCGGTCGGCTCCCCGCCTGACAGTTCGTCACGCATGTTGATGATCGAGCGAACCGTCGACCATGACAGGCCTGCGACCTTCGCCAGGATCATCACGCCCTCGGCCCGGGTTTCGATCATCATGTTTTCGGCGATCGCCACCGGCACGTTGGCAAGTGCTGCGATCGACGCGTTGGCTTCGTCGAACTTTCCGGCCTCGGCAAATGCGGCCACCTGGAATTCATCGAGCCGGCCGTCTTCATAGAGCGACTTGACGAGCGCATGCGCGATCGTGGTGTTCTTGGTGATCGCCGAGGAGCGCGCGCGGCGCGTCGCCTCCTTGACCGCGGTCGGTACTTCACTGGCCTGCTGCGGGTTGGCCGTCTCCAGCCGCTGCCGCACCGTTTCGGACGCCTTGGCGAGCAGCTTCAAATAGAGATGCCGCGGAATGTTGGGACGCAGACCGATGCAGGTCGCAAGATTGTCGTCGCCTTCGGCGCGGTTGACCAGGCGCGTAAAGCCTCGCTCGGTGAATTCCGCGCCGGGATTGTTGACCGTGCTCTGGACCACCTCGTCGTTGCCGCGTTGGACCAGCACGTCGGTTACCGCGCCGCTCAATACTTTTCGCGTCGAGATCGCCATCAAATGCGCCTGGCTCTTGCTGCGTGCATTCTCGATCAGGGTATTGTCGTCGAGCCGCGCCGATTGCGACAGCACGGGTCCGGCGATCTCGATCACGTCGTCGAACGCCAGCGCCCGGATCGTGAGCGGCGGCGCGGTGTCGATCGGGGCGAGACGGTTGGCAAGCAGCGTCTTGGCCGAGGTTTCGATGTGATCCATCAGGCACTGGAACACGTCGTCGAACAGCCCGACCTGCTCGTCCGAATAGTCCACCGCGCCGCTGATGAATAGATCGGTCACCCGGCGCAAGGTTTCGACCCGTCGTGCGACGGTCCCGTGAGCGAGCGTGGTCTGCAGCTCGTCGAGCAGGCTTTCGGGGGCGGTAGCGGAGTTCGAATTCATGACTTCTATCCTGGAGAAAAAGCCGGTGACGGATTCTCCGTCACCGGAACTGAAATATGTCAGGCGCTGGTAATGCGATTGCGTCCCCGTGCCTTGGCGGCGTAAAGCGCGCGGTCGGCGCGCGTGAGAAATGTGTCAGGCGTCTCGTTCGGCTGCAGCGTGGCGACCCCTGCGGAAATCGTCACCTTCATGCCCGATGAAAATGCACTCCAGTCAAGATCGGCGATAATCGCGCGCAGGCGATCCAGCGCGCGCACGGCGCCGTCGGTGGCCATATCCGGCAGCACCAGCAAAAATTCCTCGCCGCCATAACGGCCGAAGCGGTCGTTGGTACGGATGTTGGCGAACATGGTGATGGCGAAAGTCCGCAACACCTCGTCGCCGGTCGGGTGGCCGTAGGCGTCGTTGATGCGCTTGAACCAGTCGAGGTCGATCAGCGCGATCGAGCAGGGCGATCCGCTGCGGCCGGCGCGCGCGATCTCCTCGTCCAGCATCCGCATGATGCAGCGGCGGTTGAACGAGCCGGTGAGCTCGTCGAGTTCGGCGAGTTCCTCGATCCGCTTGTAGGCTTCCTTGAGCTTCAGCCCGCTCTGATAGAGCGACTGCTTCATCGAGCTGGAGAACATCCCCAGGAACATGCAGCGCCCGATGGTCAGGACGAACACCAGCATCGAGGCAAGGCGTTCGAGGTAGCTGTCATGGGGTATCGAAATCGGTTTGTCGGTGAGCATGAACAGCGCGGCCAGACCGATCGTCATCGCGGTCCAGATCATCATGGTCTGCCGCGGCGTCGAGCGCAGCGAACTGAAACTGAACACGATAAACAAGGTGCAGAGGAACAACCCGCCGGCTTCCGGAGCGATGTAGGTGAACGCCAGCGCGACCATCATGCACACGGTCGATTGCGGCGCGATCAGGTAATGATCGCTGAAGCGCTCGTTGAAGCCGAATTCGGAAAGCAGAATGGCCAGAGTAGTCAGCGTCAGCCCGGTCGCCGCATAGGCCGGACCGATCACGGCGGGTATCGTGCCGGCCTGCGCATAGAGCAGCAGGATCCCGGCATCGATGACGTAGCTGGCGCCGATCATTGCCAGGATTTGACGGCGCTGCTTGGCGCGGCGCGCCAGCGCCTTCGCCGCCGGTCGAGCGCCGACGCTGTCCAGTTCGGCCGGATTTACAAATGGCGACGCAGCGGTGTCCATGGTCTCGCCGTTGATGGAACTCGCCGAAAAATCTAAGTGGGAAAGCCTTTAGGTTTGGTATCTTTTGGGACCGAATCTGATCCGTTAAAAATCCCGCCATTGCTCTGTTTCGCAACGGAAATCCGCCGGTCTCGGCTGTTTCGACGGGCGGGATGGGCAGGTCAGGCTGCAAGCAGGTGCTGTCTTGTGGACCAAGCCTTGGTATGGTCGCAGCGGATGGGCGTATCGTTAGGGAAAGTGCTTCCGTACTATGATACCAATTTCGGGGACTCGCACAGATCAGGCGAAAAAGCCATCCGGCAACCGCCTTCTGTGGGGTAGATCACACATGCAACCAGAGCATTGCCGTAATGTGAAGAATCTTGCCTTCCCCTTCGAACCGTCAGCCCCCCACATCCGACTTACCATGCGAGACGGCCATTGAGCGCGACACAGGCGGCTTCAGACGAGGTTCTGATCGCTAGGATCGCTCAAGGCGACCGGCTCGCCATGCAGGTGCTGTACGGACGGCACCATGTCAGGGTGTTCCGTTTCGGGCTCCGGCTTGTACGGGACGAACAGGTTGCCGAAGACCTCATCAGCGAGGTTTTTCTCGATGTGTGGCGTCAGGCTGGCAAGTTCGAAGGTCGATCCGCCGTTACCACCTGGCTCCTGGCGATTACACGGTTCAAGGCCCTGTCGGCACTAAGGCGCCGCAAGGACGTTGGACTGGACGAGGAGGCCGCGAACGCGATCGAGGATACGTCCGACGATCCGGAAGTGGTGGCGCAGAAGAAGGATACCAGTGACGCGTTGCGCAAGTGCCTGACGGCGCTTTCGCCTGAGCATCGGGAGATCGTCGATCTCGTCTACTACCACGAGAAGTCCGTGGAAGAGGTGGCGGAGATCGTCGGAATTCCCGAAAACACCGTCAAGACGCGTCTGTTTTATGCGCGCAAAAAATTGGCCGAACTGCTGAAGGCAGCCGGCATAGAGCGAGGTTGGCCATGATGGCGGCGAGCAAAAAAATGCTGGATCAAGAGCCCAGCGAAATCGAGATGCTGTTGCCATTTCATGCAGCCGGCACGCTGAACGCGCGCGACGCCCGCCGCGTCGACGAAGCGCTTGCGAGCGATCCTGCTTTGGCCCGGCAATATGCCGTGATCCGCGAGGAATATGCCGAGACCATTCATCTCAATGAGAGCCTCGGGGCGCCGTCCGCCCGCGCCATGCAGAAGCTGTTCGCAGCGATCGACGGAGAGCCCGTGCGCAAGCCATCGGCGTCATCCAGCATCTCCGCGCGGGTCTCGGAATTTTTTGCTGCACTGTCGCCGCGGACGCTGGCCTGGTCGGCGAGCCTCGGTGCGGTCGCGCTGCTGTTGCAGGCCGGCGTGATCGGCACGGTGTTGATGACAGATCAACCCACTTCGTTCCAGACGGCCTCGCTGGACATGAAAGAGCGGCCGGCGTCCATCACGCGCGATTTGGGCGGTGCGCCGCCGCGGGCGCTGGTGCGGTTTGCCGACGACGCGCGTTTTGCGGATATCAAGGCGCTGCTCGAGAGCTATCAGGCTTCGGTCGTCGAGGGCGGCAAGGGCGGGATGTTCCAGCTGCAATTCGGCAACAGCGCGATGGGCAGGAACGAGGTCGCCGCGCTGATGGGCAAGCTGCAGAAGGAAAAGATCGTCAAGTTTGCGGCGGAGACGCCTTAATCGGGATTGGACTACGCGGTCGAGCATGGCGCACAGATCGTCAATATGAGCTTTGCCGGTCCGAAAGATCCGCTGATCGAACGCGGTGTTGCCGCGACTGCGGCGAGGGGAATCCTGCTGGTGGCCGCCGCCGGCAATGCCGGCGCAAAGTCGCCGCCGCTCTATCCCGCCGCCAATCCGAATGTGATCGCAGTGAGCGGCACCGACGCGCAGGAAGAGCTGTTTGCCGCGTCGAGCCGGGGCGGCGGCGGAAAAAGCCCCGGTTCCCGATAACGCTTCCGTGAGCCGGGCACTGAACGAGCCGCCGAAGGATTCCCCGCCGTCATTGTCATCCGAAAAGACGAGCGCCATCCGACAAATCGGCCGCAAACGAGCCCGAACGGCCTGCCGCGCAGTAATTTCCGACCCCATTACCCCCTGCCAAAGCTTAAAAAAATCGCCGGCCGGTTTGAACGTCCGGCGAGGTGCCGCGACTAATAAATGTGGGAGCGGTTATCCCTCCCCATCGGCTGTATTCGGCGCGAGCGCCCATCCACCCCAAGCGCCCATATGGCTTAGACCCGTCCGGTTGTCCCCCCGGACGGGTCTTTTACTTTCCAAGGGTCTTTTACTTTCCAAGGGTCTTTGACTTTCCAAGGCTGACTCCGCGCCCCGCGCTTGTGAGACCGGACGGTCGGTCGCGCACCCGATAATCCCTGTGCATTCATGAGAAAAAACCGGCGGATGCCTGCAGCAACGCGGCCATGCCGCCGTGCGGCTTGACGGTGGATAGGAAGAATAAACCCCGGTATTTCTGCGGCTTTCTTTCTTCGATCGGTGCTCCCCGGCGTCACGTACTGGACAAGGAAGAAGTTTTCCACAGAATAAGCCTGTCACGTCCAAATTGATTCGTCTCGGTTGCGTCTGCGTCCGTTTTTCTCCTGGCGGGCTGATTCATGACACATCGAGCAGACGTGGCGCGCGGCCGCGACATTGTTACGCGCTGGTGCAATCTTGCCGAGCGACGGCTCGAATACCTCACCGGACTGTTCGAGACCGGGCGCTGGCGCCGCTATTACAGCGAGCGGGTATTTCTCGAAAACATCCAGGAAGCCAAGGCGGCGGTCGAAACCTGGCGCGACCTGTTGACGCGCGAGGCGTCGCTCGAGAACTCCACCATCGACTTGTCATGGCTCGGGCGCGCGAGATCGACGCTGCCGCTTGGCGACCGGTTCAGTGAGCGCCTTCAGCGCAACCCGCCGCCGCCGCACCAGTCCAGACCGCGCCAGTCCCGACCGAACCGAGGCGCGACATGTCAGGGGATCTTCTGGCCGCGCTGGAGAGCCAGCTCGTCGTCTCCGATAAACTGCCCGCGGCGCCTGCGCTGGACGAGATGCGGCTACCCGTGCTCGACCGCTATCCGCTGCTGCGCAACGCGCTGTAGGCAGGCCTAAGCGCGATGACTTTAGGTACGATCGCCATCGCGCTTTAGCTTATTGTTTGCGCATGATCTTTTCGGAAAACCGGTGTCCACTTTTCCGGATCATGCGCTACCGTCTCACCGCATTGGTCCCGACCACCACCTGCGCATAACGCTGGGCGCCGTCGGCGGACAAATCGGTGGTAACCGCACGGGCGTGATCGAGGCCGACCACGGCGCCGCGCGGCGTTTCCGAAATCATGTTGTTGGTGACCAGCGCCGTGCCCGCGCCCGGCACCACGGATACGCCGACGCCGACGAAGGCGTTGCGGATCACGTTACCCGTGATGGCGATGTCGCGCAGATATTTGCCCCAGCCGGCGACGATCCCGAATGACGGCGCGTTTTCGATCACGTTGCCGGTAACGGAAGAATCCGCCTCGACATAAATGCCGACGCCGGCGTCGTCGTCCGGCGCGGTGCCGATCGGCCGCTTCGGCAGCAAGTTGCGGATGATATTGCCTTGCACGACCGCGATGCGGCCGCCCTCGTTGAAATTGCAGACGGAGACGCCGACCGCAGCACCATCGACCGTATTGTTGGCGATCACGGCGGCTTCAAACGAGAATTCCGAATAGAGCGCGACCTCGCGGACGTTGCTGACGCTGTTGCCCGTGATCTGGATATTGGACGCCGAATTGCCGCGCACCGCCGAATAATCGCAATTGCGGATGCGATTTCCGCGCACGATCACATTGCCCGCGCGGAACGCATTGATGGCGTTGCCATACTGTCCGGAGCCGCCGGGGCCGGCCTTGATGTCCTCGATGCGGTTGTCCGCGACCAGGGTGCCGTCATCGCCGATGGCGGTGCGCAGGATCTCGATGCCGTTGTCGTTGGTGCCCAAAATGGTGTTGCGCGAGACGATCAGCCCCAGTGCATCGAACGACACCACCGCGGTGGTCGCGATGGCGGTGAAGATATTGCCGCTGATATCGCCCGAGACCTGCTCGAGCCAGATTCCGCTGCCGCCGCTGCCGGCGATTTCGCAATCGGTGATGCGGACGTCGCGTCCGCCGATGCAATGCACGAGGCCGCGGCGTGTCGGAAGCGGAATGTTGCCGCCATCGAATGTGAGGCCCGACAGGGCGATGCTGTTCGCGCCCTCTCCCTGCAGCATGGAAGCGCCGCCATTGAACACAAGCTTGGTCGCGCCGCGCACGCCGACCAATTGGGTGCCGCTCGAGAGGCGAAGCATTCCTGTGCGGTAGACGCCCGGTGGCAGCGCCAGCGGCACCTGCGCGCGCGCGGCCTCGTCGATCGCGCGTTGCAAATTCCTGGTTTGATCGTCGGGACTGCCGGGCCGGACGCCATATTGGGTCACGTCGCGGCCAAGCGTGGAGGCCAGCGGTGCCGCGCGCGCCGCATCAGGCGAAACGGCAAGCGCACCCGCAACACCGGCAGCCGATACGCCAATCAGATGGCGGCGGTTGAAATCCATGGTTGAATGACCCTCGCGCAATGCAAGCCGTGGCATTCGCGCCCTTCATAGGTATCGCGAAAATGCGGCGGCGCATGGTGAAGACGAAGGCGGAACGTGGCGATTGTTGGGGGTAGGGTTAATGTCGGGTGCGAGATGCCGTCCGCAGGTGGGCAAAGCGCAAGCGTGCCCACCAAAGTATTCGTTGCGGATCAATGGTGGGCACGGCGCAAGAGCACCTTTGCCCACCTTACGAAGCTCGCACGTTCGCACCGCCTGCCGCGTCAGCTTCACCATCTCCAGCAGCATCGCCTCGCCGGCATCGACCAGTTCTTCCAGCGTGATGCGAGGTGAGCCCTTGCGCCGGGAGGCGCCGTCGCGCGCCAGCAGGGGAATATGCACGAACGCCGCCAGCCGCGGGCCATCGTCCGTGTCGACGGCCTCGATCGCGCGCCAGCTCAGATAATTGCAGAGATAGCTGCCGGCGTCGCGCGAGGCGCGGGCGTCAATTCCGGTGCCGACCGCCGCGCGCAGCATTTTGGCGGTATGCGGGCCGAACATCCTGGCATCAGTGCCGTCGGCGATCGAGCCCTTGCGTGCGTGGGTCTGCGCCGCGTCGGGCCACAGCATGGTGACGGCGTTACGGGCGCGGGTCTCCACGCGGACATGCGCGGTGCGCGAGGCAAGGCCGAACATCAACAGCGCATGCGGACGGTGCTTTGCCAAGACAAGCGGCAATTCGCGGTCGACCGCCTTGTAGGTGACCGGAAAGATATGGCTCGACAGTTCGAGATCGGTGAAGGCCGGCCGCCGCAGCCGCAACAGCCGCGCGACCAACGGCTGCGTCGGATTAAACGGCGCGCCGGGAAACGGGCCGAAGCCGGTGATGAGGATCCGCAGCTTCTCGCTCACCGCAACATCTCCGCGATCTGTTCGGCGGCGACCGCCGGCGTGATACGGCCGTCGGCGACCTCGGCCTCGGTCTTTTTCACCTTGGCGCGGATCGTGGCATCGGCGCGCAGCCGCGCCATCATCCGCTGCTCCAGCATCGACCACATCCATTTCACTTGCTGTTCGCGCCGCCGCGCCGCGAACTCGCCTGAAGCATTCATGCGCGGTGCGGTGGTCCAGGATTTTCTGCCACAGCACATCCATGCCGGTGCCGGTCAGTGCCGAGTAAGTCAGCACCGGCGGATGCCAGTGCTCCGAGCGCGGACTGAGGATATGCAGTGCACCCCGATATTCGGCGGCCGCCAAATTGGCGCGCTTGATGTTGTCGCCATCGGCCTTGTTGATCGCGATCATGTCGGCGAGTTCGACCAGGCCCTTCTTGATGCCCTGCAATTCGTCTCCGGCGCCGGGCAGCATCAGGGCGAGAAAGAAATCGGTCATGTCGCAGACCGCGGTCTCGGACTGGCCGATGCCGACGGTCTCCACCAGCACCACGTCGAAGCCGGCCGCCTCGCACAACAGCATCGCCTCGCGGGTCTTGGCGGCGACGCCGCCGAGGGTGCCTGACGCCGGCGAGGGCCGGATGAAGGCGTTGTCCGAAGCCGACAGCCGCGCCATGCGCGTCTTGTCGCCGAGGATCGATCCGCCGGTGCGGGCCGAGGAGGGGTCGACCGCGAGCACGGCGACCTTGTGGCCGCGCTCGATCAGGAACATGCCGAGCGCGTCGATGGTGGTGGATTTGCCGACCCCCGGCGAGCCGGTGATGCCGACACGCACCGCCTTGCCGGTATCGGGCAGCAGCGCCTGAACCAGATCGCGGCTTGCTGCCTGATGGTCAGCCCGGCGGCTTTCGATCAGCGTGATCGCCCGCGCCAGCGCCGCGCGGTGGCCGGCGCGGAGGTCCTTGGCGAGCGTTTCGATGTCGGGGGAAACATTGTTCGGCAGGGGCATGCCTTGGTTTACAACGGCTGCGCGGTGCAGGCGAGGGGGCCACACCCGCCGATCCCGTCTCCATTTTGCAAGGCGCAGAGCTATTCCGCCGCCTCGCTATGCCCCAGTCTCGCATTGAGCTTGTGGATCAGCTCTTCGGCGGCATCCGAGATCACGGTGCCGGGCGGGAAGATCGCTTCCGCGCCGGCCTTGTAGAGCGCGTCGTAATCCTGCGGCGGCACCACGCCGCCGATGATGATCATGATGTCCTCGCGGCCCTGCTTCTTCAGCGCGGCCTTCAATTCCGGCACGGCCGTCAGATGCGCCGCCGCCAGCGACGACACGCCGAGGATATGCACGTCGTTCTCCACCGCTTGCCGCGCGGCTTCGTCGGCGGTGGCAAACAGCGGCCCGATATCGACGTCGAAGCCGACATCGGCGAATGCCGACGCGATCACCTTCTGGCCGCGGTCGTGGCCGTCCTGGCCGATCTTGGCGACGAGAATGCGGGGCCGGCGGCCCTCGGCGTCCTCGAACGCATCGATCAGCGCCTGCACTTTTTCGACCCGGTTGGACATGGTGGACGCCTCCCGCTTGTAGACGCCGGTGATGGATTTGATCTCGGCGCGGTGCCGCCCGAATACTTTTTCCATCGCGTCCGAAATTTCGCCGACGGTGGCCTTGGCGCGTGCGGCGTCGATGGCGAGCGCCAGCAAATTGCCGTTGCCTTCGCCGGCGCTGCGCGTCAGCGCCGCAAGCGCATCGTCGACGTCCTTCTGGTTACGCTCCTTCTTGAGCCGCGCCAGCTTGTCGATCTGCAGGCGGCGCACCGTGGAATTTTCCACCTTCAGCACGTCGATGGCGGCTTCATTGACCGGCTTGTACTTGTTGACGCCGATCACCGCCTGGCGGCCGGCGTCGATCCGCGCCTGCGTCTTGGCGGAAGCTTCCTCGATCCGCAGTTTTGGCACGCCGGCCTCGATGGCCTTGGCCATGCCGCCGAGTTCCTCGACCTCCTGGATGTGGCCCCAGGCCTTGGCGGCGAGATCGCGGGTCAGCCGCTCGACATAGAACGAGCCGCCCCAGGGATCGATGATGCGGTTGGTGCCGCTTTCCTGCTGCAGGAATAGCTGCGTGTTGCGCGCGATCCGCGCGGAGAAATCGGTCGGCAGCGCCAGCGCCTCGTCGAGCGCGTTGGTGTGCAGCGACTGGGTGTGGCCCTGGGTCGCCGCCATCGCCTCGATGGTGGTGCGCATCACGTTGTTGAAGACGTCCTGCGCGGTCAGCGACCAGCCCGAGGTCTGGCAATGCGTGCGCAGCGACAGCGAACGCGGATCCCTGGGATTGAACTGCTTCAGCAGCTTGGCCCATAACAGCCGCGCCGCGCGCATCTTGGCGACTTCCATGAAGAAGTTCATGCCGATCGCCCAGAAGAACGACAGCCGCGGCGCAAAGCGGTCGACATCGAGGCCTGCGGCCAATCCTGCCCGGAGATATTCGACGCCGTCGGCGAGCGTATAGGCGAGTTCGAGGTCCTGCGTCGCGCCGGCTTCCTGCATGTGATAGCCGGAGATCGAAATCGAGTTGTACTTCGGCATCCGCTGCGAAGTGTAGGCAAAGATATCGGAGATGATCCGCATCGAGGGCGCCGGCGGATAGATGTAGGTGTTGCGCACCATGAACTCTTTCAGAATGTCGTTCTGAATGGTGCCCGACAGTTTCTCCGGCGGAACGCCCTGTTCCTCGGCGGCAGCCACGAACAGCGCGAGGATCGGCAGCACCGCGCCGTTCATGGTCATCGACACGCTCATCTGGTCGAGCGGAATGCCGGAGAACAGCGTGCGCATGTCGTAGATCGAGTCGATCGCGACACCGGCCATGCCGACGTCGCCGGTGACGCGCGGATGATCCGAGTCGTAGCCGCGGTGGGTGGCGAGATCGAACGCGACCGAAAGGCCCTTTTGGCCGGCCGCAAGATTGCGGCGGTAGAACGCGTTGGAATCCTCAGCCGTCGAGAACCCCGCATATTGCCGGATGGTCCAGGGCTGGTTGACATACATGGTCGGGTAGGGGCCGCGCAGATAGGGCGCGATGCCCGGCCAGGTCTCGAGGAAGTCGATGCCTTCGAGATCGGCCTCGCTATAGCCGGGCTTTACGAGGATGCCCTCGGGCGTCAGCCATGGCTCGGCGCCGCCGGCGGGCGCCGCGGCGGCTACCGGCTGGAAGGCGACATCGGCGAAGTTCGGAATGCGCGTCATTCCCTCGTTTCCTCAAACTTGCGATTCCGTTCGATCAGTTCGCGAACATTCTTCTTGTACACAAGATCGTCAGCGCGGCTTTCGGTCATGACACCGGTTCAGACCACAGCAGCCGCACAAATAGCTTACCGACCTTCCATTGTACCAAACCAAGCAACGTGTCTCCCAGGATCCGAAGCACCGCCTAGCCTATCACGATTGTCGTGTCTGATAAGTCGGTACCCTCAATCATGGTCCGGATGCTGGTGGCTGACGATGCTTCCGAGCTTTTCGGAACCGTAATTCTGCAGCGTGGTCTGGCTCGGCAGATTGGCGATGCCGACCACCCAGCCGAGCCGGGATTCCGTGCCGAATTGCCGCGTCGGCACCACCCGGTCGGGGCGGTCGAAGGCGCCGGTCATGATTTCGATCCGGGGGCCGCCGATGCGGCGAAAGCTTAAGGGGGTGCCGCAGGCGGCGCAGAAATCGCGCTCGGCGATCGAGGAGGATTTGAACGCCGCCGGCTTGCCGCGGGTCCAGGCGAAATCGGCCTGGTCGATGTCGGCGAAGGAGGCGAACGGGGCGCCGGAAGCCTTCTGGCACATCCGGCAGTGACAGATGCTGATTTTGGTCGGCGGCGCCGACACCGCAAATCTGACGGCGCCGCACTGGCAGCCGCCGGTCAGAACGGTTTTGCTCGCCGATGTCATGCTCACTCCATTCGCCGCCAGGCTTCCCGCAGCATCGCCAGCGCGTCACCGCCGGCAAAGATGAAATCGCCGACACCGGCGCCGCGCCACGCGGCTTCCTGCTCGCCGGGACGGCCTGCCAGATAGATATGCTTGGCGCCGGCGGATTGAAGAGCGGCAGCAGTGGCTGTTGCGTGCTCGGCATAGACCTTGTCGGACGAGCACAGGCACGCCAGCGCAGCACCAGACGCGTTGAAAGCGGCGGCAAGCGCCGTCGGGTCGGTGAATCCCTCGGTATCGATCGCCTCGATGCCGCCGGTCTCGAAGAAACTCTTGGCAAACCCGGCGCGTGCGGTGAAATCGGCGGCCGTGCCGAGATTGGCGAGAAAGATCTTTGGCCGCGCGCCGCTGCTCTTGAGCATGCTGTCGGATTTATCGCGCAGCGCTTCAAACGGCGCCGCCAGCCGTATCGGCGTCAGCGCCTCGAATTCGATCGTGGCTTCGCCCATGGGCGCGAGCGCGACCGGCTTGACCGCCAGCACCGCGACGTCGGCTTCATGCAGGTTCGGAAACTCGCTGGCGCCGGTCAGCACGTCTCGCCGTTTGGCGATATTGGCCTCGCGCACGGCCCGCGTTGCGGCGACCTTGCGCTGGATCAGGCCTTGCTCGAGGGAAGCGAACAGGCCGCCGGCCTTTTCGATTTCCTGGAATATCGACCATGCCGCCTCGCAAAGCTGTTGTGTCAGCGTTTCGATGCCGCCGGATCCCGCGGCGGGATCGGAGACCTTGGCGAGGTTGGATTCTTCCAGCAGCACCAGTTGCGTGTTGCGCGCGGCGCGCCGGGCGAACGGGTCGGGCAATCCCAGCGCCAATGTATGCGGCAACACGGTGATGGCATTGGCGCCGCCGAGGCCGGCGGAGAAGGTCGCCATCGTCGCGCGCAGCATGTTCACGTAGGCGTCGCGCTGCGTCAGCATCCGCCAGGCGGTCTGTGCGGCAACGAAGATCGGCTTCGGGGTGCAGGCCGCAAGCCTGTTCGATCCGCGCCCACAGCAACCGCAGCGCGCGGAATTTCGCGAGCGTCAGGAATTGATCGGCATCGGCGCTGAGCCGGAACGACAGCGCCGAACGGGCAGCGTCAAGCTCGATACCGCCGGATTCCAGCGCGCGCAGATAGGCTACGGCAACGCCGAGCGTGAACGCCAGTTCCTGCGCTTCCGATCCGCCAGCATCGTGAACCGGGCGGCCGTCGGCCAGCGGCAAACGGGCCCTTGAAGCCACGACCCATGAGCCCGCCGATCACTTTGCCAAAAGGTTTTTCGAACTCCGCCCAGGAGGACGCCGCGGCGCCGCGCGTGGCGATGGTGCTGAGCGCCTGATAGTTGAAATGAATATCGACGTTGGCGGGATCGATTTTGCGGGCTTCGACGATATCGGCGAAATGTTCTCCGGCATTCTCGCGCCCGAGCACGGGATTGAGCGCAATCATGATCCCGGCATCGAGGAAGATGCCGTCGCACACCCGCGCCAGCGTTTCCTTTGTTGCGTCGGCGATGCCGAAACCCCGCGCGCCCGGACCACCCGCGAATTCGAATTCAAGGCCGGTGGCGCCATTCTCGAGATCATGCAGCGCCTGCGCGTTGGCTTGCCCGGCATCGGGATGATCGACCCGTTGCATGATCTGCCAGGGTGCGGCGGCGGCGCGTCCGGCGATCGGCATGGCGCCCCGCGCACGGCGGTAGATCGGATCGATCTTCAATCCGTCAGAGGTCTTGCCGACGAGTTTCTCGAACGGCGCGCCTTTCAGCACCCCATCGACCAGTTTGCGCCAGTCGTCATAGGTTGCAGGCGCAAAATCCGCCGCCAATTCCAGGTCGTCGCTTGTCGTCGTCATCCCGCTGATCGTTTCCTTCGCCCGTGGTCGCCTTCTCTCATTGGCCGGAAATTGCCACGGGGCGGCCGCCAAGCCAAACGGTTGTTTTGGCGCCTTTTCCGTCAGCCGAGGTCGGGTAAGCGCTGGATACCGTCGACTGAGAGCTGTGCCAGCGCCGCGCTCACGCTACGTCCCGCGATGACACGGCCGGGCGCGATCTCGGCGAGCGGCACCAGCACGAAAGCGCGCTCGAACAACCGCGGATGCGGCAGCGTCAATTCCGGCTTGTCGATTTTGACGTCGTCATAGGCGATCAGGTCAAGGTCGAGAGTGCGCGGACCCCAGCGCGTCTCCTGCGCACGATCGCGGCCGAATTTCTTCTCGATCTTGTGCAGCGTGAACAGCAGCGCGTGGGGATCGAGGCTGGTTTCGATCTCGATGCAGGCATTGACGAATGCGGCCTGTTTCTCTTCGCCCCAGGGCGGCGTGGAATAGTCGGACGACCGCGCCAGCAATGCTGCTTGCGTCATGCCGCAAATATTGGCGATGGCCTTTTGGAATGTCGCGCGAACGTCGCCGACATTGCCGCCGAGCGCGATCAGCGCGTCAGCCATGCGACGCTTGCCGCGTGCGGGTCAGGACCACGCCGACGTCCTCGAAGATCGCAGCAATCGGCGCGTGCGGCTTGTGAACGGTGACCTTGACGGCTCGGATGCGCGGAAATGTCGCCAATATGGCGTCCGCAACGGCGCCGGCCGCGCGCTCCAGCAGCTTGTAATTGGTGTTCTTGAAGGCCGCCGTCGCCGTCGCGACCACGTTGGAATAGGATACGGTGTCGGAAAGGCGGTCCGTGTGGGAGGATTCCGACAGGTCCGTGTACAGTTCGAGATCGATCACGAAACGCTGCCCAACCTCGGTCTCGTGCTCCATCACGCCATGGCGGGCATGGATGACGACACCGGTGATGAAGATCGTATCGGTCATTCCTGTCCCCTGATTGCGGCCGCCACCCGCAGCGCCTGCACGGTTTCCGCCACATCATGCGTGCGGATGATCCGCACGCCCGCTTGTGCGGCAATGAGGTGCGCGGCAATCGAGCCGCCGAGACGCTGCTGCGGTTCGGACGGCGTCACCGTGCTGATGAAGCGTTTGCGGGAGGCGCCGACCAGTAGCGGCAGGCCGAATGATTGAAGTTCGCGCAGGCGCGCCAACGCGACCATGCTCTGCTCGGCCGTCTTGCCGAAGCCGATTCCGGGATCGAGCACGATTTTGTCCAAGGAAACGCCGGCCTTCGCGGCGATGTCGAGCGAACGCGCGAAGAACGCGGCGATATCCTTCATGATGTCGATGGCGGGGTCGGCGTTGTCGCGGTTGTGCATGATGATGACGGGCACGCGGCGCGCCGCTACCAGCGCGGCCATACCGGGATCGCGCTGCAGACCCCAGATGTCGTTGGCGATGACACTACCTTGATCGAGTGCCCAGGCGACGACGGCCGATTTCATGCTGTCGATCGATACGGGAACGCCGAGTGCAACGATTTCAGCCAGCATCGGCTGTAACCGTTTCAATTCCTCGTCCGCGGAGATCGGCTCCGAACCGTAGGGGCGGGTGGATTCCGCGCCGATGTCGATGATGTCGGCGCCCTCGGCGATCATCCGTCGCGCCTGCGCCAGTGCGTGGTCGGGTGCAGCGAATTGTCCGCCGTCGGAGAACGAATCCGGCGTCACATTCAACACGCCCATCACGGCCGGATAGGGCCTCGACATCAGTGCCCGCAAGTCGAAATGACCGGTCGGGCCGGCCACCGTGGCGGGTCTGGACATGGTTTCGATCATGCGGTCGCTTTGCGCGGTCCGCAGCAGCGAGTCAAGGCGCGAAAGCCGGCACCGCAGGCCGGCCGGGCCGACTTCAGGGCTGCTCTAGTAGCTGATTTTCGGCTGCAGCTTGCGTGCCTGCGCGATCAATTGCTCGACCGACTTTTCCGACGGCATGACGCGGACGAGCTTTCGCTTGATATTCACTTCTTTCATGTTCTGGGCGAGCCGCGCCGGGTTGCGAAGCGCGAGCTCGCGCACCGTGGGCACGCCGGCGGCGCGAACCAGTCCGACTTTGGCCTTGCCCATCCCGGGAATCCGCATGTAGTCGGAGAAATTGGCCCATTCGAGCAATTGCTGTTCGCTGATGCCGGTCTTCGCCGCGATCGCCTTGCGTCCTTTGACGGTGCGGGCGGCTTCCAGCAGCGCTTCCGTCGTGCGAATGCCGAGCGATTTCAGTTTCGAGGCGGAGTAGGCGCTCAGGCCTTCGATCTCGGTGAGGGAGTATGTCATGATGCTCGATGCAAAGAAATGTGCTGGGTCCAGGCGGTGTGTTTTATGCGAACTGGCTAAGGCCCGGCGTCCCCGAAATGATCTCGCCCATTTGATCCGCTCCGATTTTGTCGCGACCGAACCTGAAAAGTTCGCGCGCGATGTTCTGAATCTCGCTCATGCCCAAGCCAAGCGCCATCAGCTTCGTGCCGAGCGCCATCAGGCCGCCACCCATCAACCTGGAGAGGCCGCTATTGCTGCTGGAGGCTGCGATGGCAGCTTCCGCACCGGGAATCTGGTCGATCAGAGCCTGAACTTTGTCGGCGGGACCCTCTTTGCGAAGGAAACCCAAAACAATGCCGACGGTTTTTTCAGCCACAGCCCTGTCGATACCGGCCTTTGCGGCCAGTTGTCCAATCAGTTCGTCCATATTGCCCCGCCCTCAGCCGGTTAATCCCCGGGTCGCCTGCCTATGAAATTTATCTTGAGCGTCTGCGAATTGAAATACAAGCGGTCAGCGCGCATGAAGGCGGTTTTCGTTCCAGATCGCGCGGCAAGTGTTGCCGCAATGCAAGAGCGAACGCGGGATTCACGGTAAAGTCGTCGCGCTACGCCATACGCCGAGTTGGAATATAGTATGAGAAGCATAGCCTTTCAGGTGGCGTGCCCTGTACGCCGACGGTATCAATCGACGGGCAGGATGCGATATGATGGCTTGGCGAACCTCCCCGAAGCGCGAAGAGGCGATGATGGCGACCTCCGATAACAAGACGGCCGATACCGGCGACAAGATTTTTATCGGCAAGGGTGAGCAGCCGGCCTGGCTGACGCTCGCGCTTGCAAACCGGCACGGCCTTGTCACCGGCGCGACCGGAACTGGAAAGACTGTGTCGCTCCAGGTGATGGCGGAAGGGTTTGCGCGCGCCGGCGTTCCCGTCTTTGCTGCGGACATCAAGGGAGACCTGTCCGGAATCTCCGAAGTCGGCGAGGCCAAGGACTTCATCCTCAAGCGGGCCGGCGAAATGGGCCTGACGTTCCAGCCCGACCAGTTCTCGACCGTGTTTTGGGACGTGTTTGGCGAACAAGGCCATCCGGTTCGCGCCACCGTCACGGAAATGGGGCCGTTGCTGTTGTCGCGGATGCTCGATCTGAATGATGTGCAGGAGGGTGTTCTCAATGTCGCGTTCCGCGTTGCTGACGAAAACGGGCTGACGCTGATCGATATGAAGGATTTGCGATCGTTGCTCGATGCGATCGTTCCCGCCGCCGGCAAGAAGGGGGCGGACGCCGTCGAAGATCCGCTGGATCCGATCCGCAAGGCAGCGCAAGGCTACGGCAACGTGACCAAGGCAACTGTCGGCACCATTCAACGCCAGCTTCTGGTGCTGGAAAACCAGGGCGGGGCGAAATTCTTCGGCGAGCCTGCGCTGACGCTGAAGGATTTCATGAAAACCGACAGCGACGGCCGGGGCATGGTCAATATTCTGGTAGCTGACAAGCTGATGCAGAGCCCGCGCCTCTACGCCACCTTCCTGCTGTGGATGCTGTCTGAGCTGTTTGAGGAATTGCCGGAAGCCGGCGACTTGCCGAAGCCGAAACTGGTGTTTTTCTTCGACGAGGCGCACCTGTTGTTCAACGATGCGCCGAAGGCGTTGATGGACAAGATCGAGCAGGTGGTACGCCTGATCCGCTCCAAAGGTGTCGGCGTTTATTTCGTCACGCAAAACCCGATCGACGTGCCCGACAAAGTGCTCGCTCAATTGGGCAACCGTGTGCAGCACGCGCTGCGGGCTTTCACGCCGCGCGACCAGAAGGCGGTGGCGGCGGCCGCAGAGACTTTCCGGCCGAACCCGAAGCTCGATACCGCGCGCGTCATCATGGAACTCGGCAAGGGTGAAGCGTTGGTGTCGTTCCTCGAAGGCGGCGGCACGCCGGCGATGGTCGAGCGCGTCATGGTCCGGCCGCCTTCGGCGCGGATCGGGCCGATCACGCCCGAGGAACGCAAGGCGATCATGAATAACAGCCCGGTGAAAGGCAAATACGACACCGCCATCGATGCCGAATCTGCCTATGAGATGTTGCAGAAGCGCGTGGCCGGAACGGCGGCGCATGCGGATCAAACGAACGCGGGCGGCGCCGGTGGCGGTGGGATCCTCGGGCAGATCGGCTCGATCGTCGGGACGATTTTCGGCACCAATGTTTCGCGCGGCAGGATGTCGACCGGCCAGATCATCGCCCGAAGCGTTACCCGCTCGGTCACCAACAAGGTCGTCGGCGGGGCCGTTGCCGATCTCGGCAAATCGGTCGGCGGCGCGCTCGGCGGTTCGATCGGACGCTCGCTGGTCCGCGGTGCGCTCGGCGGATTGCTGCGGCGCTGATGGCAACGACGTGATATCCCTCTGACTTCCGGAACGTGCGCGTGCTGAGATATCCGTCGTTGCGAGCGCCGCTCGATATTCTTTTTCTGGTCTGCTGCATCGCGCTGACCGCCGATGTGCTGGTCCCGGAAATCTGGGGCAGTGGAAAGACCAAGGATTATCCGCTGTGGTTCTGGGCGGGGCAGCAGGTCCTGCAAGGCAAGAATCTCTACCCCAACGACCTCAACGCCTATTTCGAGTTCATCTATCCGCCGCTGTCGGCGGTGCTGCTCGCCATTCCAAGCTTCTTCGGCAAGATACCGCTTTATCTCGGCCTGTCGTTTCTCAACATCGTTGCGTGGTGGATGACGGCGCAATATTCGCACGCCATGACGGGATCGGGACGCAAGCCTGGCCCGTGGCTGGAAGCGCTGCCGGGCTTTGTCACCGTTACCTTCGTGTTCGACATGTTCGACCTCGGCCAGCCGAACCTCGTGCTGCTGGCGCTGATGCTGTACGGATTCTGGCTGCTGCGGCAGAAGCGTGCGTGGATGGCGGGTAGCATGTTCGCGCTCGCCACCGCGATCAAGGTTTTTCCGGTCGCGGTGCTTCCCTATCTGGTCTGGCGCCGGCAGTGGGCGGCGCTCGCCAGCATGGTGGTGTTTCTGGCCGTATTTCTGTTCGTGCTCCCGGCGCCATTCCGCGGCTTCCAGCATAACGTCACGGAGTTGAAGACCTGGTACCAGGGAATGGTGGGCTCGAGTTCGGAGAAGGGGTTCGGACAGCGCGACGAGCAGAACTGGTCGTGGGTCAACCAGTCCATCATCGCGATGACACATCGCCTGACGCGGCCAGTGAACTACAATCAGGACGATCCGGCGAAGCCCGCTCGCACGATGAATTTCGCCAATTTTGATTTCAAGACGGCGAACCTGCTCGTGCTGGCGATATCGCTTGCGATCGGGATCGGCTACGTCGCGGTCATGCCGCCGGCGTCACGCCGGACGGAACGGTCGGACGCCGAGGAAATCGCCATATTGTTCTGCCTGATGACGGTCGCCTCGCCGCTGGCCCGTCAATATTATTTCATGTGGCTGTTCTTTCCCATGACCGTGCTGATCCACCGCGCCGCCTATGATCCGCGTCCGAGGGTCATGGCCGGCACATGGGCGCTGCTGGCCCTTGCGGGCGGCTTGCTATGCCTGTCGCTGCCGATCTTCCCGAACGATTTGCAGGCCTACGGCAACAATCTCGCCGCCACCGTCGTGCTGGTGGCCGGGCTGGTCTGGCACATGCTGTATCCACCCGCCGCGGACGCCTTGCCTCAGGCCACAAGCGGGCTACAACCTAACGCAAACAACAACACCCACAGCTAGGGAATAACGCCATGTCCAACGCACAGCTTCAGCCGGTTCTCGATCGCATCGATGCCGATTTCGACAACAGCCTCGAGCGGTTGTTTGCGCTGCTGCGGATCAAATCGATTTCGGCCGACCCGGCCTTTGCCGGTGACTGCAAGGCGGCCGCCGATCATCTTGCGAAGGATATCGCAACACTCGGCTTCAATGCCGAGGTGCGGCCGACGGCGGGTCATCCCGCGATCGTCGCCAAGGTCGATGCCAAGGCCAATGGCGGCGCCAACGGACGGCCCCACGTGCTGTTCTACGGTCACTACGATGTGCAGCCGGTCGATCCGCTGAACCTGTGGCACCGCCCGCCGTTCGAACCCGCCGTCACCGACCACGCCGACGGGCGCAAGATCATCGTCGCGCGCGGCGCCGAGGACGACAAGGGCCAGTTGATGACCTTCGTCGAGGCCTGCCGGGCCTGGAAATCGGTGACGGGCTCGCTGCCGGTCGACATCACCATCGTCATCGAGGGTGAGGAGGAAATCGGCTCCAAGAATTTCGTGCCGTTCCTCGAGCAGAACAAGGGTGAACTCAAGGCCGACTTCGCGCTGGTCTGCGACACCGGCATGTGGGACCAGAACACGCCCGCGATCACCACCTCGCTGCGCGGGCTCGTTTACGACGAGGTCAAGATCAAGGCCGCCAACCGCGACCTGCATTCCGGCATTTTCGGCGGCGGCGCGCAGAACCCGATCCGGGTTCTGACCCGCATTCTCGGCGGCCTGTTCGATGACAATGGCCGCATTACCATTCCCGGATTCTATGACGGCGTAAAGGATTTGCCGCCGGACATCCTGGCGCAGTGGAAGAATCTCAACCTCACGCCGGACTCGTTCTTAAAACCGATCGGCCTTTCGTTGCCGGCCGGCGAGAAGGATCGCCTGTTGATCGAACAGGTCTCCTCACGCCCGACCTGCGACATCAATGGTATCGTCGGCGGCTATACCGGCGAGGGCTCCAAGACGGTCATCCCCGCGGAAGCCTCCGCCAAAGTTTCATTCCGGCTGGTGGAGGGGCAGCAGCCCGACAGGATTCGCAAGGCGTTTCGCGATTATGTGACGTCGCGCCTGCCGGGCGATTGCACGTGCGAATTCACCGACCATTCCAACGCGCCGGCGATCGCGCTCGACTGGAACATGAAGCCGCTCGCCGCCGCCAAGCGCGCGCTGACCGACGAGTGGGGCAAGGAAGCGCTGTTGATCGGTTCCGGCGCCTCGATCCCGATCGTGGCTGATTTCAAGCGCACGCTCGGCCTCGATACCGTGCTGGTCGGCTTCGGCCTCGACGACGACAACATCCATTCGCCGAACGAGAAGTACGACCTGAAGAGCTTTCACAAGGGCATCCGCTCCTGGGCGCGGATCCTCGGCGCGTTCGCGGAAGCAGCGAAGTAGTTTCGTAAATAAAAACGCCGCCCGGAATTGGGCGGCGTTTTGATTCGGTAGTGCAGAGGTCGTTGGAAGCGACCCTACACCGAAATTCCCAGATTTTCAATTCCTGTAGCTCGGGTCGATGCGATCGAGCTTGCGCAGCAGCGGCGGCCACACCAGGTTGGTCGAACGCAATTCCATGCGATCGGGATTGTGGAAGACCTCTTCGTTCTTGTCGACCACGGCCTGCTCGATCGGATAGGCGGTCGGGCCGAGCATGCGGGTGCGCACCTGCATCGTGCAGGCCCGCTCCAGATGGTACATGCGCTCGAAGGCGGAGGCGACCGAACGGCCGACGGTCAGCGTGCCGTGATTGCGCAACAGCATGTGGTTCTTGTCGCCGAGATCCTTCTGCAGTCGCGGACGTTCGTCATGATCCAGCGCCACGCCTTCATAGTCGTGATAGGCGAGATCGTGGGTGACGAAATGCGCGGTCTGGTTCATCGGCAGCAGGCCTTCCATGCAGCTCGCCACCGCCGTGCCGTCAGGCGTGTGCAGATGAAGCACGCAGCCGGCATCCTCACGGACTTCGTGGATCGCCGAATGGATGGTGAAGCCGGCCGGGTTGATGCTGTAGTCGCTCTTGGTGAGCTGGTTGCCGTCGAGATCGACCTTCACCAGGCTGGAAGCGGTGATTTCGTCGAACATCAGGCCGTAAGGGTTGATGAGAAAGTGATGCTCGGGGCCGGGGACGCGCGCCGAGATGTGGGTATCGACCAGATCGTCCCAGCCATACAACGCGACGAGACGATAGCAGGCGGCGAGGTTGACGCGCTGGGTCCACTCGGCATCCGACATGCCGGACGGAACTTCCTTCAGGCGGGCTTCGGCTGGCGACATGACCGGTTCCTCCGTTCATTGTTGATTTTCGAAGGCAAGCCTAGTCCTGCGCCGGGTCCGCAGCAAGGCGCGGGCCCAGGGTGACAGTCATGCTTTTGCGGTCGATAAAGCTTACGGCGCCGGGATTGCCAGCAGCGTCGAAATGGCGCGGCCGCGGATATCGTAGACGCGTGCGAACACGACGTCGTCGCGCTTGATTTCCACCAGCACCGGCGCGGTCAGGCCCTTGCAGTAGAATTCGCCAAGCGTCATCGCGAAGTCGGCGGCATTGCTGTCCCAGCCGATCGTGAAGTCGGGGCCGAGCGCCACTTGCGCCGGACGCTGCGGCCCGCACACCGCGACCTTCCACTTGCGCCCGCGAGGCGGAGCTTCCTGCCGCTCGACGAGTTCTTCGCGCAGGCCGTCGGACGCCTGCTTCAGCGCCAGGCCCCAATAATCCAGCATGAACAGATTGTCGGCGGTCCGCACGGTGCCGGCGATATGGTTGAAGTGGGTGTATTCGTAAGGGTGCAGGCGGATCATTTCGCTGAGCGGCAGCAACAGGCCGAACGCGAACACCGCGAGCGCAGCGGGCTGCCAGCTGCGGCGATTTTCCTTCAGCCAGTTCATGCCCCAGGCAAACGCCGCGCCGGCCAGTACCGTCATCGGCGGGATCACGAAAACGAAATGGCGGATGCCGTTGTAGAGGGCGGGCCGCTTCACCATGGCGATCACGAGCGGCAATGTTGCCGCCAGCGTCAGCATCAGGAAGATCGTCTTGCGGCGGGCCGGAACGTCGGCGCGCGACAGCGACATCAAGGTACCGGTGACGCCGCCGATCAAAAGCGCCAGCAGCACTTCGGGAAGCTGCAGTGCGAACAGGGTCGGCAGATAGGACCACGGCATGTCCGGCACGGACACCAGCGCGCCGTCGAACATTTCCTTCCAGGGTTTTTCGAAGAAGTGCGAGAAATAGGTCAGCGCCTGGAACGGATGTCCGGGTTCCATGATCGACCACGGCCACACCAGGCCCATGACGAGATAACCGAACACCAGTCCGGGCATCAGCACATAGAGGACATGGGCGAAGCGGCGCGTTGCTTCGCGCGCTCCCTGGGTGTGGAACTCCTCGAGCAGTAATGGCACGAAACCGGCCACCGCATAGACCAGCGCCAGCCCGCCGAGAATCCGGCAGCCGATGGAGAGGCCGGCTCCAAATCCGACGATCAGGATGGTGCGCGGCGATGGCTGCGGATATTCCTCCGCCAGGCGGACCAGACCCAGGATCAGGATCACCATTGCAACCGCAAACGGTGCGTCCTTCGGATTCATGAACATGTGCCCGTAGAAGGTCGGGCACAGCGCCAGCAGCAGCAGCGCCGCGATCCCGGCCAGCGGCCCGCCGACGCGTCGCGCCAGCCGCCACGTCACGGCAAGGCCGATCACGCCGACGATCGCGCCCAGCAGGCGCCGGGTTTCAAACAGTTCGAGCGGGATGATCTTGTGCAGCAGCGCAGCTGCCATATCGAAGCCGCCGCCATACATATAGAGATTGGCGAATGACAGGGCGCCGGTGTCCTTGAAACCGGAACCGTACATCCGCAGCAGCAGGTCGGCATATTCGGCGTGGGTATAATCATCCCAGCCCAGTCCGTAATCACGGAATGTCAGGCCAGCGATCAACGCGACCGCGCCCAGCACCAGGATGGCAAGGTCGTCGCAGGTCCGCTCCAACGAGCGCCGCGCGGGCGTGTCGAGGGCAGAAGTGGTGATGGATGACATGGCTATTGGTAACCCGGCGTCCCCTCTGGCCCAGCTTTTGCGCTTTTGAGCCTCAATTCCCGGGCATCCATATAGCGCAGTTCCGTTTCCAAGTAATTCGCAATTGTGGTCTAATTCCCTGATGCAACGCAGCAAATCGGCAGCAATTAGTAGGCGGTAAAGATACGGATACGGGCTGAACGCCAGCTGAATGGCCGGAATAAAAACGGGAATGAACGCCAAGTTTCCGGTCGGGGACGGGAGCGAATTTTAGGGAACTCCGGGCGGAATTGCAGGTTGGCGATGCACACAATATGACGGTATCGTGGCATTGGCGGCTTACGAGCATTTTGGGCGTGGCTGTTGGGGGTGGGTTCGATGATGATGGCTATGTTGATAGCCGGGATTGGCCTTGTTTTGGCGGGCCTGCTGGCGATCGGCGTTGGTATCCCGAACAAGGAGTTCAGTGTCGGTGGCACGCTGATACTCACCGGCGTGATCGGGGTTTGCACCGGCGCGATCATGCTCGGCCTCTGGATGGCGGTCAGGGAACTGAAAACCATCGCGCGGCGGCTTGGCGCCGGCGCGGCTGACGCGCGCGGAGAAGTTACGGTTCGGCCGGTGCTCCCGCCAGGGATTGCGCGCGAGCAGGCGCCCGCAGATGGCGGCTTGCTGTTCCCAAGCGATTTCCCAAGGGATAATGCGAGCGGAACCGAACCATCCGCGCTGTCAACGTCGTCGCCGCCGCCATGGTACGAACAGGCCCGGCAGGAACAGGCTCGCCCGCGCGGCGACGCGCCGCCCGAGGCAGCGCCGCCGGCAGAGGCCGCTCCGCCCGCCAAGCCGAAACGCAATCTGTTGTTTTCCTCGTCATCGCGGAAAGAGCGCGAGCGCGCGCAGGCGCGAACCAGCGAACCATTGCCGCCGGATCTGCTGTCGCCGGACCTTCGCCCCAATCCACCGGCCGCCCCGCCGCCGCTCGAGCCGGTCGAGGCCCAGCCGGCCTCCTTCGAAGACGCCTGGCCGAAAACGGAACGATCGAGGCCGGGCGAAATCCCGCCGCAGCGGCGCCCCCGAACGCCCTCGACCTTCAACGAAGCCAATGACAGCGCCGCTCAGGATCGCCCGCCGCCGGCGCCGCGAAATGAGGACCAGCCGCCGGTGACGGTGCTGAAATCCGGCGTGGTCGACGGCATGGCCTATTCGCTCTATTCCGACGGCTCGATCGAGGCCCAGATGCCCGAAGGCATGATGCGCTTCGCGTCCATCGACGAACTGCGCACACACCTCGATCAGCGCCCTTGAGCGGACAATACTTTCCGCCAAATCTCCGTTGAAATAGAACGCAGCTGTTCTTGTCAGCTCACCGGTAATCCGTCCATATTCGTCAAGTCGTACAGGATTCCTGCAACGTATAGGCGCGGCCGGATACTGCTTGAAACATGCGGTGCGTACGCTACTCCAAGGAAGGTTGAACCATGACCGATTCCAACGGCAAGACGCCCGTCGAACTGACCGCCAATATCGTTTCCGCCTACCTCAGCAACAATCCGACGCAGGCGTCGGAAATTCCGAACCTGATCGGCCAGGTCCATGCTGCGTTGCTGCGGGTCTCGACCGGGCGGGTGGACGCCCCGCTCGAACCGGCGAAGCCGGCCGTGTCCGTCAAGAAGTCGATCACGCCGGAATATCTGGTCTGTCTCGAGGACGGCAAGCGCTTCAAGTCGCTCAAGCGCCATCTGCGCACGCAGTACAACATGACGCCGGAGCAATACCGCGACAAATGGGGCTTACCTGCCGACTATCCGATGGTCGCGCCGAATTACGCGGTGGCGCGTTCGCAACTCGCCAAGAAAATGGGCCTCGGCCAGCAGCAGCGGAAAAGGAAGTAGCCGAAGCGTCGTTCGCGAACCGGGTACCGGTTCGCGTGAAAAGAACGCGCTCAAATATCGGGGGTTTTACGAAGCGGCCGCGAGCGCTTCGCGCGCATCGGAGCGAATGCGCTCGACCATGGAGCGCAGGCCGTTGGAGCGCTGCGGCGTCAGATGCTCGCGAAATCCGAACTCGTCGAACACCGCGATCGCATCGGTATCGAGAATTTGCCGCGGCGTATGGCCGGAATACAGCGTCAGCAGGATCGCGATCAGGCCGCGCACGATATGCGCATCGCTGTCGCCGAGATAATTCAATCGCGGTTCGCCGTTGCCGCTGCGATCGAGCTGTTTCGAGAGCCAGACCTGGCTGGCGCAGCCATTCACCTTGTTGGTGGCCGAATGCTCTTCTTCCGGCATCGGATCGAGGGTGCGGCCGAGTTCGATCACGTACCGGTAGCGGTCGTCCCACTCGTCCAGCAGCGCAAAATTATCCCTGATTTCTTCGATCGTCGTCATCGTGGCCCATCGTCCAATCCGTGCAACCTATATAGGGACGCGGTCGCGCGAAAGCGACGAAAATGGAACCAATTCGGCGCTTAATTTCCGGTCACGGCGTCGGCGGAACGCGCCATTCCGCGGCGAGATCGTCCGCCGTGAGCGTGTCGCGGGGGCTGCCGCCGCGATCGACGCCTCCAGATCCTCACCGCCGCCGATCGAGCCGGTGTGGTCGGGTGTTTTCTTGCTCTCGGATTTCTTGTCGGTGATGATCTGATACAGCTTGCGGGCGCCGTCTTGCGCGCGCTGACCGATCACGGTCGCGGCCTGCCCGCCGACCTCGCAGGCCGCCGGCTGGCGCTTGCAGAACTGGCCCATGTCGGAGACGGCGGCAGTGGCCGCGGAAACGGCTTCGGAAGCGCCGATCTGCGGCAGCTTTTCCGATTCAGGTGTCTTTTCCCTCGGCAATAGCACGAGCACGAGCCCGAGCCAGAACGCCATACGAAGCAGGAAAAACATCACGCGACCCCGGTCGTCTCTTTTGGTTCTATCGCGGTTGAGCCCGCAGGTTTGCTCTTGAGTAGCAGCCGTCGATAAATCGCAAGTGTTTGCATTGAGGTAAATTCGCCGAAAATAAGCTGAAAATCCGAATCATTCGATTCGACGTAAATTTTCGATTGACGTTTCCCCCGTGCGACAAGATGGACGTGGCCGGCGCATCCACCATTTCGAAACCATAGATCGATCGCGCTGGAAACCTGTCATTCACCATCCGCGTTAAATGAGCGCCGCGCGGGGCACGAAACCCCCGCGAACGAACGGTGTTTGAGGCCCAGCCGCCGCACCTTAGCGTTCGCTTAAGTTCGCTCTGACACGGTGACGCAAAGATTGAGGGGGCGTTCCGGCGCGTCTGTCCGACGAACAAGCCGAAGCGCGAGTGCAGTGATTGTTTTGAGTATTATCCGCGATTGTCTCGATGCCCTGCTGCACCCGTCGGCGCGATATGATGCGCTCACGCGCGCCCGTCATCGCGCGTTCATGGCGCCGCGGCTGCTCGGCAGCCTCGCCGCGTTCGCAGCCTTTCCGATCTATCTGGCGGTGCGCGGCGCTCCCACGGCGCTTGAGGTCGCGGCATTCGCCTGGCTTACCGCTCCCATTTTGCTGTCCTGGTTCCTGTCGCGCACAGGCCGTTACGAGGGCGCGCATATCCTGTCGTCGCTGGCGCTGGCGGGTCTTGTCATGATGATCGCCGCCAACACCGGCGGCATCGAATCCTTTGCCGCGGTCTGGCTGGTGGTCGTCCCGCTCGAGGCCGCACTTTCGGCCTCGCGCCGCGTCGTCGCGTTTGCCTCGGCGCTGGCGCTGGGCTGTGCAGCGTTGTTGATCGCTTTCGGACATTTCGGCGTCCTGCCGGTGCCGGAACCGAGCGCGGCCTTGCGCGGCGCCCTGATGGCGGTCGGAGTGACGTCGGCGACGCTGTATGCCGTGGGCCTCGCCGTTGGCGCGGAATTGCTGGCGCGTACCAGCGTATCGCTGCTCTATGTCGAGGAAGACCGCTACCGCCTGCTGGCGCGGAACATGAGCGACGTGATTTCGCGGCACAGCCGCAACGGCGCGGTGCAGTTCATTTCGCCCGCAGCTGAAGCCTTGCTCGGCACGCCGGTCTCGCGGCTCGCCGGGCACGGCCTGTTCGACCGCGTCCACGTCGCCGATCGGCCGGCCTATCTCACAGCCTTGTCGGAGGCCGCCCGCGGCGGCGAGGCCCGCAGCGTCGAGTTTCGTATCCGCCGTGACGCTGTCCGCGGCCAGAACATCTCCGCCGACTTCATCTGGGTCGAAATGCGTTGCCGGCCGCTCGAACAGGCCTCAAGCGAGGCCGAGGTCGTCGCCGTGATGCGCGACGTCACCGACCGGAAAATCCAGGAGCAGGCGCTCGAGCTGGCGCGCACTGCCGCCGAGCAGGCAGACGCGTCCAAGACCCGCTTCCTCGCCACCATGAGCCACGAATTGCGCACGCCGCTGAATGCCATCATCGGATTCTCCGAGATGATCGTTCAGGAAGACGTGCTGATGGTCGATGCGGTGCGCCGCAAGGAATATGCGCAACTGATCAACGATTCCGGCCAGCACTTGCTGTCGGTGGTCAACGGCATCCTCGACATGTCCAAGATGGAGTCCGGCAATTTCGAGATTTCGCCGGAGCCGTTCGCGCCGCGGGCCGCACTGCTCCATTGCTGCAATTTGCTGGCGCTGAAAGCGCGGGAAAGCGGCGTCGATCTCGTGACCCGTGCGGCGGAAGACTTCCCCGTGATGACCGGCGATCCGCGCGCGTTCAAGCAGATCGCGCTGAACCTCGTCGCCAACGCCATCAAGTTCACCGAGCGCGGCGGCAGCGTTATTGTCTCGGCCGCGGTCGAGGGATCGCGGCTGATGCTGCGCGTCACCGATACCGGCGTCGGCATCGCTGCCGACGATCTGAAGCGGATCGGCGATCCCTTCTTCCAGGCCGGCAAGACCTATCAGCGCAAACAGGAAGGCACCGGCCTCGGACTGTCGATCGTGAAAGGCCTGGTCGGATTGCATCATGGCGAGGTCGATGTGCAGAGCAAGGTCGGCGAAGGCACCACCGTGACGGTAGCCTTGCCGCTCATTTTCGAGCCGCCGCCGGTACAGGCGCCGACAAGCAATATCGCGACGCTCAAGCCGGCGCTGCGATCCGCAGTACAGGACCAAGCCCATCAGGTGAAGAAAAGTGCCTAGACGTATTTCCGAGGACGACGAGATGCCGCGCCGCCGCCGCGGCGCGAAGGCGGTTGCAATCGAGGCAGAAGACGAGCGCGGCTTTGCCATGCGCATGTTGATGCACAGTCCAAAGGACATGGTGGCCGGCCTGCTCGCGGCTGCCGCCATTTGCGCCATCATCACCAATGCGCTGTTCCTGCAGGCCGGCCGTCATCCATCGCCGATGTTCGGTTCGGTCGTGACGTTGCCGGTTCTGGCGCCGGCCGTTGCCGGCCCGTTGCCGCGCCCACGCCCGGTCGAACTGGCGGCGAAGCCCGTCGAACCAGAGCCGGTCGAAGCGAAACCGGTCGAGATAAAGAGCGCAGATTCCAGAAGCGCGGATATCAAGGGCACCGATTCCAGAAACGCGGATATCAGGGGTGCCGATCCAATGACCAGCCTGGTGGTCAAGTCGGCCGTCGCACCGGTCGCAGCGCCCTCGAATGTCGCACGTCCACCGGCGCCGATCCCGGCAGTTTCCCGTGAGGCTGCGCAGGCCGCGGGCGCACGCCGCGTGGCGGCGGTGCAGCGCGCACTGACCCAATATGGCTACGGCCAGTTGAAACCGACCGGCGCTGTCGGCGCCGACACCCAGGCGGCGATCTCGAAGTTTGAGCATGCGCGCAAGCTACCGGTGACCGGGCAGATGTCCGACCGCCTGGTGCGCGAGCTCACCGCGATGATCGGGCACCCGATCGACTAGCCTAGCGCTCGGCGCTGGCCTATCGTCGATTCCATGCGATTGAAATCAAGTATCTGGGTGGCCGCTTATTTGCGCCGCTGCCAGACCGAGGGAATCTTCGGCGCCGTGCGCAGACGCGGCGCGGAGGAGGCCGGCGCCGTGTTCGTCAAGGTGGCGCTGCTCGACGGCAACGCCATGCTGTATGCGCCGGCGCCGCAGACCGTCTATGACGAGAGCCGTCCGGCCGAACGCCTGTTCGCGCCGGCGTCGCCGCAACCGGTGCCGGAGCAATCGGTGGAAGAACGGCTCGTCAAGGAAATCCGCTTCGATCCGGATGCCTGGATCGTCGAGACCGAGGACCGGGCAGGGCGGCATTTTCTGGATCTGGCGAAAGCGTAAGCTGCTAGATTAGGGCTTCGAACCATCGGTGCCCGTCCGCACCGGAGCGCTTCCGGGTTGCACGGCGGGGCGCCTCTCGGATGGAGCCGACCGCGCATGGCTGCGTTCGTCGTCGTAGAGCGACGGGCGATATTTGGCGCGGGTGACCGCCATGGTCGAACCCCGCCATGCCGCGAGCATGACCAACGCGGATCGTTCGGTCAGCCGGTCGTACAGCCGTGACAGCCGGTAGACGTTCTGCACGGAGGAGCCGAATTCAGGATCGAGGAACATCAGCACCCGCTGGAAGGCCGCGCTCGGCATGTCGAGCGCCCGTGCGGCGCAAGCCAGCGGCTCGCCGCCGGGATCGTTGACCACTTGCGTCGCGATCCGCACCGGCAGGATCAGCGCCTCGCCGATTTCGCGGGCGAAGTTCTCGGTATCTTCGGCAAACGCGGCCATCTCCAGCGTTTCGATCGCGCGTTTGGCGCGGGCGGCGGGGATCCGGGCGGAAGCTTTCAGCGGCGTTTCGTTGAGATTGTGCAGGATCAGCGCGCGATCGCTTGCGTTGGCGGCAAAGAACATGTCGGTGATTTCGGCGGCGTCGTTGGGCCGCATCGAGAGGCTGGATGCCATCCGCAACTGCGCTTCGGTCGGCGCCGGGGCCGCTGGGGCTTCGGCCATAGCGGTTGGTATCGCGCGTGCGACCGGTACGACCTCGCCGGGATGGGAGCGCCGCAAGCCGAGCTTGCTCATGATCTCAGCCGGCGTCGCCGGATAAATCGCGAGCCTCGCCCGCACCGCGGCGCGCGTGGCGTCGTCGACCTGATCGATCAGGCGGGAGGTCAGTTCGACGAACTGCCGCTCCTCGTCGGCGGAATGGGCGCCGGCCTGTACATAGAGGTCGGTCAACACGCGCAGCAGTGTAGGGCGGATGTCGACGCCCTCGCGACGGGAGAGCGTCATCAACCCGTCGAAACCCGGAAATGATGGAGTTGCAGCCATGTCAGGTGTACGCGACTTCGAATAATCCCCTCAACGTCAGCCTACGCGGGGCGCTTTAAGAGTTGGTTAAGGAAAACAACCGGTGAAGGCGCATCGCGGTTTTTGCGGGTGTTGAACAGAACACACGGCGACCGGTCCATAGCCGGCAGGGGCGCGAGATTAATATGCCGTTAACCACGTGCTGTTCTTAATGAGGGCATGTCGCCGGGCAAATCACGGCCGCGCGGCAACCAGAGAGATCGGAACATGGGCACCATCATTGAATTTCCGGCAGAAGCGGCTTCGCGACGGCTGGGCATGGATGGCGCTCCACGCGATGGCATGGGAACCGTACTGATCCTTCCCGTTGTCCGGATCGACCGCGAAGCTGATGGGACAGGCGGTAGACGCGGACCGGAAGAAGGTACAGCACCCGGTCGCCGTCGCCGTCGGCGCCCCTGATATTGGACGGATGAAATGCCGGAGATGTGCCTCCCGATCCGGACCACCGGGCTTCGGTCACTACCGGCTCTCATACTCGTCTTGATCGGTACCGCCCTCGGGGGCTGCAGCGGCGGCGATTTCGGCCGCACCCGCCAGGATTTCCGCAACGACGACATGCATCGCTGGCTTGGTGCGGAAGCGACCGGCAGCGTCGGCCTCAGGGCTTCGCAATTCCAGCTCACCGAAAACGAACGCCAGCTTCGCGATCTCGCTTTTCCCCTGATAGAGCCGCCGCGCTCGCGCCCCGCCTGGAAGAGCGTGTTCGGCGATTACCAGCCGCTGCCGTCGCCATGGCGGCAGCACGTCGTGTTCGATCGCACGATGTATGGACGCACCCTTATCGACGAGCCGCACCGCTCGCATACGTCACGCTATCAGCAATTGATCGAGGACGTCCGCAACGACATTACCCGGTTCGAGCCGTTCTTCGCTTCGGCGGCGCGCGTGATCGAACTCGACCGCAAGCGCAACGCCAGTCTCAAATTGGTGTCGGAGCTGTCGCCGGTCGAACAGGCCGATGCGGTCGCCCGCATGGAAGAAAACGTATTGATCGTGCAGTGGGTGCAGCAATGCCTGGAGCAGCGCATCTCCTCGTATCGCTGGGCGCTGGAGCGGCTGGTGATCCAGGCGCCGGATAATATCGCAGCCGACGCCGACCGGCTGATCGGCGAACTCGCCGCCCAAACCGCCAATCCGCCGGTGATGACCCAACCCGTGATCGGGCGCGCCGTGGTCGTGAAGGGCTAGACGATCGCGGGCAGCGAACGTCCGACTGCAAACACCACGAACAGATTCGTTGTACCCGGCGAAAGCGCGGTATCCGGCTAACTACCGCTTGCCCCGCGGCTGCGGTGGCGCAGCGGGAGCCGGCGCCGGTTGTTCTTCCTTCGCGACCGGTGCATCCGCCTGCACCCTGCAGCTCGACGCCGCGAGCGAGGCTTGGGCCTGCGGCATCAGGCCGGGCTCCGGCGCCAGCGCCTTCAGCAGGATCAGGCCGGTCGTGGTCGGCGAGTTGATGATCAGGCGGTCGGCGGCGGTGATTTCCTCGTCCTCGGGCAATTCATTGTGCTGCGCCTCGGTCATCAGATCGAGCTCGATCACCTTGCGGCCGGCGGAGCGATCGTTGATGGCGTAATAGGCGACTTCATTGCGCGTGTAGAACGACACCGACGTGTAGGCCTGGCTGACGGGTACCGTCAGTTTCAACGGGCCGTCCTTGAGGTCGTAGCGGCAGATCGCCATCGCAAACGCCGGGTCCATGAACGGCATCGGCGAATTGCCGGGATCGGCGAGCGGCAGCGCGGTCACCGCGTTGAGTTTGGTCGTCGGCGTCAGGCGCGAATAGGCGTCCTGGGAAGCGATGCGCGGCAGAGCCAGCACGCTGACGAGATGCACCACGCCGCCCAGCAGCACGCCCGCGATGATCGTGAACAGCAGGCGGATCATGGGCAGCCCACCGTGGAGATGGAGGGCATCGGCGCGTCGCGCTGCGTCCGTGTCGCGACGCCGACCGGCGTGTCGTAGAGCCGAAGCATCAGCGCGTAACGCTCGATCCCGCCGGTCGGCAGCCAGTTGCCGGCGCGCGAGCGCGAGGCGACGCGGATCTCGAACGCACCGTCGGAGCCGCGGATGATTTCCTGGCTGGTGAAGCCGTAGCGCTGCAGCGAATTGGCCACCAGATGACCCTTGCGGTCGAACAGCGTCAGCGTCCAGAATCGTGCGGCCGGCGTTACCCCGCTGACGACCACGTCGCAACGCCCGTCGAGCGGCTTCTTCTTGTCATCGGTGGTCGCCGTGAACGCGATTCCGTCGCCGGTGCCAACAGGCAATTCGCCGCTGCGGGCGATCGAGGCGCGCGAATAAGGATCGACGTCGGCGGTGCCGCTCTTCGGCCGCGCGGTCCAGGCGCCGATCTTGAGCGTGCCGAGATCGGTGCCGCGTGTCGCGGTCAGATAGGTCGAACCGAGGCCGACGACGGTGGCCAGAACGAGCGCCAGCAAAGTGATGAAGATCAGCCGCACGGCAATTAGTTCTTCCGCTGCGCCGGGGCAGCCTGGTCGCCAGCCGCGGCGACGTAGTTCTCCGGGAAGGCGAGCGCGCCCGACGTGATCGGTGTCGCCGGTTGCTTCGACGGATCGTTGGACGAGGTTTTCCCGGCGGCCTTGCCGGCGTCGTCGAGTAGCTTTTCGACGCGCACCAGGATGTCGGCGCCGCGCCTGGTCAGGACCGGCGGCGGGCCCGGCTTGGTCTCGAGAATCTTCGGCGCGCCGTTCGCAGCGACAGTGGCGGGCTGGTTGGGCGGCGGCGGCGGCAATTTCGTGCCCATGCCGATGCCTGCGATTTCCTTGACCTCCACCCCCTGATGCGCGGCGACCATAATGTCGTGCCAGGTCTGCGCCGGCAGCGAGCCGCCGGTCATGCGGTTGGTCGGCGAGTAGTCGTCATTGCCGTACCAGACCGCGCAAGTGAAGTTGCCGGTGTAACCGACGAACCAGGCATCGCGATAGGCGTTGGTGGTGCCGGTCTTGCCGGCGGTCGGAATGCCGTCGAGCGCCGCACGCCGCGCGGTGCCTTCGCTGACGACGTGGCTCATCATGCCCGCCATGTCGGACGGCGACCGAGGCCGGAATTGCCTGCAGCGGTTTCTTGCCGTCGCGGTCGAAGCGCCAGACCAGATCGCCGGCGCCGGTGCGTACCTCCAGCACCGCATGCGGGGTGACCGACTTGCCCTTGTTGGGGAAGGTGGCATAGGCGACCGCGTGTTCGATCACGGTGACTTCGTCGGAGCCGATCGGCATTGACGGTGTATCTGGCAGCGGCGCCTTGAGGCCGAAGCGGCGCGCGACTTCGACGATCTTGACGCGACCGGCCTTGGCCGGGTTCGGCGACTTGCCGCCGAGCGCGATCGACAATTTGACGGGAACGACGTTGATCGAGCGGGTGATCGCCTGGGTCAGCGTCACCGAGCCGGAATAGGAATGGCCATAATTCTGCGGGCACCAATTGCCGATGCAGACCGGGCCGTCGACCACTTTCGAGTTCGGAGTGAACCCGTTCAAAAGCGCCGTGGTGTAGACATACGGTTTGAACGATGAACCCGGCTGGCGGTAGGCGTCGGTCGCGCGGTTGAACTGGCTCGCGCCATAGTCGCGGCCGCCGACCATCGCGCGAACGCCGCCGTCGAGGTCGGCGACGACAGTTGCGGCCTGGGTCGCATGATAGTCGCGGCCGAACTGGCGAAGCTGGTTTTCGATGGCTTCTTCCGCGGCGCGCTGCACGTTCATGTCGATCGCGGTGCGGACCACGAAGACGCGCTCGACATAGGATCTCGGAAATGTGTCGACCAGCCGGCGCATCTCGTCGAACGCCCAGTCGAGATAATAATTCGGCGAATTTTCGTCGCGGCGATCGACCGCCACGGCGGGATTGCGCCGCGCACCGAACACCTGGCCTTCGGTCATGAAGCCGGCATCGACGAGATTATCCAGCACCACGTTGGCGCGGGCGCGCGCGGCGGGCAGGTTGATGTGCGGCGCGTATTTGGTCGGCGCCTTGAACAGGCCGGCGAGCATCGCCGACTCCGCCAGATTGACGTCGCGCGCCGACTTGTTGAAGTAGAAATGCGCCGCGCCGTCGACGCCGAAGGTGCCGCCGCCCATATAGGCGCGGTCGAGATAAAGTTTCAGAATCTCGTTCTTGGACAGACGCGTCTCCAGCCACACCGCGAGGAAGGCTTCCTTCACCTTGCGCTCGATGGTGCGCTCGTTGTTCAGGAACAGGTTCTTGGCGAGCTGCTGGGTGATCGACGAGCCGCCCTGGCGCACCCCGCCGGCCTGCGCGTTGGTGACCAGTGCGCGCGCGGTGCCGGCGATGTCGATGCCGAAATGGTCGTAGAAGCGGCGGTCTTCGGTCGCGAGCGTCGCCTTGATCAGATTGTCCGGAAAATCTTCCAGCGGAATCGAGTCGTTGTGCTTGATGCCGCGGCTGCCGATCGGATTGCCGTAGCGGTCGAGGAACGACACCGCGAGATCGGATTTCTTCAGCCAGTCGTCGTCGGCGGTTTCGCGAAACGCGGGGATCGCCAGCGCCAGCATCAGGATCAGCCCGCCGAGGCCGATGGTGGCGGCTTCCGACAGCGGCTCGATGAAGACCCAGCGCTTCCAGCGGCCGACATAGAAGCGGTCCATGAAGGTCGAGTACCGCTCATAGAGTTCGCGCGCGCCCTTGCCCGACGAGAACAGCGTCGAGTCGATACGCGCGTCCAGATCCAGAAAGAAGTTCCGGATCTTTTTCTTCCACTGCGGTGGTACGATCTGGCGCACCGGGACCTTCGGTCGGTTCATAAGCGCTCAACTGCCCGGCTGGGCACGTCGAGACGTCTTGCTTCGATGTTGCGGCAAACCCAAGGCGCTTTTACGGCTCGCTAGGCGACCTCTGGGGACTCGCGGTTGTTCTATCCGAGCGGAGGCCATAAACCAATGGTCTGGCTCACCATTTTGATCGTCAGGACTAACGCTGCCCTCGGCTTTTACCCGCCCGTGGACAGCCGCGCTTGCACCGGGGGTGCCGCACCCCCTAGATGAGGTGGTACCGAGCCGATCCGCAAAACACTGGGTTTCATGACCGCATCGCCCAAGCCGCCCTCGGGTCAAGAGGGATTCTTTTGGAAAACCAAGACGTTGGAAGAGATGTCCAACGCCGAATGGGAAAGCCTGTGCGACGGCTGCGCGCGCTGCTGCCTGGAAAAGCTCGAGGACGAGGACACCGGCAAGATCTATTTCACCCACGTCTCCTGCAAGCTGCTCGATTCGGGCCTGTGCGCCTGCAAGGACTACCCGAACCGATCCGACAAGGTTCCCGATTGCGTCAGGCTGAGCCCCGAAAACGTTCGCACCCTGAACTGGCTACCGCCGAGCTGCGGCTACAAACTGGTCGCCGAGGGGCGCGATTTGTATTGGTGGCATCCGCTGATATCGGGCGATCCCAACACCGTGCATGAAGCCGGCGTTTCCGTGCGCGGGCGGGTGCAGGGCACCGAGGACGAAATCGCCGACGCCGATCTCGAGGATCATATCGTGCAATGGCCGGCGCTGTTGCCGAAGCGGGCGCGGCTGAAGAAGCGGCCGAAGGTCTGAGTTTCGAGCGGGCTAGAGCCTTTCCGTTCCGATAGAATCGGAACGGAGCTCTAAATTCTTGATTTGACGCGTTTTCTTTGACGCGAACCGGAATCCACTTCGCTTGAAAACGCTCTATCGATCACAGGATTGCGAAGACACCCCCGCGGGATGCTCCTATGCGCGCAACTGCCTGCCTAAGTGCGGATTTGCTGCGTAAGTAGTGGGGAGCAAAGCGAATCCATCGCGGCGTTGCGCCGCGCAGCGAAATTAACGCCTGAGAAATTAAACACCTGAAATGAACAAGTTCGAACGGCAGAGCCGTGAGTCTGCCGACATCAATACATTGCCGGACGACATCGCCGACGATTTGTGTCGCCTTCCGACCGAGGTCGTCGATATCAGCGATGCGCCGTCGCTGGCGCCGCGTGCGCCGCTGACGCCAGATGAAGTCCGCACCATCCTGATGAGTCTGCTGCTGACGATGTTTTTGGCCGCCCTCGACCAGACCATCGTGGCAACGGCGCTGCCGACCATCGGCCGCCAGTTTCAGGACGTCTCCAATCTTTCCTGGGTGATCACGGCCTATCTTCTGGCATCGACCGCGGTCGCGCCGGTGTTCGGTACGCTGAGCGACATCTACGGCCGCCGCCTCATGATCATCGTGGCGCTCGGGCTGTTCATCGCGGGCTCGGTGCTGTGCGCGGTGGCGCCGAACATGCCGATCCTGATTCTGGCGCGGGGACTGCAGGGGCTCGGCGGCGGTGGCATCATGCCGGTCGTGCAGACCGTGATTTCCGACGTGGTCTCGCCGCGCGAGCGCGGCCGGTACCAGGCCTATTTCAGCGGCGTATGGATGGCGGCCGGACTGGTCGGTCCGGTCATTGGCGGCGTGTTCGCCGAGCATCTGCACTGGTCGCTGATCTTCTGGATCAATGTGCCGCTCGCGATCGCTTCGCTGGCGATGCTGTTGCCCAAGATGGGCAAGATCCCGGTGTTCCACCGGCGGCGCAAGGTCGACTGGCTCGGCGGCGTGCTGCTGATGGCATCCGCCGTGGTGGTCATGCTGGTGCTGACCTGGGGAGGCAACCGCTATCTCTGGCTGTCGCCGACCATCCTTGCGATGATGGGTGCCGCGATCGCGCTGGCGCTGGCCTTCGTCTGGCACGCCAACCGTGCCGACGAGCCTTTTCTGCCGTTGTCGCTGATGAGCGGAACGGTGGTGCCCTATGCGATGGCCGCCGGCGGCCTGGCGCTCGGGGCGCTGATCGCGCTCACCGTGCATTTGCCGCTCTATTACGAGGTGGTCTACCATCTCAGCGCCAGCGAGGCGGGGCTCGCGCTGATTCCGCTCGCCGCGATCTCGACCGGCGGGGCCGCGTTTGCCGGCCGCACCATGGCACGCACCCGGCACTACAAGCGCGTCGCCATCATCGGAACGTCGCTATCGGCTTGCTTCGGATTGGTGCTTGCGCTGACGACGCTGCCGCTGTGGGGATTGCTGAGCGTGCTGTCGCTGTTCGCGCTCGGCCTCGGCACCACGTTCCCGATCAGCGTGGTCTCGCTGCAGAACTCGGTGGCGCGTTCGCAGATCGGCACTGTCACCGGCGCGATGAATTTCTTCCGCGCGCTGATGGCTTCCTTCACGGTGGCGGCGTTTGCCGCGATCCTGCTGATGGCGCTGGGGGCGGATATCTCGCTCGCCGGAGAACATCGCGGCGCCGTGAGTTCGATCCCCGTTGCCGACATGATCAGGGCGTTCCGCTATGTGTTCGGCGCCGCTGCCGGCCTGCTCGCCGGCGCCACGCTCTGCATGATCGTGATGGAAGAGCGGCCGCTGGCCGGTCCGCCGACACCGGTGGAGATGGCGGAATAGGGCAGCGGCGGGGCTCGCGCTGCTGCTGGATTGGCCATGCGCGTGGCTATCCCCGCGCCGCGATATGATCTAACAGCGGCGCAGCTGATCGGGTATCGAAGGAGCCGGCCATGGCCAAACCCTCTATCGAACAGACGCAGATGGGCATGGAGGGCATCGCCTTCTGCATTGCGCGGACCCTGATTGAACGCGACCCCTCGCTGAAGGCGCCGATGCGCGCCAATCTGCGCAAGATGTGGGAACTGCTGGAAGAGCGCGAAGACCACGGCGCCGCCGATATGGTGGACACGATGATCAAGGCGCTCAACGATCCCGCCTTCTTCAAGCCGTAAACCGTTTTCGAGCGAGCCATACCCTCGGACTCGATCCGGGGTTACCTGCGGGTTCGTGTCGCAATGTAAACCGGGCCAAGCCAAGGCCTGCGACGTACCTCAGTAAAAACCGAGGGCGGCCCGCGTTCGGGCCCGACGGTCACTGCCTTGGAACCTCTTGAAAATCTCTTGAGCCCCAATGTTATCCAAGTTTCCGACTACCTCTCGCATATAATGGTGCTGCCAGCTGATTCGGCGGAAGACAGCGACCCGCGAGGATATTGCAATGGCATTTTTTTTTAGGCGTGAGCTCAGCCCGGTCGAGCGGTTCGAGAGTGCACTGAAGGACAAGCTGGCGGCGCGGCAGAAGCTGGCCGAACGGCTGAGCATCGTCGAAGTGGAGCTTGGCGAAAAACGTGCCGAAGCCGAACGGTTGGCGGTGGCCGGCGCTGGCAGTGCGCGGCTTGATCGAGCAGAAGCTGACATGCGTGCTGTCGAAGACCGTGCCAAGGCACAGCGCGCCGCATTGGCGGAATACGACGAGCAGGTCGCCTCAGCCGAGCGCGCGCTGGTTGATGCCAGGGCGCAGCGCGATCGCAACAACATGGCTGACGAGATAGAAACGATGGCTGCGGCAATCGAGCGGGCTGCGCCCGGATTTAGTGCCGGCGCCGCCACACTGGTCGAGGCTGTCACAAAAAGCTCGACGTCCATACCGGAAGCAACCAGGTTCTCGACCAGCGTGGAGGCGGTGCGTCGCGAGGTTCTCTCGGCGGTGGACCTGATATGTTGGGAGCTACGATCCGCTGCGGTACGCGCACGTGCGGGCAACGCGAACATCACCAGCCGAGCGCCATCCGATGCAGAGCAGTCGCCATCGGCGGAAGTCGACCGGCAATTGATTTACACCCTCCATCCGTTACTTTGGCGCGAGGGCGGGGAGGTACGCAGAGTTCCGGCCTTCGCGCTGGTTGGGCTGCCAAAGGCGCTGCTGCCTGCAGCGTTACGGCATCAGCATGTGGACCATCTCAATGCCCGGCGCGTGCAGACACTGATGCAACTTCATGGCAGCGAAGGGCTCCCTGGCGACCTCCAGCCCGACGATCCGCAGCTCGTCGATCTCGATGCCCTGGCCGCAGAGGACAAGCAGGGTGCGCAAGCTGATGTAGCCTGAGCCTAGAACTTCGGTTCTGATTGAATCAGAACCGAAGTTCTAGATTCTTGTTTTGACGCGTTTTCTTCACGCGAACCGGTATCCACTTCGCTCGAAAACGCTCTCTAGCTCACCTCCTGCAGGCGCGTATCGATTTCTTCCCGGAGCACGGTGAAGTCGATCGGCTTGGTCAACAGCCCCGTCGCGCCGCTGGCGATCGCCTTGCGTTTGGTCTCGGGATCGCCATAGGCGGTGATCATGATGACGGGAACGTTGGGCCGCATCTCCTTGACCTTGGGCAGCATTTCAAGTCCGGTCATGCCGGGCATGTTGATATCGGACAGAATCAGGATCAGCGATTGGTCGATGGTGGAGGCGATGCGCTCCAGCGCGTCCGCCGCCGAACTGGCGAAATCCATCATGAAGCGCTGCGCGCGCAAGTCCCTGCGAAATTGCTGGCGGAACAGAGCCTCGACGTCGGGCTCATCATCGACCACAAGCACCAAAATATTCACGTCTAACCCCCGGTTTTATTGGGTGAATTGCCGGTCCTCGGTAGAACGATGCGAAATTCGGTGAATTGCCCAGGTTCAGTATCGACCTCGATTGTGCCGCCATGTTGTTTCACGATGATGTCGTGGCTCATCGAAAGGCCGAGCCCGGTACCTTCGCCGGCCGGCTTGGTCGTGAAGAACGGGTTGAACATCTTGTCCCGTACCTCGGGCGGAATGCCGGTGCCGTTGTCGCGGATGCGTATCTCCACGGCATCGCCGAGATTGCGGGTGGTCGCACTGAGCACCGGATCGAAACCGGAATCGGCGGCCGCGGCCTTGCGTTTGGTCACCGCATAGAAGCCGTTCGAGACCAGATTCAGAAACACGCGGGTGATTTCCTGCGGGAAGACCTCCACCATGCCGGCGCCGGGGTCGAAGTTGCGCTGCAGCGTGACATTGAAGTCCGGCTTTTCGGCGCGGGCGCCATGATAGGCGAGGTTGAGGCTTTCATCGACCAGCGCGTTGATGTCGGCGGGCCGGTGGTCGCCGGTGCCCTCGCGGGAATGCAGCAGCATGTTCTTGACGATGGAGTTGGCGCGCTTGCCGTGCTGGACCACTTTTTCCAGATTGTCCTTCAGCAGCCCCGTCAATTCATTGACTTCTCCGCGCACAGTGTCGCTGAGCGATGCAGGCTTGAGCACGTTGTTCAACTCGTCAGTCAGCTCCGCCGAAAGCGCTGCAAAATTATTGACGAAGTTCAGCGGGTTCTTGATCTCGTGCGCGATACCCGCGGTGAGCTGGCCGAGCGAGGCGAGCTTTTCGGTCTGCACCAGCCGATCTTGCGCGGTGCGCAGGTCGTTGAGGGATTTCGAAAGTGCGTGGGTGCGCTGCTGAACCTGTTCGAACAGGTTGACATTCGAAATGGCGATGACCGCTTGGTCGGCGAAAATCTCGATCGCCTCGATCTGCCGCCCCGTAAATGGCTTTAAATGAGATTGACGCAGGGTAATCGCGCCGATCACCTCACCATCGCGTATCAGCGGCACGGTCAGGATGGCGCGTGGGCCCCCGACACCGGTGAATCCCTGACTCAATTCGGGGTCATCCGCGATATTCTGGTAGTGAAGCGTGCGTTTTTCCCGAACGACGCGAGCAAGCACGGAGCCTGCTTGATCGACCGCCGGCGGATTGGTTCTCATGAATTCCAGATGGGCGGGCATCGTCCCCGACACCGCGGTCAAATGGAATCTACCATCTCGAAGCAGGAAAATAGTCGAGCCGTCGGCGTGGCAAAGCTCGCGCGAGGTCTCGACGATGGCATCGAGCACCGGCTGCAGGGCATCCGGCGAACGGCTGATCACCTTGAGCACGTCGGCCGTCGCAGTCTGCTGTTCGAGCGTCTCCGTGAGCTCGCGGGTCCTGGCCTGCACTTCCTCGAACAGACGGACATTGCCGATCGCGATCACCGCCTGGTCTGCAAAGGTCTGCAGCAAGCTGATTTGCTTTTCGCTGAACGGACGCACTTCGGTGCGCCGAAGAACGATTACGCCGATACTCTCGCCTTCGCGCAGCAATGGCACACACAACACGGTACGAACATTGGTCTTGCGTGCAAATTCCCGCGCGCGCGGGAATTGTTCGCCTTCCGGCCCGAGAATGTCGTGCACGTGCACTGGCGCCCGATCGATCACCGCGAGGCCGGCCGACCCCTCACGATCAATGGGTTGTCGATCCCAGACTACCGGAATCGAGCCATGTTGCGCCTGGAACACGAGCTCGTCACCGTCCCTCAGGGTAGCAAGCGCATCGTCCGCCTCGCACAATGCGCAGGCGCTCTCGACAATCGCATTGAGAACCGGTTTGACGTCGGTCGGCGACGAAGCGATCACCCGCAGGATATTGCTGCTGCCGGTCTGGTAGGTCAGCGCCTCCGTGAGATCGCGCGTCTTCGCTTGCACCTGCTCGAACAGCAGCACATTGCCGATGGCGATCACCGCCTGATCAGCGAAGGTCTGCAGCAAAGCAATCTGCTTGTCGCTGAAAGGATGCACTTCGATGCGGCGGAGCACGATGGCGCCAATGCTTTCGCTTCTCGCGCAGCAGCGGCACGCTCACGATGCTGCGGTGACCCATGCGCCGCGACATTTCGCGGCCGTCGGAGAACTCCGCGTTTTCGTCAGCCAGCAGGTCGTGCAGATGCACCGGCTTCTGGTCCAGGAAGGCTCGGCCCGCCGTCCAGCGGCGGTTGATCGGCCATTTCTCCAGCCCGATCGGAATCGGTCCGTGATGGGCACTGAAGCGAAGATCGTCGCCATCCCTTAGCAGCACTGCGGCGTCATAGGCGTTGCAGACCTCGCAAGCTGAAGTGACGATCGCCTGCAGCACCGGCGCGACATCGGTTGGCGACGACGCGATCACGCTCAGGATATTGGCGCTGCCGGTCTGGTAGGTGAGGGCCTCGGTGAGATCGCGCGTCTTGGCCTGCACCTCGTCGAACAGGCGGACATTTTCGATCGCGATGACGGCTTGGTCGGCGAAGGTGGTGATTAGCTCGATCTGTTTGTCGGTAAACGGCCTCACGACGGATCGGGTCAGCGTCAGTGCGCCGATCGGCGTGCCTTCGCGTAGCAGCGGCACTCCGAGAAAAGTGCGCGGATTGCCGCTGAGCCGCTGGGCCTCGAAATCATACTCGGGATCGGCGAGCACGTCGTTGACGTGGATGATGCGCCCCTCGAGCAGGGTTCTGCCGGTAATTGTGCGCCGGTCGGCCTGTACTGGGGTCGCCCTGGCATATTTTACGAATTCTGTCGGAAAGCCGTACGAACCGGCGCGATAATACGCGTCGCCTATTCGTCGGGTGATGGCTGCCATATCCGCTTCACAGAGGCGCGCCGCCGATTCCACGAGCGTGTCGAGCACAGTTTGCAGATCGAATGCCGAGCGGCTGATCACCTTGAGCACGTCGGCGGTCGCGGTCTGTTGCTGCAGGGATTCGCTCAAATCCTCGGTGCGCTGCCGGACCTCATCGAACAGGCGGACGTTCTCGATGGCGATCACCGCCTGGTCGGCGAAGGTGGTGACGAGATCGATCTGCTTTTGCGTGAACGGCTGCACCCGCTGTCGCGCGAGGACGACTACACCGATCGGTTCGTTCTCGCGCAATAGCGGCACGCCGAGCGCGGTGCGCTGCCCGGCCAACGTGATCGATTTGCTCATGGTGTATTCGGGATCGGCGGCGACGTCGGCGATCTGTACCGTGCGACCTTCAAGCGCAACACGGCCCGTGATGGTGCCCCTGTCGACGGCGATCGGATGCTGTTTGAGGAATTCGATGTATTCCTGGGAGAAGCCGACGGCGGCGCCGGCGCGGTACATTTCGCCTTCGCGGCGCAGGATGAACGCCATCTCGGCGTCGCACAACAGCGCCGCGGTGTTGACCAATGTATCCAGCACCGGCTGCAGGTCGAAGGTCGAGCGGCTGATGGTCTTGAGGACGTCGCCGACGGCGGTCTGCTGCTGCAGCGATTCAGCCAGATCGTCGGTACGTTGCTGGACTTCGTTGAACAGCCGCGCGTTCTCGATGGCGATCACAGCCTGATCGGCGAAAGTCTGAAGCAGCGTGATCTGTTGATCCGTGTAGCCGCGGGGTTCGGTCCAGCTCAGCGTGATCGCGCCGATCGGCTTCCTCCGAGCAACATCGGCATGGTCACCTGGCTGCGTGCCCGCGAGAGCCTGGATCATTTGGCGCGATAGAGGAGGGACGGTCTCATCCTCGTTAAGGTCGGCAAGGATGTTGGGTTGCCGGGACAGCATGACCCGACCGACGAGCGTGTCGTCTGACGCCGGTCTCGGAAATGGCTGCTGCACGGCGTCGCGCCCCGGTGCACTCAGGCCGTGGCCGCCCACCAAATGGATGAGATGACCATCATAGCGATATACCCGTCCGAGGCGCGCCCCGCACAAGCTCACCGCCCGCTCAACGATCACATCGAATACCGGCTGCACATCCGACGGCGAACTGGCGATGACTTTCAGGATGTCGGAGGTCGCGGTCTGCCGCTCCAGCGCTTCCTTGGTCTCGTTGAACAGCCGCACATTTTCGATGGCGATGACGGCCTGGTCGGCAAAGGTTTTGAGAAGATCGATCTGGTTGTCGGCGAACGGGCCGGGTTCGCGCCGCGAGACACCGATCGTGCCGATCGACGCTCCCTCAAGCATCATCGGGACGGCGACGATGCTGCGATAACCCCGCCTACGACCTAACTCCTTCATGGCTGGCGTTACGTCCGGATCGGCTTCTATATCTGCGCGGATATTCAACCGCCCCGGTGCGTGCGACCTTGCTATGGATATCGAGAGGACGTGAGCGGCGTTGGAAACAAGCCGCGCAAGGCTTCATTCCCGGCCTCGCTTCCCGCGGTGTGGGCCGCCAGATCAACCTTGTCGCCGACGACGCGGGTGACGAGCGCGGACCGGCCGCCAAGAAGCCGCCTTGCACTGTCGGCTATGGCATCGAACACCGGCTGCACGTCGGACGGCGAGCTGGCGATCACCTTCAGAATATCGGCCGTCGCGGTTTGCCGCTCCAGCGCTTCCTTGGTCTCGTTGAACAGCCGCACATTTTCGATGGCGATCACGGCCTGGTCGGCAAAGGTTTGCAGCAACTGAACGTGATGGTCGGCAAACGAACCGGTGTTGAGCCGCGTAACGGCGATGAAACCGATCGGCGAGCCGTTGTTCATCAGCGGCGAGAACATCACGCTTCGAAAACCGCGCGCGCGGGCAATTCTGGCGGTTTGGGGATCGCCGTTCTCAATGTCGGTGATCTGCGCCGTCTCGCCGTTCTGTACCAAAGCGAGCGAGGGGACCTCGGTATGAGGCACTGGAAACGAACTCTTCAGGACTTCGTCGGCCGCCGGATTGGTCGGGGTAAATGCGGCCAGATGGACCATGCCGTCGATGAAACGAAACACGCCGGTCGAAAAGCCGCCGATCAATCGCTTGGCGCTGGCCGCAATGGCATCGAACACCGGCTGCACGTCGGATGGCGAGCCGGCGATTACCTTCAGGATGTCCGCAGTCGCAGTCTGACGCTCGAGCGCCTCCCGGGTCTCGTTGAACAGCCGCGCGTTTTCGATGGCGATCGCGGCCTGATCGGCGAAGCTTTGCTGAAGTGTCAGTTCATCATCGGTGAACGGCGCGAGGTGGTCGCGATACACGATGAGAATGCCGATCGGCTTGCCCTCGCGCCGCAATGGCGTGCCGGCGACGGTAAGTAGACCGGAAGCGCGTGCAATCAGGAGGCCGGGCCATGCGGCCATTTCGGAATTGAGATCATTCAGGTTTGGAACGTGGATCTGTTGGTTCAGCTGGAACACCGCGCTCGGCAGGTTGCGCGCTCCGATCTCAAGCTGCGCTGCCGGCACTTCCTTGCCGATGCGCTCGGAGCCGGCGCCGTAGCGGATTGAAAGGCCCCACTGGTTGCCGTTGGCGATCCGGATGGTGACGCTCGCCGCATCGAAAAGCCGCGCTGTGGTCTCGGCTATCCGTTGCAGTGATCCCTCGGCATCGCCGGAAGCGTTGGCGATCGTGCTCAGGATGTCCGCGCTGGCGTTCTGGCGCTCCCGCGCGATACTCTGCTCGTCGTGCAGTTGGGCATTTTCCCGCGCGGTCGCGGTCTGCCGGGCGATTGCCTCATCGTGCGCGGCGAAACTGGATTCCAGTCTCTGCTCAAGCTCGGCCAACAGCCGGTAGAGATCGGCTACCGCGTCCTCGGAAAGCGTCGCCATTCAATCATCCATTTGCAATTCATTTGCCCCACGCCATGCGGACAGGGGCTCAATCGCAGCCGGACCCTTGCGGGCCGTTACGCTCATGGTAACGGATTATTCCATCCCGGACGCGTCCGGGATAGCGCCGTCCCGCCTTTTTCTCGGCGGGAGGCGATCAAAATACCAACCACACTAAGCGGTTAAACGCTCAGCTTCCCGGCCTTGAGACCTCCGTCTCCTTGCTGGTGATGAATTCCAGCAGCACCGGGATGCCTTCTTTGGTCTTCTGGATGCCGCGCTTGATCGCCGGGATGATGTCTTCAGGCTTGGTCACCCGCTCGCCATAGCCGCCGAAGGCCCGCGCCATCGCGGCATAGTCGCCGGAAATGTCGGTCGAGCGGTATTTCTCGGTCGAGATCGGCATCACCTTCAGCTCGATCGCCATGGAAAAATTGTTCAGCAGGATCGACATGATCGGAATCCGCTCGCGCACCGCGGTCTCGAAATCCATGCCGGTGAAGCCGATCGCGGCATCGCCCCAGACGTTGATGCAGAGCTTGTCGGGCTTTGCGAGTTTCGCGCCCATCGCCAGGCCGAGGCCATAGCCGAGCTGCGTGGTCTTGCCCCAGCCGATATAGGACAGCGGCTCGACCGCCTTCCAGAACGGCGAGAGCTGGTCGCGCGGGCTGCCGGCATCATGGGTGATGATGGTGTTCTTGATGTCGACGGTGTGCTGCAGGTCCCACAGCACGCGATAGGGATTGAGCGGCGCGTCGTTATGGGTGAGTTTCGGCATCCATTTCGCCAGCCACTCCTTGTGTGAGGCTGCGATCTCGGCGGCGACCGCTGTCGCATCGCGATCGGACGTGACACTCTTGCCGATCTTCCTCCAGCAGCGCATCGAGCACCAGGGCGGCATCGCCGACCAGGCCGATCCTGGCCTCGACATCCTTGTTGAGATGGTTGGGGTCGAGCGTGGAATGAATGATGGTCTTGCCCTTCGGCATGGCGATGCCGAACGAGGTTTCGGTGAACGAGCAGCCGATGCCGAAGATCACATCGGCTTCGCCGAGGAATTTCGGCACCGCCCGCGGTACGGCGAGGCCGCCCGAGCCGAGCGAGAGCGGATGGGTCTCCGGGAACGACGACTTGCCGCCGAGGCTGGTGGTGACGGGAATGGCGAGACGCTCGGCCAGACGCCTGAGCTGCGGCCAGGCTTTTGCGTAATGCACGCCTTGGCCGGCATAGATCACCGGGCGCTTGGCTGACATCAACAGCGCCGCCGCCTCCTTTACATGCACGGGGTCGGCCCCATAGCGGGTGCGCAGCACCGGCGTGTAGTTCAGCGGCTCCGGCACTTCCTCGTTCCACATGTCGGCCGGGATCTCGACGATGACAGGACCGCCGCGGCCGTTTTTCAGTTTCGTGAAGGCGCGCCGGAAAATGTTGCAGACTTCGGCTGCGATATTGATCGGCTCGGCGGATTTCGAGAATGCCCTCATCGCCTGGCTGGAATTGAAGTTCGGGTCGATATTGGCGAGCCGCCGCGCATAACCCATCGGCAGCACCAGCACGGGAACGGACTCGCCGTAGCATTGCGCGACGCCGCCCATGGCGTTTTCGGCGCCGGGCCCGTGCTGCATGCAGAACGCGCCGATGGTCTGGCCCGAGGTGACGCGCGAGATCGCATCCGCCATGTGGACGCCGATGCGCTCCTGGCGGACCATCACCGGGCGGATGTCGGCATTGGCGGCATGTTCGATGAGATGATTGACCGGATAGCCGCAGAGAATCTCGATCCCCTCGCGCTTCATGATTTCCGCAATCGCGGTACCGAGCTTCATGGCGGTCTCTCCCCTTGACGCAGGCCGGTTGGTTCGGCCGATTTGCCACAGTTGGAACAGGATTTTGCGAATCGGTAAAGCGCGGCCGGCTGCTGCTTGCGGAAGTACTGATATGCATTTGGCGGCTTGAGGGTGGGCTCGGTGCCAAATTGTTGCGGTAACGGGGTGAGAATATTTTTGCTGTTGACGCCCATGGCGTAGGCGAAAGCAGGACGTTTGACCGGGGTCCGCCCCCCGGCGTTGCGGAAAAATCACAGCCGCCGGCCAAGTGAATCAGCCTCACATCCTTGTCATTGTCGAGGGGAGTTTTTGGGTTACCTCTGTTGCAGGTAGTTGCACGCATCGCGGGACAGGAGACCGTCATGAAGCTGACGCGAAAGCTTATTCTCGGTTCGGCGGCAAGCTTGCTTGCCATCGGTGCGGCACAGGCCGCTGATCTTCCCTGTTAAGGCCAAGGCGGTCGAATATGTAAGGGTCTGCTCGCTGTATGGCGCCGGCTTCTTCTACATTCCGGGCACCGATACCTGCATCAAGCTCGGCGGCTATTTGCGCGTCGACACCACCTTCAACGGCAGCGTTCACGGACAGCCGGCCTGGAGCGGCGACCTCGGCGAGCACGACCGGTACGCGGATTACTACTCCTCCCGTTCCCGTATGGCGCTGACGGTGGATACCCGTACCGCCACCGAATACGGCGCTGTCCGGACCTTCATGCAGGCCGACTTCCAGTTCACCACCCAGGGCAACAACAACACCAACCCGGTCAACTTCACCGGATCGCCGAACGCAGGCACCAATACCAGCCTGCTGAACCAGCCGGGCGAGGGTTATGTCGCGGTCGAGTATGTCTTCCTCCAGTTCGCCGGCTTCACCTTCGGCCATTCCGCGTCGGCCTATGCGTCGCCGTGGCAGGGTTTCCCGGGCAACATCAGTTCGAATCTGCTCGGCGGCCAGAATACCGATACCGGCGTCAACAACATCCAGTACACCGCGCAGTTCGGCAACGGCGTGTCCGGCACCATCGGCCTCGACGATCCCGTGGTGTGGGACCGCACCTCGGTCTTCAACCTGTCGCTTCCGTTGAGTGCGACGCTGGGCGGCAGCAACGCCTATGCGGGCGTCCACGCGCCTGACGTCGTCGGCAACATCCGGGTCGACCAGGCCTGGGGTCTGGTGCAGTTCTCGGCTGCCGCGCACGAGGTCTCCGGCTCCTACAACGTCCTCAACACCGTCGCCGTGCCTGCCGGTGCGGCTCGGTCCCGCGGGCGCGGCGCCGACCGCGCTGTCGGAAATTTCCGGCCATCCCGACACCAAATGGGGCGGCTCGGTCATGGCCGCCTTGCAGCTCAAGAACCTCCCGACCGGCGCCGGCGACGACATCAAGATGGATGTGAGCTACGCCAAGGGTGAAACCAAGAACGTGATCGCCACCAGCGGCTCTTCGCCAAGCTTTGCGATGTTCGGCGGCACGAGCCGTGCGGGCGCCTATCAGAGCATCGGCTTCGGTGCGACCACCGATGCGGTGTATCTGCCCGTCGCAAACGGCGGCGACGGTTCGCTGCACCTGACCGAGGCCTTTGGCATCCGCGGCGCGTTCAACCACAATTGGGATCCGTACTGGTCGTCGAGCTTCTATGGCAGCTACTCTTCTGTCCGCTATGACGGCACGGCAAAGGCCTTCGTCTGCGCCAACTACACGACGCCCGGCAAGGCCGTCAGCGCGGATTACAGCTGCAATCCCGACTACAACGTCTCGCAACTCGGTGCCAGCATCCGCTGGACCCCGGTCAAGAACCTGACGTTCACGGCCGAAGTGCAGTGGTTCCACCTCGACCAGAAATTCACGGGTGCTGCTACCCTCGGGCCATCAGCGCCGAAGCCTTCGGCCGTCTACGAGTTCAGGGACCAGGACACCGTGCATCTGCAGGTTCGCGCCCAGCGTAACTTCTGATCGCAGGCGTTTGCCGATCGAACCGGCCGGCGAGGCGAGGGTGTTACCTGGCTTCGCTGCGGCGGCTGGATAGGGCGGCCATCAGGTAGCGAAGATATTCGTTTATGCGGCGATCGGCGGCGAACTGCGTCTCGGCAACGCACTGCTCTTAGCCCTTTGCTCAAAAGGCCGATGTAGTTCTTTCCTGACTTATTTCCTGGCTCACGCTTCTGCGCGGACATAGCACTGCTCCCGAGGACGCCGATCAGGAATCATGAGGCAGTCACAACGTAATTTTCCTTCCCGTATGAATACCGGGCTAAAAGCCATCTCGGGCTTAATCAATTGTTCATCCTGTTCTTCAAAGCCCCGTAAATCATTGCAAATTAGGTTTCTTTCGGAGCATGGCGCGAGAGATTCCCGCGGGGAAGCGTCGGCAGGAGTTTTTTTGGATGCGTCGATTATTGGTAGAATTTTTCAAAAATGAATCCGGCGCCACCGCGATCGAATATTGCATCATCGCGGCGGGCATCAGCATTGTGATCGTCGCCGGCGTCAACGGCATCGGCAGCGCGCTCAATACCAAATTTGCCGCCATCAGTTCGTCGCTCAGGTAACGGCAGCGCCGGCAGCAGCCATCATGCAAGAACTACTGTTCGGAACCTGGGGGCCCCAGATCGTATCCTACAGCCAGCAAAATCCCTGGCGTGTGTTTGCGATGGTGCTGGTGACGATTCTGCTGCTGGACTTGATGTTTCGGAAGCAATCGTCCGGCACGAGCGGCAGCCCCGACATCGGCGATTTTGATTTCGGCGGCGACGGTGGCGATGCGGCGGAGATTGAGGCCGCCGTCAGCGGCCTTTTTCATCCGCATTCAGAGCCCGCATCATCCCGATCCGGGCGAACATCAGCCAGCCACCGCCGGCCTCCGCGGCATTGATCAGGTTCTCGACCGCGATCTGCCAGCGCTGCTCGTGCTGAATATCCTCCGGCAGCTTCATGATGTAGTCGGCGGCCTGCTGCAGCGTCACGAGCTTGCGGCCGCCGCGCAGGGGGATCGGTTCATCGAACGGCGTCGACCACGGCATTTGTCGTTACCGTGACCGTTCTGCCAATCAGCCGGCCTTTTTCGCCCGGGCAGGCGCACGCACCGGCTTCTCCGCCTTCTTCGGCGCTTCCTTTGCGGATTCCTTGACGGCGCGCTTGCCGCTGCCGCTGATCGGCAACAGCATTTCACGCTGGCCGGCGGCGGCCTTGCGCGGTTTCTTGCCCTTGGCCTTGGCGGCCGTGGGGGTCACCTGCTTTTCGTTGGCGAGGCTGCGCTTGAGCGCGTCCATCAGGTTGATGACGTTACCACCGGTTTTCGGCGCGGCCCTGGCGGGGGTCTTGAGGCCGTTGCGCTTCTGGTTGATCAACTCGATCAGCGCGGTTTCGTAGCGGTCCTCGAATTGATCGGGCTCGAACGATCCGGATTTCTGCTCGACGATATGTTTAGCGAGATCAAGCATATCCTTGGTGATCTTGACGTCCTGGATGTCGTCGAAATATTCCTTCTCGCTGCGCACTTCATACGGGTAGCGCAGCAACGTTCCCATCAGGCCGCGGTCGAGCGGCTCCAGCGCGATGATGTGCTCGCGGTTGGTCAGCACCACGCGGCCGATTGCGACCTTGTCCATGCTGCGGATGGTTTCGCGGATCACCGCGAACGCGTCGTGGCCGACCTTGCCGTCCGGCACGAGATAATAGGGGCGGATCACATAGCGGCTGTCGATGTCCGTCCTCGGCACGAATTCGTCGATCTCGATGGTACGGGTCGATTCCAGCGCGATATCGTCAAGCTCGTCCTTCGACACCTCGATGTAGGTATCGGTGTCGATCTTGTAGCCCTTCATGATGTCTTCGTTGGCGACTTCCTCGCCGGTGTCGGCGTCGACCTTGGCATATTTGATGCGATGGCCGGTCTTGCGGTTGATCTGGTTGAAGGAGACCTTCTCGGTGTCCGACGTCGCCGGATACAGGGCGACCGGGCAGGTCACGAGCGAAAGGCGCAGAAAACCCTTCCAATTGGCGCGGGGAGCCATGCGATACTCCAGAAACTGGGATACTCTGAAAACGCAACAAACGATCGGTAACGATACCATCGGGTGCCCCTGTTTCAAACATGCCGGAAAGGGGAATCTCGGAATGGCGTTAACCGTGCCGGAGACGGTCGATTTTCCACCCGTTCGGGCTGCGACCTTTTGGTTTGGGGCAACGCCGCAGCAAAATCCGGAACCTCATTTCCCATCATGCGTTGCTTTCGACAGGTGGTGTCGAGGCATTAGCTGGCATTACAGGCACTTATGGAATGAGGTTCCCATGGCAACCGAACGACATGGCCAGATTATCGAAACCCCCACCGAGGCGCGTCAGGCCGAGCCCGGCCCGTCGGTGCTCGCACTCTTGACTGTTTCGACCGGGCTCGCGGTCTTGATCCTCGGCGTCGTCTGGTTTGTGTTTTTCCGCACCTGAGGTTGAGCCTTTGACGCTGTGCTCTTGCGTCGTGCCGATAGCCATTTTGGCCTGGCCCCGCCGGTTGCTGAGGGAACTCGATTGGACTAGGACCGTCGCGTCCGTCACGACAACCGGAAATGCGCAAGCGGCATGAGCTTCACTTACGTCATTCCGGACATTCATGGCCGACGCGATTTGCTTGACCGCGCGCTTGCCGACATCGCGGGGCATCCGGGCGGTCGAGGCCGGAATCATCGTCACGATCGGCGACTATGTCGACAAAGGGCCGGAAAGCCGGCAAGTCATCGAGCGGCTGCTGCCTGGCATTGCCGGGAGCCGGCGCTTCGTTGCGCTCAAGGGCAACCACGACGCCATGATGGTGCAGGGGCTGCGTGACCGGCTGCGCGACCCCGCGAAGCTGGCCCGATGGCTGGAGAAGGGCGGCGATACGGCGCTAGCGTCCTACGGCGGCGATCCGTCCGCCGTGCCGCAGGCCCACGTCGCGTGGCTCGATGGCTTATCTCTGATGCATGCCGACGCGCATCGCCTCTATGTTCACGCCGGCGTCGATCCCGAAATTCCGCTGGACCGGCAGAGCGAAGAGACGCTTTTGTGGAAGCGCTATCCGAAGGGATATTCGGTCGGGTTCGATGGACGCCATGTCGTTCACGGCCATGACAATCATCCGGACGGCCCGCTGCTGTACGAAGGCCGCACCAATCTGGACACCACGGCCTGGCGAACGGGGCGGCTTGTCGTCGGAATTTTCGATGACGATCGACCGGGCGGTCCCGTCGATTTTATCGTGGTCAGGGGACCGCCGGGCGGCCCTTGAACCGTTGCGCTCTCTCGGCGTCCTCTTGACGGTCTCTTGGGGCGTCCGATTCGACATGTTAGGCGTCTAGGTCTGCGGTCGGGATCGGCCCGCGTCGCAAAAAGCCGTGATGAAGAAAAAGTAATTTTCGCTGTGTGCCCTGTTCATGGACCGTTCACGCCGGTGAGCCTCATCTTGAGGCGTGATATTGTGACGCTCACCATCGGAGGCCAACTTGCGCCTGCTCGTCGTTGAGGATGATCCGGATTTGAACCGTCAGTTGACGACGGCGCTGACGGATGCCGGTTATGTCGTTGATCGCGCGTTCGATGGCGAGGAGGGGCATTTCCTCGGCGACAGCGAACCCTATGATGCCGTGGTGCTCGACATCGGGCTGCCCAAGATGGATGGCATCTCGGTGCTGGAAGCATGGCGCCGCAACGGGCGGGCGATGCCGGTCTTGATCCTCACCGCACGCGACCGCTGGAGCGACAAGGTGCAGGGTTTCGATGCCGGCGCCGACGACTACGTCGCAAAACCGTTTCACCTGGAAGAAATTCTGGCGCGAATCCGCGCGCTGCTGCGCCGTTCCACCGGTCACGCCCAGTCCGAACTGACTTGCGGTCCGGTGTCGCTGGATACGCGCACCAACCGGGTCAGCGTTTCCGGCAATCCGATCAAGATGACCTCGCACGAATACCGGCTGCTGGCCTATCTCATGCACCACACCGGGCGGGTGGTGTCGCGCACCGAACTGGTCGAACATCTCTACGACCAGGACTTCGACCGCGACTCCAACACCATCGAGGTATTCGTCGGCCGTATCCGCAAAAAGCTCGAAGTCGACATCATCCAGACCGTGCGCGGGCTCGGCTATCTCTTGACGCCGCCGTCATCGGGCGCCTGATCAGTGTTGATCGGGTGCCGAACTTGCTCTCTTATTTGAGCATGGTCTTGTCCGAAAACCGGCCTTCATTCCACGCCAGCACGGCCCCGCGGGCCGGGATGATGCCCTGATGCGCGGCAGCTCGCTCGCCACACGCTTGTTCCTGTCGGCGACGGCGTGGGTGGTCGTGATCCTTCTCATCACCGGGATCGTGCTGTCGTCGGTCTATCGCGACGCGGCCGAACGGGCCTTCGACCGCCGTCTCAATCTGTATCTGCGTACGTTGATCGCGGAAGTCGCGACGCCGGACGAGCCGCCCGACCGCCAGTTCCAGTCGCTCGGCGAGCCGCTGTTCGAACTGCCTCTGTCCGGCTGGTACTGGCAGATTGTCCGCACCGACACCGAGAAGGCGGAAACGCGGGCATCGCGTTCGCTGTGGGACAAGAAGCTGCCGAAACTCGAGGAGCACGGCGCGGAGCTGACCGCCGCCGGCATCCGTCTCGGCTATGTCGACGGCCCCGAAGGGCAGAGCCTGCGAATGGTGGAGCGGCCGGTCGATCTCGGCGCCGACGGCAAATTCCTCGTCAGCGTCGCCGGCGACGCCACCGAGATCTTCGATGAGACCCGCAGCTTCGACTATTACCTCGGCGGCACCTTCTCAGCGCTTGGCATCGTGCTGCTCCTGACCACGATCTTCCAGGTCCGCTTCGGGCTGGCGCCGCTCAAGCGCATTTCGGAATCGATTGCCGACATCCGCTCCGGCCGGGCCGAACGGCTCGAAGGCGAATTTCCCGTCGAGATCGCGCCGCTGGCGCGCGAGACCAACGCGCTGATCGACGCCAACCGGGAAATCGTCGAACGCGCGCGCACCCATGTCGGCAATCTCGCCCACGCCATCAAGACGCCGCTGTCGGTCATCGTCAATGAAGCCTCGGCGCATGCCGTCGATCCCTTTGCGAGCAAGGTGCTCGAGCAGGCCGATGTGATGCGCGATCAAGTGGCGCATCATCTGGAGCGCGCGCGCATTGCCGCGCGCGTCACCATTATCGGCACGGTCACCGAGGTCGCGCCCGCGATCGAGGCGCTGCGGCGGACCATGGGAAAAATCCATCGCGACCGCGGCATTGCCATCGAGATCAAGGCCGATCCGCAAGCGAGGTTTCGCGGCGAACGCCAGGACCTCGAGGAGATGGCCGGCAATCTGGTCGACAATGCCTGCAAATGGGCCTCCTCGCAGGTCTTCATCGAGGTGCTGGTGGAGGCGCCGGCGGCGCCCGGCGCCGGGCCGAGGCTGCGGATGATCGTTGATGACGACGGCCGTGGCTTGTCGGCCGCCGAGCGCGCCCAGGTCCTGCGGCGGGGCCAGCGGCTGGACGAATCCAAGCCGGGTTCCGGCCTGGGGCTCTCGATCGTGGTCGATCTGGCTGGTCTCTATGGCGGCAGCCTGTCGCTGGGCGAGGCGCCGATCGGCGGATTGCGGGCGGAGTTGGTGCTGCCGGCGATCTGAGCCCCGGATCGGGCCGAAAACGGCTGATTTTCACCGGCAGCCGGCCGCGCGCTTACCCCATTTCATTCTTCCTAAACGCCTTCTTAACGCGCACACTTTTATGATTGCGGGTGGGCGCGTTTTCGCCGTCCGCGCAACACAAGCATATCCTTACCCGACGCATGAGCCAGACATCGACCGAGCGGCTGAGGGACTATCTCGCCCAGCTCCCGCCCCAGGCGCAGGCGCTGCTGATGCGGGAGTTCGAGCGCGCCATCGAGCGTGGCGAGGAGGTTGCCGTCGCTACCCTCGTGCTCGAGCAATTGCGCAAGGTCGTACGCGGCGCCGAGGAAGACGAGGAAGCGCGGCCGCGCACCGACGATCCGGCTCGCCTGGTGTTTCGTCCGCTCGAGCCGTTCCTCGTCGAGAGCAATTTTCCAGTGCGGCCGGGACAGATCCGCCGTACGTCGCTGCTGCCGGTCTGGCAATGGCTCGGCCGCGATGGCGCGCCCGAGGCCGCGCGCACCTTTGAAACGGAATTGGCCAAGGTAAGGCAGACCGGCTCGACGTCCGGTCTTGAAGCTGCCACCCGAAAATTCCAGCTCGCCGCCGCCGAGACGATCGTCAAGATCGCAGCGCCCGCATCCGGCGACGACAAGCAGCGTGCATTGTCGCGCATCGGTCCGCCCAATGTCGTCGAGGATCTGCTGTCGATCGGTTCGGTTCTGCGGGCGCGTGAGGCGCTGGATACGCTCGGCAGCCGGCTTCCCAGCCAGTTGCGGGCGCTTTCGGATAGCCAGATCGCGTCGGTGAGTTCGGCGCTGAACGTTCCCTCGCTGCAAACGCCGCATTTGCTGCCGTTTGCACTGTCGCTGATCATGCAGCGGCTGGCGGCGCCCTGGCAGATCATCCGCCTTGCGATCAAGATGGCGGCGTCCGACGATGAAATCCGCGTGGCCGCCACACCCTACGGGGTTGCCGTCACGATCGCCTTGCACGATCTTTCCTTCCTCGCAGCCTGCCTGCGCACCGATATCCGGCGCGGCCATCTCGAAAATGTCGGCGAACAACTGAAAATCCTGCACGACGGCGTGCGCGGCCTGCGGACCGAACTCGATCTGCGCAACGACTCCGCGTGGGGCAGGCAGTTGATGTCGATCCGCGCCGACATTTCCAACTCGCTGCAGTCCGAAATCGACAGCGTGCCCGGCCGCGTCCGCCGCATCCTGCGCCAGCGCTCCGACAAGGATATTTCTTCCGCGCCCAAGATCGATCCATCGGAGGTCGAGGAAACCGCCGCATTGATCGATTTCGTTGCGGTGTGCCGCACCTATGCGAGCGAACTTGCGATCAACGAGGTCACGCTTCGGACCTATTCCGACCTGCAGCATTATGTCGAGCAATCGACCGAGGTGCTGGTGCAGTCGTTGCGCGGCGGCGACACCAAGGGGCGCGCCTACCGGCAGATGCAGGTCAAGGCGGCAATCCGCTTCTGCGAGGTCTTGTTCGGCCACGACTATGCATCGCTGATGAGCCGGGCGGCCGAAAATGCGGTGACCGGCGAGCGCAAATCGACGCGGACCGGGTAGGCCGACTGCGTCATTTCGGCTTCCAACTCGCCCCTAGCGTCGAATTTCGCTTCCGCTGGTCATGCCAGGCGTCGAACGCCGACTTCGCCAAAGCTTGCGATTTTCGCCGCTTTCGCTGCCGCAATTGTCAATTGCCGGGCTTGCCGCCGGTGGTGTAAAGCGACGCGTAGACGCTTCCTGTGAAAGCGTCGTTCCACCCGGGAACCGCTTGATGACGCTGTGGTTTGTGTTCGCGCTGATGACGGTCGCGGCAATCTTTGCGGTGCTCTGGCCGTTGAGCCGCAACCCGGTGGCACAGGCGGGTGGCGGGGAGGCTGCCGTCTACAAGGATCAGCTCGCCGAGATTGATCGCGATGTTGCCGCAGGCTTGATCGGTTCTTCGGAAGCGGAAGCCGCGCGCGTCGAAATCAGCCGTCGTCTGCTGGCCGCCGTGGACGGTCAGCGCGATCTCCCGGCGCAGTCGAACCTCAAATTGCGCCGAACGTCGGCGGTGATGGCGCTTGCGGGACTACCGATCGCGGCGGTTGCGCTCTACCTCTCGCTTGGATCGCCGCAACTCGGCGATTTTCCCCTTGCCGGGCGTGCCCGCACCGCCGACGCCAACCAGCCGCTCGACAATCTGGTGGCGCAGGTCGAAGCGCATCTGGACAAGAATCCGACCGATGGCCGCGGCTGGAACGTGCTGGCGCCGGTGCTGGCGCGGCTCGGCCGCTACGACGAGGCGATCCGCGCCTATCGCAACTCGATCACCTACAATGGCGACAGCGCAGAGCGCCGGTCCGATCTCGGCGAAGCCCTGATGGGGTCGGCGGGCGGCGTCGTCACCGCGGAGGCCAAGGCCGAATTCGAACGCGCGGTGGCGCAGAACGCCGACGACCCCAAGGCGAACTATTTCCTTGGGCTTGCCGCCGAGCAGGACGGCCGCAACACCGATGCCGCCACGATCTGGCGCACGATGCTTGCGAAGGCGCCGGCAGATGCGCCCTGGCGGCCGCTGGTGCAGGCGGCCCTGGTGCGGGTCGGCGGCCCGGCCGCGCCAACGCTGTCGAACGACACGATGGCCGCCGCCAAGGAGATGAGCGAGGCCGACCGTGGCGCGATGATCCGCGGGATGGTCGATCGCCTCGCGACGCGGTTGAAGCAAAATGGCGACGACGTCGAGGGATGGCTGCGGCTGGTGCGGGCCTATATGGTGATGGGCGAGCGCGACAAGGCGGTGAGCGCGCTCACCGACGCAAGGCAAGCCGTCGCCAACGATGCGGATCGTTTGCGCCAGCTCAATGAAGGCCTGAAGAATCTGGGGCTGGATGGATAATTCATGAAGCCGAAGAGTGGGATGCGGTTTTCGGATAATGTCTTGCGCAAGGAAGATATGCGCAAGTTCAAGGGACACATATGACGCGCAAGCAGCGGCGGTTGACGATGATCGGCGGTTCGCTTGCGGTGCTCGCGGTCGCAGCGGCGCTGGTGCTGAACGCCATGCGCGATTCCATCGTGTTCTTTTCCACGCCGTCGATGGCGGCCGAAAAACACATCCCGGCGGGAAAACGCTTTCGCCTGGGCGGACTGGTGCAGCCGGGCTCGCTGGTGCGCGGCGATAATCTCGCGGTCTCCTTCAAGGTGGCTGACGGCAGCGCCACGCTGCCGGTGTCCTACAAGGGAATTCTGCCGGATCTGTTTCGCGAAGGGCAGGGCGTCGTAGCCGAAGGGGCGCTCGATGCTTCCGGTGTCTTCAAGGCCGACACCGTCCTGGCCAAGCATGACGAGACCTATATGCCCAAGGACGTCGCCGACGCCCTGAAGAAGCAGGGGCACTGGAAGGACGATTACGGCGCGAGGCCGAGTGTCAAGCCAAGCGCCTCGGCGGCGCCCCAGGGTGGACAGGGAGCGATGCGGTGATCGCCGAATCCGGACATTATGCGCTGGTGCTCGCGCTTGCGCTGGCGCTGATCCAGTCGAGCGTGCCGATCGCCGGCGCCCGGTGGGGTGACGCCGCGCTGATGAATATCGCGCGTTCGACCGCGCTGGCGCAATTGCTGTTCGTGGCGGCGTCGTTCACCGCACTGGTGATGCTGCACGTCAGTTCGGACTTTTCCGTCGTCAACGTGTTCGAGAATTCGCACTCGATGAAGCCGCTGATCTACAAGATCACCGGCGTCTGGGGCAATCACGAAGGATCGATGCTGTTGTGGGTGTTGATCCTGGCGCTGTTTGGCGGCCTGGTCGCGGCCTTCGGCAACAACCTGCCGCTGTCGCTGCGCGCCCATGTGCTGGCGGTGCAGGCCTGGATCGCCAGCGCGTTCTATTTGTTCATTCTCGTCACCTCGAACCCGTTCCTGCGGATCGCCAACCCGCCGATCGAGGGCCGCGACCTCAATCCGGTTCTGCAGGATATCGGGCTCGCCGTGCATCCGCCGATGCTCTATCTCGGCTATGTCGGGTTCTCGATTTCGTTTTCCTTTGCGGTCGCAGCCCTGCTCGAAGGCCGCATCGATGCGGCCTGGGCGCGCTGGGTGCGGCCGTGGACGCTGGTGGCGTGGATATTCCTCACGCTCGGCATCGCGATGGGCTCGTACTGGGCCTATTACGAGCTCGGTTGGGGCGGCTGGTGGTTCTGGGATCCGGTCGAGAACGCCTCGCTGATGCCGTGGCTCGCGGGCACCGCGCTGTTGCATTCCGCGGTCGTGATGGAAAAGCGCAACGCGCTGAAGGTCTGGACCATCCTGCTGTCGATCCTGACGTTCTCGCTGTCGCTGCTCGGCACCTTCCTGGTGCGTTCGGGCGTGCTGACCTCGGTGCACGCGTTTGCGACCGATCCGACGCGTGGCGTGTTCATCCTGCTGATCCTGTGCCTGTTCATCGGCGGCAGCCTGACGCTGTACGCCTGGCGCGCGTCGGCGCTGAAGCAGGGCGGATTGTTTGCGCCCATTTCGCGCGAAGGCGCGCTGGTGCTCAACAATCTGTTTCTCACCACGGCCTGCGCGACCGTGTTCATCGGAACGCTGTATCCGCTGGCGCTGGAAGTTCTGACCGGCGACAAGATTTCGGTCGGTGCGCCGTTCTTCAACCTGACCTTTGCGCCGCTGTTCGTGCCGTTGATGATCGCGGTGCCGTTTGGGCCGTTGCTGGCGTGGAAGCGCGGCGATCTGCTTGGCGCGGCGCAGCGGCTGACGGCGGCCGGGATCGCGGCATTGATCGCGATTGCGGTGCTGTGGGCGTGGACGCAGGGCGGCAGCACGTTCGCGCCGCTCGCGATCGGGCTTGCAATATTCGTTATCGCCGGTGCGCTCAGCGATCTCGCCGAGCGCGTGGGATTGTTCCGGATTCCCGTTGCGACCGCGATGCGGCGTGCGCGCGGCTTGCCCCGCTCGACCTGGGGCACCGCGTTCGCCCATGCCGGCGTCGGCATAGCCTTGATCGGAATTGTCTGCGAGACGACCTGGAACAGCGAATATATCGGCTCGCTGAAACCGGATGATGTCGCCAGGGTTGCCGGCTACGAGCTGAAGCTCGACGGCGTCACGCAGCGGCAGGGGCCGAATTTTCGCGAGATGATCGCGCAGTTCACGGTCAGCCTGGACGGCCAAAAGTTCAGCGTGATGACGCCCTCGAAGCGCAATTTCACCACGCGGGGATCGTCGACCACGGAAGCGGCATTGCTGACGCGCGGCGCCAGCCAACTCTATATTTCGCTCGGCGATACCGCCGCTGATGGCGCGCTCGCGGTGCGCATCTATCACAAGCCGCTGGTGCTCTTGATCTGGTGGGGCCCGGTGCTGATGGCGTTCGGCGGCATGCTGTCGCTGTCCGACCGAAGACTGCGCGTCGGCGCGCCGAAGCCCGCAAAGGCTTCCCGCGCGCTGCAGGCAGCGGAGTAATCCATTGAAGCAGTTCTCGTTGAAACAGATCCTGACCTGCCTGTTTGCCGCCGCCTTGATGATCGGATGTCCGGCCGCTTACGCCGTGCAGCCCGACGAGATCATGGCGGACCCGGCCAAGGAGGCCCGCGCGCGCGATCTGTCGCGCGAATTGCGCTGCATGGTGTGCCAGAACCAGTCGATCGACGATTCCGAAGCGCCGCTGGCGCGCGACTTGCGGCTGCTGGTCCGCGAACGCATCGCGGCCGGCGACAGCAATTCGCAGGTGATCGATTTTCTGGTGGCGCGGTATGGCGAGTTCGTGCTGCTCAAGCCACGGTTCAATCCGCATACGCTGGTGCTGTGGCTGTTGCCGCCGCTGGCGCTGGCCGGCGGCGGACTGGCGCTGTGGCTCCATAGCCGTCGTCGCTCCCGCGTACCCGCGGACGACGCCTTGTTCAAATTGACCGCCGAGGAAGAAGCGCGGCTGGAACGGCTCATCGAAGCCGAACCAAGGAGCGAAAAATCCGCCTAGACCATTACCTCCCGCAGGATATTTCAAAGGGAATAGGCATACAGACATGGCACTTTCGCTCTACGACGCCAGCGTGGCGAACTATCTGCAAACGCTCGGGGCGGTCAGCGGCTTTCTCGACCGCGCGCTCGCCCATTTTCGCGAGCACGGCATCGATCCGGAAAAGATCGTCGAAGCGCGGCTCGCGGCGGACATGCTGCCGTTCCGCTTCCAGATCATCTCCATCGCCCAACACTCCCGCGGTGCCATCGAGGGCGTTCAACAGGGCGTGTTTAATCCGCCTTCAATGAAGACGCCGCTCGATTTCGCAGGACTGCAGGGGCTCGTGGCCGAGGCCCGCGAGGTCTTGTCGGGCCTGACGCCGGAGGCGGTCAACGCGCTTGGCGGCCGCGACCTCGTGTTCCAGCTCGGCGACCGCAAGCTGCCGTTTACGGCGGAAGGTTTTCTGATGTCGTTCTCGCTGCCGAACTTCTATTTCCACGCCACCACGGCCTACGACATCCTGAGAACCAATGGCGTGCCGCTCGGCAAGCGGGATTTCATGGGCCGGCTGAAGATGAAGAGCTGAGAGCAGCTTTCGGCCGGCGAAATGACGCGTTCCGCCGGCCGTGCTTTCGGCCGTCCTTTCTTGGAACTTTCGCATGTAGCGGGGCGAGGAGGGCGGTTCGGGGCCGATGAGGACCTGTCCATCCTTGCGAAAGGTATCTGGGTCGCCGGTAAGCCATTGATAGCCTGCGATATTCTGCCGCATCTATTTCTGGCCCCATTACGAAAGTTTAATTCCCTCGCCAGCGCGCGGTAAGGCGCCAAACCCCATCTTCAGCTCGATCAGGTGCTCGCCCCCGCACTGTGTTGTCTGGCTCTGGAGATTGCCAAAAATGACCGAACGTCCCATCGATCTTTCTTCGCTCCCCTCTTATGGCGCGCCCCGCCGTTCGCTGTTTTCCGCGCGCAAATTCGCGCTGATGGCCTCCGTCGTGGCCGGCCTCGGCGTTGCCGTTTACGGCTTCAGCCCGTCCTCGGGTCCGGTCGACATCTTCACCAGCGCGGCGCACGCGCAGGTCAACAACGAAGTCCGCAAGGTCGCGCAGCCGGTCGGCTTTGCCGACATTGTCGAGCGCGTGAAGCCGTCGGTGATTTCGGTCAAGGTCAATATCAACGAGAAGGCCTCCAAGGACGACAGCGCCAACAAGGACGAGGATACGCCGTTCCAGCCGGGCTCGCCGATGGAGCGCTTCTTCCGCCGCTTCGGCGGTCCGGATGGTTTGCCCCCGGGCATGCGCGGTGGTCCGCGCGGCGGCCGCGGCCAGGTAACGGGTCAGGGCTCCGGTTTCTTCATTTCGGCTGACGGCTATGCCGTGACCAACAACCACGTGGTCGATGGCGCCGACAAGGTCGAAGTCACAACCGACGACGGCAAGACCTATACCGCGAAGGTGATCGGCACCGATCCGCGCACCGACGTCGCGCTGATCAAGGTCGCCGGCCGCAGTGATTTCCCGTTCGCCAAGCTGTCCGACTCCAAGCCGCGGATCGGCGACTGGGTGCTGGCGGTAGGTAATCCGTTCGGCCTCGGTGGTACGGTGACCGCGGGCATCGTCTCGGCTTCCGGCCGCGACATCGGCAACGGCCCGTATGACGATTTCATCCAGATCGACGCGCCCGTGAACAAGGGTAACTCCGGCGGTCCGGCGTTCGACACCTCGGGTGAGGTGATGGGCGTCAACACCGCGATCTATTCGCCGTCCGGCGGCAGCGTCGGCATCGCGTTCTCGATTCCCGCTTCCACGGTCAAGAACGTGATTGCCCAACTCAAGGACAAGGGCTCGGTCAGCCGCGGCTGGATCGGCGTCCAGATCCAGCCGGTGACCGCTGACATCGCCGACAGCCTCGGCCTGAAGAAGGCGGAAGGCGCGCTGGTTGCGGAACCGCAGGCCAACGGCCCGGCGGCCAAGGCCGGCATCGAATCCGGCGACGTCATCACCGCCGTCAACGGCGAGACGGTCAAGGATGCCCGCGAACTCGCCCGCACCATCGGCGGGCTGGCGCCGGGCAACGCCGTGAAGCTCAACGTGCTGCACAAGGGCCAGGACAAGGTCGTCAACCTCACGCTCGGCCAGTTGCCGAACACGATCGAGGCCAAGGCCGATACCGACAAGGACGACAAGGGTGCAACCAAGGGAACCGACGTGCCGAAGCTCGGCCTGTCCCTTGCCCCCGCCAACAGCGTGGCCGGCGCCGGCAAGGACGGCGTCGTGGTCACCGAGGTCGACCCGAAGAGTGCGGCAGCCGAACGCGGCTTCAAGGAAGGCGATGTGATTCTCGAAGTAGCCGGGAAGAGCGTCACCAATGCCGGCGATGTCCGCGAGGCGATCAATGCCGCGCGCTCCGACAACAAGAACAGCGTTCTCATGCGCGTGAAGAGCGGCGGTTCGTCGCGCTTTGTGGCAGTGCCGCTGGCCAAGGGCTAAATACCAGATGGAAGGTTTCGCCGGCATCAGTCGCCCCCGCCGACGGTTCCTTCCGGGGAGCGCGCCCAAAGCTCGCTCCCTCTGGCCACCTTCCTGCGGAATACGCCCCCCTCCGTCGGAAGGGCCTAAGGGCGGTGAGGTCCCCCAGCCTCATCGCCCGCTTTTTTCACTTAGGGAGCATGATCAGGACCCGGAGGGCCGCGTCAGCGCAAAGTGGGTACCGGTTTTCCCTCGCGACAAACGCGAAAACGCGCTTACGCGGAGATCATGCTCGAACAAAAAATTGCGAGTGCCGCGGGTCGCCTTGCATCGGCATGCGGCCCGCGTCATGGTGAGAGAAAGCCAGTTCACGTGACCGCAACCGCCCCCCAGATGCGCCTGTTGATCATCGAAGACGACCGCGAGTCCGCCGATTATCTCGTCAAGGCGTTCCGCGAAGTCGGTTATGTCGCCGATCTCGCCAGTGACGGTGAGGAAGGCCTGTCGCTTGCCGACAGCGGCGACTATGACGTGCTGGTGATCGACCGGATGTTGCCGAAGCGCGATGGCCTGTCGTTGATCGGCACCCTGCGCGAGAAGGGCAATCGAACACCGGCGCTGATTCTCTCCGCGCTCGGCCAGGTCGACGACCGCATCAAGGGCCTGCGCGCCGGCGGCGACGATTATTTGCCAAAACCCTATTCATTCGCCGAGCTGCTGGCGCGCGTCGAGGTGTTGTCGCGCCGCCATGGCGGGCCGGCGGAAGAAACCACCTACAAGGTCGGCGATCTCGAACTCGATCGGCTCTCGCACCGGGTTGCCCGCGGCAAGGATGAGCTGACGCTGCAGCCGCGCGAATTCCGGCTGCTCGAATATTTGATGAAACATGCGGGGCAGGTGGTGACGCGCACCATGCTGCTCGAAAACGTCTGGGATTATCATTTCGATCCGCAGACCAACGTCATCGACGTGCATATCTCGCGGTTGCGCTCCAAGATCGACAAGGGGTTTGAGCGGCCCTTGCTGCATACGATCCGCGGCGCCGGATACATGATCCGTGACGGCATTCGGTAAGCTGATCCGCACCACGGCGTTCCGCCTGACGCTGGTCTATCTGTTCTTGTTTGCGCTGTTTGCCGCTTCGCTGCTGGGTTATTTCGCCTGGAATACCCGCCGCCTCATCACCGAGCAGATCACCACCACGGTCAATGCCGAGATCGGCGAGATCAGTAATATCTATGAGCGGCGCGGCCTGCGTGGCCTCGTCGGCACGATCCAAAACCGCGCGCTAAGGCCCGGCGCCAATCTCTATCTCATCACCACCCCGACAGGCGTTGCCATCGGCGGCAATGTGGGTTCGCTGGCGCCGGGCGTGATGGCATCGTCGGGCTGGACGGAAACCGCGTATCGCCGGATGGACGACCAGGACACGGTCGATCACCGCGCGCTGGTGCGCGTCACTGAGCTCAGCAATGGCTTGCGGCTGCTGATCGGACGCGATCTGGAGGAACGGCGGCGGCTGTTCGGGATCGTCGCCCATGCCGCGCAATGGTCGGTGCTGGTCGTCATCGTGCTCGGCATCGGCGGCGGCATCTTCGTGGCGCGGCGGGTGCTGCGACGGATCGACGCCATGACCGGCACCACCCAGCGCATCATGGCAGGCGATCTCTCCGGGCGGCTGCCGGTCGGGCGCAGCGGCGACGAGCTCGATCGCCTCGCGGAAAACCTCAACGCCATGCTGGAGCGGATCGAGGCCCTGATGATGGGGCTGAAGGAAGTCTCCGACAATATCGCCCATGACCTGAAGACGCCGCTGACGCGCCTGCGCAACCGCGCCGAGGAGGCGCTGGCGAGCTCCGGCAGCGAAGCCGAGTACCGCGCGGCGCTGGAACGGACCATCGAGGAGTCCGACGGCTTGATCCGCACCTTCAATGCGCTGTTGATGATCGCACGCGCGGAGTCCGGGCAGGCCCGCGGCAACATGGACGATTTCGACGCGGCCGATGTCGCCAAAGGTATCCACGAACTCTACGAACCGCTGGCTGAAGATGACGGCTTGACCCTGCACGTCAAGACCGCGCCCACGCCCGTGCGGCTTCACGGCAACCGCGAGTTGATCAGTCAGGCGCTCGCCAATCTGGTCGAGAACGCGATCAAATATGGCAAGCCGGTTGCCGTGGCACAGCCGCTCGGCGCCGACGCCGTCGCCGGAGCCGGGGAGATATTGATCGAAGCGCGGCGCGAGGGCGATTCCGTGCTGCTCAGCGTCACCGACCACGGCCCCGGCATTCCCGAGGCCGACCGCAAGCATGCCAAAGAGCGATTTGTGCGGCTCGAAGCGAGCCGGACCCAGCCGGGTTCCGGCCTTGGGCTCTCGCTGGCGTCGGCGGTGGCAACGTTGCATGGCGGTGAACTCAGGCTCGGCGATTCACACCCCGGTCTGATCGCGACGCTGGCAATCCCGGCGCTCACCGCTTCCAGTGACAGGCTTGCGGCTCAAACACAGGATGTGCCACAGAAGGTGGCATGAACTCCTCCGCGCCGGGCAACGCGGAACGACATCCTCTCGCCGCGCGATTCGTGGAGGGGCCGTATGTTTCCGCCTCAAGCAATGCCGAACAAGCCTTAAGAGACTGGCTCGCCGAACTCGAGCCGGAGCAGTCGGCTGCGATCGATCAACTGCTGGATCATCCCTTTGCGAAGGCCATCCTGCTCGGGATCGTGGAATTCTCGCCCTATCTGTTCGACCTGATCCGCGCCGATGCCGCGCGGCTGATCCGGCTGCTTTCATGCGACCCGGAACGGCACCTCACCTCGCTGATCGAGAAGACGTCGAACGAGGTGTTCGACGCTGCCGGCGAGAGCGACGTCATGCATTTGCTTCGGCGCATGAAGGCGGAAGCGGCGCTCTTGATCGCGCTGTGCGACATCGGTGGGGTCTGGCCGGTGATGCGAGTGACCGCGGCGCTGACCGATCTTGCGGTGGCCTCGGTGCAGGCGGCCTTGCGCTTCCTGTTGCGTCAGGAGATCGCACGCGGCCGGATGATTGCAACGAACCACGACCGGCCCGAGGAAGGCAGCGGCCTGATCGTGCTTGCGATGGGCAAGATGGGCGCGGGCGAGCTGAATTATTCCAGCGACATCGACCTGATCGTATTTTTCGACCCCACTGCTACGTCACTGGTTGCGGACATCGAGCCGGCGCCGTTTTTCGTGCGCGTGACGCAGGCGCTGGCGCGGCTGCTGCAGCAGCGCTCCGGCGACGGCTATGTCTTCCGCGTCGATCTCCGCCTGCGGCCGGATCCGGCCTCGACACAGGTCGCAATGTCGATCGACGCGGCGCTGCATTATTACGAGCGGGAAGGGCGGACCTGGGAACGCGCGGCGATGATCAAGGCGCGGCCCTGCGCCGGCGACCATAAAGCCGGCGAGGCGCTGGTCGCCGAACTCGCGCCGTTCGTCTGGCGCAAGCATCTGGATTTCGCGGCGCTCGCCGACGTCCACGACATGAAGCGGCAGATGCAGACCTATCGCGGCCAAAGCGAGATCGCGGTCGAAGGTCACAACGTCAAGGTCGGCCGGGGCGGCATTCGCGAGATCGAGTTTTTCGCCCAGACGCAGCAATTGATCGCCGGCGGGCGGCATCCGGAATTGCGGGTGCGGCCGACGCTGCAGGCGCTGCATGTGTTGGCGACCAGCAACTGGATCACCCTCCAGGCGTTCGACGAATTGACGGCGGCCTATGAGTTTCTGCGGCGCGTCGAACATCGCCTGCAGATGATCGCCGACGAGCAGACCCACGCGCTGCCGGAGGATGCCGAAGCCGTGGAGCGATTTGCAAATTTCTTCGGCTATGAAAGCCGCGCAACCTTCGCAAAAGACCTGCTGGGCCATCTCAAGACAGTACAGGGGCATTACGGAAAACTGTTCGAGGGCGATCCGGCCGGCACAGTGAAGCTGCCGGAGGTCAATTACAGCGCCGGGCCGGACGATCTGCGGCTGCTCGACTATCTGGCGACGCTCGGCTTCAAGAAGCCGGTCATGGTGGCCAGTACGGTGCAGCAATGGCTGCAAGGCGATTATCGCGCGCTGCGTAACGAGGCCACGCAGAAGCGCGTTCGTCGAGTTCATTCCCGGACTGATCGACGGCCTGGCGCATGCCGAAGAACCGGACGATGCGGTGACCGCCTTCGACCGCTTCCTGCAGGCGTTGCAGCGCGGCGGACGGCTGATTTCGCTGTTGAGCCAGAACCGCGACCTGGTCGCCCTGGTGGCATTGATCCTCGGCGCCGCGCCGCGGCTTGGCGACATGCTGGCGCGCCAGCCGCAGATCATGGATGGGCTGATCGATCCGCGCTTCTTCGGCGGGATGCCGGACCAGAAGGAATTATCCGCGCGGCTGGCGGCGACGCTGAAGGATGCGGCCTCCTACGAGGATTTCCTCGATCGCCTGCGGCTGTTCGGTCAGGAGAGCCTGTTTCTGATCGGCACGCGCATCCTGTCCGGTACGGTTTCCGCCCAGCAGGCCAGCGTTGCCTTTGCCGACGTCGCCGAGGGCATCGTCCACACCGTGCATGGCCTCGTCACCGACCAGTTCGCGGCCCAGTATGGCCGTATCAGGGGGCAGGAGACCGCGATCCTCGCCATGGGCCGGCTCGGCAGCCGCGAGATGACGGCGTCCTCCGATCTCGACCTGATCCTGCTCTACGATTTCGACGAAGATGATCCGGATTCCGACGGCGAGCGGTCGCTGCACGGCGCGCAGTATTTTGCCCGCTTCACCCAACGGCTGATCTCGGCCTTCACGACCCGGACCAATTACGGCGTGCTCTATGAGGTCGACATGCGGCTGCGCCCGTCGGGCCGCGCCGGGCCGGTGGCGTCGCGGATCGATTCCTTTGCCGATTATCAGGAGCGCGAGGCCTGGACCTGGGAGCATATGGCGCTGACGCGCGCGCGGGTCATCTCCTCCTCGCCGGCGTTCCGCAAGAAGATCGAGGCCATCATCCGCAGCGTGCTGACGCGTCCGCGCGATCCCGCAGGCACCGCCGGGGATGTCGCAGACATGCGCCGGGCGATCGCGCTGGAGAAGGGCGAGGGCGACATCTGGGACTTGAAGCTTGCTGCGGGCGGCCTGGTCGATATCGATTTCATCGCGCAGCACCTGCAGCTCATCCATGCCGCCGCCAAGCCCGAAATCCTCAGCGTCTCTACGCTGCAGGTGCTCGACAACGCCGCGCGGCTCGGCGTGCTGCCGCAGGCCGAAGCCGAGATCTTGCGCTCGGCGACGCGGCTCTATCACGATTTGACGCAGATCCTGCGGCTGTGCGTCAGCGGCAAATTCAATCCGGAAGCCGCCGGCGAAGATCTGCTGCGCGTGATGGCGCGTGCCGGCGACGCGCCGGACTTTTCGGCGCTGGAAGCGCGGGTGCGGGAGACCCAGGCCGAGGTGCGGCGGGTGTTTCTGGCGCTGGTTGGTGGCGGTTAGCATGAATCCATGGAGGCCGTTCCTTTCGGAACTCGCCAGCAATAATCAATTTTGCTTTGCTCGGCCCATCCTGACAGTCAGTTCTTGGTCCGGATAAATCCGCTCAGCCGCGTTTTCTGGGTTTCGCACCAGGCCGTCATGCCGATGCGTTTCTGGTCGAGATCGGTCGACCTTGTCGCCATGGCGACTTCCGACATCAAATCGTCGGCCTGGAGTTCGCCCATTTTTCCGCCCGTGTGCATGTAGGCGATCGCCTTTCGCACCTGCTCGGTCGTGCCCTCAGGCAGTTGCATCTCCTGCGCCTTTTGCACCAGATCCTGATAGGCGACATCGGTACCGGGGCATTCCACCTTGGCGGCGAAAGCCTGCAAGACCATCGTCACATATGTCAGCCGGGACTCGGCGGCATTGGCCGGGGCGGAAAAGGCAATCAATCCTGCGATCAACAGACCATAGCGCATCGCATCCTCCTTATTCTGGAGAAAAAGCTAGCGCTGACGGCAGCGCTCGGCAACCACTCGAAACGAGGAAGATGTGAAAGAAGTGATCGTTAAGTACACCGCAACTGTCAAGAATGGTAGAGTGGGCAACGCGAAGCGCGCCCACCATTCCAAGTCGATTTGCGGATCGATGGTGGGCACGGCGCAAGCGCACCTTTGCCCATCCTACGAGCTAAGCCTTCTTCAACGTCTCCAGTGCGTCGCGGACGTTGGCATCGAGGCCGGCGCCGCCGGTGTCCAGATGCGCAAAGATCGCCTTGCGCATCCGCGGGTCCCAGAATTTCTTGATGTGATCAGCGATGCCCGGCACCGCCTTGTCGTGGCCCTGGCTTTGGAAAAATTTGCCGATTTGATTGGCCATATAGATCAACCGATCAGGCGACATGAGCAGCCTCCCTGGCGCCGACGGCGTCCGCAATTCTCTCGGGATGTGTGAAGACTTCAAATCCGTCGGCGCGCGCGATGGCCGCGAGCGTGATCCCTGCCGCATCCGCCATCCGCACGGCGAGGGCGGTCGGTGCCGAGACCGCGACCATCAGCGGCGCGCCGATCGCGGCGGTCTTTTGCACCATCTCGACCGAAACCCGGCTGGTCAGCAGCACCATGCCTTCGCTGGTCAAAACCTTCGCCTGCGCCAGGGCGCCGGCCAGCTTGTCGAGCGCGTTGTGGCGGCCGACATCCTCGCGCAAGCTCACGATGCCGCGCGCCGGCGTCCAGAACGCCGCCGCATGCACCGCGCGGGTCTCGATGTTGATCTGCTGCAGCGGCGCGATGCTCGCCATCGCCGCCATCACCTCGCGCGGCGAGAACGGATGGCCCTTCGGCACGATCGCGGCGGGCCGAACCGCCTCGGCAATCGAGTCGATGCCGCAGATGCCGCAGCCGGTAGGGCCTGCGATATGCCGGCGCCGCTCGCTCAGCAATTCCGCCTTCGACGACGCCAGCCACATCCGCAGCTCGATACCGTCGTCGAGTTCGACGATGTCGAGGGAGTCGATATCGTCAGCCGATTGCACGATGCCTTCGCTGAGGCTGAAGCCGATCGCAAAATCCCGCAGGTTCTGCGGCGTGCCCATCATCACGGCGTAGGTACCGCCATTATAGGTCAATGCCAGCGCCGTCTCCTCCGGGATCAGGCGCGTGCCTGCGCTCAGGCTGCCATCGCGCCAGACCTGCCGATCGGCGATGTAGACCGGGCCGGACATCCGTTACTCCGCGGCTTCCGCCGGTGCGATCCGGCGCGAGTGACGAGCCTGTTCGTCGTAGGCCTTCTGCCAGTCGGACGGACCGTTCGAGGGTGAAATCTGCACCGCCGTGACCTTGTATTCCGGGCAATTGGTCGCCCAGTCGGAGAACTCGGTCGTGATCACGTTGGCCTGCGTGTCCGGGTGGTGGAAAGTGGTGTAGACCACGCCGGGCGCCACGCGATCGGTGATCTCGGCACGCAGGGTGGTTTCACCGGCGCGGCTCGCGAGCCGCACCCAGTCGCCATCGCGCACGCCGCGCTGCTCGGCATCGTGGGGGTGAATTTCGAGCCGGTCCTCGCTGTGCCAGACGACGTTGTCGGTGCGGCGGGTCTGTGCGCCGACATTGTACTGGCTGAGGATGCGGCCGGTGGTCAGCAGCAGCGGATAGCGCGGCCCGGTGCGCTCGTCAGTCGGGATGTATTCCGTGACCACGAACTTGCCCTTGCCGCGGACGAAGCCGCCGATATGCATCACCGGCGTACCCTCCGGCGCCTTCTCGTTGCAGGGCCATTGCACCGAGCCGAGTTCTTCGAGCTTGGCATAGGAGACACCGGCAAAGGTCGGCGTCAGCGCCGCGATCTCGTCCATGATTTGCGAGGGGTGATCGTAGTGCATGTCATAGCCCATCGCCTTGGCGAGCCCGATAGTGACTTCCCAGTCCGCCATCCCGTTGCGCGGGGTCATGACCTTGCGGACGCGCTGGATGCGGCGTTCGGCATTGGTGAAGGTGCCGTCCTTTTCAAGGAAGGTCGAACCGGGCAGGAAGACGTGGGCGTAGTTCGCGGTCTCGTTGAGGAAGAGGTCGTGGACGATGACGCATTCCATCGACGACAGCGCCGCCACCACGTGCTTGGTGTTGGGATCGGACTGCAGGATGTCTTCGCCCTGCACGTAGAGACCCATGAACGTGCCTTCGATCGCGGCATCGAACATGTTGGGAATGCGCAGGCCCGGCTCCGGGTTGAGCTTGACGTTCCACATCGCCTCGAACTGATCGCGCACGGCGTCGCCGGAGATGTGGCGATAGCCGGGCAGCTCATGCGGGAACGAACCCATGTCGCAGGAGCCTTGAACGTTATTTTGGCCGCGCAGCGGGTTCACGCCGACGCCGGGACGGCCGATATTGCCGGTCGCCATCGCGAGGTTGGCGATCGCGATCACGGTGGTCGAGCCCTGGCTGTGTTCGGTGACGCCGAGGCCGTAATAGATCGCGCCATTGCCGCCGGTGGCAAACAGCCGCGCCGCTTCGCGCAACTGCCTGGGATCGACGCCGGTCATGATCGCGGTGGCTTCCGGGCTGTTGTTCGGAAGGGCGACGAAGGCAGCCCATTCCTCGAACTCGCTCCAGTCGCAGCGCTCGCGCACGAAAGCTTCATCCACGAGGCCTTCGGTGACGATGACATGCGCCAGCGCGGTGAGCACGGCGACATTGGTGCCGGGCATCAACGGCAGATGCTGCGCCTTGACGTGCGGCGATTCCACCATTTCGGTACGCCTGGGATCGACCACGATCAGCTTGGCGCCCTGGCGCAGGCGCTTCTTCAGCCGCGAGGCGAACACGGGGTGGGCGGCAGCCGGGATTGGCGCCGATGATCATCACGACGTCGGTATGTTCGACCGAGTCGAAATCCTGCGTGCCGGCCGAGGTGCCGAACGTCGTCGACAGGCCGTAGCCGGTCGGCGAATGGCAGACCCGGGCGCAGGTGTCGACATTGTTGTTGCCGAAGCCGCCGCGGATCAGTTTTTGCACCAGATAGGTTTCTTCATTGGTGCAGCGCGACGAGGTGATGCCGCCGACGGCATCGCGGCCGTATTTTTCCTGAATGCCCTTGAATTTGGCGGCGGCAAAATTGAACGCTTCGTCCCACGACACTTCGCGCCAGGGATCGGCAATGTTCTCGCGGATCATCGGCTTGAGGATGCGTTCCTTGTGGGTGGTATAGCCCCAGGCAAAGCGGCCCTTGACGCAGGAATGCCCACGGTTGGCCTTGCCATCCTTGTACGGCACCATGCGCACGACTTCCTCGCCGCGCATTTCGGCCTTGAAAGTGCAGCCGACGCCGCAATAGGCGCAGGTCGTCACGGCGGAATGTTCGGGCTGGCCGATTTCGATGACGGATTTTTCGGTCAGGGTCGCGGTCGGGCAGGCCTGCACGCAGGCGCCGCAGGAGACGCATTCGGAGCCCAGAAAACTCTCGCTCATGCCGGGCGAGACGCGGCTGTCGAAACCGCGGCCGGAGATGGTCAGCGCGAAGGTGCCTTGTACTTCCTCGCAGGCGCGGACGCAGCGCGAGCAGACGATGCATTTGGAAGGATCGTAGGTGAAGTAGGGGTTGGACTCGTCCTTCGGCATCCAATTGTCGTTGGTGCAGCCGTCCGCCTTGGCGAACACGTGGTTCTCGCCCTCATAGCCGTAGCGCACGTCGCGCAGGCCGACGGCGCCCGCCATGTCCTGCAATTCGCAGTCGCCATTGGCAGCGCAGGTCAGGCAGTCCAGCGGATGGTCGGAGATGTACAGCTCCATCACGCCCTTGCGCAGCTTCTTCAGCCGCTCGGTCTGGGTGTGGATCACCAGGCCGTTCATCGCGGGCGTGGTGCAGGAGGCCGGCGTACCGGCGCGGCCCTCGATCTCGATCAGGCACAGCCGGCAGGAGCCGAACGCGTCGACCATGTCGGTGGCGCAGAGTTTTGGGATTTGCGTGCCGGCTTCCATCGCCGCCCGCATGATCGAGGTACCCTCGGGCACCGTGACGCTTTGGCCATCGATGGTGAGCGTCACCATGGTCTCGGATTTGGCGCGCGGGGTTCCGAAATCGGTTTCGTGGATCAGCGACATGGCGATCTCCTCTTATTCTTATTCTGCGGCCTGAAGTTTTGCCGGTGCCGGGCCAAAGTCTTCTTTGAAATGTTTCAGCGCGCTCATGACGGGGTAGGGCGTGAAGCCGCCGAGTGCACAGAGCGAACCGAATTTCATGGTGTTGCAGAGGTCTTCGACCACGGCGATGTTTTCGGCGACACGCTCGCCGCTGCGGATCTTGTCGATGGTCTCGACGCCTCGCGTGGAACCGATCCGGCACGGCGTGCATTTGCCGCAGGATTCGACCGCGCAGAATTCCATCGCGAAGCGCGCCTGTTTGGACATGTCGACGCTGTCGTCGAACACGACGATGCCGCCATGGCCGATAAGGCCGTCACGGGCTGCGAAGGCTTCATAATCGAACGGCGTGTCGAACAGCGCGCGCGGGAAGTACGCGCCGAGCGGACCGCCGACCTGCACCGCGCGCACCGGGCGTCCGGTCAACGTGCCGCCGCCGATGTCGTCGATGAGTTCGCCGAGCGTGATGCCGAACGCGGTTTCGAACAGGCCGCCATATCTGATGTTGCCCGCGAGCTGGATCGGCATCGTGCCGCGCGAGCGGCCCATGCCGAAGTCCGCATAGGCCTTGGCGCCGCCGGCGAGGATGAAGGGGATCGCCGCGAACGACAGCACGTTGTTGATCACGGTCGGCCGGCCGAACAGGCCCTTATGCGCCGGCAGCGGTGGCTTGGCGCGGACGATGCCGCGGCGGCCTTCGAGGCTTTCCAGCAGCGAGGTTTCTTCGCCGCAGACATAGGCCCCGGCGCCGACGCGCACTTCGAGATCGAAACTGTGAGGGGAGCCGCCGATGCGTGCGCCGAGATAGCCGGCGCGCCTGGCCGCCGCTATCGCCGCGTTCATCGCTTCGACCGCGTGCGGGTATTCGGAGCGGATGTAGATGTAGCCCTTGGTGGCGCCCACCGCGACGCCGGCGATGGTCATGCCTTCGATCACCACGAAGGGATCGCCCTCCATGATCATGCGGTCGGCAAATGTGCCGCTGTCGCCTTCGTCGGCGTTGCAGACGATGTATTTGCGGTCCGCGCTGGTCTGCGCCACCGTCTTCCATTTGATGCCGGTCGGAAATCCCGCGCCGCCACGGCCGCGCAATCCGGATGCCGTGACGTCGGCGAGGATTTCGTCCGATGTCAGTGTCAAGGCCCGCTCAAAACCCTTGTAGCCGTCATGGGCGCGGTAATCTTCCACCGAACGCGGATCGATCACGCCGCAACGCGCGAAGGTCAGGCGGGTCTGCCGCTTCAGCCAGGGAATCTCCTCTGTGACACCAAGCCGCAGCGGGTGCGGGCCGTCGGCGGCCATCGCATCCAGTACCGCCGGCGCGTCCACCACGGTGACCGGGCCGAACGCGACACGGCCTTGCGCGGTTGCAACCTCGATCATTGGCTCCAGCCAATAGAGCCCGCGCGATCCGGTCCTGACGATCTCGATCGGCGATGCCGCGCTTGGCGGCAGATGCCTCCAGCGCCAGCGCCACTTCATCGGCGCCGACCGCGACCGCGCCGGCGTCGCGGGAAACGAAAATACGCATCGTCATCGCTGTGCCTCCGCGACCAGCGCATCGAGGCGCTGCTCATCCAGCCGTCCGACCACGCGGCCGTCCAGCATCGCCGATGGCGCGGTAGCGCAGAGCCCAAGGCAATAGATCGGCTCCAGCGTCACGCGCGCATCGGGCGTGGTGTTTCCAAGGGAAATGCCGAGTTTTGCTTCCGCGCGCGCAGCGAGCGCATCGCCGCCTGCGGCCTGGCAGGCCTCGGCGCGGCACAGTTTCAGCACATGCTTGCCGGCAGGTTGATGGCGGAAGTCATGATAGAAAGTGAACACGCCGTGGACTTCCGCGCGCGACAGATTGAGAGCCTGCGCGATCATGGGAATGGCCGGCTCCGGAACGTAACCGAATGCTTCCTGCAGCGCGTGCAGGATCACGATCGTCGCGCCTTCAAGCTTGCCGTGCTCCGCGATGATTTCGGCGCCGCGCGCTTCGTCCCAGGGTTCGTAAGCCGATGTCATTCGCGTTCTCAATCAGAGGGTTGTAGTCCCCGATGAGAATTGGAATCTCTCCAAATATCAATAAAGCTGTCTCATGCTGCGATACGGAAATGCGATTAATAAGGTTGTGAAATCATGCGATACGAAAATCCAAATGAGTGCCAAGGCCGTGCGCATCGGACGCGGCTTTTTGGCGTATTGATCCGGCGGTGGCCGTGGTATTTGTGACAGCCGGGACGACCGGATTTACCATTTATGACACGATTTTCCTGGGGCTTTCCTTCTTGATCGACAAGCTTGAACTTCTGCTGGCGCTCGCCAAAGAGCGGCATTTTGGGCGGGCGGCGGAGGCCTGCGGCGTCACCCAGCCGACGATGTCGACCAGCCTTAAGCAGCTCGAGGAAATCCTCGGCGTCATGCTGGTGCAGCGCGGCTCCCGCTTTCAGGGTTTTACGCCCGAGGGCGAGCGCACGCTCGACTGGGCGCGGCGGATCGTCGGCGACGCCCGCGCCATGAAGCAGGAGATCAACGGGCTCAAGGACAAGCTGTCCGGCGAAATCAGGATCGCCGCGATCCCGACCGTGCTCGGCATGGTGGCCTCGCTGACGACGCCGTTCCGCGCCCGTTATCCCGACGTACGGTTTCGTATCCAGTCCTGCACGTCGGCGGACGTGTTGGGCCTGCTGGAAAATCTCGAGGTCGATGCAGGGCTGACTTATATCGAGAACGAGCCGATCGGGAAGGTTCGCACCATTCCGCTCTATAACGAGAGCTATCGCCTGCTGACCGCGCCTGACGGCATGTTTGGCGATCGCAAGCAGGTCACCTGGAAGGAAGTAGGCCAGGTGCCGCTGTGCCTGCTGACGCCGGACATGCAGAACCGCCGCATCATCGATCGCGCGCTGCTTTCGGTCGGCGCGGAGGCGACGCCGACGCTGACGTCGAATTCGCTGCTCGTGCTTTATACCCATGTGAAGACCGGCCGCTGGGCCAGCGTGATGCCGGCAAAACTCGCGGAGACCCTCGGACTTGCCGATACCGTTCGCAGCATTCCGATCGTCGATCCCGCCGTCAATTACAGCATCGGACTGGTAATCCCGCAGCGCGATCCGATGACGCCATTGATCGCGGCCCTGGTGCAGGTCGCCCGCGAAGTCGCGCCGACTTTGGAATAGATCAGGCCGCCGCCGACAGCTTCGTCTTCGTCTGCGGATCGCGCGGCAGGGTGATGCGAACGACGGTGCCGGCGCCGAGCTTCGAGCGCAGCCGCATCGTGCCGCCGTGCAGATGGGTCAGCGATCTCGCGATGGCGAGCCCCAGTCCCGAGCCCTGGTAGGTCTTGGTGAGCTGGCTCTCGACCTGTTCGAAGGGCTTGCCCAGCCGAAGCAGCGAGTCCGGGGCGATGCCGATGCCGGTGTCGGCAATCATCAGCACGATCGAATCGTTCAGGACCTGGCTGCGTACGATGACCTTGCCGTCGTCGGGCGTGAACTTCACGGCATTGGACAACAAATTGACGATGATCTGCTTGACCGCCCGGCGGTCGGCGGCCACCGAGATGGTGCTCTCGATATCGGCGTCCAGCGTCAGGTTCTTGTCCTCGGCGCGTCCGGACACGACCCGCAGCGACTCCGCCAGTATCTTCGACAGATCGAGCGGCTCCATGTCGAGCTTCATGCGGCCGGCTTCGATCTTCGACATGTCGAGGATGTCGTTGATGACTTCGAGCAGATATTTGCCGCTGGTCAGAATGTCGTGGCAGTACTCCTGATATTTGTCGGAGCCGAGCACGCCGAACATGCCGCTTCCCATGATCTCGGAGAAACCGATGATGGCGTTGAGCGGCGTGCGCAATTCGTGGCTCATATTGGCCAGGAATTTCGACTTGGCCTGGTTGGCTTCCTCGGCGCGGTTCTTTTCTTGCGAATATTTTTCGGCGAGGTCGGCAAGTTCGGTCTTCGAGCGCTTGAGATCGAGCACGTTGGCGCGCAGCCGGGCGTCGTTTTCGATCAGCTTCTGCTCGTGTTCCTTGATGCGCGTGATGTCGGTGCCGACCGAGACGTAGCCGCCATCCTTGGTGCGGCGTTCGCTGATATGCAGCCAACTGCCGTCGTCGAGCTGCGCCTCGAACGTGCGGGCTCCCGGTGCCTGCGCGCCGGTCTCCTGCAAGCGGGTGCGAACCTCCGGCATGCTGCCGACTTCGATCACGGTCTCGTAGGACGTGCCGGGCGTCACCGCCGAATCCGGCAGCTTGTGCAGGCGCTGGAAATGCGAGTTGCAGAGCACGAGGCGGTCTTCCGCGTCCCACAGCACGAAGGCTTCCGGGATGGTCTCGATCGCGTCGCGCAGCCGCAGGTCGGCCTCCACGGTCTTTTCGGCGAGGCTCTTCTGCTCGGTGATGTCGACGGCGATGCCGATCAGGTGCAGCCCGCCGCCGGCCGCGGCCTGGCTGAGTTCGCAGCGGACGCGCAGCCAGATCCAGTGGCCGCCGGTATGCTGCATGCGGAAGGTCTGGTCGATGTGGTCGAGCTTGCCGGAGATCATCTGGTCGGCGATATCGAACAGGTTGATGTCGTCCGATTTCACCAGCGCGTTGACTTCGCCGAAGGTGAGGAGGTCGTTGCGGGATTCGAGCCCGAGCAGGGTGAACATCGACTGCGACCAGAAAATCCTGCCGCGCGACAAATCCCAATCCCACAATCCGCAGCGGCCGCGATTGAGCGCGGTATCGATCCTGCCGCGTACCGCGTCGTTGATCAGATCGCCCTCGCGGGCGCGGGTCGATTGCCAGTGGAATGCGAAGCCGAGGATCAGTACGACGAACCCCGTGGTTGCGGAAAGTGTCACCGACAGCGCTGCGTCCGACCCCCAGAGCGGGTCGATATTTTCCTGGATGACGATGACCTGGCCGGGCAGCGACTTGACCAGCCGCGCCGTCGCCAGGGCGCCGTTGCCGTTTGCAAGGATCATGTCGCTGACGACGCCTTGCTGGCCGGGGGCGGCCAGCAATTGCGCCGTGCTGATCACGTCGAGAATGCGGTCGCTGCCGCCAAGGCCGGTCTCGGCGGGAATGCGGGCCAGCACGCGATGGTCCGCACCGGTGATGCCGGTGATGATGACGTGACGGCCGCTGGCTGCGCCCCAGGATGGAATGATATCCGGCAGCAGGCCTTGCAGCCGCTCGATATTCGCCGTCCGATCCTGCCGCACCGACATCAGGCGATCGAGGCGCTCGGCCAGCATGTCGGTGAGGGCGGTGAGGTCGCGCTTCGTCGCGGTGCGTTTTTGCCGGGTCTGGTCGATCACCTGCACGAACGCGCCGAGGCAGATGGTGATCAGGAACGCGATAATGAGCGTGGGCACGGCGCGGCGAAGCGCAGGCTCCGCAGTCAGTAACCGATGGTAGGCTGGTTTCGCGATCGATTGCGCCAATCCCTTGATCGAATCGGATTGGACGCACGCGCTCGCCGCATGCGCACGCGCCATGCTATAGACCCCCGCCAAGATCTGTCTTCCACTCTGTCCGGAAGAACCCCACGTCGCTTCCGAATCATTGTGATTTGAATCCGTTTTGCCCGGGCTGTCGAGAGTCAACAAATCGTTAATTCAAAATAAATCTTGTCCAACGGAGAATTGTGGCTTCCGAAGCGAGTCCGAAACGGGAACGAGTTCGTAGGACTACGCGTAGGGCGGCTCGGCGTGACTGATCACGCGCTTGATGCTCGGGAATGCGCGGCGCAGCGCGCGCTCGATCTCGTCGACATTCTCATGCACCTTGATGACGCTCATCGACGGTGCGGCGCGGCAATGGAAGTTGACGATTTCGCCGGCGTCGGTGTCGCGCACCCGCACATTATGGATGTCGTGGATCGCGCCGTTGGCGGCAAAGCCGGACAACGCCGCCTTGATGGTCTCGACGCGCTCGGGCGCGGCGTCGGTGCCGTGCGGCAATTCCGGCTCGAGCGGTTCGATATGGGTGTCGACCTCGACATCCTCGCCGAAATCCTCGCGGATGCTGCGCTCCAGTTCCTGGGCGACGTCGTGCGCGGCGGTGAGCTCCATGTCGCCGTCGACCTCGAGGTCGATGCTGACCGTCAGCTTGCCGCCAAGGTCGTGGACGGTGACGTGGTGTATGGCGAGGCCCGAATTGCGGGCGATCACCATGATGCGTTCGCGCACGCTCTCATTGTCGCGCGCGACCGGTACGGCGGTAAAGGTCAGGTCGGCGTCGCCCAGCGCCTGGGTGACGGCCTCCTGCGCGGTCCGCTTGATGGCTTCGACGCGGTCGATCGGGTAGGTGCGCGGCACTTTTGCGATGGCGTCGATGAAATGCGTCGGCCCGACCATGCGCACGCGCAGCCGCTCGACCCCGACCACGCCGGGCACTTCCTTGATGGCGGCGGTGGCTTTTTCGGCGGCGCCTTCCGGTGCGCGATCCAGCAGGGTCTCCACGGTGGAGCGGCCCAGCCGCAGGCCCAACAGCGAAATCATCACGGCAACCGCGATCGCGGCGGCGGAGTCGCCCCAGCGATAGCCGAGCCCTGTCAGCACCAGTCCGATGATGACGGCGATCGAACCGAGCACGTCGGATGCAAAATGCAGCGCATCGGCGGCCAGCGCCTGGCTCTTGGTGTCGCGCGCCGCGCGATGCAGCGCCCGCGCACGCCAGAAATTGACGGCGATGTCGATCAGCAGCACCACGAACGGGATCGCCGAGATCACCGGCGGCGGCGCGCCTTCGCGCAGGCGGCTCCAGGACTCGACCAGAATGCCGCCGGCAAGCACATAGAGCATGGCAATGACGCCGAGCGCCGACAGGCTCTCGATCTTGCCATGGCCGTAATGATGCTCTTCGTCCGCGGGGCGGTCGGAAACCCGCACCACCATCCAGGTGACGATTGTCGCGACCACGTCGACCGACGAATGCAGGGCCTCCGAGATCAACGCCAGGCTGCCGATCGCGATGCCGACCGCGAATTTCGCCGCCGCCATGCCGGCGCTGGCGAAAATCGAGATGGCGGCGACGGAGGATTTGGCGTTGTGGGCGGCACTCATGGGCGGCGGTTTAGCAGGGCGTTGTGCAACATTAAAGCGCCGATCAAAGACGCAATCGCCACTCACTCGCAGGAGCGTCTTTTTGCGAATTATTCCCTGTCCAGACGATGCGATGCGCAAGTTAACCAGCGACATTTCAGATACAAATCCGTTCAGATACGCGACAAGACGACCTGCCTCGCAGGGGTGTCTGAGTCAGAGCTTGCGGCTGTCGTAGGCCCAATGCAGGAGCGCTTGCCGTTGACGTTTCCGGCAAAAGATATCTCCTGCTTCGCAATTCGTCTGGATCTGGCGCACGTGCCTTCGCATTGCTTTCCAGCGTTTGATCTGCCGCGCATCTTCGTCCGGAAGCCGCCGACCGAGATAATAACGGCAGTACCACTGGAACCAGCCGCGCGGATCGTCCGGATAAATCCAGCCTTTGCTGCGCCATACGGAGAGCGGCTGACTGGCGATAACGCCAAAACAATTCAAACTTGCATCGGCGCGTTTCGGAGAAAGTCTGGCTCGGGTGAACCAACTACGCGGAAATTCGTCCTTGCAGTCGGTCATGTATTTGCCGCCGAAAACACCCAGGCGCAGCATGTCTGACGGAGAAAGCTCCGGAAGGAAATCTGGATCGAAGCTGCGGCCGATCGGTGCGACGAGAACGTATCGATAGCCCCGCTGCATCCGATCGTTGACGATGACGGTTCGTTGTTTCACCGCAATAGTTCTCATGCTTTGCAACGGCTTCGCCTGGAATGAGCCAGCACAGCAATTTCCCAAGTGTCGCACAAGACGCCGATCAGGCTGTATTTCCAATGGGCCGGCTTGCCTACAGGCCGTAAAAGCCTCTAGGAAGGGCGATATATCACCCGCGAAAGAGAGAGCATGGCGCGCAACATTCTGATCCTTGGGGCCTCCTATGGCTCCTTGCTGGGGACAAAGCTGCTGATGGCCGGTCACAATGTGACCCTGGTCTGCCGGAAGAAGACGGCGGAACTCATCAATCGCGACGGAACCGAAGTTCGTATCAAGCTGCGCGACGAGGCGGTGCACCGGGCGATCTTTTCGCGCGACCTGCCGGGCAAGGTGGATGCGGTCGAGCCCGGAAACGTCGATATTTCCCGCTACGATCTGGTGGCGCTTGCCATGCAGGAGCCGCAATACGCCAACCACACGGTTCGGGTTCTGATGGTCAAGATCGCCGCGGCGGGGCTGCCGTGCCTGTCCATCATGAACATGCCGCCGTTGCCCTATCTCAAGCGGATCCCGGCGCTGGCGGGCATGGACCTCGAGGAGGCCTACACCAACGCGCAGGTGTGGGAGCGCTTCAAGCCGGGGCTGGTGACGCTCTGCTCGCCCGATCCGCAGGCCTTCCGTCCGCCGGAAGAGGCGGCGAATGTCCTGCATGTCGGCCTGCCCACCAACTTCAAGTCCGCGACGTTCGACGATGAGAAGCACAACAAGGTGCTTCGCGAGCTGGAAGCGGATATCGACGCGGTGACGCTGGATGGCCATGACGTTCCGGTGAAGCTGAAAGTGTTCGACTCGCTGTTCGTCCCGCTGGCGAAATGGTCGATGCTGCTGACCGGGAATTATCGCTGCATCACGCCGAACGAGCCGCAGTCGATCCGCGACGCCGTGCACGATGATCTGGAACTCTCGCAGGCGATCTACGATCATGTGGACTCCGTCGCCCGGCGCCTGGGCGCTGATCCTGCGGATCAGGTTCCTTTCGAGAAATACGCCAAGGCGGCGCAAAGCCTTCTCAAGCCCTCATCGGCGGCCCGCGCGGTGGCCAGCGGAGCGCCTTTCATCGAGCGGGTCGACCTGCTGGTGAAATTGATTTCGCATCAGCTTGGCGTGCCCAACGCCGAGATCGACCACACGGTGGAGATCGTGGATCAGAAGCTGAACGAGAGGATCGTGGTGGGCGGCTCCGGTTCGTCGTAGGGGGCTCACTCCGCCTTTCACTCTACTTTCGCGATGGCGGCGCCCTCGATCACTTTTTTCCATTTTTCGCACCTCCGCGATCTCGCGGCGCGATGCGCCCGAGGTTTTCCAAAATCCTTCGCCCAAAAAATAAGAGGGCGCAGGGAATGCCGGGTGCTTGCTGCACCCGCGGTCTCGTGCGCAAAAATGTGCAAAGAAACGCACACGAGCATACAGGTACAGTCGGAGCATTCCGGCATTCCCCGCGCAATGGTTTGACGGCTTATGGCGCGCTCTCCCCGGCGACGAATTCGTCTTGTCACCGTCGCTGACGGATTGAAGGCTTGTCCAGACCCGGTTGGGTCGAGTTTGCCTCCGTCAGCTTGACACCAGCAACGGGTGCCAGGACCACACGGTTTTGCCGTACGCAGCACCCCGGCTTCGCCTGAAGGCTTCGCCGGGCGCTGCCCGTCGTTGCACTTCGGCGCAACTTCGCCGGACATTGGCGCCGGTCGTCTGCACGCTGTGTTCGCTCACGGACCAAAGCCCGCCCTGCCAACACGACCACGCGCCCGACGCTGCCGCGTCCACCGCATCCCGCCCCAACGTTCGTGACGATGGCCAACGCCCCTCTACCGGGACGGGATGGCGGGAGTTGTAGGGGTGATTTGGGGTAGGCGGGAAGAGGAATATTTTCTTATCGTGGAGCTTGACGGGCAATATGGTGATTTGCCCGTCGGGTAGAGTAAAGGGGCCGTACGGCCGGGCGGACTGGTTGGATTCGATCGGAAAATACTTTCTAGTTTTGTCGAAAGCGGTGCGTTGCTCGAATTGGCGATTTTCTGCCAATCTTTGTCAACACTTGGATGATCGTTCGGTCTAGGTATCCATCGGCCTTGGACGACTTTTCCAAAATTTGGAAGAAGAAATCGCTACGTTTGACCAATCAGAAAAGGGATTTTGCACATCGGCAAAGCGGTTCGTGCGATCGTTTCTCGACGGTGCGTTGCGGAATTCAGAGCGCGGCGTGAGTTTGGTACCAGTTAAGTACGAGGCCTGCCGTGTTGACCTGTTCACGGGTGGCGGCGGATCGTTCTCAGAGTCTCTAAAAACATCGTTTGGCGGCTATTTGGCCGGAGGGCGCAGCTATGTCTGACGAAAGCGAAGTGGATAAGGTTCTTGGCCGGGCGACTGAACTACGCAAGGCGCTCGGCCGGCCTTGGACCGTCTTTATCTTGCTGGTCGGGCTTTGGGCGGTTCGAAGGAGAGCGGGGCTATGGGCCACTGCTGCGTCAGTTGCGGCACTCCTGATTGCTGGGTGGCTCAAGGTCATTTAACGATCAGTTGCTTGTTCACGATGGCCTTTATCATCTCAAAGGTCATTCGGTCTGGAGCTGAGTCCAGAAAAGCCCTCATAGCCGAAGCGTCCCGAGCGCGGGTGAGCATCGCTGAATGTTCGTCCCGTTTGGTGTTCACTACTTCTGCAGAAGCTGGGTCACGCAACATGCTGACTTCTGCTGCTAGACCTTTGGCCGATTGGACCAGGTGGTAACTGTAGGTGTGGCCATTTTGAATAACCCTATCAAGAACGATTACTTGTCCAATAGGGGAGATGTCAGGATGTTCGGTGTTGGCGAGCGTCACATCGGTCTTCCTGCCGTTGTAGCCCAACCAAGCGTGGGAAATCATAATATCGTCCGTCCCGTCGTTAATGTATCCGATCACAGGCGTACTCTGGATGCCCAGCTCGGCTAGATAGAGGTGCAGGAAAAATGTCATGCGATAGCACATGCCAGTAGCACCCATCGGCTTTAGAACGCGGTTTAATAGCCTGTCCGCTGTGTCAGCGATTACGCGTTCTTGGGGGGTGAGAGAGTTGATCCACTGCTTGTTTTCGTCCGCGCGTCGCTTGGCATGACCCATGATGCCGCCACCTCGATGATTTACCATTTCTACCACGGCGGGTATCGCCTAATATAGGCCACGGGCAGACTTCTGGGGGTAAAATGCGTTTCGATAAGGGGCTGGGCGCAATGGGCGTCCTGGCATTGTTCGTCGTCCTTGCCGGGCGTCTTGAGCGCGAGTTTTCCTGTCATCAAATCTGAAGGTCCGTTGAAGGCGTCAGACTGGCTAGGGTTCGCCGGGAATATCATAACTGCTGTGTTTGCAGCGGGGGCGGCTACGGTCGCTTGGGTGGCGGCTCAAAGGCAGATACGTCACGCTGCGTTGCAGAACTCAGTCATAGCCTATGATTTAATGCGAAACTTACTATCAGCTCTCAACTCCGATGCGATAACGACCACCGCTCTCGGCGTGGGCATCGGCGTAATTGCGTATGAGGCGGAAGTTTATGCAATGGCAGAGACCATTGAGTTTACAGAATTTCATGTGAGGCTAATCCGCATCAGAAATAGCGTAAGAGCGATGAACGAGGCAGAAGAGAAATTGTTAGAAGCTCGAGCTCACCCTTGGGGAAACTCAAATGATAGAGAGCTTCGGAACAAGCTCATTGATGCTCTGAACAACTACACGGCGATACTCGGAGCTAGCATGTACTTGTGGAATGACAGGGGAGAGACTGACACGATCGTCGCTCACGAAATAGTGTCAGCTTTAAATGGTCAAACATTCACCAGATTGAAGGCCTGTCACCATGATTGGAAAGTGACAATCGAGAGTGAGACTGAGCGTATTCATAGGCTAATCGACAAGCACTTCTCCCAGATTGAAAACGAGCCGCTTTAGAATTCGAGCGGCCTAAGCTTTACGCCAAGCAACAAGCTACGCTTTTCGGGCAGATCGATACGCGGCAAGACAGCCGGAGATGGTGGTGTGCTTCGGGAGGTCGGGCAGAGCGCGTAGGGCGGATCGGCGTAGCGTAATCCGCGGCCTACCTACACGCCATCGCGTAGGTGTTGGGCTAGACGATGGACAGTGGGCCAAACGATGAATCTCAAGGATGTATTTCCACCATCAGGCCACATAGGACCTGTACTGCGACGATTGCGAGGCTAAAGCAAACGGTGGTGGTTGACCAAGCGGTGATGCGGGAAGCGAAAGCGGTTGAGGTCTGCGCATTGAGAGACGAGTCGCAAAAGATCGTTCACGAGACAATTACCAAGGTTGAACAACGGCCATTCGACATTGCATAATCTTGGCTATCGGAGGAACAGCGATGCAATTGCGGGTCTTTGGGCGCACGGGAATGCAGCTCTCAGTGCTGGGCTTCGGCTGCGGCGCAGTGGGCGGATTTATGGTACGCGGCGATCCTACCGACCAGGAGCGCACTGTCGCGCGGGCTGTCGCTGCCGGCGTAAATTACTTTGACACCGCGGTGCAGTACGGCAATGGGGAGTCGGAAAAGAACCTTGGCCGCGTTTTGAAGAACCTTAAACCAGCGAATGTGGTCGTCGGCACCAAGGTCCGGTTGCCGTCCAGCGAGTTTGGTCGTATCGCGGACACCGTAAGGACTTCACTCGAAGGCAGTCTGGCGCGATTACATCTTGACCGGGTCGACATTCTTCATCTGCACAATGCGATTACCGAAAAAGGAGGCGGATCGGCGCTGAGCGTTCGACAGGTGCTCGACGACGTGGTCCCAGCGTTCGAACGCCTACGTCAACAGGGAAAAGTTGTTTCCTCGGATTTACGGCAGTCGGCGACACGGCGGCACTGCATCAGGTGATTGATGCTCGCGTCTTCGACAGCGCGCAGGTCGTCTACAACATGCTCAATCCTTCTGCCGCCGACGAATTGCCGCCGAGCTATCCGGCACAAGATTATGGACGATTGTTCGATCACACCAAGGCTGCCGGCGTCGGAGTAGTTGGTATCCGTGTGCTGGCCGGCGGCGCCCTATCAGGCTCAGCCGAGCGTCACCCGATCGCAGGTCCGGCGCCCGAGCCGATTGGTTCGGCTATGAGCTACGATGCCGATATCGATCGCGCGCGCCGTCTGATTCCGCTGGTAGAGGAGGGGTTCGTCGCCAGCCTGACCGAAGCCGCCACGCGGTTTGCGCTATCTCACTCGGCGATGGGCACTATCCTGGTCGGTATGGCGACACCGCAACAGTTCGAGGACGCACTCGCCGCGGCCCAAAAAGGCCCACTACCGCGAGCTGCGCTCGACAGGCTGTCGGCACTGAGGTTGGCATTCTCTGCGAACCACGATGATCGCCTAAGTTGCCTACAGGCATTGAGCACGGCGTAACGAACGTTTTTGCCACCCTATGGAGCCTTGGACTACATCGTCACCACAATCTTCCCAAGGTGCTTGTTAGCTTCCATGTGTTCAAACGCTTTGCCGATCTCGGCAAACGGATAAACCTTGTCGATCGGCAGTTGCAGTTTGCGCGATTCCACTGCGCCCCAGATGTCTTTCCGGACTTCGTCGAAGATCTCGCGGACTTCCTCCATGGTGCGGGTGCGGAAGGTGACGCCGATATATTGGATGCGGCGTGCGGCGTGCAGGTCGAAGTTGAAATCGCCGTGGGTGCCGCCGAGGCGGCCGACATTGACGATGCGGCCCTTGACCTTGGTCGCCTACAGACTGCCTTATCTCGCCGTTCGAAGCGCGCCTTCATCCCAAATCGTCGAGGTCTTCCGGCGCAAGCTTGAGGGCGGCCGCAAGCACATTATCCTCCAGGTGATCGATGGATCGAGTGCCTGGGATCGGCAACATGACCGGTGATTTAGCGAGCAGCCACGCAAGGGATAAGGCTGCGTGCGTGAGACCGCGACGCGAGGCGACTTGCTTTATCTTGAGTGCCTTTAGGCCGCGTTTGCCACCCAACGGATACCACGGCAGAAAAGCAATCCCAAGACGCTCGCATGCGGCGAGTACGTCCTCGCTGGTTCGGTTTCGCAGATTGTACATGTTCTGAACCGACACGATTGGTGTGATGGAACGCGCCACCTCGAGCTGCGCAACCGTGACGTTCGAAATGCCTATATGGCGAATTTTGCCTAAGCGCTGTAAATCAGCCAGTGCTTCAACGGACTCTATAAATGGCACATTGGGGTCGGGCGCATGAAATTGATACAAGTCGATGCGCTCTAGCCGCAAGCGCTTCAGGCTGCCTTCAATCGCTCGCCGCAAATGGTCGGGGCGACCGTTTGGCACCCAAGATCGGCGGTTTGGTCGCACCAAACCGCCTTTCGTGGCAATGACCAAACCCGGAGGGTAGGGATACAGCGCCTGCGAGATCAATGACTCATTCGTCTCGGGACCGTAACTATCCGCAGTGTCAATAAAATTCACACCAAGCTCGACCGCTCGATGGAGAACTCGATTGAGGTGCTCTCGATCCCTTGGTCTTCCCCAAGCAGAATCTCCGCATAGACGCATTGCGCCAAAGCCCAATCGGTTAACTGTCAAGTCGCCGAGGTCAATTGTTCCAGCAAGCGCTGCGCCTTTGCAGGAAGACTGTTTCACCATCAACTCCATCCTTCGGGACCGCAACGTGCACGCTCTGCGCTCTCAGAAAAGATCTGCCTTTAACATCCTTCGGAGGTGTCAGTCGCGGTGCGCAAACTCTTGCAAGCGACGTTGATCGTCAAGCGACAGACAAGCATAACCGGTCAACTTTGGACGGCCTTTACGGCCACAGGGGCCGCATCTACACTGGCTGAAATTGCAAATTTCTGGCGTGCGCAGCCGCAAGCAATTGCGAGGAGTAGGGGCGCCGTAAGGTCGGTTGCACCATTTCGTGGACCGCCGATGGGTCGCGAAATGCGCGCGTGACGACACGGGCGTGATGTCGGGCAGGGTCAGCACGAACCGCTGAGCCCTTCCCATCTCTATTCTTTACCGCGCAACGGTAACTTTTTTGGGTCCACCGGCAAGGCGAGCATTATGGCTGCCTAGCCGGACCGATCTGCGGCGCGCGGACCGGCTTGGCCATACCGTAGAAGACAGTTACTCCATGACCGCCGCAAAGTGTCGATTGCGCTTCGTCGTCGGGGATTGCAAGCAACTGGCCGATGTCCTGCCAATTGTCACTACCCAGACATTGCCCAGCCGGGATCGACGGCGATATCGGTCTGCATTTGCATACCTCCGCCGACATAACCCTTCGGGCGGCGAAATGTGGTCACCTGTCTTCATTCCGGGAGGGCATGTTTCAGTACGCGTCCGCACAACTGGGTGATCGGACTGTTGGGCACGGCGAAGTTGGAAATCCAGACATTGATCGTTACCATCGATCGTCGCCGCCCATGGACCGGGCTACCGCCACCAGTGAATGGGGAGCCGGGTGTTGGGTGCCGTCCGGTCGCAACAGCGTAACGCTGCCACCGTCAGGGCTCGCCTTTCAATAGTCGACATTTGATACGTGAACTTCGGTCAGCATTGTCGCCCATCTTCAGGACAGCGATATCTTCGACGATTCAACATCCCCCGATCCGACCTTCCCAACCGGTTCGTGACCCAGACATTGCCGCCACTATCGATGCCAAGTCCGCTGCCGCTGTAGCCGCCGGTCTTGAATTTTCGACCTTGCTTGGGTCACAGCAGGAAATCGCGTAACGTGCGCCCACCGCATTTGTGACCCAAATCCGATCCTGCTGATCGATGCCAAGGTGGAATGGACCGCTCAAACGCTATTTGCTAGGTTTTCCATCGGTCGACCCTCGCAGTAGAACTTCGGCCCTTGGTTGGATCACCTTTGGGAAAGTGAAGAATCTGGCTCTCCGAAATTCCCACCGCCCACACGTCCCCGCCGGGGGTCACGATAATCCCTTGCATGATCCCGAGCTTGCCATCGAAGGTGATGCCCTCCGGTGGCGTCAGCGGTTTGCCATTCTTGTCGAACACGCGCGATTGACTTGCCGCCATAACTGGAAAGCCAAGCATTGTCCTTGGCATCGACGGCCGCTCCAAACGTGCCGCCCTGCATTCCACCTCCGGCAAACCCGGTGGTGATCGGGGAGAGCGCACGACCATTGGGTGCGAACTTGGCTGGCGTTGCCTTGCCAAAGGCTATCCTGCGCCCTGCCAGCCGACCGTGAAATTGTCGCCGACCCAGAGGTTGCCTTCACTGTCGAACATCCCTTGCCGCCCGCGCGATACCCGCCGCCAGTCGAATTTGAGCGGCAGAACCCAAGCGCTGGGCGCAAAGCCAAGATAGGGCATGAGGGAACGGCGCGCATGGTCTTGCCCTGCGGGACCGGATAAAATTCGTCGAGAAGGGCGAACACCCTTGCGGGCTGATACCACGGAGCGCGAGCAACTCGACTGCGCCGCCATCAGCGTGTCATTCGGGGCGTCCCCCTTTGGTGGTGTGGTCGCGGTGTAGAGTTTGGGGCACGCATCGGGTGTCACGCGCGTGACGCATCCGGCAAGCGCATCCGCAAGCGTTGCGAAATTGGCCATCGTTGGTGTCTGGCTGCTGTTAAGCGGGTCCTGAATTGTTGCACCCCAGCCACCCGTTTGAAGGTCGACGAAATTTGGGACGTTGCCCGCCGCGATGCGCAGGCTAAGCGGCGGTCCCTTGATCGCCGTGCCCTCGAGGAATTGCGCGTGGGTCCACACCGAGGCCACGGTCGTCATCTCGTTAATTGTGACAGTCGCCGGTAGGTTTCCGCCCACCACGGTCATCAGCGCAATGGCGGGATTATCACCACCCTGCGCATTGGCTCCGGGCTGGCCGCCCTTCGCAATCAGGTAAAGCGAGGCACCGCTGGGACCACCGGTTGAATTGAGCGTAAAGCTACCATCGGCTCCGGTGCGCGCCTGCCCCAATTGTTGCGGCGCGTCGGCGCTCGCAGCCCAGAGAGTGACTGTCGAACTTGTGATCGGTTGGCCACCGCCGAGAACTTTGCCATTGAGCGTCTGCGCAGCAGCCACCCCGGCTCCACAAGAGAGCATGCTGCCGGTCAGTAGCACTGTAACGAGCCTTGCTTGACCTTTTGTGATCATATGACCCTCCCGCACTTTCGGAAAAAATCATACGAGGGGGCGCTCGATGGAGTCTATGCAGTATCGGCATCGGGCCGACGATCCGGCCGCCGGATGTCCTTGCGGGCTTCGTCGAAGATCTCGCGGACTTCCTCCATGGTGCGGGTGCGGAAGGTGACGCCGGTATATTGGATGCGGGGCCGAGAAAGTTAAATGCACTGTCACCGTAATTCTTTGTGCGGCGGATCGGTCACGTCGTCCACGCGCCAGGCATCTGCTACCCTTTCGAGGTGGACCAGCCGGGCAATGGGGCGACCGTTCTCGTCTGTTGCAAAGGTGACAACGACCAAAGCCCGGTCCGGGGACGCCTGCAAAACCTCAGTCTTTAACCTGTCGCGCCAGGAGCTTTCCCAATTCTTCCAAGGCAGGATGGGATTGCCTTCAATCGGCTTTTGGAGTGGATCACCGTCCCAGACATGCATGATGGCTCGAAACCGGGCGGTGAACCAACGCTCGCCCAACGCCTTCAGCACGACGCCCGTCCCCATGTATTCGCTATAAAAGCGTACGGCGGCTGCCGAGGGCTCCTCCGCTTGTGCCAAGCTGGCGGGAGTCCGTATGACAAGGGCGACCAAGAAGGCATAGGCGAGCGTTCGCGAGAAGAGCGGGCGTCGCCTCATTCGATCACCTCGTCAAATTGCGGTGACAGTGCATTCAATTAGCAGCTAGACAGGTAGCGCGTAGAATTAATCAAGGCCTTCGCGAAGCCACGTCGCCATTGCAAACTTCAATTGATGAATATCGCTTCAAGGCTGGGCAAGGATGTTTTACCCAGCCTCTCTGGCTACTCATCCTCTACCCCCTACATCGTCACCACAATCTTCCCAAGATGCTTATTCGCTTCCATATGCTCGAACGCCTTGCCGATCTCCGCGAACGGATAGACCTTGTCGATCGGCAGTTGCAGCTTGCGGGATTCCACCGCGCCCCAGATGTCTTTCCGGACTTCCTCGAAGATCTCGCGGACTTCCTCCATGGTGCGGGTGCGGAAGGTGACGCCGATATATTGGATGCGGCGCGCGGCGTGCAGGTCGAAGTTGAAATCGCCGTGGGTGCCGCCGAGGCGGCCGACATTGACGATGCGGCCCTTGACCTTGGTGGCCTTGAGATTCTGGTTCGCGACCGGGCCCGAAACCTGATCGACGATCAGGTCGACGCCTTCGCCGTTCGTTGCCTTCAGCACCTCTTCGACCCAGCCGGGATCTTTGGAATCCACGGCGAGATCGGCGCCGAATTCCTTCAGCCGTCCGCGACGCATCGCGTCGGTCGAAGAACCGATCACCAGTTTCGCGCCCTTGAATTTCGCGATCTGCATCGCCATCAGGCCGACGCCGGAGCTGGCGCCCTGGATCAGCACGGTCTGGCCCGGCTGCAGCGCGCCGTTGGTGACGACAGCATTGTGCATGGTCGCGAGCGCGACGGGGAGGGTGGCCGAACTCCTCGAAGTTCATGTTGGAGGGAGCGCGGAACAACCGGCCGTGATCGGCCAGCGTATATTCCGCGAACGCCGCGCCGCCGGAGCCCATGATCTTGTCGCCGATTTTGACGCCCCTGGCGTCCGGCCCGAGCTCGGCCACTTCGCCGGCCCATTCCATGCCGAGCACGGTGCCGACGCCGCCGGCCGCGCCATGGACGTGTCCCTTGGTCATGCCCAGATCAGCACGGTTGAGGCCGCAGGCGTGGACCTTGACCAGCACCTGCGTACCCTTCGGCGACGGCTTGGCGACATCGGTGATTTCAGCGCCGTTGGCGCCGTAAACATAGGCTTTCATGGGCTCTTCTCTTTTTGGTTAGAGACGGATGAGATCAGGTCGAATTGCGTCCACGATCGAGCTGCGCTCCCTCTCCCGCTTGCGGGGGAGGGTTGGGGTGGGGGTGCCGCCGCGAGTCATACTGTTCGTGTGGAGAGAATTTCCCCCACAGGGAATCGCATCTTGCGATGCGATCCGACCTCCCCCGCAAGCGGGAGAGGTGAAACGAGCGGCGGCTTATTCGGCGGCCTGACGCTGGCCGCCCGACAACATGGCTTCGAAGCGGCTGCGGATGATCGCTTCGGCATCACGCATGATGCGCGACACCAGTTCGGCGCAGGTCGGGATATCATGGATCAGGCCCTGAACCTGACCCGCCGACCAGATGCCTTCATCGGCGTCGCCTGACGCGTAGACCATCTTGCCGCGCGCGCCGGCGACGAGTTCGCGGACATCCTCGAATTTCGCGCCTTCCTTTTCCATCGCGACGACCTTGGTCGAGATCGCGTTCCTGGCGACGCGCGAGGTGTTGCGCATGGTGCGGAAGATCAACTCGGTCTCGCGCTCGTCGTTGGCGACGATCTTTTCCTTCACCAGTTGATGGATCGGGCTCTCCCTGGTGCACATGAAGCGCGTGCCCATGTTGATGCCTTCCGCTCCCAGGGCTAGCGCAGCAACAAGCCCGCGTCCGTCACCGAATCCGCCCGAGGCAATCAAGGGGATCTTCACCTTGTCGGCGGCGGCCGGAATCAGGATCAGGCCGGGCGTGTCGTCCTCGCCGGGATGGCCGGCGCATTCAAAGCCGTCGATCGAGATCGCATCCGCGCCCATGCGCTCCGCCGACAATGCGTGGCGGACGCTGGTGCATTTGTGCACGATCTTGATGCCGTGCTTCTTGAATTCGTCGACATGTTCCTGCGGCTTGTTGCCGGCGGTCTCGACCACCTTGATGCCGGCCTCGATGATGGCCTGGCGATATTCCGCGTAAGGCGGCGGCTTGATGGTGGGGAGAATGGTGAGGTTCACGCCGAACGGCTTGTCGGTCATGTCGCGGCAGCGCGCGATTTCCCTGGTCAGGTCTTCCGGCGTCGGCTGCGTCAGCGCGGTGATGAGGCCAAGCGCACCGGCGTTGGCGACGGCCGCGACCAGCTCCGCGCGTCCCACCCATTGCATGCCACCCTGTACGATCGGGTGTTCGACGCCGACGAGTTCGGTAAACCGCGTTTTGATCATGTCTGCCTTTCCGTGTTTCCAGCCGTTGTCTATCTTGCCGCGTCTTGCCGCGCAGGTTTATTTCGATTGATGTCTATTTTACGAGAGGGCAGGATGCCGTTAGCCACCGCAAAAGTCTACCGGGGGCGGGCAGGGGCTGGGGCAACGCAATCATGCAAAAGCGGGGCTTTTGTTTCCGCCGGGCGGACATTTCCGCAACGTCTCCGGTATTCCCGGGATTGCCCGCCAACCGGACACGCGGCGGCATGCCCAAATCGGCGCTGGTGACCCTGAACGGACTTGGCCCACGGCATGGGCGTCAATCGGCTTGCCGGGTTGGCTACAATCTGGATAAATCCGCACTCCGTTAGAACCTAAGAAGACGGTCACTCATCAAGCGAGGCAGGCGAAGCATTCAAACTGTGTCTTTTAAACTGTGTTTTGGAATTTGGGAGAAGAAACTATGTGCAGAGCGTTCCGATTGGTTGGGGCAGCCGTCATGTTGGGCTCAAGCGTCCTTTCCGTGGCGCAAGCGCGGGCGATCGACCTTACAGGCGCATGGGCGTCGCACGAGGATCTATGCAACCAGGTTTTCACAAAGAAGGATAACAGGGTCGAGTATGCCGAGTATTCCGAGCTTTTCGGTTCCGGCTTCATCGTCGATGGCGACCGGATCAGAGGAAAAGCCGGGACCTGCACCATCAAGTCCAGGAAGCAGGAGGGCGACAATTTGGAAATCTCCGCCGCTTGCGCTTCAACCATCATGACTCAGGATCTCCGCTTCAGCCTGAAGATCATCGACGACAACAACATTTCCCGGTCATTTCCCGAGATTTCGGGAATGAGTTTGAACTACACGAGATGCAGCAAGCTCTAAGCGAACGCCTGGTGACGCCGCAAACGAGCTAACTCGATCAAAACGCAAACCAGGCCTTGGCAACGAACGTTGCGCCGCACCAGTTCGAGACCAAGCCGGCGGGGTTGGTAACGAGATCAACGCGGCCACCGGGCCGCGCGTTTGGATCTCCGGTAAAGACAAAGCAGTTCTCTTTCGACAGATTGGTGTCGTAGTAGCGCAGATCGAGGTTGAAGGCCTTGTGGGTGAAGGTCACGCCCGCCTGCCAATTGAGATAGGCAGGTAAGGGGAAGTTGCCGAGGTGCGGAGCCTGATTACCGAACCAGGAATAGCCGGCAGCCGTCGTGAACGATACGCCCAGGTTCTGCGGGAGCAGACGGCTCGGCAAGTCGTAACCCACCCCCGCCGCCAAATATTGACTCCAGGCGCCGGTGTTCGAGACATCGGGAGAATAGGCGTACCCGCTGGCGATGCGGAAGGACTCGCCGATGCTTCTGATCGCCGCGGATAGCCGCCTCCCAATAATTGATGCCGTGCGTCTCTCCGGGAAGCCTTTCTCGGGGATAGCCGAAATAGGTCACGCCGAGATCGAAATCGATATTTGCGATCTTCGGACGGATACCGCTGGCAATCGTGAACTCGGCGAGTGGTTGGGTCGGCAGCTTGACGGTGGCCACTGTGGTGCCGGCGTATAGAGCGCCAAACGTTGCTTCAACGGCGGCCCCGGCTGCGGGCCCGTGATCGGACAGCGTCGTGCCGCGATAGATGTAGTCGGATGCAAATCCCGCGCGGGTGCTAAATTCGAGCTCATTCGCAGACGTCGCGGGGTGAGTTGCGGTAGCGGACCAGCCGCGATTGCCAAGGCCGATCGCGCCGCCCGGACTGACCTCGAGAGTTTGGGCGCGCGCCAAGCCGTCGGTCATCGGCGCGAGCCACAAACCAACGAAGGCAGCAATCGAGGCCCCGCTTACCTGCCAAACCGTTGCCGCGGCTCGCTGTCGCACTGTTGGTTATCCTCCAAGAGCTACTGCGACGCCGACTAGCGCACCACCGAAGTGCCACCATCGAAAGACCCGCTGCCCAGGGCCGAAGTCCGCTATGATATCCGAACGCGTAGCCACAACAAAACAGCATCACAATGGCGACGGCGTAGGAGATACGCAGCGCAAATTTGGCGTCGCTCAGGAATATGAACGGGATGACAACCGGGAAGGTCGAAAGGAAGCTCAGCAAGCAAAGACCCAGTGCTCCGGTCCAGTCGCGCTTTGTCAGCCCCGGACGCTCGGACGGCTCGGGCAATCGCTGCAATTCTTGCCGCATCAATTCCAGTTGCTCTGGAGGCAAGACCGACGCCAATGCAGGCGGCAACACGTCGGCGATGGCGCGTCGCGCTGTTTCAGAATCCGGCGCCTGCCGTATTGCGCGCAGTGCCAGGATATTGCGTCCCTGGTCATGAATGCGAGCCAACAGATAAAGACCGCCGTCAACGATGCCCCAGGCCAAATTGCAGCCGAGCGCACCGATCAGCATCGTTTGAATCTTGATGTTGCCCGACGTTGCGACACCGAGGCTGCAGATGAAGGTGAGGGCCATGATCAGGCCGAACAGGGTCTCCGAGATCCGCTCCATCGGATCCAGCACACGCCCAAAAGGAATATCTGAAACCTCTGACATCGAATCGAACGCCCATCGGCTCAATCTTCAGCGCAAATTTGCTTAGATGCCATCGGCCCCCGATAAATCGTGCGCCGCCCCGTGAACCCCGATGATGTGTAGGTCGTTGCCAAGTCAAAGCCATTAATCGCGGCGTGATCCACAGGGTGAGCGAAAACCAATGCGACTGCCCAGAGCGACCTCAAGCCTGATCCGGATCGGGTGCCATTTCCCGCTCGCCACCCGATCGGAAAATGGTAGTCTTTCAGACGATTGCACAAAGCCTGTTTCCCCCGGGGGGCACATGCAGCGGCGCGAGTTTATCATGCTCCATGGGCGGCGCGGCTGCTGCATGGCCGCGCGCCGCACGCGCGCAGCAACCGGCGACGCCGGTGATCGGATTTCTCAGTAGCCGGTCGCCCAACGAATCCGCAGGCGTCGTCGCAGCGTTCCGGCAAGGCTTGCGCGAAGCCGGATTTGTCGAAGGGCAAGATTTGACGATCGCTTTCCGGTGGGCGGAGGGGCGCTATGACCGATTGCCTGCGCTGGCGGCAGAACTCGTCGGTTTGCGCGTGGCTGTGCTTTACTCGGCGGGCGGGCCGCCTTCTGCGCTCGCAGCCAAGGCGGCGACTTCCACCATCCCGATCGTATTCGCGGCAGCCAATGACCCGGTCGAACTTGGTCTGGTCGCCAGCCTCAATCGGCCGGGCGGCAATATCACGGGCATGAGCCTCTTTGCATCGGACCTGTGGGCAAAAAATGTCGAGTTGCTAAAGGAATTGGTGCCCGCGGCCAGCGTCATGGCCTATCTCGTCAATCCGTCTTCGCCAAGCGTCGCGACGTATTTGAAAGGCGCAACCCAAGCGGCGAAAACCTTGGGGATCGATATCCATCCGCTCAACGCCAGCACGGAGCGCGAGATTGATGAAGCGTTCGCATCCCTGGGCACGCTGCGCGCCGGCGGGCTCATTGTGCCCAACGAACCGTTTCTTGACAGCCAGCGTGAAAGGATTGCGGCGCTCGCCGCACGATATGCAATACCAGCATTGTACAATTTTCGCGAATATGTCGTGGCGGGCGGGCTCGTGAGCTATGGACCGAGCTTGCCGGATTCGTATCGTCGCGCAGGCATCTATGCCGGCCGGATTCTCAAAGGTGAAAAGCCGGCAGATCTACCGGTTCAAGTCCCGACCAAATTCGAGTTCGTGATCAACCTGAAGACCTCCAAAAATCTCGGCCTCACGATTCCCCCGGCGCTGCTCACGCGCGCTGATGAAGTGATCGAATAGCGAATGACCCAAACGCGACGTCAAGCCTGATCCGGATCGGGTGCCATTTCTCACTCGCCACCCGATCGGAAAGTGGTAGTCTTTCAGACGATTGCACAACGCCTGTTTCCCCCGGGGGGCACATGCAACGGCGCGAGTTTATCATGCTCGTGGGCGGCGCGGCTGCTGCTTGGCCGCTCGCGGCGCGCGCGCAGCAGGTCGAGCGTGTGCGTCGCATAGGTGTGCTCAATTCGCTTGCCGAAGACGATCCCGAATCGGTGATGCGCCGTGCGGCCTTTGAGCGAACGATCAGGGAATTAGGTTGGATCAACGGCGGCAACCTTCGGATCGACTATCGCTGGGCTCGAAACGACCCCGAGCTGATCCGCAAATTCGTTGGGGAATTGGTCGCTCTCGCGCCCGATGTCATCGTGACCTCCGGCAGTGTCGTTGTCGGACCGATGGTCCGGGCGACCCAGAATATTCCGATCGTTTTCCTCCAAGTCATTGACCCCGTTGGCTCGGGCTTGATCGAAAGCATGGCGCATCCCGGCGGCAACGTCACCGGCTTCACGCAATTCGAATACAGTCTCGCCGGAAAATGGTTGGAGCTACTCAAGGAGGTCGTCCCCAATGTGTCACGGGTGGCGGTGCTTCGGGATGCCACGCGAGGCCCCGGGATTGGCCAATTCGCCGTCATCCAGGCCATGGCTCCGCCGCATCGTGTGGAGTTGAGCCCTATCAATGCCGGCGATCCCGCGGAAATGGAGCGCGGGATCGCCGCGTTTGCGCGCACCTCGAATGCCGGATTGATCGTGACGGTCGGTGGAACTGCGGTTCGTCGCGATCTGATCGTCGCTGCCGCGGCCAAGTACCGCTTGCCGGCCATCTACCCGTATCGATACTTCGCCAGCGACGGCGGCCTGATCTCGTATGGGCCCGACACGATCGAACCCTATGTGCGTGCCGCAAGCTATGTCGATCGCATCTTCAAAGGCGAGAAGCCAGCCGATCTGCCAGCGCAGGCGCCGACAAAGTACCAGTTGGCAATCAACCTCAAGACCGCGAAAGCGCTCGGATTGACCGTTCCATCATCGCTGCTCACGCGCGCTGACGAGCTGATCGAATGAAGCAGCGGACGTCGTGTGTTGGCGCCCGCGAAACATGCGAGCCGGCTGAGACCTTGTCTGCTTGTTGAGGTAGACCGGTCACCGGAGGTAAAGCAGATCCGCCGCAAGGCCGCGACTTCCGCTTGGCCTCACACCGGGGCTCTTAAGTGTGCTAATTTGAGCCGTTCGATGCCCGGATTTATCGGGGGAGGCAATGAGACGGCGCGAGTTCATCACGCTTCTCGGCCTCGCGGCCAGTCTTCCGCTCGCGGCGCGCGCGCAGAAGGATGGGGTGCGGTTGGTCGGAATGCTCTCGCCCGTTCCGGAACAGGACCCCGGTATTGTAAAGTACAACGCGGCGTTTCTGGATCGCCTGCCGCGACTTGCGCGCGAACTGGTGGCGCTCAAGGTGGACGTGATCGTCGCGGTGGCCGTTGCCGCCAGTTTGGCGGCGCGCGAGGCCAGGGCCAGGATCCCCATTGTCATGGTTCATGCCGGCAATCCCATCGGGGCTGGATTAATCAAGAGCCTGTCCCAGCCGGGGGTGGCGACGTCACCTGCCTGACCTCCATGTTACCCGACTTGGGCAGCAAGCAGATCGAGCTGCTGCGTCAGGTGGTGCCGTCGGCGCGCCGCATCGCATACCTGTCGAATCCGACAAATGCTGGAGCTGCGCCGTGGTTGCGAAGCGCTGCCGATGCCGCCCAACGGCTCGGGCTTGAGCTGGTGGCGGTGCATGAGTCCGTTCTTGGTACTTTTCGGACCTGACAGGCTTGGCTGACGATGTCCGCTATTGAGGGCAAAGCCGACCTCCCGGCTGAGCGTCCGGACTTCTGAGTTTGACCCAGCGGGCTTGGCGTAGCTCTGTTCGCATCCTAGAATTGTCCCCGGGGCCCCGCCTAAAGCAATGGGAGACCCGCTATGTGTCGAGCGATTTTGTTTGGGACGATCCTTGGGACAGTTGTGTTTCTGATTGGCGGTCAGATCACAATGGGACAACAAGCAACACCGATCAAACGAGCCGACCTTCTTAAGACGGCCCTTCCGGAAATGGAGGGTAAGGACATGAACGTCTGGGTTGCAGACATCCCGCCGAACTCCTCTACCGGCCGACATTCACACCCAACGCCGAGATTTGTGTACGTACTTGAGGGCGCGGTTGTCTACGAAGTTGATGGAAAGCCGCCGCAGACCTTTAAGGCAGGCGAGGCATACGCGGAGATGCCGGGCGAGGTCCACAACTTTAGAAATGCGAGTTCGACACAGCCAGCGAAGGCTCTCGGTTTCCAATACGCTAGCAAAGGACAGCCGCTGCAAACCAATGCCCCCTGAATAGGTCCGAGCAATTTTGAACTCGCCCGGGGGGGCGCTCGCGCGGACGAGGTAATCGAATGAGGGGCATGTCGCTTATTGGCACTTTTCGGACCTGACCGGCTGGTCCAACGATGTCCGTTCTTGGGAGCGAAGCGGACCTCCCGGCTGCGCGCCCGGACTTCTGAGTTTGACCCACCTCGGAAGTCGGGTGGCGCAGTTTGCCGGGTTGCGATAAAGCCACTTCCGGTAAGCTGGCCTCATCGGCTCCAAAGGAGATATGTCCATCATGCTGGACCGCATTCTCGATGCAGCAACGGACAACCTCAGGTTCGCGAAGATTCTGGTCCAAATGGGTCTCGATCCAAACAACGTGACCTGGGACGCCATCTTCAACCGCCTGCTGGAAATCTTTCTGCACAACATCACGCTTGCCAACATGTTCGCCCTGGTCGGCGCGATCTTCTTTGTCGCCACATTGCTGACGCACACGATGGTGCCGCTGCGGGTCGCGAACATGATCGGTTGCGCATTCTTCGCCATCTTCGGTGCGCTCACCGGAGCCGTCACGACCTTTCTTCTTTATCTCCTGATGATTCCCATCAATGCCTACCGTCTCCGTCAAATGCTCGTTCTCGTGAAGAAGGCGCGCACCGCAACACAGGGCGACATGTCGATGGAGTGGCTCAAGCCGTTCATGACCGACCGCAAGTATCGCAAGGGCGATATCTTGATGAAGAAGGGTGACGCAGCCAACGAAATGCTGCTGACCGTTACCGGCAAATTCCGGGTCATCGAAATCAACGTCGAACTTCCGCCTGGGCGTTTGATGGGCGAACTTGGTTTCCTCACGCTCGACAACCGCCGGACCGCGACGATCGAATGTATCGAGGATGGCCTCGTCCTGACTATCAGCTATGAAAAGCTGCTCGAGATCTACTTCCAAAACCCGCAGTTCGGCTATTACTTCCTTGTCTTGACCAGCCAGCGCCTGTTGGAAAATCTCGCGCGGGCCGAAGCCATCATCGCGCAGAACAAGATCGCGCCGCAGACGCCTTTCCCCAAATGACAGCGGTCCGGGGCGATTGATCCCGGCCGTCGCCTGCTGCGCCGCCGCCGTCCTAATTCCCACTGGCTTCGCGCGCACGGCGCAGAACTTGAATTCGGGGATCTTTCCAAACGGATCGAGCGCCAGATTGGTGAGCAGATTGGCAACAGTCCTCCCGCTCATCCTTCGCTTGGCAGGGCTTGAAGTGCCGATCATTGCACCCTGCCTGCGGCCATCGCCGCTAAAGCGAAGCCGGAAACAAGAGCGTCTTGCTGCAGTGCATGAGTCCGTTGTTGGTACTTTTCGGACATCGGATTGCCGGTGCGTGATGTCCGTTGTTGGGGGCGGAGCGGACATCGCAACCGCCGGTCGCCACTTCCGGTTTTGACCCAATTCGGAAGTTGCACCCGAAAACCCTTCATGGAAAGGTCTTGGGAGGGAGCCAACTCCAAGCCGCGTAGCGCTGCGGCAAGTGCGATGAGGAGTGACGATGAGACACGGCATTACTTGCATGGGCGCGATCGTCGCCTTATGCAGTTTCACAGCATCGCATGCGGAAGATGCACGAGAAAGCGATCTCTTAGTTGCGAGATCGTTTTTGGGCGCGTTAGCTGCAAGTAGCGTCGACGACCTTCTGAGGTTTATGGCCACCGACGCGATGGTGGTGACCAGCAGCGGAGCGAGGCTTGCAGGCGAGCAGGGTTTGCGCCGAGTGCTTGGTGGTCTCAAGGGATTGCAAAACCGTGACTATGTAGTGCGCCTGGACGGCGACAGGGTCGCTGCTCACGGGAAAACCTACGGCTTTGTCCCTTACGTTGAGTTGGGCGTAGAGCCCGGCGAATGGGACAGCTCAATCGTCGTCAAAAACGGACGCATCACATATTTCGAGTGGTATTACACGCCGGAATTTAACACGAGTCTTGAGCGAGCTTGTCTCCAAAAACCAAACATTGTCATTGCTGGCATGCAGTGCCTCGATTTCTCAGCGCGAGCCAAGGCACACACAGAGAGCGCGCGGCGCGAATAGTCTATGGACGTCCGCTTTATGGCACTTTTCAGACCTGGCTGACGATGTCCGATATGGAGGGTAAAGCCGACCTTGAGGTCGCGTGCCCGAACTTCTGAGTTTGACCCATTTCGGAAGTCGCACCTAAGTCAAAGCCGAAACCAAGGCATTGTGAGATAGACGCACGCGATCATCGCGAGCGCGGGTATTACCCACACCCATCCTGGCCAAAAGTGTCGGATCGAACGCCCGGGTAACGACGCGGCGACAAGGCCGATCACCAGGGCGCCGAGTGCGGCCGTTGCGGTCCAGCCGTACCAGTACATCGCAGGAGCCAGAAATCCCATCGCAGGATCAGCAACGTCTCGCGAATGATGCGTGCCCAGGAGTAAGATGCCGAGCGACGGGAAAACGGTGAAAAGAGCAAGGTCCTTAGCTAGTGCGACCACATAGAAGACTGCGAAAGTGGCTCCGAATGCAAATGCAAAGCGGCGGAACGAAGCTGATTCCGTCATGAGCCGAAACCCATGATGTTGTTGGCGACGTGGCCGGTCAGGAAGCTCCACCAGACAATAAAAGCAAGGATCGAGGTGAGCGCGGTGCGCGTTTGAGCAAGCTCGTCGGCATATGGTCTTCGCCAGCAAACCCAATAAGCAGGTAGCAAGGCCAACCCAATGGCCGCGAAGTGCTCCTTGATGTCGAAATAGCCGAGGACATGCCAGTGACCGGCGCGTTCTAGTGTGGGCCGGACATCGACGCGGAAGTACAGGTACAGGATTGCGCCGAGTAGCGCGGAGAATGCGTACAAAACGATGACGGCGTTGGCGAACGAACCCGTCGGCACGGAACGAAAGCGGCCAAAAAAGAACCGGGCCGTGGGTTCGCGGTAGCCCACGTCGCCAATGTCTGGTGGGTGATCGCGCCAAGTAGTGCGACCGCGACTAGACCGTGAACGATCAGAAGGATTGTCGCCAGAATGGCACTCCCGCAATCAGCCGCGATCTCTTCACTTGAATAGCTCCTCGGTTCCGAATGGCTCCGCCGACCACGGGCGGAAGCGATTGAGGGTGAACTTCGTCTTCTGGCCCGGTTCGACATCCACGAGGACGTAGTTGTACTCCTCTTGCGGGGGTTGGCCCTTCCAGTAGAGGTCGGGCGGATAGTCAGCGGGCAGTTTGATGCTTGTGCGACCGGGAAGGATAGGGTCCTGCTCCGCGCCGCCACATCGGCATGGCCTCGCTGGAAGAGTGCTGGGGGACAGACAAGAGTTGATAGTAGTTGCATGACGCCGCAAATCTAGTCGGGGCGTTGGAAAGGTCCAGTCCCGAAACCCGGCTGTAGTCGAGCGGGAAGCCGTCGCCTTGCCCTTGGGATCACGCCTTCCGGGTCAGCACACTGTCTAAGAAGTTCCAGTAGTTCCAGGCGCAGTGGCCCGGCGGTCGCCGAATGCCTGCTAAAGGCCAGACGTCCGACACGGTTCTTCCCAAATTGTTCGATGGTGTCCGCCCGGGGCTCATCTCTTCAAGCGGTCCTTCCCAGCGAGAGACTTTGCAAATGATCTTTGCCCTTTTTGCTCTAGCGATCGCAGCCGTCTTCTTCGCCAGTTCACTCATCTTGTTAAATTTCGGCCGGCACCTCGGCCTGCGATACCTGCACGAGCAAAAAGACGCCGCCAATATGGCAGGGCTCGCGACCGTCGAGGGTGCCGTATTCGCCTTGATAGGGCTGCTCTTGGCATTCACGATTTCTGGTGCTCTCCAGCGGTTCGACGAACGCCGACAATTGGTTGTTCAGGAGGCAAACGCTGCCAGCACGGCCTATGATCGTCTGGGTCTGTTCGAAGGTGACGCTGGTCGCAACCTGCAAGCCAAGCTGAAAGATTATGTCGAGGCTCGGATTGGCCTTTATCGCATGCCACATGATTTCTCGCTGTGGCGACAGTCGGAACTCTTTTCTCCCGAACAGCAGGACAAGATCGTCGACCTCAAAAACAAAGTTTGGAACGCGACGGTGGCAGTCTGCCCGCAGGCAAGCTTTCGGCCGGCTTGTTCGCAGGCCCTGCCAGGGCTCACGAATTTATTCGAAGTCGCACGATTGCGGCTCGGCGCCAGCGAAAAACATCCGCCTCAGATTGTCTATATCATGTTGTTCGGCCTTGGCCTTGGAGGTTCTCTGCTCGCCGGCTTCGGCATGGCGGCGGCCACGGCGCGAAGCTGGATCCACATGCTGATTTTCGCCGGCACTCTTACGGTTACCCTTTACGCTGTTACGGACATGGAGTTTCCACGGCTCGGCCTCATTCGCATCGAGAATTTCGATCATTTTCTTGTCGATGCCTATCAGCAAATGCAATCGCAGTATGGCGTAGGAACCATTGGCTCCGCGCGATAAGATGTCTTTTGACTCCAAGCCCAGGCGGGCTTGAGCGGCGCATTGCTGCGTCCGGCACTTCCGCGATTGGCGTTTTTCGGACCCGACAGGCTCCGTCCTTGAGGATAAAGCGGGCTGGCCGGTTGTGCGCCCTGACTTGCAAGTTTGACCCGGCGCGGCTCTCGAAGCTCGGGATTTGCTTGATCTAGGTCAAGGTCGCAACGGCTTCGTCATTTAGGACTTAAAGCCCAACAGGAGGCTGTGATGACTGAAAAGATTAAGTCGGAAGTGATTTCGCGTCGGAGGGCTTTTTCGCTGCTCGGGCTAGCGATTGCGTCGGGTTTCGCAGTGCCGGCGACGCTAATGACCGCAACGGATGCCGAGGCCCGCGTTGGTCAGCCACTCTCCCCCGTGAGCGTTGCTGGCGCGGCTCGGCGTGCTGACCGGCGCGGCTATAAGAAGAAAAAGATGAAAGCAGGTCCAGACAAGGTCGAACAACCAAAGTAACCGCAACCCTGCGAAGATATCGGCGAAGCGCTTGATGGGCCACCAAGGGTGGCCCGTTGGGCATTGAATGTCCCCGCGCGTTGATGCTTGAGGCACACTTTTCGGACATGCCGGGCGCGGTCACCGCACGTCCCCTCCTTTAGGGGATGGGAGTCCCGATGAAGGCATTTTTCGCACTCTTGATCTTGATTGGCGCGAGCCTGAATTCGGAGTGTACAGCCGCCGGGAAATCCCCAATTTTGCGGGCGGATCGGATTCAAATTTCCTATGTACCGCCCAAGAACCCAGCCCATGAAGCTCTATTTCAGCTGCTAAAAGAGCGACGGGTTCTCGAAAAATTCAAAGGTCTTTTGAGCGCATTGCGTCTGCCGCGCGCGCTCCTGTTGAAAGTTGAGGGATGTGATGGAGAATCCAACGCCTGGTATGCAGATGACGCCGTCACTGTTTGCTACGAATACCTTGAAGACATCCTGCAGAATGCTCCCAAGGAAACGACGCCCGCTGGCGTCACCCGAACGGACGCTATAGTGGGGCCGACACTCGAAGTGTTCCTGCACGAGGTCGGTCACGCGGTGTTTGATTATCTCTCCGTGCCGATTTTGGGACGGGAGGAAGACGCAGCGGACCAGTTTGCCGCATACGTCCTCCTGCAGTTCGCCGAGAGCGACGCGCGGAGATTGATTTACGGCGTAGCCTACTCGTATAACATTGACGCATCTCAACCGAGTACCAAGAAGCATCCTTTCGCTGACGAGCACGGCCTTCCGGCGCAACGCTTCTACAATGTGCTGTGCATGGCGTACGGAGCGGATTCCAAGTTGTTCGCCGATCTCGTAGACAAAAAATATCTACCCAGCGAAAGAGCCGAGGGTTGTGCCGACGAGTATGACCAGGTTATCCGGGCGCTGAACAAGCTCATCGGACCCTATATCGATCAGACGCGGGCCAAACAGGTGAGAGCCAAGCAATGGTTGAAGTTTGATGTGCAGTGATCGCTGTGAGGGTTGTGGGTGGGCAATATCTGTTTCTGGCGTGTTTCGGAAGTGTCGGGCGCGGGGGCGTGATGTCTGCTTGTCGGGGAAGGCCGGAAATAATCGGCGATAGCTCAAAACGACGCGATTGACGATGGAGCCGATGGCCATTCAGCTGACACCGCTTCTACCGCAATTTGAAGTTCAACCGACGAGCTGGTAGGCTAACTATCGTTGTTCAACGTTGCTGTTCAAACGATTGGGGGCTCCCGATGATGCTCCGTGGCCTTTTTTCTGCAACGATCGTCGCCATCTGCATAGCGTTTCCTGCGTTCGCTGATCCGCTTCCTACGGTTTCACAACCGGAGACGGTAGGCTTATCCGTGCCGCGCCTGAAAGCGCTCAACTCCGCTTTCCAGACGGAAGTGGACAACGGAAAAATTCCAGGCGCTGTCGTTGTGATCATTCGCAACGGCAAAGTCGCGTACTCGCGCGCATTTGGTTATCAAGACCGCGAGAAGCAGGTCATGATGAAGCCGGATGCAATCTTCCGGATCGCCTCAATGACCAAGCCGCTCGTGTCAGTTGCGGCCATGATGCTGGTCGAAGAAGGCAAGCTCCAGCTTATCTCGCCAGTGTCGGCCTTTTTGCCGGAGTTCAAGGGGGCCAAGGTCGGCGTCGAGAAACTCAATGACGGAAAGCCGGAACTCGTGTTGGAGCCCGCCCAGCGCGAAATGACGATCCAAGACCTACTGCGCCATACGTCTGGACTGACTTATGGACAATTCGGCGAATCGTTGGTGAAGCAGGCTTATCGTAGCGCAAACATTGGGGCGCCGGGCGAGAACCTAACCGCCGTCGTGAGCAAATTGTCGAAGTTGCCGCTCGCGTATCAGCCGGGCACAACGTTCGAATACAGCGTGTCCACGGACGTTCTCGGTCGCGTTGTCGAAGTCGTTTCGGGCATGGAGCTGGATCGGTTTATCGCCGAACGGATCACCAAACCGCTCGGCATGCGCGACACCGGGTTCTATGTATCAGAGGCGCAAGTCAGCCGGGTTGCTGAACCCCAGGTCGATGCAGCCACTGGCAGACGACCCCCCATGCGCGATTTGGCTGTGCCCCCCGGCTGGTTATCCGGAGGCAGCGGCATGGTCTCGACCGCAGCTGATTATGCGCGCTTTTGCCAGATGCTTCTCAATGGCGGGGAATTCGAGGGAGCCTATTTCCTGTCTCCACGGACTGTGGCCTACATGACGACGGATCATTTGCCTCCGGGAACGGCAATAAGTCAGGCCGTCCAGGGCTTCGGCTCTCTCATTCCAAGCCCGGCTTTAGGGCAAGGCTTTGGCCTTGGCTTTGCCGTTCGCACCGATGTCGGGCGCAATCCGATGCCGGGCTCGGCCGGTGAATTCTACTGGACGGGCGCGTCAGGGACGACCTTTTGGATCGACCCAAAAGAGAACCTGATCGCGATCATGATGGTACAGGTGCCGATAAACCAAGGAGCATACTATCGGTCCTTAATTCGAAATATGGTCTATCAAGCCATCACCAAGTGATACCCCAGGCACTGCGAAATTCGGCAATCTGCGATTGTTGCCGGCTACGCTGCTTGTCAAAACCCGAGTGCGTGGAAACTCGGGGATGGTTGACGTGTGATCACGGCGGTGACGTCTCTGTTTGGTGGCGCTTCTCGAACATTCCGGCCGAACTTGAAAACGTCTGTTATCGAGGTCAAAGTGGAAGTGCCGGGGTACGCGGGGCGCGAAGTCCGGTTTTGACCGGTGTTGATAATGTCTGCGATTGGCAATCTGGTTTTCCTCGTCGAATTTGTGGCAGTCGACCTCGTCTTGGTTGTTCTGGTCGAACTCTTGAGTTCCGATAAACTGCGTGACACTCTGCCCCGAACCTCGGGGAGTCACATGACGAGTCTCTGCCGCGTCCTAATGGTCTATCCGAAGTTCGTTCCGAACTCGTTCTGGAACTATACGGAGCCCTGCGAACTGGTCGGCGCGAAATATCCGGCCGCGCCACTCGGCCTGATCACGGTTGCCGCCATGCTGCCGAAGCATTGGGACATCCGTCTTGTCAACCGTAACACCGAGGCTTTGACGGACGCGGACCTCGACTGGGCCGATCTCGTGATGATCGGCGGTATGCTCAACCAGCAGCCTGATTTCCTGTACCTGATCGATCTCGCCCACCTGCACGGCAAGCCAGTATGTGTCGGTGGGCCTGATGTCTCCTCCAGCCCGCATCTTTACGCGGACGCGGACTTCCAAGTAATCGGAGAGGCCGAGCAAATCATCGAAGACTTCGTCGCCGCCTGGGAAAGCGGCGAGCGCAAGGGTGTGTTCATCGCCGAGAAATTCAAGATCGACGTCACGCGAAGCCCGATGCCACGCTACGATCTGATTAAGTTCGATCACTATCTCTATCATCGGCTTGCAATATTCGCGTGGCTGCCCGTTCACCTGCGAGTTCTGCGATATTATCGAGCTGTATGGTCGTGTGCCGCGCACCAAGACCAACGATCAGATTCTCGCCGAGCTGCAAGCCCTCTACGATCACGGTTATCGCGGGCATGTCGATTTCGTCGACGACAATTTCATCGGCAACAAGAAAAACCTTCGCACGCTGCTGCCGCGGCTTAAAGCGTGGCTGGAAGAGCGCGACTATCCGTTCGAGTTCTCGACCGAAGCCTCGATCAATATCGCGGACGACGACCAGCTGTTGCAGGCGATGAAGGACGCGAACTTCTTCGCGATTTTCGTCGGCATCGAGAGCCCGGATCCGGAGACGCTCGTGCAGATGAAGAAGAAGCAGAACACCAGGCGCAATATCGCGGAGTGCGTTCATAAGATTTACGGCTACGGCATGTTCATCACCGCCGGCTTCATCGTCGGGTTCGATACCGAGAAAGTCTCGATGGGGCAGGCGATGATCGACTTCATCGAGGAGGCGAACATTCCAGTCTGTATGGTTGGACTGCTGTATGCGCTGCCTGGCACACAGCTGACGCGGCGGCTAGCCGAGGAAGGCCGCCTGCACAAAGGCCATGACCTCATGAAGGTCGAGCAGGCAGGCGACCAATGCACGCTCGGCTGCAATTTCGACACCAAGCGTCCGCTTCGTGACATCCTTGTGGATTATAAGGCCGTGCTCGGGCACGTATTCAGCCCGACGGCATATGCAGGGCGGCTGTCGCGGCTCTCCGTCATGCTCGACCGCTCCGACCGCCGCCGCGACCTGCCAGATGGCGACATGCGCAAGAGGCTTGGCGGCATCGACAGCGTATACAGGATTATGCGGACCCTACCGGAGGTTCGCGAGCCGTTCTGGAAGACCTTCGTCGAAGTCGCCAAGACCAATCCAGGCGCGCTGCGTTACATCGTGATGCTGATGGCGCTGTACCTGCACCTCGGGCCGTTCTCGAAGCACGTGATCAGTGAGATTGACCGCCGCATTGGCGAACTGGACGATATGCCTCCGGTGAGGGCCGCGGAGTCGTCCGCCCGCCTCGTCCACTAAGGGGTACGATGGGCCGCGGAACATCGGTCGCCTGATCCGAATGGATGGGCCCGCGCCACAGGTCTCAGGTGAGGCCGCCTACTGCCGAAACTCGTTGGTCAGTTCGCCGATGCCGTCGATGGCGATGGTGACGGTGTTGACCGGCTCCTTCATGACGCCGACGCCGATCGATGTGCCGCAAGCGATCAAATCGCCGGGCAACAGCGTCATGTCGTGCGAGATCCTGCTGACGAGCTGCTGCGCGCTGAAGATCATGTCTGATATCGGGTAGTTCTGACGTTCCGCACCATTGAGGATGGTGCGCACCACCAGACCGGCAGGATCGATGCCGGAGGTGATGACGGGACCGAACGGCCCGTATCCGTCAAACCCCTTGGCCCGCGCCCATTGGGCAAAGGTCGCGTCACGATTGAGAATATCGTTGGCGGTGACGTCGTTGACGCAGGTATAGCCGAAGATGAAGTCATCGGCCTCATCAGGTGAAACGCCGCTGCAGGTTTTCCCGATGACGATGCCGAGTTCACCCTCATAGGTGGTCTTGCCGTCATAGCAGGCGGGACGTTCGATCACGGCACCCGGCGCCGCAACGCTGGTGGTGGCCTTCAGGAGATACAGCGGCTCCGCCGGCTGCGGCGAATTCAGCCTGGCTGCGAGCGCGTGGAAATTGTTCCAGAGCGCGACGATTTTGGTCGGCTCGGTCGGCGCCAGCAGTTCGACATCCCGCAGCGCCAATCGTTCGCCGCTCGGCTTTGCTGCGCCAAACATCTCGCCGGCATGCACGGAGATTTCTGATCCCGACGAGTACGCCGAAGCCGGCTTCGCCCTGGTGCCGGAAGCGAACCCAGTTGGTCGCGCGAGAGGACGCCATCATGCAAAGGCCGGAGCTTTTGTTTCCGCCGGGCGGACAGTTCCGTCGTAAAGGCCGGCGATCGTGGCGCGTTGCGACACCAGCGCCAGCACCGCGTCCAGCGCAGGCGTTGGAATTTTGGTCAGCTGTCCCATTTCCTGGACCACGGTCACCAGCGGATCGATTTCCATCGGCCGGCTGCGTTCGAGGTCCTGCAGCATCGAAGTCTTGTGCGCGCCGACCTTGCGCGCGCCCTCGATGCGGCGTTCGACATCGACGCGGAACCTGACGCCGAAGGTTTCGGCGATCGTTTGCGTCTCCAGCATGATCGCCTTCGACAATGCGCGCGTCGCCGGATCGGAGCAGATCACGTCGAGTGTCGCATGGGTGAGGGCGCTGATCGGATTGAGGCAGACATTGCCCCACAGCTTGAGCCAGATCTCGTCGCGAATGCGATCGAGAATCGGCGCCTGCATGCCGGCCTTGACGAAAACTTCGGAGAGCCGCTGGACGTCTTCGGTGATCTCGCCCGAGGGCTCGCCGATCGGAAAGCGGTCGCCATAGACGTGGCGGATCACGCCGGGCGCCTCGATCTCGGTCGCGGGATAGACGATGCAGCCGATCGCGCGCTGGGGCGTCAGTTCGCGCCACTGCCGTCCGCCGGGATCGATGCTCTCCAGCGTCGAGTCCTGATAGGCGCCGCCATGCCTGTAGAAATACCAATAGGGAATTCCGTTGACCGCGGTGACGATGCGGGTGTGCGGTCCGAGCAGGGGCTGCATCTGCTCGATCACGCCGGTGATCGAATGCGCTTTCAGGCAGACGATGACGAAATCCTGCGGCCCGAGCTCCGCGGGATTGTCGGTGCAGCGCGGATGCACCACGCGCGCCTCATCGCCGATCAGCAGTTTGAGCCCGTTGGCGCGCATGGCGGCGAGATGGGCGCCACGCGCCACCAGGCTGACGTCCACGCCTGCGCGCGCGAGCTGGACACCGAGATAGCCGCCGATCGCACCGGCGCCGTAAATGCAGATTTTCATGTGAGGGTGCCCGAACTGATTGCCACGATTTGTCAGCGCAAAGCGACCTGGCCGGAGATTGATCCCGGCAAAGACAATTGCGACATGAGTGAAAGTCGAACGCTTCGGTGCAGTACCGGCTAACCGGTCAGGCAGCGCTGGCCGATGGCTTCGCGCCGGTTGCCTCTTCGTCGAACGCCGTCGAGATATCGCGCATGCTGATGACGCCGATCAGGCTGTAATTGTCGATCACCGGCAGGTGGCGGATGTGCTCCCTGTTCATGACGTGCCTGACGTGCTCGAGCGTATCGGTCGATTTGCACGACACCAGTTTCTGCACCGAGATGAACTGCGAGACCCGCAGGTTTGCGCCGGCGGGGCCGTGTTCGGCGATCGCGCGAACCACGTCACGCTCGGTGAACATGCCGACGGCCGTATTGCCTTCGGTGCGAACGACATCCTTGACCACGAGTGCGCTGATATTGCTTGAGCGCATCAGTTGCGCGGCAATGGCGACGGTTTCGTTCATGCGAACCGTTGCGACACGGGCGGTTTTCTTGCGCAGAATATCTCCGACTTGCATGGCAACCTCCTTCGGATGGATCGTGCTCAAATTCTGGTATACATAATGCCAATTGTCAACATCAATAGCGCGACGCTCGCGGCTTTTAAAAACCGCTAAAAATAGGCAGTAATGCTGACGTTTCGGTTCGATGGGTCCAGGCTGGAGTCCTCGGTCGGTCGCGCGATAAAATTGGTCTGGTATTTTGTATCCCTGAAAGCAGCGGCAAAAAAAGAGGCGCACCGGAGTGCGCCTCTTTCGTCTGCAAGCAATGATTGTCTGACGATTTCTGTCAGGCGACCTTGGCGTCGCGCGCTGCTGCGGCCTCGTCGGCCGCGGTTTCGTTACCGAGAATGAACGCGCGTCGCATCGGCTTGATCACGAACAACGCCATCAATGCCGCGGTGGCGTTGAGCGCAACGGCGATCACGAATACGGCTTGCCAGCCATACGCGGTCGCAACGATGCTCGCGAGCGGAACCAGCAGCGAGGCTGTGCCTTTCGCCGTGTACAGCATGCCGTTGTTGGTGGTGGCGTATTTCGCGCCGAACGTATCGCCGCTGGTTGCGGGAAACAGGCTGTAGATCTCGCCGAACACGCCGAAATAAACCGCCGTGGCCAGCACGAATACGACGGGTATATGTCCGTAGGCCGACAGCGTCAGCAACATCAGCGCCGCGGTCCCGAACGCAATGAACATGGTGTGTTCACGGCCGATGTTGTCGGAAACCCATCCAAAGAACGGGCGGCCAAAACCATCGAAGATACGGTCGAGCGAGATTGCGAACGTCAGCGCCGCCATCTGGAAGCCGGCGAGGCTGACGGGCGTATTGGCGATATTGAAGTCCTTGGCGATCGGCGCGATCTGTGCCGCGGTCATCAGACCGCCGGCCGCGACCATCACGAACACGACGTACATGACCCAGAAGATCGGGCTGCGCAGCACTTGCGGCGGCGTAAAGTCGATTTTGGTTTGCGGCAGATTGAGTTGCTTCTTCTTGGCCGGCATCGCCACGGTCGGCGCACGAATGAAGAAGGAGAGCAGGAAAACGATCAGGCCTTGTCCGATGCCGAAATAGAGGAACGCGCTCTGATACCCGCTCGCTGCAATCATGCTGGCGATCGGCACGACGGTGATGGCGGCGCCCGCGCCGAAACCGGCAGCGGTCGCACCGGCTGCGAGGCCGCGGCGATCGGGAAACCATTTCAGCGCGTTGCCGACGCATGTTCCATACACCGCACCGGCGCCGATGCCGCCGATAACGGCGGCCGCATACAGCAGCGTCAGCGAGTCGGCGTAGGAGTTCAGCACCCAGGCCAGCGCGATCATCACGCCGCCAAACATCATGACGAGGCTCGGACCGTATTTATCGACGAACCATGCTTCGACCGGGACCAGCCACGTCTCCGTCACCACGAAAATCGTAAACGCGAGCTGGATCGCCGCGCGGCCCCAGTGGTTTTTCGCGTCAATCGGATCGACGAACAGCGTCCAGCCGTATTGAAGGTTCGCGATCATCGCCATGCAGACGATGCCCATGACAAGTTGAAGCCAGCGGAAGCCGCTGGTAGAAGGGGCCGCAGGTGTCGCGGCAGGTGTGCTGGAAACCATGACTCCGAATCCTCCCGAGCGTGCTATTCAGTTGTGACGTAGTGTCGCAAACTTGTGACCTATCGTCGCACGCGTGGGCCGATGCTGGTATATAATATCCCATGATGCAAGCCGATATTTGGTTGCGGCGCGACAAAACCCGTAAGCAATTCGACGGACGGCCACGGCGAAGCCGGCGGTATTCACGTCCTGCCAACCCGGCCCGCTGACAACGAAAAAGCGCCCGGCCGCAGAGGCCGGGCGCTTCGATCGAAACGAACGAAGGTTTGTCGGAGGGCTACGCGATTGCCTTTTCCACCACCATTTTGCGCCATGGCTTGAGCACGGCGATCGCAAGTAGCGATGCCAGAATATTGGCGCCCGCGGCGATGATGAACACCCTGTCCCAGTTCCCGGAAGACTGCTGCATGTAGTTCGCGATCGGAACCAGCAGAGCTGCGGTGCCCTTCGCGGTATAGAGCAGGCCCGCATTGGTGGTCGCGAACTTCGCGCCGAACGTGTCGGTGCAAGTCGACGGGAACAGGGAATAGATCTCGCCCCATGCGAAGAACACCAGGCCCGACAGGATCACGAACCAGACCGGATCGTGGCCGAGCATATACAGCGCCCAGATCCCGACGCCCTCGATGCCGAACGCGATGAACATCGTGTTCTCGCGGCCGATCATGTCGGAGATCCAGCCGAAGAAGGGGCGCGTCAGGCCGTTGAGGACGCGGTCAATGGTGGCGGCGAAGGTCACCGCGGTCATGGTCATCCCGATCAGCGTGACGGGGACGGCGTCGACCTTCCAGTCGACCGCGATCGGCTTGAGGTTGGCCGTGACCATCAACCCGCCGGCGCCGACGATCACGAACATGAAGTACATCAGCCAGAAGATCGGCTGACGGATCACTTCGGTCGGCTGATAGTTGCGGCGGCTCTGGATCACATTCGCATTCTGGGTCACGGCGGGGACCTGTCCCGCCTTCGGCGCGAACAGGAAGAAGGCGAGGATCACGATGATGATGCCCTGTCCGAGACCGAAATAGAGGAAGGTGGTCTGGAAGCCGGAATCCTTGATCATCGCCTGGATCGGCGCGACCGTCAGCGCCGAGCCTGCGCCGAAACCGGCGGCGGTGATGCCGGCCGCGAGGCCGCGCTTGTCGGGAAACCATTTCAGCGCGTTGCCGACGCAGGTGCCGTAGACGCCGCCGGCGCCGATGCCGGCAACGATCATCCCGAGATAGTAGCCGTTGAGCGAGGTGGCCTCGGCGTTGATCGCCCATCCGATGGCGCAGAGAATGCCGCCGACAAGAACGACCAGACGCGGGCCGTATTTATCGACGAACCAGCCTTCGACCGGCACCAGCCAGGTTTCGAACAGCACGAACAGCGTAAACGCCCACTGGATCGAGGCGCGATCCCACCCGAACTTCTTCTGGATGTCGGGGACGAAGAACGTCCAGCCATATTGATAGTTGGCGATCATCACCATTGCGGCGACGCCGATCGCCAATTGCGTCCAGCGATAAGCATCGCTCACACGTCCGGCTGTAGGGGCCGCTGCCTGAACCATATCCGTCATCGCTCCTCCCAACGCGCTTCATGACGAGCGCTCCGGGGGCATTTTGGTATTCGATATGCCAAGGTTCAAGCGAATAGGCTTATTCCGACCGGGTCCGTGCTCAAATGTCGCAGGACCGTTCCGCCAACGATGTTCGCAAGCCGCCAAGACGCCAAAAAAATGGCCCCGAAGATCGGGGCCATTGGTCGAAAGTTGAATGTCGGATGCGGAACCGAAACGAAAGCAGGCTTCCTGGAAGCGCTTGATTCGCAGGGGTTAGAGACCGAAATGCGGAAGGTCACCATTGCGGATGGCGATGCGCGCGCTGGCCATCAGCAGACGGTCGATCGACGCCATCAGGCGGCCGAACAGCGTGCTGGAAGATACCAAACCGATGGAAGCAGTCTTGGACATGTGTGTCCCCTTTCCTGGTTGCGGAACAACTCCGCCTCGTGATCTGGGAACAATCTATGTATACCGTATACCAGAGGCAACGGTCTGTGTTTGCATGGCAGCAATTGACTGTGTGCATTGCAGCAAAAATGATGCGATTGGCATTCCCAATAACAAAAAGGCCGCCGGAACCGGCGGCCTTTGTAGCTTTGAGCGGATGAAGGGCTTATTCCGCCGCCTGCTTGCGCGGCGGGTCGAGCGCGCCGGAATCGTGGATCTCCGCGACCTGGTGATCCGAGAAGCCCAGGACCTGCCGCAGGATTTCGTCGGTGTGCTCGCCGAGCAGCGGGGAGCGGGTCACATCGCTCGGGCTGTCCGACAGCTTGATCGGGTTGCCGACCGAAATGTACTTGCCGCGGGTCGGATGGTCGACCTCGACCACCGTGCCGGTGGCGCGCAGCGACTGGTCTTCCGCGATTTCCTTCATCGACAGGATCGGACCGCAGGGGATGTCGTCCTTGTTGAGGATGTCCATCGCCTCGAACTTCGTCTTGGTCATGGTCCACTGTTCGATGCGCGCGAAGATTTCGTTGAGGCGCGACAGCCGGGCAGGCGGCTTGGCGTAGTCCGGGTGGGTCTTCCAGCCGGGTTCGCCGATCACGTCGCAGATCTTCTCCCACACCGGGGCCTGGGTGATGAAATAGATGTAGGCGTTGGGATCGGTCTCCCAGCCCTTGCATTTGAGGATGCGGCCGGGCTGGCCGCCGCCGGAATCGTTGCCGGCGCGCGGCACCGCGTCGCCGAACGGAATGCCTTCGCCGAACTGGCTGTATTCCTTCAACGGGCCATGGGCGAGGCGCTGCTGATCGCGCAGCTTGACGCGGGCGAGATTGAGCACGCCGTCCTGCATCGCGGCGGTGACCTTCTGGCCCTTGCCGGTGACCGTGCGCTGATAGAGCGCGGTGACGATGCCGAGCGCGAGATGCAACCCGGTGCCGCTGTCGCCGATCTGCGCGCCGGTGACGAGCGGCAACCCGTCGCGGAAGCCCGTGGTCGACGCGGCACCGCCGGTGCACTGCGCGACGTTCTCATAGACCTTGCAATCCTCGTAGGGACCGGGGCCGAAACCCTTGATCGAGGCCACGATCATCTTGGGGTTGATGCTCTGGATCTTCTCCCAGGGGAAACCCATGCGGTCGAGCACGCCCGGCCCGAAGTTCTCCACCAGCACGTCGCAGCTCTTGATGAGCGCGGTGAGGACTTCCTTGCCCTTCGGGTTCTTGGTGTCGAGCGTGATCGAGCGCTTGTTGTGGTTGAGCATGGTGAAATACAGGCTGTCGACATTGGGAATGTCCTGCAGCTGACCACGCGTGATGTCGCCGACGCCCGGGCGCTCGACCTTGATCACGTCGGCGCCGAACCAGGCCAGCAATTGCGTGCAGGTCGGTCCCGACTGGACGTGGGTGAAATCGAGAATGCGAACGCCCGTGAGCGCCTTTGTCATCGTCTTTGCTCCGTACTGTGTCTGTCCTGCGAGCGCAGGGTGGATTGGGGTGTGAACGCTTATTTCTTCTTCAGGACGCTTTGCGGATTGAGGTTGCCGATACGGCCGCTCTCCGAGCCCGCCGCCGGATCGATCACGGCGTTGATCAGCGTCGGCTTGCCGGAATCCATCGCTTCGTTGACGGCGCGCTTGAGTTCATCGGGCGAGGTCACGTTGATGCCGACGCCGCCGAAGGCTTCCATCATCTTGTCGTAGCGCGAGCCCTTGACGAACACGGTCGGCGCGGGGTCGGATCCGGCGGAATTGACGTCGGTGCCGCGATAGATGCCGTCATTGTTGAAGATGACGATGCAGACCGGCAGCTTGTAGCGGCAGATGGTCTCGACCTCCATGCCGGAAAACCCAAACGCCGAGTCGCCTTCGACCGCGAGCACCGGCTTGCCGGTCTCGATGGCGGCGGCAATGGCATAGCCCATGCCGATGCCCATCACGCCCCAGGTGCCGACGTCGAGCCGCTTGCGCGGCTTGTACATGTCGATGACGCCGCGCGCGAGGTCGAGCGTGTTGGCGCCTTCGTTGACGAGGATGGCGTCCGGCCGCTCCTTGATGATGGTGCGCAGCACGCCAAGCGCGCCGTGATAATCCATCGGCGAATTGTTGTTCATCAGGCGCGGCGCCATCTTGGCGACGTTCTCTTCGCGCTTCTTGGTGACCGCGCCGGTCCAGTCGGATGGCGCCGCCGCCCAGTTCGCGCCCATGCCCGCGAGCAAGGCCGAAACGCAGGAGCCGATATCGCCGACGACGGGAGCCACGATCTCGACGTTGGAGTCCATTTCCTTCGGCTCGATGTCGATCTGGATGAATTTCTTCGGCGCATCGCCCCAGGTCTTGCCCTTGCCGTGCGACAGCAGCCAGTTGAGGCGCGCGCCGATCAGCATCACCACGTCGGCATCCTTCAGGACGGTCGAACGCGCCGCACCCGCGCATTGCGGATGCAAATCGGACAGAAGTCCCTTGGCCATGCTCATCGGGAGGAACGGCACGCCGCTCTTTTCGACGAAATTGCGGATCGCCTCATCGGCCTGCGCGTAGGCCGCACCCTTGCCGAGGATGATCAGCGGACGCTTGGCGCTCTTGAGCACATCGAGCGCGCGCTTGACCGCATCGGGAGCCGGAAGCTGGGCAGGCGCCGCGTCGATCACCTTGACCAGCGATTTCTTGCCGGCTTCGGCGTCCATCACCTGGCCGAACAGTTTGGCGGGCAGATCGAGGTAGACGCCACCCGGACGGCCCGAGACCGCGGCGCGGATCGCGCGTGCGAGGCCGATGCCGATGTCGGCGGCATGCAGCACGCGGAACGCCGCCTTGCACAGCGGCTTTGCAATCGCGAGCTGGTCCATCTCCTCATAGTCGCCCTGCTGCAGGTCGACGATTTCGCGCTCCGACGAGCCCGAGATCAGGATCATCGGGAAGCAATTGGTGGTGGCGTGGGCAAGCGCGGTGAGGCCGTTGAGGAAGCCGGGCGCCGAAACCGTGAGGCAGACGCCGGGCTTCTTGGTCAGGAAGCCGGCGATCGAAGCGGCGTTACCGGCGTTCTGCTCGTGACGGAACGAGATGACGCGGATGCCCGCCGCTTGCGCCATGCGGCCGAAATCCGTGATCGGGATGCCGGGCACGCCGTAGATCGTGGTGAGGCCGTTGAGCTTCAGTGCATCGATCATCAGGTTGAAGCCGTCAGTCAGCTCGCGCTCGGCTTCGGGTGCATCAATGCTCTTGGCTGCGGTTACGGACATTCCACGTTCTCCCTGATCGTTTTCGTCGGACGAATTGATCGTCTTCTGGTTGCTGGTCGTATGCTAAGTAAAAAGCTCTCTACTAACTAAAAAGCTCTCTAAGTAAAAAGTTCTTGGCCATGCGCTTCGACATAAGCGGCCAGGCCGAGCGTGTGATCGCGTGCGCGCTTTTCGGCAAGCTCGGTGTTGCGTTCCTCGAGCGCCTCGATGATCGCCAGATGCTCGGGCAGGGACGTCGCCGTGCGGTCCACGCGCCCGATCGTCAATTGCCGGTAGCCGCGCACATGCAGCAGGATGTCGTTGGTCATATCGACCAGCACCGGCGACTCGCTCAGCGAAATCAGGGCCTGGTGGAAGGCGATATTGGCCTTGGAATATTCCTCGACGTGATCCTGCGGCAGGCGGTCCTTGCCAAAGTCCTTGAAGAAATCACGCAGCGCGGTGATGTCTTTTTTGCGCGCGGTGGTCGTGATCAAACGCGCGGCCATGCTCTCGAGCGCGGCCCAGGCGCGGATCATGTCGACGATCTCGGTCTTGGTGCGGCGGACCACGACGATGCCGCGGCGTGGCACGGTTTTGACGAAACCGTCCTGCTCCAGCATCGCGATGGCTTCGCGGATAGGGGTACGGCTGACGCCGAGACGCTCGGACAATGCACGCTCGTCGAGCATTACCTGCTCGGGCGTCGCATAGATGTCCATCTTGAGAATGGCTTCCTTCAAGGCCTCATAGGCCTTGTTCTTGAAGCTCGTCTCCGGCGCAATCCGGACAATTGCGATGTCTGCCTCAGCCATAACAGGCGACGCCTTGGTTTGTTTCGGTATGGGCACGATTCGTCTCCATCCAATGAGAGACGTCTTGTAGCAGAAGAATACCGTAAGATTTTTGGCATACCAAATGCCAGATTGTCAAGTTGCCCGTGTTTTCTGCATTTTCAGGCCTCCGTTTGGCTTGACAATCGCGTCTCTGGCATACCAAATGCCATAAAATGTGCCCCAGGAGGAAGCTAATGTCGAATTCCAAAGATGCGGTCCGCAAAGTTCTCGATGCGGTCAAAGCGGATAAACGCACCAGCCTGACGGCGCCCGAAGGTAAATTGGTCTGCGACGCCTATGGCATCCCGGTTCCCAGGGAAGGCGTGGCCAAATCCGCAAGCGAGGCCGCCAAGCTCGCGGCCGATATGGGCTTCCCGGTGGTGATGAAGATCGTCTCGCCGGATATCCTCCACAAGACCGAAGCCGGTGGCGTGATCGTGGGCGTAAAGACCGCCGCCGACGCCGAGAAGGCCTACGACACCATTCTGGCGAACGCCAAGAAGTACAAGGCCGACGCCAAGATCGAGGGCATCCAGGTTCAGCAGATGCTGGCCGGCGGCACCGAAGTCATCATCGGCTCCATCACCGACGGTTCGTTCGGCAAGCTGGTTGCGTTCGGCCTCGGCGGCGTGCTGGTCGAAGTCTTGAAGGACATCACCTTCCGCCTTGCGCCCGCGACCAAGCAGGACGCGCTGTCGATGCTCGACGGCATCCAGGCCCATGACATGCTCAAGGGCGTGCGCGGCGGCGATCCCGTCAGCCGCGATGCGCTGGCCGACATCATCGTCAAGGTGTCGCAGCTCGTCACTGATTTTCAGGAAATCGTCGAACTCGATCTCAATCCGGTGTTCGCCACCAAGAAGGACGCGACCGCCGCCGACGTGCGCATCGTCGTCGACTTCAACTACAAGCCCCGTCCGGCGCCGCGCTCGAACGAGGAAATCGTCACCGCGATGAACCGCATCATGCAGCCGAAGGCGGTCGCCGTGATCGGCGCTTCCGCCGAAGACGGCAAGATCGGCAACTCCGTGATGAAGAACCTCATCAACGGCGGCTACAAGGGCGACATCTATCCGATCCACCCGAAGGCCGCCGAAATCCTCGGCTACAAGGCCTACAAGAGCGTCAAGGACGTTCCCGGCGTGATCGACACCGCCGTGTTCGCGATCCCCGCGAAGTTCGTCGCGGGTGCGCTGGTTGAATGCGGCGAGAAGAAAATTCCCGGCGCGGTTCTGATTCCGTCGGGCTTTGCCGAAGCGGGCGCCCCCGAATTGCAGGAAGAAATCGTCGAGATCGGCAAGAAGTACAACGTCCGCCTGATGGGGCCGAACATCTACGGCTTCTATTATACGCCGGCCAATCTCTGCGCCACGTTCTGCACCGCCTATGACGTCAAGGGTTCCGCGGCGCTGTCGTCGCAGTCCGGCGGCATCGGCATGGCGATCATCGGCTTCTCGCGCTCCGCCAAGATGGGCGTCTCCGCCATCGTCGGCCTCGGCAACAAGTCCGATATCGACGAGGACGATCTGCTCGCCTTCTTCGAGCAGGATCCGAACACGGCGATCATCGCCCAGCACTGCGAAGACTTGAAAGACGGCCGCGCCTTCGCCGAAGCCGCCAAGCGCGTCTCCAAGAAGAAGCCGGTGGTGGTGTTGAAGGCGGGCCGTACGTCGGCCGGCGCCAAGGCTGCCATCGTCCCACACCGGCGCGCTCGCCGGCAACGACAAGATCTATGAGGACGTGCTGGCGCAGTCCGGCGTCATTCGCGCCCGCAGCTTGCGGCAATTGCTCGAATTCGCGCGCGGCGTGCCCGTGCTGCCGACGCCGAAGGGCGAGAACATCCTGATCATCACCGGCGCGGGCGGCTCGGGCGTGCTGCTGTCGGACTCGGTGGTGGACAACGGCCTGTCGCTGATGGCGATGCCGCCGGACCTCGATGCCGCGTTCCGAAAATTCATCCCGCCGTTCGGCGCCGCCGGCAACCCGGTCGATATCACCGGTGGCGAGCCGCCGATCACCTACGTCAACACCGTCAAGCTCGGCCTGTCGGACGAACGCATCCATGCGCTGATCCTCGGCTACTGGCACACCATCGTCACGCCGCCGATGGTGTTCGCCCGCAACATGGTCGAGGTGAAGAAGGAGATGGAGGCGAAAGGCTTTGTGAAGCCGATCGTGGCCTCGCTCGCCGGCGACGTCGAGGTCGAGGAAGCCGCCGAATATCTCTACCAGAACGGCATCCCGGCCTATGCCTATTCGACCGAACTGCCGGTCGAGGTGCTGGGCGCCAAATACAAATGGGCGCGCGGCGCGGGCCTGCTCTGAGTTGAACGATCCATGCCGCTTCGGTTCGCCGGAGCGGCATTTCCTTTTAGCGCAGCGAAGCGGAATGCCAGGAATCGAGCAGTTGACGGTCTGACCCTCGGATAGAGGCAAGTCTCGCGATGAAGCGAAACGTGATCCGGCGCAAACCAGTCGAACCGAAGTCCGGCGCAGTCCATGACGCCGATTCCAGGGATGGCGGCGTCCAGTCGGTTGACCGTGCGCTCTCGATCATCGAAGTGCTTGCCGAAGACGACGAGGGCTATCGGCTGAGCGACCTTGCCGTTCGCACGGGTCTGTCGACCTCGACCGCCCATCGCTTGCTGGCGACGCTGGAAAAACGCCGCTTCGTCCAGTTCGACCGCACGGAATCGAAATGGCATGTCGGCGCGCAGAGCTTTGCGGTCGGCGCGACGTTTACCCGCCGCCGCAATTTCACGGCGCAAGCGATGCCTTACTTGCGCAAGCTGCGCGACCTGACCCGTGAAACCGCCAATCTCGCCGTCGTCGACGATGAATCCATCATCGTGCTGACGCGGATGGAAAGCCGCGAGATCATGCGCTCGCTGACCAAGGTCGGCGGCCGCGTGGCGATGGTGGCCTCCGGCGTCGGCAAGGCGGTGCTGGCGACCTATTCCGACGAGGACGTCAATGCCATCATTCGCCGCCAGGGCATGCCGCGGCTGACCGAGAAGTCGATCGTGCGCGCGAGCGAACTGTTCAGGGAGCTTGAGAGGATCCGCCGGCAAGGTTACGCCGTCGACGACGAGGAGGCGCGCATGGGACTGCGCTGCGTCGCCGCGGTAGTCTACAGCGATTGCAGCGAACCGCTGGCCGCGATCTCGGTGTCGGGCATGACCTCGCGCGTCACCGAAGACCGGGTGCCGGAACTCGGGAGGATCGTTCGCGAGGTGGCGGCGGAGTTGACGGTTGCGTTGGGTGGGGTGATGCCGGAGGCGAGGACAGACGTCCTGAGCTTCGATTAAGCGAGGTTATTTTTTGTACTGTGAACGCTCATACTCGGAAACTTCGGCGCGCCAGTTCGAGTATTGCGCGCCGCTGACCGGGAATCCGATCAGACGATGCTTTGCGTCGAGCGTATCGAAATACATCGCAACCATGTAGTCGCGGGCCAGTTGGGCCCGCGTAATCGGAAAAACGAGTTCGCGGCTGGGATCGCCGAAATAGATATTGTAGTCGTTGCCGACGACGACGCTCGCTGCCATTGCGAATTTCAACAATCCGGATTCGAGTGAACAACCGGTCCCTGGGAGCTTTGTCGGCCCCGCCAGGGGCGGTTCCCGTTCTCCTAGCCAATGCGGTGTTTGAAGCAGGCGCACCCTGACGATCGCAACGTCCTTGGCTTCGCTCGGTGCTTTGGACATGTCGAAATCAGCAGGAAGTTCATCAAGGAAGTATCCAAAGAGGAGGTTGATAGTTGGCTATCATCTGAACCGGACTTCCTTCATCGGGCAGAATGCGGGATCGGGCAGGGTCTCGACCATCAGGCTGTCCCACGAAGGACATCGTGGCCAAATATCGCGCCGCGTGCTCGCCGGCCGGTATTTCAGTCGCGGACAACATCAAGATAATCGCTGCAATCGAACGAGCGAACAAAACGCGACACGCATCCGATTGGGCGCACAACTGAAGCAGCCGGATATGTGCCATCGCGATCAAGGCTCTCAGACCGAGACACATGCGCGGTATCCCTCGCGTACAAATCATAACCCAGGTTGGTAGCAACCAAAGAGGGTGTCAATGTAATATTGCAACTCCACGAGCTTCGACCAAGTGCAGGTCGAAGTAAAAGGAATTTTAAGACAATCGGATTCGAAGCGGACCATCAGTGCGTGCCATTCGCGCGGCGCCCTCTCTCTTCATGGGCGAGTGGTTGCGTGCAGTACATCTACGGCCACTCCCCGAGTTTCATCGCGCAATCGATCCAACCCCATGATCCAGCGCGCTTTTCGCCAGACGCATTCCACATCGCGGGAAACAAATTCAATCTCGTTGAGATCGTCTGCCGTTCCCGGGATCATCACGTCGAGCAACACAAGCGAGGCACCACATGGCGAAGATGCGAGCGATCGATGCGGCGGTACGTATCCTCGAGCGGGAAGGGGTCGTCACCGCGTTCGGTGTTCCCGGTGCGGCGATCAATCCGCTGTATTCGGCGCTGAAGAAGCGCGGTTCGATCCAGTCACATTCTGGCGCGCCATGTCGAGGGCGCCTCGCACATGGCCGAGGGATACACGCGGGCCAAGGCCGGCAATATCGGCGTCTGCATCGGCACCTCGGGCCCGGCCGGCACCGACATGATCACCGGGCTTTATTCGGCGATCGCGGATTCGATCCCGATCCTGTGCATCACCGGTCAGGCGCCGCGCGCGCGCCTCTACAAGGAGGACTTTCAGGCCGTCGATATCGAGTCGATCGCAAAACCCGTGACGAAATGGGCGGTCACCGTGCGCGAACCGGCGCTGGTGCCGCGTGTCTTCAGCCAGGCGTTTCATGTCATGCGCTCGGGCCGCCCCGGTCCGGTGCTGATCGATCTGCCGCTCGACGTGCAGCTTGCCGAAATCGAATTCGACGACGAGACCTATGAACCGCTGCCGGTCTACAAACCCGCCGCCACGCGAAAACAGATCGAGAAGGCGCTCGGCATGCTCAATGCGGCCGAACGTCCGCTGATCGTGGCGGGCGGTGGTGTCATCAATGCCGATGCGTCCGAACTGCTGGTCGAGTTCGCGGAAACCGTGAACGTTCCCGTGGTGCCGACGCTGATGGGATGGGGCGCCATCCCGGACGATCACGTCCTGATGGCGGGAATGGTCGGATTGCAGACCAGCCATCGCTACGGCAACGCAACCATGCTGCAATCCGATTTCGTGCTCGGCATCGGCAACCGCTGGGCCAACCGGCACACCGGCTCGATCGAGACCTACACCAGGGGGCGGACCTTCGTGCATGTCGATATCGAGCCCACTCAAATCGGCCGCGTCTTCAATCCCGATTTCGGCATCGTGTCCGATGCCAAAGCGGCGCTGGAATTGTTCGTCACGGTTGCAAAGGAATGGCGAAAAGCCGGCAAGCTCCGGCAGCGTCAGGCCTGGCCGGCCGCCTGTCAGGACCGCAAGCGCACGATGCTGCGAAAGAGCCATTTCGACAATGTGCCGATCAAGCCGCAGCGCGTCTATCAAGAGATGAGCAAGGCGTTCGGCCGCGATACCTGTTATGTCAGCGTGATCGGGCTGTCGCAGATCGCAGGTGCGCAATTCCTCGGCGTCTATCGTCCGCGCGACTGGATCAACGCCGGACAGGCCGGTCCGCTCGGATGGACATTGCCGGCAGCACTTGGCGTTCGCGCCGCCGATCCGGATCGCGAGATCGTCGCGCTGTCGGGCGATTACGATTTCCAGTTCCTGATCGAGGAGCTTGCGGTCGGCGCGCAGTTCAAGCTGCCCTACATCCACGTCGTCGTGAACAATTCCTATCTCGGATTGATCCGCCAGGCCCAGCGCGGCTTCGACATGGACTATCAAGTGCAGTTGTCATTCCCGAACATCAACGCTCCCGAACTCGGCGTCTACGGCGTCGATCACGTCGCGGTCGCCGAGGGCCTTGGCTGCAAGGCGATCCGCGTCACCGATCCGCGCGATGCGCAGGCCGCTTTTGCGACGGCGCGGCAATGGATGGCGGAATACAGCGTGCCCGTCGTCGTCGAGTTCATTCTCGAACGGGTCACCAACATCGCGATGGGGACCGAGATCGACAACATTGTCGAGTTCGAGGAAGTCCTCGATCTGCCGCTGGATGACACGCCGGCCGGCACAGTCGTGCGTGCGCCGGGTCTGCTGCCGGCTTAACGCGAGGGGATATCAACCGTGCCGAGATTTGCCGCCAATCTGACCATGTTGTTCGGTGAAATGCCGTTCGTCGATCGCTTCGCCGCCGCCAAGGCCGCTGGCTTCGGCGGCGTGGAATATCTGTTTCCCTATGATTTCGACAAGGCCGAGCTGCGTGAACAATTACACCAGTACGGGCTGACGCAGGTTCTGCATAATCTTCCGGCCGGCAACTGGGCCGCCGGCGAGCGTGGTATCGCCATCCTGCCGGATCGGGTGGAGGAATTTCGCGACGGCGTCGCGCGCGGTATCGATTACGCCAGGGCGCTCGATTGCCGGCAATTGAATTGTCTGGTGGGTATCGCGCCTGAGGGCGCCGACAGGATCGAGCTGAACGAGGTACTGATAAGCAATTTGCGCTTTGCCGCCGAAGCCCTCGCCAAGGAACGGATCCGGCTTCTGATCGAGCCGATCAATACGCACGATATTCCCGGCTTCTTCCTCAACGGCACCGCGCAGGCCGTTCAGATCATCGCCGACGTGCGGTCGAGCAATCTATTCGTGCAGTACGACATCTACCACATGCAGGTGATGGAGGGTGACATCGCGCGAAATCTGCAAAGGCATCTGCCGCGCATCGCCCATGTCCAGCTCGCAGACAATCCCGGGCGCAACGAACCCGGCACCGGCGAGATCAACTATCCGTTCCTGTTCCGGCATCTCGACGCGATCGGATATCAGGGATGGGTGGGGTGCGAATACAAGCCGCGGACAACGACCGTCGATGGTCTCGGATGGCACGCGGCGCTGACGCTCGACACCTGATCGCGCAACAAAGGGAAGACCAACATGATCGATATCGGCTTCATCGGCTTGGGGACCATGGGACGTCCGATGGCGGGCCATCTGCAGGCCGCCGGACACCGCCTGTTTCTGCACGATACAGGGCCGATTGCGCCGGAACTCGTCGCTGCCGGCGGCGTCGTTTGCAAATCGGGCAGGGAGGTTGCGAAGCAATCCGACGCGGTCATTATCATGGTGCCGGATACGCCGCATGTGGAAGCGGTGTTGTTCGGGGCGGACGGTGTCGCGGCAGGTCTCTCGAAAGGCCAGATCGTCATCGACATGAGCTCGATTTCGCCGCTTGCGACCAAGGAATTCGCCGCGAAGATCGCCGCGCTCGGTGCCGATTATCTCGACGCTCCCGTTTCCGGCGGCGAGGTCGGCGCCAAGGCGGCCAGCCTGACCATCATGGTTGGCGGACCCGAGCGCGCGTTCAACACCATGAAGCCGGTGTTCGACAGGATGGGCAAGAACGTCACGCTGGTCGGCGGCAGTGGCGACGGGCAGACCACCAAGGTTGCGAACCAGATCATCGTGGCGCTGACCATCGAGGCGGTCGGCGAGGCGCTGCTGTTTGCGTCACGCGCCGGTGCCGACCCGGTGTTGGTGCGGCAGGCATTGATGGGCGGTTTCGCGTCCTCGCGGATTCTCGAAGTGCATGGCGAGCGCATGGTGAAGCGGAATTTCGATCCGGGTTTCCGCATCGAGTTGCATCAGAAAGATCTCAACCTTGCGCTGGAGGGTGCGCGGGCGCTGGGTCTGTCCCTGCCGAGCACAGCGGTCGCGCAGCAATTGTTCAGCTCCTGCGCCGCGCATGGCGGCAAGACCTCGGATCATTCAGCGATGGTGCGGGCGCTGGAGATGATGGCAAGTCATGAAATTGGAACTGCGTGATCCCGCGTGCGACTGGAACCCGTTCGGAACGCGGGCGTTCGGCGATGATGACATTAGCGGCACATGGAACCGGAACATCTCCCACCTCCGTGGGTTGACGCACCATCAATTCACTGGAGGACTTAAATGAACAATCGTCTTGCTGTTTCGCTGATTGCCGCCTCGCTGTTCGCATCGGGCGCGGCCTTTGCTCAATCAACGACCGCTACGGGCGCGGCCAATGGTGCGGCGGCTGGCGGCTCGGTCGCAGGCCCGGTCGGCGAAATCGTCGGCGGCACCGTGGGTGCGGCCGTCGGTGCGGCCGTGGAGATTCCGAACGCGGTGATCACCTCGATCCCCAGGGGCGAACCGTCCGTCGTGGTTCGTGAGCGGGTCGTCGTCGGCGAGCCCTTGCCGCCGTCAGTCGAATTGCGCACCGTGCCGAGCCACACCGAATATCGCTATGCGATCGTCAATGATCAACGGGTGATTGTGGAGCCGCGCACGCGCAAGGTCATCAGGATCATCGACTAATCGAATGGCCGACTAATCGACACACCATCTTCCAAATGAAATCCCCGCGGGTCAGTCCCGCGGGGATTTGTTTGTCAGGATGTCGTTTTGTTCGTCAGGAAGTTTTGACGCTCTGTGTTCGCCGGACGGTCCAGTCGAGCGCGGCTGCCAACGCGAGTCCGACAGCGGCCGCCAGCGCATCGACCACAAAATCCTCCAGCCGCGCGTGCCGTCCCGGCATCCAAAGCTGCAGGATTTCGAGTACGCCGATGAGGATGATAGAGATCGCCGTCGTCACCAGGCGGTTGCGGCCATAGGCCAGCCCGAACGCCAATCCGACCAGCACAAAGGCGAGGGCGTGTTCGCCGTCCTGACCGAGGTCGGAGTGGGGCCGATATGTCGCCGGACCTAGCGTTGCGAATGCGACCGCTGCGGCCAAAATCCACGCGATAGGTTTGAGGAGGATATTCATGGCGTCGGGATAGCACGATTCATGGATCGGATGCCGATCAAGCCGGTTTGAGTGGCTGTGTGGTTAACGCCTGAATTCATAGCGGTTCCCGCACGCCCATACCATGCATGAAGCGTTCCCTGATCTGCACGGGATCGCGGCGGGTGGTGCCGACGCCCGGCTTGTCGTCGATGCGCACGCCGATCAGCGCCGGCCCCGAGGCCGACATGGATTGATCGATCAGACGCTCGAAATCCTCCTCGTCCGCCGCCCAGGCGCTGTTGGTCAGCCCGCTCGCGGCGGCGATCGCGACGATGTCGGCGACGGCGGCGGCCGGCGTCGGCTGCGCGCCGGTGATCTGGTAGACGCCGTTGTCCATCACCACCATCGTGAGGTTTTTGGCGCCAGTGTCGCAATCGTCGCCAGCGAGCCCAACTGCATCAACAGCGAGCCGTCGCCTTCGAGTGCAAAAATGCGGCGCTTCGGCTGCGCCAGCGCCACGCCGAGCGCGATCGGGAAGGCGAGGCCCATGCTGCCGAGCATATAAAAGTTCTGCGGCCGGTGGCCGGCGGCCCACAGGTCGAAATTGGTATTGCCGATGCCGCCGATCACGGCCTCCTCATTCTTCAGCTTCGCGATCAGCCGCGAGGTGAGATCGAAGCGATTCATGATCTTGGTGTTGCGGGCAGGGATATTGGACGCGGTGTTCATGGAGGTTTTCCTGGGATCGCTCACTTGTCGAAGGCCTTGCCGCCGGTCAATAGCGGCGAGAGGATCAGCGCCACCGGCGCCTGCGTGGTGATGGCCTGCTTGATCGAGCGATCGACGATGAATTCGAACTCTTCGAGCCGCGTGCAGGTGTGGTGCTCCATCGCAAGCGAATCCAGTACCGGGCGCATGGTGCGGCACACCAGCGACTGCCCATAGTTGAACTCGCCGAGCGTGCCGCGTTCCGACACGAACATGATCAGCGGGATCTGATAGGGTATGGCCAGCGACGCCAGCACATTGGCAAGCGTGGCGAAGCCGGACGTCTGCATCAGCACCGCGCCGCGCATCCCGCCCATCCAGGCGCCGGAAACGATACCGACGGCTTCTTCCTCACGCGCGGTGGGGAAAGTCGTAAAGAAGGGATCGGCGTGCAGGTTCTTGATCAGCGTCGTCAGTACGCGGTCGGGCACGTAGGGCACCAGGTGGATGTCGTTGCGCTTGAGCGATTGCAGGACCACGCCATGCCAGGTCGTCTCCTGCGAGGTTGTTCCTTGCGAGCGTTCCCTGCGAGGTTTGGGGCGAGCTCTGTTTCTCGGCAACCGCCATCTGGTTCTCCTTTTCGCGACGATTTTTCGTTCGCGACATCATCGCGGCCGTCTTGTGATGGCGCCGAAACTTGACGTCATCGGCGGGATTGTCAACATGCCCTGTCGTTACCGTGATCTGCAAGCTTGGCGATGCCTTCGGCATCGGGGCATGCGATACTGGAAGTAACGAAAATACGGGGAGGGCCCATGGCCAAATGGTTCCGGACGGCTGCATTCGTGGCCGCGATATCTGCGGTGGCGGGGGCTGTTTCTGCGCAATCAACGCTTCCTGCGACGTCTCCAGCGTCATTTCCTGCCAAACCCGTGCATATTTTCGTGCCGTATCCGGCCGGCGGGGGCGTCGACGTGCTGACGCGTACCCTGGGCGATGTGGTCTCCAAGCAATGGGGCCAGTCGGTCGTGGTCGAGAATCGCCCCGGCGCCGGCGGCCTCATCGCCTCGCAGGCGGTCGCAACCGCACCGCCCGACGGCTATACGCTGATCATGGTGGCGAGCGGTCATGCCACCAATCCGTTCCTGTACCCCAAAATTCCCTACGACACCTTCAAGGATTTCGCGGCGATCTCGCTATTGGCCTCGTCCCCCAACATCCTGCTGGTGCGGACCGATTCACCGTTCAAGACGGTGGCCGAAGTCATCGCGGCAGCGAAAGCAAAGCCGGGAAGCCTGTCGTTCGCCCACGCCGGGACGGGTACGTCGACGCATCTGGCCGGCGAACTCCTGAAGAACCTCGCCAAAATCGATCTCAACGCCATCCCCTACAAGGGCGGCGCTCCCGCGATCAACGATTTGCTCGGCGGACAAATTCCGATGTCGTTCAACAATGGCCCGGAATTGGTTGGCCAGCTTCAGGCCGGCACCCTTCGCGCGCTCGCCGTCACCACGGCCGATCGCGCGCCGTTCCTGCCCAATGTACCCAGCATGTCGGAGGCCGTGCCGGGCTACGACACCGGCGTGTGGTGGGGCCTGCTCGGGCCGGGCGGCATGCCGCCGGAGGTACTCGCAAAACTCTCGCGGGATTTTGTCGCGGCGCTGAATACGGATGCGGTGAAGGAGCGCCTGACAAAACTCGGCGCCTTGCCGATCGGCAGCACGCCGCAGCAATTCGACGCCAAGATTCATGCCGACTACGAGAAATGGGGGCCGATCATCAAGGCTGCCGGGATGACCGCCGAATGACCCGCCGAATGACGTGGCGGCGCTGCCGATGATTCCCGCCTGCCTGCCGCCGCGCGAGGTCAGCCGTCCGAGGGTGCCGCTGCCGCCCGATGCCTGCGATACCCATGCGCATGTGTTCGGGCCGTCCGATCGCTTCCCTTATGCGGATGACCGCAGCTACACGCCGCCGGATGCGCCGCTGGAAAAATACCTGGCCATGCTCGATACAATCGGCTTTGCGCGTGGCGTGCTGGTGCAGGGCAGCGCGCACGGCCACGACAATGCCGCGATGCTCGATGCGCTTGCGCGGCGGCCTGATCGTTTGCGCGGCGTCGCGGTCGCCGATGCGGATGTTTCGCCGGACGTGCTTCGGCAATGGAATAGCCTCGGCGTCCGCGGGCTGCGTTTCAATCACTTCTTTCGCGACGGCCAATTGCATTATCGCGGCGGCGTGCCGCTGGCTGCTGCGGAAAAACTCGCACCCGTGATGGCCGAGCTCGGCTGGCATCTCCAGCTCTGGATCGATGTGAAGGACCTGCCGCAGACGGTTCCGATCCTGAAATCCCTGCGCCTGCCGGTGGTGATCGACCATATGGGCCGCACCGACGCCCGTGCCGGTACTGGAACGGAAGGCTTCCAGAGTCTCTTGCGGGCCGTTGGCGAGGGCTGGTGCTGGGCAAAGCTGTCGGGCGCGCATCGCCTCAGCGAGAGCGCGCCTGATTATCCGGACGCGCGGCCGTTTCACGAGGCGCTAGTGAAAGCCAATCCGGAGCGGCTGGTCTGGGGCGGCGACTGGCCGCATCCACGCGTCGAGGGCGAGATGCCCGATGCCGGGCATCTGCTCGAATTATTCCAGGCGTGGACGCCCGACATTGCGACGCAGCGGCGTATCCTCGTCACCAACCCCGCAAAGCTCTATGGCTTCCCGAACTGAAAGTTGTCTCTGCCAATGACCGTCAACAACAAGCGCGTGTTCTACGTCAAATATCTCGCCCACGAAATCTATGCCGAAATCCTCAAGGCCCGGCCCGATGTGCGGCTCGACCGGCTGGAGAACGAAAGCCCCGATGCCGTCGCAGCGCCAATTCTATCGGCGGCGCACGCCTACCAGATCGGTGCGGCGCGCGACGAACTGGCAAAGCATTTCCACGTCGATCAGGACCTGCTGCGGCGGGCGCCGAACTTGCTGATCGTCTCCAGCAACGGCGCGGGCTTTGATCCCGTCGATGTCGATGCCTGCACCGCGGCGGGCGTGCTGGTGGTCAATCAATCCGGCGGCAACGCCAATTCCGTCGCCGAACATGCGCTCGGAATGCTGCTGACCTTGTCGAAGCGCATCCTCGAGGCCGACCGCGCGCTGCGGCGCGACGCCAATGTCAATCGCAATGCGCTGATCGGCAACGAGGCGCAGGGCAAGACCATCGGCATCGTCGGTCTCGGCAATGTCGGCCGCCGCATCGCCGAGCTGTGCAAGGGCTTGCTGCACATGAAGGTGATCGCCTACGATCCCTATCTCACCGCGCAGGAAATCGCGGCGCGTGGCGCGGAGAAGGTCGAACTCGACGATTTGATGCAGCGCTCGGATTTCGTCTCGATCTCCTGCCCCCTCAACAAGGACAATCGCGGCATGATCGGCGCGCGACAATTCGCGCTGATGCAGCCGCATGCCTTTTTCATCACCACCGCCCGGGGCTTCATTCATGACGAGGCCGCCTTGTTCGATGCGCTCCGTGACAAACGCATCGCCGGCGCCGGCCTCGACGTCTGGGCCAAGGAACCGCCGCCGCCGGATCATCCGCTGCTGCAGTTCGACAATGTGCTGGCGAGCCCGCACACCGCCGGCGTGACCAAGGAAGCGCGGATGAACATGGGCAAGATCGCTGCCGAGCAAGTTCTCGATGCACTCGACGGCAAGCGACCGCCGCGCATCGTCAACCCCGACGTGTGGCCGGCCTACGCCAAGCGTTTTGAGCGGGCCTTCGGATTTGCACCGAAATAGCTGCGCGCGGCTACGATTTAACGCAAACTGCGCTCCCTGAGGTGCTAGTACATGCGGACCCAAACACTGCCTGTGTAGCAGGGAGGGTTCCATGTCACGATTTGTCGTCCGCTTCATGAAGGACGTGCTCGGCGGGAACGGCCACGAATGCGAAATCTGCCAGGGTTTGCTCGAAGTCGACGCTTCGAGTGAGGGACTGGCCACGGAGATGGCCAAGCTGAAATTCTGCCAGCAACAGGCGCTGTGCGACTGGTCGCTGCATGCCGATCGGATCCGGATCGAGACGGTTGATTTTCATTCCTGAATTGCGGGCTCGCTTTGATAAAGAGTGGCGCCTGACGTCATGCGTCAGGAAACGCGAGACGGCAGCGCTTGCGGTCGCCACCGCAAATCCGGCCAAGAGCTATATCTACGACAAAAAGCCAAGGGAGAAACGCGTGGCAAGGTTACCCCTGATCGATCCGGAGACCACAACCGGCGACAACCGCGCGTCGTTTGACAGGATGACGGTCAAGCTGAACATCTTTCGCATGATGGCTCACGCCGAAACCAACATGATTCCGGCGATGCGGCTGGGCAATTCCATCCTGCATCGCCAGAAGCTTTCGGCCGTCAACCGTGAATTGCTGATCCTGCAAGTCGCGCAGCTCGAGGGCGGCGCCTATGAATGGCGCCAGCACGTTCCGATCGCACTCGGCCTCGGTGTCACGCAGCCCCAGATCGATGCGCTGGAGCAGGGCAAATGTGACGACGGCGCGTTCAACGAGGCGGAGCGCGCGCTTCTCGCGTTTGGCAAGGAAGTCGTCGAGAACGTTCGCGTCCCCGACAAGGTCTTTGCGCGAATGCGCGACCACTTCACGCCCCAGGAGATCGTCGAGGCGATCCTCGCCATCGGCTTCTACATGACCATGGCGCGATTGACCGAGGCGACCGAGACCGATCTTGATCCTGCGGCGGGCATGGCGCTGTTCGACAGGGGCAAGAAACCGGCAACGGCAAAATGAATAGCCGCATCACCCGGCCAAGAGCCTAAATCGGTAGAGAAGAATTTGGCTCGCCTGCGCGTTGATCCGCGGCAATAAATTCACTGCCGATGGGCGGCCGGACGAAGCGCGCATTGCTATTTTCGTAAGCATATCGACTAGTTAGCCATGCGAGACCATCTTCCATGGTGCGTCCTGTTGCGGAACGGCCGTTCCGCTGGCGCCGATGGAAGATGTGAGATGCGACAGGTAGCCTCAATGCTGCGTACGGCGCCGTCCCGGATCGGACGTCGCCTGGCCCAGATCGTCGCGATCGCCGCCGCCAGCCTGCCGGCCGCTGGCGCATAGGCGGTTCAGATTCAATCGAAAACGTTAGCCTTCGCCGCGCGAACGAGCAATTTGCTGTGCGTGTCACCCGTCCAGGGCGTGTACTGTGCTCATAGATGCGCAAAACGGGTGCCGCGCTTAGGGGTAACGTGACAACATCTGCTCGGTGTGAGTATTTCCGCTTGTGACCCCGTAGGAGGCGATTGAGGTGGCTGGCCGAGGGTCGCTGGTTATGATCATATGAATGGGGTGAGAGCTAATGCAGAAAGGCCCAGCATCGCTGCCGGGCCTTTCTTTTTCTTTCGAGCGCTGAACGGTTGGACTTAGAAATCCATACCACCCATGCCGCCCATGCCGCCGCCACCCGCAGGCATGCTGCCGCCTGCGTTCTTCTTCGGCACTTCGGCCACCATGGCTTCGGTGGTGATCAAGAGAGCCGCAACCGAGGCCGCGTTCTGGATCGCTACGCGAACTACCTTGGTCGGGTCGATGATGCCCTTGGAGATCAGATTGACGTATTCGCCGGTCTGCGAGTCGAAGCCGTAAGCATACTGGTCCTTCTCGAGGATCTTGCCGACGATGACCGAGCCATCTTCACCTGCGTTGATCGCGATCTGGCGGGCCGGATAGGACAGCGCTTTGCGGACGATCTCGACGCCGGTCTTCTGGTCGTCGTTCTTGGTGCGAAGCCCCTTGAGGTGCTCGGAGGCGCGCAGCAGGGCGACGCCGCCGCCCGGCACGATGCCTTCTTCAACCGCCGCACGGGTCGCGTGCATCGCGTCATCCACGCGATCCTTGCGCTCCTTGACCTCGACTTCGGTCGCGCCGCCGACGCGGATCACCGCGACGCCGCCTGCGAGCTTGGCCAGACGCTCCTGCAGCTTCTCACGGTCGTAGTCCGAGGTGGTTTCCTCGATCTGCGCCTTGATCTGATTGACGCGCGCTTCGATGTCGGCCTTCTTGCCATGACCGCTGACAATGGTGGTGTTCTCCTTGTCGATCATCACCTTCTTGGCGCGACCGAGCATGGCGAGCGTGACGTTCTCGAGCTTGATGCCGAGATCTTCCGAGATCGCCTGGCCGCCGGTCAGGACCGCGATGTCCTGTAACATGGCCTTGCGGCGATCGCCGAAGCCCGGAGCCTTGACGGCGGCAACCTTCAGACCGCCACGCAGACGGTTGACGACGAGGGTAGCGAGAGCTTCGCCTTCAACGTCTTCCGCGATAATCACAAGCGGCTTGCCGCTCTGCACCACGGCTTCCAGCAAGGGAAGCAATTCATTCAACTGAGACAGCTTCTTTTCATTGATGAGGACGTAGGCATCTTCCATTTCAACGCGCATCTTGTCGGCGTTGGTGACGAAGTAGGGCGAGATGTAGCCGCGGTCGAACTGCATGCCTTCGACGACCTCGAGCTCGGTCTCGAGCGATTTTGCTTCTTCCACCGTGATGACGCCCTCGTTGCCGACCTTCTTCATGGCGTCGGCGAGGAACTTGCCGATTTCCACGTCGCCGTTGGCGGAGATGGTGCCGACCTGGGCGATCTCCTCGTTCGAAGTGACCTTCTTGGAGTTCTTGACGAGATCGGCGACCACGGCGTCCACTGCCAGAGTCGATACCGCGCTTCAGATCCATCGGGTTCATGCCGGCGGCAACCGACTTGGCGCCTTCGCGCACAATGGCTGCGGCCAGCACGGTCGCGGTGGTGGTGCCGTCGCCGGCAGCATCGGCCGACTTGGAGGCGACTTCGCGCACCATCTGCGCGCCCATGTTCTCGAACTTTTCTTCAAGCTCGATTTCCTTGGCGACGGTGACGCCGTCCTTGGTGATGCGGGGAGCGCCGAACGATTTGTCCAGCACGACGTTGCGGCCCTTCGGGCCGAGCGTTACCTTGACCGCGTTGTTGAGAATTTCGACGCCGCGCAGCATGCGGTCGCGGGCATCGACGCCGAATTTGACTTCTTTGGCTGACATAATGATCTCCGTTTTAAATTGGTCAAATCCCAAAGACCGCGCGACTGGACGCGTTCTTGAAAGATGAGATTTGAATGGCAGGCCTCATCCTTCGAGACGTCGGCTGCGCCGGCTCCTCAGGATAAGGAAAACTGGCTGGCGCTTACGCGGCCTTTTTCTTGGCGGCGGGCAGATCAGTGAGGACGCCCATGATGTCGCTTTCCTTCATGATCAGCAGTTCTTGACCGTCGAGCTTGACCTCGTTGCCCGACCACTTGCCGAACAGCACGCGGTCGCCGACCTTGAGGTCGATGGGGATCAGTTTGCCGGCTTCGTCACGGCCACCGGGACCGACGGCTACGATTTCGCCCTGCGAAGGCTTTTCCTTGGCACTATCCGGAATGATGATGCCGCCTGCGGTTTTGTCTTCGGCATCGATGCGTTTGACCACGACACGGTCGTGGAGCGGACGGAACTTCATGCGATCCTCCTTGGCTTTTCTGATTATTTCTGGATTGGCAGTCGCAATGAGCGAGTGCTAGCCACACTTCACATAAGCCTGTGACACTGGGATGCAAGGGCTTCGGCCCACGATGTTTGATTACAACTTGAGCTTCTCGATCGAGGAGCAACGCTTCCAGCAATTGCTAGCAGGCGAAGTAACATGCTGCTAGCGCATTGATTACCATGACCTATTGAACGTTTTCGTTTTTGGCGAATTGAGAATCATGAAACTGTTTAATTGGGCTGGAGGTCGCCATGGTCGAGAAAGATGCGGTTTCCAAGGAGTTCAGGAAACAGGTCTTAGGCTACGGACTGACAACAGCGGAAATCGTTTATCGCCGTCCGGATCGTCACTGGCTGCTGCAAACTTATGTCTGGCAGGACTACGATCTGTTTCCGAATTTCCCGGCGCTAAAGGACTTCCTCGCGTTCTGGCAGGAAAAGCTCGAAGGCCCGCTGTTTTCGGTCACCGTCGCGCACTCCAAACTGATTAAGCCTGCCGAACTACGTGCCGTGGACGGAGTCTTCCGGCTGCATTGACGCGAGGGAGGAAATTTTGGGGCGATCTCTGTCGCTCATGCGCAAATCGCTTTCAGGAAATTTACTCACTTCGCGCGGCCCCAATTCACCGAGATCACAATCCCGCATTTCTGTTCGCCGGCGGCGACGAAGTGATCGAATAATTTTAGTTGTTTGCTACCGCCTTTTGGGGCGCCGATCAGCTTAGCAGCAACTCTCCGGCCAGAACACGAGGCCGGAGATCGATCCGACACTCGCGGAGCACCAGTCTGGAGCTGTCCTGGCAAATAGTCTGCCACATTTGAATTGAACGGCTTTCTTTTTGATTTGCCGGAACGACCTACCGTATGCTCGGTTGTTGTATGTTCCCAACAATTAGGGAGACGTGATGACAAACAGAATGATCCTCACAGGTATGGTCAGCAGAATCGACAGGGCGATTAATCCGCTAAGTCCGGCCAGAACCCGAATCAGACGCCTGACCAACAGACGCAAAATTCAAACCAGGGCGGCCAGCAGAGCGGCGGCCAACAAAGAGATCCGCAACGCTAGTGGAAACGAACTGCTCGCTTCGCCTGTCGAACGGTGAGCAAGTCAACCGCCTCGCAGCTTTGTCTTTAAAACGTCGCAAGTCAGTTGATTTTGGCGGTTGTTGGCAGCGGCACTCGAAAGATGTTTATGCCTGAGCAAAAGCTTCACACCCACGAAGAAGTGTTTAAAAATCATGTCACCGGTCAGTACGATGAAACCATATTTCGTTTCAGAGTGCCTGGCGGCTGGATTTATACGCACACTGTTATCCGGTTTGGTTCGGTCGATAAAAACTTCGTAGCAGATACTTTCGTTCCTGACTCCAAGGATTGGTTTGGTGATGGAGCAGTCATCCGAAATACGTGAACCGAAGCGCGCTAGCCTCGATGCAAAGCGCGATCTTTATTGAGCGCGCAGACGGCATTCCGGCTTGTGGCTGTTTTAATGACTGCCGCCCGATTAACCGCTTGAACGATGTCAGTGCAATGTTGGTGACGGCTCGCCCAAGCTTGTCGTCGTCTTCCTCGATCGTTCCGGCAGACAATACGTCTTCGACCTTCCCCGTCTTGGGCGCAATGTGCGATCCGGTCCATGCCCTCAAGGAGGTAGCTATGGAACATCAATTTTTCATTCGCCAGCAAAACCTTAAGCTCTATCGCAGTCTCGTGGCTGCATCGGAAGCGGCGGCAGCGAAAGCTGACGCGCGGCAGGAGAAGCATTTAAAGCTACTGGTAAAGGAAGTAGCGAACGAACTGCCGGCCAGAAAGAACTAATGCGTTTGTTGTCGGCATAAGACGGGAAATTCGCGAGAGCGCAGATGCGGAACGATGCGGCGGCCGAGCAATCCGGTTCCGCCGAACACGGTGACGGCGGACCTATTCGGTCGCTTTCGGGCGCAAAGCGGACATCGGCCAGCGATCGCCAAATAAACGCGATTTATGAGTACACAGGCTACGGCGGCGTAGATCGACGATTTGGGCAGCGGGAAGACCGGGTCCTGCGTCCTTATATTGGTCGGCCAAACCACCGAGATGTGTTCGCCGGCATTTTGCATCACGACCGGCGTCGAGCGCTCGTTCTGGCCTGCGAGCGGCGTACCGGGTGGATAGAACTTCACGCCATAGCCCTGGATCGTGCCGCCCGGCGGGATGTCGACGTCGAGTGCAGCCTTGCGAACAGAATCGGGATCGAAGCCGCCATATTTCTCCTTGGCGACGGGCAGGACGTTGTTGAGCAGCACCCAGGTCTGGTTGAATCCCATCGAGCAGTGCGGCGGAACGTCGGTCGCGCCGGTTTTTGCCTGGTAGCGCGAGACCATGGTCTTGGTGAGATCGCCGATCCCGGGCGCCAGTTTCGAAGGATCGAGCAATTGCGCGGGCACCGGATCGATATTGCAGAAATCGTCGATGTCCTTTCCGAACGTCGTGCGCAACTTGTCGAGCTGGCTGTAACCCGCGCCGGCGCCGAACAGCATCTTGAAATGAAGGCCGTTCTCGCGCGCCTGCCGCAGGAACAAAGTGATATCCGGATTGTATCCGGCGTGCGAGATCACGTCGACGTCGGAGCGCTTGATCTTGGTCACCAGCACCGAAAGGTCGGGTGCGGCGGCCGAATAACCTTCCTTGAGCACGATCTGAAGACCGGCCTGCTTGGAATAGGCCTCGTCGGCAGCGGCAACGCCGACGCCGTACGGGCCGTCCTCGTGGATGACCGCGATCTTGACGTCCTTGGGGTCGATGCCGAGCTTGGCTTGGGCGTGTTCGGCGATGAAGCTCGCGAAGGCCTGACCGTATTGATCGGAGTGAATCTGCGCGCGGAAGACGTATTGCAGGTTCTTGTCCTTGAACACGGCGGTCGCAACCGCGGTCGTGATCCAGAGGATCTTCTTCTGCTGCTCGACTTTCGCCGCGAGCGGGACCGCGTGCGCGCTGGAATAAACGCCGTTGATGATCTCGACCTTCTCCTGGTTGATCAGGCGTTCGGCCTCATTGATCGCAACCTCGGCCTTGCTCTGTGAATTGGCCTTGACGGACGCCACCTTATACTTGCCGCCGACGCCGCCCTTCTCGTTGCAGAGATCAATCGCGATCTGTGCGCCGACGACGGCGGCAACCGAGCCGCCCGCTGCGAAGGGACCGGTCAGGTCGTAGATCACGCCGATGCGTACTGTTTCAGCTTGCGCCTGCGCGCGCGTCCAATCGAGGGTGGATATGGCGGCGGCCGCCGCGGAATTCTTCAGCAGCGTTCTGCGTGAAGTCGGCATTGTGTCCTCCCACGTTTTGGCTGGTTTTTCTGCTTTTCTTTAAATTATTTAGAGTAAGCGCCGGAAAGTCAACACGCGGGCAATATCGCTCAAGACTGAAGCGCTCCGCGGCGTGCGGTTCGAGATTCCTCCTGCAGCAACGATTTTTCGCGCGGCGTTTTGCAGGCTTTCAGCGCGCGGGCGAGGAGAGAACGGAGCCTTGCATTGCAGAGGCAATGTCGCCCTTGCGTCGCGTGTCGGACGGATTTTCGCCGAACACCTGACGATAGTACTGAGCAAATCTCCCGACGTTCAGAAAGCCATGCGCAATTGCGAGGTTCGCAATGGTTTCGTCAGCGGAGAGACCCGAGCGAAGCGCGGTATGAACGGCGCATAGTCGCAAATAGCGCAGGAAAGTGATGGGGCCGATACCCACGGCTTCGTGGAAGGCGCGGTGAAGCGTGCGGCGCGTCAGGTGCAGTTGAGTGCAAATTTCCGAGATGTGGACCGCTCTCGCGCCCGAGGCGGCCAGATAGTCTTCCACCCGCCGCACGATTTTGAGAGCGGAGGGCAGGGGCCCATCGCCTCCTCTCGACCGCACCTCGATATTGAATGTGACCGCATCGATCGGAAGGTCAGAGATCGACGCATGCACGAGCTCGCCGCGAAGTTGCCCGGGAGCGATCTGCACGATGTCCCTGCGCGTTCCAGGTACGGCATCCCTGAGTTGCTCGAAATCCCTGATCTTGTGCGCGCGCAATGTCGCGAATGACACCATCTTGCAAATCCTGCTGCCTCAACCGGAAGAAGAATTGTCTCAAACGGCAATCGTGATCGTATTTTAAAGCGCTTTCACGCCCGGAATTGTGACGCGATAAACTGCGGCTGCAAACCTATCCAATATCCTGTTCAATTCGATGCGACGAAATGTGCCTGCCGGACTTTCCCGGCCAACGTGTTGCCTAATATTTGAGCCTAATCAGCGGCATCGCGGCGTTAATTCAGAGACTGATTTTACTCTTGGCGGGTCTGCCCGCAAGGATTTTGGCACAAACTGGACGTCACAGTGCAACCAAACTCGTTTATCATCGAAACTCAACGAGAAATAGAGCGCGTGATTTTCGCTCATGCGTAATCCATGCGGAGAAAGGGAAGGAGAGCTAACCTAATTCTGGCGGCGCACTAGGTTGACAATCTCTGGGAATTGGAAAGGGCGCTATGATGTTACCGTCAAAAAACCAAAAACTCGCAAGCAACAAAATACGCGCACGGTTTCTCCGACTGGCCGTTCTCACCTTTGCAGGCTTCGCTGCATCGTCCCATCCGGCTTCGGCGCTGAGCCCCGGTCCGATCGTCGGGCTTGAAGCGCAGGCGCAAACACACAACAGCGACATCGTCGAAGTGCGCGCCGTGGCACGACGCGGTGGCGTCGCGGTGGGCCCGCGCGGCAACGCTGCGGTCTATCGCAGCCGGACAGTGGTCGGCGGTCCGGGTTACCGCGGCGGCGGCGTCCGGTGGGCGCGGCCAGGCTGGTATCGCTGGCCTGCGGGCGGTGCGATTGCGGCAGGCGCCGCGATCGGCTTTGTGACCGCGGCAAGTGCTGCCGCATGGGCGGGCGCTGCACCCGCGCCGGGCATGTGCTGGTACTATACTGATCCTTCCCAGACCCAGGGCTTCTGGGACAGCTGCCCATAGCGGCCAAAGCACTCGATCGTGCGGAGGCATCGCCATGTTCCAGGCAGACGTCGAGCGTAACGGGCAACGGCCGGACGATCTCCGGACCGAGGACATGGTCTGGATCTCCGGCGGCGAATTCCGCATGGGATCTGACGTTCACTATGCGGAGGAAGCGCCCAGCCACCTAGTGTCGGTCGACGGTTTCTGGATCGACCGCACGCCGGTGACGAACCAGCAGTTCAAGGCCTTTGTCAAAGCGACCGGTTACGTGACCGTCGGCGCAGATCACGCCCGATCCGAAAGACTATCCGGGCGCGCTGCCGCATATGCTTTATGCGGGATCGCTGGTGTTTTCGCCGCCGCCGACGATTGCCAACCTCCGCGACTGGAGCCAGTGGTGGACCTTCATGAAGGGCGCCGATTGGCGGCATCCTTACGGACCCAAGACCAACATCAACGTCCTCGACAGCCACCCGGTCGTGCACGTCGCGTTTGCCGACGCGTTGGCTTACGCGAGATGGGCAGGCAAGGACATCGCGACCGAGGCCGAATGGGAATTTGCCGCGCGCGGCGGGCTTGATGGCGAGGAATATGCCTGGGGCAACACGCTGATGCCCGAAGGCAAGCATCTGGCAAACATCTGGCAGGGCAACTTTCCAATCCAGAATCTCTGTGAAGACGGATTTGAGCGCACCTCGCCGGTCAAAGCCTTTCCGCCGAACGGTTACGGCATCTACGACATGATCGGCAATGTCTGGGAATGGACCTCCGACTGGTGGTCGTCAAAGCATGAGGCCGATGCGCCGAAAGCCTGCTGCGTTCCACAAAATCCGCGCGGCGGCGGTGAGGAGGCGAGCTACGACCCGGCTCAGCCGCGCGTCCGCATACCCCGCAAGGTGCTGAAAGGCGGCTCGCATCTGTGCGCGCCGAATTATTGCCGCCGCTATCGCCCGGCTGCGCGCCATGCCGAGCCGGTCGATACGTCCACCAGTCATGTGGGGTTCAGGTGCGTTCTGCGCACCCCAAAAGAATAGCTGCGCCAATCGCCGGGCATGGCAGCGGCGCAGGCGTAATGGGAAGGAGGAGATGGAAAACGACAACAACAAGAATCATCTCAATGTCGCGCCAAAGCCAAAACCAAAGCGAAACGGAAGTCTAGAACCGGATCCGAGAAACAAACCCGAGCGCAAAGCCGTTGGATTGCGCAGCGGTGGATAGACCGTCGTTGAACAGTGCAGAACTTGTCTTCAAACAGGAGTGTCGAATGAGTAGCGATACCAAATCGAGGAGCAAGACCAAAGGCAGCGAACCCGGCAGCAAGGGAGGAAAGTGGCTTGGCTCGTTGTTTGCCGCCGCGCTGGTGGCGACGAGTCTTTCTCCATTCGCCCAATCCCCGGCACTTGCGCAACAGAATGCCGCAAAACCCAACATCCTGGTTATCTTCGGGGACGATGTCGGGCAGTCCAATATCAGCGCCTACACCGATGGATTGGTGGGCTATCGAACGCCCAACATTGACCGGATCGCAAAGGAAGGCATGAAGTTCACCGACTACTATGCGGAGAACAGTTGCACGGCAGGTCGTTCGACTTTCATCACCGGTCAAGTCTGCCTTCGCACCGGTCTGTGCAAGGTCGGCATTCCCGGAGCACCCGTAGGACTTCAGGATCGTGACGTCACCATCGCGCAGGCTCTGAAGCCGCTCGGTTATGCCACCGGGCAATTCGGCAAGAATCATCTTGGCGACCGCGACGAATATTTGCCGGTGAAGCACGGCTTCGATGAATTTTTCGGCAATCTCTATCACCTCAATGCCGAGGAAGAGCCCGAGCGGCCCTATTACCCGAAGAACGATGCCACTTTCGTCAAGAGCAACTCGCCGCGCGGCGTCCTCAAGGCGTCGGCAGACGGCAAGATCGAGGATACCGGCCCGCTCAACAGGAAGCGGATGGAAACCGTCGATGACGAGACCACGGCAGCAGCCATCGACTTCATGCAGCGGCAGGCCAGGGCCAACAAACCGTTCTTCACCTGGATGAACACCACGCGGATGCATGCGTTTACCCATGTGCGCCCATCCATGCAGGGACAGAGCGGCATGCCCGGCAATGAATATGCCGACGGCATGATCGAGCATGACGGCGACGTCGGAAAATTGCTGAAAGCGGTCGATGACCTCGGAATCGGCAACAACACCATCGTCATCTACACGACGGACAATGGACCCAACCAATGGTCATGGCCCGACGCTGCGACGACCCCGTTCCGCAGCGAAAAGGACACCAATTGGGAAGGCGCGTTTCGCGTCCCGGCGATGATCCGCTGGCCCGGCCGTATCAAGGCCGGCGAGGTGTCCAATCAGATGGTGTCTGGACTAGACTGGTTTCCGACGCTGCTCGCCGCCGCCGGTGATACGGATATCAAGGAGCGGCTCGCCAAGGGCACAGATTTGGGCGGCAAGTCCTTCAAGGTCCATCTGGATGGCTATAACCAGCTGCCATATCTGACCGGCCAGGCGCCGAAGTCCGCGCGCGACGAGTTCTTCTATTTCAACGACGACGGCGAGGTGGTCGCTTATCGCTACAACGATTGGAAGATCGTTTTCTGCGAGCAGCGGCAACCGGGCGGTTTCATCGTTTGGGCAAACCCGTTCACTTGCCTGCGCGCGCCGAAGGTATTCAACCTGCGGATGGATCCATTCGAACGCGCCGACGTTGTGTCCGACCAGTACTATGACTGGTTGGCCAAGAACGCCTACCTCCTTCAATACGGGACGTGGCGGGTTGCTCCCTTCCTTCAGACTTTCAAGGAATTTCCGCCCAGCCAGCGGTCCGCCAGCTTCAGCATCGATCAGATGGTCGAGTTGATGATGAAGACGCTCGAAAAGACCGGCACGAAATAGCGCAACAGGCGGTGCTCCTGCGCGCAGATTGGTGCCGCAGGAGTATCCAACATATTCCGGCCGCCGGTTGAGCGGCCGGAGTATTCCTTTCCCCGACGAGCAAGAGAGAAATGTCCGACTCTGGCACGAGAGAACCAACAGTTGAGGCAGAGCCCGGGATTGCCTCGGGCTTACCAACCCGCGAGGCGATCCGCGATCTCAAGGCGCGGATCGGCAAGTCCGTGCTGGGCCAGGATCGTCTGGTCGAAAGCATGCTGATCGGGCTGCTCGCCAACGGCAATTTGCTGATCGAAAGCCTGCCGGGGCTCGCAAAGACGCGCGCGGTAAAGACGCTGGCCAAGCACCTGGCGGCGGATCTCTCCCGCGTTCAATTCACGCCCGATCTGCTGCCGTCGGACGTGACCGGCGCCGAAATCTATCTGCAGACCGAGAAGGGCGGGCAATTCCAGTTTCAGAAGGGGCCGATCTTCGCCAACCTCGTGCTGGCGGACGAGATCAACCGCGCGCCCGCCAAGGTGCAGTCGGCGCTGCTCGAAGCCATGGAGGAACGGCAGGTCACTGTCGCGGGCAAGACCTACAAGATGCCCGGCCTGTTCATGGTGCTCGCGACCGAAAACCCGATCGAGCAGGAGGGCACTTATCCGCTTCCCGAGGCGCAGCTCGACCGTTTCCTGATGCACGTCGTCATCACCTATCCCGATGAAGCGACGGAAGGCGAGATCATCCGGCTTAACCGCGAAGAGAATGCGCAGCAGCCGAAGGATCATGCAGCGGAGCCCGCGCCGGTGCCGCAGCAGGCGATCTTCGATGCACGCGGCGAGATCGACGGCATCTTCGTTTCCGATCTTGCGCAGAAATACATCGTCGACGTGATCTATGCGACGCGGTTTCCCGGCCGCTATGGCGAACCCCTGGGCAAATGGATTCAGGTCGGCGCCAGCCCGCGCGGCAGCCTTGCGCTCGACCGCTGCGCACGGGTGCGCGCCTGGCTCGATGGGAGCGAGTTCGTGACGCCCGATCACGTGCGCGCCGTGATGCATGACTGCCTGCGTCACCGCTTGATCCTGAGTTACGAGGCGCTGTCGCAAGGCGTGAGCGCCGACCAGGTGATCGACAAGATTGCCGAACTTGTTGCGGCCGCGTGAGGGCTGCCATGACAGATGCCGCAGAATCCTTTCGCCGGTGAGAGCGACCGGCTCCGCAAGGGAGAAAATCGCGACCGAGAAAATGCAATCACTCGCCAATTCAGCGAAGAACCCACTTCAAATCCGTGCAAATGTGTGTATGTCCTTATCATTGATTGGACCGAAAAGAGATATTAGTGATTGCAAATAATTGGAAATTCTCCGTCGCCCCCATGATGGACTGGACCGACCGGCATTGCCGCGTCTTCCACCGTCTGATGACGCGGCGCGCGCGGCTTTATACGGAGATGCTGACCACCGGCGCCATCATTCATGGCGACCGCCAGCGGCTGCTTGGTTTCGACAGTAGCGAACATCCGGTGGCGCTTCAGCTTGGCGGTTCCGATCCGCGTGATCTCGCGACCGCGGCAGGGATCGGCGAGGATTTCGGCTACGACGAAATCAATCTCAATGTCGGCTGCCCCTCCGACCGGGTAAAGGACGGCCGTTTCGGCGCCTGCCTGATGGCGGAGCCGGCGCTGGTCGCCGAGGGCGTCGCCGCGATGAAGCGCGCCGTTAAAATTCCCGTCACGGTCAAATGCCGGATCGGCATCGACGATCAGGATCCCGAGATCGCCCTCGACGTGCTGGCGCGCGGCGTGATCGCCGCCGGCGCCGATGCGCTGATCGTGCATGCCCGCAAAGCCTGGCTGAACGGATTGTCGCCGAAGGAAAACCGCGACATCCCGCCGCTCGATTACGATCGCGTCTATCGGCTGAAGGCCGCATTGCCCGACGTGCCCATCATCATCAACGGCGGCATCGGCAGTCTCGCGGAGGCGAGGCAGCATCTTGCCCATGTCGATGGCGTGATGCTCGGGCGCGCGGCGTATCAGGAGCCGTGGCGATTGCTGAACGTCGATTCGGAAGTGTTCGGCGAAGCGGACCCGCACGCGACCATGAAGGATGTGTTCGCGGCGATGATGCCCTACATCGAAGACCAGCTCGCGCAGGGTACACGGCTGCATTCGATGACACGGCATTTCGTCGGCGCGTTTCACGGCGTGCCCGGCGCGCGTGCGTTCCGCCGTCATCTGGCGGAGAACGGCGTCAGGCCGGGCGCCGGAGTCGATGTGTTGCGCGACGCGATCGCGCTAGTCGACAGCCGCGCGGTCGCGCCGATGGCGGCCTGAGACGTCAGGATAGCCGTGCAGCATCAGCTTGTCGGCCTGGACGCCCCAGCTTTCGAGGCGATCCAGAAAGCTCATGCCGAGCAGATTGGTTTTCATCTGTCCGCGCGGCACGACCAGCGCCGGAATCGATTTCTCGACGAGGTGGCCGACCGCGAGACGATCGAGCGTCAGCCGTGCCGCCTTGGTGTGACCGCCGGCAGTTTCGACGTCGACATTATATTCGAGCATTTCCAGCGGCAGGCCGATCGCCTTGGCGGTCTCCCAGGTCAGCACCACCGAGGTCGCGCCGGTGTCGATCACCATCGGCGCCTTGACGCCGTTGATCTTGGCGCTCAACGCGAATTCGCCGGCCTGACCGCGCGCGATCTGCACGGCGGGCGTCGGCTGCAGGCCGCGCCGCCGCAGCATTTGCGAAACGGAGTCGCCGGCACGGGCGATCTGCTCGGGGTCGCCATAGGCGACCACAGCGCCGGCCGTTGCCGCGAGCATCAGCAGAACCAGGAAAACGCGGCTCACAGCGCGCCTCCTACATTGGCCGGCGGATCGATCAGTCCCGTTTTGGAGGCGGCGCCATCTGCGCGAGACCGGCCTCCGCCATGCGCGCGGGCAACAGCTCCATGACCGCCAGCCGCTCGGCACTTTCCATTCGGTGCCAGCGCGCGATCTCCGGCAGCGTTCGCCCGCAGCCGAAGCAGAGGTTGGTTCTGGGGTCCATCATACAGACTGCGATACACGGCGTTTCTTTGCTCATTCTGGGATAGTGAAATGGATTCCATCGCTTGTGCAAGCGCTCCAGTTACAATCCGGTGCCGGCACTCATGATCGGTTTGTGGCGCGCCCGGCGCTTGTCGTCGGCGCTGACAACGATTGCGGCTTCGGGTTGCAGGGGCGGGGCTTCCTCGGCCATCGGCGCCAAAGCGGACATCACGCGCTCGGGCGGGAAAGTGACGATGACTTCGGTGCCGATCCGCAGCTTCGATTTCAGCGTAAAGGTGCCGCCATGCATGTCGATCAGGCTTTTGGCGATCGGCAGGCCAAGGCCGGCGCCTTGCTCGGCCGATTTGATCGAGTTGGAGCCCTGACCGAACGAGGCCAGCACAATCGGGATTTCGCTTTCGGCGATGCCGGAGCCGGTGTCTTTCACGCTGAGATATTGCCCGCCGGATGCGGTCCAGCCGACCTTCAGCCAGATCTCGCCACCTTGCGGGGTGAACTTGATCGAGTTGGACAAGAGATTGAGCACGATCTGACGGGTGGCGCGTTCGTCGCCCCAGACCCGCGGCATGCCCTGTTCGAAGACTTCATTGATCGTGATGCCGCGGCTGGTGGCGCGCAGCTTCAGGAGATGATGGCAGTCGGCGACGACATGCACCAGCGACACCGCTTCCTCGTTGAGCTCGTAGCGGCCGGCTTCGATCCGCGACAGGTCGAGAATTTCGTTGATGAGGTTGAGCAGATGGACGCCGGAATTGTGGATATCGGCGGAATACTCCTTGTAGACGGGCACCGTGTGCGCGCCGAAAATTTCGCTCTTCATCACCTCGGAGAAACCGAGGATCGCATTCAGCGGCGTGCGCAGCTCGTGGCTCATCTGCGCCAGGAACCGCGACTTGGCGACGTTGGCGGATTCGGCGCGATGCCGCGCCTCATCGGAGATCGCCTTGGCCTGCTCCAGTTCGCCGATCAGCGCATCCTTTTCGGCGCGCGCTTCCAGCGTTGCCAGCGTTGTCGAATGCAGGCGATGGGCGAGCAGGGCGAAATAGCCTTCGGCGGCGATGGCCAGCAAAGCGAGCGCGTAATTGTCGTAGGAGCCGCTGATGATGAAATTGAGCGCGATCGCCGCCGTCACCGGCGCGGTTGCCGCCAGCGCCGCGATCGGCAGGCTGGCCGCCAGCATGCTCGACACCGCGATCACCAGCAGCATCAGGAACATCATCATCGTATTCGAGACGATGTCGAACCCTGCCGGGTGGATCAGGATCACGGTCCAGCACAGGCCGTAGAGCAGGTCGAGCATCACAAATCGCGTCCGCCATTTGCGCGTGGCGGCGAGCGAGGGTTTCTCCGCGAGGAACCTGCGGCAATTGCGGATGATGGCGGCGTGGATGCAGAGCATGCCGCAGGTCCAGGCCGCCGCCGATACCGGCTCCAGCCAGACACCGAACAACACGCCGGTCGCAACCATCAGCAGCATGACGACATAGGATGCCGACATCCGGGTCTGGGCATATTGCCGGAGCAATTCGGTGTCGAAGGCCGGGCGGGTTCCGCTGGTCGACGTTAACCGGTCACGTGCCTCGCGCACCCGCTGCGCCGCAGCGCGGCGGGTGTTGACCGGCGCCGCGGCCGGTGGTTCCGCCGGAAGCTCGACAACTTCAGGCTTTTCTGCGGGATTACTCATCGAACAACACAAATCCTGCCCGCGAACCGCGCGGGCTTTTTGCATTGTCTATCTGTGAGCCCAAAACATTAAGCGATGCCTTAAAGAGCTAAAAAAACGCGTTAACCGGAGGTTAAATTAACCTGTTCGGCCGGCCTAAGCCCCGCATCTGATTGAACAAGAGCGGGGCGCGCGTCTTTTCCCGTTCACGCATTTTCTTAACTCACCCCGCCATCCCTGTGCCGGGCAAGCATTGCTCGAAAACGCCGGGGCTCGCTTACCGCTCCAGCCGCGCCAGCAGGCTGGACGTATCCCAGCGCTTGCCGCCCATTTTTTCGACCTCGGAATAGAACTGATCGACCAGCGCGGTGACCGGCAGGTTGGCGCCGTTGCGCCGGGCTTCGGCGATGCAGATCGACAGATCCTTGCGCATCCATTCGACCGCAAAGCCGAAATCGAACTTGCCATCGTTCATGGTCTTGTAGCGGTTCTCCATCTGCCAGGACTGGGCGGCGCCCTTTGAGATGGTCTCGATCACGGCCGCAACGTCGAGGCCGGATTTCTTGGCGAAATGGATGCCTTCCGAGAGACCTTCGACCAGTCCGGCGATGCAGATCTGGTTGACCATCTTGGTCAGTTGGCCGGAGCCCGCCGGCCCGAGCAGCTTGCACATCCGCGCATAGGCCGCGATCACAGGTTCGGCGCCGGCAAAGGCGTCCGGCGTGCCGCCGCACATGACGGTGAGGACGCCGTTCTCGGCGCCGGCCTGTCCGCCCGACACCGGCGCATCGACGAATTTGAAGCCGGCCTTGATGGCGGCGGCATCGAGTTCGCGCGCGACCTCGGCGGAGGCGGTGGTGTGATCGACAAAGGTCGCACCCTTTTTGATGCCGGCGAACGCGCCATCGGCGCCGAGCGTCACCGAGCGCAGGTCATTGTCATTGCCGACGCAGCACATCACGAAGTCCTGGCCTTCGGCAGCCGCTTTCGGGGTCGGCGCAGTTTTGCCGCCGAACTTGTCCGCCCATTCCTTGGCCTTGGCCCCGGTCCGGTTGTACACGGTCACCTCGTGGCCCCCCTTTTTCACCAGATGTCCTGCCATGGGGAAACCCATCACGCCGAGACCGAGAAAAGCGACTTTAGCCATGTGTACTACCTTGGGGTTTGCCGGGCATTGAACGGGCCGGACGGTGTTTATGGAGCATGATCCGGAACAGTAGAAACCGGTTTTCCGAAAAGATCATGCTCCAACAAGAAGATGGCCGACAAGCATGATTCAACGCGGTCGAAGCATGCTTCGGGGGTGGGAGCCGCACCATAAACCCTGCGTCATGAAGGGCAACGGCTTCGTTTGTCAGGCGGGGCGGGTTTTGTGCTAGGATGGGCCGTCCTAACAACTTCACAAAAAAAGGGAGTGGCATCGCATGGGCGTCAGCGTGGGCGTGCTCGATCATTTCAACATCCGGACCCGGAATCTCGCCGAAACCGTCCGATTCTATGAGGATATCATGGGGCTCGAGAAGGGGGCCCGGCCGAATTTTGCCTTCCCTGGGGCGTGGATGTACAGCGAAGGCAAGGCTGTGGTCCATCTGGTCGATATTTCCAAGACCGACGAGCCGCAAAAGCCGGACTCCGGCGTGGTCCATCATGTCGCCTTTGCCAGCGAGGGCTTTGACGGCATGAAGCAGCGGTTGCAGTCCAAGGGCATGGAATTCGATTCCCGGCAGGTTCCGGGCGGCGATCTCTGGCAGATCTTCGTCAATGACCCCAATGGCGTCATGATCGAATTGAACTACGAGGCCGCCAAGGAAGGCGGCGGGGCAGCGCCCGTCGAGCGCCGGGATGACGTCGGCGCGAGGTAGCCTTTTGAGCTCAACCGCTCTATGGGTCGCATCCGGAAATAGCGTTTTCAAGCGAAGTGGATTCCGGTTCGCGTGAAGAAAACGCGTCAAAAAATAGCTAGGAGCCCTGGTTCTGATTTCGATCAGAACCGAAAGGCTCCAGGAGATGCGCCGGTGAGCGTAACGCAGCAACAGGTTCTCGATTCCCTGAGCAGGGTAGCCTCGCCCCGCGGCGTCGCCCTGACCAACGCCAATGTGCTGTCGGCGATCACGGTCTCCGACGGCAAGGTGTTCTTCTCGATCAACGTCGACGCAACTGAGGCCCGCGCATGGGAAAGTGTACGTGCGCAGGCGGAAGCCGCCGTGCGCGCCATTCCCGGCGTCACCGTTGCCATGATCGCGCTGACGGCCGAACGCAAGGCGGGAACGCAGGCGCCGCCCGCGGCTCCGCCGGCGCCGCATCGGCATGCGCACGGCGTGCAGCCGGTTTCGTCGCATCGGCCGCCGCAAAGCGCAGGCTCGCCGATGTCCAAACAATCGGAAATTCCGGGCGTCGCCGCCGTCATTGCGGTGGCGTCGGGCAAGGGCGGCGTCGGCAAATCGACGACGGCGCTCAATCTCGCGCTGGGCTTGCGCGATCTCGGTTTGCGGGTCGGCCTGCTCGATGCCGATATTTACGGGCCTTCGGTGCCAAGGCTGACGGGCATTCGCGAGAAGCCGCAGCTCAACGACGACAAGAAGATGATTCCGATCGTTCGTTTCGGCCTTGCGATCATGTCGATCGGTTTTCTGGTCGAGGAAGACACCGCGATGATCTGGCGCGGGCCGATGGTGATGTCGGCGATCACCCAGATGCTGCGCGACGTCGCCTGGGGCACGCTCGATGTTCTCGTCGTGGACATGCCTCCCGGCACGGGCGACGCGCAACTCACGCTGGCGCAGAACGTGCCGCTGAAGGGCGCGGTCATCGTCTCGACCCCGCAGGACCTGTCGCTGATCGACGCACGGCGGGGATTGGCGATGTTCAAGAAGGTCAACGTGCCGGTGCTCGGCATCGTCGAGAATATGAGCTATTTCCAGTGCCCGGAGTGCGGAACGCGGTCTGACATTTTCGGCCATGGCGGTGCGCGGCATGAGGCGGAACGGCTCGGGGTGCCGTTTCTGGGCGAAATCCCGCTGCACATGTCGATTCGTACCACCTCGGATTCAGGTAATCCGGTGGTGGCCAGCGAGCCGGACGGACCGCACGCGGCGATTTACCGCTCGATCGGCGCCAAGGTCCGCGATCAGCTTCAGGGCGCGATCGCGGCCGCCTGAGGCCTGTTTCCAACCCTGATTCGACTTTCGTTTAATCCGTGCAGTCATGCGATTGTCGCGTTTTCGCGGGCCAACTTCCGTGTTAAAGCGCCCCGGCCAGAGCGCCCCGGATGATCTGGAATTCGCCCGCCGGAGGAAACGTTCGCGGAAATGGGAAACGTCCCGTCTTAAGGAGATGCCTGAATGAAGCGCCGTGATTTTTTGAAAGTTTCAGCGGCCGGTGCTGCCGCGACAGCGGTTGCCTCGCCGGCAATTGCGCAATCATCGCCCGAAATCAAATGGCGCATGACGTCAAGCTTCCCGAAGTCGCTCGACACCATCTATGGCGGCGCTGAGCAGGTGGCGAAATACGTCGCCGAAATGACCGACAACAAGTTCCAGATCCAGGTTTTTGCAGCGGGCGAACTCGCCCCCGGTCTGCAGGCTCTCGACGCGACCTCCAACGGCACCGTCGAGATGTGCCACACCGTTTCCTACTATTACGTCGGCAAGGATCCGACTTTTGCGATCTACGCATCGGTCCCGTTCGGCCTCAACGCGCGCCAGCAGAATTCCTGGTGGTATCAGGGCGGCGGCCAGGAGCTGGGCAACGAGTTCTTCAAGAAGTTCGGCGTGATCGGCTTCCCCTGCGGCAACACCGGCACCCAGATGGGCGGCTGGTTCCGCAAGGAGATCAAGACGGTTGCCGATATGTCGGGCCTCAAGATGCGCATCGGCGGCATCGCCGGGCAGGTGCTGCAGAAGGTCGGCGTGGTGCCGCAGCAGCTCGCCGGCGGCGACATCTACCCGGCGCTCGAAAAGGGCACCATCGACGCTGCCGAATGGGTCGGTCCGTATGACGACGAGAAGCTCGGCTTCGCGAAGGTCGCGAAGTACTACTACTATCCGGGCTTCTGGGAAGGCGGCCCGACGGTCCACGCCTTCGCCAATATCGAGAAGTGGAATGCGCTGCCGAAGAACTATCAGGCGATCCTGACCAATGCCACGGCGAACGCCAATAGCTGGATGGCGGCGCGTTACGACATGCAGAACCCGACGGCGTTGAAGCGGCTCGTCGCCGGCGGCACGCAGCTTCGTCCCTTCAACAACGAAGTGCTGGAAGCCTGCCTCAAGGCGACCAACGAGCTGTGGGGCGAAATCTCCGCCAAGAACGCCGACTTCAAGAAGTCGATCGACGCGATGCAGGCCTACCGTTCGGACCAGTATCTGTGGTGGCAGGTTGCCGAATACACCTTCGACAGCTTCATGATCCGCTCGCGTACGCGCGGCTGATCACGTAGCGTCTTCGAACAAACTCTAAGCCTTAAGTAGCAGAAGAAAGCCCGGTCTCCGCAAGGAGGCTGGGCTTTTTGCGTTGACGCCACGCAATTCGGGATGGAATTCGGAAACCGGATGTTCCATGCTGGCCGCAAGCCTCGACACGAAGGCTGAAAGACACAACCAAAGGGATGGATCCAATGAAGAGAAGAGACTTTCTCAAGGTCACAGGCATCGGCGCCGCGGGCGCCGCAACCATGGCCGCGCCGGCGATCGCGCAATCGATGCCGGAGATCAAGTGGCGCATGCCGACGAGCTGGCCGAAATCGCTCGATACGCTGTACGGCGGCGCCGAGATGATGGCCAAGGTCGTTGCCGAGGCCACCGACAACAAATTTCAGATTCAGACTTTCGCCGCGGGCGAGATCGTGCCGGGCCTGCAGGTGCTGGACGCCGTGCAGAATGGCACCGTCGAGATCGGCCATACCGCATCGTACTATTATTTCGGCAAGGACCCGACCTTCACCTTCGGTTCGTCGGTGCCGTTCGGGCCGAACATGCGTCTCAACCAGGCCTGGTACATGCTTGGCGGCGGCAAAGAAGTGCTGAACGAGTTCTACAAAAAATACAATGTCACCTCGCTGCTTGCCGGCAACACCGGCTGTCAGATGGGCGGCTGGTTCCGCAAGGAGATCAACACCGTCGACGATCTCAAGGGTCTGAAATTCCGTATCGGCGGCTTTGCCGGCCGCGTGATGCAGAAGCTCGGCTGCGTGCCGCAGCAGCTCGCCGGCGGTGACATCTATCCGGCGCTTGAAAAAGGCACGATCGACGCAGCCGAATGGGTGGGCCCCTACGACGACGAGAAGCTCGGCTTCGTCAAGGTCGCGCCGCACTACTACTATCCCGGATGGTGGGAAGGCGGTCCGATGCTGCTGGCATTCGTCAATCTCGACAAATGGAACGCGCTGCCGAAATACTATCAGTCCGTTCTCGAGCAGGCCGGCCACTACGCCAACAACTGGATGATGGCGAAGTACGATCAGGCCAATCCGCTGGCGCTTAAGAGGTTGCTCGCGGCGGCGCCAAGCTGCACGGTTCCCGCGCCGGTCATGGAAGCTTCCTTCAAGGCAGCGAAAGAACTGCACAGCGAGGTCTCCGCGACCAATGCGAACTTCAAGAAAGTCTATGAGTTCGCTGAACTCTTTCTCGAACAACGGCTATCAGTGGTTCCAGGTCGCGGAAGTCGGCTACGACAACTTCATGGCGCGTCACGCGCAGAGCTGATCGCCGCAATTGAATCCAGTCGAAATACCCAGGCAACGAAAAAACCCCGGAGCGAAAGCTCCGGGGTTTTTTTTGACCGATGCGAGCGGCGCTATTGCTTGGGTTGACCGAAATCCAGCGGCGGAAGGTCGATCTGCGGCACCTCGATCTTGATCTTGTCTGAGATCGACATTCGAGCGGCTTGTCGAGCAGGCCGGTCACCGTGATCGGGAAAGCGATCACCAGCACCACCATGATCGCCTGCAGCCCGATCCAGGGCATGCGCCCCAGTAGATGTCGGAGCTCTTGACCTCCTTGGGCGCGACGCCGCGCAGATAGAACAGCGCAAAGCCGAACGGCGGATGCAGGAACGAGGTCTGCATGTTGACGCAGAGCATCACGCCGAACCAGATCAGGGCGGCATCCGCGCCGACCACCGGCGCCAGGATCTTCTGCGCGATCGGCGCGATCATCGGCAGGATGATGAAGGCGATCTCGAAGAAGTCGAGGAAGAACGCCAGGAAGAAGATGAAGATGTTGATGAAGATGAGGAAGCCCCAGACGCCGCCGGGCAGCGAGGTCAGGAGATGCTCCAGCCACACGCCGCCGGAGACGCCGAGGAACACCACCGAAAAACAGGTCGAGCCGATCAGGATGAACGTGACCATGCTGGTGATGCGCATGGTCGTCTCGTAGCCCTGCTTGATCAGGCCGCGCAGGTCCGGAATGCGGACGGCTTCCAGACAGATCCAGACCACCGCGAGATAGGTGACCGCAAAGGCCAGCTTGAAGATCAGGCCCTCGGTCAGGAAAATTCCGACGATCGTGCCGATGCCGGCGGCGATGATGCCGACGATCAGGATCTTGTGGCCGGCAGTGCTGAAATCCTTATGATGGATCGCGGCCAGCACGATCGCGCCGACGGCGCCCATCGCGCCGGCTTCGGTCGGCGTGGCCAGGCCCATCATCATGGTGCCGAGCACGACGAAGATCAGCACCGCCGACGGGATGATGCCCATCAGGCATTTTTTCCACAGCGGCCAACCGGTCAGCGTCAACGCCGTCTTCGGCACCGGCGGGACGTGATCCGGTTTGACCAGGCCAAGGACGAAGGTGTAGCCGGCGAACAGCATGATCTGGAACACCGACGGTCCCCATGCGCCCAGATACATGTCGCCGACCGACTTGCCGAGCTGGTCGGCGAGCACGATCAGCACCAGCGAGGGCGGCACCAGTTGCGTGATGGTGCCCGAAGCCGCCAGCACGCCGGTGATGTAGCGCATGTTGTAGCCGTAGCGGATCATCACCGGCATCGAGATCAGCGCCATGGCGATGACTTGCGCTGCCACCGTGCCGGTGATCGCGCCGAGGATGAAGCCGACGATGATGACGGAATAGCCGAGGCCGCCGCGGATCGGTCCGAACAACTGGCCCATCGAATCCAGCATGTCTTCGGCGAGGCCGCACCGTTCCAGGATCGCGCCCATGAAGGTGAAGAAGGGGATCGCCAGCAGCAACTCGTTGGAGAGCACGCTGCCGAACACGCGGCCCGGAATGGCCTGCAGGAAATTCAGGTCGAAGAAGCCGAGATGGATCGACAGGAAGCCGAACAGAAGCCCGACGGCGGCGAGCGTGAACGCCACCGGGTAGCCGATCAGCATCGCCAGGACCAGGCCGCCGAACATCATCGGCGGCATCATTTCCAGCGTAATCGTCATCATTGCGTCGGCCTCTCGTACTTCGCATCGATCGTCACATAGCCCTGCAGCGCGGCGATCCGCTTGATCACCTCCGAGACGCCCTGCAACGCCAGCATCACGAAGCCGGCGGGAACGACGATCTTGATCGGCCAGCGGACGAGGCCGCCGGCATTACCCGACATCTCGCCGACCTCGTAGGCCTGATGGAAGAACGGCCAGGACAGATAGCTGAGCAGCAGGCAGGCCGGGATCAGGAAGAACAGCGTGCCGATCATGTCGAGCCAGAGCTGGCCGCGTTCGGACAGGAACAGATAGAAGATTTCGACCCGCACGTGTTCGTTGCGCTTGAAAGTGTAGGAGGCGCCGAACATCACCAGGATCGCGAAACTGTACCATTGCAGTTCGAGCCAGCCGTTCGAGCTGTAGCCGAACGCGTAGCGGATCATGGCGTTGCCGGCGCTGACGATGCAGGCGAACAGCACCAGCAGATTGCAGACATAGCCGAGTCTTCTCATTGAGCTGGTCGATCGCCGTGCTCAGTGCCAACAATGGGCGCATCGTGGTCTCCCGGCGCACTCGCCATCAAAGCGCGCCGATCTGTTTCAACACGGCATCGCGCCGCGCGCGCGTCAAACGCGCGGAGCCATCCACGCGCGAAGCACGAACCACGCTCATCTCGCTGGAGCGATTGCAATGATGTTCCTCCCCCAATTTCGCCTTCCGCTGTCTTGGCTGCACCGTCAGGAGCAGCGGCCTATCCAGCCGGGCAACGTAAACCCGCCGCACCATTTCAGTACGGCGTGGCGGCGTCAATTGGGGAGGGGACAGCTTGGCTGGGGACAAACCGTTGCGTGCGGGTTGATAAATCCCGCGCCGGAAATTAACCGCCGGTCACGCTCATGTGGCGGCTGACGCTCGGGCGGTTATGCCTGCGGTCGATGATGAAGTCGTGGCCCTTCGGCTTCAGTCCGATGGCGCGATCGATCGCGGCGGCGAGCAGGTCGTTGTCGGTGGAAGCCCGCAACGGTTTGCGTAAATCGGAGGCGTCCTCGTGGCCGAGGCAGGTGTGCAGGGTGCCGGTGCAGGTGATCCGCACCCGGTTGCAGGATTCGCAGAAATTATGGGTCATCGGCGTGATGAAGCCGAGTTTGCCGCCGGTCTCGCTGATCCGCACATAGCGGGCCGGTCCGCCGGTATCCTCGTCGAGGTCGGTCATGGTGTAGTGACTGGCGAGGCGGGCGCGTAACAGCGACAGCGGCACATATTGGTCGATCCGGCCTTCGCCGATATCGCCCATCGGCATCACCTCGATCAGCGTCAGCGCCATGCCCTTGCCGTGCGCCCATTCCATCAGCGAGGGGATTTCCTCCTCGTTCAGATTCTTCAGCGCCACCGCGTTGATCTTGACGGCGAGACCGGCCTCGCGTGCGGCTTCGATGCCGGCCAGCACCTTGTCGAGATCGCCCCAGCGGGTGATGGCGCGGAACTTTGCCGGATCGAGCGTGTCGAGCGAGACGTTGACGCGGCGCACGCCGCAGTCGCGCAACTCGGCGGCGAAACGCGCCAGTTGCGATCCATTGGTGGTCAGCGTCAGTTCATCGAGCGCGCCGGTGGAAAGATGCCGCGACAGCGAACGCACCAGCGACATCACGTTGCGCCGCACCAGCGGTTCGCCGCCGGTGAGGCGGATCTTGCGCACCCCCTTGGCGATGAACGCCGAGCACAGCCGGTCGAGTTCCTCGAGCGTGAGCAAATCCGCCTTGGGCAGAAAGGTCATGTCCTCGGACATGCAGTAGAAGCAGCGAAGATCGCAGCGATCGGTGACCGACACGCGCAGATAGCGGATGCGTCCGGCCGAACGGGTCGGTCATCGGACGGAACAGCCGATCAGGAGAACTTAATTCGGAACCGCTCATTCATGCTGCCTTATTCGGCGCGGACGCCGCGACGATGCTCCCGCTAACACAATCTAGGCACGTTGCAAGGCGCCTACAATGCGCAACGTCTTGGGTGCGGTGCAGGTGGCCTGTGGCGGGTTCGAGAACGGCGAGCCTGCGGGCACGGCAGCGGCCGGCGACTTGAACTCGGCAAGTACCGATTGAGGGCATCGCGAAACCTCTATGGGCTGCAACCGAGCCGGTGGAACCTTAGAGGACAGAATCCAGGAATTGATGAGATCTTAATTTATGTAGTGAAATCAATTCACTATGAGAGTTATTTTCAAGCCCGGATCAGGCTGTTCACGGCTTCCGGCAGGTCGCGCATGTGGCCGATCAGCCGATCCGGCTTGAGCTCGGCGATCGGGACGTCGGTGTAGCCGAATTCGACACCGATGACGGGAATACCCGCGCGCCGGGCCACCCCGACGTCGGGACCGGCGTCGCCGACCATGATCGCCTGCGACATCTGCCCGCCCGCGCGCGCCACCGTCTCTCGCAGGATCGCGGGATCGGGTTTGGCGACGCCGAACGTATCGGCGCCGCAGATCGCGGAAAATCTTCCGCTCAGGCCGAGCTGGTCGAGCAGCAGCTTTGACAGCCACTCCAGCTTGTTGGTGCAGACCGCAAACCGGCAGCCCGCCGCCTGCAGATCGTCCAGCGCGTCTTCCAGCCCCTCGAACGGCCGCGAAGCATCGGCGATATGGGCCGCGTAATAGTCGATGAAATCCTTGGTGAGACGGCTGACCTCGTCAAAGCTCATGGCGCGGCCCTCGAGTTCGAGGCCACGCTCGATCAGCTTGCGGGCGCCGGCGCCGATCATCGTGCGCGCCGATTGCAGGGGCACCGGCGGCAAGCCTTCGCGATCGAGCACATAGTTGAGCGCGCTGATCAGATCGGGCGCGGTGTCCACCAGCGTGCCGTCGAGATCGAATACAATCATGCGGGGAGAGTTCATCGGCAATTCGCTATCGGTCGGCGCGGCTTCATGCAAGTAGGGATGCGCCAAATCCCAAAGAGAACAGCGGAGAACAGCTATGCGAGAATTTGCCGGCAAAACGGCCTTCGTCACCGGCGGCGCTGCGGGCATCGGATTGGCGCTCGGTAAAGCATTTGCGGAAGCGGGCATGAACGTGATGCTCGCCGATATCGAGGCGGACGTGCTGCAGGCAGCGGTCAAAAGCCTCGATGAATTCGCCCCCCGCATCCGCGGCACCGTCTGCGACGTCGCCGATCCGGCCAGCGTGGAGCGGGCCGCGGCAGCCTCGATCGACGCCTTCGGCAAGGTGCATGTGGTTTGCAACAATGCCGGCGTCGCCGCCGGCGGCGGCATTGATCATATCTCGCTCGACAATTGGCGATGGGTCATCGACGTCAATCTGATGGGCGTGCTGCACGGCATAAGAAGTTTTCTGCCGCACATCCGTGCCCATGGCGAAGGCGGCCATATCGTCAACACCGCGTCGATGGCGGGCATGCAGGGAGGGCTGGGATTGAGCCCTTACGGGGCCAGCAAATTTGCCGTGGTCAGTATGTCGGAGGGGCTCGCGATGCAGCTCAAGCCATACGGCATCGGCGTCAGCGTATTGTGTCCGAGCTATGTGCGCACCGGCATCGGCGAGAGCGGGCGCAATCGCCCCGCGCGCTACGGCCAGTCGCAGCCACTCGATCCGGCCAGCCCGGCGGCGGCCATGGTCGCGGCGATCGCCAAAAATATAGAGGCGGGACTTGAGCCCGCTGCCGTCGCAGCGCGCGTGCTGTCGGCGATCCGGGGGGTGAGCTCTATGTCTTCACCCATCCCGGCATGCGCGCCGAGGTGGAGGGGCGGTTCGCCGCCATTTTGGCGGCGATGGATCAGGTATCGGCCCAATAATCCCTGCGGAGGGGACCTGATGGCGCTATTCCTGCCCGCCAAACGACGCTAGATATGCGCCCGCCGGCCGGCGGATAGGGCCCGCGCGGGGACAGTTCTGAAAGGCGTCGTCTGCAAGTGAATCTGCAAGTGAACATGGACGAATTGAAACGGCAGGCGGCGGCGCGCGCGCTGGAGCAAGTGCAGGACGGGATGAAGCTTGGGCTCGGCACCGGCTCGACCGCGAAGCATTTTGTCGAGCTGCTCGGTGAAAAGGTTCGCGCCGGAATGCGCGTCATTGGCGTGCCGACATCGGAAGCCACGCGCGCCGACGCGGAGCGCTGCGGGATTCCACTGACCACGCTCGATGCGATCGATCACCTCGACCTCACGGTCGACGGCGCCGACGAGATCGATGCCGCGCTCAATTTGATCAAGGGCGGCGGCGGCGCCTTGCTGCGCGAGAAGATCGTGGCCGCCGCATCTGATCGCATGATCGTGATCGCCGACGACACCAAATGGGTCGATGTTCTCGGCCGCTTCCCCCTACCTGTGGAAGTGATCCCGTTCGGGCTTGCGGCGACACAGCGGGCGATGGAACGGGCATTTGCGCAAAGCGGCGTTTCCGGGCAAATGGTGGTCCGGAAGGGCAAGGACGGCCACGTTTTTGTCACCGATGGCGGCCACTGGATTGTCGATGCCCACCTTGGCCGGATCGCCGATCCGCCGCGTCTGGCAGGCTTGCTGAGCCTGATACCGGGCGTCGTCGAACACGGCCTGTTCATCGGCCTTGGCACCATGGCCGTTTTGGCCGGCGCGCAGGGAATTCGCGTAATTGAGCGGCGGTAACGCCGGTAATCGAGGAGAATCGGAATGAAGAGCTTTTCGGGAAGTGTGTCGGCTGCGGGCCTGGCGCTGGGATTGATGCTGGCTGGAACTCCTGCGATGGCGCAGCAAAAGCAGGCCCCGCAGGCGCCGCAACAGCAGGCCATCCCGCTGAAGGAAGCCTCGCCGGCCTCCGTCGCCGCCGCCAAGGAAATCCTGGCGATGAAGAACGCGAGCGCGATGTACGCCAACGCCGTTCCCAACATCGTCGAGCAGACCAAGAACGCGCTGGTCCAGAGCAACCTCAACTATCAAAAGGACCTCGGCGAGGTTGCCATCGTCGTCGCCAAGAGCCTCGCCGGCCGCGAAAAGGAAATCGGCGACGGCATGGCCAAGGTCTACGCCAACGAATTCACCGAGCAGGAATTGAAGGACCTGGTGACGTTCTACAAGTCGCCGCTCGGCCAGAAGCTTCTGGCGTCCGAACCCCGGGCCATCCAGTTCAGCATGTCCTATATGAACCAGTGGGCGACGATTTTCGCCGATACGGTCAACGCCCAGTTCCGCGCCGAAATGAGAAAGCGCGGCAAGGAAATCTAAAAAGGATATCTAGAAAGAATATCTGAGTTCGTTCGACCTGCCTCGCCCCGCTTGCGGGACGAGGCAGAAAAGGCAGGGTTGCCGCAGGGGTTGATATGGCTGAGTTCGACGTCGATCTGTTCGTCATCGGGGGCGGTTCGGGCGGGGTTCGCGCCGCCCGCATCGCGGCCGGATACGGCGCCAAGGTCATGGTCGCCGAGGAATACCGGATGGGCGGCACCTGCGTGATCCGCGGCTGCGTGCCGAAAAAGCTGTTCGTGATCGGCTCGCACATCCACGACGAGATCGAGGACGCCGCCGGTTTCGGCTGGACTATTCCGCCGGTCTCCTTCGACTGGAAGACACTGGTCGCCAACAAGGACAAGGAGATCGCCCGGCTCGAGGGCATCTACACCACCAATGTCGAGAAGGCCGGCGGGCAGGTGGTCAAGACCCGCGCCGTGCTGGAAGACGCCCACACGCTGCGCCTGGCGACCGGCGAGCGCGTGACCGCCAAATACGTCATGGTCGCGACCGGCAGCGCGCCCAATCATGGTCCGGCCATTCCCGGCATCGAGCATGTGATTTCCTCCGACGAGGCGTTTCATCTGGCGGAGCTGCCGAAGCGCATCGTGATCCAGGGCGGCGGCTACATCGCGCTGGAATTCGCCTGCATCTTTGCGGGCTTCGGCTCCGACGTGACCGTGGTCTATCGCGGCGACAATATCTTGCGCGGTTTCGACGAGGACGTGCGTACCCACGTGCGCGCCGAGATGGAAAAGCGCGGCATCACCATCATCACCGGCTGCACCATCACGAAGGTCGACAAGCACGGCCGCGATTTCACCACGCATCTGTCGAGCGGATCGAGCATCGCATCCGACCAGGTGATGTTCGCGATCGGCCGGCATCCCAATGTCGCCAATCTCGGGCTGGAGACGGCCGGCGTCGCCATCAATCCCGGCAATGGCGGCATCGCGGTCGACGGCTGGTCGAAGACATCAGCGCCCAACATCTACGCCATCGGCGACGTCACCCATCGCATCAATTTGACCCCGGTCGCGATCCGCGAGGGCCACGCTTTCGCCGACACCGTGTTCGGCAAGCGCCCGGTCCAGGTCGATCACACCAATATCCCGACCGCGGTGTTTTCGCAGCCCGAAGTCGGCACCGTCGGCATGACCGAGCGGGAGGCCCGCGCGCATTTCTCCCACGTCGATATCTACAAGACCGATTTCCGCCCGATCAAATCCACCATGTCCGGCCGCGACACCCGCATCCTGATGAAGCTCGTGGTCGACGGCTCGACCGATCGCGTCGTCGGCTGTCACATCGTCGGCGACACCGCCGCCGAAATCGTCCAGGCGGTCGCGATCGCAGTGAAGATGAAAGCCACCAAAGCCGATTTCGACGCGACCTTCGCGCTGCATCCGACGGCGGCGGAAGAACTGGTGACGATGCGGACGCCGACGGCGAGGTATGTGAGGGAAGCGGCGGCGGAGTAGGGGAGATGCGAGCGCGGAGGATGGGTGAAGCGTAAGCGATACCCATCAATTGCACTGCGCAGAGGTGATCGGTTTCGTCGGTCTCAACCCATCCCACTTACTATTGACCAGTCGCGGCCGACTGCAGGAAAGCAACGATCTTTGCCCTGTCGTCCGCCGATGCGAGACCGCTAAACGGCTTCATGCTGTTGCCGGATACGACCGCATCGGGGTTTGCCATGAAGCGCTCGAGCTTGTCCGCGTCCCAGACGAAGCCTGCCTCCTTCATGGCGCTGGAATAGCCGTAATCCGGCAACGATCCTGCCTTCCGTCCGATAATCTTGTACAAATGAGGGCCTTGGCGATTGTCGCCATCCTTGATCGTGTGGCAGGTTCGGCAAGCATTGTTGAACACCTGTTGGCTTGCTGCGCCATCTGAGCCTTGCGTCACCGGCGCTTGAGATGAGGCGGACGACGATAACAGCAGGCACGCCATCCCGCTCAATGCCATCCCGCTCAACGTCATGGCGAAAACTGAGGTTCGCATAAGCCGTCCTCCGTATTCCCCATCCAAACAAACGCGCGAGACACTGAAGGTTTCCGTGGCTCGAAGCCCGTAGGGTGGATTAGCGAAGCGTAATCCACCGCTCAGCGGCTAAGTCGAATTCGTGCAATAGAGGCGGACGAGCTCCTGCACCGTCGTGACGAGTCGCTCGCGCAGTTCCGGGGTTCGACGACCTCAGCGTCGGCGCCGAGCGCGATCAGACCGGACGCGGCCCGGTCGATCAACTCAATCGGGATCGTGACGCTGACCCAACCGTCAGCATCCGCCGGCGTCGCCGTCTCGGCGGCCGCCTGAGCGACGAGTGAGCCGAGGACGTCGAGCTTGGCGAGGCCGCGCGCCGTGACGCGAAGCGTGGCGTTGGAATGGTAGACGCTGGTTTCGAACGCGCGTGATGACGTGACCCAAAAGCGCGTCAAGTCGAAATCCTTCGGCCGTTCGAACGACTCCTCGGTCACTGCGAGGTCGATGATGTTGGACACCCGATAGGTGCGCGGCTGATCGCCGACCTGCGCGACCAGATACCAGACGCCCGCCTTGAGCACGAGGCCGAGCGGCTGCAGCTGGCGTTCGACCGCGCCCTCGGGGCGCCGGTAGCGTACGTCGAGGCACTTCTCATTCCACACCGCATTGGCGATCGTCGGCAGCAGCTTGGCCTCATCGGCACTGCGGAACCAGCCAACCGGATCGAGGTGAAACCGCGCGGCGACGCGGCCTGCATTCGCGCGCGCGCGTTCGGGCAACGCCGCACTCAGTTTCAGTTGAGCCGCCGTGAGCACGTCGGCGAGCCCAAGCTGCGCGGCCGGTCCGGGCAGGCCGGCGAGCGACAGCGTTTCGGCCTCGGCGGGCGAAAGGCCCGTGAGCTTGGTGCGGTAGCCGTCGAGCAACTGAAATCCGCCGCTCGGGCCGCGATCCGCATAGATCGGCACGTCAGCGGCGCTGAGCTGATCGACGTCACGATAGATGGTGCGAACCGAAACCTCGAACTCGCTCGCCAGCGCTTCGGCCGTCATCCGACCGCGGGCTTGCAACAGCAACAGGATCGACAACAGCCGGCTCGCTCGCATTTCCGCAGCCTAGCAGAAAATACCTGACACGTGTTGACAGGTATGACGGCTTATAACCGGTGCAGCAATCGCCGGGGCCGTCACGGTTCGGCAAAAATCCAAATAAGGCACTGAAATAACAGCGATATTTTTTTCGGTGGCAACGCAGAGAATAAGGAGGCGATCATGTCGACACTCTTGCAACAGCGCCAACAGCCGATCACGGCGCCCACACTTCGGGACCGAATTGCGGCGCAACATGCGACCCCGCGGGCCTCGGCCAGGCACGAGCCGGCGGCCCCCGTTCCCAATTGCCCGGCCAAGGAGCCCCGCGCGCGCTGGCGCGTGATCCTGGGCTCGATCGTCGCGACGCTGCGCGAGTGGCGCCGCCGCAGCGTGGCACGCCGCGAGCTCGCGAACTTCGACGAGCAGATCCTGCGTGACATCGGCATCGATCCCAGCATCGTCGACTACGAGATGCGCCAGTCGTTCTGGCGGCCACTTCGCGATTGGCGGGATTGATTCCCATGGCGGCGAACGCAACGGCTGAGAATTACGGAATTACGGTGGCAGTGCACTTAACTGGCCACTGCGCAAAATCAATAAAGTGCACTGTCACCGTAATCAGACTGTCACCGTAATCCGTCGTAATCCCGTCACCCGTAATCCCACGCAACGTATCGGGCTGGCTTTACTCCTCCACCATCGCCCGATGTCTCCGGCTCAATCGAGTTTTTTTTATCTGTGCCAGCGTCTGAGGGGCTCGACCTAAAGGCAGCGCTCGAATAGGCCCGTGTACTGGACGGCGTTGACGTTTGAAATGTGAACTGTATCGCGAAAATTGGCCTGCCCGTTCCTGACGAGATAACATTGGTTTTGCTCACAGACCACGGATTTTGGATCAACCGTAACCAGTCGCTGATTGTCCCTGTGCTTGTAGAGTTTTTGAGCGATTTCCGCTCGGAAGCCGCTCATCGTCAGAGCAGGATCGACGTCCACCCTCCATTCACCGATGGCCCTTCCGGCTCGGACCTGATTTTCTATCCATCGCTGTGGCAAGTCGAAACCAATATTGAGTAGTGGCATGATCAACACAACGATCTTGCCAGAAGAAAGCAGTCGGTCAGCCAGCGAGGAAACCTCAAGCGCATTTCCCCAATTACCCCCAATGATGACGATGCTTGGCTCAGTGTGGTTCAGCACGAAGTCCAGCGTGCTGCGGTTAAAATCACGGCACGGCTGCTGATCTGCGGAGTTTCTTACAGGATCGTCAAGGAAGGGCCTGCAAGCGCTCTGGGTCGCGATATCAATCCATGGATTCCGTTGGCTAACGCGGCCGAAGAAATTGGCTCAAGATACTGGTTGCAAACAAATCTCCCCCACAATATTGCAGAAGGATTCCGGCGACCTTCGCGCCGAAACTGCAATAAGTCTCGGTCGCCATCTTGGTGGAGTTGGAATTCCTGAAACACTCGTCCCGTGGCGTGTTGGTCCTTCTCGCCAGTTCGGCTGCCAACAGGTAGTCCGGCAGCCTATTTGGGAAACCATTGTTCAGAGAACCCACTGCGACGAACCCGAGTAACAACGCAAACGCTGCGCTGGAGCTCATCAGCAGCCTGCGCGGCGTCCAGAATTCCCGTCGCATTCTGATCGGTTGCTCTACGTAACGATAGGAGACGATGCTGAGCGCAAGCGATGCCATCACCATCAGTGTCTTTTGCTTGGCGTTTACGCTGTATCCTGCGCAAGGACAGCCAACTCAGTGCAAAGACCCAAACCGGCCAGTGCCAGAGGTAAATCGAGTAGGACCAGTGGCCCAAGCGCTGATATATGGAGATATCCCGCAGCACGCTTGCTTCCCCATTCCACTGTCGCGCCCCGACGATCATTGCTGCGCCCATCACCGGCAGAATTGCGAGTACGCTTGGCCATTGCGATTCGGGCAGAGGGTAGATCACGCAGATCGCCACTAGCGTCCAGCCTGCGGCGGCGATTATCCCGTTTTGGAGCCACGGAGTTCTAGAAGCGCCTTCGGACCATCGCCTGATCTCTGTGGCAGCGATTAGTCCTCCGGCTAAAGGTTCCCAAGCCCTTGCACGCAAAGAAAAAAAGGAAGAGCCCACTGCGTCCGCGTGGCTCTCCCACAAACACCAAGCCAAGGAGAGGGCAGCGACGACCTGAAATACGATCACCACGGTGCTAATCGGGGACTTCGACGCGGAAGCCAAACGCCAAACGAGCGCTACAACCAAAGGCATCCAGATGTAGAATTGCCACTCCACCGAGAGAGACCAAGTGTGCAAGAGTGGCTTTGTTTGCGCGGCCATGGCGAAGTAGCCGTTGTCGCTGTCGAAAGCGAAGTTCGACACAAATGTCAGCGCAGACAATGCTTGCAGCAAATGCTTCAGGTACTCGCGCGGCAAGGTCACGAACCAGCCAGCGACGACCGATGAAACGGTCACGACCGCAAGCGCCGGATAGATGCGGCGTATTCGCATGGAGCTGAAGTGACGGAACGAAAAACGACCTAGGGTAAGGTCGGTCAGCACCTTACTCGTCATCAGGTATCCAGTTATCACCAGGAACACATCGACACCGACGAATCCCGCGGCAAACCCTGGTATCTGGAAGTGATAGCCAACGACGGCCACCACTGAAAGTGCCCGCAGCGCGTTGATGTCGATCCGAAAGGCGTCGCCCCCTGCACGTTCGATAGGGAACGAAGTACTCCGCCGCACCTGCGGTTGAGCACCGTCAGTTGAATAAGACAATGAGGCCCCCCGGCCCTTAGCAAATACTGTGGAGGGTGTATAGTCTATCCAACGCAACCTGCACAAGCAGGCTCGGACTGAGCACGAGGCAGCCGGTGGGCCTAGAGAGCTATGCAAAACGGAATCGCGCCGATTCCAAAATCTGCACGACTAGTGACTCTTATGCGGCTTGATCTTCCTCCCCGCCCAATCCTCAGCTAATGCAGGCCCCTGACTTGAGTGAGTAGGGAAAAATCCATGCGTGTTGCAGTTGTAGGCGCCGGTGGCGTCGGGGGCGGGTTTGGGGCGGCGTTGGCCAAGGCGGGGGCTGACGTCACGTTCATCGCGCGCGGCGCGCATCTGGCCGCCATGAAGAGCGTGGGGCTGAAAATTCAGGGCGGCCGCGGCGAGACCCATCTGGTGCCGACGAACGCCACCGACAATCCCGCTGATATCGGCCCGGTCGATATCGTGCTGTTTTGCGTCAAGCTGTGGGACGTCGAAAGTGCGGGCGAGGCGATCAAGCCGCTGGTCGGCCCCGGCACGGCGGTCATCCCGCTGCAGAACGGCATCGATGCCGCCGAGCGGCTGATCCCGATCCTGGGCGCCGGCGCCGTCATGGGCGGCGTCGCGCAAATCAGCGCGTCGATCGTCGCACCCGGCGTGATCCAGCAGGTCGGCACGTTCATGCGCATGATCTTCGGTGAGCTCGACGGCAAGCGCAGCCGCGCGCGGCGAGGCGTTTCTCGCGCTGTGCGAGAAGGCCGGTTTTGACGTCACCTTGAGCGACCAGATCCTCACGGATTTGTGGATGAAGTTCATCCTGCTCGCCTGCAATGCCTCGATCACGGCGGCGACACGCCAGCCGCTCGGCAAGCTGCGGGAAGACGCGGACTTGCGTCCGGTCATGATTTCCGCCTTCCGGGAAACGATCGAGATCGGCCGCGCCAAAGGCGTGCGGCTACCTGCCGACGCGCTGGAAAAGATTCTCGATTTTGTCGGGCACGCGCCGCCGACCATGAAGGCGTCGATGGCGCTCGATCTCGAGCGCGGCAACCGGCTCGAACTGCCGTGGCTCGGCGGCAAGGTCGTGGAACTCGGCCGCCAGCTTGGCGTGGCGACGCCGACGCATGGCGTGATGTATGCCGTGCTGAAGCCCTACATCATGGGGACACCCGCCTGAAGCCGGTTTTGCTACCGATGGCGGTTGCGCTCTGATAGAGCTTCGGTTCTGATGAATCATAACCGAAGCTCTATTTTGTTTTGACGCGTTTTCTTTACGCGAACCGGTATCCACTTCGCTCGAAAACGCTCTAACGATATCGGCCAGCGTTCAGCAACGGAGTGATGCGAACATGATTGAATCGATTGGTATCGTCGGCGCGGGGACGATGGGTAACGGCATCGCGCAGGTCTGTGCGGCAGCGGGCCTCAATGTGATCATGGCCGATATTTCCGACGCGTCGCTGACGCGGGGCATGTCGGTGGTATCCAATAGCCTGGAGCGGCTGGTCAACAAGCAGAAGATGACCGATGCCGATCGGCAGGCGGCGCTGGCGCGCATCGCCGTGACCACCGACAACGCCAAAATGGCAGCTTGCGATCTCGTGATCGAGGCGGCGACCGAGAACGAAGACCTCAAGGTCAAGATATTGAAGGATATTTGTTCGAAGCTGCGGCCGCAGTCGCTGGTCGCCACCAACACCTCGTCGATCTCGATCACGAAATTGGCGGCCGCGACCGATCGTCCGGACCGCTTCATCGGCATGCACTTCTTCAATCCGGTGCCGCTGATGGCGCTGCTGGAATTGATCCGCGGCCTGCAGACGTCCGACGACACCCACGCCAAGGCTGAAGCGTTCGCCAAGCGGATCGGCAAGGTTTCGATCACGGCGAAAAACAGCCCGGGCTTTGCGGTCAACCGCATCCTGTGCCCGATGATCAATGAGGCGATCTTTGCGCTCCAGGAAGGATTGGCGACGGCGGAAGACATCGATGCCGGCATGAAGCTCGGCTGCAACCACCCGATCGGCCCGCTGGCGCTGGCGGACATGATCGGCCTCGATACCATGCTGTCGGTCATGGAGGTCTTCTACGCAGGCTTCAACGACCCGAAATATCGTGCCGCCCCGCTGCTGAAGGAAATGGTTGCCGCCGGCCGTCTCGGCCGCAAGACTGGCATGGGGTTCTACAGCTACAGCAAGGGCGCGTAGGCCCCGAAAAAAAGCGAGCCGCCGAGAGGCTCTCTTGCACGGTAAAGCCAGTATGAATGCAATCGTTTAACTTTGACCGCGACCGTGCACCGCATAAGAGGGAATTCCGATTAGCCTGATCGCGTGTCCGCGTCACGCGAGCCAGGCGTGGACCGACACTGGCCGCCGTCGGCTTGCCGGCGACGGCCTTTCAAAATTCGGCCCTGTTCTTCATGCGGAGAATCTCGTGACCGACCGAATAAAGATCATCTGCTCCAATTGCCGCAAGATGTTCAGCGAACGAGCGCAGCGCCTAAAGCCGGGCTATCAGACCCAGTGCCAGCATTGCATGCGGCTGATTACCTTCAACTCCGGTTCGGAAGATCCGAATATCAGGCGTCCGTTGCGAGACGCGCGTGCCTTTCGGCTGGCGGCGGAAGAGGCGCTGGTGCTGGCACGAATGGCGGCGCAGGCGCCCAGGCGAGATTCCGCATTTTGATCGCCGGGTCGCTATCGGTTCTCAACCGGACGTGACGCGAGCAGTCTGATCGGGTGGGAATGACCGGACCGACATTGGTTTGAGCTTGTAAACTCGGCTCGTGGCGCGCAATCTCGCACCGTCTGGCCGGGGCTCACCGATGAAGCGGCGGCAATTTATTGCACCGTCCGAGCGCCGGTATCAGAGCCCTACATCCACCCCCCGTAAAATCTGCTAGTTTAAGTCAGAAACGGGCGTGGACTTGCGATGGCGCGAGATCAACAAACTTCATTGTGAAGACGAAATTCGTGCGGCGTACGAGTTCGCTTGAGCGCTGCAGGAAGCAAGACTGGATGCGTGATCTACCAGAGTGATCCCCGTTAAACAGGAAGAGGCACCATGACGTTCCGATCCCCGCAGATCGTTACAAGCATCTGGCTCGCTGCTTTTGCCGTCCTGTTTGGCTCCAGCACTTTCGGATACGCCCAGCAGACGACGGGGCAGCTGTTGATATCGTCGGGGTTCAACCCCATTGCCGCCACCACGCCCGCGATGATGACGCGTTTGAAGTCGTTTCCGGCAAACCAATTCCTGCTGCGGCAGAAGGGCGGCCGCCCGTATTACGTCTACGCCGATCCCACCGCATGCGGCTGTGCCTATGTCGGAAGCGTGTCCGCGATGGACAAATATCGAGCCGCCTTTGGAGCACTGCCGGCGGACACCCTGTCCTCTCAGGGATTTACCAACCCCGAGCAGAATATGATCAACAGTATGGAGAACGACGACGCGGGGGCAGCGTTCAATAACGACGTGTTCGGTCCGGATGATTGATGCCCGAGCCTGATGATATCAGTGCCTGATGATATCAGTGCCTGGGTCAAAGCAGACGAAGCAATTGCCAGCGCAAAGCCTTGATGACAAACTGCTGCTCCAAGGCTCGTCGTGTTTTTCAACTCTTTTTCAACTCTAGGGGCTGAACCATGAAATGCAGCAAGTCCTCGTTCTCCGTCGCGTCCGTGCTCCTGGTAGCGCTTTTACCGTTGAGTTCGGGAACACTTGCGCGCGACGCCGATAGTGCCTCTACCAGCCTCGCGGCGGCTCACACCGCCAGGCAGCAATGCCTAAAAGTCTGTCGTGCGCGATATCGCGACTGCATTTCCTTGAAGCAAATACCAACCTTCGAATGCCGGGGCGTTCATCAGGACTGCGTCCGCAACACCTGCGAAGCGGTCCGCGGATAACCGATGGCGCTCATTCGCGCTGACGAGGTGATCGAATGAAGCCCGCTTCGAGCGACCGACGGCCGATCCATCATTCGCCGGTGTTCTGGATTGGCATAGTTCTGTGCCTGGCGGCCATCGCGATTTACCTTTGGTCCGACGACCTCTCGTGGCGACCGGCGCCGGCCCCACGATGAAGCACTATCGGGGCCTTACCCCGCCGCCTCGATCCACTCCGCCGCGCCGCGCCACAGCGTGTCGCGATGCTCGGGCCGGAAAAATCCGAAATGACCGATCCCGGCAGCACCGGTATCGGCGGGCGTGACCGTGATGATCTCGGGCTTGATCGCCGTAAATCCCGAACACAGCAATTCGACCGCCGGCCGCGTCGCCCAGGGATCGTCGGACATGCACAGCGCGCGCAACGCGCCCTCGTATTTCGCAAAATTCTGCAACGCGCCGAGTTTTGCATCGTCGAACAGATAGCGCGGGCTCATCACCCAGCGCCTCCATTGCAAAAACACATCCTTCGGCAGGTCCATGCCGAGGCCCGCCCAGCCGGGCACATAGCCGAGCGCGCGGGTGAGGGGGACGCCTGCGAAATTAAGCAAAGCGTAGACGCGGTAGCGCTCGGGCGCGGTCATCAGCTTCCAGTATCCGGCTTGCGCTGCGATCAACAACGCCCGC
>CAWJYI010000016.1:0-196501 GCA_963847015.1 uncultured Alphaproteobacteria bacterium | reverse complement strand
CGTCGGCGAAGCCAACGGCTCGACGCCGATAACCTTGATCCGGCCTGCGTACCAGGCGGCGATCCCCGCCACCAACCCGCCGCCGCCCACGGAAACCAGAACGGTGTCGATATCCGGCGCCTGCTCCTCGAGTTCGAGCGCAAGCGTCCCCTGTCCCATGATGGTTTCGTTCTGGTCGAACGCCGGGACCGGCATCGCGCCGGTTTGCCGCGCCCATGCTTCGCTGGCGGCGAGCGCTTCCGCATAGCCCTTGCCACCGACCGTCAGGTCGGCGCCATATTCGCGGATGCGCGCGGTCTTGGCCGGAGAGGAAACACTGGGGACGAAAATCTTGGCCGGCTTTGCGGGCCTGCATGGCGGCATAGGCTACGGCTGCGCCATGATTGCCTCCCGACGCCGCGACGATGCCGGCCTTGGGTATCTCGCGGGTCAACAGATTGGTGAAGGCGCCGCGGGCCTTGAACGAGCCCGAGTGCTGCAGCAATTCGAGCTTGAGCACGAGCGACCCGGCCGGCATTCCGAACTCGCTGCGATCGGTCGCGATCACAGGCGTGCGCCGGATGTAGGGTCTGATGATTTTTTCGCATCGCGCGATGGCTTGCGGCGTTATTGCGTCCGCCCGGATTTATTCATTGCGGTCTCCGTAACCTGTCGTTTTGTCGCAAGCGGGCCTGGTGAGTGCGAGTGTGTCAAGCAGTGGACGTTCTAGAAGCGCGACGAGGCCCGTATCGAGAAACTGAAAACTGCTATTCTGGCGAAGATCTGACCGAAATTCTAGCGCATGATCCTGAAAAGTGGACAACGGTTTTTCCGAAAAGATCATGCGCAAACAAAAAGCTAAAGCGCGATGGCGATTGTACCTAAACTCATCGCGCTCTAGACGCGTCGTCAGGCCTTCGCCATCGCGTGCGAGAACACGACCTCGATCAGCGTGCCCGAACGCCCGCCGGTCTTGATATGGAATTGGGCGCGGTTGGCTTCGACCAGCGCCTTCGTCAGTGAGAGGTTGACCGGCGAGTTGTCGGAGGCCTGATCGGACTGCGCGGTTGCGGAACGGCTCGAGCGCGGCGGCGACTTCATTGTCGTTCAGTCCGTGGCCGGTATCGCGGACCCGCAGCACCACCTCGCCGAAATCGGACAGCGCGGTCGAGACGATGACCTGGCCCGCGGGATTGGCGAGATGAATTGAATTGCCGATCAGGTTCAGCTGATCTGGCGAAGCGCGCGGCCGTCGGCGACCACCGGCGGCAGGGCCTGCGCCAGCGAGGTGCGGATGATGATGCGTTCGCGGTTGGCCTGCGGCTGCATCACCGAGACGCAGCTCTCGACCATCTCGTTGAGGTTCTGGTTGGCGAAGGCGAGGTCGAGCGTGCCGGTCTCGATGCGGGAAAGTTCGAGCAGATCGTCGATGATGGCGATCGCGCGCTCGCCGGAGGCGCGGATGTCCCTGATATATTCGAGATACCGTTCGTTGCCGAGCGGGCCGAGCCGCTCGCCGGTCATCGTTTCGGCAAGACCGAGGATCGCATTCAGCGGCGTGCGGACCTCATGGCTGATCCGCGCCAGCATGTCGGTCTTGCCGGTGGTCAGGCGCTCGGCCGGCCGCAGTGATTGCGGCGGTTCGCTCTCGGCCTTCTTGGTCTGCGAGCTATTGCGAAACACCGCGAAGAAATTCGCTCCGTCCGGCCGGGGGCGTCCCATGGTCATCGACAACGCCATGGTGCCGCCCTGGCTGACCGGCCGAGCACGTCGCGGCCATGGTCGAGCAACATCGCGACGCCCGCGCCCTTGATGCTTTCGAGATATTCGAAGACGGCGCGCGGCTTTCCGGCGCAAACAGATCGGCGAGATTGCGCCGGACGAGCTCCGCCCCGTCATAGCCGAACAGCGCCTCCGCGCTGCGATTGCAGGCGTGGATGTTGCCCTCCGCGTCGAACATCATGATGCTCTCGGCGGTGGTGTCGAGAATGGCGGCGAGATCCTCGGCGCTGGCCTGGCCCGCTGTCATGGCGGCCCGGCCTGCGCCGCTTCCGAACCGCCGGTTCGCGACGGGGAACGGCTTGCGCCATCGCTGCTGCGACGGCCGCGCCCTCGTTGCGCGCGCCGAGAACATCAAAGCGAGCGCCGAATTGCCGTCCCATGAAATCGTGAACAGCCGCGCGTCGGCCGCTGTCGGCCGAGGATTGCGCTTCCGGCTGACTTGCCGAAATCGTCACCGGCGTGCCGGTGTCCGACGTGCTGGAGGCCTACGATACGCCGGGCTCGACATAGAGCGCGTCGAGGCCGCCGGCCTGCTCCAGCGCGTGCAGGCTGTCATAACCCATCCGCTGCAGAAACACGGGATTGGCGTAGAGCAGGCGGTCGAGCCGATAAATCAGGATGCCCGTGGGCAACAGGTCCAGCAGCGCCCGGTCGCGCCCGGCTTCGCCACGCGCGGGCGGCTCGGGTGAGGCCAGCCATTCGGGAGGTGGCTGGCGGCGTTCGCCGGCGCCGTCGTGCGTTCGCCGATGCGGGCGCCTCGACCGGTCTCGTCGATGCCGATGACGCGGCGCTGCGTCTCGCCATTGTCGCTTTCGAGCCGCGCCGACAATTGCCTGGCGAATTCGTCGAAGGCGTTGTTTTCGACCGGCGTCAGCGCCGGCGATTTCGGCTCGCCGAGGGGACGGAACGGCACGACGTTCTTCGGCGTTTCCATCGAATTTCGTTCGGGGGTTCCACTTGCGTTTCCAGATCGGTTTGGGGCGAGGTCTCATCGCAATCGGCTCGGCTGTTCCGGTGGGGGAGGCGACACGACATGGTCTCGATGAAAAATCCGCGGCAGGCTTATTTGCGGCGGTCGAGCTTGCTGCGTCAATTCTTCTTGGGACAAGATGTCGGCGGATGCTTCTTTCTTGTGAGTTCTGTTGAGACGGATGGTCGGCCGGCTGGTCCTGCGCGGCGCGGTATCCCCGGCGGTGCGAATCGTCGGCCGGAGCTCGGCGCCGCAGGGCCTCCAGACGGGCCAGGCCGTCGAGATCGCGGCAAACGCCGAAACCGCGATAGCCGGCAAAGTCCCGTGCTTCGTCGAAGACCGGCAAGCCCGACAGTTCGACTGGCAACCGGCCGCCGCCATCGACGGGCCAATACATCGTGATGCCGCTCCAGGTCGCGCGCGTGGCGTGCCTGCGTCACGCGGCCATCGGGATCGATCCTGAACATCGCGGCGATTTCGCTCCAGGGCCTGCCGAAGCCGGCGATTGTGCGCGGGCCGATCAGGCGGCCGAATTCGTCGGAGCCGAGGGAAAAGCGCTCTTCCGGGTCCATCTGCCAGGTGAAGCGCAGCGGATGCCTCCGCGCCGGCGGCACTGTCGCGTCGAGCGATGGCTCTTCGGCTGGCTGCCTCGGGCGGCGCGGCCTCGGTGCAGCGTCCGGCAGGGCGGTCTTCTCCGGCGGGCGGCTCGGCTGAGCGTCGAACAGCGATGTTCGGTCGGCGCGTTCGGTCACGGTGTTGGCTGCGTCGCCGTCGGCTGCGGACGCAGCGCGGGCACGATCAAGGCGATCAAGGCCGATGTCGCGCCGCTGCCGACGCGTTGCAGCACCATGTGGCCGATGCCGACGGATGTTTCGACGCGGCCCTTTTCAGCGCGTCGCCGCGCGCCTCGTCGAGGCCTGCCTCGGAAAGATCGCGGAAGCCGAGCAGCGGGCGCGCCGCATCGCTGGCGCCGACCAACATTCCGTCGCGCGCAAATGCGGCGATCGGCCGGCCGATGCCTTCGACCAGCCATTGCAGCCGCTCGATCAGCGGCATGATGCGGCCGGAAGTGTTGCCGGCGGCAATGAGAATGCCGTGGCTGCCATCGGGAAAATCGAGCCGCGAACAGCCGCAGGTCACAAGCCCGCCGGGGGCTGCGCCGAAACCTCGCAACCGCTCCAGCCGGATGGCGCCGTTGGCCGGCAAGCGGCCCGCGAGCTGCGCGATCTGCCGCCGATGCGGATCGGCCGGGCCGAAGTCTTTTGGCGAGCAGGCATTGTTGGCCGCGCCGAACACCCGTGCGCCGACCGGATTGGACCACAGGATCCGCTGCCATCGGTCGACCACAGCCATGCGGGCAGGGCGCTGGTGGCATGTACCGCCAATCGCGGATCGCCGAGGCCCTGCAACTGGAATTCCGCATGATTCATTCGTAACGACACGACCGTATGAGTGGGCCTTTTGCCCAACTGGCTTGTTAATCGGCGGCCGGGACGGCGGCAACCTTCAAGCCGCCGAGACGACGGCAGCCCTGGGGGGATCGTCAGTATCGCAAGCGCGGAGCGGCAGGTCCACGGCCCCGCCCGCGGCGGTATCCAAAGGCCAGATAACCTTAATCCGGCTGAACCATTGGGCCGCCCCAGCGTTCGATTCCTGGCGTTGGGTGTTGCAAACGGCCCTCAAAGGTCCACGATGGGAACCCCTGCGGACACGCGTCATACCGACGAGGCCTTTTAGCGAAATCCAGACGTAATCCCTGCCAACGCAACCGAGGAGTACACCATGAGCGAAGATGGGACAGACCGTTTCGAGATCCCGAAGGACATGCGAGCGATGGCGGAAGCGAGCTTCGATCAGGCCCGCAAGACGTTCGAGAAATTCCTGGACGTCCGCGCAGGCAACCGCAGGCTCCATCGAGGAGCGCGGCGCCACGGTTCGCGCCGGCGCCAAGGACATCAGCAGCAAGGCGATCGCCTTTGCCGAAAAGAACGTGGAGGCCTCGCTCGACTACGCGCAATCGCTGCTGAAGGCCAAGGATCTGCCCGAGGTGATGCGGCTGCACAGCGAGTATGTGCAGGGCCAGATGCGCTCGCTCGCCGAGCAGGCCAGCGAAATCGGCCAGATTGTCAGCCGCGCCGCGATGGATGCGACGAAGCCGAAGACCTGATTGAAGAGCGGACGGTCGGACTGAACTGCTTGCAACTTGCAACCTGTGGGTTCCGGGATTGGAACGTGCATCCAATCCGGGTCACATATGTGGCATTGCACCCCAATTCGCGTTGCGTTGCACAAAATTGACATGATGTGGGTGTTTATTGGTCGTGCCCCGTGGATGGGCAACTCCCGTGATCTAGGCCGCGTGACCAAGTGCGGCGCTTCGGCATTTTTGCTGCCGGCGCTGGCACGGGGTCACATCGTTTCAACCTGTTGCGAAGGAAGCATGCGATGACCAGCCCGACCGATCCGTTCTCCGCCTCCGTTATCCCCTTCGAAGTCCCCGAGCAGATGCGCGCGTTCGCCGAAAAGGGCGTGTCGCAGGCCCGCGACAACTACGCCAAGTTCAAGGATGCCGCCGAGACCCATAACGGCACCATCGAGGCCGTGTTCACCAGCTACAGCAAGGGCGCCGGCGAATACTCCGCCAAGCTGATCGAATTCTTCAAGGCCAACACCTCTTCCTCGCTCGACTTCGCGCAGGAGCTGTTCGGCGTAAAGACGCCGGCCGCAGCGCTGGAGCTGTGGACCTCGCACGCCCGCAAGCAGTACGAGACGCTCACCGCCCAGGCCAAGGAACTCGCCGAACTCGGCCAGAAGGTCGCCAGCCGAAACCGTCGAGCCGATCAAGGCCACCGCGTCGAAATACTACAAGCCGGCCGCCTGATCGTCCGTTTTCCCTGAGATTAAGGCCCGGGCTATCAGCCCGGGCCTTTTTGTTTTGTTGGGTAAACAAACCCTCCGCCGTCGTCCCGGCCCGGTGCGCAATTGCGCACAGGAGCCGGGACCCAGACGCCGCGGCCGTGCTTTGAAAGACGCTGTTCGACGACTTTTTAGCACCCATAAAGCTTTGATTATGCGCCCAGCGCATCGCCCGAAACGACATTGAACTAACCTCGTTCCGGCCTTGCCAAAGCCGGGCGTTGCACCTAGTTTCCGCCCCATTCGCGACCCCCCTTTTGGGGGCCCTCGCGCAGGATGCAGTTGTAGCTCAGTTGGTTAGAGCGCCTGTCTGTGGAACAGGAGGTCGGTGGTTCGAGCCCACCCAACTGTACCACGAAATCAATAGCTTAGATCGGTGCTCGCTTCGTTCGCCCCATTTCGATCGTGATTCTTGTGTCCCAGGAACTTCAATAAGCGCCCGGAAAGGCGCTCCGCGTCGCCTAATTCGCACGACCAGATCACGTGGACACGCCATTTAGCTTTCCTGAGTTCGCGTTTGACGCGCTCGTCTCTCGCCGTGTTCCGGGCAAACTTTTCCAACCAATAGTCAGGCCGAGTCGCAGGCGTGGAAGCACGTCGACATCCCGTATGACGGTGCCAAAAGCATCCATGCACGAAAATCACTGATCGTAGCCGTGGGAACACGATGTCCGGTCGGCCAGGTCGATCCGACCCGTTGACTCGAAATCGAAAGCCCAGCTTTCGGATCGCATCCTGTACCTCAAGTTCGGGCCCGGTCCCGGACCTTCGAACACGAGCCATCAACGCCGATCGGGCGACTTTGTCTAAGTGATCCAGTCTCGGGGGAAGCCGGCGAGCGACCGCTTTTAGATTTCTTCCAGTCGGCGTAGAGTTCCCGTACAACTTAGACTTGCGCTTACCTGCGGCTGAGACCGCATTTTTTTTGGGGGGCAGTACCATTGCCGAAGACCGGTTCAGATTTGTCAAATGATACCAAAATTTCAAAGGCGGAGCTACCAGCTCCTCTTAAGTCCGCAAAGTCGACAGATTTTAGCAAACCTACCAACTTCAAGATGACGATTCAGGGCGGCGTCCTCGAGAATCTCGGGATTCGCATGTACACAAAGCTCGGCAAGGTGCTCGTCGAGTTCGCTGCGAACGCCTATGATTGAGATTTTCCGTTTGTAGATATAGTGTTCGATCCGCACGCGATTGCCGTCGCGCGGGATAATGTTCGCGCTGCCGCGCTCACGCGTTTGAGTGAAGAGCGCAAAGCGGCACCTACTCAAGCCGATGGCCGTCGGCCTCAGCGAAAGGCCCACGTAATCGTCGACCCTCTACCCGACGATATTACGATTGTAATTAAAGATCTCGGGCATGGTATGACCGCTCAGGAAATGGCCGAGCGATTTCTTCCGCTGAATCGCAATAGACGACGTGAAACAACGGGCGGTGAAGAGAGCGATTTTTATTCCGAGGCAGGAAAGCGCCTCGTTATGGGCCGCAAGGGGATCGGAAAACTATCAGCATTTGGCGTCGCGGGTCGCATGGTCATTCGATCTAAACGGGCCGGGCAAACGTTTTGGACAGAGCTTGATCTCAACGCAAATACGCTGATGGTCACTGAAAACATTGCAAATGTCGTCATTCCTCACAACTACGTGGATGCGAGTAAAGGTGAAGTCGATCAGTATGGCACGGAAATAACGCTAAGCCGACTGCGCTGCGACTCGATGAACTTTACCGTCGCGGAGATCGCAGAAGTTTTGAACCAAACCTTTTACCCTATTAAGCCGGAAGAGTTTGACATTCGAATTCAACGGAAACGCGATCCCAAAAATTCAGCCTGCACTTGAGTTTTGGTACCCGCCCGAGATGGCGAAGGATGAGTTTGCAGAAGAGACGGTCAAGGACGACGATTGGGGCGAGATCTCTTTTAAGTACCGAGTTCAGTTTCGCGAGCGCAGCCTTCCTGCGGATAAACGCGGCGTCTACATTTACTCGAAGAATCGCTTAGCAATGGAGCCATCGCTCCTCGGTCTCAATTCAGGAATGCACAACTTCATGGCGCATCAGTACATGGAGTGCATTGTCGAGTCTGATGACATTGACAATCTCAATATCGATGTGATCGGAACAAATCGTTCAAGTATCATTCAGAACAGCGATCTGGTAAAAACTCTTTTGGATCGCATCACCGAAATCATGAAGGACGCTGTGAATGCGCAGAGCAGTTTCCGTGACGATCAGGCAGACAACGAAATCTCCACGGCGCCTCAGGCGGAAGAATTGCGGCGCATTCTAGGTACAATCGCCCCGGGGCAGCGCAGAAACGCGCGCTTGCTTGCGCGAACTTTTGTCAGTCGTTTTCGTTCAGGTTCTAAAGAGTTTGAAATTTTGACGCCTTTGATTGTTGGTACGGCAAATGCCGGCGAGATATTGATTGATCTAATTAAGGTGTCGCACAGTGCAGAGAGCGTCGCTGAAATTGCCCCTAAGCTGATTGAACTTCGAGAAATTGAACGCTCCGATATGATTAAGTTGTTTCAGGGCCGAAGGAATGGCATCCACGGTTTACAGCGGATTGTTGCAAACAGCGTGGATAATTGGGGGGCCGGCCCACGCCAGAGAAGATGAGTTGCATCGTCTCTTTAAAGCGTCACCTTGGCTAATCCGCCCCGATCTATCAGGTTACATAGCTAGCGATGTTGGGATGACGCGAGTTCTCAATCGGCTTGCGAATGACCTAAAAATTGATCGCTTCGCTGATCCGAAAGAAGTCGATCCCCCAATTGCCAAAAGCGATACTGAGGATGACGCTGAAGTCAAAAAGACTAAACGGCCCGATCTAGTTGCGTTATTAGGCGACGGAGAGCATCCGAGACGTGTTTTTGTTATCGAGCTGAAAGCGCCAAAACTAGCGTTGAGAAATCGAACATCTTCAGCAACTCCAAACGTACATGCGCAAGGTGCGCGATTATCTCAAGATTGCTTATGCCGGTAGTCCCGAGACGATTGTGGTCGAGGGTGCATTGATTGGTTCGATGCCGAAGCCGGGTACGAAGTCCGATCCGCAACTGGATTTGCTTGAACAAATCAACAACCGGGGTCCAAATACGGACTGGGAGGTTATCGGCCTCACCGAAGCGTTGCGTCGTACCGAGCGAGTGCACTCTGAAATGCTGGAAGCGCTTAAGCATGACGAAGAAGCCGACCTCGTCGGCGACGATAAGGCGCCAGACATCAAAAAGCTTGCCCCTCGGGTTGAGAAGATTGAAGTGCCGGAGCAGAGCTAACTAAATCAGTTGAGTAACTATGCGACGCGCAACTGCCGCAGCTAGCCTAATGGGTACGCCATTTCCAATCTGCCGCGCTATGGGATAGGGCAGTCCCTCAAATACCCAATCGTCGGGTACATCTTGGAGACGGGCGCCTTCGCGGAGCGATAGAACCTGTTCTCGCTAGGATGCAAATAGCGGCCCTTAGAGGGGTTTTGAAAGGTACAGCAAATCGTGTTGGCAGGTTCGTCCGGATCAATCCGCCCCCAAGCGTCGGTCGCGTTGCATCCGATCTTAAACCATGACGGGGGACAGAGAGCCGGCGCTGCGGCGATGATATCGCGCCTATCGCCACGTAGTGGAATAAGAGGTAAACGTTCCGCGGCGATACCCTTCGGTTCGGGCCAAACGTGCATCGGGTTGTCATGTTTCAGCGGGCGTCTTGGATTAGAGAGGACTTCGCCCGCCGAAACGATGTTGCCACGACTGCGGGGGGGGCCAATTGGTGCGCGGCGTGAAGCCACTGTAAATGCTCGTTTTCGGCGCTGAGGCGTTCCGAAGTCTGATGCTTCCAGCTCCCAGACTTCAACATTAAACCCAAGGCTTTCTAATGACCGTTTTAGTTTCTTCCAATGCGGAGAGGAAACGAACGGTACATTCTCGACAACAACGATCTGCGGCTTAGCAGCCCTTACCCATGGAAGAATTGAAAGGCTCAGTTCATTTCGGACGTCCGTCGGATCGCGACGTCCCAAAGTGCTAAAGCCTTGGCAAGGAGGCCCCGCAATAATCGCGTCGGCGCGCGGTACGGAAATCTTACTCGTGACAGAACCGTTTATGATGCAGTCGGATACGTTGCGCCGGTACGATGCCGCAGCATCCTTCGCCAGTTCAACGGCTAAGATAGGTCGAAAGCCAGCACGCTTCATCCCGGCACTGAACAAGCCAGCACCGCTGAATAAATCTATAAAGGTTGCAGCCATCGATCATACCAAGAGAATGGTTGATCGACGATGCACGAACGACGGTAAAGGGCGCGTTAACCAATCTTGTTAACCAATTCTTAACTAGCCGGCGGCGCTTTGCGGGGACACCAACGCAGAGCCCCAACCTAGCTCGCAGTCCGGCCCGCCGCGCTCTCCAGGTTCACAAACAGCGGACTGTCAGGGGTTGTTTCTATGAGACGGACACTCGCCAGCTTGTCCGCTCCTGGTCGCAGATGGCGCTGACCCGGGCGATCACTCTCCGCGTCGCGAGACGCGAAGGATAGATTTCACGCGGCCTGTGCTTTCGTGCACCGCCCGATAGGGCGCGGACGCTGTTCCCTGTCCTTTGCATGTCCCGAATGCGCCAGCGCCCCAGCCGATGGATGGCGCCATCCCTCGCTTCCCAGCTACTCTCCCCAAAAATCCCGATCCACGCATCGGGAAACAGGGGAGGTGACATTGAAATTTCATATCGCCGCTATCGGAACTTTCATCCTCGCAGCACTCGCCGCGCCGGCCTTTGCGCAGGCGCCGGCCCTCGTCACCGAAGAGATGATGGTGAAGACGGGCGATCCCGGCATCGAGATTTACGTTCGCAACAAGCGGCCCGCCAACATGACGACATTCCGTCCCGAGCAGACGGTGTTGTATGTCCATGGCGCGACATATCCCTCCGAGACCGCCTTCGACCTCAAGCTCGATGGCGTATCGTGGATGGAGTACATGGCTTCGCGCGGATACGACGTGTGGCTGCTGGACCTGCGCGGTTACGGCAAGTCGACGCGGCCGCCGGAGATGGCGGACAAGCCGGAAGCCAATCCGCCGATCGTGCGGGGCGACACCGCCGTCAAGGACATCGGCACGGCCGTCGATTTCATCCTGCAACGCCGCAACATCGCGCGGCTCAATTTGCTGGGCTGGTCGTGGGGCACCACGCTGATGGCGACCTACACCACGCAGAATGCGCAGAAGGTGGAGCGCCTGGTGCTGTATGCGCCGGTCTGGATCCGGCAAACGGCATCGCTGGTGCAGGCGGGCCCCGGGCCGCTGCCGGCGTACCGGATGGTCAATCGCGAACAGGCCAGGCAACGCTGGTACACTGGCGTTCCCGAAGACAAGAAGGCGGCGCTGGTGCCGCCTGGATGGTTTGACGCCTGGGCCGATGCGACGTTTGCGACCGATCCCGTCGGCGCGCAGATGAACCCCGCGGTTGTCCGGGCTCCCAATGGCGTGGTGCAGGATTCCAACGAGTTCTTCGGCGCCGGCAAGGCCTACTACGACCCCGCGAAAATCACCGTGCCGACATTGCTGGTCGGCGCCGAGTGGGACCGTGACGCGCCGCCCTATATGGCGCAGACCTTGTTTCCCCTGTTGGTCAACTCGCCCGGCAAGCGCTATGTCGCGCTAGCCGAAGGCACGCATTCGATCATCATGGAGCAAAACCGGCTGAAACTGTTCGAAGCCGTCCAGGCGTTTCTTGACGAGGCGAAGCGCTCCTGAGCCGGGCAAGCCTTAACTTTTTGTGCAAAACCGCTTTCGGCCCTACCCGCGCTGTTCGCAGGCACATGGCTCGGCCTAAAGCTATTTGGCCGTCTCGACGAGGTCACGTTTCGCAAGATCGTCCTGGCGCTGCTGCTGATCTCCGGGATGGCGTTGATTGTCTAAGCGGTCGGCTCGTGCAGACAGGTCGCGACCTCAACGGTTACGTGGCTAAGTCCGCGCAAGCCGCCGAGACGGCGCTTATAGGTCGCAGGCGGCAGCGGGTGGTCGGAGATCAGCGAAATCACGGCAGCGCGATGGCCGGGGCCAATTTGCCACAGATGCAAATCGGTAACCCGGTCGCCCTTGGTCTCGATCCGCTCTCGGATAATCCTTTCGAGATTTTTGTCCGCATTGGCGTCGAGCAGCACGGCACCGGAGGCGCGGATCAATCCGAAAGCCCAACTGGCGATCACAAAGCTGCCGACGACGCCCACGGCAGGATCGGCCCAGACCCATTGCGAATACATCGCGACAACCAACGCAATGATGGCTAGGACCGAAGTCGCAGCGTCGGCCATCACGTGGACATAGGCGGCGCGAAGGTTATTGTCGTGATGATGGTGCTCATGGGCGTGGCCGTAATGATGGCTATGATCGTCACGTAGTAGCCACGCGCTAACGAGATTGACGCCGAGACCGAGCCCCGCGACCGCAATAGCTTCTCCATAGGCAATCGGAACTGGATTGATCAGCCGGACCACACTTTCATAGGCAACTTGAGCGGCGATCATCGCAAGGATGATTGCGCTGGAAAATGCCGCGAGGTCACCGAACTTGCCAGTGCCGAACGTAAAATGAGTATTACCCGCCTGCCTGCGCGCGAACAGATACGCCAACCCCGCGATCCCGAGCGCAGCCGCGTGCGTCGCCATGTGCCAGCCGTCGGCCAACAGCGCCATCGACCCGGAATACCATCCGACCGTAATCTCGCCGACCATCATTATGGCAGTCAGCACGACCACGAGCCAAGTACGGCGCTCGTGATGCGCATGCTTGGAACCCAGGAACACATGATCGTGTGTCCACGGGTCGATTGAATGTGAGTGCATTGCGAGTTCCTCTGAACCGGCGGCTTACCAAATATAGGCCTTGAGCATAAGAAATCTACGATCGTTCTTCGGGCGGCTTGATGTGGCGGAACGAGATCAGCAAAGCGAGATCATAGGCGATCTTGAGCGTTCCGCAGATGACGAGCGGCAGGCCGGAAAAGGCTGTCGTCAATAGCGCGCCTGCAATGGCGGGGCTGATCGCGGATGCGAGGCTGCGCGGCACCGCCGTAACGCTGGCGGCGGCGGGCCGTTCCGCTGTGGTTACGACCGCCATGACGTAGGATGTGCGCGTCGGTACGTCCATTTGCGACAAAGCCGAGCGCAGCAACAGCAATCCAAGAGCCAGGTACAGATTGGGAGAAAACGCGGCAAGGATCAGGAACAGGCTCGAGGGAATATGCGTAAAGACCATGGTGTTGACGAGGCCCACGCGCTTCGCAAGCCAGGCTGCGACAGGGTAGGAAAACGCACTCAGCGTGCTCGACCAGAAGAAAAACAATCCGGCAGCGGACAGCGAAAGATCGAACTTCTGGAATAGCCAAAGCACCAGCAAGGATTGGGCGACGAAGCCTCCGGCAAAGGCATCGACGCTGAAGAGCGCGGCGAGCTTATAGACCGTACCGCGCGAGGGTCCGAGCGGCGCGTGTGGGGTCCGGTCCTCGGCGCGGGTGTGCGGCACAAGGCGATAGAGCGCCGCGCCCATGAGGCCGAGTACAGCGTAGGCATAAAACATCAGCCGGAACGCGGCGAGTTTCGTGCCTCCCGCCGAGACCAGAAAGTCCGGCAATGACGCGGCAAGCGAGCCCGCGGCGGCGGATAGCGCGCCGATCAGGCTATAGCGGGCAAAAACATGCGTGCGCCTGTCATCCGTTGCACCGCGCGCTAGCGCTGCATGTTCCAGCGGGACGAGAACGCCGAGGTCGCCGCTGGAAGGGTTGATCGTTCCGATAAAGGCCACCAGCGCCATAAGGAATAAGTGCTCGACATTCGGAAACGCCAGACCCGTCACCGCCATCAAACCTGCGCCACAGATCAGCAGCGCGCGGAGGTCATGACGCGGGGCGATCCAGCCGACGATCAAGGTCAGGAGAGCTGTCCCCAATAACGACGCCGTCGCTATGATGCCGACGGCAACGGCATCGTAACCGAGAGCGGTCATATAGGCGGGCAGAATGATGACGGCGAAACCATCGCCAAATCCGCGCAGGCCGCGTGCTGTGTACAGCAGCGGAATCAAGGAAGCCCTTGTCGCTGCTTTTGGTCCGGTCGCGGTATCTGTCATGCCTGTTGATTCCAAAGTTATGGCAGCGGCGTGACGGTCAGGCGGTCGAAGCGGGTCACGCTGTCAGCCTTGGTCCAGAGGGCAACCCCGCCGGCTTCGGCAAAGGTGGTGTCGGTCACGCCAAACAACGTCTTGCCGTCATAGGAGATGGTGAACCGCTCCCCCTCGGCGCGCAGGCCGAGCGTGTGCCATTGGTTTGCCGTAACTTTCAGATCGATCCCATCCAACTGTTCGCGCCGGCCATGCACCACGCGATAGAATCGAATGTTGTCCTCAAGCGCATTGGCGCGAGCCACATAGTAATTGTCGGGATCCTGCAGCCGCACCGCGATGCCGGCGGCCTGGTCGATCTTGCCCGCGACCGCCTTGAAACGAACTTCGACGTCGAGATTGGCCGCGGACAGGCTGTCGTGAATCGCCAGCGGAAAGCGGTAGTCGGTGCGATCCGTATTGTTCTGCTCGATCGCGCGGCCTGCAGAGGCGGTCGGGTCCGCGACCACGGTCCATTCGCCCTCCGGGCCGCGCCCGGTGCGTGCAAAGGTGAAACCGGCCGGAGGTAATCCGAGTGTCATATGATCGATGGCAATCATGGCGGCTCCTGTCTCCGCGGTAGCGGAGAGAGCGACGCATGCGAGAAAGAACGCGGCAAGAGCGGCGTGTTGAACTAGCCTTGTCAAACAAGAAGGCAAACTAGGAAGCAACCTGGAAAGCCTTGGCCCGCTGTCGTCCACGCGCAATCCCTCGATACGTCGAGTGGTGCGCAGAGCTTGGACGGAGGCCGTCTGGCGGGGAGCCTGCTTTGTCCCCGTGAACGCACGTTAGATTGAGCGGGCCGGTTCGGCAAGTTCAATTCGGCAGCAAGTTCAATCGAAGGGCCGCAGCCGGCCGGAATGGTTCGGGCACGGCGAGCCTGCCGCGTCACATTGGACAGCTCGCAGCCATCTCCTTGCCAATCTACCCCCGTTCACCCACAATTCGCGGAATCATTGCTCTCGGGGGGATCTATGATCAGGAGTTTCCACCACGGCTTGATGCTCGTAACGGCGCTGACGGTTTCGTTGCTTTCAATCTTGTTTCTGCCGACCGCGGGCAAAGCCTACACGCCCGAACAGCAACAGGCCTGCACCGGCGATGCGTTCCGGCTCTGCGGCTCGGATATTCCGGATGTCGATCGCGTCACCGTCTGCATGATCCGCAACAAGTCGCAGCTCTCGCCGGGCTGCCGGGCATTCTTCCGGCCCGGTCCCGAGCCGGTCGCCGCCGCGCCCGCCGGCCGGCCGATGGCCATCAGGCCGGTAACGTCGCGCAAATCTTCGAATGCCAAATCTTCGAGTGCAAAGTCTACTGGTAGCAAGTCTTCCGGTAGCAAGGCGAAGCCCAGGAAGCCTGCAAAGCCCACCGCGACCTGACGGCACGCGCGCCATTTCAAGTCCCCCTCGCGCGACAGACTGACGCCTTGTCGCAGCAGCGCCGATGAACATCTCTGAAAGGGAGGAGAGGTTCATTGAGCGAAAATCATCAAGCCGAACTCGACCGGCATTTTGCCTGGTTCGAAGCCAGATTGCCGCAAGCGGCCGGCGAGGTTCGTCGGCTGGCTGCGCAAGCCGTCGTCGCGCTACGCCAGGATTCCACTCGCCATTCTTCTGATCGTCGGCGGTATCCTGAGCTTCTTGCCGATACTCGGACTCTGGATGTTGCCGCTCGGACTCCTTTTGTTCGCGCAGGACGTACCTTTCCTGCAGAAGCCGATGGCGCGGATGCTCGGATGGATCGAACGCAAATGGATCGAACGCGAGCGCAGCAAGCGCATGCAATGATGAGCGCAAGACATTCCCGCGATTTGCTTTTTCGATTCCTGTTATTTTTCGATTCTCCTTATGGTTGTGCAGCAGTGCGCAGTGTGACTCAAAAACCTCAAAAACCAGTATTGTTGGCCAATTCGTGGCCTCTTCGCGATTGCCGCTAAAATTTATCTTTCACGAATCAGCGCGCTGATTCATTTTCGTCTTCTGGGGTCAACTGGAGGCCAAGGTATGAACGTCATAGTTTTCGCTTCGCGTAAGGGGGGCTCGGGCAAAAGTACCCTGGCTGCTCATATCGCCGCGCATGTCCACAAATCGACGAAGCCCTGTTTGATGATCGACGCCGATCCGCAGGGCTCGCTTACTCTCTGGCACAAGTTGCGGGGCACCAACGAACCGCCGATCAAGGCCGCGGTGAATTCGGTCAGCGGAATCATCGCCGCCGCCAAGCGCGACGGGATCGAATATGTGTTCATCGACACGCCGCCAAATCTGTCGGCCGTCGTCGACGATGCCATCAAGAACGCCACGATGGTGATCATTCCGGCGCGGCCGGGCGTGTTTGACGTCAATGCGGTGCAGGAAACGATTCAGATGTGCCGCGCGGCGCGCAAGCCCTATGCGGTCGTGATCAACGGCGCGCCTGCCGAGCGGGACGGCGTTGAGAGCCGTATCGTCACCATCGCGCGCGAGGCGCTGATAAAGTTTCGGGCGCCGGTCTGGAGCGGTCAGATCACCAACCGTGCCGATCTGTTGCTGGCGCTGGGGCAAGGCGAAGGCGCCCGCGAATATTACGCGGAAGGGCGCGCCGCAGCCGAGATCAGCCGGCTATGGGCTGCGATCGAACGTTCGATCAAGGCAATCCGCGGTAGCGCGTCGGCCTCCGGCGCCATGCACAAGCAAGCGGCGTAACAACGCCGCTTCACGCCGGACTTCAAGAACGCGCGGGTTCCGCGCGTTTTTTCTGTGGTGTGTCGCGCTTCGATGCGGCGGCTTACGCCACCATCAGCATGTAGAACACGACGACCGGCGACAGGGTCAGGATCACCGACCAGATACCGACCGCCCAGAGAATATCCTCAGTCGTAAAACCCTGTTGCTCAGGGACCGCCTTAGTTTCGGTTTCCACGAACGCCCCCGCGTTTTCTGTTTTCCTCGGGGATCGTGATACGCGACCGGTTTTAAAATCCCGGTCGCGATTTCGTGTCAATTTGACCACACCTGCTACCGCCGATTAACCACGGCACGGTGGTTTCAAGCGAAACGGATGCCGGTTCGCAGCACAAGCGCCTGCGCGCGGATCAGCTGACCAGCAGGCGATAGGTCATGACCGGCGTGAAGCCGATCAGCATCGCCCACAGCGCGAACGAAGACACCAGGAGAACGTCGTGCATTCTCTGGGCGTGTTCGCAGATCGGGTATTTCGGATTGTGGCTGATTTCAGTGGTCATTGGTCCCCCCGTTTTTTGTGAGGGGATACCGATACGTCTAAAATTTTAAAGTTGGGGGCGGCGCTTCGCTCGACTTTGAAATTCTGCGATCACCGGAAATTAACCAGCTAACGCGATGGGGCGCGGCTGCTTACCGGTCGGCGCGGCCGACCACGTCCATCAGTTCGGCGATCTTGCGACGCTGGTCGGCCTTGTCGCCGGACGAAATCGCGTGCTCGACGCAATGGGCGACATGGTCGCGCAGGATTTCTTCCTCGACCCGGCGCAGCGCCGCCTTTGCCGCCGCGATCTGGGTCACCACGTCGATGCAATAGCGGTCGTCCTCGACCATCCCGGCGAGGCCGCGGATCTGGCCTTCAATTCGTTTCAGCCGTTTCAGGCAGGAGGTCTTGATCTCGGTGCGCATCCGCGTCATATACCCCCCTAGGGTATATTGTTCAAGGGCCGCCGGACGGCCGGGAAGCGGTTTCGGTGGCAAGCGCGGATCACGATCAGCATTCTCCCCATCACGGCGCGCAGGCGCAGCCTGTTGCGGCGACCAGCATGGCCGCGCGAAGCAAGCCGCCGCCATCGATCCGGTCTGCGGCATGAAGGTCGATCCCGCGACCGCAAAACATCGCTTCGCCTACCAGGGTCAGGATTATTTCTTCTGCGGCGCGCGTTGCCGCGAGCGCTTTGCGGCCGAGCCTGAGAAATTCCTCAGGCCTCGCGAGCCGGAGCCCGCAGCGCCGGCCGGCACCATCTACACCTGTCCGATGCATCCGGAGGTGCGGCAGGTCGGTCCCGGTTCGTGCCCGATCTGCGGCATGGCGCTGGAGCCCGAACAGATATCGCTCGACGACGCACCGGATCCCGAACTTGCGGACATGACGCGGCGGTTCTGGATCGCGCTGGCGCTGACGTTGCCGGTCTTCGCGCTCGAAATGGGCGGCCATTTCGGCCTGATGCATCTGGTGCCACTGAGCTGGTCGAACTGGATTTCATTTGCCTTGTCGACGCCGGTCGTGTTGTGGGCGGGGGCGCCGTTCTTCGAACGCGGCTGGAAATCGCTCGGGCTTGGATCAACCGCCCGCAATCTCAACATGTTCACGCTGATCGCGATGGGCACCGGCGTTGCGTATCTCTACAGCGTGGTGGCAACGCTGGCGCCGCAGCTGTTTCCGCCTGCGTTCCGCGACATGCATGGCGCGGTCGCGGTGTATTTCGAGGCGGCGGCAGTGATCACGGTGCTGGTCCTGCTGGGTCAGGTGCTGGAATTGCGCGCGCGGGCGCAAACCTCCGGCGCCATTCGCGCGCTGCTGGGCCTCGCACCGAAAACCGCGCGGCGCATCACCGCCCAAGGTGATGAACACGGCGATGAAGACGTCGCGATCTCTGCGATTGCCGTCGGCGATCGCCTGCGGGTCCGTCCCGGCGAAAAGATTCCGGTCGATGGCGTCGTCACCGAGGGCCACACCGCCGTCGATGAATCCATGGTGACCGGTGAATCGATGCCGGTCTCGAAGATCGAGGGCGATCGTCTGATCGGCGGCACCGTCAACCAGAGCGGCGGGGTCATCATGCGCGCGGAAAAGATCGGCCGCGACACCATGCTGGCGCGGATCGTCGATCAGGTGGCGAAGGCGCAGCGCTCGCGTGCGCCGATCCAGCGGCTTGCCGATCGGGTGGCCGGCTGGTTCGTCCCGGCGGTGATCCTGGCCGCGCTGTTGGCATTCGCAGCCTGGGCGATGTTCGGACCCGAGCCGCGCTTTAGCTTTGCGCTGGTCGCTGCCGTCACCGTGCTGATCATCGCCTGTCCCTGCGCGCTCGGGCTCGCGACGCCGATGTCGATCATGGTCGGCGTCGGGCGCGGCGCGCATGCCGGGATCCTGATCCGCGACGCGCAGGCGCTGGAGCGGATGGAAAGCATCGACACGCTGGTGATCGACAAAACCGGCACGCTGACCGAAGGAAAACCCAAAGTGGTCGGCGTGATTTCAGCCGGAGAGTTTGACGACGACGAATTGCTGCGGCTGGCGGCCAGCGTCGAGCAGGGCAGCGAGCATCCGCTGGCGCAGGCGATCCTCAACGCCGCACATGAACGCAAGCTTGCGTTCACCGCGGCCGGCGGCTTCGCGTCGCGTTCCGGCAAGGGCGCAACCGGCGATGTGGAGGGCAGGAAGGTTGCGCTCGGCAATGCGATGCTGATGGGCGAGTTGAACGTCACCACCGGGAACATCGATGCCGCCGCCGAAGCCGCGCGGCAAGATGGCGCCACGGCGATCTATGTCGCGGTCGATGGCCGCGCCGCCGGCGTGATCGCGATCGCCGATCCGATCAAGCCGTCGGCGAAGGCCGCACTGCAGGCGTTGCGCGACGACGGCTTGCGGATCGTCATGCTGACCGGCGACAATCTCACCACCGCGCGCGCGGTCGCAAAGGCGCTCGGCATCGGCGAGATCGAGGCTGGCGTGTTGCCGGAGCGCAAAAGTGAGGTGGTGCAGCGGCTGCGCGGCGAAGGCCGGCGTGTCGCCATGGTCGGCGACGGCGTCAACGACGCGCCGGCGCTCGCCGCGGCCGATGTCGGCATCGCCATGGGCGGCGGCACGGACGTTGCGATCGAAAGCGCCGGCGTCACATTGTTGACCGGCGATCTGTCGGGCCTGGTCCGGGCGCGGCATCTGTCGGTCGCGACCATGCGCAACATCCGCCAGAACCTGGCATTTGCGTTCCTTTACAACGCCGCCGGCGTGCCGATCGCGGCCGGCGTGCTGTATCCGGTATTCGGGATCCTGCTGTCGCCGATGGTCGGCGCCGCCGCGATGGCGCTGTCTTCGGTCAGCGTGATCGGCAATGCGCTCAGGCTCGCGCGAGCAAGGTTGGATTGACGGCCGTCCTGCGTGCGCCGGATCGTCGCTCGATCTCCGCATCCAGCCGTACCGCGAGCTCCGCACCAACCTCCACCATCGGCAACCGAACCTCGGCGCTGTCGATCAGCCCCGTCCGCGCCAGCCAGTACTTGGCCGGCGCAGGGCTCGGCTCGGCGAACAACAGCTTCGTCAGTTCGGAAACACTCTGCCAGCGCGCCTGCGCGCCATCGCGATCGCCTTGCTTCAAGAGCGTCTGCACCGCCGCAAAAGTCTCGGTCTCCAGATGCGCCGACAGCAGGATGGCGCCGTCAGCGCCGTCGGTGAGCGCGTTGTGATATTCCGAATCCTCGCCGGTCAGCACGCGAAAGCCGGCAGGTCTTCGGCGCCAGGAAATCGATCGACTGGGCGCGGTCGGAGCAGCAATCCTTCATGCCGACGATGTTCGGATGCCCAGCGAGTTCCAGCAGCGTCTCGTTGGTGAGGTTGACCGCGGCTCCGGTAGGGAATGTTGTAGAGCACGATCGGCCAGGAAGCGTGGTCGGCGAGCGCGGTGAAATGTTGCACGAGACCGCGCTGCGATGGCCGCGTGTAATAGGGGCTGGCGATCAGATAGCCGTCGATCGGCCAGTCGGCCGTCTCATCCAGCGCATCCAGCATCTTGCGCGTGCTGGCGCCCGACAGGCCGAGGCAGATTGGCACATAGCGCCTTGCGTCGGAGATTTCCGCGCGCACCGCCGTGACCAACTGCTCGAGTTCGGCGATGTCGAGGCTCATGCCTTCGCCCGACGTGGCCGCGAGGATGAAGCCGTCGACCGGGCCGCCGGCGTAGTGCCGGACCAGCCGGCGCAGGGATGTCTCGTCGAGTTCTCCGTCGCGAAACGGCGTGATCAGGGGCAGCCACAGGCCCTGCAATTGGGTTTCAAGTTCAGTCATTGGTCCATCTCCTTTGGGGTGAGCCGGAGACGGGACCAACAAAAAACCCCGTCCAGACGGCGGGGTTTTCGGGATCGGCGTTGTCGCTAGAGTCTTATCGCGCGCGTCGATCTCGGGTCCCCGGGTGGGAACCTTTTTTCGACGACAATGCGGCGCACGAATTCGTGATCATGTGCCGATGATGCTGGCGCAGGGCAGCATTGTCAATCGGCGCAGTGTCCACGCGTGGAACACATGTCGTGACGAAGCATAGTGAAGCTTGCAGCAAAAAAAAGCCGGGCTCCAAAGAGCCCGGCTTAAGGTATTGGCCACGTGAGGCCGACACAATCACCTTCCAAGAGGGATTACTGAACTGCCGCGCCACTGGAGGAGGGGGACATATGCGCGACGCGACCGCTCAGCGTGAAAACACTATGATCCCCATCAGCGCGCTGCATCAACCGTCCGAGCCGCATGTCAGTCATGCGGAGACCGGGGGGTTTATGAGAACCGCCGATTACGAGGGCCAGCGCTGCGCCTTGCTCACCACGAAGTCGCGAAAAACCTGTACCCGCGCCACCGTCTTCAGCTCTTCCGGATAGACGAAATAAGTGTCGATCTGGATCGAGTCGGTCTCGCCGAACAACTGCACCAGACGGTTGTTTTCTTCGACCAGATAATCCGGCAGTGCTGCGATACCGAGGCCCTGCTGACAGGCGCGGACGAGCCCCAGAATGTTGTTCACCTTGAAATAGGCCTCGCGCGGACCCGAGCCGTTGCGGCCGGCGTCGATCAGCCAGCTCCGGTTCTGCAGATGCGGCGGCACCTGTGAATCGCCGAGCATGATGATGCGATGCGAGTCGAGATCGTCGAGCGTGCGCGGCGTGCCGAAGCGCTTGATGTATTCCGGCGAGCAATAGGCATGGAAGCCGATCGAGAACAGCTTGCGCTGGATCAGGTCCGGCTGGGTCGGCTTGCGGGTGCGGATCGCGACGTCAGCTTCGCGCATCGACAGATCGAGATCCTCATCGGTCACGATCAGCGAGATGCGGATGTCCGGATAGAGGCCGGTGAATTCGTCGAGCCGCGGGATCAGCCAGTTGATGCCGAGCGCCGGCGGCGTGGTGATCTTGAGATCGCCGCTCGGCCGCTCGCGGCTGTCGGTGAGCTTGGCGCGCGCCGCCTGCAACTGCATGAACACGTCATGGGCGGTGCGGAACAGCAAATCGCCCTGTTCGGTGAGGATCAGCCCGCGCGCATGGCGATGGAACAGCGATACCGAAAGTTCCTGTTCCAGTGCGCTGACCTGGCGCGACACCGCCGACTGCGAAAGCCCGAGTTGCTCGCCGGCATGCGTGAAGCTCCCCGCTTCCGCCGCCGCGTGAAACACCTTCAGCTTGTCCCAATCCATGTCCGTAAATCCGTCCCGCGTTCGAGCCATGATTATTCCGCCGCCGCGCGATCGCTCGCGCGCAAAGCAAGGAACCGTTCGGCCTCAAGGGCCGCCATGCAGCCAAGGCCGGCGGCTGTGACCGCCTGCCGGTAGGTTTCGTCCGCGACGTCGCCGGCGGCGAACAGGCCGGGTACCGAGGTCGCGGTCGAGTTCGGCGCCACCTCGACATAGCCGGATTGTTTCAGCTTGATCTGCCCCTTGACCAGGTCGGTCGCCGGCGCGTGGCCGATGGCGATGAAGACGCCGTCCGCCGCCAGCTTCGTCAGCGTGCCGCTCTTGACGTTTCGGAGGCGGACACCCGTGACCTTGCCCGGGTTCTCGGTGCCGACGATTTCGTCGATCGCGCAGTCCCAGATCACCTTGATCTTCGGATTCTTGAACAGGCGGTCCTGCAGGATGCGCTCGGCGCGGAAATGATCGCGGCGATGCACGATGGTCACCTGCGAGGCGAAGTTGGTGAGGAACAGCGCTTCCTCGACCGCGGTGTTGCCGCCGCCGACCACCACGACTTCCTTGCCGCGATAGAAGAAGCCGTCGCAGGTTGCGCAGGCCGAGACGCCAAAGCCCTTGAACGTTTCTTCCGAGGGGATGCCGAGCCAGCGCGCCTGCGCGCCGGTGGCGAGAATCACGGTCTCGGCGAGATAGACGTCGCCGCTATCGCAGGTCAGCCGGAACGGCCGCTGCGTCAGCTCAAGCTTGCTGACGAGGTCGGTGACGATCTTGGTGCCGACATGCGCCGCCTGCTTCTCCATCTGCTCCATCAGCCAGGGACCCTGGATGACATCGGCGAAGCCCGGATAGTTTTCCACGTCGGTGGTGATGGTCAGCTGTCCGCCGGGCTGGATGCCCTGAATCAAAACGGGCTCGAGCATCGCCCGCGCTGCGTAGATCGCTGCGGTGTATCCGGCGGGGCCGGAACCGATAATGACGACCTTGGCATGGATAGGCGCGGGCATCGGCAGATCCCTCTCTTTTTTGTAAGGGAGTTTTGATCAGGGCTTGAGCTGAAAGCGCCCGGAAAGGCTCGCGGCGGCGCTAAAAGTGTCAAATCCGAGGTGTATTCCAAGTCTAGGACATCTGGGTAGCTATGCAAGAATTGCAATCCATATAAGCGAATTTTCCCCGGAACTGAACTGATTTGCGCACTGCACGCGCAATAAAATTGCGCAAGCCGCATCGGCTGCGCTAAGAGTGTTGCCGCCTACACCTGCCAAGCCAGCCAGCCCTTGGGAAACAGACCCGCGTGTCGAAGAATCTTGACGAAATCGACCTCAGAATCCTCGCCGAAATCCAGGCCGATGGCCGAATCACCAATGTGGAACTGGCCAAACGGGTCGGCATTTCGCCGCCGCCCTGCCTGCGCCGGGTCAGGACGCTGGAGGAAGAGGGCTACATCCAGGGTTACCGCGGCCTGCTGGATCCGCGCCGGCTCGGCTTCGACGTCACGGTGTTCGCTTCCGTGCATCTGTCCAGCCAGGCAGATGCCGATTTGCGCGCGTTCGAGGATTTCGTGCGCGCCGAGCCGCTGGTGCGGGAATGCTGGATGCTGTCCGGCGAGGTCGATTTCATCCTCAAATGCGTGGCGCCCGACATGGCGACGTTTCAGGATTTCGTCACGCATCTGACCGCAGCCCCCCATGTGCGCAACGTCCGCACGTCGCTGGTGCTGCACAATTCGAAATACGAGGCGGCGGTGCCGCTCGATTCGAAGGTGGTGGGGTGAAGGCCGTCGCGGCCCCGCCGTCATTGCTCTGCAAGTTCGATTGCGAGGAGCCACCGGGTCGGCGCTTCGCGCCGACCCGTTGGCTCGCAATGACGAATTAGGCCCTCGGCCCTACTTCTTCTGCATCATCGCGTCGACGCTGTACGGCCCGCCACCTGACGTCGCCAGATAGAGACAGGCGAAGCAGAACAGGATCGCTCCGGTGCCGCCGTTGAGCAGCGGGAAAAAACCTTTGGGAAAATGGCCGATGAAATACGCGAATGCCATCTCACCCGAGAGGATGAAGGCGACGATGCGTGAGAACAACCCGATCATCAAGAGCCCGCCCAGCACCAGTTCGAGCGTGCCCGCGGCGCCGATCAGCGAGAACAGTTCGACTTTCTCGAACATCGTTCCCGCCGGGAATTTGAAGAGCTTTGCGACGCCGTACTGGAACAGCAGGAGCCCGGTGATGAAGCGAAACAGGCTGAGCGCGGTCGGTTGCCATTTCGAAAGTAGCTTATCTATTGCGTCCATGTTGGTCCCCAAAATTTGTACGCGCCTCTCATTGGTAACGTGCTGCCGCCTCGAGGAAAAGCATATCGCCATAAGAAATCGATGACGTTTTTGCGGAGCAGCACAGGAATAATGATCGGCGCGAAGTGTTGCTGCGGCGTTTTGACTCGCAGCGCAAACCGGTGCAAAACAAAAGGCCGGAACATCGTTCCGGCCCTTTCGTCATCTCCAGGAATTGAAATCTCTATTGAAATCTCTGCGACTTATCGCCACTCGACCTTGGTGATCTCGTAGGCCTTGGCGCCGCCGGGCGCCACGACTTCCACGGTCGCGCCCTTTTTCTTGCCGATCAGGGCACGGGCCAGCGGCGAGGTGATGGAGATGCGGCCCTTCTTGGCATCCGCTTCCGGCTCGCCGACGATCTGCCACACCGCTTTCTTCTCGGTGTCTTCGTCCACCAGCGTCACGGTCGCGCCGAACTTGATGGTATCGCCGGAGAGCTTCGAGATGTCGATGATGTCGGCGCGCGCGAGCTTGTCTTCGAGCTCGGCGATGCGGCCTTCATTGTGCGACTGTTCTTCCTTGGCGGCGTGATATTCCGCGTTCTCGGACAGGTCCCCATGCGAGCGCGCCTCGGCGATATGTTCGATGATGCGCGGACGCTCCACCGACTGGCGCTGCTTCAACTCGACCTCCAGGGCGGCATAGCCGCCCGCGGTCATTGGAACCTTTTCCATCATCTCTTTTGTCCTTCGATCGTGCGAGCCGCCAAGAGGTGCACACACGAGGCATTTTTTCTATTGCGATCAGTTTCTAGTGCAATCAGGCGTTCATGGCCCGGAATGCGAGCCCGCCTGCCTATTAATTTTCGGCCCCGTTAAGGGCCGATTCAACATCCAGACGAGCGGTGAGTTCCAGCCATAAGGCTTTATTGCCAATCGTTTAGCGGGCGCCTTTGCCCCGTTAACGATCAGTTTTCGGAAAAGTAGCTCTGCAGCGTGCGAACCTCAAGGTCTCCGCCCAGATAGGCGCGGATGCCCTGGGCTGCCGCCACAGCACCTGAAAGAGTGGTGTAATATGGCACTTTATGCAAGAGGGCAGCGCGTCGCAACGAACGGCTGTCGGCCAGCGCCTGCGGGCCTTCAGTGGTGTTGAAAACGAGCTGGATATCGCCATTGGTGATGGCGTCGACGATATGCGGCCGTCCCTCCAGCACCTTGTTAACTTTTTCGGTCGGTACGCCATTGTCGGTAAGGAAGCGCTGGGTGCCCGAGGTGGCCATTACCTTGAAGCCCAGCGAGTGCAACAGCCGCACCGCGTCCGTAATGCGGTTCTTGTCGATCTCGCGCACCGAGACGAACACCGTGCCTTTGCGCGGCACGCGGGTGCCGCCGCCGAGCTGGCTCTTGGCGAAGGCGACTTCGAACGAGCGGTCGATGCCCATGACCTCGCCGGTCGATCGCATCTCCGGCCCCAGCACGGTATCGACGCCGGGGAAGCGCGCGAACGGGAACACCGATTCCTTGACGCCGACATGATCGAGCTTGCGCTTCTGCAATTTGAAGTCGGCGAGCTTTTCGCCGGCCATGATCCGCGCCGCGATCTTCGCCACCGGCGTGCCGACCACTTTCGCCACGAACGGCACCGTGCGCGACGCCCGCGGGTTGACCTCGAGCACGTAGATATCGCCATCCTTGATGGCGTATTGCACGTTCATCAGCCCGACCACGTCGAGGCCGAGCGCGAGTTCGCGGGTCTGGCGTTCCAGCTCCGCGATCATCTGGGCATCGAGCGAATGCGGCGGCAGCGAGCAGGCGGAATCGCCGGAGTGAATGCCGGCCTCCTCGATATGCTCCATGATGCCGACGATGAAGGTGTCCTTGCCGTCGCACAGGCAGTCGACGTCGATTTCGGTGGCGTCGGACAGATAGCGGTCGAACAGCAGCGGATTGGTGCCGAGGACGGTATTGATCTGGCCGGTCTTGTCGTTGGGATAGCGCGCCTTGACGTCACCCGGCACCAGTTCCGGCAAGGTGCCGAGCAGGTAATCGTTGAGCTGGTTTTCCTCGCGGATGATCTGCATCGCGCGGCCGCCCAGCACATAGGACGGACGCACCACCAGCGGCAGGCCGAGATCGGCCGCCACCAGCCGCGCCTGCTCGACCGAATAGGCGATGCCGTTTTTCGGCTGCTTGAGGCGCAGCTTGTCGAGCACGCGCTTGAAACGGTCGCGGTCTTCGGCGAGATCGATGGCGTCGGGTGAGGTGCCCAGGATCGGCACGTTGGCGGCTTCCAGCGCGCGGGCGAGTTTCAACGGGGTCTGGCCGCCGAACTGCACGATCACGCCGTGCAGCGTGCCGTTCTTGCGTTCGGTGGCGATGATTTCCAGCACGTCCTCGGCAGTGAGCGGCTCGAAGTAGAGCCGGTCGGCGGTGTCGTAATCGGTCGACACGGTTTCCGGATTGCAGTTGACCATGATGGTCTCGTAGCCGGCATCGGCGAGCGCGAAGCAGGCATGGCAGCAGCAATAGTCGAACTCGATGCCCTGGCCGATCCGGTTCGGCCCGCCGCCGAGAATGATGACCTTCTGCTTGTCGGACGGCGCGCTCTCGTCCGCCAAGGCGCCTGCGAACGGCGATTCATAGGTCGAATACATGTAGGCGGTGGGCGAGGCGAATTCCGCGGCACAGGTGTCGATGCGCTTGAATACCGGGCGAACGGCAAGCGCGTGGCGCTTCGCCGTGATGTCGGCCTCGCTGGATTCGGAAAGCACGGCGAGCCGCGCATCCGAAAAGCCCATCGCCTTCAGCGTCCGCATGCCGAACGCGTTGGCCGGCAATCCGTTCGCCTTGATCTTGGCTTCCATGTCGACGATGCCGCGCATCTCGCTCAGAAACCACGGATCGATCTTGCAGGAATTGAAGATCTCGTCGTCCGACCAGCCAAGCCGCATCGCCTGGGCGACCTGCAGGATGCGGTTCGGCGTCGGCGTGCCCAGCGCCGCACGGATCGCGTTCTTGTCGTCGTCGCGGCCGAGGCCCTCGATCTCGATTTCGTCAAGGCCGGTCAGGCCGGTCTCGAGGCCGCGCAGCGCCTTCTGCAAACTTTCCTGGAACGTGCGGCCGATCGCCATCACTTCGCCGACCGACTTCATCGAGGTCGTCAGCGTGGTGGCGGCGCCGGGGAATTTTTCGAACGCAAAACGGGGTATCTTGGTGACGACGTAATCGATGGTCGGCTCGAACGAGGCCGGCGTCGCGCCGCCGGTGATGTCGTTGGCGATTTCATCGAGGGTGTAGCCGACCGCGAGTTTTGCGGCGACCTTTGCGATCGGAAAGCCGGTGGCCTTTGAGGCCAGCGCGGAGGAGCGCGACACGCGCGGGTTCATCTCGATCACGACCATGCGGCCGTCGGCCGGGTTGACGCCGAACTGCACGTTGGAGCCGCCGGTCTCGACCCCGATCTCGCGCAGCACCGCCAGCGAGGCGTCGCGCATGATCTGGTATTCCTTGTCGGTCAGCGTCAGCGCCGGGGCGACGGTGATGGAATCGCCGGTGTGCACGCCCATCGGATCGAGGTTCTCGATCGAGCAGATGATGATGCAATTGTCTTTTTTGTCGCGCACCACCTCCATCTCGAACTCTTTCCACCCGAGCACGCTTTCCTCGATCAGGACTTCGTCGGTGGGGGAGGCGTCGATGCCGCGCTCGACGATCTCGATGAACTCGGCCTTGGTGTAGGCGATGCCGCCGCCGGTGCCGCCCATGGTGAAGGAGGGGCGGATGATGGCGGGCAGGCCGATGTCGTCGAGTGCGCGCAGCGCGTCCGGCAGGTTCTTGGTCTGGATCGAGCGCGGCGTCTCCAGCCCGATCCTGGTCATGGCCTCGCGGAAACGGCCGCGGTCTTCCGCCTTGTCGATGGCGTCAGCGGTGGCGCCGATCATCTCGACGTCGAATTTGGCAAGCGTGCCCTGCTTGCGCAGCGACAGCGCGCAGTTCAGCGCGGTCTGGCCGCCCATGGTGGGCAACAGCGCAAAGCCGCCGGGAACGATGTGGCGCTCTTTTTCGATGATTTTTGCGACGATTTCGGGCGTGATCGGCTCGATATAGGTGGCATCCGCCAGTTCCGGGTCGGTCATGATCGTCGCCGGGTTGGAATTGACCAGGACGATCCGGTAGCCCTCTTCCTTCAGCGTTTTCACCGCCTGCGTGCCCGAATAGTCGAATTCGCAGGCCTGGCCGATCACGATGGGACCGGCGCCGATGATCAGGATGGTGGAGATATCGGTTCTTTTGGGCATCGAGCTCACGGACTGGATTTTGGGCACAAAAAAAGGGCGCGCATGCCGCGCGTCCCTCGAGCCAAGAGCGCGGGTTTCCCTCGCGCGCGGGGTGGTCTTTAGACCAGATTCCGCACCCGCGAAACCCCCAAAAAGCCCCCATCAACCGCGATTTGGGCTACGGCGAGGTAAACTGGCCTGCCTAGCCGAGGCCGCAACGCGGCCAAGGCCCGCCTACGCTCTTCGGGCTATGGCGAGGTAAACTGGCTTGCCTAGCCGAAGCGGCGTAGCCGCGAAGGCTGGAGGCCCGGCCTGGATTTGAACCAGGATAAAGAGCGATGCACCGCTCCCGCGTAGACGCTTCCGCCACCGGGCCGAGGCGATCATCGCCGATCCGGGCAAGGCGAGCCACGTCTGCCTTTTCTTAACCTTAATTGACAGGCCGCGCGAGCGCGTCCTGACCAACGCCTTGATTAGTAGGAGTGCCGCGCCACAAACGTCATCCGCCACGGATTGTGACCGATATTGCGGGTCGCGCGCGAGGCGGTGAAGCCGGCGGCGGCGAGCTTGGCGATCATTTCGCTTTCGCCGTAGCGCTGCAGCCCGACCCGGGTGCGCAATTGCCGGTAGTCCGACAAGGCGGTGCTGGCGAGGCCGTAAAGCGCGTCTTTCAGAAAGCCGTGGGAGCGCGCGAGTTTCAACAGCGCCAGCACGTCTCGCCCCATGCCGACTTCAGGCCGCAGGATATCCCCCAATACGAGACGCCCGGTGGGCTTCATCAGCCGGCGAATGACGGCAAAGGCGGAATCCAGTTCTTCCGGCGTCATGTATTGCGCGACCGAGTTCATGACGACGAGATCGATCGACGTCTCCTCCATCTTGCGCAGATCGTCCAGTGAGCGCACGCGGATCCTGGTGTTCGGCGCATAGCGCGCGATCAGCCGGCCGCGGACGCCCGGAGCGGGCTCGGCGAGATAGAGTTTGGCGCAGGCATCCGCCACCTTGGCCGCGGACAGGGCCTCGCCGCAGGCATAATCCAGTACCACCGCGTCGGGCGAGGAGATGTAGCCGATGATGTCCCGCGCGATGATCTGGAAATGCAGGTCGCGATGCAGCTTGCTCGCATAGATCGTATGCGTGGAATCGTAATAGTCGATCCATTCGTCCATTCGGGCAGCGTCCGGCAAAACAGGGTTCCGGCGCAGGAACCGCCGGGAAAGTGATGCGTTAGGGTGTTCGGCGGGCATTGTCCAATGCCGCCGCTGTCCGGTTCCTAACAGGAAGGTTCATCGTGAGCAAAACCAAGCCCGACAATAATAAAGTATCGCCCGATCTCGATACCCCGACCGACCTGCCGCATGCCGCGGTCGAGAAGATTTCGGCGTCGCTCAACACCCTGCTGGCCGACGCCTTCGCGCTCTACCTGAAAACCAAGAATTTCCACTGGCACATCAGCGGCCGGCATTTCCGCGACTATCACCTGATGCTGGACGAGCAGTCGGACGCGATTTTCGCCACCACCGACCAGCTCGCCGAACGGGTGCGCAAGCTCGGCGGCACCACGCTGCGCTCGATCAGTCAGATCAGCAAGCACCAGACCATCAAGGACAACAACGAGGCCTATGTCCCGCCGCGCGAAATGCTGCGCGAGTTGATGGAAGACAACAAGCACGTGGCGGCCGCGATGCGAAAGGCCCACAAGCTTTGCGACGACCACGAGGATTCCGGCACCGCGAGCCTGCTCGAAGTCTTCATCGACGAGACCGAGCGCCGCACCTGGTTCCTGTTCGAGGCCAGCCGTCAGGAAGGCGCTAACGCGGCGTAGTCCGCTACTTCGTTGCCGATTTTTAGACGGCCGATTTTAGATTGCAATGCAATGCGAACAGGCCCCGGATCAGGCGGGCCCTCGCATCAATTCGCGCAGCGTTCCCGCGATCTGCGCCGCAGTGTACGGCTTGTGCAGGAAGCGCCCGCCATTGGGCAAATCCGTTTCGCGTGATCGGCGCACGTCCCGAGGTGGCGATGATCTTGACCGGTGGCCAGCGGTCCCGCACGCAGTGAGCGAGTTTCAGACCGTCCATCGAACCGGGCATCTGGATGTCGGTGAAGACGAGATGGATGTCGGTGCGTTGTTCCAGGATTGCGATCGCCTCGTCGGCGTTTTGCGCCTCGATCACCTCGAATCCTGCTTCCTCGACGGCTTCGACGGCGGCGATCCGGATCAGCGTCTCGTCCTCCACCACGAGCACGACAGGCCGTTTGCGAGCGCTGGGCTGCATCGAGTTCGGCCTTTGTGGCAAGGACATCCGCCGGGCGGAACAATTTGCGTCACAGTGTCGGACTTCCGACACTGCCGCAAAGGCCGAACACCTGCCTGACGGATTCGTTCCGGGGAGTTGCAAAGAATTCTATTCGATCGAGCCCAAAAGCTCGTCGTAACGCCGTTCGATCCGCTCGTAGCAGTCGCACGACACCGCATGCAGCGCCTTGGTATCCAGGATGGATATGCGCCCTCGGCCAATTTCAATGAGGCCGGCGTTCTGCAGCGTGCGCTCGACCAGATTGATGGTCGTTCGCTGCACCCCGAGCATCTGTCCAAAAAACTCCTGGGTCAGCCGGATGTCATTACTGCCCAGTCGTTTTCGGCACTGGAGCAGCCAGCGTGCGGCGCGATTCTCGACCTGGTGCAGCGCCTGGCAGGCTGTCGATTGTTGCGATTGGGCGAGGAGGGAGAGGTCGAACAGCGCCAGGACCTTTCGAAAGCTCTCGCTGGCCTGCCCCACGCGATGCATTTCGGAAGCGGGGATTCGGATGGCCTCGCCGGCGACCTGCACGATCGATTCGGCAAAGGATGTCGTGATGCCATGGATGGTCGACGAACCGATCATTCCTTCGCGACCCACGATGGAGGTCTCGGCGGTCTGGCCTTGCTCGGTGCGGGCCAGGACCGAGATGATGCAGGATACGGGAAAGTAGGCGAATTCGATTTCCGACGCTGCGCCGTGAAGAAGCTCGCCGTGCTCGACTGTGATCGTCCGCATATGCGGCTTCAACTGCGCCGCTGTCGGCGTATCCAGCAAACTCAAAAGGTGATTGGTGGCGGCCACTTCAGCTCCAGCGCAAAACAGGCGGGAGCTTCAACTCTCTCTGTCACCGATGCCTAGGGCGTAGTTCCGGCGATAGACCACAGTGGGCGCTACTAAGGGCAATAGCTAATTAATTCGGGACTTATAGTCGGGTACACGACAGTTCGGCACGATATATTTGCCTCTTTCTGGTGCAGCCGGCCCTATTCCCTGTTTCCGGGATAGCGCAGGCGGGAGGGCTGGCCTCTGAGGGCGATTCGCGGCGCATTGACGTGAAATGAAAGGCACGTGAAATGAAAGGGACGCGAGATGAAAGGCCGCAGGCACAGAGGTGCCGGCGGCCTTCCATTTTTATTGAGCCGACAGACCGACTGTCGGCTGCGTCCTTACGATCGGCGGTGGATTCCATTTCCCGGTCAGCGCCTCCGACTTCGGGCTATAGAGACGCATGGTCAGGTTGAAGGCTCCCTTTGGCGCCGGAAGCCAGTTGGCTTCCTTGTCCTTGCCCGGATTCTCGTTCTGGAAATAAATATCGAGCGAGCCGTCCGCATTGTATTTGAACGGCATCCAGCTACTGACCGCAAAGCGGTTCAGGACGTTGCCGACCTGGAATCCTTCCTGATCATAGAGCGTGATGGACCAGAACGCGCCGACCGGAGGCGTGGCGCCTTTCTCGAAGGTGATGGTGTACTTGCTGGCGCCATCGAGCGGCTTGCCGGATTCGTCGCCGAGATTGAGCGGATAGATGGCGTCCTCCGGCAGATTTGCACCAAGTCCCACCTGCGCGACGATTGCGCGCTTCAAATAATAGTTGCCGTAAACACCCATCGTGTCGGTGTTCATCGACCAGCCATTCGCAACACGGGCCAGCGTCGGCACTTTCCAGGCCATCAGCTTCTGCCCGTCCTGCGGTGCGGTTTCCAGCGCCCTTTGCAGGACCGGATCGAGCTTGCCGATGTCGAAGCTCTTGCCCGGTTCGATGCCGATTTTCTTCATCTGCGCGATGATCGGCTCATCGGTGATGTGGGGCGGATGAAGCTTGAGCAACTCGGTGGCATAGGCGAAATAGACGCCCGCCGACATGGTATCGACCTGGACCTTCGGCGGCGTCTTCATGTCAACGCTTGGATCGGGCTTGAACTCGACCGGCTTGGGCGTTTTGCCATATTCGGAAAGCAGGGTGACCTTGTAACCAGCCTGGATTTTATGAACCGCGTCGTAGTCCGCCGGACCGTCGGTCTTGGTACGGCCGATCACCCAGACATAAGGTGTTGGTGCGTCGACCCGCTGCGTGTCCTTTGGAAGCTTGAACTCCTCGTCAAACCTGTCGCGCAAATCCGGCCGCCAGCCGGGAGGTGTCAGCAGAAACGTCCCGGCCTTGGTGCCCGTGGTGCGCCAGCCCGGCGAGGCAAAGACGTCGGTCCACATGTCGAGCATCGGCAGCAAATAGTAGCGTCCGCCAGTATCGGGGACCGAGATGACGACGGGCTCCTTGGTCATGTCGAGCCAGGAGACCGAATATAGAGTATCGAAGTTCGAGCGCACGACGCCCTTGAAATCCGCCGGCGGATATTCGGGCACATTGACGAACGTGTTCATCGGGCCTCTGAAATCGGTGGTGCCGTTGGTGAATTGCTTGCGGGACACGTCCATCGATATCAGGGAGTAGAAGTAAACATAGGCGTCCACCGCGATCGCGTGCGCCTCCTGCTCGGTGATTGCCGGTGCCGTTTGGGCCAGCGCCGCGGGCGCAACCGCGGCGCCAAGGCAGAGAGACAACGTCAGCGTCAGAATTCTTCGAAGCATCTCGAATTCTCCTCTTCTGATGTGGGGTGTTCGGGTTTTCGCTTGTGTCCTCGTCTGGTTTCGCGTTCTCCGGATAATCGGTGTGGAGCATGCGTGCTCAAACGCGTGAGACCGCGCAAGCAATGGAACGTGCAAAGCCGGCTGCATAGAGCGCCGACCGACTTCTGCGGGATCGAACAGATGGCCAGGAAAACGGATGCAATAAAGCCAAATGTCGCGGGGCGTCTTCGGCTACCTCCACGAGCAACACTCTATCATATGCGAAAAATGACGGCCAGCCGCAGCCAGCATTTTGCGTGCTCTATCGCGCCGCACGGTGTGTGACTTGTCGTTGTAACATTTCCGTGTTTTTAATTATTCCCGACATCAGGAGTGATGCCGCGCAGTGCGCGTCGCTCGACGAGCTGCTATCAGAACCGTAATCCTATTCGTAGGATTGCGCTGATGTCGCGAGGTTGGACGCCGACGGCCGGTTCGCAAGCGCGCGGGCGATGGCCATGCCGCAAAACATCGCGATCACAAACAGGATCGATGCAGACGTGCCGTAGCCGAGCGCCACGAAAGCGGGGCCGGGACAAAGGCCTGCCAGTCCCCAACCGACGCCGAAAATCGCCGGCCCGACGATGATGCGGGAATCGAGTTCGGTCATCGTCGGCAGGTGAAATTTGTCGCCGAAGATAGGACGCGGTTGCCGCAGCACGAACCGAAAGCCTGACGAACGCAGTTGCGACGGCGCCCATCATCACGAATGCCAGGCTGGGATCCCACGTTCCCGTGCGGATGGCCGCGAGATCGAGGAAGTTCAGCACTTTCGCAGGATTGGACATCCCGGAAACCAGGAGCCCGAGGCCGAATATCAGGCCGAGTGCAAACTGGATGACGATGGGCAAGGTGGACTTCACAGCGGACTTCACAACAGATGCCGGACGACGAAGGTTGTCGCAAAGCCCGTCGCCATGAAGACCATCGTGGCTGCGAGCGAGCGGACCGACAGGCGGGATATTCCGCAGACCCCATGCCCGGAGGTGCAGCCATTGCCCCAGACCGAGCCGAAACCCACAAGAAGGCCGGCGATCACGAGAACAAGGCCGCCGGTCTCGATCGATTGCGCCGGAAGCCGGCCGCTGGCGAACAGGACGATCAGGGGCGCGGCGATCAGTCCGGCGACAAACGCAAATCTTCCCGAAAAATCCCTTCCCAAAATTTCGCGGTCGCGGAAGGGTGGCAGCAGGCGTGCTGCAATGCCGCTGACGCCCGCAATCCGGCCGGTAAAGGCCATCAGCATCACCGCGGAGAGGCCTATCAAGGCGCCACCCAAAAGCGACGCGATGGGCGTGAAGGCCGTTGTCATGTCGTCTCACTCCATCGACGCTGCGGCTAGCGAAAGTCTAGCTCCGCTTCCACAGTTTCACCAGCGGGCCGTTCTCGCCGCGCACCGGATCGGTCTCCGGCAGCTTCACGTGCGGAATCGTCTTCAACGCCTTCGCATGATTTTCCGGCGTCGGCCGCGTGATCTGCATTTGCGGACCGGGCGGGTAGGCGCCGACGACACAGAAATCCGGACTTGCGGACAGGCATTGATGCCCGGTCCCTGCGGGCAGGATGGCGACGTCGCCGGCCGATATCTCAATCTCCTTGCCGCGGTCGCCGCCGAACCGGACCAATGCATGACCACGGGCGACGCCGAGCGCTTCATGCACCGTCGCGTGGTAGTGCGGATAGTCGTAGACGCCGTTGCGCCACATCGCGCCCCAGCCATTGGCGCCGAACAGCCCCTCGATGGTCTTTTCGGGGTGGCCATTCGCGACATCGACTGCGCCCTTGTAGACCAGGAACGGCATCGAATTGTTGGGAACGAGGCCGTCGTCTTCAAAGACGATGGTGAGGGGTTCGATGTCCGTGCTGACGACCGACATGCAAGGCTCCAACGTTTTAAGGCTCCAGCGTTCGAAGGATGGGCCCAGGATTAAACCCGCGTCCGCGCCTCACGTTCCCTTTGTCTGTACCGGGCGCGCAGACACCCTTATAATCTGATCTGGCGGACACAATTTCGCCGTGCTCATCGAACGCGGTGCAGGAAAGCTGCGACATACGACCTGAGCGCTCACCCAGGGGTTCCCTATATGTCCACTTTGCTTTCTTCGCTAGTCTCTTTCCGCACCCTTTCATCCGCAGGCATCGCGCTTGCCTCTGTTGCATCTATCACGCTGCTCGCTGGATCGGCCCTCGCTGACGATCGCGCCGAATGCATCAAAGCCGCTGGAGCGGAATTGATCAGCGCCTGCAGCCGCCTGATCGCAGGTGGCGACCTGGGAAGCTTCGCGGCGATCGCGTTCTACAATCGCGGCTCGGCCTATGGGCCGTCTGGCTCGGACGCGGCATTTGGTGATTTCAACGAAGCCCTGCGGCTTGATCCAAAATTCGCTGCTGCCTACACCGCGCGCGGTACGGCTCACTGGTTTCGCGGCAAGCCGGATCTGGCGCTTGCCGACTGGACCGAGGCGATCCGTCTGGCGCCGAACTATCCGATCCCCTATCTCAACGCCTTGCCCTATATGAATCGCGGCGCGCTCTATTACGGCGGACGGCACGAATTCGACAAAGCCATCGCCGATCTCGATGAAGCCGTCCGGATCGACCCGAAGAACGGCCAGGCCTTCAGCAACCGTGGCTGGGTTCTCGGCCAGCAGGGGCAATATGAACGCTCGATCGCCGACCTCGATATCGCGATCAAGCTGATGCCTAATCTGGCCAAGGCCTATAACAACCGCGGCTTCGCGCTCGGTCAGATCGGGCAACCTGATCGGGCCATCGCCGATCTTGATACCGCTATCCGTCTCGATGCGAAGGACCCTCAGGCGTGGGCGAACCGGGGCATGATGTATGACGAGAAGGGACAGTTTGATCGCGCGATGTCCGACCTGAACGAGGCGGTGCGTCTCGATCCCAAGCGGACGGAGTCTCTGGTCGAGCGTGCGCTGATCGCGATCGACGCCGGACAGCTTGAGCGGGCGCTGGCCGATGCCGACGAGGCGCTCCGTCTCGATCCCCGAAGCTGGCAGGGGCTTATTATGCGCGCGGTAGCGCTCGCGCGAAAGCAGGGCAGCTTGATCTCGCACTCGCTGACCTGAACGAATCCATCAGGCTGAACCCACGAGTGAGCCGGGTGTATGTAAAACGCGCGGTCGTTTTGACCGCCAAGGGCGACTACGGTCCTGCGGTTGCCGATCTCGACGAGGCGATCCGTCTTTCGCCGAAATCCGTGGCCGCCTACCTCAATCGTGGCGTCGCGCTCGAGCGTCAGCGGCTCTTCGACAAGGCCCTGGCCGATTATCTTCAGGTGATCCGCCTTGATCCGAAACTTGCGATTGCGCACTACGACGCCGGCGGCGCGTACCGGGAATTGAAGCAGTTCGACCAGTCCATCGCGTCATTCTCTGAAGCGATCCGGCTCAATCCGTCCAATGCCCAAGCCTATGTGGATCGCGGTGTCGTGCGCTATTTGATGAACCAGCTCGACGATGCCGTCGCCGACTATAACGAAGCGATCCGCCTGCGGCCGCAGCACGCGCTGACCTACTTCAACAGGGGTAGTGCCTATCGCAACAAGGGCCAGAAGGAGAAGGCGATCGCCGATTATGAGAAAGCGCTCGAACTCAGCCCCGATCTCGCGATCGCAAAGACGAAACTGCTGGAGCTTGGTGTCCGGACGCTTTGAGGCCGTGTGATCTCCGGACAAATCAAGTGGTTCCGGAACATTGCCGCTAGAGCTTCGGTTCCAGAACCAAACTCGTTTGACGCGTTTTCTTCCGGAAACCGTTCCACTTCGCTCGAAAACGCTCTAAATCTTGAACTTCAGCACCTCTTCCTTGAACTTGAGCCCGTGTCCGGGCCGCTCCGGCGCCGTGATCATGCCGTTGGCGATCTCGGGCGGATCGACCCAGAGGTCGTCGATCAGCCCCATGTTCTCGCACCAGATGCCGTTCGGGATCGAGGCCAGCAGGTGCACATTGAGTTCGGGAAACAGATGCGGCGCGATGGTGACGCCCCAGGTGTCCGCCAGCGCCGCGATCTTGCGCAGATCCGTCATGCCGCCGCGCATCGGGTCGGGCTGCAGGATCGGCAGGCAGGGATTGAGGAAGAACGGCCGCAGGTCGTAGCGCGTGAAATGGGTCTCGCCGCCGACGACGCGCATATCGAGCGCGGCCGCGATGCGCTGGTAGCCGGCAAAATCGTCGGCCGGCACCGGCTCCTCGAGCCAGTAGATATCGTACTGCTCGAACTTGCGTCCCATCTCGATCGCGACATCGGCGCTCCAGCCCATATTGACGTCGATCATGATGTCGATGTCGGGCCCGAGCGCTTCGCGCATGCGGCGCACATTGTCGAGGTCTTGCGCGGGCGTGTGCACATGCGCGACCTGCATCTTGATCGCCTTGTAGCCCTGCTTGACGAAGTGCAGCGCCTTCTCGATCATGCCGTCGCCGCCGGCGCCGCGGAAACAGCCCGAGCCGTAGATCGGGATTTGCGAGCGGTAATGGCCCCACAGCCGGTGCAGCGGCAGGCCGGCGCGCTTGCCCACCGCATCCCACAGCGCGATGTCGATCGCCGACATCGCCATCGCGGCGATGCCGCCGCGGCCATAGGTCATCGTCGCCGTCCACAGGTCGCGCCAGATCGCCTCGATCGCGGTGGCGTCCTTGCCCTTCACGCGCGGGATGATGCACTCGTCGAGACAGGCCGCGATCGACTTCATTCCGGGGCGGAACACGAACAGATAGCCCATGCCGGTGATGCCGCCTGAGGTCTCGACCTCGCAGATCAGAATGTCGCGCGTCGCGCCCAGCGCATGGCCCTTGAGCCAGCGATCGTCGGCCCAGGGCATGCGCAGCATCGTCACGCGCACGTCGCGGATGGTCATGTCTGATTTGGCTGAAGTCATCGGGCGTTTCCTTTTCCTGGCCGGATCATGTTTGCCTGATCTCGGGCCGGGATAAGTCAATCACATAACGCCCGCGCTGATCCAGCGCTGTCGCGTCATGCCTCCAATGCAGGGGGCTCAGATGGTCTTCAGGCGTTTTTGGGAATCTCGAACACCAGGCAGGTCGTGGTGGCGTGCGCCAGCAAGCGGCCCTTGGCGTCGGTGATGCGCGCCTCGGCGGTGGCGGCGCGGCGGCCGACATTGAGCGTGCGGCCTTCGGTGCGCACGGGACCGGTATCCTTGGTCATGCCGCGGATAAAGGAGATCTTGAATTCGAGCGTGGTGTAGCCGGTGCCGGCTGGCAGCGCGCTGTGGACCGCGAGCCCCATCGCCGAATCCAGCAGGATCGCGGCATAGCCGCCATGCACCGAGCCGATCGGATTGTAGTGCCGGAAGCCGGGGACGCTGTGAAACACCACGACGCCCGGCTCGGCGGTGGAATCGAAGGGCTCGACGGTCTGCATGATCGGCGGCGCCGGCAATTTGCCGGCGAAGATCGCGCGGACGAAATCGAGACCCGACATCGACGCCATCACTTCCGGTCGGCGTCACGCCGTATTCGATTTCGGGGGCGGGTTTGTCGTTCATGAGCGAGTTCCTGCGCTTCATGATGATGGTCATCATACTAATAGCATCGCGATTGCGCCAGTCCGCGGTCATGACACTTCATAAACGCGATGCACAGGCTTCGTCATGCGACGGATGCACGTCAATCCACATCGTCGAGCGCAAGACGTGGATGCTTCTCGAGGACAGCTCCTCGCAATGACGGCAGAGGTCGCGACGACGAGCGGCCTTACGCGCTCTTCTTCGCCCGCATCAGATCCGCAAACCGCTTGAACAGATAATGCGAGTTGCGGGGGCCGGGTGAGGCTTCGGGGTGATACTGCACCGAGAACACCGGCTTGCCGTCGAGCTGGATGCCGCAATTGGAGCCGTCGAACAGCGAGATATGGGTTTGCGTCGCGCCCTTGGGCAGCGTCGCCTGGTCCACGGCAAAACCGTGGTTCATCGAGGTGATTTCCACCTTGCCGGTGGTCTCGTCCTTGACCGGATGATTGGCGCCGTGATGGCCCTGATGCATCTTTTTCGTCTTCGCGCCGACGGCGAGCCCGAGCATCTGATGGCCGAGGCAAATTCCAAATGTCGGCGTGCCCGACTCGATCACCTTCTGAATCACCGGCACCGCATATTTGCCGGTCTCGGCGGGATCGCCGGGGCCGTTGGAAAGAAACACGCCGTCGGGCTTCATCGCCAGAATGTCTTCGGCCGATGTCGTCGCCGGCACCACCGTGATCTTGCAGCCTTCGCCGGCGAGCAGCCGCAGGATGTTGCGCTTGATGCCGTAGTCGATCGCGACGACGTTGAATTCCGGCGCGGTCTGCCGGCCAAAGCCCGTTTGCCAGGCCCACGGCGTCTCGTCCCAGGTGAAGCGCTGGGCCGACGTGACCATCGGCACCAGATCCATGCCTTCGAGACCGGGCCATTCGCGCGCCTCTTCCTTGAGGCCGTGCAGGTCGAACTGGCCGCTCTTGGCGTGAGCGATCACCGCGTTCGGCATGCCCTTGTTGCGGATCAGCGCGGTCAGCGCGCGGGTGTCGATGCCGGAAAGGCCGATGATGCCGCGCGCGCGCAGCCATTGGTCGAGATGCTTGGTGGCGCGGTAGTTCGAGGGATCCGATGATCGGCGGAGCGCAGGATCACGCCGCGCGCGCCGGGCGTCGCCGCCATGTTCACCGTCTCGATATCTTCGTCGTTGGTGCCGACATTGCCGATATGCGGGAAGGTGAAGGTGATGAGCTGCCCGGCATAGGAGGGATCGGTGAGAATCTCCTCGTAACCGGTCATCGCGGTGTTGAAGCAGACCTCGCCGACGGCCTGGCCTTCCGCGCCGAGGCCAAAGCCTTCCAGCACGGTGCCATCGGCAAGCACGAGGAGCGCGGTCGGTTTGTGGTCCGGCCAGGCAGAGCTGTTTTCAGATGTTGTCATGAACGCATTACATAGTCGTCGCACTCGGCCCCGTCAAAGCCGAAAACCGCAGATTCACATGCGGTTTTCTGTGTTTTTCAGGCGGGTGCGAGGAACCTGACCATCAGAATTTCATCGTAATACCGGCCATTCTGCTTCAGCGCCCGCACTTCGTGACCGTAGGCGGCAAATCCGAGATTTGCGTAGAGCCGCTGGGCCGTCAAATTGTCGCTGACCACCGCCAGCTGAAGCAGCTCCACATGGCCGGAAGCGTGCGTCACCACCGCCTCGACCAGACGCCTGCCGAGCCCGGAATTTCGTGCCGTCTGGCGCACATACATGCCCCAGAGCAGTCCCTTGTGTTGCCGTTTTGGACCGTCCTGTACCCGGTAGCCGGCGGTGCCGAGCAACTCGCCGTCGACGAACGCGCCAAAAATCTCCGATTGCGCAATCCTCTCCGCGAACCACTTAAGCGGTTTGTCGTTTTCGAACTCGAACGCGCTGCCGAACGCCTCCGGATTTTGCTTGAGCCCCTCCAGTCTGACGTCGCGATAGAGCGCAGCGTCCGCGGGGACCAGCAGCCTGATTTGCGCGGGAGTCTTGATTGTCACGGCCAGCCTTACCTTGTCGCCACTGTTGTCACAGGGAAGCTACCGCGGGTTGTGGATGTTTGACAGTCGGCGCGCGGCACTTAATCTGCGCTTGCCGCTCTCAACCGATTTTTCGCTTGTAGCCACGATCCGGAGCCGAGCATGGACAACCCGATGCCGATTTTGCTCGTTCCCGGGCTCGCTGCGTCGTCCCGGATTTATGCGCCGGTGATGCCGGCGCTATGGCGGTTCGGCCCGGTGACGGTCGCCAACCACATCCGCGACGACAATATGGGCGCGATCGCACGGCGGATACTGGCCGAGGCGCCGCCGCGCTTCGCGCTCGTCGGGCACTCGATGGGCGGCTACATCGCCTTCGAGATCATGCGGCAGGCGTCCGATCGGGTGGCGAAGCTGGCCCTGATCAGCACCCAGGCCCGGCCCGATACGCCGGAGGCCAGTGCGGGGCGGCGGGCGCGGATCGCCCGCGTCCGCGATGGCGGTCTTGCCGTCCTTCACGACGTGCTCGACGAGATGCTCCCGCAACTGGTGCTGCCCTCGCGCGCCGGCGAAGCCGACCTGCGGCGGCTCGTCCACGATATGGGCGACGATGTCCGCCCCGAAGGTTTCATCAACGGCCAGAGCGCGATCATCGCGCGGCCGGATTCGCGGCCGGTCATGGCGTTCATCAAATGCCCCACGCTGGTGCTGACCGGCGACCAGGACATGCTGATTCCGAATACGATGTCGAAGGAAATGGCCGACGGGATTCCCGGTGCGAAACTGGTGATCATTCCCGATTGCGGCCATTCGCCCCAGCCCGAGCGGCCACAGGCGGTGTCCGACGCGCTGGTCGAATGGCTGCGGGCTAAAGCGTTTTCAAGCGAAGGCGGCACCTCGGTTCTGCTCCGTCAGAACCGAGGCTTAAGAGTTGTTATCAGGCTGCGAACGGCCTAGATCAGGATCTGGAGATTTCAAAGAGGTAGAACGATGCTGCGCGACGACATCAACAATGCGGTCAAGGACGCCATGAAGGCGAAGGAGGAGCGGAAACTCTCCACGCTGCGCATGGTCAACTCGACCATCAAGAATGCCGACATCGACGCGCGCGGGCAGGGCAAGCCGCCACTCTCCGACGCCGACCTGCTCGGCGTGCTGCAGAAGATGATCAAGCAGCGCCAGGAATCCGTCGAACTCTACGACAAGGGCGGCCGCGCCGAACTCGCCGCCCAGGAGCGCGAGGAGATCGCGATCATCTCGGCCTATCTGCCGAAACAGATGTCGGACGACGAAATGAAGGCCGCGATCTCGGCCGCGATCGCCGAGACCAGCGCGGCCGGCATGAAAGACATGGGCAAGGTGATCGGCGTGCTGCGGGCGAAATACGCCGGCCAGATGGATTTCGGCAAGGCCAGCGGGTTGGTGAAGGCGGCGCTGACCGGCTGATTGCCGCTTTCCGCGCGCCGCTGAACGCCTCGGCCTTATCCCGCAGGAACCTTTCCCCAGACCGAACGTCTAACGGGCAGGTTAGCGCAGCGGAGGAAAGCATGGCCGATCAACAAGCCCCACCTGCCGGTCCCGACCTGACGCATGGCGTCGCGCTGTCGGATTTTTCCGGCGCGACACTGCTTGGCCATGTCGGTGATGAAGAAATCTTGCTGGTGCGTTCGGGCTCGGAGATTTTCGCGATCGACGCGCATTGCAGCCACTATCACGGACCGCTCGCCGACGGCCTCGTGACCGGAGCGAGCATTCGCTGCCCCTGGCATCATGCCTGTTTCGATCTGCGCACCGGAGAAGCGGCCCGGGCCCCGGCGCTCCATCCGATCGCAGTCTGGAACGTCGAGCACAAAGACAACCGCATCGTCGTCCGCGAAAAGCGCGCGCAGCCCAAACCGGATGTGAAGGGCCCTGTCGTGGCGCCCGGCCAAATCGTGATCGTCGGCGGCGGCGCGGCGGGCTTTGCCGCGGCCGAGATGCTGCGGCGGCAGGATTATCGCGGCAGCATCATCATGCTCAGCAACGAGGCCGCAGCGCCGGTCGACCGGCCGAACCTGTCGAAGGATTATCTCGCCGGCAGCGCGCCGGAAGACTGGCTGCCGCTGCGGCCGGATGAATTCTACGCCGATGCGAAAATCGATCTGCGGCTCAAGACGGAAGCCGCATCGATCGACACCAAAGCGCGCAAAATCGTGCTTTCGAGCGGCGAGACCGTACCCTACGACCGTCTGCTGCTGGCGACCGGCGCCGAGCCAATACGGCTGCCGATACCGGGCGCGGACCAGCCGCATGTCCATGTGTTGCGCTCGCTGGCCGATTGCCGCGCGATCATTGGGCTCCTTGACGGCGCGCGCCGCGCGATCGTGATCGGCGCCAGCTTCATCGGGCTTGAAGCCGCGGCCGCGCTGCGCGCCAGGAATGTCGAAGTCCACGTCGTCGGGCTGGAGGCGCGTCCGATGGAGCGCGTGCTCGGCCCCGAGATGGGCGACTTCGTCCGCTCCCTGCACGAGGAGCACGGCGTCATCTTCCACCTCGGCGATACCGTCACGGGTATAGAGGGCAAGCGCGCGACGCTGAAGAGTGGTGGCGTGATCGAGGCCGATGTCGTGGTGGTCGGCGTCGGCGTGCGGCCGCGCCTTGCGCTTGCGGAAAACGCCGGTCTGGCGATCGATCGCGGCGTCACCGTCAACCAATATCTCGAAACCAGCGTCCCCGGCATCTACGCCGCGGGCGATATTGCGCGCTGGCCCGATCCGCACAGCGGCGAGAACATCCGCGTCGAACATTGGGTGGTGGCCGAACGCCAGGGCCAGACCGCCGCGCGCAACATGCTGGGGCAGAACGAAGTCTTCGACGCCGTGCCGTTCTTCTGGAGCCAGCATTACGATGTGCCGATCAATTATGTCGGCCACGCCGAGAAATGGGACGAAATCGCCGTTGACGGCGACATCGCCGGGAAGGATTGCCTGCTGCGGTACAAGAGTGGGGGCCGTGTGCTCGCGGTCGCCTCGATCTACCGCGACGTCGCGAGCCTCGAGGCTGAGGTTGCGATGGAACGGGAGACGCGCTGAGCGCCGTGCTTCGACTAAACGGCAAAATAGTCTCCGCGTCGTCATGCCCAGGGCTTGTCCCGGGCATCCCTGTCCTTAAAACTGGCATTCAAGCAACAACAACGCGGCTGGCCGGGAGCGTAGACTACGATGCCCGGCCATGACGAAGAAAATCGGGACGACCAAGGGCCATGCTGACCGAAGCCTCCACCTACGACGAACTCTACCGCAATTTCCGCTGGGACGTGCCTGATCGCTTCAACATGGCGACCGCCTGTTGCGACCGCCATGCCGATGGCTCCGGCCGCCTGGCCCTGATCTATGTCGATGAAGACGGTGCTGCGACGCGCACCTCGTTCGACGAGGTCGCCGAGATGTCGCGCCGTTTCGCCAATGTGCTGAAGGCGGATGGTCTGGTGCGCGGCGACCGCGTCGCGGTATTCCTGTCGCAGTCGCTGGAATTGCCGGTCGCGCATCTCGCGGCGTTCCGCTCCGGCATGATCTCGATTCCGCTGTTTGCGTTGTTCGGCGAGGACGCGCTGGAATTCCGCCTGTCCAATTCCGCCGCGAAAGCCATCATCACCGACGAGAGCGGGTGGGAGAAACTCGCCAAAATCCGCGACCGGCTTCCCGACCTCAAGAGCGTCTACGTTGTCGGCGATCGCGCGCCCGCGGGCGCCAAGCCGTTCTGGTCTTCGCTGCAATCAGCGTCGCCGGATTTCGCCACCGTCGATACCTCGGCCGACGATCCCGGCCTCATCATCTACACGTCGGGCACGACCGGAAATCCGAAAGGCGCGCTGCATGCGCATCGCGTCGTGCTCGGCCATCTGCCGAATGTCGAGATGTGCCACAATTTTCTGCCGAAGCCCGGCGATCTGATGTGGACGCCGGCCGACTGGGCCTGGATCGGCGGGCTGATCAACGGCCTGTTTGCGTTCTGGTATCACGGCATTCCGCTGGTCGGCCACCGCGCGCGCAAATTCGAGCCGCAGGCGGCGATGCAGATGATGGCCGATCTCGGCATCCGCAACGTATTCCTGCCGCCGACCGCGCTGAAGCTGATGCGGCAGGCCGGCGTCAAAAACCCCGGCGTGAAACTGCGCAGCATCTTTACCGGCGGTGAATTGCTCGGCGGCGAATTGCTGGGCTGGGTGCGCGAAACCTTTGGCATCGATGCCCATGAAGTGTTCGGCCAGACCGAATGCAATCTCGTGATCGGCAGCAACTCGAACCTGTTTCCGATCCGCCCGGGCTCGATGGGCCGGGCGACGCCCGGCTTCGACGTCCGCATCGTCAACGACAAGGGTGAGGAATTGCCGCGCGGCAGCCGCGGCGTCATCGGTGTTCGCCAGCCCTGTCCATGCACCATGATCGAATATTGGCGCAATCCGGAGGCCACCGCGAAAAAATATGCCGGCGAGTTTCTGCTGACCGGCGATCTCGGCGTGCAGGATGAGGACGGTTACTTCTGGTATGTCAGCCGCGAGGACGACGTGATCACGACCGCCGGCTATCGCGTCGGACCATCGGAGATCGAACACACGCTGATGAAGCATCCGGCGGTGGCGATGTCGGCAGTGGTCGGCATTCCCGATCCGATCCGCACCGAATCGATCAAGGCCTGGATCGTGCTGCGCCCGGGTTTTGCGCCCGAGCGATGCGCTGGCCCGCGAGATCCAGGAGTTCGTCAAAGTGCAACTCGCCGCCCACGAATACCCGCGCTTCGTCCAGTTCGCGGAATTGCTGCCGATGACGGCGACAGGCAAGGTGCTGCGGCGGGAGTTAAGGGCGCTGGGGTAGGGATTCAAACTGCAACTCGTCGTCCCTGCTTTCGCAGGGACGACGAAATCGTGATAGCTACGGCGTCCCGATCCCCAATTCCCTGAGCGCGGCCAGCATGCGCTCCGGCGGCTTCATCGGGATGATCATCGCCTGACCCGTCTCCAGCATGCTCTTCAGGCTGGAGAGTATAGCCGGCCAGCCCGCACGGCCGCCCGACAGGATGTCGTCGCTGATCGGACGGTCGTGCGACTGCAGCAGCGTCAGCTTCACGACTTCGCCGCCCGGTTCTCGCCGACGGGTTCGATCTCCCAGGTCACGAGCGTCGGGCCGAGCTTTTCGATCAGCGCCGGCCAGTTGACGTTGAAGGTGACCGTGAGTTTCCTGGGTGGATCGCATTCGAAGACCTCACCGGCGATGTGCACCGAACCATCCGGGGTGCGCACGATGAACGCGCCGCCGATCCTCAGATCGACCTCGACCGCATTGCCGGAAAAATATTTCCGGCTGAACTCGGCGCTGGTCAGCGCCTCCCACACCCTCGCAGGCGAGGCGGCGATATAGATGGTGTAGACGATGGCCGGCTTGAATTTTCCGATATCCATCAGCGAACCTCGTCGAATTCGGGCTTACTCATCACGCTTCTCCAGTTGCCGTTTCAATTCGGCGAGCGCGGTCAGTTTTCCACGCTCGAATTTCCTGATCCAGCGTTCGCCGATCTGATGGATCGGGACGGGATTGAGGTAGTGCAGCTTCTCGCGGCCATGCCGGTACGTGGTGACGAGATTGGCCTCTTCGAGAATCGCAAGGTGCTTGGTCACGGCCTGCCGCGTCATGGCGAGGCCGTCGCAGAGTTCGTTCAGTGTCTGTCCGTTTTTGGCGTGAAGCCTGTCCAGCAGCGACCGTCGTGAAGCATCGGCCAGCGCTCTGAACACGTCATCCATGGTTTGGATAATAGGCAACCATATGGTTGCATGTCAAGAGCGTGTCTTGGCAGCGCGTGTTGCCGTGCTATCGTACCGACAGCCAACGAAGATTGGTTTTGAACAGTGGGGTGGAAAGCATGAGCGGTCGCGTCGTCAAACTCGCAGCCTGTTTCTCGATTTTTCTTGTGTACTCGTTCGGCGCTCACGCGCAGCAGCAGGTGATCGGCGCTCCGCCTGAAGCCTCCAACATGAAGCTGGTCGGAAGCAACGACCTGCAGGCGCGCAGCGCCTATCAGCCGACCATCCACCACCAGGGCGACCGCTGGATCGCCTATATCGGCCATCACGGCGGCACCGACGACATTCCTGCCCCGATCAATCCGCAGACCGGCAAGGCCGAACCGAACGGCACGTCGATCGTCGACGTCACCGATCCCGCGCAGCCCAAATATCTGCGCCACATTCCGGGGCAGGAAGGCAAATATGAAGCGGGCGGCGCGCAGATGGTGCGGATCTGCGACGGCAAGTCCCTGCCCAAGGGCGATCGCAACGCGGTCTATATGCTGCGCACGTTCGGCGGCGAGGCGCATGAGATCTGGAACGTCGCCGATCCCGGCAATCCGGTGTTGATCACCCGCACTCGGCGGATTAAAGGACACGCACAAGAGCTGGTGGGAATGCGACACCGGCATCGCGTTCCTGGTTTCGGGCGCCCCGGATTGGCGCACGCGCCGCATGACGCAAATCTATGATCTCAGCGATCCCGCGCATCCGCAAAAGATCCGGGATTTCGGCTTGCCCGGTCAGGAGCCGGGCTCGACCGGCGCGGTGCCGACCGAACTGCACGGCCCGATCTCGGCCGGGCCTTCCGGCAACCGCGTCTATTTCGGCTACGGCACCAACAAGGGCGGTTTCCTGCAGATCGTCGACCGCGAGAAGCTGCTCAACGGGCCGAAGGAGCCGACGCCGGAAAATCTGCGCCTGCCGGAGATATCGCGGATGCCGATGTCGGCGCTGAACGGCGCGCATACGACGTTCCCGATGCTGGGCATGCCGATCGCGGAATTTTCGAAAGACAAGGACGGCAAGAACCGCGACATCGTGATGATCGTCGACGAGGCGATCCTGAACGAATGCAACGAGCCGCGGCAGATGGTGTGGTTCGCCGACGTCACGGTCGAGAACCGGCCGATGATGATCTCGAGCTACACGGTGCCGGAGGCGAGCGGTTCGTTCTGCGAACGGGGCGGGCGGTTCGGCTCGCATTCCTCCAATGAGAGCATGGCGCCGGTTTTCTTCAAGAAGATGGCGTTCATCGCCTTCTTCAATGCCGGCGTCCGCGCGCTCGACATCCGCGATCCCTATCATCCCAGGGAAGTCGGCTATTTCATTCCGTCGATCACGGCGGCGACCGACAAGCGCTGCGTCACCATCGACGGCAAGGACCGCTGCAAGGTGGCGATCCAGACCAACAACGTCGAAACCGACGAGCGCGGCTACGTCTACATCGTCGACCGCGCCAATACCGGCTTGCATATCCTGGAATTGACCGGCCCGGCGCGCGCCGTCGCCGGCCTGCCGTGAGGGCATGATGCGCCGCTGGCCGATCATCGCGGTTGCGGTCTTGGCGCTCGGCGCATTGTCCGGCGGCGCGGCGGTTCGGCAGGCTGCATCGCGGAGCGGAGACTGGCGGGAAATCGCCTGGCCGTTTCCGCGCGACGGCTGGCCGGCGGGCCGCGCCTTTCGTTGCGGCGCCTGCGGCGAAAGCATCGAGGTCTATGTGCGGCCAAAGATCGGCTTCTGCAATTGCGACAGCGGGGTTGCCGACGACGATGAAGTCGATCGCGTCGCCGATCTCGATCTGTTGAGCGAACGCTTTGCGCCGCTGCAAGCCGGGCAATGTGGTTCGTGTTGCCGACATGTCCGGGCGTATCAGGGCCTATGATCTCCGGATGACCGATGGTTCGCGACACGCCGCGATCGGCATCGCCGTGTCGCGGCGCTGTGACTTGCTGGTCGCCGTGGCGCAGGGCAGGGGCGACGCCACGGAGGTGCAGCGCGCGGCGCTGGATTTTCTGGCGTCGAGCAGGATGACGGAGTGGATGACGGCCGCGATGGACGGGCGCTGAGATCGCATTCGTCCGTCTCCGCTTGTGGGCAAGTGGCACGGACAAAGTCCGTGCACGCCCTTCTAACGAGTTGAAAGCGGGAGACGAAGAACTTTGAAACCTTTGATTTCGGGGAACGCGTCGGCCGCGTCCGGGGAAACCAGGTTCAACACTGCGGCTGATACTTCTCCGTTGACAAGCCGATCGAGCGGGCTGGCGTCGCTGACTGAAAGCTGTGTCTCCGCGGCGCCCGCAGCTACCAATGCAGAGCGGATGTCTTCTTCGACACCGGACTGAGCCGCGTCGATAGCGATACTCAAGCCGCTAAGCGCGGACGCTGCCTTTACGTCCGATCGAGAAATCAGGAGGGCAACCAGAGCGCCCGGATTTCCTGGAGGAGCGGCATTAGCGTCGCTGGCAGATGCGGCTCTCGTCCCATCTACGCCATCACTGCCTGTCGACTTTGGCGTTTCGGCTTTCGTGATTTGCTCAGCGACCGCCAACGCCGCCACGATGTACTCCTGAGGAGTTCTCTCCCTGGAGGGTTCGCGGGTCTCTACGTCGCGAGGTGCATTCTCGATTCTTGGCCTGGGAAGAGGCGCTGACGCCGGAATTGTCGCGAGCGCGGCCTGAAGATCACCGGTCTTCTTTTGGGGCGAAGCATCGACTGAGTTCGGCGTCGTCCGCTTCGAAATACGTTTGCGGGGAGCTTCTCCTATCGTTTTGCGGGCGAAGGCGTAAGGACCGCCCGCGACAGTACCCCGCGTTGCTTTAAGCGTCTGCCGGCTCCACGCCATGTAGGATTGACAGGCGACGTTGCACGGCAATCCATCTATGTAAACAGTACCAGGAGAGTCCAGCGGGTGAGCCGACGACGTTCCGAAAAAACCAAGAGTTATGCAGGCCGCTATTGCCCATACTCTCATGATTTCACTCCTGTTGTGTTATTGGGAACCGCTGTCTCGATCGTTGTCGAGTGCAAGGCAAAGATCGGTGGCTCGTCGTGCGAGCCGAGAAAGAGAAATCGATTGCGCAAACATTGGCGACCAATTCCGACCAAAAAGCGGCCAGCGTCGCAGAGCATGATCAATATATAGAACCACGCGGGCCTGCGCTCGAACGCGAAAAGCGAGCCAACCCGGGCGCATCGCGTTAGCGTTTCTTGCCTCAAGCAGGATGACAAGTTGGATGGCGGTCGCAATGGACGGGGGTTGCGAAAAATGCCGACCAGAACCTACGGACGGCAAATTGCTCTATTCGATCACCTCGTCAGCAGTAGCGAGCAGCGTAGGCGGAACCGCAAGCCCAAGCGCTTTCGCGGTCTTGAGGTTTATGATGAGTTCGAACCTGGTCGGCTGCCATATTGGCAGATCGCCGGGTTTGTCACCCTTGAGGATGCGTCCGGAATAAATCCCGCCTTGCCGAAAGGCATCGGTCACGCTGTTGCCATAGCTCATCAAACCGCCAGCATCGGTAAAATCCCGCCACGGATACATTGTGGGCATTGTATTGCGTGCCGCCAAATCGGCGAGAAGATAACGTTCGGTGTTGAACAAACGGTCGGCGGTCACAAGCAACGCGCTTGCTTGCTGTTGAGCCAGTACTGCAAACGCGTCTTCCATGTCCGCGACGTTGCGAGCCTCCAAAACCAGCATTCGCAACCCCGATGGTGAGGCTGCTGCCCGCAAATCCTTCGCATGGTTCTCCGCGTTTGGATTGTCCGGATTGACCAGCACGCCAACCACCGACGCCTGCGGCAATAGAACGCGCAACAGTTCGAACCGCTTCGGTTCCAGCGCGCTCACCTGGAACGACACGCCAGTGGCGTTGCCGCCCGGGCGATTAATTGACGAAACCAGGCCCATGGTAACGGGATCGAGACCCACCACAAATACGATAGGAATCTCCGAGGTTCCTGCTTTGGCAGCCAACGCTGCGGCATTATCGGCCGCAAAGATGACGGCGACGCGCTTGCGCACCAGATCGGCCACAACGTCACGCAGGCCGTCATTGAACTCGGGCCGTTGCTGTTCAATAGAGATGTTCCGGCCTTCGACAAATCCCATTTCCTCGAGACCGCGACGGAACGCGTTGCCGAGCGGCGCTGATCCGCCCCGCGCGGTGCTGAGACTGCCGATCACCGGCATTGCCGATTTCTGCGCATGAGCCGCCGACGGCAAACCCAGCGCCGCGCCTCCAAGTGCGCCTCCAAGTGCCGTGATGAACTCGCGCCGCCTCATTGACCGTCCAATGCTCTTGCCCGAGAAACTCTCGATACGAGAGTAAACGCCTTTGCGGCAAACGTCCAAACTGTCAGATGACGAAGTGGGTCATTCCGTCGGTTTGGCTGATTGCCGCTCGAAAACGCTCCAGTGCGCCACATTTCGCATGCCGAATTCAGACATCGCGTGTGCGCCCAATAGTATCCCAACGCGGCGACCAGTGTACGGCACGTCATATAGATCAGGATCAGAAAGCCTATGGTTCAGAACTTGATGCGGTTGTCCGATCCGAGCGCTTCTCCCGGCGACCGCTCAAGGTCGTTCGCCACCGAATGGACTATCGGCGTGACATTCGCTATTCCTCCGATCGAGGTCGAACGCTCACGAAAGTTCTCCCATGTCTCTCCAGGCCTACCTTGCCTTTGTCGCCGCCTGCATCGCGCTGGCGCTCATACCGGGTCCCGTCGTTACGCTGGTGATCGCCAACGGGCTGCGGTACGGCACCCGCGCGGCGCTGACCAATATCGCTGGCGTCCAGGCCGGGCTTACGATCGTGATCGGCATCGTCGCGGTCGGGCTGACCACGTTGATGGCGACCATGGGCTATTGGTTCGACTGGGTGCGGTTTGCCGGTGCCGCCTATCTGGTCTGGCTCGGCATCAAGCTGGTTCGTTTTCCCGTCGAAGGCGTCAATGCCGACGAGCCGCCACCGCCGCCGCGTGGCGGGTTCTTCCTGCAGGGTTTTCTGGTGCTGCTGTCGAACCCGAAGGTGCTGGTGTTCTTCGGCGCGTTCATTCCGCAGTTCATGGATATGAGCAAGGATCATTTCTCGCAGGTGGCGTTGCTCGGCGCCACCTTCATGGTCACAGGCGCCATCACCGATTCGATCTACGCGATGCTGGCCGGCCGCGCGCGGCTGTTCTTCTCGGCGCAGCGGACGCGATTGTTATCGCGCGTCTCCGGCGGCTTCATGATCGGCGGCGGCATCTGGCTGGCGTTGACGCGGGCGCGCTGACCACCCTTTTCCCGGAAAAGGGAGATACTCGCAGCCGGGAGCAGGAAAACATTGCGTGCGCGGGGCCTATTGCCGCCGGTATTGGTCGTGCCCGGGAAACTATCATTTGGCTCATTGGGAAGCTGTCATGTGGCGCCGCATCGTACTTACGGTCGTTTCAGCAAGTTTGGTCGCGCTGGCCTCTGCGGGGGCAAAGGCCGATCGCATGAGGGGGATCGTCGCTTACGACGATGTGCGCATCGAAGTGATCGCCGAAGGCAGCGGACCGCTGGTCGTTCTCCTCCCTTCCCGCGGCCGTGATTCGGAGGATTTCGATGACATCGCTGCGGGCATTTCCAAGGCCGGCTTCCGCGTGCTGCGGCCGCAGCCGCGCGGCGCGGGCCAGAGCAGCGGACCGATGAAAGGCCTGTCGCTACACGATCTCGCAAGCGACATTGCAGCGGTCGTCAGACACGAAGGCGGTGGCCCCGCCGTCATTGTTGGCCACGCTTTTGGCAATTGGGTCGCGCGTATGACGGCGGTCGATCATCCCCAGCTCGTGCGCGGGGTGGTGATCGTCGCGGCGGCCGCGAAGGCCTATCCGGCCGGCTTCGATGGGGCGAAGGAGCTTTCTGAAGCAGTAAGAAAGGCGGGCGATCCCAAGCTGCCCGAGGCGGAGCGGCTCAAGTACCTCAGCATCGCTTTTTTCGCGCCGGGTAACGACGCGAGCGTCTGGCTGAAAGGCTGGCATCCGGAGGTGGATGAGGCGCAGTTCGCGGCAGGACGAGCGACCAGGCAGTCAGAGTGGTGGCCGGGCGGCGTTGTACCTCTGCTCGATCTGCAAGCGGCCCTCGATCCTTTCAAGCCCCGCGCGATGACGAACGAAATCAAAGAGGAGTTCGGCGAGCGGGCAACGATAGTCGTTATCCCGAACGCCAGTCATGCTCTAATACCGGAACAACCAGCCGCCGTCATCGAAGCGATCGTAGCCTGGATCGGCAGACTTGCCGCGGCAACCCTAGAATTTGTAGCGCAGCGCAAGTTCAGCGGGCAGTCGGCTCTTGGCATCAAAGGCGTCCGCGCCGATCAAAGTACGCCGCTTTCAGTGCAGCAGGTTCGAAAAGTGCCATCAACGAACTCATGCACCGTGGCAAATTGCATCCCTATTCAATCACCTCGTCGGCGCGGGTGAGCAGTGTCGGTGGGCAGGTCCGTTTGGTGCGGCAGTCAAAAGCGGAAGTTGGCCCGACTGAACAATTTGTCCGTTCTATCCTCGGCAGTGCTGGGGCGCTCAAGCCCGATCACCATCGCGATCGCTGCGGGGCGCAAATGCCCCACCTTCACCATGATTTGTGCGTACATCCGACCAACGTCCGCTGGGCAGCGGCAGCGCCAAAGACAGGTCCGTTCCATAAGACAACAGAAGAGGAGTTCGAGGTGCGGGTTCGCAACTTCTTGCGCCTTGTGTCACCCTGCACCGTGGGGCTTTGGTCCTTTTCTGCGGGCCTGCTGATCGGGAGCTTTTATCTGTTTTGAACAGTGTTGCGGGCCGTCAGCGATGGCGGCCCGTTTCTTTGGTCCAGGTGCGCCGCCGGCGCGAAGGAGCCAATACCGGAGTTCGCGAACATCGTCGGGCCGCCCCAACAAATCCGCTAAGTGCCAAAGGCAATCGATTGCTGCATCAGGTCCTGAGAATCGTCACGCATCCGGCGACCATCATTACAGGGGTCGTCTCCGGGCTGCTGTTCGGATTCTATCTGCCCGAGCCGGCCCACGCGCTGGTGCCGTTCGCGAAACTTTACGTCGCCCTGCTGTCCATGAGCATGTTGCCCATCCTCGTGACGGCGCTCACCTGGGGCATCGGGCAGATGTTGCGCAACGCGACGACCCGCGCGCTCTTCCCGCGCATGGTTTTGTCCTATCTGCTGCTGCTGCTGATTCCAAGCGTGGCGACGGTGCTGGTGTGCGTCGGTCTCAGCCCGGGCAAAAGCCTGGGTGAGGGCGCCGCCGCGGCGCTCGGCCAGCAGATCGCCAGCGAACCGTCGATCGAATCCGGCAGTCCGATCATGGCGTTCCTGCAGGGCATGGTGCCGCCCAATATCTTCGCTGCGCTGTCGGGGGCGCAGTTCATCAGCATCGTTTTTTTCTGCGTTCTGCTCGGACTGGCGCTCGGCGTCGTCAAGTCCCCCGGCGCTGACGATACGCTGCGGGTGCTGAACGCCCTCAACGAGGCATTTGCGACCATCTTCCACTGGGTGCTGATACCGCTGCCGCTCGGCCTCTTCGCTCTCGGTGCGGCTCACGTGGCGGAGGCCGATCGGCAGTTGCTGGTAGCGCTGGTACGCTACGTCGGCTATTTCTACCTGGCGGGACTGGTGGCGGTAGCCGGGCTGACGGCTGTTCTGTCGATCGTATGCCGCAAGGCGCCCTGGCGGGTACTGTCCGATCTCAGCCAGCCCCTTATCATCGCCTTTGCCACCGACAACCCCTTGGCCGCACTGTATTCCGCGATCGAAGTACTGCAGGAGCGGTTCGGCGTAGATCGCAGCGTCGTCGACACGGTGACGCCGTTTGGCGTCCTCGCCAACCAGCACGGCCAGGTGCTGTTGTTGACCTTTACCGTCCTTTTTCTCGCACAGGTCTTCGGCGTTTCGCTCGGCACGGCCGCGATAGTCATCGTCGCCGCTTCGTGCCTGATCTCGGGCGCGGCGGCAGTCGGAGGAGGCCCGGCGCTGGTGCCGATCATCGCGCCGATCCTGTTGAATGCGCAGATCCCCGACGCGCTGGCGGTAGTGGTGCTGGCGACCACGCAGCCCGCGGTAGCGCCAATGGTCTCGCTGCTCACCGTGCTGGGTACGGCCGCACTGACCGTGATCACAGGGAAGCCGAGGAAAAGCGCATGAGTGCGAGACCGTGGCGTATATGGGTGATGGGCGCATTGCTTGCATTGGCGATACTGCCGCAGGCGCCATCTACCACGGCGGCACTTTCGAGCTTTCCCGATATCCGCCAAGTGCAGGAGCGCGGCACGCTCCGCGTCGGGCTGGTCGCCAAGGACATTCCGCCGCTGCTGGTTACCGGAAGCGACGGTCAGCCGGCCGGCATCGAGGTTGCCATGGCCAACGGCCTGGCGCGGCGCCTGGGAGTCGAGCTTCAGTTCGTGCGCACTGCCGCAACCCACGATGAGCTGGTGGCCCAGGTGGCTGCCGGCGAAGTGGACGTTGCGGTGTCTTCGGTTTCGCGGACCGCTGAGCGGGCCAAAGCGGTGCGCTTTTCGCGCCCGTACCTGACGCAGTCGGTGGCTGTTGCGTTGAACCGGGTGCGTGCGTTGCAGGAGAACGTTGCCTGTCCGGACACGCCTGCCGATGCGGCGGCACTGGCGGCGCGGCCTGGCGGACTCGGCGTCACGCGCGGCGGCGCCTATGAACAGGCGCTGCACAACCAGGACAAAAAGATCAATCTGGTGGTCTTTGACACCGTAAGGGAACTCCACGACGCCCTGGAAACCGACAGGCTACTCGCCGGTCTGGGCGGCGAAATCGAGTTGCGCCAGCTGTTCGTCCGGCACCCGGCGGCTCGTATCAAGCTCAAGCTTTGCCTGGTGGGCGAGCAGAAGGATCAGATCGCCATTGCCGTGCGGCCCGACGCACCCAATCTCGCCACATGGATCGATATCGTTCTGGAAAACGTCGGCTTGCAGCTAAATCCCAGCGGCATCTTCACCCTCGGAACGGACTGGACCTTCTAAGCGGCCCAAGCGAGCAACCTGGCAGTCCCCGAAATTCGACTTCCGCTCTTGCCGAAAAAGCGGACTCAACTCGGACGTCGCGGCGTGTCCGCTTAGTGTGCCACAGGCAGACATGACAGCGTTCGCTATGACGACGATCTGGGACGTGTTCAGAAGACCAAGACCCACCAAGACCCACTGGGATTTACTTGGCCCGCTTCCAAACGACATCAGCGCTTCCCCCTAATGCACGAGCAGTCAGCGTGAATTGGTCTCCCGTGATCGCAAAAATGCGGTTTTGATCGGCCCCGTTCCAGTTCGGGAATGAACTAGCCTCAATATGAATGGCAATGGTGCGATCCGCCTCGCTCACCGAGTATGTGCCAAAGTACGTCGTGATCACACGTCCTATATCAGCCGCTCCGCCCGCAGCGCCGGCTCGATCTCGCCAAAGATCCGCGCCAACCGATCTGCCCAGAATATCTCGCCGGCCTGATCGCCGATCAAATCCTGCCGGATTTCGATCCCCGTGTTCATCAGGCCGCGCGCTTCGGCATGTACGGGAATGGTGTAGTCGGTCTCGTCGCTGACCGCATAGGGCTCGTTGTCGCCGACCACCAGATCCGGCTCCGCGCGCAACAGCTTCAGCAGCAGCGGCGCCAGGGCAGTGTCGCGGTGATAGAGCGTGCCGATATGCCAGGGACGCCGGATGCCGGCATAGACCGGCGTAAAGCTGTGCAGCGACACCAGTACCGTGGGCAGGCCCTGCTGCCGGCGCTGGTCGATGATCGCGCCGATGCGCCGGTGATAGGGATCGAAGATTTCGGCGCGGCGAGTTGCCGCCGCCTCGCGTGAAATTCCTTCGTTACCCGGGATCGTGGTGGCTTCGCTGATGCGCGGGATCGAGCTTGCAACATGCGGCGGTCGATTGCAGTCGATCACCAGCCGCGAGTAGCGTTGCACGATCAGGTGCGCGTCGAGATGTTGCGATAGCGCCTGCGCAACGCCGGCAATGCCGATGTCCCAGGCGATATGCCGCGTCAATTCGCTCGCGGGCAGCCCGAGATCGCCGAGCGCACGCGGAATCAGCCTCCCGTAATGGTCGCATGTGAGCAGAAACGGCGAGCCGCCTGCGGCATTAAATTCATGGACCGGGGGAACCTCTTCGCTGCCCAGAAGTAATGGTGTGTCGCCGATGTCGTTTAAAGCCATGTTACCTTAAGTGTTGCCTGCCGAAGCGGCATATCGATCTGGAAATGAGCAGTATCAGCTATAGATTAGCTTGCCCTGGAATCGCGATGATTGTTTGACGATGCCGCTTCTGACTATTCATCACAAGACCGTATATCGCTACACGCACCCGGTGGCGTTCGGCGAACACCGCATCATGCTGCGCCCGCGCGACGGCCATGATATTCGCGTGCTGTCCGGCCGCCTCGAGATCGAGCCGCAGCCGATGTCGCTGCGCTGGATCCACGACGTGTTCGGCAACAGCGTCGCGATCGCGACCTTCGACGAGCGCGCGAAAACCCTGATCGTTCACCAACACCGCGACCGTGGATCACAATCCGGCGGAAGAATTCGCGCTGACGGCGGACGATCCCGCTTATTTCTATCCGTTCCTCTACGACGACGAAGAGTTTCCCGACCTGCAGCAGTTCATCACGCCGCAATATGGCGACCCGAACGGCGAACTGTCGGCATGGGCGCGGCAATTTCTCGACGCCGACGGGCCGACGCCGACCTTCAATATTCTCAGCGGCATGACCCACGGCATCCGCCGAACCTTCGTTTATCGCAAGCGGCACGAGCAAGGCACGCAGCATCCGCTCGACACGCTGCAGACGGGATCAGGCACCTGCCGCGACTATGCATTGTTCATGATCGAGGCGTTGCGGCGGCTCGGCATCGCCGCGCGCTTCGTGTCCGGCTATCTCTCCATTCCCGGCGACCGCGCCCATGGCTATGTCGGCGGCGGCTCGACGCATGCCTGGGTGCAGGTCTATCTGCCGAGCGCCGGTTGGATCGAGTTCGATCCGACCAACGGCATCGTCGGCACCCGCGATCTGATCCGGGTGGCGGTGGCGCGCGATCCGCGACAGGCGATCCCGCTGCACGGCTCCTATCTCGGTTCGGCCGATGCTTTCGTCGGCATGGAGGTCAGCATCAACGTCGTCTCGGTCGGCGACGGGCATCAAGTGGAGAAAGTCTGATCATGGAGATCAAGGTCGGCTTCGAGATTGCATATGCGGCCGTGCAGCCGACGCCGATGGTGATCATGCTCGGCATTCATCCGTCGCGCTTTGCCGATATCGTCGGCACCGAGCAGATCGTCGCCGAGCCGGATGTGCCGATCGGCTTCTACCGCGACAGCTTCGGCAATGTCTGCGGCCGCCTGGTGGCGCCGGCCGGAGGTGTGACCCTGCACGGCAGCGCGCTGGTGCGCGATTCCGGCCTGCCCGACGTGGTGATGCCGACCGCGCAGCAGATTCCGATCGACCAGTTGCCGGACGAGGTGCTGCAATATCTGATGCCGAGCCGCTATTGCGAGACCGACAAGCTCACCGACATCGCCTGGTCGCTGTTTGCCAATACACCGCCGGGCTGGGCGCGGGTCCAGGCCATCGTCGATTTCGTGCATCGCCATGTGACGTTCGGCTACGAGCATGCCCATCACATGAAATCCGCGCATGACGTCTATGAGCAGCGCGCCGGCGTCTGCCGCGATTTCGCGCATCTGGCGCTGACGTTCTGCCGCTGCATGAACATTCCGGCGCGCTATTGCACCGGCTATCTCGGCGATATCGGAGTCCCCAGAGACCCCGCGCCGATGGATTTTTCCGGCTGGTTTCAGGTCTACCTGTCCGGCCAGTGGTACACTTTCGACGCCCGCCACAATCACCCCCGGATCGGCCGCATCCTGATGGGCACCGGCCGGGATGCCGCCGACGTCGCGCTGACCACGAGCTTTGGCCGGATGGACCTCGTCAAGTTCGTCGTCGTCAGCGACGAGGTGGTGCCGGCTTGATCCTCGTCTCGGCGATGACGGATAAGTGCGGCCATGATTTCAGATCGTCTGTTCGTCTACGGCACGCTGATGCGCGGCTTCGACCATCCGATGGCGAAACTGCTGTCGCGCAGCGCCGACTTCATCGCCACCGCGCGCTGCCGCGGCCGGCTCTATCTCATCAAGCATTATCCGGGGCTGGTGCTGTCGGACGACCCTTCGGAAATCGTGTTCGGCGAAGTGTACCGCCTGCGCGACCGCGATGCCTTGCTCGGCGAGTTCGACATGTATGAGGCCTGCGGCGCCGGCTTTCCCGAGCCGACGGAATATCTGCGCAAGATGCTGCAGGTCATGCTGTGACGACGGCACGGCAAGCGAGGCGTGGACCTATGTCTACAACTGGCCGGTGACGGGCCTGCCGCGGATTATGTCGGGTAAGTTTCTCGAGCAGTAGGCGAGGAAAGTTACTCCTCGCGCACCGCGCGCACATCCACTTCGCGCACCACGAAAGTTCCATTCCTCGGTGGCGCGGAGCATGCCGACCAGTTCCTCGAACAGAGCGATATGTTCGGGCGCGTATTCGAACCAGGTCAGGAAATCGAAGGGTTCGCCGAGGTCGCGGCAGTGATAGAGCCGCCGCGCGATCGCAGGCAAATATTTCATGCAGCTTGCGATGTGATGCGATTTGTCCTCGAAAATCTTGCGCCGCTCTTCCTGCGTCAGCTCCCACCACTCCGCCGATTTCTTGATCGGGATCAGCGCCCCGCAGGTCGCCTCGGGACGGCCGATCGCGGGCTGCGCCGCCTCGAGCGCTTCCTTTTCCGCCCGCTCGGTATAGTGCAGATGGCTGGGGACACCCGCCAGCCGCCAGGCGGTCTGCGAGGGCAGGATCGGCAGCGCGATCGATGGAGAATGCACGACCGACAGCGCCGGGGTGTGCATCAGCGCCTCGCCCTTGACCGGCGCCAGCCCCGTCACCCGCCACGCGCCGCTTTGCCCGCCTCGGAAGGTCGTGAACATGGTTCTATCGAAGCGCGGAATAGGCCCGGGATTCAAGCTTCCTAACGGGTGAGGCGAACGGAGCGCCCTGTGAATATCGGCGAGAAAGCCAATAATCTTCGTATTTTAGCCGGCCATCCCTATATCCCTAGCCGGTAGGCTATTGCCTGGACCTAGAGCAACCATGCGCTTCACGCCCCAATTCCTCGATGAGCTGCGCGCCCGGCTTCCGGTCTCGGAAGTCGTGGGCCGGCGCGTCAAGTTGAAGAAAGCGGGCCGGGAGTGGAAGGGGCTGTCGCCGTTCCAGCAGGAGAAGTCGCCCTCGTTCACGGTCAACGACCAGAAGGGGTTTTACCACGACTTCTCCTCCGGCAAGCATGGCGACATCATCTCGTTTTTGATGGAGACCGAAGGCGTCGGTTTTGCCGAGGCGGTCGAGCGCCTCGCATCGATGGCCGGCATGGCATTGCCCGCGGCGACGCCCGATGCCGCGCGTCACGAGCAGCGCCGCAAGACGCTCCATGACGTGATGGAACTGGCGGCAAAATTCTTCGCCGACACGCTGGCCTCGCGCGTCGGCGCCAAGGCGCGCGGCTATCTCGGCGACCGCGCGATCACGCCTGCGACGCAATTGCAATTCCGCATCGGCTACGCCCCGGGTGAACGCTTTGCGCTGAAGGAGCATCTGGGCGCGCAGGGCATTCCGGCCGAGGACATGGTGGAAGCGGGCCTGCTGGTCGCCGGCGACGACATTCCCGTGCCCTATGACCGGTTTCGCGATCGCGTGATGTTTCCGATCACGGACGTGCGCGGCCGGGTGATCGCCTTCGGCGGCCGGGCGCTGGAAAAGGATGTTGCGGCGAAATATCTGAACTCGCCGGAAACCCCGCTGTTTCACAAGGGCGACAATCTCTACAACCTCGCCACCGCGCGTCAGGCGACGCATAACGGCGGCGCCCTGATCGTGGTCGAAGGCTATGTCGACGTCATCGCCATGGTCACCACGGGCTTTGCCGCGACCGTTGCGCCGCTCGGAACGGCGCTGACCGAAAACCAGCTCGCGCTGCTCTGGAAGATGGCGGACGAGCCGATCCTCTGCTTCGACGGCGACCGCGCCGGGCAGAAGGCGGCCTACCGCGCCGCCGACCTGGCGCTGCCGCATCTCAAACCCGGCAAGAGCCTGCGCTTTGCGCTGTTGCCCGAAGGCCAGGACCCCGACGATCTCGCCCGCTCCGGCGGGCGCGGCGCGATCGAGGAAGTGATCGGCGCGGCGCGCGGGCTCGCCGACATCATCTGGTCGCGCGAGATCGAAGGCGGCACGTTTGCAACGCCCGAGCGCCGCGCGGCGCTGGAGGCGCGGATCGGCGAACTCTCCAACGGCATCCGCGACGAGGTCGTGCGCCGCTACTATCGCCAGGATCTCGCCGAGCGCCTGCAGCGCACCTTTGCGCCGGAAGGCGGCCGCGGCGGTTACGCCAGGGGCAATTTCCGCAGGGACGGCGGCAGCGAATCAGGCCGCCGTTTTGCCCCGCGCGGGTCGTTCACGCCGGGCCCCGCAGGCCGGTTCGGCCGGCCGGGGCAGGGGACCGCCGGCAGCCAGACCATCAACCGCGGCCCCTATCAGGCGGCGAGCCCGCAGCTTGCCAACAGCCCGATCATGCGCGGCCAGCGCAGCGCGATGTCCCGCCGCGAGGCGCTGATCCTGCAATCCCTGATCAATCACCCCTGGCTGTTGCACGACCATCTGGAGGAGGTGGCGGCGCTGGAATTGGCCCACCCCGAGGCCAACAAGCTGCGCGCCGGCATTATCGCGGCCTTTGCCAGCGACCATCACCATTCGCCCGAGCCCGAAGAGCAAGCCGAGAAAATGCGGGCCGATCTCGAGGCGAAAGGATTTTCGCAGGTTCTTCAAAGGGTTGAGGGCGCGATCACGACCCAGGCGGTATGGGGGGTGCAGCCCGGCGCGGCGCGGGAGGATGTTCTTTCCACCTGGCAACAGCTGGTTGCCTTGCATCAGAAAACTCACGCCTTACTTAGGGAAAGGAAGGATGCCGAGCTGGCCTTGGGCGAGGAGCCGAGCGAGGCCAATCTGGCGTGGCTGAAGGACGTAAGCGCGCGGCTGGAATCCCTTGACGGTACCGAGGCCCTGATCGAGGGTTTTGGCGAGCTCTCGGGCCGGTTTCGGCAAAGCGTCTGATGAAAAATTCATGCGGACAGCGTCGCAAAAAGCCGCAAAAAGACTCGCCAAACCCATGGTTTGGCTGCAAAAACAGGGTTAAGCGAAACTTAATAGCCGACAGCTATTGGCATAACACCGGCGACTAGGGGTTAAAGGGGTGGCGACAATCTGCGCCGCCCTTTGTGCGTCGCTACTTCAGTGATCAAAGCGCGGGTCGCGGGCAAACGCATCCACGCATGAGCGCGTTTCGGGAGCTTGATGAATGGCCACCAAGGCAAAGACGCTGCAGGTTAAGGACAAGGAAAAAGACGACAAGGCAGCGGACGCCCCTGAGAAGGATTCTCCGGACGCACCGTCGCCGTTGCTCGATCTGTCGGATGCCGCCGTCAAGAAGATGATCAAGCAGGCCAAGAAGCGCGGCTTCGTGACCTTCGATCAGCTCAACGAAGTGCTCCCCTCCGACACCACCTCGCCCGAACAGATCGAAGACATCATGTCGATGCTCTCGGACATGGGCATCAACGTGTCTGAGGCCGAAGAGGCCGACAGCGAGGAAGAAAAGGAAGAGGCCGACGACGACACCGACAACGAGCTTGTCGAGGTCACGCAAAAGGCCGTCACCGAGGTCAAGAAATCCGAGCCCGGCGAGCGCACCGACGATCCCGTCCGCATGTATCTGCGCGAGATGGGCACGGTCGAGCTGCTGTCGCGCGAGGGCGAAATCGCGATCGCCAAGCGCATCGAGGCCGGCCGCGAGGCGATGATCGCAGGGCTTTGCGAAAGCCCGCTGACCTTCCAGGCCATCATCATCTGGCGCGACGAACTCAACGAAGGAAAGATCTTCCTTCGCGACATCATCGATCTCGAAGCCACCTACGCCGGCCCCGACGCCAAGAACAACATGAACCCGGCGATGCTGGGTGCGCCCGTCGGCCCCGACGGCCAGCCGCTGGCTGCCGCGAACGGCAACGGCAATGGCGCAACTGTCCAGGGCGCGCCGTCGCATTTGGCGCCGCCCGGCCGCGCCGCCGTCGCCGACCCCGTTCCGCGCAGCGCCCGTGGGCGGTGCGGACGCCGAGGAAAAGGACCCGGCCGAAGCCGCCGCCGAAGGCGACATGGATGACGACGAGTTCGAAAACCAGATGTCGCTCGCCGCGATCGAGGCCGAGCTGAAGCCGAAGGTGGTCGAAACCTTCGACAAGATCGCATCCGAATACAAGAAGCTGCGCCGCCTGCAGGAGCAGGACATCGCGAACCAGCTGCAGAGCGAGTCGCTCTCGCCCTCGCAGGAGCGCAAATACAAGAAGCTGAAGGACGAAATCATCGTCGAGGTGAAGTCGCTGCGGCTCAACCAGGCCCGTATCGATTCACTGGTCGAGCAGCTCTACGACATCAACAAGAAGCTGGTCTCGTTCGAGGGCCGCCTGCTGCGTCTGGGCGACAGCCACGGCGTCGCGCGCGAGGATTTCCTGCGCAACTACCAGGGCTCGGAGCTCGATCCGCGCTGGCTCAACCGCGTCTCGAAACTCTCCGCCAAGGGCTGGAAGAATTTCGTCCATCACGAAAAGGACCGCATCAAGGAGCTGCGCCACGAGATCCAGTCGCTGGCGGCGCTGACCGGCCTTGAGATCGGCGAATTCCGCAAGATCGTGCACGGCGTGCAGAAGGGCGAGCGCGAAGCCCGCCAGGCCAAGAAGGAAATGGTCGAGGCCAATTTGCGTCTCGTGATTTCGATCGCCAAGAAATACACCAACCGCGGCCTGCAATTCCTCGATCTGATCCAGGAAGGCAATATCGGCCTGATGAAGGCGGTCGATAAGTTCGAATACCGCCGCGGCTACAAATTCTCGACCTATGCGACATGGTGGATCCGGCAGGCGATCACGCGCTCGATCGCCGACCAGGCGCGCACCATCCGCATTCCCGTGCACATGATCGAGACCATCAACAAGATCGTGCGCACCTCGCGCCAGATGCTCAACGAAATCGGCCGCGAACCCACGCCGGAAGAACTCGCCGAAAAGCTCGGCATGCCGCTTGAGAAGGTGCGCAAGGTTCTCAAGATCGCGAAAGAGCCGCTGTCGCTCGAAACCCCCGTCGGCGACGAGGAAGATTCGCATCTCGGCGATTTCATCGAGGACAAGAACGCGATCCTGCCGATCGATGCGGCGATCCAGTCCAACTTGCGCGAAACCACCACGCGCGTGCTGGCCTCGCTCACGCCGCGCGAAGAACGCGTGCTCCGCATGCGCTTCGGCATCGGCATGAACACCGACCACACGCTGGAAGAAGTCGGCCAGCAGTTCAGTGTTACGCGCGAACGTATCCGTCAGATCGAGGCCAAGGCGCTGCGCAAGCTGAAGCATCCGTCACGGAGCCGGAAGCTGCGGTCGTTCCTGGATAACTGAATTCAGTCGTCATGCCCGGCGCCTATCCCCGACGCGATCGGGGACGACCCGGGCATCCATCGAGACAAAAAGCGGCGGGCGAAAGCCCGCCGTTTTTATTCCGGCGCCCTATTTCTTCTTCGCGCCGACCCGGCTGAGGCTCTTGATGGCGAGCGGCGCGCGGCCGGATTTCTCGGCGATCTCGCGGTCCTGTTCCATGATGTACCCGCGTGCGGGCTCATCCCCGTCGAGCCCGCCCAGCAGCTCGGCAGGCACGCGCCGGTTGGAGCGTTGCGAGTCGCTTCATAAACGACGTTGAAAAAGGCGAACTCGCCTTTGGGATTGGTTCCGGGTTTCTTGGCCATGCGGGCCTTGTCTTCGATCACGGCGCGGCTGTCAAATTCTGCGTGCTCCGCATGCGCTTCGACTGCCTTGCAGAGGCACGCTTCGTCGAACAATAGGCACTGGCGCGGACCTGACCCAATGGCTACGATATCACGCTGGGCTGGCTGCGATCGCAGATCGAAGTAAACGTGCGCAGGAGCAACCTACCGTCGGCCGGTATATGTTTCGATGGCACTGGGGAAATTCCTGATGACCAAGCGCAACGGATTTACCACCGCAGCTTTCCTGACCTTCGCCATATCAGCCTGTTCGAGCTCGCAAGCCGACGCCGCGCAATGCGGCAGCAACGCCGGCGGCTTCGCGGCCTGGAAGCAGGAGTTCGCCAGGAGGCGCGGGCCAAAGGCATCGGCGCCTCGGCGGTCTCGGCCTTGATGGGGACGAACTACGCGAGCGCGACCATCGCCGCCGACCGCGGCCAGAGAAGTTTTAACCTGTCGCTCGATCAGTTTCTCGCCAAGCGCGGCGCATCGGCCATCGTCTCGCGCGGGCGTGCGCTGAAGCAATCGCAAGCGGGGATGTTTGCTTCCATTCAGCAGCGCTACGGCGTGCCGCCGGGCCCGCTGCTCGCGATCTGGGGAATGGAGACGGGCTTTGGCAGCCAGCGCGGCAATCAGAACATGCTCTCGTCGATCGCAACGCTGGCCTATGACTGCCGGCGGTCGGCCTATTTCACCGAGCACCTTTACGCGGCGCTGCAATTGATCGATCGCGGCGCGATCTCGCCGGCCCAGCGCGGCTCCATGCACGGCGAGGTCGGCCAGACGCAGTTCATGCCCAAGGCCATTCTGGCCTACGGCACCGGCAATCTCGAAAACGCGGGCAATGCGCTGAGCTCGACCGCGAATTTCCTGAAGGCGCATGGCTGGCGCGCGGGCGCCGGCTACCAGCCGGGAGAGCCCAACTTCGCCGCCATCCAGGCCTGGAATGCGGCAGGCGTCTACCAGCGCGCCATTGCGCTGATGGGCCGCCAGATCGACGGCGGCGAGTGAGGGCTGACGCACGCGTACGACGCGTCGGCGCCTCTCCACCGTCATGCCCGGGCTTGACCCGGGCCATCCACGGCATTTTGAAGTCGAGGCCTCAAGCCGTAGATCGCTGCGACATCGGCCGCGGCGGATGGGATCCCTGCTTCGCAGGACGACGAAGCCCGGCCATGACGACAATGGCGACTGCCCCGCGCCGTTTTCTCATGGCATGATCGGGACCATCAGCCGGTAACAAGGGATTCGCATGCGCAAATTTTGTTTGGCCATTTTCTTCGGCACGCTCATCGCCACCACCCCCGCTTACGCCGCCCGCTGCGGCGGCGACTTCCACACCTTCGTCGCCTCGATCTCGCAGGAGGCGGCGGCGGGCGGCATCTCGCAGGACGTGATTTCGCAGGCCCTCGGCGGCGTGCAGCAGGATGGCGGCGTGCTCGCCTTCGACCGGCGCCAGCGCGGCACCTTCAACAAATCGTTCGAGCAATATGTCTCGACCCGCGTCGGGCCGGGCCGCATCAATACCGGGCGGGCGATGTTGCAGCGGCATGCGGCGCTGCTGTCGAGCATCGAGGCGAAGTACGGCGTGCCGCGGCAGATACTGGTCGCGATCTGGGGGCTGGAGACCGATTTCGGCAAGGGCGACATGGGCAAGCTGCCGGTGTTTCGCGTGCTCGCGACCATGGCGCATGATTGCCGCCGCACCGAGCTGTTCCAGAACGAATTGCTGTCGGCGCTCAAGATCGTGCAGCGCGGCGATCTCCGCCTCAACGACATGATCGGCGCCTATGCCGGCGAAATCGGCCAGACGCAATTCCTGCCGTCGTCCTACATCAAATACGGCGTCGATTTCGACGGCAACGGCCATGTCGATCTCAGGCACAGCGTGCCCGACGTGCTCGCCTCCACCGCCAATCTGCTCCACACCAACGGCTTCAAGATGGGCGCGCCCTACGGCGAGGGCAGCGCGAATTTCGAAGCGATGCGCGAGTGGAACAGGGCAACGATCTATCGCAAGACGATCGGGTATTTTGCCGATCAGTTGGTGGGGCGGTAGGTCACGCGCGCTCGCCGTCATTCCGGGATGCGCCGCTGCGAAGCCGAATCCATCCCGATCGGAATGGATTGGGCTTGCTACGCACGCCCGGAATGACAGCGGATGCGCAATCGTGCACAACCCGACAGGCAAATCACCTAAAACCCGTCCAGCCCCACGCGAAAAAATATTTCGCTTCCGTCGTCGGGCAAATCATCTCTACAAGCTCGCCCGTCCCGCGCCCACAGGAGGGGCGGCTCGCGATCGTCACGGACGTAAGGCGCGCGGGATGCGGTGGACGCAACGGCGCGCAAGACGAACGCGCCAATGCGGACGGCGAAGTCGTGTGGTCCTGACGCCCCGACGCTGGCGTCAAGTTCGTGAGAAGCAAGCTTCTCGCTGATGACGGTGACAACAAAGCCCGGTCACCGGGGAGATCACGAAGGAAACCGTTAAAACCATTGCGCAGGGAAGGCCGGATGTTTCCGGCGTACCTGTGGTGACTACCGTGTGCTTTCTACCAATGCACACGGGCCGCGGGTGCAATGGGCACCCGGTCTTCCCTGCGCCCTCTGTTTTCAAGGGCGGGAAATGATCATGCAAACTTCGAGCGCGCCGCGCTGCGAGACCGCGAAACTGTGTTTGACGAAACGAGACGTCTCACATCCCCGTCGTCCCCGGTGCGCAGCGACCAGGCCCGGACGATCGCGGCTATATCGCAGAGACGCTGGCGTTAGAGACCTCATCGATGGAGCCGCGGCGTACTGGATCCCCGCCTCTCGCGCAAGTGCGATCAGGCCGGGACGACATCGAGGCGAGCATCACGCAACCCATATTTGCAGCGCCTTCGAACGCCTACTTCCCCGCGTTCATCCTCTTCTCGATCTGCTTCGCCAGCACTTTCCAGTAGGTCGCAGGGCGGAATCGTTGCAGCAGATCCGCGAACCGCGCGTCGTTGCCGATCAGGATGCGGGGCTGGTTCTTCTCGATGCCTTCGATGATGCGCAGCGCCGCCGCCGCCGGCGTGGTCTTGGCCAGCGCCTCGAAGCGGTCGATCGATTCGACGCGGCGGGCGTTGTCGGTGACGCCGCTGCCGGTGCGGGAATTGCGGGCGATGTTGGTGGAGACGCCGCCGGGATGCACCACCGACAGCCGCACCGGGCTGTTCGCCATCGCCAGTTCGTGCCGCAGGCTTTCGGAAAAGCCGCGCACCGCGAATTTCGCCGCGCAATAGGCGGTCTGGCCGGGTGGTGCGATGATGCCGAAGATCGAGGACAGGTTGACGATATGCGCCGCCGGCTGTGACGCCAGATGCGGAAGGAATGCGCGCGTCGCATGCACCGTGCCCCAGAAATTGATGTTGAACAGCCAGTCCATCTGCGCCTGGTCGATCTCGTTGAACTGGCCGATCAGCGCCACGCCGGCATTGTTGATGACGATGTTGAGCTGCGGGTGGGCGGCGATTGCGGCTTGCGCGAAATCCTGGATCTGGCCGGGCTCGCCGACATCGAGGCGGTGCGTGCTGACCTTGCGCTTGCCGTCGCGGCCGATCTCGGCGGCGACCGAGGCCAGCCCGGCCTCGTCGCGATCGGCCAGCGCCAGATCGCAGCCGCGCGCGGCAAGCTCCAGCGCCAAAGCGCGGCCGATGCCGCCTGCCGCGCCGGTGACGGCAGCGGCACTTCCGGGGATAGCAGTCATTCGATGTCAGCTCCTGGCAGATGAAAAAACAGGCGCGGCGTGCGCCCGGCGTGGATGGGTTCCGCAACTTTCGCAAATTGGAACCGAACCATAAAGCGGTTTCGAGCCTTAACCCACGCTATGTACGCGAGCCGACCCATAACGGCGACGGCATTTTAATGGAGGCGACCCTTAAAAGGAGGCGAACCCGTGGGACAATCAAAGCCCCTTCGCGCAAAACCCCTTCGCGCAAAACCCGTTCACGCAAAACCCTTGCGCGCGACCGCGCTCATTGTCGAAGACGATCCGATGCAACGCGAGATGATTTGCCTGTTGCTGGAGGAAAGCCATTTCGCGGTCATCGAATGCGAAAGCGCCGAAGCCGCCGAACTCGTGCTGGAACGGACCGCCGGCGACGTGATGCTGATGATGGCCGATGTCGATCTTGCCGGTCACATGAACGGGGTGGAGCTTGCGCACATCGCCAAGAAATACAATCCCGATATCGGTGTCATCGTCACCTCGGGCAGGCCGCTGCGGCAGGAACTGCCGGACGGCGCAAAATTCTGGTCGAAACCATGGGCGCCGCTCGACGTGATCCGCGAAGCGGAAAAGATGTCGGTTGCCTGGAGAGGCCGGAATGCAAGATAGGCAAGATAGGAAAGCCGCAATGCTTTCGCTGTTCGTAATATGGGAGGGGCCGTTGTAACCGAGTGGTCGCAGTGGCCGGTAGTCGTGGCAGGAATCGAAAAAGGCGGGCCGCCGCCCGCCATTCTTCAGAGTGATGATCGACTTCAGAGAGATTCTGCCGTGAGAGAGATTCGCCGTGAGAAAGATTTGCCTTACCTGCCTGGAAGTCAGGGATCCGCAGATTAGGTGCCCGGGCGGGACTGAGCGCCCCACCCGGGCCTGAATTCACTTCTTGGACTTCTTGGCCTTCTTCGCCTTTTTCGCCTTCTTCGCCTTCTTCGCTTTCTTAGCCATAGTATCCTCTCAAGGTTTAATGGATTGAAACGCGACTCCGAGGCATGCTTGGCGGAGGGCCAACCTCGCAACATCCTCAATGGCAATCCCAACAGATTCGGGGCGCGATGCCGCGTGCTGTCACGCTGCCGTCATCACGTTATCCACAGATGTTATGGGTTTTGATGGCATTTCTTGCCAAAAACGCCGTTCGAGCCGCCTCTCAGCGCCGCACGCGTCATGCTTAACGATGCCCAAATGCGAGCGCTCTTCATCAATTTAAAACCACGGTGTGGATTAGCCGGCGACGGTGAGAGTCCGTTAAGCGGCGCGGATGCACCTTGTCCGCAAGACAACGGGGATTGTCGTTGGGAGGAACGCCTCAGGGAAAGCTCTAGGCGATAACAGGGGAGACGGGACCATTAGTCCCGGGTACGCGATGCTAAGCGTTCCGACACTGTGGACGGTGTTCGTCATCAACTTTTTGGCGTTGGGCCTGATCTGGGCCTACATCGTCGATAGCTATCCGTCCTTCACTGCTGCGCGGTTCTGGGGCGGCTCGGCTTTCGCCGCCGCAATCGGAGCGGCGCTGGCGATGCTGCGCTTCACTGTGACGGAGTCGCTGTTGCCGCTGATCGGCGCCGGCACGGTTCTGGTGTTCGCCTCCGCGCTTGCCGCGATGGGCATCAGAAAATTCTTCGACCAAAAGGTCGAGTGGCGCGGCGCGGTGCTGGTCACGGGGTTGACCTGCGTGGGCCTTTTCCTGTTCGCCTACGGCTACGACAGCATGCAGATGCGAATTTCGATCTATTCGATCGCCCAGACGGTGCCGCTGCTGCTGAGCCTGAAATTCTTGCTGACCCCGCAGGACGGACGCATCAGCCCGGGCGCCCGGCTCGCCGGGATCGTCGCCGTCCTCATCACCACGATATACGGCCTGCGGCTCGTCGCCGGCCTGCTGCGTTTCGGCGGTGACTTCTCCTTCGTGCAGTTCAACCAGCTGCAATCCGGACTGATCCTGCTGCTGGTGTTCCTGTCGATGGCGCTGAATTTCGGTTTCCTGCTGATGGCGATGGATCGCCTGCGCAACGAGGTTGCCGATCTCGCGCTGCTCGACGATCTCACCGGCGTCGGCAACCGCCGCCATCTGGTGCAGCGCCTGACCGAGGAATGCGCGCGCTCGGAGCGCAGCGGACAGTCCTTTGCGCTGCTGGTGATCGACCTCGACGGCTTCAAGGGCATCAACGACACCCATGGCCACGCCGCCGGCGACGCCTGCCTGCAGCATTTCACCCTGATGGCGCAGACCCGCCTGCGGCCCGGCGACATGCTGGCGCGCAGTGGCGGCGACGAGTTCTGCATCGTGCTGCCCTCCTCGACGCTGCGCGAGGGCGCCATGATCGCCCGCCGCGTGCTGGAAGTATGCCGCGCCGATGCCGAACAATGCGCGGGCCCGGATATTCCGATCGCGGTCTCGATCGGCGTCGCGCAATGGAGCCGGGACATGGGCCCGTTCCCCGACCGCCTGATCGCGGCCGCCGACCACGCGCTTTATGAGGCCAAAAAGAGCGGCCGGAATCGCTTTGCGACCTACGATCCGTCGCCGCCGCTGGTGCCTGCGATCGAACCCCCCGTGGTGATGTCGGATACGGTCGTGCGCAAGCGCGCGTGAGCGTGCTATTGACGCTCGTCACGGGATCCTGGAAGCATGAACCTTCGCCTGCTCGCGGCGGCGCTCGGCGCCATCGCGTTGTCCGCTCCGGCCTTTGCGCAAGCGCCTGACCTCGCCGCGATCGCGCGCTCGTCGGGCACGCCCGATATCCCGGGGCTGAAAATGGTCTGGCTGGCGCCGTGGGGCGACGTCGCAAAAGCCCATCCCTGGCGCAACATCATCGTGCACCAGACCGAGGGCCCGGCCGGCTCGGCCCGCGGCGGCGCGCAAGAGCAGTTCAAGAACCCGACGCGGCGCGGCGTCATGGTCTGGGTCGAAACCGACGGCACGGTGTATTGGGCGGTGGCGGAAAACCTCGTGCCAACCCATGGCGACGGCGGCAACCGCAACGACAACAAATATATCGACAACGGTCCGACCTTTCACCAGGTGGTCGGCAACAATTCGGTCGGCGTGGAATTCGCCGGCAACTATCCCGACGTGACGCGTGGCCCGACCGAGGCGCAGGTCGCGGCGTGGAAGATCCTCGTCAAGGTGCTGCGCACGCGCTACGGCATCCCGCGCGATCGGGTTTATGCGCATAACTGGATCGACTTCAAGGACGCCCGCTATTGCGAAGGCTGCGCGCTGGCGAAGCTGGCGCGGGAATGGGGCGAGTAGCGTTGGTCCGTTCAAATCGGTTGCGCGATCCAGCGGAAGATGCGCGTCCCGGCCCAAGGTGGATGAAGCAGCGTCTCAAACAAAAAAGCCGGCGTTGCCGCCGGCTTTCGTTGTCACTTGCCGTGGCCCGCGCGATCAGTGCGCGGCTTCCAGGACGGCGGCTTCCTGCTTGGCGATCGTGCCCTTGACGGCCGACTGCACCTTCTCGAAAGCGCGGACCTCGATCTGGCGTACGCGTTCGCGCGACACGCCGAATTCGGCGGCGAGGTCTTCGAGCGTCATCGGCTCTTCCGCCAGGCGCCGCGCCTCGAAGATGCGGCGTTCCCTGGGGTTGAGCACACCGATGGCGCCGTTCAGCGCCTGCCGGCGATGATCGAACTCCTCGTGCTCGGCCATGATGGCTTCCTGGTTGGGCGAGTTATCGACCAGCCAGTCCTGCCATTCGCCGGCCTCACCGTCGTCGCGGATCGGTGCGTTGAGCGACGCGTCGCCACCGAGGCGGCGGTTCATGTCGACCACGTCCTGATCCGTTACGCCGAGGCGCTTGGCAATCAGCTTCACCTGGTCGGGGTGGAGATCACCCTCGTCCAGCGCGGAGATCTTGCTCTTCGCCTTGCGCAGGTTGAAGAACAGCTTCTTCTGGTTCGCGGTGGTGCCCATTTTCACGAGCGACCAGGAACGCAGGATGTACTCTTGTATCGACGCCTTGATCCACCACATGGCATAGGTGGCCAGACGGAAACCCTTTTCGGGCTCGAAGCGCTTGACCGCCTGCATCAGGCCGACATTGCCTTCCGAGACGACCTCGGAGATCGGCAAGCCGTAGCCGCGATAGCCCATGGCGATCTTGGCCACGAGCCGGAGATGGCTGGTGACAAGGTGATGTGCCGCGTCGCGATCGTCATGCTCGCGCCAACGCTTGGCGAACATGTATTCCTGCTGGGGTTCCAGCATCGGAAATTTGCGGATCTCGGCGAGGTATCTGGAAAGACCGTGTTCTCCATTGAGAACCGGTAACGTAGCTGTACGGGCCATTTCAGCGCCCTCCAGTGGTTCAGGCCCCCGATAGCGGCGGGCCAGGCAGTCGGCCGCTTTGTCAAAGCCGGCAGCACTGCGATGTTCCGCGTTGGATATTCAACGCAGATGCAACATACACCAAAATGGGGCTGATAGGGAAGGATTGCTGACGTCACGTCCCCGTGTGGCTGCTATAACCTGTTGGCATAACATGGCTTTTCCGGAAGGCCTGCGTCATAGCGCCGCTTCCAGGGCGTTTTGCAGGAGAAGCAAATCCTCCGGCAAAGCCGCCTCCCAATGCAAAAATTCCCCGGTCCGGGGATGCTCCAAAGCCAGCAGATAGGCATGGAGGGCCTGCCGGCCCAGCGTAGCCAGCGCCGCCTGGCTCTGGGGGCCGAGATGGCCGGCCTTGGTCTTGAAGTGGGAGCCATAGACGGCGTCGCCCATCAGGGGATGGCCGATATGGGAGAGGTGCACCCGGATCTGATGGGTCCGCCCGGTCTCGAGCTGGCAGGCCAAAAGCGAGGCGACCGGTTTGCCGTCACGGCCCTGATAAGCCGCCTGCAGCCCCCAATGCGTGACCGCCTCGCGGCCGCTTTCGCGGACCGCCATCTTTTCGCGGGCATGCGGATGCCGGTCGATCGGCGCGTCTACCGTGCCGCGCTGGCGGTTGGGTACCCCCCAGATGAAGGCCATATAGCCGCGCTGCATCGGCCCGGTGCGGCCATGATCGGCGAATTGCGCGGTCAGCGAGGCGTGCGCGCGGTCGTTCTTGGCAACCACCATCAGGCCCGTGGTGTCCTTGTCGAGCCGGTGCACGATGCCCGGGCGGCGGACGCCGCCGATGCCGGAAAGGCTCGCGCCGCAATGGGCGATCAGCGCGTTCACCAGCGTGCCGCTCTCATGACCGGCGGCCGGATGCACGACCAGGCCCTTCGGCTTGTCGATCACGATGATGTCGTCGTCCTCAAAGACGATATCGAGCGCGATATCCTCGCCTTGCGGCTCCGGCGGGGCCGCCTCGGGGACGTCGATTGTGATCGTATCGCCGGCTGCGACATGATAAGCGGGGTCGCGGACGGGGGCGCCCCTGGCGGTGACGGAACCGGCGAGGATCAGCGCCTTCAGCCGCGAGCGCGACAATTCCGGGCGGAGCACCGCAAGCACGCGGTCGAGACGGGGCGAACCCTCGTCGCCGCCGACAGTGACCTCCAGCCTTTGTCCGCTATTAGAACCGTGTTCCAAAGACGTGCCTTGCTTCAAAGAATAGCCTTGCTTCAAAAAGAGTCCCGCATGACCGATACCGTTGCGCCCGAACCGACCCCCGAACAGGCCGCGCTGTTTGCGCGGGTGCGGCGGATGATGGTGATCGCAGGCCTCACCTCGGCGCTTGCCGTGGTCGTCGTGCTGATCGCTGTTGGCTACCGTCTTTACCGCGGCGAGGGAAGTGCCCCGGCAGCTAGCACCGATGTCACGGCGACGCTGCCGAAGGGCGCCCGCATCGTCTCGACCGGCGTAGCCGGCGACCGGCTGCTGGTGACGCTGGATATCGGCGGGACGACCGAAATCCGCACTTTCGACGCGAAGACGCTGAAACCCGCCGGAAGGCTGAAATTCGCCAGCGAGCCCTGAGCCGCATGATCCGCCAAAGTGTGAGCGGTTTGGCGACAAGATCATGCGCCCTATCCCCATAAGGCTTCCGCCTTGCAGACGGCCGATTTCAAGGCTATTGCCTGAGGCGTACGCTCCCTTCGTCTAGCGGTTAGGACGCGGCCCTCTCAAGGCTGAAACAGGGGTTCAATTCCCCTAGGGAGCGCCAGCATCAAAAATTTCCATTGGTTTTGCTTAAGATTTTTCACTTTTTGTCCCACCCGTTTAGCCGGTGGGACAGCATATGTTCACGCCACGTACCTATTTCTCTTTGTCGATGGGTACGAGCATTTCGAACTTGCTATCGGGTAGTGGTTTGCAGCCGGACGTCAAATAGATCAGGAAGCGGCGGATAATCTCGTCCGTGATCTTAAAGACGGCCACCCTTTCCGAATCCATCATGCTGCTTGGTTTTCCGTGGCGAGGCATGTCGGCATAGGTCTTAACTTCGTCAATTGCAGAGCGCTCTAAGCGCAGCGCTGTTCGTAATTTTGGCCATCGTGTTCGCCTTCGCTGGACTTCATGAACTGCATCATAGCTTCGATGGCGCGGTAACAGTAAAAACCCGTTCCGACCGGGAAGCGCATCGCATTTGTGAAGTCCGCTAGTACAAACTGCGCGGCTGGGCTTCCTGCTACGGCTTGGAGGGTCGCGCCATCTATCTCTCGCGGTTGGCCTGCTCTGGTTTCTACAAGTGCGGGGACTTCAATACCGAACACGAACCAATCGTCACTTTCCCGACAAACCGCCGATCTGATCTCTACATTGAAACAATATGCATTCGTGTAGCCGATCAGGTCAGTCAAGATCTGTGCATTGCTCACGGCGAGATTCCTCAACGACGCAATGTCCACACCGTCTTTATCGATCGTGAGATCGACAATGACTTGGCTGGCATGGATCATCACTCGGAACGTGAAATCTAGACCTAAAATGGAACTGAATGCCTTACCTCCAATCGGAGTATTCCATGTGAGGGGCACTCTCTCCGGCAGGACAACACCATAAAAGGTCCAAGTTTTGCTCATTTCAATTTTGCCATAGCTCGATTCGTCACGGCAACGCGCGGTGCTACGTGCGCCTGCCAGGCAAGCGCAAGGTGCGAATTCGCGCGACGCCACCAAAGAGAAGAACACCAAGCGGCGATCGCGGAAGCTAACGCCGATGGAGCGTCACCCGCGTGGGTTGCCGGTTTCGTTAATTATCCCCCTATGAAGGGGGATTGGCGGGGGAGGCGGCGTGGGGTAGCGTGGCTGTCTTGAGGCGCGGAGGTGGGGCGTGGGCACCGGTCTAAGCTGAAATCTATGTTGGTCGCTTCACCGTTTGAAGGTGTTGCGAAGTCCCTTCAGTGGGCAGGCCGCGTTCCCTTCCAGTTTCGCCATCCCGAGATGGCGGAGGTTTTTTTGGAGGACAAGTACCTCCCGAAGGTCCTTGAACGCCTGTTAAGCCCATCCTCAAACATCCTCGATATAGGCTGTCACATTGGTTCGTTTCTTAGTCTCGCCGGCGGAATCGCGCGCCAAGGTAATCACGTGGCCGTTGAAGCTTCTCCGACCAAAGCGCAGTGGCTCGTCAAGAAGTTCCCCAATGTTCGTGTTGAGCAGGTGGCTATTTCGGATCAGGTCGGCAGCGCTACGTTCGAGGAGAACATCAGAAGGCCCGGCTACAGCCGCCTTCAGGGCAGCAACCCCTCAACCGATCCTGTCGTTCGTTACGACGTAGACGTTACGACACTGGATAATCTGGCCATTCCCCATCGCGTTGACTTCGTGAAGATCGATATCGAGGGCGCTGAACTGGCGGCCTTCCGCGGCGGAGCCAAATTCATCGAAGCGAACCGCCCTCCGATCATCTTCGAGTGCGGCGCTGACGATAATATTGGCCTCGATCGAATGGGCTTGTTCCATCATGTTACGCAAAAGATGGGATACAACGTCTTCACGTTCGGCGACTATCTTTATACCAAGGGTCCCCTTAGCGCCGACGAATTTAGGAAGTGTGGGATGTATCCCTACCGAGCCTTCAATTTCGTTGCACTTCCTCAATAAGCATTCAGCACAAAGCCTCAGAATCCAACTATGTCGGTATCCGTCACCGGCCCGTCTCGGTATTTCTCGACCACCGTCCAGACCGGGTTATCGGTGTCGTTGGTGTTAGAACCGGAAGCCTGCGCTAACGGCTATTGTCGTCGATCTCTTCGAAGCCGTGAACGATGCGATAAAGCCATGGCGTGTTATCAAGCTCGGCACGATTTGCCGGTCCCGAAGGAGCTTCCCGATGCGCATATTGGTCTGCACGATCCTGGCGATCGGAATGGTTTGGTTCGCCGCGCCGGCACGCGCTCAAACCTATGATCCAGGTTTTCCGGTTTGCCTGCAAACCTACGGCATCAATGGCGGGTACATCGATTGCAGCTATTCAACGTTGGCCCAGTGTGCGAGCGTCGGCGTCGGGCCGTGCGGCCCAATGCTTGAACAACCCGTATTTCGGATATGGATCCAGAGCACTGCAACGCCCTGTCCGCTAACCGGACGCGAAGGACCAGATTTAAGAATTTCCAACGATTTTAGGGACATAAGATCTTAGGAATACACTCTGAATACGTGGGCGATACCCGCGGGCCCCGGTGGCGGCCGCATGAAAATGCCGCGTTAACGGTCCGCCGCTAGTCTTACGGGGTTGTCGCAGGACGATTCCATGACCTCAAGCATCGACGCCGCATCCCGCCTGCCATTGAGCGGTCCGGCGGATCGCGAACGACTGTCGCCCCTCTGGTGGCTTTCGATGGCCGTCGTGTTCGTCGTGGCCGTGCTGCTGCGGCAGGTGGTGCCGCTCAACACCGATGTGAGCTGGCTGCTCACCATCGGTGAGCGGGTCCTGAACGGCGAGCGGCTGTACGTCGATATCGTTGAGATCAATCCGCCGATGGCGGTGTTGTCTTATCTTCCGGGCATCGCACTGGCGCGAGCCCTGGGTCTCGATGCGAAAATCATCATCGATGGTCAGATGCTGCTCCTGACCGCCTGCTCGCTGCTGGCAACCTGGCGCATCCTCAGGCTCTCTCCGGCGTCCGGCAATACAGGTTGGGCGCCGCTGGCGGTCTGGTCCGCGGCCGTGCTGACGATCCTGCCGATGCACGTCTACGGGCAGCGTGAGCACATGGCCACGCTGACTTTCCTGCCGGCCTTAGCGGTCTATGTGCTTCGCTGCGATGGCGCGCGGGTTCCGTTGTGGGCGGTTGCGATTGCGGGGATTGGCGCCGGCATCACGCTAGCCTTCAAGCCGTTCTTCCTGACACCGGCGGCCCTCTGTATCATTCTGGCGGCGGTGCGTGCGCATTCATGGCGAACGCTGTTTGCGCCGGAGAATTTGATCGCCGGCCTTCTTGGTGAGCGCCTTCAGTTGCTACACCTACATCGCCTATCCCGAATATTTCACCATCACCTATCCGCTGGTGCGCGACACCTATCTGTCGTGGTCGATGCCGGTGGCGGTGTTCATGTTCAATTCGGCAACGCTGATCTGGGCCATCGCGGTCATGGCGATCCTCTTTGCTTACAGGAAATCAAAACTGGACTCTGGCGTCCTGGTGATCCTGCTGGCGTCGCTTGGATTTGCCATCTCGTTCTTCCTGCAGCGGCGGGGATGGTCGTATCATTCCTATCCGATGGTGGCGGTTTCCCTGCTCGGCTTGGGATATCTGACGTTCGGCGCCGGTGTCCGGACGGACGTGCGTCGCTTCGATGGCGTCGGAATGTCCGCTATGGCTGCGACCTTCGTTCTCGGTGTTCTCTGGTTCGACGCGCGGGTCTATGTCGGTCCGATCGAGGCGGCGGTCGCGCCTCTCAAGCCCAATCCCAAAATCCTGGTATTGAGCGGTGAGGCTGCCATCGGTCATCCCCTGGTGCGAACGCTGCATGGCGTCTGGGTCTCGCGGCAGGAAAACCTCTGGATCCGCGAGTTCGTGCGGCTGACGCGCGAGAACAACACGATCGATCCGCCGGCCGACGCCAAACTGAATTCCTACCTGGCGCTGGAGCGGTCGTGGCTGATCGAGGACTTCAAGAAGCTGCCGCCGGACATCGTTCTCGTCGACAATCTGCGCGATGGCTGGGGCGATTGGGCGCGCGCCAATTCCGAACTGACGCAACTGCTCAAGCCCTACGCGCTGGAGCGGACGATCGAGGGGATCGACATTTTGCGCCGGACCGAGTGATCGGTGGATATTGCGCGAGCCTTGCCCGCCCTCACGCCGCCGATTGCGAAGCGGCCTGCTTGCGCGAAATGCCGATGATGAATGTATACGGCAGGCGCGAATAATCGTCGCGGATCGCCAGGTCCACCTTCTCGAAGGCGCCGGTCAGCACCCGATCGTAACCGTCGCGATCGCGGACGAATTCGCCGCGGTCGTTGTCCAGCAGCCATTTCGCGATCCGCGACTGCCCGTCGCGATAGCAGCCGTCCAGCGTGAACAGCACGCCGTCGCGCTTGAGGACGTCGCGGACGTTGGCGAGCGTGGCCTTGAGTTCCTCGTCCGCGATGTGGTGCAGCACGCCGTTCATCATCACGACATCGGCGCCGGCAAATTCACGGGCCGCATCCGCATCGAAATAACGGCAGTGAAATTGTCCGAGGTGCCCGAACGCGCGCCGGGCGTGATCGATATAGGCCTGATCGATATCGAAGCCGGTATAGTCGATGCCGGGCGGCAGGTGGCGCAGGATGTAACCGGGTCCGCAGCCGATGTCGATCACGCGCATCCCGGAGCGAAGCGTCAGATAATCCGCGATCGCCTTGACGCGTGCGCCAAAGAAGCCGCCGGCGTTTTGATAGGCCTGGTACAGCGCAGGATGATTCAGGATCGCTTTCATCGGGCGGTCTCGTCGAGAAGTTCGTCGTGCGCCTCGATCTCCAAATCGGGTTGCAGCGTCGTGAACAGCGGATCTCCGGGCATCTTCCGGCCGGGCGACGGATCGGAGGAAAGCCGATCCGGCAAACGGCCGCGCCGGTGGATATGGGAGATCACGAACAACGGCCGGTTCTTCGATTGAATATAGGTCCGGCCGACATATTCGCCGATCAGGCCGAGCACCAGCAATTGCACCGAGGAAATCATGACGACCAGCAGCGTGAGACTGGTCCAGCCGGGCACGGTGCCGGACAGGATCCAGCTGATCACGGCGCCGATGCCGACGAAGGTGAGGACCGTCGTCAGCAGCGCGCCGATATAGGTCGCGATCCGCAGCGGAACCATGGAGAAGCTCACCAGCGCATCCGCGGCAAATCCGATCATCTTGGTCAGCGGATATTTGGTGGTGCCGGCAAACCGGGCATTGCGGTCATATTCATAGGCGACCTGCTTGAAACCAAGCCAGGAGACCATGCCCCGAATAAACCGGTCATGTTCCGGCATCAGCACGACCTGGTCGGAGATACGCCGGCTCATGAGCCGGAAGTCGCCGGTATCGACGGGGATGTTGACCCGGGTCAGATTGGCGAGCAGGCGATAGAAGGCCTCGGCTGATTTCTTCTTGAAACGGCTCTCGCCGGCGCGGCTTCGCCGCTGCCCATAGACCACATCGGCGTCTTCCCGCACCATCATGTCGTACATCGGGCCGAGCAGTTCCGGGGGATCCTGCAGGTCGGCGTCGATGACGAGCACCAGGTCGCCGCGTACCGTCGAAAGCCCGGCCGTCAGCGCCAATTGGTGACCGTGATTGCGCGACAGACGAACCGCGACGACATTGCGGTCTTCCGCCGAAAGCTCATTGATGATCTTCCAGGTGTCGTCGGTCGAGCCGTCGTCGACGAAAATGAGCTCGAATTTCTGGCCGAACCGGGCGCACGCGGCCGCCGTCATCTGGCGATGAAATTCGCGCAACACCTCTTGTTCGTTGAAACAGGGGACAACGATCGAAAGGAACATCCTCTTGGGGAGCTGCATCCCGTCGTGAATTTCCATGACTTTGACAGCCCGCCAGACTTTGATCGAAGAGGTTTGTTGATCGAATTCGAATCCACTCGGCATAATCGGTGACATCAGGTTAATTATTCATCAATTTTTTCGCGCGAGAGAAAGTGTGATTCGCTAACCTTTGCGGGGCCTAATAGGGCTCGCCGGATCCTGAAGCGCGGATATGTAATTAAATATTGGGGCCTATTGTAACGGTTAGGTTCCGACGACGGATCACCGGTCCGGCTTCGCCGCCATTCGAACGATGACGCGTCAGAGACGATAACCCCGACAGCAGCATGGACCAGGTCGAATTCGATCGCTTCGCCGATGAGTACCACGACCAGCATCGTGCGAACGTGGCTGTCACCGGTGAGGGGCCGGAGTATTTCGCGGAGTACAAGATCAGGAAGCTGAGGCAGGCGGTCGATCGCAGCCGTATCAGCGTGTCCCGGATCTGCGACTTCGGTTCCGGAATCGGCAACTCGATTCCATTCTTCCGCACGCATTTTCCCAAGGCCTCGCTGACCTCATGCGACGTATCCGAGCGCAGCCTCTCGCTCAGTAGAGAGCGCTATCCTGATTCCGCCAATTATCTTCTGATCGAAAACGACCGCATACCGTCCGAGCGGGATGTCTTCGACGTGGCATTCTCGGCCTGCGTGTTTCACCACATCGCCCATGAGGAGCACGCGATGTGGTTGCGGGAGCTGTACCGGATCACGAAGCCGGGCGGGTTGGTCGCCATCTTCGAGCACAATCCGCTGAACCCGCTCACCGTCCATGCGGTGAACACTTGTCCGTTCGACGTGAATGCAAAACTGATTTTTGCGCGCAAGCTGGCGCAAAGCCTGACTGAAGCCGGTTGGGCGTCGCCGCAGATTCGATACAATCTGTTTTTCCCGCGCGGGTTGGCCAGGCTCCGTCCGCTCGAAGACAGGCTTGGCTGGTTGCCGCTTGGTGCGCAATATGTCGCCCTCGCGCGTAAAGCGTGACGCGGTCTGCCGGGCAGACCAACGGCGGCAACGTTCGTTCGTGATTTCGGCGGCCGTCAGTCCACCTTCGCGCCGGATTCCCGAATGATCTTGCTCCATTTCGCCGTTTCGTCAGCGAGGAATTTTCCGAACGCCGCGCCCGAAACGGCGCCGGGTTCGGCGCCGAGCTCGTCGAAGCGTTTTTGCACGTCCGGCATTTTCAGGATGGATTCGACGTCGCCTTCCAGTTTCGCAAGGATTGGCGCCGGTGTTTTCGCCGGCGCCACCAGTCCGAACCAGGCCGAGGCTTCGAAGCCGGGAACACCGGATTCCGCGACCGTCGGCACGTCGGGCAGGGCGCTCGCCCGCCTGCTGCCTGCGACCGCAATCGCGTTGATGTTCTTGCCCTTCACCTGCGGCAGCACGGCCGGGATGTTGTCGAACATCATTGGGATATGGCCAGCAACGAGATCGTTCATCGCAGGCGCCGCGCCCTTGTAGGGAACGTGCACGATGTCGATGCCGGTCATGCTCTTGAGCAATTCGCCGGCGAGATGATTGGTCGAGCCATTGCCCGACGATCCAAAAAACAGCGTGCCCGGCTTTGCCTTGGCGAGCGCCACCAGTTCCTTCACGCTTCCGATCCCGACTGACGGATGCACCGCCAGCACGATCGGTACCGAAGCGATCAGGGCAACGGGCGCAAATGCGCTGGACGGATCGTACCGCAGGTCTTTGTAAAGCGCGGTATTGATCGTGAGCGGCGGGGGCGCCGTGAGCAACAGCGTGTAGCCGTCCGGCTCCGAACTCGCGACCGCCTCGGCGCCGATATTGCCGCCGGCGCCGCCGCGGTTCTCGACGTAAAATGAGGCTCCGTTCCGTTCAGTCAGCTTCTGTGCCAGGACGCGGGCGACGATGTCGTTGGAGCCGCCGGCTGGGAACGGCACCACTATTTTCACCGGCCGGGACGGATAATTTTGTGCCAACGCGCCGCCGGAGAGCGCCAACGCTCCGGAAGTCATGAGAAGTGCCAGGAGAAGCACAACGTGAAGTAAGCGGCGGCAGAACATCTGCATATTGATTTCCTCGGTAATATTATTGGTCTTGCGGGCGCAAAGCCTTATCGCGGCCTTCCTTGGCGATAAAAACCACGCGGAACGTGTGCTGTCCACGCACTTGCAGGTGCACGGCGATTTTGCTGTCCAGCTCCCTTCCGCGTATATAGTGGACCTTCAGGAACTTTTTTGTGCGAGGCCCCGTGACTGCCCCTAATCCTGCCGCTGGCAAACCAGTTGATATTGCCTCGCTCGTCAATGTGCCCCGACTGGTGACGGCGTATTTCGCGAACAAACCCGACCCGGCCGATTCTGCCCAGCGCGTTGCCTTCGGCACCTCGGGCCATCGCGGTTCATCGCTGAAGAATTCCTTCAACGAGAATCACATCCTGGCGACGACGCAGGCGATCTGCGATCACCGCCGCGAAACCGGTCTGACCGGGCCACTGTTCGTCGGCATCGATACCCACGCCTTGGCTGAGCCTGCGCTGGCGAGTGCGATCGAGGTGTTTGCCGCCAACGGCGTCGACATCATGATCGACGAGGGCGGCGGCTACACGCCGACGCCGGTCATTTCGCATGCGATCCTGACCTATAACAAGGGACGAACGAGCGGCCTCGCGGACGGTGTCGTGATTACGCCTTCGCATAATCCGCCGGAAGACGGCGGTTACAAGTATAATCCGCCGCATGGCGGACCCGCCGATACCGACGTAACCGGCAAAATTGAGAAAGCTGCGAATGCCTATCTGCAAGCCGGGGTAAACCAAGCCGGGATGAACGGCGTGGCGCGGATGCCCTATGAGCGCGCCCGCAAGTCGCCGTCGACGCATCCGTACGACTATATCCGCCCCTACGTCGCTGATCTCGGCAATGCCGTGGACATGGCGCTGATCAAATCGGCAGGTGTCAAAGTCGGGATCGACCCGCTCGGTGGCGCCGCCGTCCACTATTGGCAGCCGATCATCGAGCATTACGGCATCAACGCCGCGGTCGTGAACGACGCAGTGGATCCGACCTTTCGTTTCATGACCGCGGACTGGGACGGAAAAATCCGGATGGATTGTTCCTCGCCTTTTGCGATGGCAAGCCTGATCCAGATGCGTGACAAATTCGACGTCGCCTTTGCCAACGACACCGATGCTGACCGCCACGGCATCGTAACGCCGTCCGGCGGCCTGATGAACCCGAACCATTTTCTGGCCGCCGCGATCGCCTATCTGTTCGAGCATCGGCCGCAATGGAGCGAGCATGCCGCGATCGGCAAGACCATCGTCTCCAGTTCGATCATCGATCGAGTCGCGCTCAGGCTGAAGCGGAAGCTGGTCGAAACCCCGGTCGGCTTTAAATGGTTCGTCGAAGGGTTGGGCAGCGGCGCATTCGGTTTCGCGGGCGAGGAGAGTGCCGGCGCATCCTTCCTCAAGCGGGACGGATCGGCGTGGACCACCGACAAGGACGGCGTCGTGATGGGGCTGCTCGCCGCCGAAATCCTCGCCAAGACAGGGCGCGATCCCAGCCAGTTGTTTACGGGATTGACCGGTGAACTCGGCGTTCCCTTCTACGAGCGCATCGACGTGCCGGCGACGCCGAAGCAGAAAAACGCACTGAAGGCGCTGGGGCCTGAGCAACTCGATATGCGGGAGCTGGCCGGCGATCCCGTATGCGCGGTCCGCATCAAGGCGCCGGGCAACGATCAATCCTTTGGCGGCATCAAGGTTGAGTCCGAAGCAGGGTGGTTTGCCGCACGGCCGTCAGGTACCGAAGACGTCTACAAGATTTACGCGGAAAGTTTTCGCGACCAAGGGCATTTGAAGCGGATTCAGAGCGAAGCGCAACTCGGCGATCGCAAAGGTATTCTGACCATGGGCCGTCTCGCCGCCGCTCTCGCGATATCATCGATATCCGGCGCGGCTTGCGCCGAGGCGGTTTTTTCCTTTGACAGCACGCCGGCGGGCAGCACCAACTGATTGGGTGAGCCGGGTTCGTGCGTACCGCCGGCCCTCATCACCTGTCCGTGCGAGTTCTGGCCCAAAGCATTCACGGGATATTGACGTGACAACCCGGGCGATGCTCGACTTCGCTTTCCGGAAAAGGCTATTCTGCCTAACAGCCCTTGATGAAAAAGCCGGTCAATAAAAGCGCTGCTTCCTCGCTCGGTCCGCTTGGCCTTGGCGCTATTCAACGCGAGACGCTGAACGACCGCGTTTACCAGCAATTGCGCATCATGATCATGTCCGGTGCCGTCCGCCCGGGCAAGGAGCTGAGGCTGCGCGAACTGGCGAAAGAGCTGCATGTCAGCCTGATGCCGGTGCGCGACGCCATCGGCCGGCTGGTGGTGGAGCGGGCGCTCGAAATGCTCCCGAACCGCCAGGTCATCGTTCCCGAACTGTCGCTCGACCGGTTACTTGAAATCCGCAGGGTACGGGTGGTGCTGGAAGGCGAGGCCGGTGCGCTCGCGGCCGAGCACGCGACTTCCGAGCTGGTGAATTCGCTCAACGTGCTGCAGAAGAAGATTGCCGCGCCGTCGTTGCGCGAGCAGCATGAGTTCTTTGGGCTCAATCGCGAGTTTCATTTCGCGATCTATCAGGCCGCGCAAAGCCCGCTGCTGTTTTCGATGATCGAACAATTGTGGCTGCAAATCGGGCCGGTGTTCAGCCATATCTCGGTGGACTACGTCTCCGAAGGTGCCGAGGTGCATGAGAAGATCATTGCCGCGCTGGTGGCACGCGACGCCCATGCGACGCGCGCGGCAATTGCCGAAGACCTCACCAAGGGCGGCGAACGGATCGCCGCGGCATTGATCGGCGCGCGATAGCCGAGATTGCCTTCCTGGATCTTGACCCTTGCGAGATTGCCTTGCCCTGGCAATCCGGATAGCCATAACGGTGAAACCTTTCCCGTTTGAGGCACATTTCCTGCGATGGCTGATTTCCACGGCGTATTTCCCTATCTGGTCTCGCCCATCGATCCGTCCGGACAGATCTGCACCGGCGTATTGGGGAAGCTGTGCGACGATCTGATCAAGTCCGGCGTGCATGGGTTGACGCCGCTCGGTTCGACCGGCGAATTCGCCTATCTCAATCAGGCGCAGCGGACGGCCGTCGTGCAAACGACCATTGAGGCGGCCAAGGGCCGGGTGCCCGTGATCGCCGGCGTCGCATCCACGTCGACCGCGGATGCGGTGGCGCAGGCGAAGGCGTATCAACAGCTCGGCGCCGACGGCATCCTGGCGATCCTGGAAGCATATTTCCCGCTCACCGACGCGCAGGTCGAAGCCTATTTCCGCGCCATTGCGGATGCGGTCGACATTCCCGTCGTGATGTACACCAATCCGCAATTCCAGCGCTCGGATTTGACGCTCGACGTCATCGCGAGGCTCGCCGCCCATCCGCGCATCGGCTACATCAAGGATGCGTCCACCAATACCGGCCGGCTGCTGTCGATCATGAATTGCTGCGGCGACAGCATCAAAGTGTTCTCGGCTTCCGCGCATATCCCGGCCGCCGTGATGCTGATCGGCGGGTTGGGCTGGATGGCGGGGCCAGCCTGCATCATTCCGCGGCAAAGCGTCGAACTCTACAATCTCTGCAAGCGCCAGCGCTGGGACGAGGCGATGGCGCTGCAACGCAAGCTCTGGCGCATCAACGAAGCCTTCGCGCGCTTCAACCTGGCAGCCTGCATCAAGGCCGGGCTTTCGATCCAGGGCTACGACGTCGGCGATCCCGTCCCGCCGCAGGCCGCACTGACGGCCGACCAGCGCAAAGTGGTCGAAGAGGCCCTGCGGGATCGTCGGATGACTGGCTTGGGATGACTGGCTTGCGAGTTGCATAAATCGCATTACCTCGTCGCCTTCGGGCCGAGTTGTCTCGACCCGAAAATCCGCTAAAACCCCCGCCGATCCAACAAGAAGCTCGAAGGACAAACTGATGAATATTCTTCCCGGCAATATGCGTTTTGGTGCGGGCCAGCCGGTCAAGCGTTTGGAAGACCAGAGGCTGCTCACCGGGAAGGGGCAGTTCATCGACGACAAGCCGGAGGACGGCGCGCTGTGGCTGCATGTGCTGCGCTCGCCCCATGCCCACGCCAAGATCGTCTCGATCGACACCAAGGCGGCTAGCGAAATGCCGGGGGTTGAGGCCGTCTATACCGGCGCCGATTTGATCAAGGACGACATCGGCACCATTCCGACGCTGTCAATCTTCAAGCGGCCGGACGGCAAGCCGATGACGGTGCCGCCGCGGCGCCTGCTCGCGCATGAAGTCGTGCGCTTTGCCGGTGAGGCGGTGGCCGCTGTCGTTGCGACGTCGCGCGTGCTGGCGCAGACCGCGGCAGAGGCGATCGAAATCGAGTACGAAATATTGCCCTCGGTGGTCGATCCCGTTGAGGCGATCAAACCCGGCGCGCCGGTGGTGTGGCCGGATGCGCCGGACAATATCGTCGCCGCCATGAGCTATGGCGATGCGGCCAAGGTTGAAGAGGCGTTTGCGAAAGCCGCGCATACGGTCTCGCTCGATCTGGTCAGCCAGCGCCTGATCCCCTCCGCGATGGAGCCACGCTCGACCATTGCCGAGATCGACAAGAAAACCGGCCGGCTGATCCTGCACGTGCAGTCGCAGACGCCGGGCTCGACCCGCGACGTGCTTGCCGAAGCGATCCTGAAGCGGCCGAAGGAAAGCGTCCGCGTGCTGGTCGGCGATATCGGCGGCGGATTCGGACAGAAAACCAATCTCTATCCGGAAGACGGCGTGGTGGCCTATGCCGCCACCAAGCTCGGACGCAAGATCCGCTGGCGCGGCGACCGCACCGATGAATTCGTCGGCGGCACCCACGGCCGTGATCTGACCTCGACCGGCGAATTCGCGCTCGACGCCAAGGGCCGCGTGCTGGCCTATCGCGTGCGCTCGGTCGGCGGCACCGGCGCCTATAGCACGGGCGCGGGCAATATCATTCCGCTGGTGCTCGGGCCCTTCGTGCAAACCGGCGTCTACGATCTGCCGCTGGTGCATTTCGAAGTGAAGTCGGTCATGACCAACACCGCGCCCGTCGGCGCCTATCGCGGCGCGGGCCGGCCGGAAGCCGTCTTCATCGTCGAGCGGCTGATGGATGCCGCCGCCCGCCAGATCGGGATCGACCCGCGCACCATCCGCAAGGTGAATTACATCAAGCCGGCGCAACTGCCCTACACCAACGCGGTCGGCCAGGTCTACGATTCAGGTGCGTTCGCGCACATGCTGGAGCGCGCTTCCGATCTTGCCGACTGGAACGGCTTTGCCGCGCGCAAGAAGGCGGCGAAGAAGAAAGGCCTGCTCTACGGCCGCGGCCTGACCAGCTATATCGAATGGACCGGCGGGCGCGCGCACACCGAAAAGGTCTCGCTGCACGCGACTGCCGATGGCCGCATCATCCTGCACTCCGGCACCATGGCGATGGGGCAGGGCCTGCAGACCACCTACACCCAGATGGTGTCGGACACGCTCGGCATTGCCATGGACAAGATCGACGTGGTGCAGGGCGACACGGACCTCGCCACCGGTTTCGGCAGCGTCGGCTCGCGCTCGCTGTTCGTCGGCGGCACGGCGGTCGCGGTCTCCACCAACGACATGATCAACAAGGCGCGCGAAAAGGCCTCGAACGTGCTGGAGACCTCCATCGAGGATATCGAATATCGCGAGGGCTGGCTCACGGTCGTCGGTACCGACAAGCGGATCAGCCTGTTCGAGATCGCCAAGAAGGAAAGATGGTGCGCGACTGAGCGTCGACAGTGAAGGCGAAGTCGACGGCCCGAGCTGGCCCAACGGCACGCATATCTGCGAGGTCGAGATCGATCCCGAAACCGGCGTCAGCAAGGTCGTGCGATACACCACGGTCGACGACGTCGGCATCGCCGTCAATCCGATGCTGGTCACCGGCCAGGTGCATGGCGGCGTCGCCCAGGGCATCGGTCAGGCGCTGTATGAAGGCGTGTCCTACGATTCCGAAGGCCAGTTGCTGACCGCGAGCTATCAGGATTATTGCGTGCCGCGCGCCGACGATATTCCGCCGATTGCAGTGACGCTGGATGATTCTGCGCCGTGCCGCACCAATCCGCTGGGCGCCAAGGGCTGCGGCGAATCCGGCGCCATCGGCGGCCCGCCCTGCATCACCAATGGCGTAATGGACGCGTTGAGTGAACTCGGCATCAAGCAGCTCAACACGCCGCTGACGCCGGTGAAGATCTGGCAGGCGATCAGGGACGCGAAGGCGGTGGCGGTTAGCTAGCTGTCATTCCGGGGATGCGTAGCATCGAACCTGGATCCGATTCCGGGTCTGGTGCTACCGCACCATCCCGGAATGACGCGCGTGAAATGTTGTGCCTCACAGTCCCAACACCATCTTCGCGACAATCTCCCGCTGGATCTCCGAGGAGCCGCCGAAAATCGTGTAGGCCCGGCTGTTGAGATACTCCGGCACCACCGGCAGCATCTCTTCCGGAATGCCCGGCGCTTCGTTGAGTTTGTAGAACGGCCGCATCGGTTCGACATAGAGGCCGTCATTGCCGATCACTTCGACGCCGAGGCGCGTCACGGCCTGGCGGATTTCGCTGACGCGCAGTTTCAACAGCGAGGACACCGCGCCGGGATTTTGTCCGGTCTGCAGCGCGGAGAGCACACGCAGTTCGGTCATCTCGAGCGTATCGATATCGATTTCGATCTCGGACATGCGCAACGAGATATCGGGATCGTCGATGGCGCGTCCGGTGACGTCGGACTCCGCCAGGTCGGAAACCGTTTTCAGCGCTTCGCGCAATTTGGCCGATGCGATGCCGGAGCCACGTTCGAACTCGAGCAGGTATTTGCCGTAGGTCCAGCCCTTGCCTTCCTCACCGACCCGGTTGGCGACGGGGACGCGTACATCATCGAAGAACACCTGGTTGACCTCGTGGTCGCCGCCGATGGTCAGGATCGGGCGCGTGGTGATGCCCGGGCTCTTCATGTCGATCAGGATGAAACTGATGCCGTCCTGCTGCCGCTCGGTCTCGTTGGTGCGCACCAGAGCGAACATGCGGTTGGCGTGATGGGCATGGGTGGTCCATATCTTGGTGCCGTTGATGATGTAGTCGTCGCCGTCACGCACCGCGCGGGTTTTCAGCGAAGCGAGATCGGAGCCGGAGCCGGGTTCGGAATAGCCCTGGCACCAATAATCCTCGCCGGAGAGAATCCGCGGCAGGTAAAAATCCTTCTGCTCGGGCGAGCCGAAGCCGATGATGACGGGGCCGACCATCTTGACGCCCATCACGTTGACATTCGGCACGCCGGCGCGCGCGGATTCGGCCTCGAAGATCCAGCGCTGCGCCGGCGTCCAGTCGGGCCCGCCATGTTCGCACCGGCCATCCCGGCGCGCCCCAGCCCTTCTTGTGCAGCGCGCGCTGCCAGGCCATGCCGATGTCGGGATCTGAAAATACCGAGGGCGTCAGCGCGGTGGCGCGCTTCATTTCCGGCGTGAGATTTGCCGCGATGAAGTCGCGGACTTCTTTTTCGAAAGCGCGCTCCTCAGCGCTGAAGGCGAGATCCATGTTGCGCTCCCCCTAGGTTTGAACGGCACGGCCGCCGAGTGCGGCGTGGCGGCGATAATGATGCGCGCTGCCGCCGAACAACGTGTCGAAGGCGAGCAGCCGCTTGAAATAGGAGCCGATATCGAGCTCTTCGGTGACGCCCATGGCGCCGTGAAGCTGCACCGATTGCTCGGCGACGAAGCGCGCGCATTTGCCGATCTTGGCCTTGGCGCCCGAGGCGGCGCGGCTCCGCGCGACCGGCTCGGCGTCGATCATCAGCGCGGCGCGCAACGCCATCGAACGGCCTCGTCGCATTGCATCGCCATGTCGGCGAGCCGGTGACGGATCACCTGGTTGGCGGACAGCGGCCGTCCGAACTGTTTTCGGATTTTGGTGTATTCGAGCGTCTGATCGAGCAGGGTCTGCATGATGCCGACGGCTTCCGCGCCCAACGCCGCCATCGCGCGATCGACGACGGCTTCGATCGCGGGCAAGCGCGTCGCTGCCTTCGCCGAGCAACGCATCGGCTGGAAGGCGAACGTCCCTGAGATCGAGGTTGCAGGCGCGGCCGCCGCCGAGCCGCGGAAAATCGCGCGAGGTGAGGCCGGGCGTGCCCGCCGGCACCAGGAACAGGCTGAGCTTGCCTGCCGCACCGTCGTCGCTCGGCGATGCGGGCCGAGACGATGATCTGCCCGGCGGCGTTGCCGTCGAGCACCGCGGTCTTGCGACCGTCGAGGCGCCAGCCGTCAGGCGTTTTCTGCGCCGTGGTGGCGACATCGGCCAGATCGAAGCGCGCCGCGCGCTCCGAATGCGCGAACGCAAGATAAAGCGAGCCGTCGGCGACTTTCGGCAACAGCGCCTGCTTCTGTGTTTCGCTGCCGCATTCGGATATCAGCGCTGCGCCGATCACGACGGTGGAGAGATAGGGTTCGCAGACCAGGCCGCGCCCGAACGCTTCCATCAAGATGCCGGTCTCGACGGCGCCGCCACCGAGCCCGCCATAGGCCTCGTCGATCGGCAGCGCCAGCCAGCCGAGATCGGCGAACTGCTTCCAGATCGTCGGCGCTGAAGCCGTGCGGATCGTTCGCCAGTTTGCGGCGGTGATCGGCGTTGTAGGTCTCGCTGACAAAGCGGTCGGCACTTTCGCGCAGCAGCCGCTGCTCGTCGCTCAAGGTGAGGTCCATTTGATCTACTTCGCTGCCAGCCGGTTTCCTGACGGAGGGATGAAGGCCCGCTGGGTCCACCACCATTCCGAATTCCTGAAGATTATGCGCGTGACAGAGCTGATGCAGCGCGAATGCCTGCTCGATCGCCGCGGGCTGTCCCATCACATCGACCGAGCGATTGACGGCCTCCTTGGTCAGCTTCAGCGCAAAGGAAGGTTTTGCGGCGATCTTCTGCGCGAGCGCCATCACGAAGGACGAAAGCTCGGGGCGCGGCACGACGTGATTGACCATGCCGAGACGATGCGCCTCTTCCGCGTTCCAGACGTCGGCGGTGAACAGCAATTCCTTGGCTTTGCGCGGACCCAATTCCCAGGGATGCACGAACCATTCGACGCCGCAGACGCCCATGGTGACCACGGGATCGCAGAACTCCGCATCGCTGCTTGCAACGATGAGGTCGCAGGCCCAGGCCAGCATCAGCCCGCCGGCGATGCACTTGCCGTGAACTTCGGCGATCGTGGGTTTGGCGAGATTGCGCCAGCGCCGCGTGATCTGCAGGTAGATCTCCTGTTCGCGCGCGAAGCGGCCATGGGCGTTGGGCTCGGCAAAGCCGCCCCAATTTCCGACCGGCGGAAAATCGACCCCGGCAGCGTTCTTGCCGCCGGGGCGGAGATCGTGTCCGGACGAGAAGTGCGGGCCGTTGCCGGCGAGAATGATGACCTTGACCGCTCGTCCTGCACCGCCTCGTCGAAGGCGGCGTTGAGGTCGTAGGTCATTTGCAGGTTTTGCGCGTTGCGCGCCTCGGGCCGGTTCATCACGATCCGCGCGATGCGCGGCTCCGGCCGTTCCACGACGATGGTCTCGAATGTCCATGAAGCCCTCGCGTTTCCTTGATTGTTATCGGGCCATGTTGTCTATTTCGGCAAATGATAGGCAAGGGCTATTAGTCGCAGAAATGGCAGTACGACGGATGCGCCGGGCTTTCGCATCGCGGAATGACTTGAACGCGACCGTTCTGCTACCTTGCGGAAATTGCACCAGGGAGAGTTTCATGCGCAGATTATGGACCGTGCTGGCGGCGCTGGCGACGTTGAGCCTGACCAATTGCGGCTATAATGCGATTCAGACCAATGACGAACAGGTCAAGTCGGGCTGGTCCGAAGTGGTGAACCAGTACCAGCGCCGCGCCGACCTGGTGCCCAACCTCGTCAATTCGGTGAAAGGTTTTGCGCAGCAGGAAAAGGATGTGCTGTTGGGGGTCACCAACGCCCGCGCCAAGGTCGGCAGCATCCAGGCGACGCCCGAAGTGCTCAACGATCCCGCCGCGTTCCAGAAATTCCAGGCGGCGCAGGGCGAACTTTCCAGCGCGCTGTCGAGGTTGCTGGTCGTTACCGAGAACTATCCGCAGCTCAAATCCGATGCCCTGTTTCGCGATTTGATGGCGCAGCTCGAAGGCACCGAGAACCGCATCACGGTGGCGCGCAACCGCTACATCAAGTCGGTGCAGGACTATAATGTCGGCATCCGCACCTTTCCGAACAATTTGACGGCGATGCTGTTCGGATACAAGGAGAAGCCGAATTTCTCGGTCGAGAACGAGAAGGAAATTTCCACCGCGCCGAAGGTGGATTTCAATCCGACGCCGGCCGCGCCCGCCAAGTAGCCGGCAAGAAGACGAACCGCGATGAACGCTGCAAGAGCTTCCCTTCTTGCGCTGCTGCTGTGCTGGGCTGTTTCAGCCGGGGCGACCGCAGCTTTTGCCGAAGTCGCGGTGCCTGCGCTGAGCGGGCGGGTGGTCGATCAGACCGGGACGCTGCGCAGCGACGACATCGCGTCGCTGACGCAAACGCTGAAGGATCTGGAGACGCGCAAGGGCAGCCAGATCGCGGTGCTGATCGTGCCGACGACGGATGGCGAGGCGATCGAGCAATTCTCGCTTCGGGTGGCCGAGGCCTGGAAAATCGGCCGCAAGAAGATCGACGACGGCGCGCTGCTCGTGATCGCCAAGAACGACCGTCACCTTCGCATCGAGGTCGGCTACGGCCTCGAAGGCGCGCTCACCGACGCCACCACCAAGCGCATCATCGACGAAGACATCACGCCGAGATTCAAGAGCGGGCGATTTCGCCGGCGGCGTTTCGGCGGGCGTCAATCGCATGATCCGGGTGATCGATGGCGAGAAGCTGCCGGCGCCGGAGCCGCCGCATTGGCAGGCCCCGAATCCGCTCGACTATATCGACCCGTTCAATCCCTTTGTTCTCGTTGTGCTGTTCTTCGGCGGCGCTTTCCTGCGCAGCATGTTCGGCCGATTGATCGGCTCGGTCGTCAATGGCGGCATTATCGGATTGTTGGCCTGGCTTGTCGTCGGATCGCTCCCGGCATCGATTTTGGCCGGCGTCGTCGTTTTCGTGGTCTCGATGCTGGCCGAGAGTTTTGCGTCAGCCGGTCCACCGCCGTCGCGGCCGGTATGGCAGGGGTGGGTACGGGGGCGGATGGTCGGGCGGCAGCGGCGGCGGTTCCTGGTCCGGAGGCGGCGGCAGTTCGAGCAGTGACAGCGGCGGTTTCAGCGGCGGCGGCGGCAGTTTCGGTGGCGGCGGCGCGTCCGGAAGCTGGTAGAGAGAGTTTTGCGATATGGGCATCAAGCGCATCGGCAGGCATCTTCTCGCACACCGCTGGCGGGAGCGGCGCGTTTTTCCACCAAAGGTGCTGGCTGCGATCGAGGCGGCGATCAAGGCCGGCGAGGCCACGCATACCGGGCAGATCCGCTTTGTCGTCGAAGGCGCGCTCGATGGCGGGCCGCTGTTCAGGAATCAGCCGGCGCGCGAACGGGCGCTGGATATTTTCTCGCATTTGCGGATCTGGGATACCGCGCACAATACCGGCGTGCTGATCTATCTGCTGCTTGCCGACCGCGATGTCGAAATCGTCGCCGACCGCGGCATCGACGCCCAAGTCGGCCGCGCCGGGTGGGAGAAAATCTGTGCCGGGATGGAGGCGGATTTCAGGGCGGGGAATTTCGAGCGCGGCGTGATCAAGGGCATCGAGGCGGTGTCGCGGGAAATGGCGAAGCATTTTCCGCGCACCGGCAGCGGGCCGAACGAATTGCCCGATGCGCCGGTGGTGATTTAGCCTTCACCCTCCAGCGAAGGGCGGGCGACGTCGCTCGACAATGCTGGATTTCACAATGCTGAAATTCACGATGCTCAAATACTAAGCCTTTATCGACGGCCGCTCTGCCACGCGCGCCATCCAGGCCACGATGTTGCTGTTGGCGGCATCGAGGGGCTGGCCGACCTGGCCGCCGAAATCGAGCCAGCAATAGAGCAGGATATCGGCCAGCGTGAAGCGTTTGCCGCACAGATAGTCCTTGCCCGCTATTTGCCCGTCGAGCCATTGCAGGCGGTTGGCGGCGATCATCTTGAGGCCGGGGGATGCCTCCGGCGCGCAGGGAATTCGCTTCTCGAAGAATTTCAGCGCCTCGCCGAAGCGATAGCCGTTGGCGAGATGCTCGCAGATGTTGAGATCGAGGCGGCGCGTCCACATCCGGCATTCGGCGCGCTCTTCCGGCGTCGTCCCGATCATCGCGGGCGTCGGATTCTTCTCTTCCAGATATTCGCAGATCGCGGTGACCTCCGACAGATAGCTGCCGTCATCGAGCTCGAGCGCCGGCATCTGGCCGTGCGGATTGCGCTTCAAATGCTCGGCCTCGCGATTTTCGCCCTTGCGCAGATCGACGGCCTGCTTCGGCATGTCGATGCCCTTTTCCGCCATGAACATGCGGACAATGCGCGGGTTCGGTCCGACCGAGTCGTAAAGCTTCATGGCTGCTCTCTCTCTGTTCTTGCGGACATTTTTGTTGATGCCCGTTGAACAGTCCGCCGCGGCATTTGTCAAATGGCCTAGCTGTCGTCGAGCTTGTTGAGGTCGCGCACCGATTGCATGATCGGTTCGAAGTTCGACCGCGCGTCGAGCGCGTCGAACAATTGCGCCGTATCCGACAGCAGCGTGTGCGAACGCTGGATCGCGATCCGCACGTCGTCCTGCGGCGTATCGGACAGGCGGCCATGCCCCGACAGCAGGATTTTGGAGTTCAAGCCTTTCAGCCGCTCCAGCGACTGGATGTAATCGGCGATGCTGCCCGAGCCGAACACGCCGCCCATCACACCGCCGGGCATCAGCGTGTCGGCGGCGAACAGCAGTCCCTTGTCCTGGTCGAACAGCGTGATGCAGGCCGAGGTGTGGCCTGGTGTGTGCATGACGTTGAGGCGGAAATTGCCGAGGTCGATCAGATTGCCTTCCTCGAGCCAGATATCGACATTGATCGGCACGTTCGGCTCGTTGAACATCTTGCGCAGCATCGAGAAATCGTCGCGCAGCATGATCTTGTTGGCGGCGAGCCGATGCGCGGCGATGAAGGTGCGGCCGCCGAAATGATAGGCCGCACCGATGTGGTCGAGGTGCTCGTGGCTGAGCACCACCATGTCGATCATGTCGGGCGTCACGCCGACATGATTGAGGCATGTCAGCAAATGCGGATAGTTCGAGGACAGGCCGACGTCGACCAGGATGGTTCGCGAGCTGCCGCGCACCAGATAGGCGTTGGCCGCGCGATTCTTGAAACGGATCTGGTAGACGTCCTCGGCGGCCTGGATCAGGGTGCAGACGTCGCTATCGAACAGGGTCTTGAACGGACTAGGCTTGCGGTCGCTCATGAATTGGCCGCGTTTCTGAACGTGACCGCGTTCGACGCGCGCAGCCGTTTGGAGAGCGCGTCCATGATCATCAGCGCAAAGGCCGGCTGCTGGCTGACCAGATAGACGAAGCGGGCGTGGTTGATCCGCATCACGCGGGTGTGCGGGGCGGCGGCAATCGCCGTCGCTGAACGGGAGGAGCCGTCGATGACAGCCATCTCGCCAAAGAACTCGCCCTTGCCCAGCGTTACGATGAGGGTCTTGTTGGGGCCGTTGACCTTGACGATCTCGACCTGGCCGTCGAGCACCACGAACAGCTCGCGGCCGGTCGAGCCCTCCTCAAAAATGACGTCATCTACATCAAACTCGTTGATGCATTTCTCGATGGTCATGGGCGCCCCCTGCCTTCTGGCTGGTTGACCCATGTTAGTCGGGAAATCCGGCGGCGCAACGGAGCCGTCGGGGATTGCCGCAGGGCAGCATGGGGAATGGCCGAAATCGCCGGCCGCGCCGCACGCGCTTGCGGGCCAAAACGGCCCGGATGAGTTCCTAAAATTTCGGTAAGGCCGCGGCCGGTAACGATTTCGCAAGCAATAAAAGTTACCAAATGGTCAACCTATTCGGGAGAATTGAACGTGAGCGAACTCAAGCCTGAGCCCACGACTGAGCCCATGAACGGTGAAACCGGAACCATTGTTGCCGGGCTGACCGCTGCCGACATGTCCGCGCCAGCCGTGCCGGTGACGGCGGCGGCTGAAATCGGGTCCCCAACATCGCTTCGGAGCAGGCAGAAGTCGCCCTCAAACCAGACGTCCCAAAGTCGGACGCTCCCGAGGCCGAATTGCCCAAGGCCGAAGCGCCGAAGGTTGAAGTTCCCAAGGTCGAGGCTCCCAAGGTCGAGGCTCCCAAGGTGGATGCGGTCAAGCCGGCAGCGCCGTTTCCAGGCAAAGTCACGATCATGTCGCCGGGCGACCGCGCCGGCGCGAAAGCGGATGCGGACGAAGCAACGCCCGGCAAGCGCCGCATCGCCGCGATGGCGGCTGTGGTGGCGCTGGCGACGGTGGCGGGTGCGTTGGGTGGCGCGCTGGCGACCGCAGGCCTTACCACAGGCTTTGGGCATATGATGGGCCGCGAGGCGGCGGCTGCGAACAACAGCGCGCTGGAGGCTTCCGTGGCGCGGATCGATGCCGATATCGCCGCCCTGAAGACCAGCGTCGAACACACCTCCAAGATGGGCATGAGCCAGTTCAACAAGACCAGCGACCGGCTCGATAGGGTCGAGAAGGCGCAGGCCGAACCCGCCGCCAAGCTCGCCAAGCTCAGCGAGGCCGTCGACAAGCTCCGCACCGCTTCAGCCGCGGCGGCCGTCGCCGCGGCTGCCGCACCCGTCGCCGCGAAGGAGGTCACGGGATCGATCACACCTCCGACGACCGCAATGGCTACCGCGGCATCCGCGCCCCCCGTCCCGCCCAAGCCCGATGTCCTCAGGCTGCCGACGGTGGAAGGCTGGGTGCTGCGCGATGTTGCCAACGGCGGCGCGCTGATCGAAAGCCGCCGCGGCGTCTTTGAAGTCTATGCCGGCGATCCCGTACCCGGTCTCGGCCGCGTCGACGCCATTCGCAGGCAAGACGGCCACTGGGTGGTCGTGACCAGCAAGGGCCTGATCGTCGCGCGCTGACGGTTCGACAGGGAACGCCAAGTCGCTTCACTGCCAAGCTGCTTCACTGCCAAGACGCTTCACTGCCAAGGCGCCTCACTGCAATGTGAGGCGCCTTTTTACTTGAATAGGCCAGATTGCGCGGTGTTAGTGGGGCATGAGCCGCGCGCTACGATTTCTTGTAATCATGTTTGCCCTGCTATGCGGCGCTTTACCCGCGCACGCGGCACAAGATAAGGCGCTGGAGCGCGGCGCGGCGATCATCGATCCCTTGGCCTTGCGCGAACTCGACCGCGGACGATTTGGCATCGGCGGTATGCTGCTGCCGGAGCGGTCGGCGAATATTCCGCTCAGCAGCGGCGAGTTGTTCGCGTTGCCATCGATGGCGGCGGTTCGCCAGGCGATCGACGGCGAGTTCGATCGATACACCGCCCGGCACAAAGCGAGCCTGCCGGACGAAACGATCGGCGTCGGCGACAGCTTCGACTTTCAATTGTTCGACCGGACAAAACTCTACTCGGCCGACACGCGCTTCGTGCTGGCGGGCATCGTCAACCGGATGGATCGCGCCTATGTCGATGGCGCAAGCTGCGGCGAGATACGGCTGATCTACCGGCTGACACGCACCGACGCGCCGATGACGGGCAGCAGTGCCGTCTCGCCACGGCTGCCGATGACGCTGAACGTCGTGCTGAAGGCGAAGGGCGGCAATGCCGTCGATCGGAACGGCACGGCGATCACCTGTTCCGAAATCGCGCGCCGCTGGCTTGCCGCCGGCGAGCTGTCGCTGAGCGGAGCGGAGCTTGCTGAAAAGTTGCAGGGCGGTCCGCTCGACCTGATCGATGATCAAAACATCGACCGCATCGAGACCAATCTGCAGATCGCGCATGCGCCGAAATCCGCGGTCCGCGATTTTCGCACCGATTATCTCCTGAAGGTGTTTCGCTACGATGCGCAGGCGCATGTGTTTCGGGAATCGCCGATGGAAAACCAGATCGACCGCGATCGGATTCTGGCCGACGAAAGCCTCAAGCGCGAGTTCAAGGCCTGGCTGCTTGATCCCAAGCATCTGGCCGAGTTCGACCGTGGGACGGTGCTGATACCGGAAAAATTTCTCGCTACCTACGCGATTGCGCCGACCCCCGTCGGATTTGAGGTATCCAACCTGCAGCCGGAATTCGGTCTGGTGCAAGGCGAGGGTGCCGATCCTGTCTTCAAGGAAGCGGACGTCGTGGCCGCGTTGAAGAAGGCCACCGAAGACGGCGTGAAACTTCAAAACATCCGTTCGGTTGGCGGTTTCGAGCGGCGGCTGAACGACATCACCTGTTCCGGCTGCCACCAGACGCGCGGCATCGGCGGCTTTCATTTTCCCGGCGTCGACTGGATGGCGGCAAGACCCTCCAATTCAACCGTCGTGCCGGCCTCGCCGCATTTTTTCGGCGACCAGATTCGCCGTCGCGATATCCTCTCCGCATTGCGCGACGGCAGACAGCCGGATTATTCCCGGGGATTTTCCAGCCGCCCGCAATTGCGCGGCAATCCGGAACTCGTGGGCGAACTGTTGGGAACCGGGTATAATGATGGATGGGGCGCGCATTGCTATGCCGCGAGCACAAAACCGGCGACGCAAAAACCCGCAGCGCAAAAACAGCGGCAATGACCGGAGTTTTCGGTCCTGGACCTGTGCCGAAGGGCTGACCTGCCAGATCGCCGGCAAAACCTCGCGCATGGGGATGTGTTTCATCAAAGCGAGCGGAAAATAGCTGATTTCATCGACGCTCGCGAGATTGACAGTAGGCTTACTAATCGTGTTTCATCCGGCGAAATTTTTTGCGGGAAGGAAATATGGACGAGGTCATCATCGTCGGCGCCGGCATCGGTGGCCTGACGCTCGGCTTGACGCTGCACGAAGCCGGGATTCCCTGCCGTATTTTTGAATCCGCCGCCGAAATCCGCGCGGTCGGCGTCGGCATCAACTTGCTTCCGCACGCCACAAAGGAATTGTCGGCGCTTGGCCTCGAACAGGCATTGGCCGACGTTGCGATCGCGACTGCGGATGCGACCTTCTTCAATCGCTTCGGCCAGTTAATCTATCAGGAACCGCTCGGCCGCGCGGCGGGCTACGATCATCCGCAATTTTCGATTCACCGCGGCGACCTGCAAAAGGTGCTGCTGGATGCGTTCGTCGCGCGCGCGGGCGGCGACCGGTTGCTCACCAATCAGCATTGCGTCGGTGTCGAACAGGATGAGGCCGGCGTCACCGTGACATTCTCCAACGGTCCGGGAGGCACTGAGCGTTCGGCCGTGCGCGGCCGCGTCGCGATCGCCTGCGACGGCATCAACTCCGCGATCCGCAAGCAGTTTTTTCCGGACGAGGGCGAGCCGCGCTATTCCGGCGTCAATATGTGGCGCGGGGTGACGCGCTGGAAGCCGATGCTCTCGGGCGCCAGCATGGTGCGCGCCGGCTGGCTGTCGCACGGCAAGATGGTGATCTATCCCATTCGCCCGGCGGGCGCCGACGGATTGCAACTCATCAATTGGGTCGCCGAAATCGAAACTGAGAATTATCGCAAGCGCGACTGGAACCGGTCCGGCTCGCTCGACGATTTCATCGGCGCGTTTTCCGATTGGCATTTCGAGTGGCTCGATGTGCCCGCGTTCATCCGCGCCGCCGACAGCGTGCTGGAATTCCCGATGGTCGATCAGGACCCGCTGCCGCGCTGGAGCTTCGGCCGGGTGACCCTGCTGGGTGACGCCGCCCATCCGATGGTGCCGCGCGGCTCCAACGGCGCGGGCCAGGCGATCCTCGATGCGCGCGCATTGACCGCCGCGTTGCGCGAAACCGCCGACCCGGTCGCAGCACTTGCGGCCTACGAAAAGCAGCGTCTCGAAGCGACCACGCGAATCGTGCTCACCAACCGCACCAATCCGCCGGATGCGATTTTGCGCGAGGTGTTCGAGCGCACCAAGGACAAGCCGTTCAACGCGATCGAGGACGTCATCAGCCGCGAGGAACTTGTCGGCCTTTCCGAAGGATACAAGCGGATCGCCGGCTATTCGCACGAAGCGTTGCGCAAGTGAGAAGACGGAAGTGAGAAGACCGAAAATCCTGCCGCGGCAATCGAATTGGCGGTAGGCTGGCGGAAGACGGTCGGCAAGAACCGTGATGCGAAGTTTTGGGGGAGAGACGATCATGATGATTACTCAGGGCAACGCGTCTACGAAAGGCAGCGCGTCGCCGGTCGATGTGGCCGGCTATATCGATCAGCAGCCGGTCGGCGGCTTCCAGATCAAGCTGCTGTTGACATGCGCCGCGGTGCTGTTTCTCGACGGTTTTGACACCCAGGCGATCGGCTATGTGGCGCCGGCGATCGCCAAGGAATGGGGCTTGAGCAAAGCGGCGCTCGGTCCGGTATTCAGCGCGGGATTGTTCGGGCTGATGATCGGCGCGCTGATTTTCGGACCCCTTGCGGACCGGATCGGGCGCAAGAAGATCATCATCTTCTCGACGCTGGCCTTTGGCATCGGCACGCTCGCGACCTCCTTCGTCGGTGACGCCAACACGCTGCTGGCGATCCGCTTTCTCACTGGCCTCGGTCTTGGCGGCGCGATGCCAAATGCGGTGGCGATGACGTCCGAGTTCAGCCCGCACCGCCGCCGCGCCACCATGGTCATGATCATGTTCTGCGGCTTTTCGGTCGGCGCCGCGCTGGGCGGTCTGCTCGCGGCGTGGCTGATTCCGCAATTCGGCTGGCGCTCGGTGTTCGTGGTCGGCGGCCTCGCGCCGCTGGCGCTGGTGCCGGTCCTGGCGTGGCGGTTGCCGGAATCCGTGCGCTTCCTTGCGCTCACCGGGCGGGCACATGAACGCGTTGCCGCGCTGCTCGGCCTTATCAATCCGAAGGCTGCCTTTGCGCGCGCGACGCAATTCGTCGTGCACGAGCCGCGATTGACCGGCATGCCGGTCAAGCATCTGTTCAGCGAAAGGCGAACGCTGCCGACATTGTTGCTGTGGGTCGTGTTCTTCATGAGCCTGCTCGATCTCTATTTCCTGTCGAACTGGCTGCCGACCGTGCTCAACGACCTCGGCGCGTCGGTGTCCACGGCCGCGGTGATCGGGTCGATGTTGCAGGTCGGCGGCGTGGTCGGAACCTTTGCGCTCGGCAGCGTGATCGACCGCTTCTCGTTCCGCGCGCTGGCGCTGGTGTATTTTGTGGCGGTGTTCGCCGTCGGCGCGATCGGCCAGCTCGGCCATTCCGTCGTCTTCGTCACCGCCGCGATCTTCGCCGCCGGGTTTTGCATCGTCGGCGGCCAGATCGCCGCCAATGCGCTGGCCGCGACCTTCTATCCGACCTCGGTCAGGGCCACCGGCGTCGGCTGGGCGCTCGGCATCGGCCGGGTCGGCTCGATCGTCGGGCCGCTGGTCGGCGGTGCGTTGCTGGCGGCGAAATGGAGCACGGGATCGGTCTTCATGGCCGCCGCTATGGCTGCCTTGTGCGCTGCGCTGGCCGCATTCTCGCTCAGCCGGCTCGCCGGCATGGGCGGCGGAAAGGGCGCCGACCAGCCGTCATCGTTTGATGCTACACTGCAGCCGGCGGCACGAACCTGACCGGAGCTTGAGCGAGGATCAGCCGATGAGCTCTTCCGACCGAGATGACAAGCAACGCAACCGCGAGATCGCGGAGAACGAAGCCGAGCGGCAAACGGTGGGCGACGTCCGCGTCAGCACCTGGGCCATCGCGGTCACGGTGATCATCGGCGTGATCGTGTTTGGCGTCGCCTGGGCGTGGTTCAACCGGTGATCAGCCGACCGCGCCGGAGGCCCGCAGCTTCTGGATCGAGGCTTCATCATAGCCGGCGTTGCGAAGGATCTCGTCGCTGTGCTCGCCGAGGCCGGGCGGCTTGCGCGGCTGAACCTTCCTGGCTCCGTCGACCCAGATCGGGCTGTTGATGGTCAGCATGGTGTCGTTCTCGAACGGCACCAGCACCTCGTTCTCGATCATCTGCTTGTCGTGCGGAATGTCATCGAGGATGCCGACCACGCCGAACACCAGCCCATTGCCGTCGAGAATTTTGCGCCATTCGGCCAGATCCCTGGTGGCAAAGATCTCGTCGAAGATCTTGATCAGTTCCAGCGACCGCGCATGGCGATCCGCCTTGGTCGCAAAGCGGGGATCGGTGATGAAATCCTCGCGGCCGAGGCAGCGCGCCAGCGCCGGCCATTGCCGCTCTTCGTTGAGCAGCGACAGGATGATCCAGCGGCCGTCCTTGCATTGGTAATGGTTGGTCACGGCGTTCAGCGCGTGCTCGCGCGGACGCCGCTCGCCGAACTTCGCGCCGACCAGCTTGGCCTGCGCCAGCACCGAAGCCGCCCAGACGCCGTTGGCCATCAGGTTGGAACTGACATGCGAACCCTTGCCGGTACGTTCGCGCTTGTAGAGCGCGGTCACGATCGCGCCGTAAAACGCCATCGCGCAGGGATGGTCGCCCATGCCGGCGATCGAGCGCGCCGGCGCCGTGTCGGTGGTGGCCCGCACCAGATCCATCAGGCCCGAGCGCGCCCAATAGGCGTTGGAGTCGAAGCCGGGCTTGTTGGCTTCCTCGCCCTTTTCGCCGTAGCCGGTGAACGAGGCATAGATCAGCCGCTCGTTCTGCGGGGCCAGATGATCGTGGGTGATGCCGAGTCTTTCGCGCACCTGCGGCGGATAATTGGTGATGAAGACGTCGGCCTCGGCGGCGAGCCGATGCAGCACCGCCTGGCCCTCGGCCTTGCTGAGGTCGAGCGCGAGGCTCTTCTTGTTGCGGGCTTCCAGCAACCATGCGAAATTATGTTCGCTGCGCGGATAGCCCGGCAAATTCGGCAGGTTGCGATAGGGATCGCCGGTGCCCGGCGGTTCGATCTTGATCACGTCGGCGCCGAAATCCGACAGCACGGTGGCGGCGGCGGGGGCTGCGATGAAACTCGCGCAGTCCAGAACCTTGAGGCCTTCAAAAATGCCCTTTTCCATGGTGTCGACGCTCCCGTGACGTTTGTTGGTTTTGTTGATTATCGCGATGAGCGATCCGGATCAAACGCCATTTGACCCATGTTGGGCGCTCGATGCAACGGCACTTCCTCACCCTCCAGGGGAGGGCGAGAGCGACGCAGCTACTCCGCGCCCGACATCAGTGCGGCATTACCGCCGGCCGCAGCGGTATTGATCGTCACCGTCTGCTCGGTGGCAAAGCGAGCCAGATAATGCGGGCCGCCGGCCTTGGGCCCGGTGCCGGACAAGCCATGGCCGCCGAACGGCTGCACGCCGACGACGGCGCCGATCATGTTGCGGTTGACGTAGATGTTGCCGACCTGGACGGCATCGATCACATCGTCGACGGTATCGTCGATCCGCGAATGGATCCCGAGCGTCAGGCCGTAACCGGAACGCTCGATCGATTGCAGCACCTCGGCGAGCCGGTCGGCGCGGTAGCGCACCACATGCAGCACCGGGCCGAACACTTCTTCGGTCAAATCGCCGGCATCGGACAATTCGAAAATATGCGGCGCGACGAAATTGCCGTCGGGCGCGGTGCCCGCGAAATGCACCCGCGCCTGCTTCTTCATGCGTGCGATATGCGCATCCAGACGCTCTTTCGCATCGGCATCGATCACCGGGCCGATATGGGTTGCGGGATCGGAGGGATCGCCGATCCGCAATTCACGGGCTGCGCCTGCGATCATCTCGATCATGCGGTCGGCGACGTCGTCCTGCAGGAACAGCAGCCGCAACGCGGAACAACGCTGGCCGGCGGAGCGGAACGCCGAGGTCACGACGTCGTCGGCGACTTGTTCGGGTAGCGCCGTGGCGTCGACGATCATCGCATTGATGCCGCCGGTCTCCGCGATCAGCGGCACGATCGGCCCGTCCTTGGCGGCCAGCGTGCGATTGATCGAACGGGCGACTTCGGTCGAACCGGTGAAGACGATGCCGGCGACATCGGCATGCGCGACCAAATCGGCGCCGATCCGCCCATCGCCTTGCACCAGATGCAGTGCGGCCGCCGGAATGCCCGCTTCATGCAACAGGCGCACGGCTTCGGCTGCGATCAACGGCGTCTGTTCGGCGGGCTTTGCGACGACGGCATTGCCCGCCATCAGCGCCGCCGTGACTTGCCCCAAAAAGATCGCCAGCGGAAAATTCCACGGCGATATCGCGACGAACACGCCGCGGCCGCGCAGCCTCAGCATATTGCTCTCGCCGGTTGGCCCCGGCATGGCCGTGCCGTCGCCGAACAACTCGCGGCCCTGCGCGGCATAGTAGCGGCAGAAATCGATCGCCTCCCGGACTTCCGAAAGCGCATCATCCAGCGTCTTGCCGCCTTCACGCTGCAACAGCGCAATGAAATGCGCCACGCGTTGTTCCAGCAGGTCGGCGGCATTTTCCAGCAGGCGAGCCCGCGTCTCTGCCGGCGTTCGGCTCCACCGCTTGAATCCGTCGCGCGCGGCTGCAACGGCTGCGCTGCGCCTGTGCGGCCGTCGCATCGATGGCGCTTCCGGCCGCGGGCAATCGTTCCGCGGCGATATCTGAAGCAAGTTGGCGCAACGCTGCGCGCTCGCCGAATTCGAGTCCCGCGCGAGTTGATCCGCTGCGGCCGATAGAGATCGCGCGGCAACGGAATGTTCGGATGCGGCGCGCCATCCGCGCTGCCGATGATATCCACTGGGCGACGCAGCAACTGCGCCACCGGCACGGTCTCGTCGGCGGCGAGCGCGACAAAGGACGAATTGGCGCCATTCTCCAGCAGCCGCCGCACCAGATAGGCCAGCAGATCACGGTGGCTGCCGACCGGCGCGTAGGTGCGATGGGCGATGTCCGGGCGATCTTCGCCGAGCTTCGTATACAGCGCTTCGCCCATGCCATGCAGGCGCTGGAACTCGAATCCGCTTTCGTCCGTCGCCAGTTCGAGAATGGTCGCGACCGTCAGCGCATTATGGGTTGCGAATTGCGGGAAGAGCCGCGGCCGCAGCGCCAGCAATTGTTGCGCGCAGGCGATGTAGTTCAGATCCGTCATCGCCTTGCGGGTAAACACGGGATAGCCGTCGAGGCCGCGCTCCTGCGCGCGCTTGATCTCGGTGTCCCAATAGGCGCCTTTGACGAGGCGCACCATCATCCGCCGGTTCAGGTTGCGCGCGAGATTGTCGACATGGTCGATCACGTCACCCGCGCGCTTTTGGTAGGCCTGGATCGCCAGACCGAAACCGTCCCAACCCGCAAGCGATGGATCGGCAAACACTGAGGCGATCACGTCGAGCGACAATTCCAGCCGGTCGGCTTCCTCGGCATCGACGGTGAAATTCAGGTCATGGGCTTTGGCCTGACGCGCCAGTTCGATCAGGCGGGGCACCAGCTCCGTCATCACCCGCTGACCGCTTATGGCCTCAAAGCGCGGATGCAACGCGCTGAGCTTGACCGAGATGCCGGGCCGGTCGGGCAGGGGGCGGTTATCGGCGGCACGTCCGATCGCTTCGATCGCGCTGGCATAGGAATTGAAATATCGCGCGGCATCTTCCGCCGTGCGCGCGCCTTCGCCGAGCATGTCGAAGGAATAGCGCGGCGGATGCGGCGAATGCGGCCGCGCCCGCTCGAGCGCGGACTCTATGGTCTCGCCGAGTACGAAGTGATTGCCCATCAGCCGCATCGCCTGACGCGTGGCGGCGCGCACCGCGGGGGCGCCGAGCCGTTTTGTCAGCCGTCCGATGGTTCCCTGCGGGGTCTCGCCGGGCTGGATTACGCGCGCCGACATGCCGAGCGCCCACGCCGATGCATTGACCAGGAAGGCGCTGGACCTGGTTTCGTGATGGATGAAATCGCCCTGACCGAGCCTGTCCTCGATGAACCGGTCTGCGGTACGGGCGTCCGGCACCCGCAACAGCGCTTCGGCAAGCACCATCAGCGCGAGGCCCTCCTTGGTCGACAGCGCGAACTCGCGCAGCATGTCCTCGACGCCGCCGAGTGGGTCATCATTGGCGCGGATAGAATCGATCAGACGCGCCGCCGTGCGGTCGATGCGCGCTTCCTGTTCCGCATCCAGCCGCGCCTTCGGCAACAGCCGGGCTGCGATCACGCGATCATCCGGTGCGTAGGGCGCGCCGAAGGGTGGAAGGCAGGATTGATGAACCGGCATGGGATTCCCTTGCATCCATCCAATCTACTGCCGCCTAAACCGTAGTTCGATAGACAAATTCGATATTTTGCCTTAGAAAATGTGGAGTATTCAGAGAATGGCCGTATAAATGATCGATCTTGACAAGATAGACAGGAAAATCCTCTCCATTCTTCAAGGCGATGGCCGAATTGCCAACGTCGAACTGGCCGAGCGGATCGGGCTCTCACCGACCTCGATCGGCGAGCGGCTGAAGCGGCTGCAGCGCGACGGCTTTGTCGAGGGCTATGGCGCCCGCCTCAATCCGCACCGGCTGGGCCTGGGCCTGCTGGTGTTCGTCGAGGTGATGCTGGACAAGACGACGCCGGATGTGTTCGAGCGCTTCGCCAAGGCCGTGCAGACGGCGCCTGAGGTGCTGGAGTGCCACATGGTGGCGGGCGGCTTCGACTATCTGGTGAAAGCCCGGGTCGCGGACATGACGGCCTATCGCCGGTTCCTCGGCGAAAGTCTGCTGGCGCTGCCGGGGGTGCGCGAGACGCGAACTTACGCCGTCATGGAAGAGGTCAAGCGCGATGCGCCGCTGCCGGTTGGATAGCCACAGTCAAACCAAAAATGAAGAAACGTGATCCACAGGTGGCGGTCTTGCATATTGGCAGCGTGAGATGGCCGCGCTAGTTCTGGCCGTGCCGTCACTTGGATAGCAGGGATCATGAGAGACGCAGGTCTACCGATATTGGGAAGGCGAATACGGGCCAGCTTCGCGAGCGTGCTTGGCGTTCTCGCCTTTGCGCTGTGTGGCGCTCCCGCCGCGAAAGCGGTCGAAATGACTTCAGAGATTGCAGCGCTCTATAGCTCGGTGTCGATCTATCCACCATCGGCCAGTTCCATGACGGTCTGTTACGGCTTTGTCTGCCGCCGCCGCGAGATCCTCGATTTCACGGCCGCCGACCGCACCGCGCTGACGCAGATCATCGCTTCGGGGCGTGCGTCTGCGGCGGCCGAGCGCGCGGCAGTGCAGAAGGCGGTGATATGGTTCGACCGCCGCATGGGGCCGATCATCGGCACCAACAAGCGCGTGGCGAAAGCGGATTTTCGCTATTTCGACGACAAGCACAATTTTGACTGCTGGGACACCACCCGCAACACCACCAGCCTGTTGCTGGTATTGCAGGAGTGGAAGCTGCTGAAGTTCCATGTGGTGGGCGATCCGCATTATCGCGGCAATACGCTGGTGCTGCAGACGCCGCACAATACCGCCGTGCTGGTCGATCGCGCGACCAAGGTCGAATGGGTCGTGGACCTCTGGCCGCGTGGCTATCTGCAGCCGCCGGACGTCATGACGGTTAAGCAATGGGTGACGGAAGATTGAGCGAACGGCGAAAAGCGTTTTCGCGCGAAGTGCCAACGCCTCGAAATACAAACGCCTAAAAACAAAACGCTCGAAACTGGAGAGTCGAGATCTCGAAACAAGCGAGCCTAAAATCAAGCGAGCCTCAAAGAGTTCAAAACAAGAGAGCCTATTTCGTTCTGGCTCTATCAGAACGAAATAGGCTCTGTTCACAGACTAGTCTGGTGTGCGTCAAAACGGTGCTCCCTCCGCCGGACGCTCACATTTTTTGGGAGGTTTTCAAACCCTGCTCCCGGATTGCATCCGAGAGTGTATCGCCGATTGCACGCTGGCGCTAAACCTTCAGGTTTTCGGCCGAGGTCTTGCCGCGATTGGCGATTTCTTCGTACTCGACGGTCTGCCCTTCATTGAGCGTCGAAAGACCAGCTTTCTCAACTGCCGAAATATGAACGAAAACGTCCTTGCCACCGCTTGAGGGCTGGATAAATCCATAACCCTTGGTCGGGTTGAACCACTTCACCGTACCTTTAGCCATTCACGTCGTCTCCGCGGAATCAAAAAAAGAAAACGAGCCACCGGTCCCCGCACATCCCGGCGCACCCGAACCATCAGGATACGCGGGTTGGGGCAGGCTGGGTAGCGCAAACGGTATCGCCGTTTCAGCAAAAATACGTCAAATCATACCGTATTTTCGCCTTTTTGCCCGTTTCGGGCGCTTTTGCCGCGGCGAAACTGCGGCGGGCCCCGGACGAGCAAGCGGCGGATCCGCGACGCCCGGGCTCCCTCTCCCGCGCTTGCGGGGCAGGGCCGCAGCGGGGTGTCTACCCAAAACGCCCCGCCGGGCAGATGTGGATTTCCCCGTACCTCCGTGTGCGACCAGCGCACATCGACCCTCGGGCAAGCCCAAGGGCAGGCTTCTCCAAGCGGGAGAGGTAACAAGAGCGCGCAATGCACTCTCAGTCATTCACTCTCAGTAATTCGCGGTAAGATAGTCCACGATCTTTCCGACATCCGCATCGTCGATCGGCGCGCCGTAGACCTTGATCATCTTGGTCACTTCCGCCTGCCAGAAATCCTTTTTGAATTTCTCTCCGTGCGGCTGCGTCTTGACGTAATCGGCGGAGTGACAGGCGGTGCAATTGTTCTGCACCACTTCGAGATTTGTTCCCGGCTTGAATGCCGCAGTCTCGTCCGGAAGCGTGTAGGAGACCGGTACGGCGTAGGCCGAAGCAAGGCCCAGGCCTGCAAGCGTGGTGAGCGTGAGGAGAATTCGGTGTCGCATGATCATGCTCCTCATGCCGCCGTGACGCGAACGGTTTCGACGACATTGCGCAAATAGCCGGCCGGATTCCACAACGGGGTCATCGGCTGCGTATCGCCGGCATTGTTGGTGGCGCGCACCTTGAGTTCGTAGGCGCCCGCCGCAAGTTTCACGGGCAGCTTCCATTCGCGGAACGAATATTTGCCGAGATCTCTGCCAAGCCTGGCCGGCGTCCAGGTCTTGCCGCCGTCGATGGATACCGCGACCTCCTTGATGCCTTTCCCGCCGTCGAACGCGATGCCTTTAAGCGTTGTGCTGCCCGGCTTCAGTTTGGCGCCGTCGGTGACATTGGTGATGAACGAGCGCACCGTGAAGCGGTTGATCGGGATCGTCGCCTTCGGCGCAGTGCCGGGTTCGACGCTGTTGTCGGGCGTGTCCGGAATCCGGTAGGCGGATTTCATCCAGAAGCCTTCGAACACATTGTCGATGACGTTGATCTCGTTGAGGTGCTTGACCCAATAGGTGCCGTAATAGCCGGGCACCACGAGGCGCAGCGGGAATCCGTTGAGAACCGGCAGATCCTCGCCGTTCATGCCGTAAGCCAGCATCACCTCGCCGTCACGGGCATGATCGATATCGAGCGCCTTGATGAAATCGGGCGTCTTGTCGCTGACCGGCCCGTCCATGCCGTTGAAGGTAACTTGCCTCGCGCCCTGCTGCGGGCCTGCCATGTCGAGTACGGCTTTCAGCGGCACGCCGCGCCAGCGCGCATTGCCCATGGCGCCGTTGCCGAGTTGACCGCCGGCTACGCGCGGGCTGGAGAAGCCGCGGCTGTTGCCGGAACATTGGTTGACGGCGACGAGTTCTACCGCCTTGAGCTTGCGGATGTCTTTCAGCGACAGCTTCAGCGGACGATCGACCTTGCCTTTGACTTCGAGCGTGAATTTATCCGGATCGATGTTATAGGGCACGTCGGCCAAATGATAGCGGACGAAAAACGCGTTGTTCGGCGTGATCGCGCCGTCATTGAAGATCGAGAAGGGGGTCTCCAATTGCGGCGGCCGTTGCGTCAGGCCGATCATCGGGCGCTTCTGCGGGTATTTCACCAGCGGACGTTCGCCATTGTCGAACGGCAGCGTTACCGTATCGAGTGCGAGAGCCCTTGCCGAACCCAATCCCGTCGCCAGCGCCGCCATGGCCGGCACGCTTCATCAATTCTCGTCTATCGAGCATCACGCTTCCTCCGAAGCCTTTTCCTGTGAGCCGGTCATCACCAGACTCATGCGCGCAAGTGTCGCATCGAAGGAGTCAGAGTCAATTGATGCTTTGAGCGTGCATCAGACGTTGCGGCGCAGCAACGGAAAATCCACGCCTTGGATGAGGCAGGTCAGGCCGCGGTGCTTTGCCCGTCGTTGACCAACGACGACAATGCGCGGGCATCCGTCACGGTGCGTACGATCATCGGCTCATTGCGCCCGCGGATTGCGACTTCCTGCTGCGGCAGCGCATCGGCGGGCAGGCCTGCGGTGATGCGAACTTCGTCCGAGACCACGGCTTCACATGAAAGGCTTTTGGTCATGTCCTGCAGCCGCGCCGCGACATTGACGGCGTCGCCGAGCGCGGTAAACACCATGTGATCGCGATAGCCGATGTCGCCGACGATCACCTCACCGCCGTGAATGCCGATGCCGAAGCGGATCGGCTCGCGCAGATCATGTTCGAGAAATCGGTTCAATTCGTCGACATTGGCGGCAATCATGGCGGCGGCCTTGAGTGCCTGACGGCTGGCTTCCTGGCGGCTGCTGGTGAGCCCGAACAGCGCCAGCATCCCGTCGCCGACGAACTGGTTCGGCTTGCCGCCGCTTTCGATCACCGCCTGCGACACCGCGCCGAGGAATCGATTGACGATGAAGACGGTGTCGAACGGCAAACGCTTTTCCGCAAGCTGGGTCGAGCCGCGCATGTCCACGAACATGCTGACGAGATAACGCTCCTGGCCGATCCGCGTCGGGTTCGACGCATGGGAATTGGCCGACATCGTGTGCGGCAGGAAAAGCTGGAAGAAGGAGAGATCGGTCGACGGCCGCAACTGGCACGCAAGGCGGATCGACGGATCGGAAGTGCCGACCCGGCCCAGCACGAATGCCTCGCGCTGCGAGGGCTCGGGCAATTCGCTGCAGTCCCCGATGATGCGGATGCGGCAGGTGGAGCAGCGCGCACGGCCGCCGCATACGCTGGCGTGGGGTACGTTGTTGCGCAGGCTGGCCTCGAGCACGCTCAGCCCCTTCGGCACCCGGATCGTCCGGCCGTTGCCGTAAGACAGGTTGATCATGCCGCCGCGGCGCTCGTGCAGGGCGCGCGCACCCTTTGCCAGCAGCACACAACCGAGCAGGCCGAGATAACCGATCAGGAAGTAATCGGCGATCATGTCCAGCGTTTGTTGCTGGGCCGCCGTGCCGACCTGCTGTTGCGTGAGGTTTTGGATGCGCCAATCGGCATCGGCGCTTTCGGCGGCGACGGTGCGGCCGCCCTGATAGATGCCCAGCAATGCAAGCGTGGGAAGCAGCACGGCGACCGACAGCAGATACGGCGCGGCACGCTTGAAGAACGGCTTCATTCTGAGCCAGAGATAGAGGCCGATCGAACCGTGCACCCAGGCGACGACGAGCGCCGCCGATGTCAGCCAGATCCGGTATTGCGAGACGACGAAGTACCCGTACAGCACCTGCGGGTAGAGCTTGTCGTGTCCGAACAGTGTCTCGCCGAGCCGCACGCCGACGATATGCCCGACAATAAGCGCCGGGATGCTCAAGCCCAGCACAAGCTGGATCGGCTCGATCGCCTTCCAGCGGAATTGCCGGCGCTCGTAGAGCGCCCAGATGCCGAGCGAGGTGTGCACCAGGCAGGCGGTGTAAAGCACGATCGCGACCGGCAAGAATTGCCAGAACGAGGTGTGGAGATAAACCCCGCTGGCCAGCGCCGCCACCGAGATATTGCCGAGCGCGTGGTTGAGGAAATGGCTGACCACATAGGCCAACAGCACCATCCCGCTGACCAGACGGATTTGCCGGAGGCTGATGCCGCGGATGAAGGTCGTGATTTGATCGCGTTGGGTTTCGGCCATGCGTTTCATCTAATACAGTATCGGCGACGATATTGTTTAATTCCCGAGTGAATACTCCATAATGTCGTCCCGGCCTCAGCGGACCCATCGCCGCGGCCTATCGATAGACGCTGTGGCCAAGTCGTTTTTCCACATCGTGCATCGGCCCGGCGAGCGACGCCAATCTTTTAGGTCGTGATACGTTGACACGTCACGGTGAGTTGAAGAAAAAGCGCCGTGACGATTACCCCGCCCAATAATCACAGTGCCAAACCGGACCGTTCCGCGGTGCCGCCATGGCCTACCGTGGTCGCGCTGATCGCCGCGCTGACGCTGATGCGGCTGGTCTATGCCGGCGTGCTCGAACTGCGCACCGACGAGGCCTATTACTGGACCTGGTCAAAGGAGAGCGTGCTCGCCTTCCTCGACCACCCGCCGATGATCGCCTGGTTCATCCGGTTCGGCACCACGATCTTCGGCGACACCAATCTCGGCGTGCGGTTTGCCGGCATACTGGCAATGCTGGCCACGCAATTGCTGCTCGCCGATATTGTCCGGCGCGTGACGCATGATTTCCGCGCCGTCGTGTTCGCGGTGCTGATGCCGGAGGCTGCGCTTTATTACGGACTGTTGATGGCGAAGGTGTCGCCCGACACCGCGATGATTCCGTTTGCGGTCGCGATGCTGTGGGCGCTGGTGCGGCTGCATGAGAGCGGCAATGCGCGCTGGTGGCTCGCCGCGGGTCTGTTCGCAGGGCTGGCGATGCTGTCGAAATTCACCGCGGTGATGCTGGCGCCGGCGGTGCTCGCGTTTGCGCTGGTGCCGGACTGGCGGAGGCGCTGGCTGTTCAGCCCCTATCCATGGCTGGCGGCGCTGATCGCCGCGATCGTATTCCTGCCGGTGCTGATCTGGAATTATCAGCACGATTGGGCGTCATTCCGTTTCCAGTTCGTGCGCGCGGCCGCGACCCATGAATTCTCGTTCCGCACCGTCGGCGAATTCATCGGCCTGCAATTTGGCCTCGTCGGATTCGTGCTGTTGCCGGTAGTGCTGTCGGGCGTGACGCTGACGGCATGGCGCGGCTATCGCGGCCGCGAGCCGGTTGCGATCCTGCTGTCGACCGCCGTGATCGTGCCCTTCGTTTATTTCTTCTGGAAGTCGCTGACGCTGCGGGTAGGTGACACCTGGCCGATGTTCCTGTGGCCCGCAGGCTTTGCCGCCGCCTCCATCAACCTCACGAAATTGTCCGGCGAGGCGTGGCCCGACTGGATCGTCAAATCGACGTTCTGGTGGGCGAGGGTGGCCGTGATCTCAGGTATCGCCTTCGTCGTCGGGGTGTTCTTCTATTATGTCGCGGCGCCTTGGAATTTGGTCGGCCGCATCGATCCGGTTGGCGGTGAGGCCGGCTATGAGCGGGTCGCGGAACGTGCGCGGGACCAGCTGCAAAAGACGGGCGCGACCTGGATCGCCACATCGGACTATCGCACCTACGCGATGCTGCGCTGGTACTTCAATGGCCGCGTGCCGGTCATCCAGGTCAACGAGCGCGGCCGCTACCAGGGCTTTGCCGATCCCGGTATGGATGTGATCAAGGACCACCCCGGCCTCTATGTGGCGCGCGAGCCGGACAATCGCTTGCCGTTGTGGGATCTCACATCCGCCAAACGCGAGCCGCTGGAACGGGTCGATCGAAGCTGGCGCGGGGTTGTGATGGACACTTACGCGTTGGAGAAACTGACCGATTGGACGCCGGAGCTGTCGCCGCCGCCGGATACGCCGATGTTCCGCTGGCGTGTGCTGGCAGGTAACGCGCGGACGGGGGTTGCGACCACCACGAATGATCGTGATAAGCGACGTGACGCGGGAGAAGCTTGCCATGTTTAGTCGGACAGCCGCATTGTTCGCGGCCGGTGACGGCACCGACGTGCTTGCGCACAGGCACAGATGCCGCCTCAGTCGATTTTGTAGCCGCCGTTCCCGCTTCCGGGGCGCTGGCTGCGTCGGAAGCCGCTAGCAGCTTGGCTTGAGCTTCTACGTGGCTAGCCGGACTGGCGCCGACAGCATCCTTTGCATCGCAAATCGCTTCTGGGACCTCGTGCCTCTGAGGCGAGATCAGAAGTTGTTTCCGCATTTCGGCGAGGCGGGCGCGGCAGTATTCGCGGTAGAGCAGGTCGAATATGGTGGGCATGATCTTGTCTGGTCGTTTGAGGGGATCTGCACCGGCGCCTCCAAACTAACATTTATCTTGAGGTCCAAGACGTGAACTAGATCACAACTCCGCCCTCAGTGATGCTCCGTTCACGCGGGATTGAACTCCCTAATATGGGGGAGGCGACACATCTGCAAGACGCTGGTGTCCGTGTGGAACCTTCCGCTCAGCGCCTTGTTACCGGGTCCGATATGATCTGCAGTAGCGGTTCCGGCGTGACCGCGATCTGTCCGACAAACGGCCGATCATGCGCAGCGATCAGCAATACCGAGGCGGATATACCGGTCGCAAACAGCCCCATCGCAACTAACGATGAAAGCCGATCGTCACAGTGCACCAGCGCGATCGCCAGCAAGGCGCATATCGCCTGCAGATAGAGGCAGGACCATTTCACGGCGTTGACTTCGGCCCGACTCACGATGATCCGTTGTCTGCGCGCATCAAGAGCGGCTTCAAGCGCGCTTGTGATCTCGCGCTGCGCCGCTTGCTGGCCCGGGTTGGTCACCGGGAGCGAGAGAACGAGCTGCAGTGCCTCTTGAAGGGGGCGCGGGGTCATGTTGAGGGGTGCGGTCCGGTGCGCCATCATGGGCCATTCCAAGGTCGCTGTTTCATGAGCGTAAGTTCTAATGAGATCGTGCAATTTGGATTCCGGCTCGCCCGGAAAACCCGCTGCGAGGACGAGTGCGGTTCTCAACGTGCTGGCCTCATGGCTCACTGCTGCGCTGGCGCGATCATTGTCGCTCCAGACTTGCGCGGCGGTGAACGCGACGAACAGGCCGAAAATTATACCAAGCGGGGGCAGCATGCCCGGCGAAACGGCCTTGAACGATTTGGCGCGTCCGCTCCTCGCCAGCGCCGCAACGCCGGCATGGATCGCCAGGGCAAGCAGATAGGTAAAACCGAAAACCAGGAGTGCCATCCACGGCACCGGCAGTTCATGGAACCAGTCGCTCATCGTTTCCCATGTCTAAGTGAGCTTCGATTGCCTCATGATACAGCAAATCGGGCGATCCATCCCCCTTCTCCGGGTGCGTGATCGACAGGCTTACTCCTCTCCGTCGCGCTTGCGCAGCAGATCCTTGGCGAGATCGGCGAGCGCGGGGCGCGGCAGGGCGGTGAAGGGCAGCGGGCGGGTGACGTCGATGGCGGCGAGGCCCAGCCGTGCGGTGAGCAACCCGTTGAGCACGCCTTCGCCGAGCCGCTGCGAGAGTTTTGCGGCGATGCCGTGGCCGAGCATCTGCTGCACCAGGCTGTCGCTCGCCGCCATGCCGCCGGTGATCGCGAGATGCCCGATGACATGGCGCATCAGGCGGATCATGCCGATCGTTCCCGGCCGTCCGCCATAGAGCCGCGCCAATTGCCGGATCATCCGCAACGACGCCACGAACACGAACAGCACGTCGATCAGCGCGCGCGGGCTGACCGCGGTGACGATCGACACGCGCTGTGCGGCCGCCGACACGAGGCGACGCGCTTCCTGGTCGAGCGGCGTCATCAGTTCGCGCTCGGCCAGCTTGATCATGTCGGCGCCGTCGATGATGTCGTCGGTATGGTTCTGCAACGCGGCCCGGGCATGTGCCAGTCGCGGGTTCTGGTGCGCGAGCTTGAGGAGGTCGCCGACGATTTCCCGGCTGGCCGCACGGTCGTCGCTGAGCAGCACGTCCGCGGCGCGCAGATGCAGCTTTTCGATGGTGGCAAGCCGCGCCAGCCCGAAGGCTTCGCGCGCGCTCACGACCATCAGCGCCAGCGCAGCAGTGAACGCAAATACCACCCCGAGCAAACCCAGGCTTTCGCTGCGCGCAAAAAGATCCTCGATCAGGTTGACGATGCCGAGCCCGAGCCCGAGCAGGAGCAGCCCGCCTGCCGCCGCCCAGAACATCGTGCCCCAGCGAAAACCTGGGCGTACCGGGACCAGCGGCATATCGATCGGAACCGGCAGCAATGACGGGTCGGCTTCCGGAGTGACATGAATCGTGCCGCGGGCGGGACGGCCTGAATTGTCCGGATCCATTACGATCACGCCGGGATCGTCCAGCTTGAAGGTTGCCGGCCGCCGATGAGGCGTTTTCTCGCTCATTGCAGTCTGTCTCCGATCAGGAACTGGAGGGCGCGGTCAAGGCGGATGTGAGGCAATGCAGGCTCTTCCTCGCCGTTGCGCTCCAGCAGCGGCGGCCGGAAGCGCAGGAAACGGTAGTCGGCCTTTTCCGAGGATGCGCTGGAAAGGCCGCGAAAGCCGCCCTTGAACAATTCTTCGGGGTCAACGGGCAAATCGCCCGGAAAGGTCGCGACTTCGGTCTCGCCATCAAAGGTTTCGCCATTGGCGATTTCCCCGGGCGCGGGCATGCCCAGAATGGAGGGCAGCTTCTCCCGCCCGCGGGTGACCCGCGCCTCGCGGGTGGCGCGCACCGCGGCCAGCGCCACCACGTCGATCGAAGCACCCGCATATTCGGCGCGGCCGGCGGCCTTTGCGACCGCGCGCCGCAACACGGCTTCGAGACGATCGTGGCTCGAATGATGCAAATGATCGGCCTTGGTGGCTGCAAACAGGATGCGGTCGATCCGCGGCCGGAACAGATTGCTGAACAAGGTGCTGCGGCCGATCCGGAAGCAATCCAGAATGCCGGCGAGCGCGGCTTCGAGGTCGTGCAGCGCTTCCGGTCCGGCGTTGAAGGCGGCGAGCGCATCGACCAGCACGATCTGGCGATCGAGGCGGGCGAAATGATCGCGAAAGAATGGACGCACCACGACGTCCTTGTAGGCCTCGTAACGCCGGCGCATCATGGCCCACAGCGATCCCTGGGGCGCGGCGCCATCGGCCGCCACGTCGAGCGGCGCAAACGTCAGCGCCGGCGAGCCTGCGAGATTGCCCGGCATCAGAAAACGTCCGGGCGGCAAGAGGCTCATGGCAAAGCGTTCGTCGCGGCAGGCGCGCAAATAATCCGTAAACAGTTTAGCGGCGGCCAGCGCCGCCTGTTCGTTCTCGCGGCCTTGCGCGTCGAGCGTTTTCAGGAGTTCGTGCCAGGGCGCGGCGAGCCTTGCGCGCGGGCCTTCGCGCGACAGCGCAAGTGTCTCGGCCGACCATTGCTCATAGCTTTTGTTGAGCAGCGGCAAATCGAGCAGCCATTCGCCGGGGTAATCGACGATGTCGAGCGTCAGCGTACGGTCCGCGCCATTTTGCCGCTGGTAGTCGATGACCAGACGCAACTCGGAGATATCGACGGTCGAGTTCGGCCAGCGCCGTTCTTCGATCAGGGTGCGGACGTGGTCCTCATAGGCGAAACGCGGCACCGCATCGTCGGGTTGCGGCTCGAGCCGGGCGCGGGCGATCCGCCCGGTGGCGAAAGGCTCGAACACCGGAAAGCGCCCGCCGCGCGTAAGCCCGTGAATCAGCGCGGTAATGAATACGGTCTTGCCGGCGCGCGACAGGCCGGTGACGCCGAGCCGCACCGTTGGGTTGAAGAAGCTGTCACCGTAATCCAGCAGCGCCCGCGCGGACAGGCGCGCTTCCTCGACAATATCCTGAAAACGGGAGGCCATAGGGGCAGCGGAAAGCTCGAGGAGGTAACGGGCGGGTCGCTCAACCCGAAAAGTGGCGATTGCCGGGCCAAAATCAAGCTTCAGGTGGAGGATGCGATGACGGGCGAGCCGCATTTTGAACGGTTCGTTGACCTCGCGAGACCTATGTTTTATCGCTGCACGATCACGATGGCCGGAACGACATGACGATCTTCACACTGAAGCAACTCGCCTCGAGTTCCATCCATGCGGCCGCCGGCGCCGTGCGCTGGAATTACGACCGTGCCGAGTTGATCGCGGACGGCGTCGTCCATGTCGTCGGCATCTGTTTCGGCATGATCGCCGCGACCGTGCTGATCGTGCTCACTGCGGTCTACGCGACCGCGCTCGACGTCGTCGTGGTGTCGGTCTATGTCGCCGGCCTGATGGCGATGCTGGTGTTGTCGGCGACCTATAATCTCTGGCCGGTGTCGCGCGCCAAATGGGTGCTGCGCCGGTTCGACCATTCGGCGATCTATTTGCTGATCGCTGCGACCTACACGCCGTTCATCATGGAGATGAAGGACAGCTACTTCGCCATCGCGCTGCTGATCGGGGTGTGGGGCGCGGCCATTGTCGGCATCGCGCTGAAACTGGTGCTGCCGGGACGTTTCGACCGGCTGGCCGTTGGCCTTTATCTTGCCATCGGTTGGAGCGGCATCATGCTGTACGATGCCGTGGTGAAGGCGCTGCCGGCCATGGCGCTGGGGTTCATCGTCGCAGGCGGCATGTTGTATAGCCTCGGCGTGATTTTTCACGCCTGGCAGCGGCTGCGGTTCCAGAACGCGATCTGGCATTGCTTCGTCTTGCTGGGCGCGGCTTGCCACTACACGGCCATCCTCGATATGGTCTTGACATAAAAGTCCATAAAAAGGGAGCGCGACCATGCAGGTGGCGGGCAAAGTCGTCGTCGTTACCGGTGGTGGCAACGGTATCGGCCGCGCAATGTGCGAGGCGTTTCATCGCGCAGGTGCCGCCAGGGTCGTCGTCGCCGATATCGATCCCGCGGCCGCGAGAGCCGTCGCCACGCCGATCGGTGGGGCGGCCTTCAAGTGCGATGTCGGAAAGGAAAAGGACATCCTTCACGTCATCGAGGAGACCGAGCATCAATTCGGCCCGATTGCGCTGTTCTGCTCCAATGCCGGCATCGGCGGCGGCTTCGATCCGCTGTCGGTCAATGCCGGCGGGACCTCCGACGAACCGTGGTCGCGAAGCTGGGCCGTTCATGTCATGGCGCATGTTTATGCGGCACGGCATCTGATCCCGCGCATGAAGGCGCGCGGTGGCGGCTATTTCCTCAATACGATCTCGGCTGCGGGACTATTGTCGCAGGTCGGCAGCCCGGCCTATTCGACCACGAAACATGCGGCCGTGGGATTTGCGGAGAACCTTGCGATCTCGCACAAGGCAGATGGCATCAAGGTCTCGATCCTGTGCCCGCAGGGCGTCGACACCGCCATGCTCCGCTCGATCCCGAAGGGCCCGCAATCCGGCGATGGCGATTTGACTCCGGAGCGGGTGGCGCAGGATGTCCTGACGGGACTGGAACAGGAGACGTTTGTCATTCTGCCGCACCCGCAGGTGCTCGGCTACATGCGCAAGAAGACAGAGAATTACGACCGCTGGATCTCCGGCATGGCGAAAATCCAGGCGAAGATGCGGGAAGCGTACGGGAAGTGACGTCATCGGGATGGTGCGTCATTGCATCGGAGCTCGATGGTGCTATCGCACATCGAGTCGATGCTTCGCATCGCCCCGGAATGACGACTGTCCTATCCCTTCTTCGCGTAAAGCAGCGGCACCGCCGAATCCACGATCACCTCGATCAGGCTGGTGCCGTCATGCGCGAGGCCGCGCTTGAGCGCATCCGCGAGTTCGGATGATTTGGTCACCCGCACGGCTTCGCAGCCCATGCCTTCCGCGATTTTGACGAAATCGATGCCGGGCAATTCCAGCCCCGGCACATTGCGGACCTGCATCACCTGGCTGAACGAGCGCATCGCGCCATATCCGGAATTATTGAGCACCACCACCGTCAGCGGCAGGTTGCGTTGGGCCGCGGTCCATAGCGCCTGGATCGAATACATCGCCGAGCCGTCGCCGATCAGGCAAACGGTCCGCACGCGAGGGCGTCCCAGCGCCATGCCGACGGCGGCGGGCAGGCCGTAGCCGAGGCCGCCGCTCGCCATGGTGTAAAAGCTGTCCTGCCCGCGCATCGGCATGAATTTCTGCATCGCCGGGCGGTGCGAGGGCGCTTCCTCGACCAGCACGGCGTCGCCGGGCATGGCCTGGATGAGCGAATGCAGCAGGAATTCCACGGGGATCGGGTCGGCCGCGATCGGCGCCGGCGGCAATGTGCGCGCAGCCGCAATCGTGCGTTTGGTTTCCGGCAGCAGGTCGAGCAGCGCTGAAAGCGCCGGCTTCATGGTTGCGACAATGCTGGTGCCCAATGGTGTTACCGCAGCCGCCGTCGGATCGTCGGTGATCTGAAAAATCGTGGTCGCGCCGTCGAAGATGGAAGCGTGGCCTTCGACATGAAACGTAAAGACCGGCGCGCCGATTACGACCACGAGGTCATGGTCGCGCAGCGCCTCCGAAAGCTGGCCGGGCGAGGCATGCAGGAATCCGGCGAATTGCGGATGCCGCTCCGGAAACGAGCAACGGGCCGAAAACGGGCTGACCCAGACCGCGGCCCTGGCTTTCTCCGCGACCTTCACCATCAGATCGACAGCTTCGGCGCGATCGATGCCGGGGCCGACCACGAGGGCAGGGCGCTTGCTCGTCGAGAGCGCCGCAGCCAGCGCCTTGATCGCGTCAGCATCGGGCCCGAGTTCGCGGCTGACGGTTCTCGCTTCGATCGGTTGCGCAGGGCGGGTCCAGTCGTCGATCGGGATCGAAACAAAGGTCGGCCCGCAGGGCGGCTGCATCGCCACGTAATAGGCGCGCGCGATCGCCGCCGGGACGTCTTCCGGCCGCGCCGGTTCGACGCTGTATTTGACATAGGGCCGCGGAAATTCCGACGCGCGTTCGGCATAGAGAAAGGCCTGCAGCGGCAGGATCGAACGCGCCTGCTGGCCCGCGGTGATCACCAGCGGGGTCTGGTTGCGGTGCGCGGTGTAGATATTGCCGAGCGCGTTGCCGACGCCGGCGCCGGAGTGAAGATTGGCGAAGCCGGCATTGCGGGTGGCTTGCGCATAGCCGTCGGCCATGCCGATGACGGAGGCTTCCTGCAGGCCCAGCACGTAGTCGATGTCGTCAGGCCAGTCGCTCAGGAACGGCAATTCCGTCGAGCCGGGATTGCCGAATACTTTTTTAATGCCGAACGCGCGCAACAGGCCGAAGGTGGCGTCCTTGACGGTGAGCGGCGCGGTGCTCGCTTTGGATTTTTCGCGCGGCAAGGCGATTCACTCCCTGCGCGATAATGTCGTCTTCACCTCTCCCGTTGGGAGAGGTCGGCGCGTAGCGCCGGGTGAGGGGATGAGGACCATCGATAGACCATACCCCCTCACCCCAGCCTTCTCCCCATGGGAGAGGGAGCAGACTTCTGTTGACGCTGGCTTGGTGAACCTCACCACGTGGCGGTACCCTTCATCGTCGGCTGGCCCGCTGAATTCGCGGTCCACAATTCGATGCCGGCGCTGGTATCGTTGGCATTGATCGAGAACTCGCTGCCTTCGAACAAGGGCTGCATGCCGCGATAGCTGAATTTCTTCGGCGGCGTACCCTTGTGCAGTTTTGCTGCGAATTCCACGATGAAGGCCGCCTGCAGCGGACCGTGGAAGACGAGGCCCGGATAGCCTTCGACCTTGGTGACGTAGTCGCGGTCGTAATGGATGCGATGGCCGTTGAACGTCAGCGCCGAATAGCGAAACAGCAGCACGGGATCGGCCATGTGGCTTTCGCGATGCTTTGCAACAGGCGGCGGCGGGGCCGGTTTGGCCGGTGTTGCCGGCTGCGGGCTTCCCATGTCGCGATAGACGATGTCCTGCCGCTCGCGCACGGCTATCCCGCGCGGCGTCGTGATCGTGTGCTCGACGGAGACAAAACAAAGCACGCCGGTAGAGCCGGTCTTCATGGTGACATCGGAAATGCGCGAGGAGCGCCTGGACTCGTCGCCGACGCGCAAGGCATCGAAAAACTCCAGTTCGCCGCCGGCCCACATCCGGCGCGGCAGCGGTACCGGCGGCAGAAACCCGCCTCTGGTGGGGTGACCGTCCTGGCTCAGCGCCGACATCGGAAATACCGGCTGCGCCAGGCACCAATGCGTGGTCCAGGGTGCCGCGTCGCCGGTCTTGGGTTCGCCGATCTCCTGGAACAGCGTGGCGCGCAGGCCCTTCACCAGTTGCGCGGTGACGATGTCGGATGCTTCCGTGGTCCGGCCGATCCATTGACGCAGATGGTCGAGGTCGAGTTTTTCGGCAAGTTGTTCGGTCATGATTTGGCTCGGGCGCGAGGGGCTTTCGGAAGTTCGGTGTGTTCGCCGATGGCAGGCACGGCGCCATAGCGCCGCCTCTCATCGACGAAGATGGCGGCCGGCGCCGCATAGCTCACCTTGCCCTTCGGCGTATCCACCTCGATGCGGCGCAGATGCGGATGGGTGGCGAGATCGGCCATGGTGTTGACCTCGGCAAAGGCAATGTCGGCATCCGACAGGCGCTTGAGCAATTGGTCGCGCGTCATCGCCGCAAAACTGTCGCCGACGGTCTTGTCGGTAAGCTCGCGGTTGCGCACGCGTTCGACCATGCTGGCGAATTTGGGATTGCCGGGCAGGTCCGGCTGATCGAGCACATCGGTGCAGAGCTTTTTCCACTCGCGTTCGCTCTGGATCGAGATCAGGATTTCCTTGCCGTCCTTCGAGCGGAACACGCCGTAGGGCGCGATCGAGGGGTGGGCGAGGCCCATCCGCTTGGGCGGATTGCCGGCCTCCGAATTGAGCAGCGGCACCGCCAGCCAGTCGGCCATGACGTCGAACATCGAAATCCGGATATCGGCGCCTTTGCCGGTGCGGCCGCGCGCGATCAGTGCCTCGAGGATGGAGGCATGCGCGGTGGCGCCGGTCGCGATATCGACGATCGACACGCCGACCCGCGACGGCCCTTCCGGTCCGCCCGTGATCGACGCCAGTCCGCTCTCGGCCTGGATCAGGAGATCATAGGCCTTGCGATGCGCGTAGGGACCTTCGTCGCCATAGCCCGTGATGGTGCAGCAGATCAGCGCCGGATAATCCTTCTTCAGGCGGTCCAGCGAGAAACCGAGCTTGTCCATCGAGCCGGGCTTGAGATTTTGCAGCAGCACGTCGGCGCTCGCGATCAGCGCTTCGAGTGCTGCGCGTCCCTCTGCGGTCGCGAGATCGACGACCACCGAATCCTTGCCGCGGTTGAGCCAGACAAAATAACTGCTCTGGCCCTTGGCGACGGCATCGTATTCCCGGGCGAAATCGCCTTCCGGCCGCTCCACCTTGATGACGTGCGCGCCGGCGTCTGCCAGCCGGGAGCTGCAGAACGGCGCGGCAACCGCCTGTTCGACGGCGATGACGATCAATCCTTCAAGCGGCAGCATGTTTTTGTCTCAGTAGGAGCGGGGCATGCCGAGCACATGCTCGGCGACGTAGGACAGAATGAGATTGGTCGAGATCGGCGCGACCTGGTAGAGCCGCGTCTCGCGGAACTTGCGCTCGACGTCGTATTCTTCCGCGAAGGCGAAGCCGCCATGGGTCTGCACGCAGGCATTGGCCGCATCCCAGGACGCATCCGCCGCCAGCATCTTGGCCATGTTGGCCTCGGCGCCGCAATCGAGCCCGGCCTCGTATTTGCGCGTGGCTTCCTTCACCATCAATTCGGCGGCGCGCATCGACGCGTAGGCTTTGGCAATCGGAAACTGAATGCCCTGGTTCTGGCCGATCGGGCGGCCGAATACCACGCGTTCCTTGGCGTAGGCGGTCGCCTTGGCGATGAACCATTTGGCGTCGCCGATGCATTCGGACGCGATCAGGATGCGCTCGGCGTTCATGCCGGAGAGGATGTAGCGAAAGCCCTTGCCTTCCTCGCCGATCAAATTTTCCGCGGGCACCCGCATGTCCGTGAAGAACACTTCCGTTGTGGCGTGGTTCATCATGGTGCGGATCGGCCGGATCTCCAGGCCGTTGCCCTTTGCCTCGCGCATGTCGACGATGAACACGGAAAGTCCGTCGGTGCGCTTTTGGGCCTGCTCCTTCGGCGTGGTGCGCGCCAGCAGGATCATCAGGTCGGAATATTCGGCCCGGCTGGTCCAGATCTTCTGGCCGTTGACGACATAGCCGTTATTGCCGTCGCGCCTGGCAAAGGTCTTCAGCGAAGAGGTATCCGTGCCGCTGGTCGGCTCGGTGACGCCGAACGCCTGCAACCGCAATTCGCCGCTCGCGATCTTGGGCAGCCATTTCGCCTTCTGCTCGTCGCTGCCATGCCGCAGCAGCGTGCCCATGGTGTACATCTGGGCGTGGCAGCCGCCGCCGTTGCACCCGGCGCGCTGGATCTCTTCGAGTATAGCGGCCGCCGCCGACAGTTTCAGCCCGGCGCCGTCATATTCTTCGGGGATGAGGACCGAGAGATAGCCGGCCTCCGTCAGCGCATCGACGAACTCCTTTGGATATTTCATCTCGCGGTCGAGCTTGCGCCAGTATTCGCCGGGGAACTGGGCGCAGAGTTTCGCCACGGCATTGCGGATGTCGGCGTAGTCGTCTTGTTGTTGTTCTAAAGCGGTCATCGGAACTCGGCTGGAAGATCGAGGGCGCGCATCGTGGCGGTGCAGAATGCGCAGAGGGTTTCGGTAGCATCCTTCTTAGAGAAAACTTCGACGGTGGCAACGCCGATCCTGCCCTCCGGCAGGCCGGACGGCCAGCGCCGTGATCACCCCGCCGGGGAAATGGCCGAAGCGGCGAGGCCTTGGCGAATCGAGAAGCCTTGGCGCATTGAGAAGCTTTGGCGGAGTGAGAAGCCCCGGCGGATTGAGTTCGGCCTTGTTCACGCTGGAATACGCACCGGCAGGGATTCGATCCCGCGCACGAAGCTGGAATAAACCCGCTTCGGCTCGCCGACCACCTCGATGCGGTCGAAACGCCTAAGCATTTCCTGCCACACGATCTTCAATTGCAGTTCCGCCAGCCGCATGCCGACGCAGCGGTGGATGCCGAAGCCGAACGACAGATGGGTGCGCGGACGGGCGCGGTCGATGATGAACTCGTCGGGCCGCTCGATGCCCTCTTCGTCGCGGTTGCCCGAGACATACCACATCACGACACGGTCGCCCTTCCTGATCTTCTTGCCGCCGATTTCGGTATCGACCAGCGCGGTGCGGCGCATATGCGCCAGCGGCGTCTGCCAGCGGATCACCTCCGGCACCATGGAATTGATCAGCGCCGGATTGTCGCGCAGCTTCTGATACTGGTCGGGGTGATCGTTCAGGGCGAGCACGGAACCGCTCATGGTGTTGCGGGTGGTGTCGTTGCCGCCGACGATCAACAGGATGATGTTGCCCATCAGATTGTCGCCGTCCATGTGCCGCGTCGCATCGCTGTGCGCCATCATCGAGAGCAAATCGTTGCGCGGCGGCGCGTTGACGCGCTCATTCCAGAGATTGGTGAAATAGGCCGCGCACTCGTCCATCTCCTGGCGGCGCTGCTCGGCCGATTCGACGACGCCGCTCTTCGGCAGCGCGGTGGTGACGTCCGACCAGCGCGTCAGCTTGCGCCGCTCTTCCCAGGGAAAGTCGAACAGCGTCGCCAGCATCTGCGTCGTCAATTCGATCGACACACGTTCGACGAAATTAAAGGTCTCGTTGCGGGGCAGATTGTCGAGCACTTTCGCCGCGCGTTCGCGGATCAGCTTGGCGAGTTCGTCCAGATGCGTCGGCGTGAACATCGGCGAGACGGTCTTGCGCTGGGAGCTGTGCCGCGGCTGATCCATCGCGATGAAGCTCGGATAGTCATAACCGGGCGGCACGTCGCGGATCGAGATGCCGCCGAGCGAGACATCCGAGGAGAAGATGCCGTGATTGGTGTCGACATGCATGATGTCGTTGTATTTGGTGACCGACCAATAGGGCTCGATCGGCGCGTTGGTGCAGTAATGCACCGGTTCTTCCTTGCGCAGCCGCTCGAACCACGGCCACAGCGTGTCGTTCTGGAACAGCCGCGGCGCACCCGGGTGAAACTCGCTCAGCGGGGTCGAATAGGCCTCCTCGCGCGCGGCGCGCAGAAGCTCTTTCCTGTCGGCTCGGATGGCGGTCTGGACGTTCATCGTGGTCGATCCCGTGCTGGAGGCACTTATAGCTTGCAATAGCTTGCGCCTGTAGCATCCGCAAAACCCGTCAATTTGCGGGAGCAGGCGCTCAGCCGGCGATGCGCGCCGGCAGGGTCTCGTAGCCTTTGACAAAGCTCGAATATACCCGCTTCGGTTCGTCCACCACCTCAATGTTGTCGAAGCGCTTGAGGATTTCTTCCCAGATGATCTTCAGCTGCAGTTCGGCCAGCCGGAGCCCGACGCAACGGTGGATGCCGAAGCCGAAGGAGATGTGGGTGCGCGGCCGGGCGCGGTCGATGATGAACTCGTACGGACGGTCGATCACTTCTTCGTCGCGGTTGCCCGAGACGTACCACATCACGACCTTGTCGCCCTTCTTGATCTGCTTGCCGCGGAACTCGATGTCCTCGAGCGCGGTCCGGCGCATATGCGCCAGCGGCGTCTGCCAGCGGATCACCTCCGGAACGAACGTATCGATCAGGCCGGGGTTTTCGCGCAGCTTCCGGTACTGATCCGGATTTTTGCTCAATGCATAGATACTGCCCGACAGCGTGTTGCGGGTGGTGTCGTTGCCGCCGACGATCAACAGGACCAAATTGCCGAGGAAATTCTTCGGGTCCATGTCGCGGGTGGCTTCGCTATGCGCCATCATCGACAACAGGTCGCTCTTCGGCGGCTGGTTGATCCGCTCCTTCCAGAGCTTTGCGAAATACGTCGCGCATTCCAGCAGTTCGGCCTGCCGCTCGTCCTCGGTGGCGACGAGGCCGCCAGGGCCGGGAATTGTCGTTGCGATGTCGGACCAGCGCGTCAGCTTGCGGCGGTCCTCCCAGGGGAAGTCGAACAGCACCGCGAGCATTTGCGTGGTCAATTCGATCGAGACCCGGTCGACCCAGTCGAATATTTCGTTCTTCGGCAGGTTGTCGAGACATTCGGCCGACCGCTTGCGGATATTGATCGCGAGCTGATCGAGATGGGTCGGCGTGAACATCGGCGCCACGGTCTTGCGCTGCGCCGAATGGCGCGGCTGGTCCATGGCGATGAAACTTTCGCGGCGCAGATCGGGCGACACGTCGCGGATGGTGATGCCGCCGAGATAGGCCGCCGACGAGAACACCGCATGGTTGGTCTCGATGTCCATGATGTCGTTGTATTTGGTGATCGACCAATACGGCCCGAACATGCTGTCCTTGCAATAGTGCACGGGCTCTTCCTTGCGCAGCCGGTCGAAATACGGCCAGAAGGAATTGGTCTTGAACAGCTCGGGATGGCCGGGATCGAACTCTGCGAGCGGTGTCGCATAAGCCCGCTCCCGCGCGGCCTGTTGCCGGGCGTCTTGGGCGAGTTCACCTTGGACGAGTTCAGCGGTCCCGTGCATGTTTCGGCTCCCTGATTGTTCCCGCCCATAGGATACGCCGGTGGACGGTATTTTAGGCGAATTACAGCCCGTTGCGCGGGCCAGGGCAAGGGAGAGTTTGAAGCATTTGGCTGCATTGCCGTATCCTGCCGGTCAATCCCGGTTCTCAGCCTGTTCGGCCCGTGACAAGCCGATTTGCAAGGAATAAGGCTGTGGGCAACAAAGCCGTTTCGATTTGCCGGAGGCCGCCTGATCATGATCCCCAACGCGTATCGGATGTTCAATTTCGATCTCGGCGAGACCGCGGATGCAATTCGCGAGACCGTCCATGCCTTCTCGAGCAACGAGATCGCGCCTCGCGCCGCCGAAATCGACAAGAGCAATCAATTTCCGAGGGACCTCTGGCCGAAAATCGGCGCGCTCGGCCTGCACGGGATCACCGTCGAGGAGGAGTATGGCGGAACCGGGCTCGGCTATCTCGAGCACTGCATCGCGGTCGAGGAAATTTCGCGCGCGTCGGCGGCTGTCGGCCTGTCCTACGGCGCGCATTCCAACCTCTGCGTCAACCAGATCCGCCGTAACGGCAACGACGCACAGAAGCGGAAATATCTGCCGAAACTGATTTCGGGCGAGCATGTCGGCTCACTGGCGATGTCGGAGCCGAATTCCGGCTCCGACGTGGTGTCGATGGCGACGCGCGCCGACAAGAAGGGCGACCGTTTCGTGCTGAACGGCAGCAAGATGTGGATCACCAACGGTCCCGTCGCCGACACGCTGGTGGTCTATGCCAGGACCGACGCCAATGCCGGTTCGCGCGGCATCACCGCCTTCATCATCGAAAAGGGCATGAAGGGATTTTCCACCGCGCAGAAGCTCGACAAGCTCGGCATGCGCGGCTCCGACACTTGCGAACTGGTGTTCGACAATTGCGAGGTGCCGGAAGAGAACGTGCTGAGCGAGGTCGGCCGTGGCGTCAACGTGCTGATGTCCGGTCTCGACTACGAACGCGCGGTGCTGGCCGCCGGTCCGATCGGCATCATGCAGGCCTGCATGGATGTGGTGCTGCCTTACGTGCATGAGCGCAAGCAGTTCGGTCAGCCGATCGGCACCTTCCAGCTGGTGCAGGGCAAGATCGCCGACATGTACACCACGATGAACGCCTCGCGCGCCTATGTCTACGCGGTGGCGAAAGCCTGCGACCGCGGCGAGACCACGCGCGAGGACGCGGCCGGCGCCATTCTTTATGCCGCGGAGAAAGCGACGCAATGCGCGCTCGACGCGATCCAGTTGCTCGGCGGCAATGGCTACATCAATGATTATCCCACAGGCCGCCTGCTGCGCGACGCAAAACTCTACGAGATCGGGGCCGGCACCAGCGAGATCCGGCGCATGCTGATCGGGCGGGAGCTGTTCGATAAGTCGGCATAGGGCGTCGCGAACAAAGCCTGCGCTCGAATTCATGTTGCAACTCTCGCCGCGGCAAACGACGCAATCGTTTGCCGCGAATAGGCCTGAATCGTGTCGCCTTTCGTTCTTCGTTCACCGCCTCTCTTTCTTTCATTTGGGATACCGGACTTCCATGACAAAGCCATCCGATCCATCGGTTCCGTTTCCAGACAGCGGCACGGCGCGGACTGCATCGTCAGCTTCGCCTTGTGAAGGCGCTGTTGAAGATCGACGATCCGGACGTCGAGCTGGCCCTCATGGCGATCGCGGAGCGGCTGGTGGCAGCCAATCAGCCGGCCGATACCTTGCCGCCTCGGCCGCCGGCGGACGCGCGGCCCAGCCCCCCGAGGGAGTAGGCCCTCGCCCGCGTAAGTCGCTTGTGTCGCGTGATCTACCTCTGTCATCCCGAGGAGCGGGCTCAGGACGCGAGACGTCCTTTCACTCGGCCAGATTGTTGACCTTGCGCACCCAGTCGCGCACGTCGGCGAGCACCTCCGGCAGCACCGCCCTGACGTCCTGCACGGTCATGCCGGCCTTGATCCTGGGATCGTAGAGCAGGTTCAGGATGTACTGGTCGTAGACGTCGAAATAGCCCATCGACACATTGTCGTTGAACATGGTCCACGGCACGGTTGAGGTGTCGTTGATCGGTCCCAGCGACTGAAGCAATTCCTCATAGGCGCAGTCGAAGAAGACGAAGTCGCCATTGTCGACCGTGAGGATCACGTCGGAATGCTCGATTTCGAATTTTTCGTTCTTGCGAAAGCCCGACAGGCATTGCGGATCGAGCGATGAGCGGATTTCGCGCGCCCGTTCGCTGCCATAGAACGTCGCGATGGTGCGATTGAGATCGCGGTCGCGCACCAGCTTGACCAGCACATTGGCTTCGTCATTGTTGGCGGTCATGGCGATGTCGAGGTGCCGAACCCGCGCGGCGATGTCGGCCACGATTTTCGTGAGTTGGGCCTTGCGGTCGGCCCGGGTGCCGTCGGCAAACACGCGCACCGGCGCGTCGTATTTCCGGATGCGGTCGACGCGGCCGGCGAGATGGTACTCGGCGCCGAAAGCGGTTTTCAGGAAACCCTCGATGATCTCGCTGTCGGTGAAGACCTTCTTCTCGGCGCGCTGGCGCTGGGCGATGGCGGGAATTTCGGCGGATGCGGGCGGCGGCACAAACATCTCGCCGAGCGCGACGGCAGCCAAAGTGGCTGCCAGCATTCGCGGAAAGATCGGCCGGTCATTTGCGTTCATTGCGATTGACGCTGCCGCAATCGGCGCGTGTGCGCAAGGTGTGATCAGGCCCTTGCCTGCACACCAGCGCCGGGTTCCTTCAATCCGGCAACCTAATTCTTGACGACGACCGTGGTGCCGACGGAAACGCGGCTATAGAGATCGGTCACGTCTTCATTGGTCATCCGAAAGCAGCCGGACGATACCGCCTGTCCGATCGTTTCGGGTTCGTTGGAGCCGTGGATGCGATAGAGCGTCGATCCCAGATACATCGCGCGCGCGCCGAGCGGATTGTCGATGCCGCCGGCCATGTGGCGGGGCAGGTCGGGGCGACGTGCCCGCATCTGCGACGGCGGCGTCCAGCCCGGCCATTCCTTCTTCGCGGAGATGCGGTGGGTTCCGCTCCAGCGGAAGCCGTCGCGGCCGACGCCGATGCCGTAACGCAGCGCCTGGCCATTGCCCAGCACGAGATAGAGCCGCCGCTCGGCGGTATTGATGAGAATGGTGCCCGGCGCGTAGTTGCCGGTAAAGTTGACGGTGGTCCGCGGGATCGGGCTCGCGCCGCCACCCCCGCCAAAGAAATTTGGGCCGCCTCCCATGATATCGCGGCTATCGAAGAACCCCTGCGCCTGGGAATGGCCGGTGCCGGCCAGCACCATCAGCGCCGCAATCAGCAAAGCAAAAGCCCGGGTCATTTTCTTCCTCGCGAAAAATCCGAACAGGTTGTTATGACAGGCCATAATCGCCGCGATTTCGCAAGCAACGAGGCCGTGAGGTCGTCATTTTCGGACGCCGCGGTTAAAAAAGGCAACACATCGGAAGCGATGGCTGCAATGTGCCGCTAAACCTTTGACGAAACGTGTGAACAATGATTGATCTTGACCGGCTTCAAGAACAGTCGCGAAGGGGAGCGAAACCATGAACGGTGCGGAAAGTCTGGTGCGGACATTGGTCGCAGGCGGCGTCGACGTCTGTTTCGCCAATCCCGGCACTTCGGAGATGCATTTTGTCGCCGCACTGGACCGGGTCGAGGGGATGCGCTGCGTGCTCGGCCTGTTCGAGGGCGTGGTGACTGGCGCCGCCGACGGCTATTTCCGCATGAAGGGCACCCCGGCCTCGACGTTGCTCCATCTCGGGCCCGGCCTCGCCAACGGCCTTGCCAATCTGCATAACGCCAAGAAGGCAAACTCCGGCATCGTCAACATCGTCGGCCAGCATGCGACCTACCATATCGGATATAACGCGCCGCTGACTTCCGACATCGAAGGCCTGGCGCGGCCGATGTCGTCCTGGGTGCGGACCTCGCCCGATGCGAAATCGGTCTCCGCCGATGGCGCCGCCGCGATCGCCGCGGCAAAGAGCTCGCCGCCGCAGATTGCCACCCTGATCCTGCCGGCCGACACCGCCTGGAATGAAGCCGACGGCATTGCGCAGGTGCCGGCGGAAAGCCAGCGCGCGAATTACTCCTCGCAGGCCGTGGACAACGCCGCCAAGGTGCTGCGTGGCGGAGCGCAGACGCTGCTGCTGCTGACCGGCAGCGCGCTCACCGAACATGGGCTGGCGCTGGCGGCGCAGATAGCGGGCAAGACCGGCTGCAAGGTGATGGGCCAGACCTACAATCCGCGCATGGCGCGCGGCAAGGGCCGGTTCGCGATCGACCGTATCCCCTATGTGATCGAGCAGGCGCTGCCGATCCTCAAGGACTTCAAGCATATCGTGCTGGTCGAGGCCAACGATCCCGTGGCGTTCTTTGCCTATCCGAACAAGCCGAGCATGCTGAAGCCCCAGGGCTGCGAAGTGCATCGCATGACCACGGGCGCCGAAAACTCGGTCGCCGCGCTGGAAGCGCTGGCTTCCGCGCTCGGCGCCAAGCCGCAGGACAGGCAGCCGCAAAAAATGGTCGAGCTCGCAACGCCGACGGGCGCGCTGACCCACGCCTCGATCGCGCAGGCGCTCGCGATGGCGATCCCGGAAAATGCCATCGTGGTCGATGAATCCATCACCACCGGCCGCGGCTTCTTTCCGCCGACGGCGGCCGCAGCCCCGCACGACTGGCTGCAGAACATGGGCGGCTCGATCGGGTTCTCGACACCGGTGGCGACGGGCGCCGCCGTGGCCTGTCCGGATCGCAAGGTGATCTGCATGGTCGGCGACGGCAGTGCGATGTACACGCTGCAATCCCTGTGGACCCAGGCGCGCGAAGGCCTCAACGTCGTCACGATTGTGTTCGCTAATCGAATCTACCAGATATTGCGTGGCGAATTCGACGGTGTCGGCGCCGGCGAGCCGGGCAAGCGTGCCCAGGACATGCTCAAGATCGACCGCCCGACCCTCGACTTCGTCGCACTCGCCAAGGGCATGGGTGTGCCGGGCCGCGCGGTCGCCAATGTCGACGACTTCGTCAAGGCCCTGGCGGAAGCCGTCGCCGAACCGGGCCCGCGGCTGATCGAAGTGCAGATGTAGGAGCGGCCGCCGCCGCTCGATTGAGTGGGAGGCGACATGCAGACCGAATTGAACAAGGTCGTAACTGCGCTTGCGGAGTTTTACGCGCGCGAAATTTTCCTGCTCGAGAAAGATCTCGGTGAGCGCACGCTGACCCACCGCCTGGCGGTGTATTTCGAGAATCAGTTCTCAGGCTGGGAGGTCGACTGCGATTACGACAGGCTTGGCGAACGCACGCTGCGGCTGCCGCATGGAACGATCGTCTCGACCGACGACCATTTGAGCAAATCGATCTATCCCGACATCGTCGTGCACCAGCGCGAGATCCCCAACAATCTGCTCGCGATCGAGGTCCGCAAGGCCGGCAATCATCAGCCGCTGGAACATGACCAGCACAAGCTGCGTGCGTTGACCGATCCGCATGTGTGGTTCGCCTACTGGATCGGTGTGTTCCTGACGTTGGGCAAGAAGCAGGTCACGATGTCGGAAGTCTATACCGGCGGCGTCGCCGACCCGGCTCTGTCCGGCTGGTTTGCCGGACGGCTGAGGGATGCGGGCTTGAGCGCTTGATGAATTTTGCGACGGGAGGTTGGCAATGGGTATCACACGATCGATCCTGACAATGGCGGTTGCCGTTGTCGCACAGCAGGTATGGACTCAAGAGGTGCGGGCCCAGGCGGCCTCGGCGCCGACGGTGGAAACCATTCTGGCCCATCCCAGGGTCGTCAAGACGCTTGAGGATATCAAGGCCGACGACGATCGCGCCTTCGCCGAACAAAAGCGCATCACCGAAATTCCGGCACCGCCGTACAAGGAAAAACTGCGCGCCGAATATTATCAGAAGCGGATGCAGGAACTCGGCTTCAAGGATGCCTCGATCGACAGCGAAGGCAATGTGATCGCCTTGCGCAAAGGTACCGGCGGCGGCCGGCCAAAGCTCGTGGTTTCGGCGCATCTCGACACGGTGTTCCCTGAAGGCACCGACGTCACGGTGAAGGAAAAGGACGGCGCCATCCTGGCACCGGGGATCGGCGACGATTCGCGCGGGCTCGCGGCGCTGCTGTCGCTCATCAAGGCCATGAACGCGAACGAGATCTCTACCGTCGGCGACATCCTGTTCGTCGGGACGGTCGGCGAGGAAGAACTCGGCAATCTGCGAGGCGTCAAGGCGCTGTTCCGCGACCACACCGATATCGACGGCTTCATCTCGATCGACGGGCTCGGCATCACCCGCGTCGTCAATCAAGGGACCGGCAGCCACCGCTATGAATTCACCTTCCGGGGGCCCGGCGGTCATTCCTTCCAGGAGTTTGGCCTGCCCAGCGCGATCCACGCCATGGGCCGCGCGATCGCCAAAATCTCCGATCTGCAGACGCCGTCCGATCCCAAGACCACGTTCACCGTCGGCACCGTGAATGGCGGCACATCGGTCAACGCCATCGCCGCCGAGGCGCGGATGGCGGTCGATATGCGTTCGGATTCGACCGACGAATTGCTCAAGCTGGAGGCGCGCCTGCTCGACCTCGTCAAACAGGCCGTGGTGGAAGAGAACGCGCGCTGGAAGACGGACAAGCTCGCTGTCGAGATCAAGCTGATCGGCGACCGGCCCGCCGGAATCGTCGCCATGGATTCCCCGATCGTGCAGGCCACGCAACGGGCGGTGTCGGTCGTCACCCGCGCGCCGCGCGTGACCTTTGCCGGTTCCTCTACCGACTCCAATATCGCGATGTCGCTCGGCATTCCCGCCGTAACCATCGGTGGCGGCGGCGAGGGCGGCAACTGGCACTCGCGCAACGAATGGTACAAGCCGGTCGAGGCCTGGCACGGCCCGCAAAACGCGCTGCTGACGGTCTTGATGCTGACGGGACTGGATGGCGTGACAAAACCGGCCTTGGCGGTGCGGAAGAGCGCCAAATAGCGCGTTTGGCTGCCCCAATACCGCTTTGCCTTGCCGCCAATTGGACAAATTGTCAGCAAATTGCGGTCAAAGCCGCACTCAAACATCCCCCCAGTTGTCACGTGCGTAAGGGGATGTTGCATGGCGTACATGATCGTGGCGGAACGGGAAAACGAGACCGTCAGGATGGACAGGATGAGCTCCCTGATGGCGGTCGCCAAGGCGCGGGTGTGGGCCAGCGAAGGCTGGGAAGTCACCATCATCGTTCAGGACGAAAAAGAGCTTGCCGTCGAATCCAGGCCGCTGTTGCTGGCTTGATGTGATCGGCGGTTCCGCCGACAGCACGGTTAAATGAAAGGCCGCCCCAAGGGCGGCTTTTTTGGCCTTTGGTTTTGTCACTTTTGATGTCGGCAGCCCTCGGCCATTGCGGCCAAGCTTCTCAATCCGCACCGTGCGGGCAATGTTGAGGCCGGTTGATTTGGCCCGGCTGTCTTTATCCGCTGTCATGGAACCTGACGGGCTGCCGGGCGTTATCCTTGTGGGCAGGCCTTGAGGAGAAGCGCCATGCACTGGCGATCTGCAACTGCGGATGCCGACGTGATGCGCGGCACCGGCGACGACGAAATCCTCTACGCGACCGGATGGACGATCAGCGGCCTTGCAACGCTCGGCACTATCGTCGCGGTCTGGCTGTTTGGGATTTGATTTAGAGGCATGGTCCCCAAAAACGGGCTCCGGTTTTCGGAACGGATCATGCCCGACCTTGATCTAACGCTGCAGGACCCGCTTGCTGCCGGTCACGAGCAGGCCCAGCCTGCGGCCGATCAAGAGGCCGGCCACCACGAGCAGGAACCAGACCGGGAAGAAAAACAGCGTCAGGATCCCGGCATCTTCAGGCTCGGTCCGCAGCAGCCATTTGACCACGCCGACGGGGGCGAACAATCCGATCGCGCCTCCGGTCAGGCTGGCGATCGTCACGACCAGCTTCCGGGGCTGTCATCATTTTCTCAACAGCGCCCGCGCTTCCCGATAGAGATGGGAAAAGTACACCGCCAGTGAGCTCCACAACAGGAACATGGCGAACGTGTCGTATTCGGCCTTGGTCAGGGGGTTGAATTCAAAGTGCGGCGGCATGAACGCCCACCAGACGATCGGGATCGTGACGAGGACTGCAAAGGTTCCTGCCGGAACGCCTCCCAGCAAGCCGGCCACCAGGATCGCGGGAATGAACGCGGCGAAACACAGCGACGTCCCCAACGATACGGCAATTTCCTGCATGGTGGCCGCAACAACCACTGCCGATAGCGCTACTGCGAATGCAGAGAGCGACCACGGCCGCAACCGCGCATAGTCCGTACGCGTACACCTCAGCATCAAGCCCGCCCCCCGGCAGAAATCCGACACGAAAAGCCAAGCTATCCGAGGAAGCGCACAAATAAAAGCCGGCGGCGAGCTGCGGGACGTCGGACAGGCAAGGCAATCGAATAGCGTCGTTTGAAAGCATGGTGGACGCACAAGGGATCGAACCTTGGACCTCTCCCGTGTGAAGGGAACGCTCTCCCGCTGAGCTATGCGTCCGGGATTTCGGCGAAAAACGCCCGTCGTCAGAGCCCGCGATTTACGAAGTGCGGGCCCATGGTGTCAAGCGAACAGTCAGGCCGAAGGGTCGGCAATCAGAGCGTTTTCCAGCGAAGTGGATACCGGTTCGCGTGAAGAAAACGCTCAAAACAGAATCTAGGCCCCTTGCTGGCGGGCGCGGGAGGCATGCGATTGCAGCGCCCGGATCCGCTCGGCCAGCGTCCCGCCGCCTTCGGGCGGGCTGGTGGCCGCGGCTGCGCCATTGGCAACCGCGCCATTGGCCGGCTTGGCCGCTGCCTTCGGCGCCGCCGGTTCCGCGGCCAGCATGGCCTCGATCGCCGAATTCGGTCCCTCGAGCTGTATCGCGAGCTTCGCCACCTCGGCGGCGATGTCGTTGATGCGTTCGCGCAGCAGCGCATTTTCCATGCGCTCGGTCGCCCATGAGCTTTCGGCCTGCTGCTGGATCGCGTTGATGTCGCGCTGCAGCTTGGAGCGCTCGTCGCGGGCAAGGCGGAGCTGTTCCTCGACGGCCGCTTTCTCGGAACGCAGCTTTTCGATCACCGGCGATTGGCCGCCGCTGTTCAATGCGGCGATCTGGTCGCGCAATTCCCTGGCCGCGCGCTCGGCGTTTTCGTTGGTCTGCTTGAGCTGATTGTTTTCATATTCGCGTTCGGCCAGGAGCTTGCCCTGCGTCGCGAGCCGCGTTTCCAGGTCGTTGACGCGGTTGCCCAGCATTTCGGCTTCCTTGACCTGGATGATCAATTGCCGGTCGAGATCGGTGACGCGCTGGCTCAGATTCTCGACGCGGCCGCGCGCGTCCGTCAGCTCGCGCGTCGCGTTCTCGGATTCGGTCCGCTCCTGTGCAAGACGGGCCTGGGTTGCCGCGAATTCCTTTTCGGCGTCGCCGACGCGGCCCTTCAACGCGTCGATCTGCGTGCGCACCGCGACCAGCTCGACCTGTCTGCTGTCTGCCGCTATCGAGCGGTCGGACAATTCGTGATTGATTTTTGCGAGTTCGGACTGCTTGTCGGTCAGCGCATGTTCGGCGGAACGCAGCATCTCGGTCTTGGCTGCGAATTCCTCTTCGGTGGCGCGCAACTGCTCCTTCACCGCCTTCTCGCGCGCTTCGAGCGAGAAGATCGTGGCGTTCTTTTCGCCGAGCTCGATCTTCATCCGATTGATCGCGTCCGATTTCTTGCCGAGTTCGGCAAGCTGGCTGGTGGTCTTGTTCTTGAGCTGCTCGACGTTCATCTCGAGCCGTCGAGCGGACATCGCGAATTCCGCGCGCAACTGGTCCTTGTCGGCCTGGATTTCCGCCATCGACAGCGGCGTGGCCGCCTCGAGCCGCCGGGTCGTCAGCCGCACCGCGCGGTTATGCACCAGCGGCACGATCATCAGGCCGAACAGCATCGAAACCAGAAAACCGATCGCCAGATACATGATCGGTTCGATCATGGATGGTTACTCCGCACGGTAAAGAGGTCGTTAATGACAATGCCATGGGCGACCGTCAAAAGGCCAGCCCAATGCCGCGTTAATGCCGCGTTATCCTGAATCCGCTGCGAGAAGCGTTCCAACGCTCGCGATCTGCTCAGAACGGGTTCCAGGTCGCGTGTGGCGTATATTTGAGATAGCCGATATTGGCGCCGAGCCGCAGTCCAATGCCGGAGCGGATCGGCACCAGCACGATGTTGTTGGCGGTCAGCGCGGTCATGCCGAAACCGCCGACGATGTAGGCCGAGCCGTCGATGCCGACGAAGCGCTGGTAGATCGCGTTGGTGGCGGGCAGGTTGTAGACCAGCGTCATGGTACGGGCGCCGTCGCCGCCCCAGTCGAAGCCGACCGAGGGCCCCTGCCAGTAAACCCGCAAGTCGCCGGCATTCTTGGTGTAGAGTGTGCCTTCGCCGTATCGCAGGCCCGCGACAAAGGCGCCTGAGCCTTCCTCGCCGAGCACATAGCCGTTCGGGAGGCCCCATTGGCTGACCGCGCGCTCGATGATGGACGCAAGCCCGCGCGAGACGTTGCCGAAGAACTTGTGGCCGGCCGAGACCAGTTCATCCGGTCCGTAGGCGGTGGGGCTCGGCTGGTACTGCGGCGGCGGTCCCGGTGGCGGTGGTGCCTGCTGCGCGGAGACCGGCACGGTCCAGCACATCAGCGCGGCGAGCGTTACCGCGGCAAGGCGTGAGGCGAAAATCATCAAAGAACCCCTGGCATCGAAATTCTGTCCGCCGCCTTAACCTGACGCCAACAAGCACGGCTCTAGGTTGCGTCCAGTGTCCCCTCGAACTCGAATGTTATCGAGACCAACTATGACGGTACAGCGGCAGGAAAGATACGGTCGGCGCTCGGTAATGGGCCTTTTTGCCTTATTGGCAGCCTTTTTTGCGTCCGCCTGCCTTGATTTGGCAGCCTTGAATTCTGGCAGCCTTGAATTCGCAAGCCTTGGCTGCGACCACCGAACGTGTCGTGGCCAACCGCTATTCCGGCCTTGCGATCGAGGGTTTCGATCCCGTGGCCTATTTCACCAATTCCATGGCCATCCAGGGGCTGCCGGATTTCGAAGCCGCGGAAGCCGGCGCTGTCTGGCGTTTCCGCAACGAGGGCAACCGCGCCTCTTTTGCGGCCCATCCGGAAATCTACGGTCCCCGGTTCGGCGGCTATGATCCGGTCGATCTGGGACGAGGGGTGACTTACGCGGGTAACCCGCGGTTCTGGGTGGTCACGGGGCAGCGGCTTTATCTGTTCGGCCGCGAGGCAAACCGCGACGCCTTCGCCGCCGAGCCTGCGCGCTTCCTCAAGGAGGCGACCGAGCGCTGGCCGGTGCTGGAACAAAGTCTCGCGCAATAGGGCTCGGTTCGGGTCTCTCTCCTTCACCTCTGCGCAGACCTCTCAACTTAAAGACCTCTAACTTAAAGGCCTGTCGACTTAAAGGCCTATCGACTTAAGTCCGCCGCTGCGGGATCGCCCCAGGCGATGAATTCCGGCACGATGAAATCCTCACGGCCCATGCCGAAATGCAGGGCGGCGCCGTGCCGGTCCGTCATCTTGCCGCCGGCGGCGGTGACGACCGCATGGCCGGCCGCCACGTCCCATTCGGAGGTCGGCGACAGGCGTGGATAGATATCGACGCCGCCCTCGGCCACGCGGCCGAATTTGACCGCCGAACCGAGTTCGGCCCGGACCGCTCCGGGTCTGGCGGCAATGAAGGCTTCGGTCCTGGAATCGCCATGCGAGCGGCTGACCGCGACGGTCCACGGATTTCCGAGCGGCGGGCAAAGGCGGGTGCGGATCGGTTCCACGCGCGACACCGCGCCGTCATTGATCGTCAGCCGCTCCGCGCCGCGGCCGACGATGCCGCGCCACACCAGCCCGAGCGCGGGGGCGCCGACGATGCCGAGCAGCGGGGTTCCGTGCGTCACCAGCGCCAGATTGACCGTGAACTCGTTGCGGCCGGCGACGAATTCCTTGGTGCCATCGAGCGGGTCGATCAGGAAAAAACTGTCCTTGTAGGGCAGCTTTGCGAGCTGGACGCGCTCTTCGGACAGCGAAGGTATGGCCGGCGCCAGCCGCGCCAGGCCGTCGCCGATAATACGGTCGGCCGCGAGATCGGCTTCGGTTACCGGCGATCCGTCCTTCTTGCCGTCGACCTTCATGGCGGAACGGTTGACGGCGAGGATGGCGGCGCCGGCCCGGACCACCAGATCGGTCAGCGGTTCGATCAGTGCGGCGGCGGCCTCGCGATCGATCGCGGGCGGAGGTGCCTCATTCATAAGCGGCGCTCATTTGCTGTTCGTCTTCCCTTTACCATTGCCGTCCCGTGCTGGCAGCATGCGCCGCCGCAGTGTATCAAACCAGCGAGCATGCGTGATTCGTAGCCGCCCGCTAATCGCGCGGCTTCCCAGGAACATATGATGTCTGCCACTTCGTCTCCCGGTCCCGCTCCCGATGCCCTCGAACTTGCGGCGCTGCTGTGTTCGCGGGTCTGTCACGATCTCATCAGTCCGGTTGGCGCCATCGTCAATGGGCTTGAGGTCCTCGACGACAATCCGAAGCCTGAAGATCGCGATTTCGCGCTCGATCTGATCCGCAAAAGCGCCAGGACCGCTTCGGCGCGATTGCAGTTCTGCCGCCTGGCGTTCGGCGCGGCGGGATCGGCGGGTGCCCAGATCGATCTCGGCGACGCCCAGACCATGGCGCGCGGCCACATTGAAGACGGCAAGATCACCATCACCTGGAATTTGCCGCGTCTGCTGTTGCCGAAGAACCGCGTCAAACTGCTGTTGAACATGATGATCATTGCGCAGCAGACGATACCGCGCGGCGGTACGCTGACGGTCGATCCGATCGGCGACGGCGAGGCGATGAGCTTTCGCGTGACGACATCAGGCCTCAATGCCCGCGTGCCGCAAAATATCGCCGACCTCTTGAGTGCGGATTCGACCGCTTCCATCGATGCGCATGCGGTGCAGCCTTATTACACCCGGCTACTGGCGCAGGCCTGCGGATTGAGCGTGACGCTCGCGCTCGACGGGGAAAAAGTGGTCGTCACCGCCTCCTAAAAGCCCGCCGCGGCGTCAACATGGTTAACCAGTGGTTTACAACTAGTGGTTGGATTCATTGAATCCGTCTTATCTCTTTGTTGAGCCCGTTCTTTTCCAATTACTCAACCAATATTAAACGCTTTGCATGGAAGCTGACCAAGTTCCGTAAGGCGCGTCGATGTCGCGTGCCGGATGCGTGCGAAGGCCAATTTCATGGATGATTTGTTGCGGGAGTTTTTGACCGAGACCAGCGAGAGCCTGGACACGGTCGACAATCAACTGGTTCGGTTCGAGCAGGATCCGAGCGATGCCAAGATTTCTAGATAACATCTTCCGCCTGGTGCACACCATCAAGGGTACCTGCGGCTTCCTCGGGTTGCCCCGTCTGGAGGCGCTCGCCCACGCCGGCGAGACGTTGATGGGCAAATTCCGCGACGGCATGCCGGTCACCGCCGAAGCCGTCTCGCTGATCCTTTCCTCGATCGATCGCATCAAGGAAATCCTCGCCGGCCTCGAGGCCAACGAGACCGAGCCGCAAGGCTCGGATGAAGACCTCATCGCCAAGCTGCACGACATGGTCGAGCGCGGCATGCAGGCGATGTCAGCGCCGGCCGGAGCTGTGTCCGCGCCCGTTCCCATGGTCGCCGCGCCCCCGGTTCAACCCGAGGTGACGGCGGGCGCGCTGGTGGACCAGGTGCTGGAGCGGCCATTGCGTCCGGGCGAAGTCTCGCTCGACGAGCTGGAGCGCGCCTTCCGAGAGACTGCGACCGAACTCGCACCGGCGCCGGTAGCCGCTTCCGAGCCGCCCGAGGCCAAGGAAACCAAGCCAGAAACCAAGGATACCAAGCCAAAACCGGCCCGTCGCGCCGCAAGTGCCGATGCCGATGTCCAGGAAGCCGACAAGGTGGCCAACCAGTCGATCCGCGTCAACGTGGACACGCTGGAGCATTTGATGACCATGGTCTCCGAGCTGGTGCTGACCCGCAACCAGCTGCTGGAGATCTCGAGGCGCAACGAGGATACCGAGTTCAAGGTGCCGTTGCAGCGTCTCTCCAACGTCACCGCCGAGCTGCAGGAAGGCGTCATGAAGACGCGCATGCAGCCGATCGGCAATGCCTGGCAAAAGCTGCCAAGGATCGTCCGCGACCTCTCCGGCGAACTCGGCAAGCAGATCGAACTGGAGATGCACGGCGCCGACACCGAGCTCGATCGCCAGGTGCTCGACCTGATCAAGGACCCGCTCACCCACATGGTGCGCAACTCCGCCGATCATGGTCTCGAGACCCCGGCCGAGCGTCTGGCCGCCGGCAAGCCCGAGCAGGGCACCATCCGGCTCTCCGCCTATCACGAGGGCGGCCACATCATCATCTGCATCGCCGATAACGGCCGCGGCCTCAACACCGAGCGGATCAAGGCCAAAGCCGTCTCCAACGGTCTCGTCTCCGAGGCTGAACTGGAGAAGATGACGGAAGCCCAGATCCACAAGTTCATCTTCGCGCCGGGCTTCTCGACCGCCGCCGCCGTCACCTCGATCTCCGGCCGCGGTGTCGGCATGGACGTGGTGCGCACCAATATCGACCAGATCGGCGGCACCATCGACGTCAAGTCGGTGGCCGGTGAGGGTTCCTCCGTCACCATCAAGATCCCGCTGACGCTCGCCATCGTCTCGGCGCTGATCGTGGAAGCCGCCGGCGACCGCTTTGCGATCCCGCAATTGTCGGTCGTCGAGCTGGTCCGCGCCCGCGCCAACTCCGAACACCGCATCGAGCGCATCAAGGACACCGCGGTCCTGCGGCTGCGCAACAAGCTGTTGCCGCTGATGCACCTGAAGAAGCTCCTGAAGATCGACGACGGTTCTTCATCCGATCCCGAAAACGGCTTCATCGTGGTGACGCAGGTCGGCAGCCAGACCTTTGGCATCGTGGTCGACGGCGTGTTCCACACCGAAGAGATCGTGGTCAAGCCGATGTCCACAAAGCTGCGGCACATCGACATGTTCTCCGGCAATACCATTCTGGGCGATGGCGCCGTCATCATGATCATCGACCCCAACGGCATTGCCAAGGCGCTCGGCGCCGCAGGTTCGACCTCCCGCGATCTTGCCGACGAGAATGCTGCCGGACACGCGATCTCGGGCGAACAGCTGACCTCGCTCCTGGTGTTCCGCGCCGGTTCGAACCAGCCCAAGGCGGTGCCGCTCGGTCTGGTGACGCGTCTGGAAGAGATCGCCACCGACAAGATCGAGCTCTCCAACGGCCGCTACATGGTGCAGTACCGCGAGCAACTGATGCCGCTGGTGCAGATGAACGGGGTCAACGTCCAGTCCTCGGGCACCCAGCCGATCCTGGTGTTCGCCGACGACGGCCGCTCGATGGGGCTCGTTGTCGACGAGATCATCGACATCGTCGAGGAACGGCTGCACATCGAGGTCGCCGGCAGCCAGGAGGGCATTCTGGGCTCGGCCGTGATCAAGGGCCAGGCCACCGAAGTGATCGACGTCGGCCACTTCCTGCCCATGGCGTTTGCCGACTGGTTCTCCCGCAAGGAGATGCGCCCCTCGGTGTCGGCCCAGTCGGTGCTGCTGGTCGACGACAGCGCCTTCTTCCGCAACATGCTGGCGCCGGTTCTCAAAGCCGCCGGCTACCGGGTCCGGGTCGCCCCCAATGCCCAGGAAGGCCTGACGGCGCTGCGCTCGGGGCAAGCCTTCGACGTGGTGCTGACCGACATCGAGATGCCCGACATGAACGGGTTCGAGTTCGCCGAGACCATCCGCGCCGACCAGCATCTGAGCCAGCTTCCGATCATCGCGCTGTCCTCGATGGTTTCGCCGGCGGCGATCGAGCGCGGGCGGCAGGCCGGCTTCCACGATTACGTCGCCAAGTTCGACCGTCCCGGCCTGATCGCGGCGCTGAAAGAACAGACCGCCGAAATCAGGCGTGCGGCATAAGGAACCGACCATGACCACCAAGACCGAGACCATCGAGGGTACCGTGGCCGAATATGTCACCGCCGTGATCGGCGGGCAGTTGTTTGGGTTGCCGATCTCCCGCGTGCAGGACGTGTTCATGCCGGAGCGGTTGACCAGGGTTCCCTTGTCCTCCGCCGAAATCGCCGGTGTGCTCAATCTGCGCGGCCGCATCGTCACCGTCGTCGACATGCGCGCCCGGCTCGGCCTGCCGAAGAACGACGACGGCAAGCCGCCGATGGCGGTTGGCGTCGATTTGCGTGGCGAGTCCTACGGGCTCCTGATCGACCAGATCGGGGAGGTTCTCAGAACTCCCCGATGACAGCCGTGAGGAAAACCCGGTCAACCTCGATCCCCGCATGGCCAAACTCGCCGGCGGCGTCCATCGCCTCGACGGCCAACTGATGGTCGTCCTCGATGTCGATCGCGTCCTCGAAATCGTGCCTGACCTGATGGCTGCATAGGCCGAAAGCCAGGCGCAGGCGTAGACAAAGTTAGAAATGGAAAAGTCCCTTTTTCGGGACTGGGAATAGAGGCCGAAAATGAGAACATGTCTGGTCGTCGACGATTCAAGCGTCATTCGAAAGGTTGCACGGCGTATCCTGGAAGGGCTGGATTTCCAGATCGTCGAAGCCGAGGACGGCGAAAAGGCGCTTGAGGTTTGCAAGCGCGCCATGCCCGACGCGGTTCTGCTCGACTGGAACATGCCCGTCATGGACGGCTACGAGTTCCTCGGCAATCTGCGCCGCATGCCCGGCGGCGATGCGCCCAAGGTGGTGTTCTGCACCACCGAAAACGATGTCGCGCACATTGCACGCGCACTGCACGCCGGCGCCAACGAATACATCATGAAGCCGTTCGACAAGGACATCGTTACCGCGAAGTTCCAGGAAGTCGGCCTGATCTGATTTTCGTTAAGCGATCCGGCGGCTCAACGGCCCTCGGCGTTATCTTTGTAATTGTGCCGCTTGAGCCGTTTCTGGTGAAGTAATGAGTGTTGCGTTGACAAGTTTTCCGTCGCCCACTTCGATGCAGCAGAACAAGCTGCGGGTGATGGTGGTCGACGACTCCGTCGTGATCCGCGGAATGATCTCCCGCTGGATCGGGGCCGAGCCGGATATGGAAGTCACGGCCTCGCTGCGCACCGGCCTCGATGCCGTCAACCAGCTCGAGCGCGTCAACCCCGATGTTGCCGTGCTCGATATCGAAATGCCCGACCTCGACGGCATCTCCGCGCTGCCGCAATTGCTCGCGAAGAAGCGCGACCTCATCGTCATCATGGCGTCGACGCTAACCCGCCGTAACGCGGAGATCAGCTTCAAGGCGCTCTCGCTCGGCGCGTCCGATTACATTCCAAAGCCCGAAAGCACCCGCGAGGCCTCCGCTGCGGAGACCTTTCGTCATGACCTGATTCAGAAGATCCGGCACCTCGGCGCCAAGGTCCGCCGCGCCGCGCCCGGGCACGCGAACCCCCTTGGCGCCGGTTTTCGACCGGCCGCGTGAAACCCCAAGCCGTGCGCCGCCGACCCCGGTCGCACATACGCAACTGATGCGCCGCCCGTTCGGCATGCTGGCGCCGCGGGCGCTCCTGATCGGTTCCTCGACCGGCGGTCCGCAGGCCCTGATGTCGGTGGTCAGCGAAATCGGCCCCGTGATCGACCGTTTCCCCGTGCTGATCACTCAACACATGCCGCCGACCTTCACCACGATTCTCGCCGAGCATCTGGCGCGATCGAGCCGCCGGCCGGCGCATGAGGCCGTCGATGGCGAGATCGTCAAGGCAGGCACCATCTATCTCGCGCCGGGCGGCCGACACATGCGCGTCGTGCGCCATGGCGCGGAGGCTGCGATCGCGCTCGACGACGGACCGCCGGTGAATTTCTGCAAGCCTGCTGTCGATCCGCTGTTCACTTCCGCGATCGACGTCTGGCAGGGCGGCATCATGTCGGTGATCCTGACCGGCATGGGCTCCGACGGCATGCGTGGCGGCAAGGAGATCGTTGCCGCCGGTGGCAGCGTGATTGCCCAGGACGAGGCCTCCAGCGTGGTGTGGGGCATGCCGGGCGCTGCCGCCAATGCGGGCATTTGCGCCGCCGTGCTGCCACTCAATCAGATCGCACCGAAACTGGTTCGGTTGTTTTCGGGAGATCGTTCGTGACGCCCTTGGACTATGAGTATCTGCGTAAGCTTCTGAAAGAGCGTTCCGGACTGGACCTGTCTGCCGACAAGCAGTACCTCGTCGAAAGCCGCCTGGTGCCGCTGGCGCGGAAGTCCGGCGTTCCCGGCATCCCCGAACTCGTTTTGAAGATGAAGGGTGGCGCCGAGGCGCTGACGTCGGAGGTGGTCGAGGCGATGACCACCAACGAGACGTTCTTTTTCCGTGACAAGCTTCCGTTCGAGCATCTGAAAGAGGCGGTGATTCCGGCATTGGTGCAGGCGCGCGCGGCCCGCCGCTCCCTGCGGATCTGGTGTGCGGCTTCCTCCACCGGACAGGAGCCGTACTCGATCGCGATGTGCCTGAAGGAAGCCGGTCCCAAGCTGTCGGGCTGGCGCACCGAGATCGTCGCGACCGACCTGTCGCTGGCCGTGCTGGAAAAATCGAAGGCCGGCATCTTCAGCCAGTTCGAAGTGCAGCGCGGCCTGCCGATTCAGATGCTGGTGAAATACTTCACGCAGAACGGCGAGCTGTGGCAGCTCAATGCCGAAATCCGCAGCATGGTGCAGCACCGCCAGCTGAATCTGTTGCAGGATTTCTCCCATCTCGGCAGCTTCGACGTGATCTTCTGCCGCAACGTACTGATCTATTTCGACCAGGATACCAAAGCGGGCATATTCGATCGCCTTGCGCGGATGCTCGAGCCCGATGGCGTGCTGGCGCTGGGGGCTGCCGAATCCGTGGTCGGAATCACCAACGCCTTCAGGCCCTATCCGGAGCGGCGCGGACTGTATCGTCCGAACATCGGCCAGGCCGCGCGGACGGGCATTTCGCCGCCGCCGCAAACGTTGAGGGCGGTCGCGTCGGCGCGCTGATCCACGTTACAGAATCGCGTGCGGCAGGAATCGCGAATTGTTGCCGGTGATCGGATTCTCGTCCTCGCGGATCGAGAGGCCGCAGGGTGTGTGATCGACCAGCCAGCTTCCGAGCACGGCGTATTGATCGCAGATGTTCGGAAGCGGCGCGAGCGCCTGCCGAATGAATCCTTCCGCACCATACGGTCCTTCCTGTTCGACCAGCGTGGCGCCGGCGCTGACCAGCGCGACGTTGGCGCCTTCGCGCGAATAGAGCGGCTTGCGCACAAAGGACGTGCCGAGCTTCGCCGCGTTCGGATCATCCTCGAAATAGGCCGGCAGCAGATTGGGATGGTTCGGAAACATCTCCCAGAGCAGGGGAAGAATACCCTTGTTGGACAGGATCGCTTTCCATGGCGGCTCGATCCAGCGCGTCGGCGCCTTGGCGAGCTGCGCGCCGAACGCATCGTGAAACATCCATTCCCAGGGATAGAGCTTGAAGGCGAGTTCGATTTCGCGGTCGTCGAGATCGACGAAATGGCCGTCGCGCAGTCCGATGTCCTCGATATCGATGAGCGTGGTCTTCAGGCCGGCCTGGCTCGCGGTATCCTCCAGATAGGCCAGCGTTCCGGCATCCTCTTCATTCTCGGTCATGCCGGCGAGATGAAGGTGGCGCGCGCGGCCGAGTTTCTTCCAGGCCTCGATCAGGCGTTCATGGATCGAATTGAATTGATCGGCGCGCTTCGGAATGATGTTTCGCTCGATCGCCTGTTCGAGCCAGGTCCACTGGAACACCGCCGCCTCGAAAATCGAGGTCGGCGTATCCGCGTTATACTCCAGCAGCTTTGCGGGATGGCGGCCGTCGAAGCTGAGATCCAGCCGGCCATAGAGGCTGCCATCGTCGCGGTGCCAGCTCTGCGAAAGCAACGGCCAGAACGCTTCCGGTATTTTCAGCCGGCTCAGATAATTTTCGTCGTCGATGGCGTGACCGACGAGTTCGAGACACATCGCGTCGATCTCGCCGGTCGGTTGCTCGATCTGGCGCTCGATCTCGTCGAGCGTGAACGCGTAATAGGCCCGTTCGTCCCAATAGCGTTCGCCGTCGATGGTATGAAAATCAAAGCCCGCGCGCTCCGCGGTCGTGCGCCAGTCGTCGCGTTCAGGGCAGACAATGCGTTGCATGAAAAATGTCAGCCGCCGCCATGCCCGTGGCCGCCGTGACCATGGCCGCTATGACCGTGGCCATGCAATCGGCCCGGCGTACCGCCGAACCCGCGATAGGTCGCGCGGCAGTAGGGCCTTCCGTCGGGGCCGGGGACGAAAATATTGCCGGGGCCGCAATCGCGTTGCGGCACAAGGCCCATCGACACGGCGCCGACGGCCGCACTTCCCATCAACGTCAGCACCACACGACGCGAGCGCTTCATGGTTGCGATCCTGCTTGTTGCGATCCTGTTTGTTGATCCCTGATGGCCCCGAGTTTCCATCACCGGCGCGCGCCGAAGCAAGTGAAAGCCGCTCCCCTCACGCCTTCGTGCGGGGAGAATTTCAGCCGCCGGAAAAACCGAAGGCATGTGCAAAGGAGCCGAAGCCGCCGCGCGTCACGCCGCCCGAAGATGGACTGGAAGTGCCTGACGCCGAATGGCTGGATGAGGAGTTGCTGGAATAGAAACCGCTGCGCGAGGACGATCCGCCGCCGCCGGACGAGGAAGATCCGCGCGGCGGGCATTCGGCGCTACTTTGCAGCAGCGACGGTGTCGCCACGTTCGGCGGACGTTCGCAATGGTCGCCCGGCATCAGCGCGTAACCGGCGGTGCCGACCGCAAACGTGCCCATCAGCAACAACGCGACGTGGCCGGAACGCTTCGCCGGCGGCCCTGGCCGGACGGGCCGCGCGACAACCGGCACTGACGGTTTGCGCTTGCCGAATTCCTGCGGCGGTTTCTTGCTTTCCATGGTCAGTAGATCATGCAGGCCGCGTTGAGCGCGCCCGCGGCCAATGAAGCAAGTCCCAGCCAGATCGCGGCGGCGAGTTCGCCGGCCGCGATCCGCGCCGACAGGTTAGGCACCGGGATCTTGACGATGTAATAGACGACGACCTGCACGATCAGCGCGACCGCGCTCCAGATCAGGCAATCCCAGACATTGGCCGAATGGGCGATGGCGCTGACCACCGGCAGCACGAAGCCGAGCAGGCTGAGCCCCAGCGCGATCGCTGCCGCCGGATCATTGTCGCGGATCAGCTGGAACTCATTATGCGGCGTGATGCGGGTATAGACGAAGAGGTAGGCGACCACGGCGACAATGGCCGTGCAGAAATAAACCAGGAACGCCGGCAACCCGGCGAGGGATTGAAGGATCATGGATGACGCCCCGACTCGTGCAGGCAGCAGGGTTGCACGATCCGTCGGTTGGCGCACGCGAGGCGGGGGGACAATCCCAAACAAAAACCCCGCCATTTGCGGCGGGGTCCAGTCGGGAGGAGTGTAGCCTTGTCGGGAAGCAAGCCTTGTCGGGAAGCAAGGCCTTGCGGCTCGCCGTAAAACCCTTGCTCAGGCCGGGATGCGCTCGTCGGCCTCGTGCGGCTCGCGCAGCACGTAACCGCGGCCCCACACGGTCTCGATGAAGTTGCGGCCCTCGGAAGCGTTCGCCAGCTTCTTGCGCAGCTTGCAGATGAAGACGTCGATGATCTTCAGCTCGGGCTCGTCCATGCCGCCATAGAGGTGGTTGAGGAACATTTCCTTGGTCAGCGTGGTGCCCTTGCGGAGCGAGAGCAGCTCCAGCATCTGGTATTCCTTGCCCGTCAGGTGCACGCGCTGGCCGCCGACCTCGACCGTCTTGGTGTCGAGATTGACGACGAGGTCGCCGGTCTGGATCACCGATTGGGCGTGGCCCTTGGAACGGCGCACGATCGCATGGATGCGGGCAACCAGTTCGTCCTTGTGGAAGGGCTTGGTCATGTAGTCGTCGGCGCCGACGCCGAGACCCTTGACCTTGTCCTCGATGCCGGCGAGGCCGGAGAGGATCAGAATGGGGGTCTTGATCTTGGAAACCCGAAGCTGCTTGAGCACGTCGTAGCCGGACATGTCGGGCAGATTGAGGTCGAGAAGGATTATGTCGTAGTCATAAAGCTTGCCGAGATCGACGCCTTCTTCTCCGAGATCCGTCGTGTAGACGTTGAAACTCTCGGATTTAAGCATCAACTCGATCGACTGCGCGACAGCGCTATCATCTTCTATCAGCAAAACGCGCATGCCAGTCCCCTATAGTCGCCGCTCCGGGCGTCAGGTCGGCCGCACTTGCGGCACTCAAAACGCCTTTGAACAACTGATTCGGATCCTGACGGATACATGGTTAACAAATATCTGATTCCGGTTCGCAAGGTCTAACAGTGCAATTTTTATCGAATTGCCCTAAGATATTGCGTCGAACCAGCTTTTCTTATCCAGTCTCGTTCAAGCTCCACATTAAGAGACGGGTTTAACCGACTCCCACGACTCATCCTTCTTCTGACGGACGAGCGCTCTCAGTCACCAAAGACAGTGACGTAATGATTAACGATGCGGGTAAACACGAGGTTAAGCGCCCCGTTCTAAAACGCGGAAACTTAAGGTTTTCGCAATGAAGGCGCTCGCGGAGCAGATCGGCGATATCGACGGCGTCAATATTTATGGCCGCGTGGTCGGTGTGCGCGGGCTGATGGTGGAAATCGCCGGCCCGATCCATGCGATGTCGGTTGGCGCCCGCATCGTGATCGATACCGGCGGTAACCGCTTCATCCCGGCCGAGGTGATCGGCTTCTCCGGCAACAATGCGGTGGTGATGCCGTTCGCCGGCCTCGAGGGCGTCCGGCGCGGCTGCCGCGCCGTGATTGCCAATGCCGCCAGCCAGGTGCGGCCCTCGCCATCATGGCTCGGCCGCGTCCTCAACGCGATGGGGGAGCCGATCGATGGCAAGGGACCGCTGGAGCAAGGCCCCTCGCCGATGCCGTACCGCAACCTGCCGCCGCCGGCGCATTCGCGCCAGCGGGTCGGCCCGCCGCTCGACCTCGGCGTACGCGCGCTCAATACGTTCCTGACCTGCTGCCGCGGCCAGCGGCTCGGCATCTTCGCCGGCTCCGGCGTCGGCAAGTCGGTGCTGCTGTCGATGCTGGCACGCAATGTCGATGCCGATATCACGGTGATCGGCCTGATCGGCGAACGTGGCCGCGAGGTGCAGGAATTCTTGCAGGACGATCTCGGCGAGGCTGGCCTGGCGCGCTCGGTGGTGGTGGTGGCGACTTCGGACGAGCCCGCCTTGATGCGGCGGCAGGCGGCCTATCTGACGCTCGCCATTGCCGAGTATTTCCGCGACGAAGACAAGGACGTGTTGTGCCTGATGGATTCGGTCACGCGGTTTGCGATGGCGCAGCGCGAGATCGGGCTGTCGGCCGGCGAACCGCCGACCGCGAAGGGCTATACCCCGACCGTGTTCACCGAACTGCCGAAGCTGTTGGAGCGGGCAGGGCCGGGATTGGGCGCCGGCACCATCACCGGCATCTTCACGGTGCTGGTCGATGGCGACGACCATAACGAACCGATCGCCGACGCCGTGCGCGGCATTCTGGACGGGCACGTCGTGATGCAGCGATCGATTGCCGAACGCGGACGCTTTCCCGCCATCAACATTCTCAAATCGGTTTCGCGCACCATGCCGAAAGCGGCCGATCCGGCCTACCTGCCGGTCATCACGCGGGCTCGCCAGGTGATGGCGACTTATTCCGACATGGAGGAACTGATCCGCCTCGGCGCCTACCGGGCCGGCTCCAGCGCGGAGGTCGACGAGGCGATCGGCCTGCATGAGCCGCTGGAAGGGTTCCTTCGCCAGGCCAAGGACGAAAAAGCCAGTCTTGGCGAGGGCTACCAGCAATTGGCGCAGATCCTGACAAATTTGGAAACGGAACGCTAACTTTGTCAGGCCATCATCCCCGGCACATGATTAGCTATGCCGGTGGGGCCCCCCGGGGAGCCGGCTCTGTCCCGCGTTCAGATTGGGACTTCTGGGGAGTATGAGTTGATGAAGTCACGTGAAACGCTGATCCGTCTGAAGAAATTTCAGGTCGACGAAAAGCGCCGAAGGGTTAGCCAGATCGAGGGTATGATCGCCGATTTCCAGCGCATGTCGGTCGACCTCGAACGCGAAATCCAGACCGAGCAGGAGCGGGCAGGGATCAACGATCCCTCCCACTTCGCCTACCCGACCTATGCCAAGGCGGCGATCCAGCGGCGGGAGAACCTGACGCGTTCCGCCGACGAGCTTCGTATCCAGTTGGAAGATGCCAAGGCCTTGCTGGGCGAAGCCTTTGAGGAGCTCAAGAAGGTCGAGCTGCTCGACGAGCGTGACCAGGCGCGCGAGCGCGCCGAGGAGAACGCCCGGGAGCAGGCCGACATGGACTCGATCGGCCTGATGCGCGCCCGTCTCGGCGTCATTGCCTGACACCTTCACGTCGGGCATTCCAGACAAACGAAAACCCGGGCCTCAAGGCCCGGGTTTTTCGTATGCGGATGTCTTTCGTATGCGGATGTCCACAGCGCGGCCGCTTGGTGGCTGGATTGACGCAAGGTATGCTAAAGCGCGATGACTTTAGGTAGAATTGCCATCGCGCTTTAGCTTATTATTTTGCGCATGATCTTTTCGGAAAACCGGTGTCCACTTTTCCGGATCATGCGCTACGAAACTTCTCGATCACTCCCGGCGTAAGAAGCGATGGGGGATCGCGATTGGGGGACGCTGAATGTTGACGCCAGCTGAGCTGGTCTGGCTGATTGCCGCTGTGGCGAAGGGAGATGAGACCGCTTTTGAGCGGCTTTACGCCGCCACGCGCGCGAAACTCTTCGGCGTCGTGCTCCGTATCTTGCGGCGACAGGATCTAGCCGAGGAGGTCATTCAGGAGACTTACGTCAAGATCTGGAACAGCGCCGGGCAGTTCAATCCGGCCCTCGCTTCACCGATTACATGGATGGCGTCGATCGCTCGCAACCGGGCGATCGACGTGGTGCGCAAGAAGAGCGAAATCTCGATCGAGGAGGAGCCGACCGCCATGGAAGTGGCTGCCGATTCTCCCGATCCGCTCGCGCGGCGCGAGATGACGGAAGAGTTGAAACGGTTGCTGGAATGTGTCGGCCGTCTCGAGCCGGACCGGCAGAAGCTCGTGCTGCTGGCCTATTACAACGGCTGGAGCCGCGAGCAGCTCGCCGCCAAATTCGAGACGCCGGTGAACACGGTGAAGACGTGGCTGCGCCGCAGCATGATGGATATCCGGGAATGTCTCGGGCTTTGAACAGTGTTTCGGACTTGAACGATGGACTATAGCGAAGACCATATCGCGCTCGCCGCGGAGTACGCCCTCGGCACCCTCGATGCCGACGAGCGCGCGCAGGTCGAGTTCATGATGGCCGTCGACACCGAATTCGCGGCGATCGTCGATGCCTGGGCGTATCGGCTCGGCGTCCTCAACCAGATGGTTGGATCGGTCGAGCCGCGGCCGATCGTCTGGGAGAACATCAAGGCCGCTGTCGGGCATTCCGGCGCGCAGGCGCCAATGGAGTTGCCGGAGGCGCCGCTGGTTGCTCCCGTTGTCGAGCAGGCCCCTGTCGTTGAACAAGTCCCGGAACAATTCCCGGTCGCGGACAATTCGAACGTCATCCGATTGTCGGGCCGGTTGCGGCGCTGGCGCAACGTCGCTTCCGTTGCCACCGCGATTGCCGCCGCGCTGATCGCAATGCTCGCGGTTCAGATCTATCAGCCGGATCTGTTGCCCGATAGGCTTCGCCCCAAGCCGCGCATACAAGTGGTTGAGGTGAAGACGCCGGTTCAGCCGGCGCCGCCGTCGGCCCAATATGTCGCGCTGCTGCAGCAAAACGGCGGCTCGCCCGCGTTCATTCTGACGGTGGACGCCGCCACCAAGAATTTCACGGTGCGCAAGGTCGGCGCCGATGCCGAGCCCGGCAAGAGTTTTGAGCTGTGGCTGATCTCCGACAAGCTGCCGCAGCCCCGCTCGCTCGGCGTCATCGGCGGCAGCGAGTTCACCGCGCGTCCGGTGCTTTCGTCCTACGATGCCGGCACGATCAACGAGGCGACCTTTGCGGTGACGGTCGAACAGGCCGGCGGATCGCCCGACGGCAAGCCCCACTCGACCCCGATTTATACCGGCAAGCTGATCGAGACGGTGCCGGCGAGCGCGCCGCGCTGAGCGGGAGCCGAGGCGATCGATGCGCTGCTCAGTTGATGCCGTGCGATCTCAGCCGTAGCCTTGGCGGTTCTTGCCGCGAAAAATATAATAGACGCCAATCGAGTACAGAAAGATCACCGGCAGAACAATGACGCCTCCATAGAAAATGAAACCAAGCGAAGCATCTGGTGCGGCGGCGTCAGCCACGGTGATGGAATAGGGCACCATATAGGGCCAGAACATCACCCCAAGCGTGAGGTATGACGCGAGAAAAAACAATACTGTCAGCGGAAATGGCAATTCGTCACGTCGTGCCCGCGCACACGTCACAACGCCGATCAGGGCCGCGACGGCGAGAATCGGGAAAGCAAATCCCCAAGGACGATCACGCAGATTGCTTTGAGCGATGGCGTCTGCGTCGATCGTCATGGAAACCAGGAACGCAAGGCCCAGCGCGATGAACACTCCTCCGACAAGCCAGGGTATACGCGCGTATGCCCAGATGCGCAGTGGCCCCTCGCTCTTCAGGACAAGCCATCCCGCGCCAAGCAGGGCATAACCGAGCACCAGCCCGATCCCGGTCAACACCGGAAATGGATGCAGCCAACCGAACGCGTCGCCGGCGTATTGGTTGTTTACGACCGGAACGCCCCGCATCATCGCGCCAATGGCCGCGCCTTGAGCAAACGCGACAACCACAGAGCCGAGAAAGAGACCCCGATCCCAGAACCATCGCATGTCACCGGCGCGGTTGCGAAATTCGAAGGCGATGCCGCGGAAGATCAGGCCGAACAGCAACAATAGGATCGGCAGGTAGAAAGCGCTGAGGAACACGGCATAGACGACCGGAAAGGCTGCAAACAAGCTTGCTCCAATGATCACAAGCCAGGTCTCATTACCGTCCCAGAACGGTGCGATCGCGTTCATCATCTGAACGCGTTTGGCTTCTTCGTTTGTCGTGCCAAACAACACGCCAACGCCGAGATCGAAGCCATCAAGAATCACGTAGACGAAGATTGAGAGCGCAATCGCTCCGGCCCAAAACAGAGTAAGACTGCTCGGCTCCATGCCCATCACCCCTGTGCTGGAGATTGGTTGCCCGTCGCACTCGCGGCGTCGTCGGCGAACGCCATTGGGCGCCTGGCAGTTGCCCCGGAAATCGTCGTTGCCTCGACGGTGGGGCCCCGCAGAAGCAATTTGAAGACGTAGTATGTCCCAAACCCGATGAAGAGCGCGTATACCAGCACATAGCTGGCAAGTGAGAACAGCACCGTACCGGTGGTAAGCGAAGGTGTTACAGCGTCGGCGGTGCGAAGCAGGCCATAGACGACCCAGGGCTGACGCCCAACTTCGGCAGTCCACCAGCCGGCCAGCACCGCGATGAAGCCCGTCGGAAACGAAAGGAAGGTGCACCACAGAAACCAGCGCGTTGTCTCAAGCCGGCCGCGGAAGCGAAGCAGGTTTCCCAGCCACGAGACACCAAGCATGATCAATCCCATTCCGACCATGATGCGGAACGCAAAGAATGGAATGATGACAGAGGGCCGATCCTTTGGTGGAAACGATTCAAGGCCGACCTCGGGCGCGGTCCAGTTTCCGGAAGCGATCATGCTGCCAAGACGCGGGATTTCAATCGCGAACAGATTGCGCTCGCTGACCGGGTCGGGAATCGCGATCAGGACCTCGCTGGCCGGCTGTTGGTTCTTCCAGCGGGCTTCGATCGCCGCAAATTTCGCGGGCTGGTGCTTGAGAACGTATAGGCCGGTGAGGTGCCCGAAGAAGAGCTGGATCGGGATCAACACTGCTACCAAGCCGAGACTCCAGTGCAGCATCACGCGCGCCTCGTCGCGATGCACACCACGCAGCAGATACCACGCGCCCGTGGCGGCAATGCTCATCCCGCTGGTCAGAAACGCGGCGAGCAGCATATGCGGCCAGCGCACCATCTGAATCGGCCCAAGCACGATTGCTCGCCAATCCGAGGGGATAATCTTGCCATCGACGATGGTGTGGCCGATCGGAACCTGCATCCAGCTGTTGTTGGCGAGAATCCAGAACGACGAGAACATGGTGCCGAGCGACACCATGCAGCAGGCGAAGAAGTAAACGCGCGGCGACACCCGATCACGCCCAAGCAGCATAACGCCGAAAAATGTTGCCTCCAGCATGAAAGCTGTGAACGCCTCATAGCCGAGTAGCGGTCCCTGAATCGAACCGGTGCGCTGTGCCAGGACGCTCCAGTTCGTTCCGAACTGAAAGGCCATGACGATACCGGTGACCACGCCCATTCCGAACGATAGCGCAAACACCTTGAGCCAGAAGTCAAATACACGCCGATAGACGGGGTTTCCTGTCGCCAGCCTCGCGCCCTCGATTGTCGCCAACCAGGCACCAAGACCGATGGTGAACGAGGGAAATATGATGTGAAAGGTGATCACAAATCCAAATTGCAACCGCGACAGGAAAACCGGATCGAAGTCCATGGTAACCTCTTCGAATGGGCTACAGGATTGCGGTTTCAAACACCTGCTTCTGAACTATGGCGTGGACTCAACGACAATTCCGAGAGCTACAGCGATGACGTACCGGCGGTCGAGTGAGATCGATCCGGTGCGCATGACCAGGCTCCTCATTGGCTCCCGCGGCGGCCGGCGCCGCCGTCGGCTGCTTCAGTTGCCCTCGACGCCCAGGATCGCGACCTTCGCTCTCCTGATTTCGGTACGGAAAAGCGGGGGATACGTAGCCGGTCGCCACCGCGACTTTTTGGGCGCCGTTCACCGCGTAAGTGATCACCCCGCCGCCGATCGCGCCGCCGATCTTCTTGCCCCACAGCTTCTGGCCAGTCGCCGCGTCAAGTGCATAGAAATTGCCGCCCATGTCGCCAAAGAACACGAGGCCCCCCGCGGTCGGCGTCACAGCGCCGATGATCGGATAATTGGACTTCAGCCTCCACTTCCACACCCCCGTGTCGGCGTCGACGGCGTGAAGCCATCCCGCCCAGACGCCGTCGGCGCGCGAGAACTTTCCGAACACGTTGAACGGATTGAGGGACTTCTCTCCCGTCCACGGTTGTCCGATCGGGGACGCTACGACTTCGTCCCTGGTCTGCAACCTCACCGTCGTGCACCAGTCGTTCTGGCCGGTGAAGATGAAATTGGTCACAGGATCGTAGGCCGGGCTGTTCCATTCCCCCCCGCCCGCGGCGCCCGGACAAAAATGGACGTCCTTCTCGGTCGAAAACGGCTCTTCCGCATTCTCGATTCTCGTCACCGGCGTCCGGTACAAGAGCTTGTTGTCGGCGCGATCGAATCCGTAGAGGAAACCGTCCTTCGGCATCACCGCCATCAATTTCTTGCCGCCCCTCGTCTGAAAGAGAGCCGGCGGATTGGAGACGTCCCAATCGTGCCAATCCCTGGCCACAAGCTGGAAATGGTTCTTGTACGCGCCGGTCCTGGCGTCGAGGACAACGACGGAGCCGGTGAAGAGATTGTTCCCCTGGCGGACGCTGTTGTCGTAGTCAGGCGCGGGATTGCCAACGGGCACATACAAGAGCCCAGAAGCCGGGTCCAAGGTCGTAGAAGTCCAGGTTCCCCCGCCGCTGATCGGAGCGCCAGGCACGTTTTTCCAAGTCGAATTGTCGAGCGGTGAGGCGCCCTCGGGCCCGCGAACAATATCGCCCTCGGTCTTGGGCACGAGGAAGAATTGCCACACAATCTTGCCGGTCTTGGCGTCGAGCGCGTACATGTGCCCTTTGGCGCCCTTGAAGTCTCCGCCGGCGTTGCCGATGAAGACGAGACCCTGCCAGGCGATCGGTGCCGCAGGCACGTCTTCGCCCTTTTTCACGTCCCCGATCGTCGTCTCCCAGAGCCGCTTGCCGGTTGTGAAGTCATAGGCCAGCACGCGCCCGTCCTGGGTCCCACGGAACAACATGCCGTCGAGGTAGGCCGCGCCCCGATTGGTCGGCAGAATGTAGGCCGGATATTCCTCGTGCGTGCGCCAGTTCTCGGCGCAGGTCGCCGGGTCGATCGAGAAAATATCGAATTCCGTCGTACCGATGAGCGCGCCCCTCACCATGATCAGGCCGGTCTCGAAGGCAGTCAATCGCCCAGTGTCGAAGGTACATAAGACCTTGAGCTTGGCGACGTTCTTCGTGTTGATCTGGCCGAGGTCTGAGAAGCGCTCGGAAGTCAGCGTTTTGTTGTAGCTCGGCCAGTCCGCGGCGGCCGGCGAGGGGGGAGCCGCAGGCGCGGGCGCCGCAGCGCCCTTGTAATTCGGATTCGTTTCCGTCGCGACGGCACCCCGAGGCGCAAAGAGCGACAGAATTTCGCCGCGCAAATCGCCGACGTCCACCTCGATTCCGGTAATCTCGTCCGCAAGCGAGGAGGTGATTCCGCCCACCACGCCCGCGTCTAGCGCAAAGAGCATGCTCAGGAGTGTGAGTCTGCGATTCATTTGCGCCTCCCTTGTTTGCTTACGAGCAGGTTTTCCACTGCCGAGGGGCAACCGTCCTTCGAAGGAATGCCATATTGAGGACAGGGCTAAGCGCTGCCTATGCAGATTCGGCATCTTTCCGGAGAGATTGACCAATTCGAGACCCTGGCCCTGTCGGACCGTCGAGAGGCCTCGCTTTGTAAGTCGCGTTCAATTCCATGGTTATCGTGCCTGGAGGTGCGGACCACGGAACAAGATAATTGTGTGTCAGACCCCCAAGTGTGGAAACCTGGGCGCAATCCGGGGATGAGCGGAAGCATTGCAAGCATCGGCGACAATTCGGATGAGCTACAGTGATGACGTCCCGGTGGTCGAGTGAAATCGAGGGTCGTCCGATCGACTGAGAAGCAGCCAAGCGCCAATGCCGAGTGCCGGATCGAGAAGCGCAAACGCCAGAAAAAAATGCGGAAAAACTCCCGCGATGGCCAAGGGTACGAGAACCAAGGGGACGAGCACCACTCTGTCCAATACGCTAGCGGCGACGATCCGTCTGCCGCCGGAGAGGCCACCGAATAAATAGAGCCAGCCAATGACCATCACGGTCATGCCCATTACGCGGATGAGTGCTGCCTCGTTTCCAACGAACGCTGCATCCCTGAAGATGGTCTGCACCATTCCGGGCCAAACAAGTACGAGGGATCCGAACCCCAAATAGATCAAGCCGTTCATTGCGGTGTATTTTGATGTGATCGCCTGATCGAACGGCCGCTCAAGAAGATCCTTCATGAGTGACATACTGCAACCTCCGATCATGAAGTTGTCGACCCAGTACACGCCTCCGGTTCACGGGTGGGGTACCAGTCACCCTGTTCGCGCGCTATGCGTTTTCGGTCGGCTTGCGTCAAAACCACCAGATCGCGGTGCCGCGCGTACTGCTTCACGCTGAGCGTCACGGCTAACCGGCGCTCACGACAGTCAGTCCGGCAGCGATGACCGGGGAAAGCAACAGTGCTTCGCCATGGCTCAGGGGGACGATTGGTAAATAGCGCGGCTCACGGTCCAGGACACGCGGAGTTATCAAATCCGGGAGCACCACGAAGAACCCCGCAAAAAGAAAACGCCCGTGGGGAGCGGGCGTTTTCAGCAGTCAACTTGGGGTAGTTGGGGTCTTAAATATCCACGTGGCGACTTTGGGGGGCTGTAAAGAGCCGCGTGAATTCGTGAATTTCGTTAGCGCAGGACTGCTTAGCGTACCACTGAGTTGCCCGAACTCGTGATCACGACCGGCTTGCCGGCCTTCATCACGCGTGCGGTCTGGGTCAATCCCTCGTCAGAAGTGTTCCGTGCCGAGATGCCGAGGCCGGCGACCAGGATACCTGCGACAAGCGCGATCACCACGATCTTGAGATGGGTCGTCCGATCTGCGCTATGGATCGAGTGGTTCATCAAAGTCTCCTGCCACCTTCCTGCATTGCAAATTCGTCGGCCTCCTACGCAGGCAGGTTCAACGTCTCGCGTATGGAAACGTAGGGATTCGGGGTTTAGTTCCGAAGATGCGATCACAAGGCAGTGAAAAGACTTGAACGACCGCGATTGAGAAGATCCGGACGGTGGCCAAAAATTGAAAATTATATAGTAATTACAATATGATAAATGGTTAAAGTCGAGAGTGGCGCAAAACGGTGATGACCCGGCCGATTCCAATAAACCAGTTGCCTGTGGCGAAAAGGCCTCGCGGTCTTGTCGGCTGATTTGCGCCCTCAGTCAGACCGATCAAGGCTTTAGACGCTGCCGACCGTCTTCAGCCGCGCACGCGGGTGGATTTCCGCCTGCGACAGCACCGTCGTCTGTGAGCGGAAGCGTTCGACCAGCGAGCGCACGAACGGGCGGATCGCGGCCGAGGTCACCAGCACCGGCGCCTCGCCCTCGCGGGCGGCCTGCTCAAAGCTGTTGCGCACCGCGGTCATGAATTCCGACAGCCTTGACGGCTGCATGGCGAGGCTGCGGTCGTCGCCCTGGCCGACGATGGATTCCGCAAACGCCTGCTCCCATCGCGCCGACAGCGCGATCAACGGCAGATAGCCGTTGTGGGAGGTATTTTGTGCGCAGATCTGCCGCGCCAGCCGGGCGCGGACATGTTCGACCATGGCGGCGGGGTTGCGCGAGAACGCCAGTGCGTCGGCGATGCCTTCGAGGATGGTGGAGAGGTCGCGGATCGAGATGCGCTCGGCCAGCAGGAGTTGGAGCACGCGCTGGATGCCCGATACCGTGACGCTGCTCGGCACGATGTCCTTGACCAGTTCGCCCTGTTCCTTCGGCAGCTCCTTCAAGAGCTTCTGCACCTCGCCATAGGACAGCAGGTCGGACATGTTGTTCTTGAGCAGTTCGGTCAGGTGCGTCGACAGCACGGTCGCGGCATCGACCACCGTATAGCCCTTGAGCGAGGCTTCTTCCTTCAAGGCGGCATCGACCCAGGTGGCCGGCAGCCCGAAGGTCGGCTCGATGGTGTGGATGCCGGGCACGGCGACCTGGTTGCCGGCCGGGTCCATGACCATGAACTGGTTCGGCCAGATTTTTCCGGTGCCGGCGTCCACTTCCTTGATCTTGATGATGTAGGTGTTGGCTTCGAGCTGCACATTGTCGAGGATGCGCACGGCCGGCATCACAAAGCCCATTTCGACCGCGAGCGAGCGGCGCAGCGCCTTGATCTGTTCGGTCAGGCGGTCGGTGCCGTCGGGGCCATTGACCAGCGGCAACAGCGCGTAGCCGAGTTCGATCTTGAGATCGTCGATCTTGAGCGCGGTCGAGATCGGCTCTTCCGCCGCAGCACTGGCGGCCGCTGCGGCCGCCGCCGGCGCCGCCGCTTCGGCAGCGAGCGCCGCCTTGGTGGTGCGGTTGTGGTTGCGCGCCTTCCACGCCAGCGCCGCAGCGCCGCCGCCGAGCGCGAGGAAGGGGAGCATCGGAATGCCCGGCAGCAATGCCAGCACCAGCATCACGCCGGCCGACATGCCGAGCGCCTGCGGATAGCCGGAGAGCTGCTTCATCAGCGCCTTGTCGGCGGCGCCGGTGATGCCGGCCTTGGAGACCAGCAGGCCCGCCGCGGTCGAGACGATCAACGCCGGGACCTGCGTCACCAGGCCGTCGCCGACGGTCAGCACGGTGTAGGTGCGCGCGGCATCGCCGAAGGAGAGGCCCTGCTGCGCGACGCCGATGATGATGCCGCCGATGACGTTGATGAAGACGATCAGAAGGCCCGCGATCGCATCGCCGCGCACGAATTTCGAGGCGCCGTCCATGGCGCCGAAGAAGCCGCTTTCGTCTTCCAGCGCCTTGCGGCGCTCCTTGGCGGTCTTTTCGTCGATCAGGCCGGCGGAAAGATCGGCGTCGATCGCCATCTGCTTGCCCGGCATCGAGTCGAGCTGGAAGCGTGCGGCGACTTCGGCGATACGGCCCGAACCCTTGGTGATGACGACGAAGTTCACGATCACCAGGATCGCGAACACGATAATTCCGATCACGAAATTACCGCTCATCACGAAATTGCCGAACGCCTCGATGACGTGGCCGGCCGCCGCCGTGCCCTCATGCCCCTTCGACAGGATCAGCCGGGTCGACGCCATGTTCAGCGACAGCCGCAGCATGGTCGAGATCAGCAGGACGGTCGGGAACGAGGAGAATTCCAGCGGCGCCTGGATGAACAGCGAGGTCATCAGGATCAGGATCGACACCGTGATCGAGATCGCGAGAAACAGATCGAGCACCAGCGAGGGCAGTGGCAGGATCAGCACCACGAGAATGGTGAGGACGCCGAATGCCAGCGCGAGATCGCCGCGCTTTAGGATATCGCCGATTTCGCTGAGGCTTGGAAAACCGCCGCTCGACCCCGTGCCTTGACCCGCCGTGACATCGACCATGGTAGCCGCTTTCCCCCGCGAATGACGGCCGCGGCCGCCAAACACCTGCGCGGCGGCCGAAGGGCCACCGTTCCGAAAGTGAGGTACCGCACTGGCGTCCACGGGGTTCCTCCCGTTCTACGCGGCCGACGACACTCGACTTCACCCGGCAATTCTTGCCGGGTGTATGGTTAGCAAAGGGTTAATGAGGGCCGCCAATGGCGGCCATTCCGGACGATGGGCCATATCGAACCAGAGGGGTGGCCCCATAAATTCAGAATGGCCGACGGACGCCCGCTTTGCTGCGCATTCCGGACCCAGGCCGGACGTCACGGCAGTTCCGAAGCGCTGAACCTCGGTTGCCATCGCAGCCGGACCGGAGGATGCTGTCGCTTGCGGCCACCATGGAGAGCAACATGAGCAAGGCAGGTCTGGACAATCGCCACCGCAATCACGATGGCGAAATCAGCCACAAGCACGGCAACACCCTCATCGGCGCGTTGCGAAAGATTTACGGACAGGGCTTCGCAGCCGGCTATCCTGAAACCGAGAAGCTGAGCGAGGTCTTGCTTCAGCTAAACGCGACGTCGCTGAGCCAGCTGCGCCGCGATCATGAAACCGGCCACTTGGCGCACAAGATCGCCAACGCTTCGAAGTAAGGCCGCTGATGGCGAAGACCCTACTTTCGATACAAGCTTTGCGGTGGCGGGCATTTGAAGAAATTCGACAGCAACCCGGTTGTTCGAGTGCAGCAAGCATCGCAATAAATCGCGTCACCGATGACTGCGCAAAGAGTAACTCTAGCGGCCATGCTTTTTCGGCTTTAGCGACACTGCCGGCGCCCGGGCGTTGGCTTCGAGCGATGTTGATGCCACTGGCGTCGGTTCGGGTGCGATTTCGCGTCGCGGCCAGGCAAAGTCGTCGGCGCGACCGGCCGGTGCCGACAAAGGCTCACCTTTGACCAAGACCCGCGCTGCTTGCGCATCGACCGTCACCGGCCGCGCCCCCGGACCGCCGAGTAATTGATCGGAGCCGACAGAGGAGGCCATCAAGGGAATGATCGGCCCGGCCAGCGGCCTCGGCGCCGGCTGATCCGGCAGAGCATTGGCGTCGGGCGTTGCCGGTTCGGTGGGCAGTACAATCGGCGCGGAACGCGCGGCCAACAACCGGTTGATTTCGCGCTCGACATAGTGCGCGAGCTTCAGCGCGCCGGCCTTGGTGAAGTATACGCCATCGTTGGAGCGCAGCCGCCGTATCTGCCCTTCGAAATCGGGGCCTTGCTGCAGGAAGCGGCCTGCTTCATCGACAAATCCGTCCCAGACATCAACATAGGTGATGCCGGCCTTGCCGGCCGCATCGCGATAGAGCGTATCTAGAAACGCCGTGTCGGCGGTCGCCTTGGGGCCACGTACCACCGGCAGACCCACCCACAGTACTGGCACACCCTTGGACTTAAGGACGCCGATCATCTCCTCGATCTTTTCCTTGTAGAGTTCGACCCAGCGTTTCTCGCGAAACTCATGGAGGCCGTTCGGCGAATGCGCGCTCTTGTCCGGTTCTATGACCGGCTGCGCACGACTGCTGTCGGCGGCATCGTCCGGCGACAATTCGGGATCCGTCACCTTGGTTGTGCCATCGGGCTTCGCCGTGGCTCTTGTGCTCGAAGGCTCGCCACCAGGTTTGGCCTTGGCGTCCTTCTTGTTCCCCGATTTATTGTCGGATTTATCGACCGCCGGCTCGTGGATTGCGACGCGGTCATCAAGCCCCAGCATGACGACAATTGCGTCCGCTTTTTCGCTGGCGAGAACGCCCCTGGCGGCGGCGGCCCAATCGGCTGGAAGGCCCTTCGGCTGGTACTTGATCAGGCCAGAGAAAGTCTTGTGTCTGCGGATCACACCGATGTCGGGCTGATCGGCATAAACGTCCTCAAGCCCATAGGCGAGCCAGTCCGCCATGGCATCACCGAGCACAAGGATGTGGCGCTCCGGTACCGTGTTGCGTTTCTCGGGCGGTGGCGCCTTTGAAAAATCCTCGCGCACAACCGGTGGCGCCTGCCGCCCATTCCAGCGAGGCGGCGGCGCTTGCTGCTGGAACGGCGCAAACGTGTCGTTACCAAACCAGCCGCCACCGCGTTGCGGTTGCGGCCGCTGCTGAAATCCGCCGAAATTAAAAAACTGTGCAGAGGTGGGTCCGACCAGGCCGAGCGCCAAACCCAAAGCGACGGCCAGCGCAATCAGCCAACCACGCCCGGTAAGGATGCCTAGCTTTTTTGGTTCCCTTGGCATGCTCTTGGACCGCACACACGCAGAACTTGCGTTGACCACACTAGCATAGAGGCTGTGTAACGAGTCTCAGTTTACCGTGAAGCGCGTTATCGTCAGCGCGAACCAAGGGAGCACGCCATATCCCGGAAGCCCGAGCGTGCAATTGCCGTAGTTGGCATCGATATCCTCCACCTTGTTGGCCTCCAAAAGCGCGGGTTATCGTGCTGCGCCGGAAGTGTTCGCGGGGCCGTTGGCATGTCCCAAAGGTGCCAAGCGCGGAACTCACCTGGCTGGACAAGTTTGGCGCCTGAACCCTAGACTGCCGCAAGATCGGCAAGCAGCCGACGGCATCAGGGAGGTCGACATGGCGCAGACGCGAGACATTCTGCTGGCATCTATCGTGGTCGGCCTTTCGGTGGGCATGAATCCTGCGGCGGCGCAGAAGAAATATGACCCCGGCGCCACCGACAGCGAGATCAAGATCGGCAACATCATGCCCTACAGTGGGCCGCTGTCGGCGTACGCGCTGATCGGCCGCACCCAGGAGGCGTTTTTCAAGAAGCTCAACGCCGAGGGCGGCATCAATGGGCGAAAGATCAACTTCATTTCCTACGACGACGCCTTCAGCCCGGCAAAGACAGTGGAGCAGGCGCGCAAAATTGTCGAAAGCGATGAGGCGTTGCTTATCTTCCAGAGCCTCGGCACGCCGACCAACAACGCCATTCAGAAATACTTAAATGAAAAGAAGGTGCCGCAGCTCTTCGTCGCCACCGGCGCCACCAAGTTCGGTGATCCAAAGAACTTCCCTTGGACGATGGGCTGGCAACCCACTTACCAAACCGAGGGGCGGATCTATGCCAAGTACATCCTGCAGAACCACCCCCAAGGCAAGATCGGAATCCTCTATCAGAATGACGATTCGGGCCGCGACTATCTCAAGGGCCTCAAGGATGGCCTGGGCGTCGAGGCTACAACGCGCATGATTGTTGGCGAAATCCCTTACGAGGCCACTGACCCGACCGTCGACCGTCAGATCGTCACGCTGAAAACCCTTGGCGCCGACATCTTCTTTAATGAGGCGTCGCCGAAATTTGCCGCGCAGGCGATCAGGAAGGCTGCCGAGATTGGCTGGAAGCCCGTCCAGTTCCTCGCTAGCATCTCGAATTCGGTCGGCTCCGTACTCAAGCCAGCCGGCCTTGAGAACTCAAAGGGAATTCTGTCGACCAACTATCTCAAAGACCCTACCGATCCAACCTGGAAGGAAGATCCCGCCATTAAAGAATGGGCCGCCTTCATGGATAAGTATTTTCCTGAGGGAGATAAAACGAGCACGTTCAGTGTCTACGGTTATTTGACAGCACAAACCATGGTTCAGGTGCTCAAGCAATGCGGCGACGAGCTCACCCGCGAGAACGTCATGAGGCAGGCAGCCAACCTCAAGAACTTCGAACTCGGGTTGTTGCTGCCGGGCATCAAGATCAACACCAGCCCGACCGACTACTTTCCAGTCGAGCAGATGCAGATGTCGCGATTTAATGGAGAGCATGGCGAACTGTTCGGAACCGCGATTGGCGGGGAGATTGGAACCCAATAGCCAAACCCCGGGTATGGACAGGGCCGGCCCGCTCCATCTTGGCGATTGGCAAAGATCCGAAGCGGGTCAAACTCGGAATTCGGAATGTTCGGCCGGGAGGTCCTTTACCCTTGGGTGAGCGGACATCGTCTGGCTGGCGCGGCACGTCACTTCTAGGCAATTGGTCCGGGGGTCCAATCGTCGCCGGAAAGTGGTGTAACCGTTACGCCGTAAACTACTCCCAGTCGTAGGCTTGGATCGAAATGGCGCATCGTCCGCTCATTGAAATCAATGATGCGACCAGGCGTTAGAGGCCCCACATCATTTATTTTGACGATGGCCTTCTTGCCTGCCGCCTCAACGAGGGCATACTTCGGGCTCGCGCCATGTCGGACCCCGCCAAATTTCTTACGTAAACCAGTCTTGATGGCAGCCGCCCACTCGGAGGGATCGTAGCGCTCCCCGGAAGCTGTATTCAGGCCGCCCTCCCGCGGTCCGGGCCGGTACGGATTGTACATCGATGCTGCGCCAACGATCGCGGCCCCGGAAGCGGCATTACCGACAGCATTTGAATGAACTGCAATTTCACTTCGGGCCATGGCAACAGAACTGGCAAGCGTAATTACGGCGCCGCAAATTGCGGCGCTCGAGCGAAACACCATCAGAACTCCTTGACTAATTTTGGTCGGACTATTCGTTTGCTGGTGCCGCAAACATGGTTAGGCGAAAGCGGAGCTGTTAACGAAATCACGCCATTTCTTTGCGGATTTGTGCCAATCGGGTGCCGAAACCGGAGGGAACCACGCGTGCTTGCAAAGCTCGACGCCAACGGCCGTCTGCTCGCCAGTGTGACCTCAATCGGGTATCTCGCCGCACCGCCTTGACGTCCTTGCCTTAGGCGCGGGGGGCGCCCGCCGCGAGAACGGCAGGAGGAACAACTCTTCTCGCAATGCATTGATGAAGATTAAGTCCGCGCGGAAGGCCTCATGACCGGCGCAGGTGAACCATCAGGCGCTGTTGCGCCAACGATGCCGCCTCAGGTCACCGAGACCGCTCCGAAAAGCCATCGAAGCGGCAAAGCTACCCATCGGTCACGAACGTGCTAGCCAATAACGCTCGATGTCCAAATGGCTTAAACAGCTTCTGTTTGGGATTTGGGGTCTTCTGCTGATCCCGCTGATCACGTCCATCCTCGAAAAATGGCTCGAGGAAAACATCCTTTCTGATGCTAGGGGCATAACCACGACGCCTTTTTCTAACACTATCGCCGCTGCCGTTTTTAACAACCTCCTCGCACTGGCCCACCAACATTGGTTTAAATTTGCGTTCGTCTTTTTGACCGGAATAATAATTGGCGTATTAATAGAATGGTTGAGCCGAAAGTCGGACGAAAAAAAAGCTTTCGAGCTCCGAAGCCTCGGCTCCAAATTTCGCAGTCTTTCAGACAACATCAGAGCTCGGACCGCGTTGTCAGGATGGCCGGAGAATGTACGCGATCTTAATCCCGCAGTCCTGTCTGCATTGATCTCCGCCAACAAATTTGGTTTGTGGGTACCGAATGAGCGCGTCTACCAATTGCCGGATGCGTCATTTCTTTGTGAATACTTCAAAAGTGTCGGTAAGCTTTTAGAGGACGGATATTTTGACGAGGCCAACAGTGAAGCCCTCTCTTGGAAACCATTTCTCGACAAAGTTAAGCTGACTTGATTTGCTTTAACTGTTTCAGATCGAAACCTAACGGGGCGCGATATGCCCATTGGGACAATGTCCGCTCTCGGCGTGTCCGAAAAGTGCCACACAAGTGGTGGCGCGGCGGCGTTGACCTGGATCAGTTGACTTGGATCAATGGAGCACGCGCGGTATTCATAGAAATATTGGAACTGTCAGACCTTCCGCGCCTGAGTTGCCCCAATGGGCCGCATCGGATTGGCATATCATGAAGAAATGGCGCGGGCCGTTCATAATTGTAGTGCTGCTTTCACTGTTTGCGGCATTCAGTCGATCCAGCAGCGCTGGCCCAGAACCGACGCCGGAGCAGCCCTTCAAATCCCGCGCTGAGGTTCGCCAGCAGGGCGCGGTGACCGTTCGCGCTGCGGTGCTGACCGACGACGAAAGTGAGCAATATTTCGGCGCATCGCTGGCCGACCATGGCATCCAGGTCGTTTGGCTGAGCGTGGATAACGCCAGCGATTTTCGGCTGCGCTTTCTGCCGATTGTCACGGACCCGAATTATTTCTCTGCCCCGGAAGTCGAACGGTTACTTCGCGCTTGGTGGCGGCGCGGCAGCACCAATGCATCGATTGCATCTGTGGTAACGCAATCCCCGATGCCGGATGTGATCCCGCAAAAGCAAGCCGCTGCGGGGTTCGTCTTCACGCACCGCGAAGGCGGTTTGAAGCTGTTCGAGGTCGGGTTTGAGACCGACAGGCAGATGCTTCGGTTCAGGTTCGTGTTGCCGGTCGGCGGCTCCTCATACGCAATAGAAAAAGTCGCCTTCGGAAGGATTTATCCGCCTGGTACGGTAGAAGCCGTCGATCTTGCGGCACTGCGCGAAAAGCTGGCGCAGTTGCGCTGTTGCGTCACCAACAAGGCGGGTAACACCAACGGAGATCCGCTCAATATCGTCGTCGTCGGGCGCGGCATTGATGCGCTATTTGCCTTCATCGAACGAGGCTGGAGGCTTGACGAGCCGTTCGATCTTCACAGCACTTACCGCACCATACGGGCCTTCCTGTTTGGCAGCGAATATCTCAACGCACCGGTCAGTCCGCTATATGTCTTTGGGCGTCAGCAGGATGTCGCATTGCAGAAAGCGCGCGACACGGTCAGCCAACGGAATCATCTGCGGTTGTGGCTTGCGCCGTTCACGATTGACGGGCTTCAGGTGTGGGTCGGTCAAATCAGTCGCGACATTGGCATCAAGCTGACCACGCAATCCTGGTATCTGACGACGCATGTTATCGGCCCGGAAGTGGATCAGGACCGATTCTATTTGATGCAGGACTTGATCTTGTCCGGGGCCGTTACTCGCTTTGGCTTTGTACGTGGCGTGGGCATGTCGTCGATGCCGGATCCGCGGGTAAATCTCACCGGCGAGCCCTATGTGACCGATGGCTTGCGGCTCGTGTTGTTCCTCAATGATCCGCACCGGGCCTTTAACCAGATCGATTTTCTGGATTGGGAACGTGTTTCTCCCCAGCAATCACCATGATTGCAACGGTTCAATAGTGTTGATCCGAACGCTGATTCGATTATGGTCCGCCTTTCCGACAGGAAAGTTTCTCGACGCCGCCTAAATCACCCAACACTTAAGCGAGGCTGCACATGCGCGCTCTCATTGCGGCGTTGTTGTTGGCGATGGCCGGGCCAGGCTTCGCGGCTGAAATTGCTGTGACTGATGGCGATACGTTCCGGTTGGATCACGCGATCTATCGGCTGGACGGTATCGATGCACCCGAAATCGACCAGATGTGCCTCGACCAACACGGCGACGTCTGGCCGTGCGGGGTTGCGGCGCGCGATCGATTGAGCGCGCATATTGGCAATCGTGCCGTTCGTTGCGAGGACAGGGGGCCTGACCCGGTCTACAAGCATCGGCGGATCGGGATTTGTTCGATCGAAAGCGAGGCCACGACGCTCAATGAGTGGCTCGTTCGCGAGGGATGGGCGATCAAGTTCGAGCCTTCCGCAAAGGGCCGTTTCGCGGCAGAGGAAGCTGACGCACGTGAGAACCGGCGCGGACTATGGCAAGGATGTTTCGCAGAACCGCGCGACCTGCGGGGATGGAATCTCAATGGAGCGCGGCTTATCGGCGGTGGTTGTCAAGCTGGCCATGAGAACCGAACACGCGACAAGCTGTTCCGCGTCGACACCGCGATGCCGCCGGGATGCCCGATCAAGGCCAAGCTGGCGCTGCGGGCGGTAGGCTACGAAGGCATCTATCACCTGCCAAGTTGCGGGAGCTATCGACGCCTGAAGCGGGCCAATCGGTGGTTTTGCTCAGAGGAAGACGCTTTGGCGGAGGGATTTCGCAAGGCGCTGACTTGCCGATAGATGCCGCTTGACGGCATGCGCCCGTTGCCGGTGCCGGCCGGTCGCCATATCTCAAAAGTACCAATAGGCGGCATTTGAAAATGGTAGGTTTAGCCTCGTCGAGAGCTTAGAATTAAGCGGCCCGCACCTTTCTCAGGAGGTTAGACCATGACACGGCAGCTATTCTTCGCGATTACCCTGATAGGCACCGCGGTGCTGCTCAACTCGGCGGCAGAAGCAGTGACAGGCCCGCAATGTGAGAACAGAGCCGCGAATTGCATAGGCAGATGTGCCGACAGGACGGGCGGCGCAGGCGACTGGGGGGGCTATCAGAACAAATGCTTGCCCGCCTGCGACCGGCATCTGATCAGATGTATTATTCGCACGCGATGACCCGCCGCTGAAGCCTGCTGTTGTCCCGCGCGGGCCCCGGCCGTCCCTGATGGCGTCCCCGATTGCCGCCCTGATTGTTCTTGCCCTGACGGCGAGAAGCGCCTCATGCCACTTCGGGTCGATCGCATCGGTTGACCGCGTGCGGGCGGTTGCCGCTCTGCCCCAATAAATAGACATCGTTCCGTGCGCCGGCATGTCTCAAGCGTGCCAAATCCAGAAATGAGGCCGCCTTATTCGATCACCACGTCAGCCCGGGCGAGAAGCGCAGCCGGCAACGTAAGGCCCATACTCCTGGCTGTCTTGAGATTGATCACCAATTCGTATTTGGTCGGCACCTGTACAGGGAGATCCGCCGGCTTTTCACCCCTGAAGATACGATCGACATAACTGGCCGCGCGCCGGAACTGGTCAATTCGATCCGGTCCATAAAAGACCAGGCCGCCACCGTCGATGTTAGACCGATTGCCATAGACCGCCGGTAGTTTGTGTCGAGCCGCAAGCGCAATGATAAGATTGCGGTGAGTGGACACACCAGCACTCGGCGTCACGATGAGACCGCCATTCGGCGAAGCGGCGAGGGCGACAACTGCCCGCTCGATCTCGCTCGGACTGCGCACGCTGGCAGAAAACACTTCCACCCCCAGCGATGGAGCCACAGCCTGGATGGCACCGAATTGCGCCATCGCGGCAGGATTGGCGGCGTCCCGAAAAACAGCCGCTCGCTTGAGGTTCGGCTCAATTTGCTTGAGCATTTCCAGCCATTTTGCCGTAAAGCCGTACTCAAATATCATAAAGCCGGTCGTGTTGCCGCCCGGTCTGGCAAGGCTGTCAACAAAGCCGGCCCCGGCCGGATCAGTTACGCCTACGAATACGATGGCCAACTCGCGGCTGATGTTTTGCATCGCCCCCACACTCATCGTGCCACTGGCTAAAATGATGTCTGGTGACAGATCGACCAGTTCCGCTGCGTATCTGCGCTCCAGTTCAATATCGTCCGCACCCCACCTGACATCAAACTGCAGGTTGGGATCGCCGGCCCGCACGAATTGTTGCAAGGCTTGCTTGAACGCTGCGACACCGGTTTGACCTTCCAGATCGTCCGATGCCCGGTTCATCAAAACGCCGATGCGGCGTATCCTGGCCGGTTGCTGTTGCTGAGCACGAACGGGCAGCGGCCAACCCATGGCGGCGCCGCCAATCAGCGTGACAAAATCGCGCCGACGCATCTGCTCCCCCGCAAAGACTGCGCACAGCGTGTGAAGCTATCAACTTACGGCCGAGCGGCAAGTCATAAATGCCCGCGTCGCCCCGCTTTCGTCAAACCAGCAGTTCCGCAACTGGCTGCGCGCTTATGAGTCCGCGCCCCAAGATGTGCAGTTGCACATCCGGGAATCCCGAGGTTACGGCGCGACATCCGGTTGTCCCTCGAACCGGCCGCGATCGCGGGGCTGACGCCGGGCAATGCATCTTGTGAGACATTGGAAGTCGAACAGAAAAACAACACTCCTGCCGAAAATAGAAGGCCGCTCAGAAATGGGATTTCATTTTCCCTAAAATGTGGCCTGATTAACCGCCGGAGAGTTTATGTGATTCGCGGATGCTAAAATTGGTGCCAGTCCATAACGGAGGCTGCCATGAAAGCGTTCGAGTGCGTACTGACGACATTCGGTATTCTTCTTCTGCTTTCCGTTCGTGCCGACGCTCACGATCCGTCGATGCCGCACCACGAATGGTTCAACAAGCAGGAGATGAACCCTGCCGCGCGGCAACGGCTCGGTGTTCCCTGGAAATCTTGCTGCGACAACGGCGACGTATTCAAGACCCGTTTCAGGGTCGGTGAAGATCGTTCAGACCAGTGGCAATACCTGAAAGATGGCGAGTGGAAAACCATCCCACCCGACATCATAAAAGAAGGTGATACTCCTGATCACACCCCCGTGCTGTTCATCAACAGATCTACGGGAGTGGAGCTCTGCTTCTTCGTTCCGCAAGGGGGCCTCTGATGAACGGTTTGGATCCGATCCCGCACCTGAAAGTTGCGCAGACGCCACCGGACTCGAAGTTTGGATGCCCGGTTTGCAAAACCCACTTCGCGGCCAAAGACGGGTATATCTTCTTGACTCACTGGCACGCCGAAAACGAACACGGCGAGCGGGAACGAAAAGCAGGCTACCTCTGCTTCGATAAACTCGCGTGCATACTCTGTTTCGTGAACGACGAAGAATCCGGGCATTGTTGAAATTTGCCGCCTCAATGGCAAGCAATCGCCCAAGGCTGCGTCCCGGTCCGCTCGGGTCAGACCCGAACGGCAAGTTCGTTTTGTTGGCAAGTTTCCGATGTTTGTGTGCGGCTAATTACCTGGAACTGAAAACCACAATTTGACCTTCAGACCTGGCGAGTTATCGAGCATTTCGATCCGCGCGCCGTGAAGCCGGGCGACGGCAGCGACCAGGCTGAGCCCAAGACCATTTCCTGGCGTGTAGCGACTTTGTTCGAGCCGGTAAAAGCGCTTGAAAACGTGCTCGTATTGGCCGGCGGGGATCCCGGGCCCGTCATCGGCGATCGAGATCACCGGCCTATCTTCGATGATTTCGTTGGCAACGACGACGTGCCCTCCGGCGCGGCCATGCTTGATCGCATTGTCCACGAGATTGGCGATGGCATCGAAGATCAGGTCACGATCACCGGTCACCATCACCTGACGATCGCCGGCAATGACGAGATGGGTGCCGTCCTGTTCGGCGGCGGCATCATACAATTCGACAACCTCGCTGGCGATTTCGACCAGATTGATGGTGCGAAACGCGCCCTTTCGTTCCTGGGTTTCAATTTGCGCGATCCGCGTGATGGACGAGAATATCCGCAATACCGCATCGAGGTCGGCGATCGTGTCGCCGATCAGCAATTGGTCGTCCTCGCCGATGCGCTGGGCGTTATAGGCCTTCTCCAGCCGTCCGCGCATGCGAGTGAGCGGCGTCCGCAGGTCGTGCGCAATATTGTCGCTTACTTGCTTGACTTCCCCCATCAATGTTTCGATGCGGTCCAGCATCATGTTGAGGTTCTCGGCAACGCGATCCCATTCGTCATTGCTGCCGCGGAGCGGGATACGCTTGTCGAGGCCGCTAAGCATGATGGCCCGGCTGGTAGCATTGATCGATTCAATCCGCCCCACGGTCCGGCGCGTCACCAGGATGCTCGCGACGCCCGCAACCACGAATATCAATGCAACGCTCGAAATCACGGCCGTCTTGATCTGATCGGTAAAGCTGTCGAGGTCGCTGATATCCATTCCCACCAGCAGACGATCGCCGCCTGGAAATGTTTCCAGCTTTGCTCGCACCAGCGGCCGTGTCGCGTTGGATAACGGCTCCGACGCACGAAACTCCGTCCATCCCCTCGCTGTCGTGACCGTCGATGGCCATGCCTTGAGGTTGCCGCCCAGAGCGGCCGACGAAGGATCGACGAGGATATAGACGTTATCCGCAAAACTTTTATTGGCGATGCGCTGTTGAATCAGGGCGATCAGCCCATCGCGCCCCGATCGCTCGTAGGCGTCTTGTAGGCTTGAATACTCGGATATGATTGCACGATCCGATCGACTGCGTACGTATGAGGAGGTGGACAGGTAGACGTAGCCAAGAATGGCGGCGGCAATCATGCCGAAGGTTCCGATCGCGATCAGAGCCAGCTTGAAAGTCGATGACGTTAAGGTCTTAGCGAGGAGCACGGAGAGAGTATCCGATGCCGCGAACCGTATGGATAAGCGGATAGGCCTGCTGGCCGTCGACTTTGCGACGCACGCGCCCGACATAGACGTCGATAATATTGGTGGAGGGATCGAAATGAAGATCCCAGATGTGCTGCAACAGCATTGCCCGCGATACGATGCGGCCTTCATTGCGAACCAAATACTCCAAAAGCTGGAATTCCCGAGGAAGAAGAAAAATGTCCTTGCCGCGCCGACTGGCGGTTCGCGATACCAGGTCGATCGCGAGATCGCCGACACGCAAGATGGTCTCCTTGACGATGGTGTCACTCCGTCGGCCCAGGGCTTCGATGCGCGCCAACAGTTCGACGAAGGAAAAAGGCTTGACCAGATAGTCGTCGCCCCCGGCACGCAAGCCCCGCACCCGATCGTCGACCTCTCCGAGCGCGCTGATAATCAGAACGGGTGCGGCGATGCCGTCATCGCGCAGTTGACGCATGACCGCGATGCCGTCGATATCGGGAAGCATGCGGTCGATCGTGATCACGGCATAATCGCGGGCGCCGCCGCGGCTTAGCGCCTCGTTGCCGCTGGCGGCCAAATCCACCTGGTACCCACTGGTCGTCAGTGATTCCACGAGCTGACCGGCGGTTTCCGGGTCGTCCTCAACGACCAAAATATGGCGATGGCCTTCCGCCATGGTCTTCCGCCTCCGAACGATCCATCAAACGCCCGCTGCGCATGGGCAAAATCGGAAGTCCCAGAGCGGACAAATATGTCAGAAGCCCGCTCTCGCGTAACCTGAAGATTGCGTGAGAACGCTCGCCAATGAGCATGACGGCCGCCGCAACGGGTCAGATCAGTGTGGTCGCCAGCGTAGCATCGACGCGTGCGCTTCAGCCAACGCTAGTAGCCATAACCGCCGCAGACGTTGACCCACTGCAGTCCATAGGGTGTCCATGCCCTGCGCCAGCAGTCGTCATAATAGGAGGCGTAGACGTAGGGCGCGCCAACGAATGCAAAGCGGTGGAAGCGATGATGGAAGAAGCGGCCGTTGTGGAATGCGAATCTCGAAAACCGGGGCGAGAATCCTGCATGCGCAAAATTCCTGCCTCGACCCATGCCGCTCCAGTGCGTACCGCCCCAATGTGCGGCGGCGAAGCGTGCGCTTCCGCCTCCGCCCATCCCGCCCCAGTGTGCGCCGCCGAAGTGTGCGCCTCCGCCCATGCCGCCGAAATGCATTCCGCCGCCACCGAAGTGCCCACCTCCGAAGCCGCCGCCATGGCCACCGCCGCCACCGCCACCGCGAGCGAGAGCTGGAGACGCAAAAGTAAGCGCTGTACCAAGCACGCCCGCGACGAGGCAATTAAGAAGCTTGTTACTCATCCCGTGCCTCCGTGATTTGAATTGCCGCGACAGATCGCGGCGCAATTATAAGCCGAATAATCCGCCCCCATTAAATGACTAATGCGACAGATTCTGACAGCGAAGTTAGTTTGACGATTTTTCGATGATCCATGACTTGGCTGCTAACGGCTGGCTGCCGACGACTTGGCTGCTAACGACTTGGCCGCCAATGACGTCGGATGGGCGGCGCAGGTCTGCGCTTGCCGTCACTTGGGATCACATGACCCAACGTAATTCGCGGCGTTAGCGAGATGCCAGCCAATATCCGAAGCGAGTCATTTTCGGAGCTGGGCGCGCGAAACGCAGCGTGCGCGCGAGCATGCTCAAGCGAGTTGGCCCTCGTTCAAATTGGAACAGGATCGGGAAACACGGGAACGCCCGTGAGCCGATGGCCGTACCGTCAACGCGCGGCGTTGTAGACATCCCGCAGGACGTTCGTCTCAAGCTCCAGATCTTCCAGTCGATGCTTGACTACATCGCCGATGCTGACGATCCCGGCCAGCTTGCCGTCGCGCACTACCGGCATGTGGCGCACACGATGGTGCGTCATCAGGTTCATCACGCGATTGACACTGTCGTCCGGGGAGATGGTGGTTACACCGTATTGCATGATTTCCTTCACAGGCATCGACCCGGCTGCCTCGCCATAGCGAGAAAATGCATGAACGATTTCACGTTCGGAAATCAGACCAAGAACTGCGTCCTCACTCGTCACCACGAGAGCGCCAATATTCTTTGCGCGGAGCCAGTCTGCCGCCCTCTTGACGCTGGCGTCCGGAGCAATTGTTGCGACGGTGGTGCCTTTCCGCTTCAGAATGCTTTCGATGGTCATAGCTTCCTCCCACCGTGTGGACTGGCCGCCTGTCTCATCTCGCCCCCGCAATTGGGGGGTATGCCACGGAATCCGTTCTCTCCTGCGAGGAGCATTAGCATATCATATCGGCAGGAAGCCGTCAGCTAACATCGAAGACCGCGCAATCGATCAGTCGTTGGCAAACCGGTACGTGACCGGTTCCGGTCACCCGGAAGCCCGGACAAGCACCCGAGGGTCGCTTTCGCACCTCGAGGAACAGGCTTGCCAGGCGGACCTTGTCAGGTCCGAAACCAGCGCCAAATATGGGCTAGTCGATGGCCGCCTTACTCGATCACCACGTCGGCCCGGATTTGCCGCCGTTCTGACAACGCGCTTATGAGGCACGGCTATAAACGAAGCTGCTTGCGCCGGACACGGACTTCCGCTTCACGCACTTCGCCGTTTTCGCGGCGCATGGATTTCAGTCGCATAGCTCGGGGCGCCCTGCGCCGCGAGAGCGCGGAGCGATGCGCCAAAATGGCGCCCGGCCGCGTTGCTCTGGTATGTTCCCCCACATATGCATGCCCAATATCGCGGCATTGTGGCTTGACCTTGAGGCAATAGCCTAAGAGATTGCGCCCGCCGTGGAAATTGCTGCTCAAATCACCCAACATTCCGAATTGTTCGTCCCCGACTCGCGCCGGGCGTGGACCCGCCTTGCCGTCGCCGTGCTGATCGGTGCACTCGGCAGCGTCGGCATGTGGTCGGTCGTGGTCGCGCTTCCCGTGGTCCAGGCCGAGTTCGCGGCCAACCGGGGCACGGCATCATTGGCCTTCACCATGGTCATGCTCGGTTTCGGCGTGGGCCAGGTGATCACCGGCAAAATCTCCGACCGCTACGGTATCGTCAGCGCGATCGGCGTCGGCATCGGCATCCTCGGCCTCGGCTATATCGGCGCCGGCCTGTCGTCGTCGATCTGGCAATTCATTCTGGTGCATTTCGCCATCGGCCTGTCTTCGGCGGCGACCTTCGGACCGCTGATGGCGGAAGCCTCGCACTGGTTCGACCGCTACCGCGGGCTCGCCGTCGCGATTGCCGCCAGCGGCAACTATATCGGCGGCACGATCTGGCCGCCGCTGGTGAATTTCGGCATCGAGACGATCGGCTGGCGCACGACCCATATCGCGGTCGGCATCTTCGTGGCCGTGGCGATGACGCTGGCGCTGGGGGGCTTGCGGATGCTGATGGGGGCAGGGGTGCGTCGCGACCACGTCAACGCGCCGCCGCCGCGCCTCGACCTGAAGCTTTCCGCCAATGCGCTGACCGTGATCCTGTCGCTCGCGAGCATCTCCTGCTGCGTGGCGATGTCGATGCCGCAGGTTCACATCGTCGCCTATTGCGGCGATCTCGGTTATGGCGTGGCGCGCGGCGCCGAAATGCTGTCGCTGATGCTGGGTTTCGGAATCATCAGCCGCATCGGCTCGGGATTTCTGGCCGACAAGATCGGAGGCATCCGCACGCTCCTGATCGGCTCGGTCGCGCAGGGCTCGGCGCTGTTGTTCTATCTGTTCTTCGACAGCCTGACCTCGCTCTACATCATCTCCGCGATGTTCGGCCTGTTCCAGGGCGGTATCGTGCCGAGCTATGCCATCATCGTGCGTGAGACGATGCCGGCATCCGAAGCCGCCACCCGCGTCGGCATCGTGATCTTCGCGTCCGTGTTCGGCATGTCGTTCGGCGGCTGGATCTCCGGCGTGATCTTCGACGCCTACGGCTCCTACGCCGCGGCGTTCGCCAATGGCGTTGCCTGGAACGCGCTCAACATCGGCATCATGCTGTTGCTGCTGATGCGCGCGCGGCAGCGGCTGGCGATGGCGTAGCGGGTTTTGTTTGACGCGTTTCCGAGAACGCGGTGCTAGACCGCCTGTCCGGCCTGCAGCAGCGAGCAACCGGTGATCTTCAGGCTGCCGTCCGGTTGCTGCACCAGCGTATAAAGCGCCTCCCATGCCTCGCCATTGGCGTCGACGATATGGACACGCTGGGCGATCCTGCCGTCAGCGGCGCGCGCCTCGCCGAATTCGAAACTTTTGTGGCGGTAGACCGGCGCGTAGCTGTTCTGGACCATGTACATGAAGATGTCGGCCTGCGGGAAAATCTGCTTGATCGCGGGCGCAGCATAGGAATAGGCCGCCACGGCATCGTCCTTGCTGAAAGCCTGCTCCTGGGAGCGGATGACGTCCTGCGCGGCGGCAATGTCGTCGGCCGCCGGCGCAGGCGAAGCCACGCCGAGCAAGGAAGCGAGGCCGAGCAAGACGGCCATCAGCAGAACGATCGTACGCATGGATATGCTCCCGTTTGCGTTTGCCCGGTGGCAACCCCGTCAAAACTATACAAGCGTGGCGGTCCGCGCAAACCTGTCCATGCGGCCCGGTCAGCAGATCAATCCACCGAGGTCGTCGATGTCAGTTGGCCGCAGCCAATGCCTGCCGCATCTCGGCCGGCGAGGCGGGTTCGGCGCCGCAATCCCGCACCATCCGAACGGCCTCTTCGACGAGCGCGAGGTTGGTCGTCGCGATGCCCAGCGGCGCATCTTCCAGACCCACGCGGACATGGCCGCCACGCGCCACGGTTTCGCCGATCAAGGGGCGGATGTCGGCGCTGACGCCTGCGATCATCCACGGCGCTCCGGCCGCTTCCTCTTCCTGCAACGCCAGATAGGCCGCCAGCGCGTAGGGCCGCGGCGGAAAGCCGACGGCTATCTTTTCGCAGAACATGAAGCGGTAGACCGGAGGCTTGGTGCCGGCTGCACGGGCGAGCGCTGCGCCGGCACGCGTGAAGCCGGGCTCGTAGACGGCGAAATTAGGATGCAGCCCATAACGCGCGGCAAAGTCGAGCGCATGCCGGACATGGGCCTCGGGATTCATGTAGGTGCCGGCCGGATTTGCGTCCGACGTCGTCGCCGTCAGGGTGAAGTTGACACTGCCGGGGTCGATCACCGCGAATTCGATCAGGCCGCGCGCGGCGAGCGCCTCGATATGGGCGAACCGGACGGCAGCGTCCGCGAAGTGAAGCGCGCCATCGATGTTGGTGGTCTGGATCGGCGCGTAGGAGGGATAGACGGGAACATCGACCTGATTGCGAATGCCTTCGATGATCCGTGCATAGACCTGCCAGTCGAAGGTCTGCGGTCCGCCGTCATAGGCGTGGGTGTGAATAATAGTGGCGCCGGCGTGTGCGCAGGCGACGCCCTCCGCGACAATCGCCTCGATCGTGTCCGGGATGCTCGGTTGCAGCTTGCGGGTCCATGCGCCGTTCAGCGCCGCCTCGATCCAGACCTTACGCATGGCGCAGATTCCCTGGGTTTCCGCTCAAGCCTGCGCGACAGCGTCGGCCCATGGCTGGAACGGCTCGGTGGCGCCGGAGTTGGTGGCTCCGTCGCGCAGCACCAGGCTCGGGCAGGCGAACTTGTTCGGCAGGGTCTGGAGCCGGGCTTCCTCGTAGTCGAACCGCGCGCCCAATGCTTGCCGCGCCGCTGCCGGCAGGCGCACATCGCCGATCACGATGGCGCCTTCGCTGGCGTCAATCCGCGGCTGGTGGATCGCGGCGTCGAGATCCATTCCGTAGTCCATCACGAAGGAAAGTATCTGCGTCACCGCCGGCAGGATGCGCCGGCCGCCGGAGGCGCCGACCGAGACGCGCCGGCCATCGGCCGCCTGCGCCAGCACCGGTGTGTAGTTGGTCAGGCAACGCTTGCCCGGCGCCAGCGAGTTCGGCGCGCCCGGTGTCGGATCGAACCACATGATGCCGTTGTTCATGGTGACACCGGTTTGCGGCGTCACGAATTTGGAGCCGAAGCCCGACAGCAGGGTTTGCGTCACCGCTGCCATGTTGCCTTCGCGGTCCACCGCCGAGAAATGCGTGGTGCAGGCCGGCGCCAGCGCCTCTGCGCCGAGCGAGCGGCGGCCGTCGGCGTCGCCCATGTCCTTGAGGCGTTCGCGGTAGGCCGATTGCAGCGCCGCCGCGTAGGCGATGTAGGCGTCAGCGTCCGGTCCGCTGCGCGACGGCTGCAAATTTTGCTGCAGCAGGCGTAGCGTATGCGCCAGCGTCGGTCCGGCGGTGAGCTCCGGCGTCGCAAATACTTTTCCGCCGCGATAGGCAATTACCAGCGGCTCGCGCACAACGCTGCGGTAAGGCGCGAGGTCCTCGATCGACAATGCGCCGCCGGCGGCCTGCACATCGGCTGCGATGCTGCGCGCCAGATCGCCCTCGTAGAAATCGCGCGGGCCCTGCGCCGCGAGCTGCGCCATCGTCGCCTTGAGCTTGTCCTGCGGCATGCGGACATGGGATTTGATCCCCCATTGTGCAGTTGGCGGCAGGCCGTCCTGCAAATAGGCGGCGGCGCTCGCGGGGTAACGCCGGAGGTCGGCGGCCGAGCTCGCAATCATCAGCGTGGTCCACCAGTCCACCAGAAGGCCTTCACCGGCGAGCGCGACGCTGGGGGCGAGCAATTCCTTCCACGGCAGTCTGGCGTGGCGGCGATGCGCTTCCTCCATGCCCGCGACGACGCCGGGCACGGCGATCGCACCTGGACCGTGAAGGTTGCGGTCGTCCTTGATTCGCGCCCAGGGGAACAGGTCGGAGGCCGCGCCATTGTGGGCCAGCGGATAATCCTCAAGGCGAAGGCTTCCGGGCGCCCGCATGCCGTAGTCGATTACTTCATAGCGGTCTTCGCGCGCGCGATAGAGCACCATCGCGCCGCCGCCGCCGAGACCGCTCATCCAGGGTTCCAGCACACCAAGCGCGAACGTGGTCGCGATCACAGCGTCAACGCAATCGCCGCCTGCCGCGAGCACCTCGGCGCCGACCTCGGCGGCTTTCCGCGATTGCGCGGCGACGATACCGCCTTTGGAAACCGTCGCCGGTTTGTGGATTTGCTGGGTGTTGGAGAAGCGGTCCTGCATGGCGTTGCCCTGTTTTTCTTATACGGCTTGCTAATCGATAGCGTCGTCAGGTCCTCAGAACAATGGGTCGCCGTGAGCAAAAGTGATGCTGGAATGAATTAAAGTCATGCGGCGCTCGCACCGGTGTGAGTTGGCGTCAGGCATCAGCAATGGCACATTACGGACGAACGAGACATATGCAAACAGACATTGCACAAGAGGTAGCAAAGAAGGGGCCGACATTGACCGCGGACGCATTTATCCACCTGCCCAATCTTCGGGATCGGGTGACACTGCCGGAGCAATCGCTGCTGCGCCTGACGCCGGAAATGTTTGCGATGTGGGAGCAGCGTGCGCAGGCCGCGGGTTGGCCGGCGAGCTGGCGGTTGCCGGACGACGTTGATCGAAGCGTCGCGGCTTGCGCTGCTCGGCGACCACAAGGCCGACGATGACCTCTGGATCTATTCCTATGGCTCGCTGATGTGGGATCCCGGTTTCCACTTCGCCGAAGTCAGGCTGGCCGATCTCGAAAACTACCAGCGCCGCTTCACGCTGAAGATCGATCTCGGCCGCGGATCGCGCCAATACCCGGCGCTGATGCTTTCGCTCGAGCCGCAGGAGGGACGCTGCCGCGGCCTGGCGTTTCGTATCGCGGCCGATTCGGTAGATACCGAATCAGCGCTGCTGTGGCGGCGCGAGATGTTGCGGGGCGGCTATTCGCCGGCGATGGTGCCGATGACCACGCCGCAGGGCCCGATCACCGCGCTCGCCTTTGTCTCGAACCGCTCGCACGCGAGTTATGTCGGCGAACTGCCGCTTGCCGAGACGGCCTCCATCATTGCAACCGGCAAGGGCGTTCTCGGCACCAACCGCGAATACCTCATGCAACTGGTGACGCAGCTGCAAGCGCTGGAGATAGAGGACATGTATGTCGAGCAGCTATTTGCGCAGATCAATGCCGGCGCGGAGGCTTGAGGCGGTCAGTCCTTGACGGCGGGTCCAGCGACCGTCGCCGACGGATCAACTCCCGGAAAATTCGTCCCAGAACTCAAGCATCGGCGCAGCCAGCGTATCCGGGCGGTCTTCCGGAAAGAACAGCCTGCCGTCCTCGACTTCCACGACACGCTTGGCCCCTGGAATGGTGTCTTTCAGCCAGTAGGCCCATTTCTTGTCGAAGAAGATATCTTTCAGGCCCCACACGATCAGCGTCGGTACTTGCAGTCTCTTCAGCGCGTCGTGAATGGCAACGGTGTGTGCGTTGTCAAAACCGAGCCAATAGCGCTGGAAGGCATCAATGCGTTGCGGTGAGGACAGCAGCGGCTGCAAATAGAGCCGGATCGACATCGTCGGTCAGCACGCCGGGATCGGCGTAGCTGCGAAACAGCGGCACCGACTCGCCGCGCGCATAGCGCTCGCGCGCGAGATCGGGACGGTCGAGCGTCGGCTGGAAGATTGGCGCCAGCGTTCCCTTCCGCGAATGTTCCATCAGCGGCAGCACCTGCGGCGGCGGCCAGCCGTCATGGACGTCGCAATTGGTCAGAACCAGCGATGTCAGCCGCTCCGGATGGTGGGCCGCAAAAATCTGCGCGATGGCGCCGCCGCTGTCATTGGCGACCAGATCGATCTTGTCGATGCCAAGCGCATCCAGCACCTCGGCGATCATCTGCGCCTGCGCCGTGAACGAGACATCCTGCGTGGGGCCGATCTCGGTGTAGCCGAGCCCCATCAGGTCGATGGCGATGCAGCGCCGCCGGTGTTTTGCGCGGTCGATGACATGGCGCCAGTGATAACCGTTGATCGGCACGCCGTGGATGAACAGCGCCACCGGTCCCTGTCCCCTTTCGAAATAGGCGATGCGTCCGGATTTGACGTCGGCAAAGCGGCGGCTGGCGTGAAAAGTCGCGATGTCCATGGTCTGTGGCCCCGTTGGTTGCGGAGGCCATTTAGGACGGCTCAGTGCGGGCGCGCTGTCACGATCTTGCGTAATTCGGCGATGTGCGCGCTGGTCGCGATGCGGCGAAGCGCGACCGGGGTGCAGCCGAAAAAGCTGCGGAACCTGGCGGTGAAATGGCTGTGGCTGGCAAAGCCAGCGTCGAGGGCAATGGTCGTGAGATCGTCGCCGCAATCGAGCACCGCGTCCAGCGTATGCGCGAGACGTTCATGCAGCACATAGTCATAGATCGAGGTGCCGACCGTCTCGCGAAATACGTGGCAGAGGTGAAACGGCGACAAATTGGCGATGTCGGCAAGCTTTGCGACGTTCCATTTGCGCGCAGGCGCCAGCGCGACCGCCTCCTTGACGCGTTCCAGCGCCCGTGTCCGCCGGGCTTGCGCCTGCGATCGAAGGGCGGGGCCGCCGGTGCGCACCGATTTCAGCGACATGTTCAGGAGATCGAGACCCAGGGCTTCGGCTTCGAATTCATCCGCCTCGGCGCGTTCAAGCCGCGCCCATAGCAAATTGCGCAGCATCATGGCTTTCGCCGGTAACAAGCCGTGCGACCGCAGCGGCTCGCCGCCGCGTTGATCGAGATGTTCGGGCGCCACGGCCTCGCCAAACCGCAGGGTGATGGCGCGATCGCCAATGCCGCCGGGAAAGCCGATGCGATACGGCGTATCGGCGGCAAAGAACACGGCGTGGCTGGGTGTGCCGACCACGTGCCGGCCGGGCGCATCGTGCTTGGAAAACACGCCGCTCAGCGGCAGCACGATGGCATTCTGGCTCTGCCGCTCGACGTCGCCGCAGATGTCCGTCACGCCACGGGCCTCGAACAAGCCGATCTGCAGCGTCTCGCTTTCAAACAATGTTTTACGGCTGATTTCCACGGCGCGATCCCGGCATCCTGACGCAAGTGCAAACGGTGGATTATTGCTATAGTGAAGCACAAAAGCACGGATGCCGTCGACGCCCAAACGAGCAGGACTGGAGTGCAGCATGACCCAGCGAGCCAGATCACATTACGAAGTCATCGTGATTGGCGCGGGCGTGGCCGGCATTTACCAGATCAAGCGTCTGGCCGACCTCGGGGTTGACGCCCTGGTGCTGGATGCAGCCCCGGACCTCGGCGGAACCTGGTACTGGAATCGCTATCCGGGCGCCCGCTTCAACTCCGAGAGCTACACCTATGGCTATTCGTTCTCGCGCGAATTGCTGAACGAGTGGCACTGGAAGGAACGGTTCTCGGCTCAGCCGGAGAACCTCCGCTACCTCAACCACGTCGCCGACAAGTTCGGCTTGCGTAAATTCATGCAATTCAACTGCAAGGTCGAGGCGGCCGCGTTCGACGAAGCGCAGCATCTGTGGCGGCTGAAGATCGACGATGGCCGCGAATTGACATGCCGATTTGTGGTCCTCGCGGTCGGATTGCTCTCGACGCCGACATTGCCGCTTCTGGAGGGAATGGACGCCTTCAAAGGCCGCTCGTTCCACACCTACTACTGGCCGCACGAACAAGTGGAGATGGCCGGCAAGAAGGTCGCCATCATCGGCACCGGCGCCACCGCCATTCAGGTGATCGGCGAGATCGCGGACAAGGTCGGCGAGTTGACCGTGTTCCAGCGGCGGCCGAACTGGAGCGCGCCGCTCAACAACGGACCGATCTCCGACGCAGAAATGGCCGACATCCGGTCGCGCTACGACGAAATTTTCGCGGCCTGTGCGCGCACGCCGGGCGGGTTCGAGCACGAACCCGATCGCCGCGGCTTCCACGAAGTCACCCGCGAGGAGCGGCTGGCGCTCTGGGACAAGCTCTACGACGAGCCCGGCTTCGGCATCTGGCTGAGCAATTTCCGCGAGATTTTTACCGACGAGGCCGCCAACGCCGAGTTCTCGGCCTACATCGCCGACCGCATCCGCCGGCGCGTGAAGGATCCGGTGACCGCGGAGAAGCTGATTCCGAAGGACCATGGATTCGGCGTGCAGCGGGTGCCGCTGGAGACAAATTATCTCGAGGCATATAATCGGGACAATGTGCATCTCGTTGATATCAGCGAGACGCCGCTCGAACGCGTGACCGAAACGGGTTTGCGCACCACCGAACGCGACTACGCATTCGATATCATCATCTATGCCACCGGCTTCGACGCCATCACCGGCTCGTTCGACCAGATCGACATCAGCGGCGCCGGTGGCGAGAAATTATTCGACAAATGGCGCGACGGCCCGTCGACCTTCCTCGGGATGCTCGTTCACGGTTTCCCGAATCTGTTGATGCCGACCGGGCCGCAAAGCGGTTCGGCATCGACGAATTTTCCGCGCGGCATCGAAACCGGCGTCAACTGGTGCACCACCTTGCTCGAGCACATGTGGGATCGCGGCTACACGCGCGCCGAGCCCACGCGTGCGGCGGAGGAGCGGTGGACCGCGCACGTGACCAAGATGTACGCCATCATGCTGATGCGAAAGGCCAAGTCCTGGTTCACCGGCTACAACTCCAACGTCCCCGGCCATGAACATGGCAAGGTCAGATACCTCGTCTACAACGGCGGCACGCCGAAATATGTCGCTGCCATCAATGACGTCGCGGCGAAGGACTATGAGGGGATCGTTTTCGCGTCAGGCCAGCTGGTCGTCGGAGAAGCCGGCGGCGCAAGCGTCGATGATGTAGTATGTAGGACCGTCCGTCAGCGCGCGCCGAGCAATCGCCTCGGATGAACGCCGTCGACATACCCCATGAACGGCGGATGGATCGAATAGCCGATCAGTTCACGCGCGCGCTCCGGCAGCTTGTTGGCCAATTCGGCGGGGACCGCGAGCGCCATGTTTTCGAGCTGCCGCACCCATCCGACGCAATATTGCGGCGTGACGATCAGGCGCGGGCGGTCCGACCGGTTGGCGCCGCCGCGGTGCCACAGCGTGCCCTTGGTGATCGCCAGCGATCCCGACGGCATGGTCAGTTTGACGGCGTCCGGCCGGTCGCCGTCTTTATCATCGGCGGCTCCGGTGAAGTGTGCAGGGTCCACCGCGCCCTCGATATATTGCCCGTCCCAGAGATGGCTTCCCGGAATGATCTCGGTGGCGCCGTTTTGTTCGGTCGTATCGTCGATCGCCCAGAACGTGCTGACGCCAAGCGCGGGCCGTGGCCTGGTCACCTTGGCGACGCTGTCGTCGAAATGCCAGGCCTGCACGGTCTCGCCGGGATGCAGGTTGATCGCGAGCAGCGCCGACAACAGGCAGCTCTCGCCGAGTTCGGCTTCGACAAAGGCCAGGGCAAGCGGATGAATCACAAGCTCGGCAAAGACGGGCGATTTGGCGAGCAGGGCATAGACCCGGTTGGTCCGGGTGCCTTCAAAATCGTTGCGGCCGAGCAGATCGCGCGCCAGATGCGGCGCCAGCGCCGCACGGATGGCGGCGACGCGATCGGGCTCAAGGACATTCTTGAAGATCAGATAGCCGTGACGGTCGAACTCTTCCCGCCAGGAAGAAAACGATCGTCCTTCGAGCCAGGGTGACGCCTGCTCCGCTGTCGTTGCCATCGTCCGCTCTCCCTCGAGTACCTTGTAAAGTCCAGGCTTTTTATGGCGCCATCATACGCGATGATGCGCATTTTTCACGGAATTTCTGCTGGAAAGTGAGTTTAGGGTGTTGGCTGCAACCAGCTCATGATCGCGGTGCGAAGCTGTAGCGGAACGTGCAGCTCGGCGCACCCTGCATCAGGGTCTGATCGCGGGTGAGGCTGACATCGCTGCCGCCGGCCGCCACGATATCGAAATCGGTCGCGCAGACCAGCAGCGCGCCGAGTTCCGGCTCGCCGAGCGCACGAAAGAACTCCGCGAACCGGCAATGCGTGACATCGAATTCGAGTGCGTCCTTGTCGTGCCGGAGCATCTCCACCGTCACCTCGCGCTCGGTGACCTCAGTGAGCGCGGTGTGCATGGCCGCCCATTTGCGTCGCGAGCTACCTTCGATATGCTCGCCGACGGCGGCGAACAGCTGCTTCGACCAGTCGCGCAAGGCTTGCCTGGCCATCGCGTCAGCCTTTTCCTTGCCCAGTTCGGCGCGCAGCGCCCGCAGCATCGGCACCAGGACCTGGGCCTGAATCCGCGTCTTGTCCAGCAGCGACAGCCGGGGATCAACCATGTAATCGTCGAGTACATTCATCGCCGGCTCCTACCATGCCGTGCGGCTTATCGCAGATCAGTCCCGCATCTCGGTCATGAAGACCTTTTGCGCGATCTGCCAGCGGCCGTCGATCTTCAGCAGCGACAGCTGATCGGTGAAAAAACGCGGCGGAATCGCGCATTTAAGTCTGACATAGGCCATCGTCGGGCTGATGAGATCGATCGCCAGCACCTGATCTTGGCGCGGCAGCCCTTGCTGCTTCGGCGACGGCCCTGCCCGAACCTTGTCCAGCCAGAGGTCGCGGGGCGTGATCACCAGCTCGCCGTCGCCGGTGACGCTGGTCAGCGCGCTGGTCGGATGAAAGGCGTTCGCGATCTTTGTCGCGTCGCTCTCATAGAGTCCGTCGAGGTAGGACTGGATCACGCCTTCGATGCTCGCGACATCGTCCGTGCGGGTCATGAGACCGATCCTTCGCATTTGTCTTCAGGGTAAGGTCTTTGAGAGACCATGATCCCGGGGGATGCCGGGCGCGAAATGCACCAGGCTTTCTCGATCAGGATATTGGGGCGGCCCGGCCTCAACAAACGAAATAAATTGAGCGGTTGACGTAGAAAATCTAATGCATGACATTCTGCCGGTCACGAGACAGTTCCGGGATCAAGATGAGCTATCGACTGCCACCTCTCAACGGCCTGCGTTCCTTCGAGGCGGCCGCGCGCCATCTCAGCTTCACGCGCGCCGCGGACGAACTCGGTGTGACGCCGGGCGCCGTCAGCCAGCAGGTGAAGTCGCTCGAAGGTGCGCTCGGCATCAAATTGTTCCGGCGGCTGCCGCGCAGCCTGATCCTGACCGACGAGGGCGAAGCCTATCTGCCGGCCATCACGTCCGCGTTCGGTCTGATTTCCAGGGCGACGGAATTGTCCGCGCCGGCGTTGCGTGGACGAAAGCTGCGGCTCGGCATCGCGCCGCAACTGATGAAAACCGCGGCCGCGACCGCGCACAAGCTGCGTGAGGCCGCGATCGGGAACGACGTGGTCGCGCTGAAACTCACCGACGATCTGGCCGAATTGCTGAACGGCAAGCTTGACATGCTGCTGCGCACGGACGGCGGCTCCCACCCCGGTCTGCATGTCGATCGCCTTGTTCTGGCCGGCTGGCAAGGAGAAGCAAACGCCCGTCGTGCTGTTGACCCATCCCGGCCTTGCCGGATGCGGCGAACACCGCCGGCTGCTCAGGCGGTTGCAGGATGTGACGTGATCGTGACCGGTGGCGGGGCGTCTCGCTTTCCCTTGCTCGCGCCTTGCAGCGCGCTATGCGGACCATCAAGCCGAGGCTATAGTCGGTGGAAGTCAAAAAAATCCGAGGTCCTAGAAACCCCGGCAAGCTTTGGGAGTGAATCAAGAAACGCGTAAGGAGGAGATCAGATGTCGCTGACCCGTCGTCAAGCGCTGGCGTCCGCCGCCGCCGCGATTGCAAGCACCGTCGCCAAGCCCGCCATCGCCGCAAAAGAGCCGATCCTGATCGGTTATCTACCGGCGCTCACCGGTCCCTCATCCTCCACCGGGATCGGGATCAATCGCGGAGTCCAGCTCGCCGTGCAGGAGATCAACGCGGCCGGCGGCATCGACGGGCGGCAGATCGAGCTGATCGTCCGTGATACCCAAAGCGAACCGACCAAGGCCGTGAACGGAGCCGCTGAGCTCATCCACGCACACAAGGTGAGCGTCGTCCTGGGCCCCGTCAATTCCGGCGAGTCGCTCGCGGTCGTGCCGCTGCTTGCGCGCGCGAACACACCGCAGATCCATCCGTGCTGGGTCGACAGCCTCACCGATCCGAAGAAATATCCGATGTGTTTCCGCAACGCACCCACCAACCAGCAGATCGGCGCCGCCGCCAACCGCTATGTGGTGGACGTGCTCAAGCGCAAGAAGGTGGCTGTGATCAGCGACACCACCGGCTATGGCACCGCATCGGTCAACGCCTATGTGCCGATGCTCAAGGCCAAGAACGCGGAAATCGTCTACCAGGGCAACATCGACGCCGCCAATCCGGATCTCACGGCCGAAATCCTGCGCATGCGCTCCGCCGGCGCGGAGGCGATCATGCCCTGGAGCGTCAATCCCGGCTTCCTGTCGCGCATCATCAATACGCGCGGGCAGATGCAATGGGACGTGCCGATCGTGGGCCAGACCACGCTCGGCTCCGGCCAGACCCGGGCCTTGCTGGAAAAACCGGAATACTGGGCCAAAGTCTATCCCAATAATTTCCGCCCCGTCTGCTACGGCGCCGACGGCAAGCTTGCCGATCGCACCACCGCCTTCCTTGAACGTCTGAAAACGCCAAGATCGAGCTGAGCGACACGCTGCTGTGGTGGGTGGCGGTCGGCTATGACTTACCGCGCTTGATCGCGGAGGCGATGAAGAATGTCGGCACCGAACCGGAACAGGTCGTCGGCTATCTCAACAAGCTCAAGGAGCTACCCCGGCGTCTACGGCGACATCTCCTTCACGTCCGAACGCCACGATGGTTACCCGGATGAGGAAATCGTCATGGTCGAGGCCAATTCGCTCAAGAACGGCGCGTTCAAGCTGGCTCCCGGCTACAACGTTTAAGACCGCTGCCGGAAGCGAGCGCGGATGAGGCTGATCTGCCGCGGCCCGCTGGGGCAGGGCACGCGTGACCTACCGGCGCCGGCGCAATGCGCGCCGGTGGCAGCGGCATCTCACTGCATCGCTTCGGCGATCTTCTCGGCCGCCATCAGGGTCGGGAAGTTGGTGTTGGCGCAGGGCACCACCGGGAAGATCGAGGCGTCGACGACGCGCAAACCCTGCAGCCCCTTGACGCGCCCCTGCGTGTCGACGACCGACATCGGATCGTCGGGCCGGCCCATGCGACATGTGCACGAGGCATGCCAGACGCCGATTGCCGCCTTGCGCACGAAGGCTTCCAGAGCCTCGTCGTCATTCATCACGTCGTCATAGGTGAACCCTTCGACGACAAACTTGTCGATCACATAGTGGCGCAGCGCCGCCGGCCCATCCATCAGCGTGGCGGCGATCGAGGTGAGGATCTTGTTCCTGGCGCTGACCACACCGATCTTGCGTACGCGGTCGGTGTACGAGGCCGGAAACGGCTTGTCGGTCGCCGCCCTGACCGGCGCGCTCATCTGCAGTTCCGCCATTTTGCGAAAGCCGCTCATCAAGCGGTCGAGGTCACGCCGGTCGGACAACAGGTTGAACTCGACGATTGGCTCGATCAGCGGGTCGCGCGAGGCGAGCTTCACCTGCCCGGTCTCGGAGTAGGTCTTGTTGACGAAAGTAAGCAGCGAGGCGATCTGCGCGCCGACCGCATGCCAGGCCGATTTACTGAGGACGGCGACAAACATGTCGCCCTTTGGCGTGCCGGGCAGTTCGGAAGAGTAACGCAGCCCAAGCTGGATGTGACGTCTGGTGTGCTCATTCATGCGCGCGCCGCGGCGGACAAATGACGACAGGGAAATCGAGGGGTGATCCATCAAGCGCTGGCCGACGCCTTCAAGCGCCGTCAGGACGGGAATGCCCATGTCCTTCAGCTGGCCGACCGGGCCGATTCCGGCGCGCAGCAAATGCGTTGGTGAATGAATGGCGCCGCAGGAGAGGATGATTTCGCGTCCGCGGAACTCCTGCACCTCGCCGTTGACCCGTGCCTTCACGCCGACGCAGCGCGTCCCCTCGAACAGGAGCTCGCTGACTTGCGTGTTCGTGGAGATCGTCAGGTTGGCTCGCTTGCGCGTTTCGCGATCGAGATATCCCATCGCGGCCGAGACGCGTTGCTCGGCCTGATTGGAATGCGTCACCGGGAAGTAACCATCGGCGAATTCGCCGTTCTGGTCGGGCAGGTAACGCATAGCCGGCAAGCTTGCAGGCCTCGGCCACGGCTTGCGAATGCCCGGTCCAGTGCTCCCGCGGGATGCGGCGGACAGGGATACGGCCGTCCTTGCCGTGGAATGGCCCGTCGAAATCGAGATCGCGCTCGACCTTCCTGAAATAGGGCAGCACGTCCTTCCAACCCCAGCCCGCGGCGCCGCGCGCTTCCCATTCGTCGTAATCGGTCGGCGCGCCGCGGTTGGCTAACTGACCGTTGATCGAGGACCCGCCGCCCAGGACGCGCGCTTGTTCGTATTTGCGCAGTGGCGGGCGTTCCTCGGGGTTGTTGTGGCTGACATTTTGGGTCGTGACCTTGAGTTCGGTCCAGTGGAAACGCGGATCGAAATAGGCCGTGCCCGAATAGCTATCCAGAATTTCGGACGGCTCGTCGCCGGGCGGTGTGTCTTGTCCGGCCTCGCAGAGCAGGATTTTGCTGGCGCTCTTGGACGAGAGCCTGTGGGCCAGCACCGATCCCGCCGAGCCGCCGCCGACAATGATGAAGTCAAACACGTTTGGCGCTTCCCCTTGTTTTTATCCCAGAAAGGTAGCGCAGCTCCGTCTTCGCGTCACGCCAGTCTGTTCGGTTGCGGGAGGCCGCCTTCGCTTCGCTCAAGCCACGCGGGACACGCGCCTCTGGCGTGGCCGCGCCACGCGTAGCCCGACAGGGCGAAGCGTGGTGGGCCCGGCAGGACTCGAACCTGCAACCAGACCGTTATGAGCGTAGTGACCGGACAGAGAAATCCAACAAAATCAGTCATTTCTGCTGATAAGTAGCGACGTTTGTACCGGTTTGTTCACGGGGTTTCTGTGGGATAACTGTGGGGGTTCGATACGCCAAGATCCATGGCACAAACCACCGGCCGTGGCTTACGGCATTATTGGCGCGGCGACCGACCAAGGTTGCCGCTATCGCGCTCGCCAACAAGATTGCCAGAATGGCCTGGGCCATGATGGCTAGGGACGAGCACTATAAGGAACCCATCGCACTCGCGCGATGACGAGATCGCGCCGGATGCCCGGCGTGATGTGAAGGTTGGGAGGACGAACAGCACGTAATGCAGAGCCGGTCGATCCGGTGATCGGGACAACCCATTAGTGCCAGTGCATCGTCGAATGCGGGCTTTTGACCGGGACCTGATCCGCGGAGGGCATTATGGCCAGCGGTCATGTGAACCGCACTTAACAGGCCGAACACATGGCTGCACCGACCAAGACGCTACGTGAAGAAAGTCCTTGCCAATTCGGAGCCGTCCACACATGGCACTTTTCGGAAGTCCTAGCCCTGATGCGTGATGTCCGGTGTTGGGGGAAGTGCGGAAGTCGCATTTTAGGGGCGTGAGGGGCCTCGGATCATATAGCGCCACCGCTCCTCGCGATCCCTGCGCACCTGCGACAACGCTTGGCTTGGCGAGCCGAGCCGAAGGTGAAGGGAAATGAGCTAAACCGCAGCAACAGGGAGAACGACAATGGACCCCGTGAATAATCTTCGGCCGCCTAGTGAGCGCACTTATGGCTTGGAGCACGTAGCAGTTGGTTCGGACGTGCGGGTGTCGGCCATGAGCCTCGTCGGTGACGAATGCGTCGCGTGGCACTGGCATACTCAAATAAGCGATATTTTCTTTATCCTTGAAGGCACGGCCGTCATCGAAACTCACAATCCGGGTAACGCCGTGCACGTGAATGTCGGTGAGAGATATGACGTTCTGCCGGGTGTCCCACATCGTGTCACACCGCTAGACGGAAAAAAGTGTCGGCTTATCTTGGTGCAGGGCGTCGGTAAAGCGGACTTTCATCTGGGGCGGTCATGACATTCCTATCCTAGTGGACGGGGGCGCCATCCCGGCGTACACGCTCAACCCAGTCGGTGTCGCGTCGTCGGAGCGTGGCTCTCGACAAAGTCTCGGATATGCTCAGGCACCGGGTCGCCTGCGATATCGCAGCGAGCTTGGACCATCTGTGCGATATCCTTGGAAACGTCATTGGCCCAATGCTCCAGAGTGTTGAAGGCCACGACGCGAACTGGGTCGCTAAACTGGCCTGTCAGAAAATCATTGATGACAGTTTCAAGATCGGTCCGTTCGACCTCGGTCTCGCGATAAACGCTGCCGCTCTTGAAGCGATCAACGACCAGATAGACCGTTTGATCCGCACCATAAGGCACGGTGTCTGGCGACCACCCCGTTGTGGACATGGCAATACTCCAACTCAACGATTATCTGGCAACGGCAACACTCAAGCACTACGTCGTCAATATGGGCATTCACCACAAATGGCATTGGTTATGAGTACTATAGTTGTGTGCTCGAGGCTATATTCCTTGGGTTGCGAGCGAAGCGAGACATTCGTTACAGTGGTGTCAGGCGCGACGACTGTCCCACACCGTAGCGAAAAGTGGTCGTTGGCGAACTTCATGCTGCCGCGTTGTCCCCCTTATCCGCGCCGCGCATGACGATCCTGAGCGCATCGTCCGGCAATGGCCGCTGCAACGCCTTGGCCTCATCCCACGGTGCGCGCAACCAAACATCGCGTTCTTCATCGGTCGTCAGGATCACCGGCATCGCCTTGGGATGGATCGGCTCGACCACCGCGTTCGGCGATGTCGTGAGAAAACCATAGACCAAATGAGGTCCGGGGATCGGTTTTGACTTTGTGCCTCTGTTACCTTTGAACTCGGTCCAGATACCCGCAAATGCGCATAGCGGCCGGTCTTGGTTCGGGCAAACCAAACTACATCTTTCTTTTTTGTCTCAGGATTCGGCTCAGATTCACATTCCGCGAAACTGTTCAGCGGCACCAAGCAACGAGTTTCCGGCTTCAACCAACCACGCCAGTGAGGTGATGCCGTATTCCGAATATTTGTGACCGGTGGCCCACCTGTCCTCGGCGGTGGCGCATTCCCCAACGCATCATCGTCAATTCGCGTCCGGCACCTGCAGGGTCGCCATGCGCCACCGGTGAGGATGGTCAAACTAACCGAAAAGCGTTGCCACAGAACCTGACCCGATGGCCGATAACCCTTAATACCAGTTACCGGGACTTTTGTCCGGGCGATGGACGAGTACTTGGGGGCTGCGGAGGCTGGTTTTGCTGCCCGCGAAAATAGTAGTACCGCGTCGTGCCTGGTGCCGTTGGCACGAACTGGTCGGTGGGGTTGTGGAACAGCGGAAACGGTTGCGTCGGTACGGGTCGACCGGTCTGCTCTTGGCCAAAGGCTCGTCCTGCCACCGCCATGAACGGCAGGATGATCATGCGGCCTCTTCGGCCCGTTTCCTGGCAGATAATAGCGTTGTTCAAGAGAATTGTGTAGAAGGCGAAAGACTAGCCTACGAACGCGCGCGAGTTTGATCCGCGGCGAAACCATCGCAGGACCAATACCCAGGCTGACCCGCTACTGCTTAGAACCATTGGGAGACCATTGATGAGAACCCTATTTCTTGCAGCGATAGCAGGTTTTGTCGCGTGGTCATCGACGGCAATGGCAGAGAGATATCAGGTTCTACCTGTGATTACCCACATGGGTGCAGCAAAGCTCGACTACACCGCATTGTTATTGGATACAGGAGCCGGTATCGCTTTCAACTGTTCGGCCCAGTTCGACGCTAAGCTTTCAAAATTTATTGGCGAGAGCGCATGCCTCGTCGTGTCCGTAGAAGGAAAACTTCCGTCAGGGAATCTCGCGTTGACGACCGGTCCGCAAACATTTGGTTGGATACCGCTGTGGGCCGTCGATCAGCAATCGGGCGCTGTTACCTTTTGCACAGCACATTTGATCATTCAGGGCATTGAGCGCTTATGGTGCACGCCAGTGGTTACTCGCAAATAGGGCCAGAAATACCGGGCCTTCTGAAAAACTTTCGTGCCGAAATTCACTCTGTCCGGCGGCCCTACAGGCCGCGCCGGCGATTTCTAACCCTCGACCAACTTATGCACTCGGCCCAAAGCCGCCGGATTGCGCTTCTACGTGAGATCCGTCTGCGGCGAGAATTGCTCAGCCACCAACCGGATTTTAAGAGGGACGGAATCGCGCGGAAAGGCCAGGGTTTGCGACCTCTTGTCCAAAAGACGTTGAGAGCTGAAAATCACGACTTTAAGTTGTAAGCATATGGTCTCCGTGAATCGTCAAGAGGGTGAGGATGCCGGTGGCGTAGGCTCCAGTGTCTATGTTGATTCTGTTAGGTCGAATGTCGGGTTTGGAGACCGGTGTATGACCGTGCACGATGAATTTGCCGAAGTTTTTGTTGCTGGAAAGAAATTCATCGCGAATCCAGAGCAGGTCTTCTTCTTTTTGCTTCAGTAAGGGTGTGCCCGGTTTCACGCCGGCATGTACAAACAAGAAATCGCCGCAAAAGAATTTTGGTCGTAGGTCGTCGAAAAAACGGCGATGAGGATGTGGAATCTTTTGCGCCAATTCTCCAATCAGCGCCTGTTGCTCGTCGTGGCCAGGGTTGACGGAGGGGGTCAGTCCGTAAGACAGCAGAGTTTGTAACCCGCCATATTGCTTGAACGTTGGAAAAATCTCAGGGTCACGAAGAAGATCAAGCAACATCGCCTCATGGTTACCCTTCAAGAAAATTGTTTCGTGACGCTGACCTCGGTCGATCAGCATATCGATCACCTGGCTCGATGCTGGCCCGCGGTCGATATAGTCCCCCAAAAATACCTGTATGGGCCGCTTCGGCCGAACACGGGAGAGGTGATGGTCGATTGTCGCGAAGACCTTTGCAAGCTGCTCGGCGCATCCATGGATATCGCTGACGGCATAGATGCAAATTCCATCGGGCAGTCTCGGTTTGCGATGTTTAGCAGACTTCTGCCAGGCGCGCTGAGCGCGCCTCAGGATCCTTGGTACCGCTTTAATGATCAGGCTCCCATTTCAGCTGGACCATCGAACGGGGAATACCTTTTTCGCGACGTG
>CAWJYI010000015.1:0-262060 GCA_963847015.1 uncultured Alphaproteobacteria bacterium | reverse complement strand
CGGGCGTCATGCGCGCAAGCATGCCAACGATACCATGGCGCTGGCGAAGACGGCGGCATTGGAGCTGCGCACCACGGTCGAGGACGTGCCGGCGCGCATCGCCACGCTGATGGAGGAGCGCAAGAAGCTCGATCGCGACCTGTCGGATGCGCGCAAGAAGCTGGCGATGGGCGGCGGCGCCTCGCCGTCCAATGGAGCGGCGGCAAGCGGCGTGCGCGAAGTCGGCAATGTCAAGCTGCTGGCGCGTGCAGTCGAAGGCGTCGAGACCAAGGATCTCAAGAGTCTGGTAGATGACGGCAAGAAGCAGATCGGCTCCGGCGTGGTTGCGATCGTCGGTGTTACCGAGGACGGCAAGGCCGGTGTTGTGGTTGGCGTCACCAGCGATCTGACCTCGCGCTTCAGCGCGGTCGATCTCGTCAAGATTGCGTCTGCGACACTCGGCGGCAAAGGCGGCGGCGGACGGCCTGACATGGCGCAGGCCGGCGGGCCCGATGGCGCCAAGGCCGACGCGGCGCTGTCGGCCATCGAAAAAGCGATGGCTGACGCCTAAGCGGGGACACCGATCGTGGCGACCATTCCGGGTAAGCGCGCGATCGGCGACCCGGATTTGCGGGACCGGCTTTACGAGCTGCTCGAACACGATCATCTGCCGCATTCGGTCGGCTCGCGCTTTGTCCGGCTGATCATCGCCATCATCGTCATCGACGTGCTGGCGGCTATCCTGGCGTCGGTGCCGGAATTCGACGCCAAGCTTCATCGCCTCTTTACGGTGATCGAAGCCGCCGCGGTGGTGGCGTTTGCGCTGGAATATGCGGCGCGGATATGGAGCGTAGTCGGTCATTCCCTGCGCGACATGACGCCGGCGCGGGCGCGGCTGGAATATGCGTTTTCCAGCCTCGGCATCATCGACCTGCTGGCGTTCCTGCCATCGGCGATCGCGCTGGTCATGGGCGAGCGCCACGCGCTGGTGCTGTTCGGCATGCTGCCGTTCCTCAAACTGGTGCGCTATTCGCCGGCGCTGCGTTCGCTGCTGGCGGCCCTTTATGCCGAGCGGCGCACGCTGTTTGGCTGCGTCGTGATCCTGACCGGCGCGGTGCTGCTGTTCGCCTCGCTGCTCTATGCGATCGAGCACAAGATCCAGCCCGACAAATTCGGCACTATTCCGCAGGCGATGTGGTGGGCGATCGTCACGCTGGGTACCGTCGGCTATGGCGACGTGGTGCCGGTGACACCGCTCGGCAAGATCGTGTCGGTATTCGCGATCGTCGTCGGCTTTGCCATGATTGCGCTGCCGGTCGCGATCATCTCCACCGCCTTTGCCGATGAAGTGCGCCGCCGCGATTTCGTCGTCACTTGGGGCATGCTGGCGCGGGTACCGCTGTTCTCGCATCTCGGCGCCGCCGAGATATCGGACATCATGCGGCTGTTGCGGGCGCAGACCATCGAATCCGGCGAAGTGCTGGTGCGGCGCGGCGATGCCGCCTCGTCGATGTATTTCATCACCGCGGGCGAAGTAGAGATCGAACTGCCGAGCCAGCGCGTCCGGCTTTCGGACGGAACGTTCTTCGGCGAGATCGCGCTGTTGCACCGGACCAAGCGCAGCGGCACGGTAACGGCGACGCGCAAGACCAGATTGCTGGCGCTCGATGCGCAGGATTTCCATGCGCTGATCGAGCGCGTACCCGATCTCGCCATGCATGTGAAGCAAACCGCTGAGGCACGACTGGCCGACACGGCCGATGCGCCGAAGGGCGATATCGCGGCTGGCGAGATTGCTCAGGCCGAGCGGGATTAGCGCCCATGATCGGTTCTGATCTAATCAGAACCGAAACTCTTGATGCGTTTTTCTTCACGCGAACCGTATCGCGCCGCGGTCAGCCCTTGCGCAGGAACACATAGTCCGCGGAGTAGGGCGCGCTGCGGGTGCTGCCTGGCTTGTCGCAGGCACCATCGAGCTTGCCGCCTGATGTATTGATCCGCTGCACCGTGGTGACGCCGGAGAGGGTTCCGTTGCCGCGCCGGGAGGTCACCTCGAGCTTCAGCCAGGCGATATCGTTCGGCGTCGCGCCGGGGGCGTTGCCGGCGGCCTTGCCGACCACGGCGCTGCCGTCGCCGTGCTCCCAGCTCGGCCCGGCATAGTGCCGGCCGATGGTCTTGCCGTCGACCAGCAGGGTCGCGATCGGCTCGCGGAAGGCCCAGGCGGATTTGCCGTCGCTGCCTGCCTTGCAATCGTAGACCTGCGCACCTTCGGCATGTGCGGTGAGCACGACGGTTTCTCCCGGCGCCGCGATGGCGGCTGGAAGTGGGGTCTCGGCGGCACGCGCGTTCATTGCCGATCCCGACAGCAGAAGCAAAGTGAACGCAGTATTCCGAACAAACGACATTATGGTTTCCTTGTGTTGGCCCCTTAGGACCAACACCATCGACCCCCGTCTATGCCGCAGCCGGTTGCTTACGTTGCCGTGATTTGCTTATGCCGCAGCCATTTGCTTACGCTGCAACCATGGCCTTTTCCAGGTTTTCCGCGACCTTGTCGAGGAAGCCCGTGGTGGAGAGCCAGCGCTGGTCGGCGCCGACCAGCAGCGCGAGGTCCTTGGTCATGTAGCCGTCCTCGACGGTGGCGACGCAGACCTTTTCCAGCGTGGTGGCGAACTTCGCCAGCGCCTCGTTATTGTCGAGCTTGGCGCGGTGCGACAGCCCGCGGGTCCAGGCGAAGATCGAGGCAATCGAGTTGGTCGAGGTTTCCTTGCCCTTCTGATGCTCGCGGTAGTGCCGGGTCACGGTGCCGTGAGCGGCTTCCGCTTCCACCGTCTTGCCGTCCGGCGTCAGCAGCACCGAGGTCATCAGGCCGAGCGAGCCATAGCCCTGCGCCACCGTGTCGGACTGCACGTCGCCGTCGTAGTTTTTGCAGGCCCAGACGTAGCCGCCGGACCATTTCAGCGCCGAGGCCACCATGTCGTCGATCAGGCGGTGTTCATAGGTCAGCCGCTTGGCTTCGAATTCCTTCTTGAACTCGCGCTCGTAGATATCCTCGAAGATGTCCTTGAAGCGGCCGTCATAGACTTTGAGGATGGTGTTCTTGGTCGAGAGATAGACCGGGTAGCCGCGGAGCAGGCCGTAGTTCAGCGAAGCGCGGGCGAAATCGATGATGGAATCGTCGAGATTGTACATTCCCATCGCGACGCCGGCGCCGGGCGCCTTGAACACTTCCCGCTCGATCACGGTGCCGTCTTCGCCGACGAATTTCATCGACAGCGTGCCCTTGCCGGGGAACTTGAAGTCGGTGGCGCGGTACTGGTCGCCATAGGCGTGGCGGCCGATGATGATCGGCTTGGTCCAGCCGGGGACCAGACGCGGCACGTTCTTGCAGATGATCGGTTCGCGGAAGATCACGCCGCCCAGAATGTTGCGGATGGTGCCGTTCGGCGACTTCCACATTTCCTTGAGGCCGAATTCCTTCACCCGGGCTTCATCCGGGGTGATGGTGGCGCATTTGACGCCGACGCCGACCTTCTTGATGGCATGGGCGGCGTCGACCGTGACCTGGTCGTTGGTCTCGTCGCGGTATTCCATTCCGAGGTCAAAATACAGCAGTTCGACATCGAGGAAGGGGTTGATCAGCTTGTCCTTGATGTATTGCCAGATGATCCGGGTCATCTCGTCGCCATCGAGTTCGACGACGGGGTTGGTCACCTTGATTTTTGCCATGACGGAGGGGGCCTTTTCGGAAATAGCGCTTTGAGGCGGGGTGGGTAACTGCGCCCGCTATAGCACCCGAAAACGCGGGCTGGAAGGCGATAGGGCGCGCAGTACCGGTGCGATTTTGAGGCCCGTTTGAAACGGCGCCAGCGCCGTTTTTCGCTCTGCTCGCCGGAATGACCGAGATCACTGGACGCCGCCCGCGCGGCTCGACCTCGGGGCAAGGCTGAGCACTTTTTTCCAGCTCGCGCCGTCAAACGAATCGTGCCCGCGCTTGAGCGCTGTCGCGTCGCGGCCAAGGCATCAGGGTCGTCACGCCACCGGCATCGCGCGCTCCGAAGGGCGAAAATGACGTTTTGGTCGAGCGTCAAGAAATGCGACTAACCCAATTATTTTGCTTGAGAAATTCTCTCAAACAGGCAATCGAATAGGCCTGCGGTCGAGATTTTAAATCAACCCCTTCAGGGCTTGATTCAAAATCTTGAGATGTTAAATCAGAAAGTGAAGTGAGATGTCCGGTTCGGGCACCGACAAGACGAAAACAGGCCACGAACTGACCGGTCCCGTTGTCATTCTGGTCGAGCCGCAGCTCGGCGAGAACATCGGCATGGCCGCGCGCGCGATGGGCAATTTCGCGCTGACCCGCTTGAGGATCGTCAATCCCCGCGACGGCTGGCCGAACATCGCGGCGCAACGGGCGGCGGCCGGCGCCGATCACATTCTCGACCGCGCCGAATTGTTCGACACCGTCGAGCAGGCGGTCGCGGACCTGACGCTGCTGTTCGCGACCACCGCCCGCGCCCACGATCAGGCCAAGCCGGTGGTGGCGCCGGCGCAAGCGGCGCGGGAAATCGTCGACCATGTCGCAGGCGGAGGCGGCGCCGGCATCATGTTCGGCCGCGAGCGTTACGGCTTGCAGAACGAGGAGGTCGCGCTCGCCAACCGCATCATCACTTTTCCGGTCAATCCGGGCTTTGCCTCGCTCAATCTGGCGCAGGCGGTGCTCCTGACCGGCTATGAATGGTTCAAGCTGTCGACCGGCGGCGCGTTGCCGTTCGCGATGCCCGAACGCTCCGAGCGGGCCTCGCAGCACCAGATGCAGGCGTTCTTCGACAATCTGGTGCGCGAACTCGACCGGGTCGAATTCCTGCGTCCGGTCGAGAAGCGCGAGACCATGCTGGTCAATCTGCGCAACATCTTTACCCGGATGGATCCGACCAAGCAGGACATGCACACGCTGCACGGGGTGGTGATGGCGATTGCCGAGGGCCGCAAGGGTCCGGCCAAAGGCGGCGTGCTGGACGGCGAACAGGCGACCAGGCTGCGGGCGCTGCTCGCCGAACACGGGCAGGGCCCGGCGGCGCCCGGCGACAGCAGCAGCACCGTTCGCGGGCTGGCCCGGCTGTTGCGGCGCAATCCGACCGACGCCGAGCGGATCCTGTGGCAGGCGCTGACCCGAGACCGCCGCTTTGCCGGGCTGTTCAAGCGCCAGACCCCCGTCGGCCGCCACATTCCCGACTTCGTTTCCTTCGTGCACCGGATCGCGATCGAGCTGGAAAACCCCGGCGAGACCGAGACCATCGTCGCCGACCGCGCGGCGCGGAAGACCTGGCTGGAAGCGCGCGACTATCGCGTGATCGCGATGCGGGTTGCGGACGTCGAGCGCGATCTGGCGGCGGAGCTGGAACGGCTGGAAGCGAGCCTGCTTGAACGGCGCTGAAAATCACTCACCGCGAGACATTCGCCGTTGCAATAAATCTGCGCGGACGAATTTCCGCACGCGTGCGGGATTAATTCGTACAAGCGAGGGTTCCACAACACGCTAAAGACCAAGACGCTAAATACCAAGAAACGTCAAAACCGGGAGAGACGACCGATGAAGAAGTCGCCGCATTTTTTCAACCATGCCCTAGCCGCTACCTGCCTCACATATCTTGCTGCCACTTTTCCTGGCTCCACGGGCGCCATCGCCCAGACCGCCGCTCCGTCCGGGCTGGCGGTACCGGCCAAATCCATTCCGGTGCCTTCGACCGTCAGCCCGCAGCTGGAAAAGATCATCGGCGCACCGCTGCGGACCAACTGGGACATCCAGCCCAAGACCGGCGAGGAATGGAAGCCGGTCGCGGAGGCCGGCGCGCTGCCGACCATCAAGAACGTGCCGGGCATGCTCGAACGGCTGAAGGTGAAGATCGAGCCGACCGTGATCGACGGCGTGCGGGCCTACATCGTCACGCCTGAAACCATCGCGCCGGAAAATCGCAACCGGCAGCTCATTCACATGCATGGCGGCTGCTATGTGCTCAATCCGCGCGAGGCGGGATTGCCCGAGGCGATCTTCATGGCGGGCTTCGGGCACATCAAGGTGATCTCGGTCGACTATCGCATGCCGCCGGAAGCCGTCTTCCCCGCAGCGCTCGACGACGGCATCACGGTCTGGAAAGCCGCGCTCAAGACGACGCCCGCCAAAAACATGGCGATCTTCGGCACCTCGGCCGGCGGCGCGCTGACGCTGGAGATGGTGCTGAAGGCCAAGGAACTCGGCCTGCCGCTACCGGCTGCGATCGCGCCGGGCACGCCGATGTCCGACGTCACGAAAGTGGGCGACACCTTCCACACCAACGCGATGGTCGACAATGTCCTGGTGTCGCCGGACGGGTTCTGCGATGCCGGCGCAAAGGTCTATGCCAACGGGCACGACATGAAGGACCCGCTGCTCTCGCCGGTTTACGGCGACATGAAGAACTTTCCGCCGACCATCCTGACCAGCGGCACGCGTGACCTGCTCCTGAGCAATACCGTTCGCGTTCACCGCAAGCTGCGGCAGGCGGGCGTGGAAGCCGTCCTGCAGGTATACGAAGGCATGTCACACGCGCATTACGTTCGCGACGACACCGCGCCGGAAAGCAAGGAAGCCTTTGAGGAAATCGCCGGCTTCTTCGACAAGCATCTCGCGAAATAGGACCAGGCACTATCCGCCAAGCACTATCCGCGTCGTCCCGGCTCAGGGCCGGGACGACGTGTTTTGAGGACGACCTGTTTTCGGAACGGCGTGGTTTGCTCACACCGCGACAAGCTGCGCGGCGCTGCCCGCTCGCTTCGGCCTCTTCACCTTCGAAGGTCCGAAAAGATTGCCCGCCGCAAGCCCCGCGGTGTCGGCGACGCCGGGGTCGCGCGAAACCATGGCGGCAACGATGGCGCCGTCGATCAACAGCGCCAATTGATGGGCGAGCACTTCCGGTTCGGCCGCGCCCATTTCACCGGCAAGCTTCTCGATGTGGGCCAGCACTACCTTCTTGTGCCGCAGCGCGATGGCGCGGAACTGTTTGGCGTCCTTGTCGTGTTCGCCGACCGCGTTGATGAACGGGCAGCCGTAGAAACGTTCTTCGCTAAACCAGCTTTTTAGCGCCGGAAAAATTCGCGTCAGTTTTATCTGCGCGTTGCCGCCGCCCGACTCGATCGCGCCGATGAACCATTCGCGCCACTGCCTGCCTTCGTTTTCCAGCACGGCATGCACGAGGTTGGTCTTCGATCCGAACAATTTATAGAGCGTGGTCTTGGCGGTTCCGGCTTCATGGATGATGGCGTCGATGCCGGTGGCGTTGATTCCATATCGGCAGAACAATCGCGTCGCCGCGCTGAGCAGGCGACCGCGCGCGGATTCCTCGTCGCCGGTAGCGGGCGCCGCGACCACTTTCTTCTTCGAAACTGATTTGCCCATGCGCTTCAGTTAATCGAACCGCGGCGAAATCATCAAGTCGCATCTTTATGCGCTCAAAATAATCGCGGCGAGGCGGCAATTGCACCGGCTTTGGGCAAGGCATCGCTGGTCAATTCGCGGGCAGGCATGGCTAAGCGGCTAGAGAATTTCGCCTTTTGATTTTGGCGGCGTCTGGCACGCTTCGTGCAGGAAACAGACCGTTCGGTATCCTACCCAAGGGAGAGAAATAATGACCGCGGTCGCCCAAAAAACAGTACTTACAGGCTGCCTGGCCCCGATCGACAAAAACGGGCTCGATCAGCTGATTGCCAACGGCAAGGCCAATCCGAAGGTCATCAAGACCTTGAAGTGCAAGACGGTGGCTGAGGGCAAGTTCCGCCACGCCAATTATATTCGCAACCTCGCGCCCTACATCGTCGACGAGCCGCCGGGCCTGCTGGGCGACGACACCGCGCCGAACCCGTCAGAAGCTTCGCTTGCCGCGCTGGGCTCATGCCTCGCGGTAGGTCTTCACGCCAACGCCGTTCACCGCGGCTGGACCGTCAACAAGCTCGAGCTCGAACTCGAGGGGGACCTGAACATCACGGCCGTCTGGGGCACCGGCGACGTCAGCGAAAAGCCGGTCGGCTTCACCGATGTGCGGGTCAAGGTCGACATGGAATGCGAGGGCATTCCGAAGAGCGAGATCGATGCGCTGGTCACCCACGTCAAGAAGTGGTCGCCGGTCGCCAACACCTTTACGCGCCCGGTCAATCTCGAGGTCAGTGCCTAGCTGCCACGACTTGCAGCAAGCTCTTGCAGCAAGCTCTTGCAGCAAGCTCACGACGATCCCTGGGTGCGGAGGGTTTTATGGGTTCATTGGCGGTATCCCGGCTCGCGGTTGAAAACGATCTGCCGTCGGCGTCGATCGCCGATCAGGTTGCGACCATCGCGCGCAAAAACCTCGCACCGCAGGCGGCGGCCATCGACGAAGGCACGGTCTATCCGGACGAACTGCTCCGCCGGCTCGGCGATGTCGGCGCATGGGGCAGCCATCAACCAGCGAATGGCACGGCGGATTTGCGCTGTGCCATTCAATCGATCGCAGCACTTGGCGAAGTTTGCGGCGCCACCGCCTTCATGGCGTGGTGCCAGAATACGCTGGTCTGGTACGCGTCGAATTCGAGCAATCCGAAGCTGACGGCAAAATTCGCCGACTAAATTCGCGACCGGGAAAATTCTCGGCGGTACCGGTCTGTCCAACCCGATGAAGAGCTTTTTCGGCATCGAGAAGCTGAAACTGAAAGGCCGCAAGGTCGAGGGCGGCTACATCGTCAAGGGCGCGCTGCCCTGGGTGTCGAACCTCGGTCCCGACCATTTCTTCGGCACCATTTTCGAACGTGAGGACGAGCCCGGCATCGTGATGTTCCTCGCCGATTGCTCCGATCCCGCGATCACGCTGACGCCGTGCAAGCCGTTCCTCGCGATGGACGGCACCGGCACCTACAGCGTGCAGTTCCGCGACGTCTTCGTGCCGGACGATCTTGTCCTGGCCGAACCGGCGGGGCCGTTCGTCAAGAAGATCCGGGCGGGCTTTATCCTGCTGCAGGCCGGCATGGGGCTCGGACTGATCAAGGATTGCATCCAGATCATGGACGAGGTCGGTGCGCCGCTCGGCCACGTCAATCGATATCTGCCGCAGCAACCGCTGCAGTTCCGCGAACTGCATTCGGAATTCGAGAAGGAGACGATGGCGCTGGCGCGCGATCCCTTCAATGCCGATGACAGCTATTGGCGCCGTGTCGTTGCGCTTCGCCTGCGCCTCGGCGACGCCAGCGTCGCGGCCGCGCATGCGGCGATGCTTCATTGCGGGGCGCGCGGTTACCTCAGGAGCCATCGCGCTCAGCGCCGGCTTCGCGAAGCCTATTTCGTCGCCATCGTCACGCCCGCCACCAAGCAGCTACGCAAGATGCTGGCGGACGCGTGAGTTCGGAAGGATTTCGCACGACCTGGACTTCAACTACCAACAGGAGAGGCCTGCCATGACAGACGTTCTGATTTCTGCCGGCGAACTCGCCGATTTCTTCAACAAAGAGCCGTGTGTCGTCATCGACACCCGTAATCCCGATGCCTATAGCGCGGGACATCTCCCCAATGCCGTCAACGTCCACGAAATCTTCACCTATCTTGCGACCTCGACGCCGGAAGGCATGCAGGAACTGAAGACGAAATTCGCCGACGCCTTTGGCGGCGCCGGACTTTCCGGCAAGGAAACCGCCGTCATCTACGAACAGTCGATGAATTCCGGCTTCGGCCAATCCTGCCGCGGCTATTACCTGCTCACCATGCTCGGCTATCCCAAGATCAAGGTGCTCCATGGCGGATACGATGCCTGGGTCGCAGCTGGCCTGCCGACCACGACCGACGTGCCTTCGCCGGTGAAAGCGTCGTTCTCCATCGTGCCCGAGGCCGGCGACATCCTGATCGACGCCAAGACGATGCTGGCCGCTCTCAGCAAGCCGGGTATCGCGCTGCTCGACGTGCGCGACGTCGATGAATGGATCGGCGAAAGCTCATCGCCTTACGGCAAGGATTTTTGCCCGCGCAAGGGCCGCATCCCCGGCGCCGTCTGGCTTGAATGGTACCGGATGATGAAGCCGACGGCGGAGGGCCCGCGCTTCAAGTCCAAGGACGAAATCCTCGCGGAATGCGCCACGGTCGGCATCTCGCAGAACACGCCGGTCTATCTCTATTGCTTCAAGGGCGCGCGGGCGTCGAACACGTTCCTGGCGCTCAAGAACGCCGGCGTGAAGGATGTCCGGATGTATTTCGGCTCCTGGAACGAATGGTCGCGCGATCCCTCGCTGCCGATCGATGAGGGGCTCCCGACTTCTGCCCGCTTAACAGGCAAAGCGGCATAAAACGTGCATGTTCATCGCCGTCCGGCCGCGCGAAAAGCGGCCGGGCGGCGATTAATTTGCCGGATGGCGGCGGAACGGGACTTCCGCTGTGGGCCGGTGTGACAAAAGGGCGCGGCATGTCGACATTTGATGATCCTCTTGATTCCGACCGTGAACTCACGCGCTCGGGCTGCGTGTGCGGCCGCCATCGCTCCGCGACCGAGCATGAACACGCGACGCTGGCGCTGCGTTGCGATCCGGTCCAAAGCGAACAGCAACGCTATGAGGGCGTCGTCGCCTCCGCGGTGGTGCGGGCGATGTTTCCAAAGGACGCCGCGCGCCGCGCCTTCCTGAAGTCGGTCGGTGCTTCGACCGCGTTGGCCGCGATCTCGCAATTCTTTCCGATCAAGGCCGCGACCGAGGCTTTTGCCGATGCCGGCACGCCTGAGAAAAAGGACCTCAAGGTCGGCTTCATCCCGATTACTTGCGCGACGCCGATCATCATGGCGGCGCCCTTGGGTTTCTATTCCAAATACGGCCTCAACGTCGAAGTGGTGAAGACCGCCGGCTGGGCGGTCATTCGCGACAAGACCATCAACAAGGAATACGACGCTTCGCATATGCTGGCGCCGATGCCGATCGCGATCTCGCTGGGGCTTGGAGCGCAAGCGATCCCGTTTGCGGTGCCGGCGATCGAGAATATCAACGGGCAGGGCATCACGCTCGCCATGAAGCACAAGGACAAGCGCGATCCCAAGGACTGGAAGGGCATGAAGTTCGCCATTCCGTTCGACTATTCCATGCACAATTATCTGTTGCGCTATTATCTCGCCGAACACGGCATAGATCCCGACACCGACGTGCAGCTGCGCTCGATCCCGCCGCCGGAAATGGTCGCCAACCTCCGCGCCGACAATATCGACGGCTTTCTCGCGCCGGATAATATCTGCCAGCGCGCGATCTATGACGGCGTCGGCTTCATGCACATCCTGTCCAAGGAAATCTGGGACGGCCATCCCTGCTGCAGCTTTGCCGCCAGCAAGGAATTCATCACGAATTCGCCGAACAGCTTTGCGGCGCTGACACGGGCGATCGTGGATGCGACCGCGTATGCGTCAAAGGCCGAAAACCGCAAGCAGATCGCGGAGGCGATCGCGCCGGCCAATTATATCAACGCGCCCGTGACGGTGCTGGAGCAGGTGCTCACGGGCACCTATGCCGATGGTCTTGGCGGTGTAAAGACCGACGCCAAGCGCGTCGACTTCGATCCGTTCCCCTGGCAATCCTTTGCGGTCTGGATGCTGACCCAGATGAAACGCTGGGGCCAGATCAAGGGCGACGTCGATTACAAGGCGGTCGCCGAGCAGGTCTATCTTGCGACCGACACCCACAAGGTGATGGTCGAGATGGGCCTGACGCCGCCATCGACGTCGTACAAATCGTTTTCCGTGATGGGCAAGACGTTCGATCCGGCCAAGCCGGAGGATTATCTCGCCGGCTTCAAGATCAGGAAGGTGACGTGAGGGCCCAACACCATTGGCCGTTGTCGTCCCGGCGAACGCCGGGACCCATACGCCGCATCGCGTCTGACGGGCACGATGTCAGCGGCCATCTTTCATTGGCACTGCTTTCATTGGCACGGCCGCGGAGCATGGCTTCCGGCGTTCGCCGGGACGACTCTCTGAGAGACGTTGTTCTGAGAGATTTTGCACTATGACCTTCTCGCTTCGCTTCCGCGCGGCGATCGTATCGATCGCGCTGCTCGCGGCCTTTCTCGGCATCTGGCATATCGCGACGCGCGGCACGGGCACGGCTGCCAACATGTCACCGGAATACGCCAAGCTGATGGGACTGACGGCAACCCAGGGTAAATCGGCGATGCCGGGCCCGCTGGATGTCGGCGCCAAATTGTGGGAACACCTGAAACGGCCGTTCTACGACAACGGGCCGAACGACAAGGGGCTCGGTATCCAGCTCGGATATTCCATCGCCCGTGTCGGTCTGGGCTATTTCCTCGCGGTGATCGTCGCCATTCCGCTCGGTTTCCTGATTGGGATGTCGCCGCTGATCAACAAGGCGCTGGATCCCTTCATCCAGGTGCTGAAGCCGATCTCGCCGCTGGCCTGGATGCCGCTCGCGCTCTACACCATCAAGGATTCGAGCATCTCCGCGATCTTCGTGATCTTCATCTGCTCGGTGTGGCCGATGCTGCTCAATACCGCCTTTGGCGTTGCGGCCGTGCGCAAGGAATGGATCAATGTCGCGCGGACGCTGGAAGTCGGCACCGTCAGGCGCGCCTTTACCGTGATTTTGCCGGCGGCAGCGCCGACAATTTTGACGGGCATGCGGATTTCGATCGGCATCGCCTGGCTCGTGATCGTCGCGGCCGAGATGCTGGTCGGCGGCACCGGGATCGGCTACTTCGTCTGGAACGAGTGGAACAACCTCTCGATCACCAACGTCATCATCGCCATTCTCCTGATCGGGCTCGTCGGCATGCTGCTCGACCAGGTCCTGGCCCGCTTCACGCGCATGGTTACGTTTCCGGAATGAGCGTGATATGACCGACAAATTCATTTCCATCGAAGGCATCGCGCGGCGCTATCCCGGCGCGGATGCCGGGACGACCACGGTGTTCGAAAACCTGTGGCTCTCGATGTCGCGCGGCGAGTTCGGCTGCGTGATCGGCCATTCCGGCTGCGGCAAGACCACGGTGCTCAACATCCTGGCCGGCCTCGACCAGCCGAGCGAAGGTGCGGTCATCGTCGACGGGCAGGCGATCGAAGGCACGAGCCTCGACCGCGCCGTGATCTTCCAGAGCCATGCGCTGCTGCCGTGGCGCACGGTGCTCGGCAACGTCGCCTATGCCGTGACCTCGAAATGGCGCGACTGGGACCGCGCCAGGGTGAAGGCGCATGCGCAGACCTTTATCGATCTGGTCGGGCTGACCGGGTCCGAGCACAAGCGCCCGTCGGAATTGTCCGGCGGCATGAAGCAGCGCGTCGGCATCGCGCGTGCGCTTTCGATCACGCCAAAGATCATGCTGATGGACGAGCCGTTCTCGGCGCTGGATGCGCTCACGCGCGGCACGCTGCAGGACGAGGTGCGTCGCATTTGCCTCGAAACCGGGCAGACTGCCTTTATGATCACCCATGACGTGGATGAAGCGATCTATCTCGCCGACAAGATTTTCCTGATGACCAACGGCCCGGGCGCAGTGCTGGCCGAGATCGTCGAAAATCCGCTGCCAAAGGATCGCGGCCGTATCGATCTGCACCGCCATCCCTATTACTACGCACTGCGAAACCATATCGTTGATTTCCTGGTCAGCCGCAGCAAGACCTTCGCTGCAACGGTGACCGACCACGATCCGCGCAATGTACCGACGGTGCGGCCGGGTTTGAGCGAACCCATCATCGTTTCGCCGCCCAGGGCGGTCGAAATCAATCCGCCGCAGACGATCGCGCGCTAACATCTACCAGGGAGACGAGACATGAAACGCGAAGACCTCACCGAAAAGCTGCTCGACATCAAGCGCGAGAACGGCTGGAGCTGGAAACATATCTGCGAAAAGATCGGCGGCTATTCCGAGGTGCTCATTGTCGGCGCCATCCTCGGCCAGATGAAGCTGACAAAGCCGCAGGCCGCGAATGCCGGCGAATTGTTCGGGCTGTCGAAATCCGAAACCGCGATGCTCAACGAAGTGCCGATGCGCGGCACCGGCACGCCGATGCCGCCGACCGATCCCCTGATCTACCGTTTCTACGAAATGGTGATGGTCAACGGCCCGGCCTGGAAGGCGCTGATCGAGGAGGAATTCGGCGATGGCATCATGTCGGCGATCGATTTCGACATGGTGATGGAGCGTGTCGCGAACCCCAAGGGCGACAGGGTCAAGATCTCGATGTCGGGCAAATTCCTGCCGTACAAATATTACGGCGCCAGCGGCAACGTGCCGGAATATGGCTTCAAGGAGGAGTGATCGGCGAGATGCGAATGGCGAGTGAGTGAAGGTTTCCCTATTCGCCACGCCCTTCGCTTACGTCCCCGCCTTCACCTGCGCGACGGCCTGCGCCATCAGCTCGTCCATTCTGGCGCGCAGCTGCTCCTCGGTGAGGTCGGCACCCTTGGCCTTGATATCCTTCAAAACCTTTTGAAGCACGTCGCCGTCGCCCTCGAACACGGCGGCAACCACCTCCTTGGCATAAGCGGTGGCCGCTTCGCCCGACATGCCGAGTTTTTCTGCAATCAACTGTCCAAGCAGCTTGTTGCGGCGGGCCTCGGCCTTGAACTTCTGCTCCTCGTCGAGGGCGAATTTCTTCTCGAAACCTTCCTCGCGCTTGTCGAAAGTGGTCAATTTTGCGGTTCCAATCCCGGCCAGATGGTTAACGCGGCCGCGTTGCGGCGGCCTGCCTGCACACCTACATAGAGTGCGCAAATCGGCAAAACAACGGGCCGTTAAGCCACAGGGCAACCGGTATAAGTTGGGCCCAATCGGGCCGGATCGATTGTGCTGGATTGCCCAATCGGATAGGTTGCCAGCAGGTCAGGTTCTTGTTCTGTTTCCCGTTGGTAGGTTCAAGTTCCTGGCTTTCACGGCAGCTCCGTCGTGGGTCGCAAACCTTGTCATCCGGAGCACACCAAATTCATGGATTTCAACAAAACACGGTACATCCCAATGAGCCGTCGACGCCGCATTTATGAAGGCAAGGCCAAGGTCCTGTATGAAGGTCCGGAGCCGGGAACCCTGATCCAGCACTTCAAGGACGATGCGACCGCGTTCAATGCCAAGAAACACCAGGTGATCGAGGGCAAGGGTGTCCTCAATAACCGGATTTCGGAGTACCTGTTTCAGCACCTCAACGACATCGGGGTGCCGACCCATTTCATCCGCCGCCTCAACATGCGCGAACAGCTGATTCGCGAGGTCGAGATCGTGCCGCTGGAGGTGGTGGTGCGGAACGTGGCGGCGGGATCGCTGTCGCAGCGCCTCGGCATCGAGGAAGGCACGCAACTGCCGCGCTCGATCATCGAATTCTATTACAAGAACGACCAGCTCAACGACCCGATGGTCTCCGAAGAGCACATCACCGCGTTCGGCTGGGCGACCCCGCAGGAAATCGACGACATCATGGCGCTTGCCATTCGCGTCAACGACTTCCTGACCGGATTATTCCTGGGCATCGGCATCCGTCTGGTCGATTTCAAGATGGAATGCGGACGGCTGTTCGAAAATGAAATGATGCGGATCATCGTCGCCGACGAGATCTCGCCGGACTCCTGCCGGCTGTGGGACATCAAGTCGAACGAAAAGCTCGACAAGGACCGTTTCCGCCGGGATCTCGGTGGCCTCCTGGAGGCCTATACCGAAGTGGCAAAACGTCTGGGCATCCTGATGGAGAACGAGCGGCCGGCCGGCACCGGCCCGGTGCTGGTGAAGAGCTGAGGCAAGTCTCGTGAAAGCACGTGTTACCGTTACGTTGAAGTCGGGCATTCTCGATCCGCAGGGCAAGGCCATCGAAGGCGCGCTGAAATCGCTCGGCGTCGATGGCGTCGCCAGCGTCCGTCAGGGCAAGGTGTTCGACATCGAACTCTCCGGCTCCGACAAGGCCAAGGCGGAAGCGGCGTTGAAAGATGCCGCCGACAAGCTGTTGGCCAATACGGTGATCGAGAATTACCGGGTTGAACTTCTCTAGGCGCCGCCGACAATGAAATCAGCCGTTCTCGTCTTTCCCGGAATCAATCGCGAGCGCGACATGGCGCGCGCGCTGAAACTCGCATCCGGTCATGAAGCCGCGATGGTCTGGCATGCCGAGACCGCGCTGCCGAAGGGCACCGATCTCGTGGTGGTGCCCGGCGGGTTTTCCTATGGCGATTATCTGCGCTGCGGCGCGATTGCCGCGCGGTCGCCGGTCATGGACGCGGTGCGCAGCTTTGCCGCCGATGGCGGGCTCGTGCTCGGCGTCTGCAACGGCTTTCAGATCCTCTGCGAGGCCGGCCTGTTGCCCGGCGTTCTCATGCGCAATGCGCGGCTGAAATTCATCTGCAAGGATGTGCATCTGCGGGTCGAACGCTCCGACACGCCGTTCACGCGCGGCTACAATGCCGGCCAGATCATCCGCGTGCCCGTTGCGCATGGCGAGGGCAATTACGAAGCCGATGAAGAGACGGTGAAGCGGCTCGAAGGCGAGGGGCGGGTGCTCTATCGCTATTGCTCCGCCGAGGGCGTCGTCGACGAGAATTCCAACATCAACGGCGCCGCGCAATCGATCGCCGGCATCGTCAACGAGCGCGGCAATGTGCTCGGCATGATGCCGCATCCGGAAAACCACGTCGAAGACATCATGGGCTGCACCGACGGCCGCGGCCTGTTTGCGGGCCTCGTCCAGCATCTGGAAAACGCGGCGTGAGGCCATAGCGTTTTCGAGCGAAGTGGGAACCGGTTCGCGTGAAGAAAATGCGTCAAAAAACGAACCTGATGGCGTGGCTGTGGGCGGCCGTTGCAGCGCTGTCATTGGCGAGTTCTCTGTCGTCGGCGAGCTTTGCCCAGGCGCAGGATTTTCCCAAACATCCCGTCACCATGATCGTGCCGTTCGCGGCCGGCGGCACCTCCGACGTCATCGCGCGCGCGGTTGCGGAGGAGATGGGCAAATCGCTGGGGCAGCCGATCGTGATCGAGAACGTCGCGGGCGCCGGCGGCTCGACCGCGCTGGCGCGGGCCGCGCGCGCCGAGCCCGACGGCTACACCATCGCGATCGGTAACGCCGGGACCAGTGCGGCGACCTATACGATCTATCCAAAACTGCCGTTCACGCCGGAATCCTTTGTGCCCATTGCGATGGTGGCAAAGACCTTCGGCATCGTCGCGCTGCGCAAGGATTTTCCGGCCAAGACGCTGAAGGAGTTCATCGCTTACGCCAAAAGCAACCCCGGCAAGATCAATCTCGGCCATGCCGGTGTCGGCTCGTCGAATTTCCTGATCTGCAAAAGTTTCGTGCAGGCCGCCGGTATCGACGTCACGCTGGTCGGCTATCGCGGCGCGGCGCCTGCGCTGACGGACGCCATCGGCGGACAGATCGACGGCGTCTGCGATGCGGCGGCCTCGGTGTCGCAAGCGATCGACGACAGACTGGTCCGGGGATTGGTGGTCGGCTCGACGGTGCGGCTCGCGAGCCTGGCAGACCTGCCGACCTCGGCGGAAGCCGGCCTTCCCGAATTCGAGGCCCAGGGCTGGAACGGCCTGTTCGCGCCAAAGGGCACGCCGCCGGAAATCATCGCGAAATTGAACGCGGCGGCGCGCACAGCGGTGGAGAGTGATGCCGTGAAGAAGCGCTTTGCCGATTTGTCGACGGTCGCCCCCGACGCCAGTGAACACGCGCCTGATGTGCTCGGGCAGTTGGTGACGCGCGACGTCGAGAAATACCGCAAGCTGCTGGAAGCGCCGAACTAGTTTGCAGGACTGGCCATCGACTGCGACAGCTCCGTGCTGGCCTGATATTTGCTCGTGGACTTCCCGTCATTCGCCGAACGCGGATGTACTTATCATTGGACGGGGAAGGTCATGCTTATTCGTAAGGCATCCTGCACATTCGCAGTTGCAACCGCGTTGCTGTCGTATCAACCAGCGATGGCCGAAACCTCGCTGCGCATCGCCATGACGGCGTCCGATATCCCGACAGCAACAGGGTTGCCGAATAACGGTTTCGAAGGAATGCGTTTCCTCGGCTATCCCATCTTCGAGGGATTGGTGCTGTGGGATCTGACCAGGACCGACCGGCTGGCGGCGTTGCGTCCCGGGCTCGCAGAGAAATGGGAGCAGGATCCGGCTGACAGCAAGACCTGGATCTTCCATCTGCGCCGCGGCGTGAAATTCCACGATGGCACGAATTTCAACGCCGATGCCGTGATCTGGAACCTCGATCGCTACTTCAACAAGGACAGCCCGCAATTCGAACCGCCGAGTTCGGCGATGTCGCGGGCACGTGTTCCCGTGATGGGAAGCTACAAGAAGATCGATGACGAAACCGTCGCCATTACCACGACAAAGCCGGCATCCTATTTGCCCTATATGGCGGTCTATCTTCTGTTCACGTCGCCCGCCTCGTTCGAAAAGGCGGGTAAGGATTGGGCCAAGGTCGCGACCTTGCCGGCTGCCGGCACCGGGCCGTTCCGCATCACCAACATTGTGCCGCGACAGGAAGCGGATCTTGCGCGCTGGGATGGCTACTGGGACGCCACCAAGACGGCGAAAGTCGATAAGGTCGTGCTGATGCCGATCCCCGAAGCGAATTCACGACTGGCCGCCTTGCGCTCCGGTCAGGTCGACTGGATCGAGGTGCCACCACCTGACGGCATAGCCTCACTGAAATCGGCCGGCTTCGCGATCACGACCGGCTCATATCCCCATGTCTGGCCATGGTTTTACAACATCGGCGCGGCCAATAGCCCCTTCAAAGACGTGAAAGTTCGCCAAGCCCTGAACTATTGCATCGACCGGGAAGGGCTGGTGTCATTGCTTAATGGAACTGCGGAGCCTTCGGTGGGCTGGCTTAAAGCCGGCGATCCCGATTTTGGAAGCCCCGCGAACCGCTACAAATTCGACCCGGCCAAAGGCAAGGCGCTACTCGCTGAAGCCGGCTACACACCGTCAAAGCCGCTTTCGTTCAAGGCGTTGATCTCGAATTCCGGTTCGGGGCAAATGCTGCCATTGCCAATGAACGAATTCCTGCAGCAAAACCTGAAGGAGGCCTGCGGCGTCGATGTGGAATTCGACGTGATTGAATGGCAGGTTCTTTTGACGGCGGCCCGCGCCACGCCCGACAGCCCGAATCTGCAAGGCGCCATGGCACTCAATATCAGTTCGCCGTCGTCAGATGCCGGCGTCATGGCGCGCTATTTCGCAGCCGCCAATTTTTCACCGAACGGCTTCAATTTCGAGCAGTGGAAAGACGAGGAATTCGAAGTCGCCCTGAAGGCGATTTCGGAGGCGACCGATCCGAAGGAAATCGCGGCCGCTTATCGCAAGGCGCATGAACGCCTCGTCGACAACCCTCCGTGGCTTTACATCGTTCACGATCTCAACCCTCGCGCGATGAGCCCGAAGGTCAAGGGTTTTGTCTCGCCGCAATCGTGGTTTGTCGATCTGACCCTGGTGAGCGTGCAATAGAAAAATCCTGGCCGCAGCGGTTACGCCTACCTGACAGTTGAAGCCCCAAGCTGCTGGAAGAGAAGAGGTTGCCGCTGGCGACATCCACGTGAACAAGAAGAAGCCCCGCACCGGCGGGGCTTCTTCTTGTTCAGTTCCTGCTTTATCTTCCTGTACCAGAACCGGGCGTCGGTCCTATCGTGCGATCCACTGGGCGATGGGTTGATCGCAGTGTTCCCTGACGGATTCAGCCCGCTGTTCTGCGCGGCCGCGGCACTGCCGGCTTGATTGCCCATGCCGGTGCTGCCAACCGTGCTACCGGTCGTCGTTCCCGTTGGGTGAGCCCATCGCTCCGGTTGTGGGCGAGCCCATCGTGGTGCCACCACTCGACGTTCCGCCCGCAGCGGAACTACTGCCGCCGCTGCTGGACTGCGCCAGCGCGAGCGTACTCGTGAATGCCAACGCCGCTGCCAGTCCTAATGTCGCTAGTCTCATGGGTTGCTCCCTTTTGAGTGAGTAATTCCCAACGACGTGCATGGAGGTCCGTTCCAGTGGGACTAACCAGGCTTGTTCACGTTTAGCTGTCGAAACCGCTTGATCCAGTTTCGATAGCGATCGGCCGGAATGGTCATCGCGGCGACGCCGGCCATGACCAGCACCAGCCCGAGCACCAGATTGGTCGGCACGGATTCGCCGAGCAGCAGCACCGACAGGCCGACGCCGATGGGAATGCGCAAATAGCCTTGCGCGTTGGTGGTCAGCGTGCCGAGCCGGCCGAGGCACATATAGAACAGCATCAATCCGAGCGCGCTCGAGAATATCCCCATCGTGACGACGGCGCCGATCGCTTGCGGCGTGGGGTGCAAGGTCCAGGGGTGATCGACGATCAGCGCCACCGGCAGCAAGATCGTTCCGCCGAACAGCAGCGAGCCTGCCGCCACCACCATCGGGTCGTAATCGGACAGCCGCAGCCCGAAGATCGTGGCGCAGGCAAAGGAGATGGTGGCGAGCAGGATCACGATCTCGGCCAGGATATCGCTGCTGAGACCGCCGAGTGCATCGAGGCCGATGATGACGGCCGTTCCGGCGAGGCCCAGGATGGCGCCGGCGAGCTTCAGAAGCGTGGCCGGCTCGTGCCGCGTGATGCCCCAGGTGATGAGGAACGCAAAGATCGGCGTCGTCGAGGCCAGCACCACGGTGCTGGCCGCCGGCACATATTGCTGCGCCCAGGTGATCATCAGAAACGGGATGGTCGAATTGATGGTCTGCTGGAACGCGAACAGCTTCCAGGCCTTGGCGTCGGTCGGGATTCGCATCCCGCGTGCGCGCAGAACGGCGAGCAGGAACAGCGCCGCAATCAGCGAGCGGGCCGAAATGAAGGTGATCGGCGGGATCGAACCGAGACCGATTTTCGTCAGCGGATAGGTCGAGCTCCAGCAGCACGCCAGCGCAAGCAGCAGCGCATAGTCGCGCCAGCCGCGCTGTGCCTGTGGAACGCTAGGTGGCAACGGCGGCTGTACCCGTCGGCTGCTTCGCGCTTCACCCGCTTGATGGTGGCGGAGAAGGTGAACAGCGTCCGTTCGCCGGATTTCAGCGTGCCGCGCAGGAAAATCAGCGAACCGCCGGCGCGGGTGATTTCGACCGCGGCCTTCCACCAGCTCGCCTTCGCGGGCGGCGTCGAGGAATTCGCAGGCGAACGATACCGTCACGCCCGGTGCCCTGCAGCACGGAGGAGGCCATCGCGAACAGGCAATAGTCGGCAAACGACATGAAGCGCCGCCATGGACGTTGCGCCGAGCCGTTGAGGTGCTTCTTCTCGACCCGGAACGCGCATTGCACCTGGCCGTTTTCGTCCATCCGGTGCCAGAACGGCCCGTTATGGGTCTCGAAATTGTCGCGGGTCCAGGTGCGCCAGCCCTTGAATTCGCCCTCGGTTTCGACGTGCAATGTCGGGGCGCTTGGAGGAATGCGGTTTTGGTGAGGTCGTTCACGAAAAATGGCCCTTCAATTGGGTGTTTCAGCCCTTAAATCCGATCCGGGCGCGATGTGCAAACGCCGATCCCGGCTGCTCCCGCCGCAAAGCTCTGGACAGGGCGGAAATGCGCCATAAAAGGCCTTTTCGCTCCCCTTCGATCTTCCTAATAAGAGACCCATGAACGAACCCCAGATTACCCCTGAACTCGTCGCCAGCCACGGGCTCAAGCCGGACGAGTATGAGCGCATCCTCAAATTGATCGGGCGGGTGCCGAGTTTTACCGAACTCGGGATTTTCTCGGCGATGTGGAACGAGCACTGCTCGTATAAATCCTCGCGCATCCATCTCAAGGGCCTGCCGACCAAGGCGCCATGGGTGATCCAGGGGCCCGGCGAGAACGCCGGCGTGATCGACATCGGCGACGGCCAGGCGGTCGTGTTCAAGATGGAGAGCCATAATCACCCGAGCTACATCGAGCCCTATCAGGGCGCGACCACCGGCGTCGGCGGCATTTTGCGCGACGTCTTCACCATGGGCGCGCGCCCGATCGCTTGCCTCAATGCGCTGAGTTTTGGTGCGCCCGAGCATCCCAAAACCCGTCATCTGGTGTCCGGCGTCGTCGCCGGCGTCGGCGGCTACGGCAATTCGTTCGGCGTGCCGACGGTCGGCGGGCAGGTGCGTTTCCATACCCGTTACGACGGCAACATCCTGGTCAACGCGATGGCGGTCGGCCTTGCCGAAACCGACAAGATTTTTTATGCGGCCGCATCCGGCGTGAACATGCCGATCGTCTATCTGGGCTCCAAGACCGGCCGCGACGGCATTCACGGCGCCTCGATGGCGTCGGCCGAATTCGACGATGATTCCGCCGAAAAACGTCCGACGGTGCAGGTCGGCGATCCCTTCGCGGAAAAGCTGCTGCTCGAAGCCTGCCTCGAAATCATGGAAGCCGATTGCGTGATCGCGATCCAGGACATGGGCGCGGCGGGTCTCACCTGTTCGGCGGTCGAGATGGGCGCCAAGGGCGATCTCGGCGTCGATCTCGATCTCGACGCGGTGCCGACGCGTGAAACCGGCATGAGCGCCTATGAGATGATGCTCTCGGAAAGCCAGGAGCGCATGCTCATGGTGCTCAAGCCCGAGAAGGAAAAAGAAGCCGAGGCGATCTTCCGGAAATGGGGGCTGGATTTCGCCGTCGTCGGCTACACCACGCCAAGCAAGCGCTTTGTCGTGAAGCATGGCGGCGACGTCATGGCCGATCTGCCGATCAAGGAATTGGGCGACGAGGCGCCGCTGTATGACCGGCCGCATGTGGCGTCGGCGCTGTTGCCCGTCGTGCGCGCGCAGGACGTGAAGCCGCCGGTCGGAATTTCTGCCGCGCTGGAAAAGCTGATCGGCACGCCGGAACTGTGTTCGAAGCGCTGGGTCTGGGAGCAGTATGACCACGTCATCCTCGGCAATACCGTGCAGCGTCCCGGCGGCGATGCCGCGGTCGTGCGCGTGCAGGACGGGCCGAAGGGGCTCGCGCTTACCGTCGACGTGACGCCGCGTTATTGCGAGGCCGATCCCTATCAAGGCGGCATGCAGGCGGTGGCGGAAGCCTGGCGCAACATCACGGCGGTCGGCGGGCGTCCGCTCGCGATCACCGACAATCTCAATTTCGGCAATCCGGAACGCCCGGAGATCATGGGCCAGTTCGTCGGCTGTCTGAAGGGCATCTCGGAAGCCTGCCGGACGCTCGACTTCCCCGTCGTGTCCGGCAACGTCTCGCTCTACAACGAAACCAACGGCCGCGGCATCCTGCCGACACCCTCGATCGGCGGTGTCGGCCTGCTCGACGATTTCACCAAATCCGCGACGCTGGCATTCAAGGCCGATGGCGAGGCGATCCTGTTGATCGGCGATACGCAGGGCTGGCTCGGTCAGTCCGTGTATCTGCGCGATATCTGCGGCCGCGAAGAGGGCGCGCCGCCGCCGGTCGATCTCGCCGCGGAAAAGCGCAACGGCGACGTGGTGCGCGGCATGATCCATGCGGGCACCGCGACCGCGGTGCACGATATTTCCGACGGCGGGCTGTTGATCGCGCTGGCGGAGATGGCCATTGCGGGCGGGATCGGCGCGCAGCTATTGGCGGCGCCGGCCTCGATCGTGCCGCACGCTTATTGGTTCGGCGAGGATCAGGCGCGCTATATCGTCACCGTGCCGGCGGCGGAGGCCGGTCTGGTATTGGCGAAGATGAAAGGCGCGGGCGTAGCCTGCGTGCGCATCGGCACCACCGGCGGCGACGCGATTGCGGTCGCGGGTGAGGAGGCGGTGTCGGTGACGTCGCTCAATACCGCGTTCGAGCGCTGGTTGCCGGCCTATATGAACGCCAAGGCGTCGTGAACTACGAGAGGCATCTTGAACTAGAGGCGTCTTGAACTAGATTTCTCAACGTCGCAATGACGGTGTTGAGAGATCGCTCGTCTCTCACAGCACTCGCCTTGCGCCCGGAATTTGCCGCAGCGCCGCCGTGACGGCCCAGCTCAAGGCGACGGTCAGCAAGAACGCAATGGTCGCCTTGACGATCGCCGGCAGGTCGTAATCGTACAGCCAGTATTGCAGCCATAGCACGATCGGGTAGTGCACCAGGAACATGCCGTAGGCGTCAGCCTGCATTGGATCGAGGATACTCCAGCCCGATTGCTTGAACCTCAGGAAATAGGCCAGGATCAAAAACAGGATGGCCACGCTGAAGATAGTGAAGCAGACGGCATAGAGCCCCTCATACCAGTTCGGTAACGGCGACGGGTTCCCCAGTATTTCGCGCTTGATGTAGATCAGCACCCACAGCAGGCAATACGGAACGAGCGCCAGCATCAACCAATCCCAGCTGACCTTCGCCATTCGGCCGTCAGCCGCCAACAGCCCGCGATCCATGTTCCGGACGCCGATGCCGGCACCGAAAAAGAAGTAGGTGGCGTAGAGCATCACGCGCCCGTGCTGGACCGAGAACGGCCCGAACTCGAACCAGCTGCTTGGTCCGAAGTGAATCAGCCCGGGAATGTAGAACGCAGCGGTGACGGCAAGCATGACCGCGAAGAACACGGCGGGCCGACGGCGACCGTGCAGCGAGAGGCGATTGATCGGATCAAGCATGTCGGGTGACAGCCGATACAGGAGGCAGGCAACCAGGTCGAAGACGAACAAGACCCAAAGGAACCAGACCGGTCCGCTCGGCCAGGGCCCGACGGTGATGGTTTTCCACCAGTATTCCGAAAAGCCGATTTCGGGATGATACCGCAGGGAAATGGCGTAATAGGCGAGCGGGATGACCGTGAACGCGCAGATTACGAATGGCAGGCCAAGCCGAAGCAGGCGATCGGACAAATAGTTCTGCGGTCCCTTCCGGGCGATGCCCGGCCACACAAACAGCCCCGACAGAAAAAAGAACATCGCCATGAAGAAGCTGTCGGTGGCGAGCACGATCATGTCGAACCCGAAGAATGACTTCGGATCGGTGTGGCCGAAATAGGTATAGGGGATGACGGCGTGGTGCAGCAGCACCACCAGCGTCAGGAAGGTGCGCGTGCGGTCGATCGAGGGGTTTCGCGTCTTGGCCTTCGGCGCGGCATGAGCGTCCGCAGGAGCCACGGTGTGGGAAATCGACGACATTGGCGCCCCCGACAGGGTGATGGCGTCCGATGTTGCAACCGGGAACCGGATTCAGCAAGGGCCAATCGTCAGATCACCGATGTGCGTGCGACATCCCGCCATCAGCTAAAATCGTTGACAATTGGCGCAATCGTTGCAGATATTCGGATTCCGGCGATTGGCATGTTCGGCGACGTGGCCGTGTCCGTACATTCATGGCGATCTTCCTGATTCGCTGTCTGCTCACGAATTCGGACGTAGGTTTGCTGGTCTCCGGAGCGAGGCGATGCGCAATGCGAGCGGATGGGTCGCGTGGATGCGCGCTGGACCCTTACGCTACTTCCTCGATCGTGACCTTGTCCGGATAGAACGCCAGATGATCCCTGATCTCGGTCATCGCCGGGAACGGCGTCTCATAGGTCCAGATCGAATTCTCCAGCGTCTTGCCGTTGGCATTGATGCTGAAATAATTCGCATCTCCCTTGTAGGGGCAGTGCGTGGTCCGCTCGGTGCGGGCCAATAGCGCCATATTGGTGTCCTGGCGGGGCACATATTGCACCGCCGGATAGCTCGCTTCCTTCAAGGTCAGGGCATGGGCGGTGTCTGCGATGACCACGCCACCAGCCGAAACGCGGACGCGCTTCGGGTTTGCCGTAATCGTGATCGGATGGTCGGGACCGGGAAGTTTCATGGTTTTGAGCCTCTTTTCGGTCATTCGGCCGTAACCCGGATGTGAACCGGATATTACGGGTTTAAAACAATTGGATCGGGAATATAGTACTGGGATGGGTGACCTAGAAGGGCGTACGCGCTAGGTTTGGCTCTCACGGTCGCGCGAGCCGGCCCTGATTCGAAACATCTGACGGAGACATGCTGGATGCCCATGGACGCCCACGATATCGAATTGATGATCAAGGCAGCTATTCCCGATGCCGAGGTGACGATCCGCGATCTGGCCGGCGATGGAGACCATTACGCTGCGACCGTGATTTCGGAAACCTTCCGCGGCAAGTCGCGCGTTCAACAACACCAGATCGTCTATCAGTCGCTCAAGGGCCAGATGGGCGGCGTGCTGCACGCGCTGGCGCTGCAAACCGGGGTGCCCGAGCGCACCGGGGTGCCCGAGGGCTAACCAACGCGCGGGGAGCGGGACGCACCGATGGCGGACAATCCACGCGGCGCGATGTTTCGCGTCACGGCGCCGAACGGGCATAACCGGGTCACCTACGCCGAGTTGTTCTTCGATCTGGTTTTCGTATTCGCGGTCACGCAGATCTCGCACACGCTGCTTGGAAACTTTACGCCGTCAGGCGTCCTGCAGGTCACGCTGCTGTTTCTCGCGGTCTGGTGGGTTTGGGTCTACACCTCCTGGATAACCAACTGGCTCGATCCCGAAAAGACTCCGGTCCGGCTGTTGCTGTTTTCGCTGACGCTCGGCGGGTTGGTGCTCTCGACCTCGATCCCGGCGGCGTTTGACGGGCGCGGGTTGTGGTTCGCCATCGCCTACGCCGCGATGCAGGTCGGCAAGACCGTGTTCTTGTGGGTGTCGACGCCGCCTTCGCGATCCCTGGCGCGCATGAATGCGGTGCGTATTACGGCCTGGCTGTCGATGTCGGCCGTGTTCTGGATCACCGGCGGCTTTGCGCAGGGCCATTCACGGCTGGTGCTTTGGGCGATTGCACTGGCCATCGAATATGTTTCGCCGGCGGTGCGGTTCTGGATACCGCGATACGGCGCATCTTCGGTCGCCGATTGGGTCGTCGAAGGCGGCCACATGGCGGAGCGCTGCGCGGGCTTCATCATTATCGCGCTCGGCGAATCCATCGTCGTGACCGGCGCGACCTTCGCCGACCTGACCTGGACGGCTGAAAACGTCGCCGCCTTCGTGTCGGCCTTCGTCGGCAGCCTGGCGATGTGGTGGATCTATTTCCACAAGGGCGCCGAAGCGGGCTCGGAGCAGATATCAAGATCGAGCGAGCCGGGCAGGCTGGCGCGGCTCGCCTACACCTATCTGCACATGCCGATCGTGGCCGGTATCATCGTCTCGGCGGTGGCCGATGAACTCGTGCTGAAACACCCCAACGGGCATTCCGATCTCAACACCGTCCTAAGCGCGATCGGCGGTCCCTTGCTGTTCCTGTCCGGAACGATCCTGTTCAAGCACAGTTTTCGGGGGTTTCTTCAGCTCTCGCATGGCGTCGGTATCATTGTATTGTGTGTGCTCGCCTGGTTTGCCGGCCAGATGTCGCCACTGCTGCTGTCGATCCTGACCACCGCGATCATGATCGTGGTTGCGGTCTGGGAATCGGTCTCGCTGCGTTCCGCCCCCGAAGAATAGCCTTGGGCAGGACAGCAATTCGGCAGGAATCTCGAAAGACAAGCAAGCGCTGGGGCAAGCGAAATGACCGCCCCTATTTCTGATCGACGACCTTTTTGAGGACAATGTCGGACAGCTGGACGATCAGCGTCCGCAGCCTGGCATTTTCCTCAAGGAGTGACTTCAGATCGCCGTCCACCCCGGCATCCCAGCCGGCATCGTCGTCGTCGTGCAATGAGTTGGAACACGACTTCTGGTTGCTGGACGCTGGATACGCATTCCCCATAACTGATACTCCCTGACGCGAACTCACCCCAACCAATTCTCTTGAGAGTTGGCTGAGTCCGAGTCAAAAGTTGGACGGTTCAATGGGGAAACGACAGCGCTGGTGCAGCGAATTGCTGGCGCAGGTCGGTAATGGTTGAGAATTGTTAACGATTGTCTGCCACATTGGGCCACGAAGGTGCTGGCGCGCGGCGGCGCAACACCTTTGCTTGCCAGTACATCTTGACCAGCGCGATTAACTCTCACGGCTTTTGCCGTGGCTGGGAACACGCGCCTATGAAGCAAAGCGAAGCAAGAATACTGATTCTTCAGGAGTGGGACCGCTGGATTTTAACGCGGGCGCTTGATCCGGGCGGCCCTACCGGAAAAGACTCGCTGAAATTCTTCCACGAGCTGCAGGATGCCGGATCGCCGCTGCTGGATTTCCAATCCCGGGGGCAGGATAAATGGCGGATCATTCACGGGTGGTTGCTGAGCGCGGACCGATTGTCCGACGATTGGATATCTGCCGCGCCCCGGATCGTACCGACGCGCAGGCCGCGACTGGCCCGTAACAAGTGCGGAGCCAAGACCTAACCAACAAGACCTGAGGAGGTCCGACGAGCCCGGTTCGATAGCGGCTGGCCAGGCCTCGATCCGCAGCCGGCAGCGCGCGTGAAATGCCGCGCCCGGTCGGGCGCGGTCGCGTTCAAGGTCACGGCTGGAAATGTTTCCACGCGGGGATCATTTGTCCCCTGATTTACTTGTCTAGGTAACGGCGATGCGCCGTTACCTGGATGATGACGATGATCCGGCTGTTGGCGTTCCTGGCCATCTCTATCGGCTTCGCCGGCCCCGCAGCTGCGGCCGAACTGGACTTGGCTGCGGTCAACGGCGCGCAATTCGCCGGCAAGGCGCCTCCCGACGACAAGATTTCTCCTCTCACCGTCAAAGTGCAGGTGCTTTTGGACCGTGCTCATTTTTCTCCCGGTGAGATCGACGGCAAATTCGGCGAGAATGTCCAGAAGGCGCTGCGGGCGTTTGCGGAGGCCCAAGGCTTATCTGTGAGAAAGGCTTATCCGGCCGATAAAGTCTTGACGCCAGAGATTTGGAGCAAACTCGCCACCGACCAAAAGCCTGTCCTCACCGAATACGATCTGACCGACAGGGATACCAAAGGGCCGTTTCTTGAAAGGCTGCCGGTGAAAATGGAAGACATGAAAGGTCTCAAATCCCTGGGTTACACCAGCGCACGGGAAGCGCTGGCGGAAAAATTCCATATCAGCGAAACGCTGCTTTCCGCGCTGAACCCGGATAAGCAATTCGATAAACCAGGGCAGAAAATAATCGTCGCCGACGTTCGGTTGGGAGACGAGACGCCGGCAGCCGTCGCTAACATCGAAGTCGACAAGGCTCGGCAAACCGTCAAGGCGTTTGGGAAATCGGGTGAACTACTTGGCTTTTTTCCGGCGACCGTCGGCAGCGACGAAAAGCCAACGCCGGATGGAACGCTCAAGGTGACATCCGTGGATCGAAATCCCTTCTATCGATACAATCCCGATTACAAATTCAAGGGCGTGAAATCGAAGACAGCTTTTACGATCAGGCCGGGGCCGAACAACCCGGTTGGAACGGTCTGGATCGGACTCTCGGGAGAGGGCTATGGCATCCATGGCACGCCATCGCCGTCAAAAGTGAGCAAATCCGAATCTCACGGCTGCGTGCGATTGACGAATTGGGACGTCGAATGGCTGGCCCGGTCTGTAAGAAAGGGAACACCCGTCGCCTTCATCAAAGCGGGTGCTCCCAAAAGCTGAAGATTCATGTGATCGCGCATTCACATGCGATGGCCGACGTCAGTCGCGCTCAGAGGCCGCCAGGGCGTGAACCGAGAACATCTGCTCCGGGTCGGTCCAGGATTCCCGCACCGACCAGCCGGAGTCGCGCGCCAACGCGGTGAAGCGCTCGAGGCTGTATTTGTAGCTCGAACTCGGTGTGAATGCTTTCGCCGGGACGGAATGAAAAATTCCGCCCGAGGATGCGGACGGTTTGCGCCTTCTTGGCGATCAGGTGCATTTCGATGCGATGGCGTTCGCGGTTGTAGATCGAGCGATGCATGAACGCCGAAATGTCGAAATTGCCGCCGAGCTCGCGGTTGATGCGCACGAGGACGTTGAGGTTGAACCGCGCGGTGACGCCGGCGGCATCGTTGTAGGCGTCGTAGAGCACGCGTTCGTTCTTTTCGAGATCGACGCCGATGATCATCTGCGCGCCTTCCCCCAAAATCTCGCGCGCGCTGCGCAGGAAGGCGCGGGCTTCGTGCGGCTCGAAATTGCCAAGCGTCGATCCCGGAAAGAATCCGACCTTCGGCATGCCGGCGATATCTTCCGGCAACGCAAATGGCGCGGTGAAATCGGCCGCCACCGGGTAGATATCGAGCGCCGGAAAATCCTTGCGCAGCGCATCGGCCTGCGCGTTCAGGAAGTCGCCGGATATATCGACGGGAACGTAGGCGCCGAAATCGCAGCTCTCCAGCAGCAGCCGGACCTTGGTGGTTGCGCCGGCGCCGAATTCCACCAATGCTGCGCCCTTCGGGATGATGGCGGCGACCTCGCGGCCACGGCCGCGCAGAATGCCGAGTTCGGTGCGGGTCGGGTAATATTCAGGCAGCACCGTGATCTGCTCGAACAGCTCCGATCCCGCGGCGTCGTAGAAATATTTCGGCGACAGCTTTTTTGGATACTGCGACAGGTCGCCGATCACGTCGCCGGCAAATGCCGAGGCTTGTTCGTCGAAAGAGGCTTGCTCGTCGAAATCATGCGCTTGGGCCAAAGCGGGGGCATGCACATTCATGGTACTCTCCTGAACGCGCTTTCCGGCGCGCTTTTGATCCATATTGAGCATGATCCTGTTCGAAAATCCGAAAATCCGGTTCATGCTTGAGAAAAGTCAGGCGTAGTCGGCGAGGCGCAATCCCGTGAATTGCCAGCGGTGGTGCGGGTAGAAGAAATTACGATAGGTGATGCGGCTGTGTCCGGCAGGCGTTGCAAGCGAGGAGCCGCGCAGCACCAGTTGGTTGACCATGAACTTGCCGTTGTATTCGCCAAGCGCGCCCTCGATGGCGCTGTAGCCAGGGTAGGGCGAGTACGAACTGCGGGTCCACTGCCAGACGATGCCGAAGGCATCGTTCAATTGCCCGGCGCGCGCGGCGACCTCCCATTCCATCTCGGTCGGTAGATGCTTTCCGCTCCAGCGCGCGAACGCATCGGCTTCGTAGTAGCTGACATGGCAGACCGGAGCTTGCGGATCGACCGGCTGCAATCCGCCAAGGGTCATGATCCGCCATTCGCCGTCGACCTGGCGCCAGTGGCCGGGCGCCCGCCATTGCTCGTTGCCGACGGCCGCAAAGCCGTCCATCAGCCACAGCGTCGCCGTCTCGTATCCGCCGTCCTTCATGAAGGCGAGCCATTCGGCATTGGTGACGAGGTTGCGGGCAAGTTTTACGGGACCGACCAGCGCGCGGTGCGCGGGCTTCTCATTGTCGAAATGAAAACTGTCGTCGCTATGCCCGACGGTGTGAATGCCTTCGTTGAGCGTCACCCATTCGTTCCCGTTACGCGTGGAGGCCGGGAAACGCCACGCCGCGTCATAGGCGGGCGGGATCGGGTTCTGTGCAAAGGCGTGCAGGATGTCCGTCAGCATCAATTCCTGGTGCTGCTGCTCATGGTTGATGCCGACCTCGACCAGCGGGACCAGTTTGGTGAGAGTATCCTCGCCGGCGGTCTGGAAGAACTTGACCACGGCGGCGTCGACATGCCGGCGATAGGCGGTGACCTCATCGGCGGTCGGACGGGTCAAATGGCCGCGCTGGTGGCGGGCATGGCGCGGTCCGGCGCTGACATAATAGGAATTGAACAAATAGGCATAGTCGGGGTGAAACGGCTGGTAGCCCTCGCAATGCTCGCCGAGCAGGAATTGCTCGAAGAACCAGGTGGTATGGGCGCGGTGCCATTTGGCCGGGCTGGCGTCCGGCATCGACTGGATCAGCTGGTCCTCGGGGCTTAAGGGAGCGGTGCGGCGCTCGGTCTCGTCGCGGACGGCGAGATAGGCTTGCACCAAACTCTGGGCGAGGGTGCCGGAATCAGCAAAAAGTGACGGAGCGGAAGTGGCTGGCGTAGCCGCGGCGGATACTGATTTCGTCACTGGTGTCTCCGGTTAAGGGAGAGAACGTTGATCCGGCAGACAGGTTCCTGACGGACAGTTCGTCCTAGATAGGGGTTCCCGTCGGGGAAAAAAGCCTCCCGGTTCCATGAAATTGATGCCGTCGGACGATGGGCAGTCCCTGGGCGGCCCCTGTTTCGGGGCCCTTCACCGGGCGCGCGCATGCCAGCTCCTCGCCATTTTACTTTGGATGCACAAAGGTTTGGGCTACATATATCGGCAATAGAGGGTTAAACGGAACGAGCCGGCCCGTAAGGCTTAGCCGCAGGAAGGTTTGGCCGCAGGGGGTTGTGCCCCAAAAGGAAGTGAATATGAGCATCGAGCAATTCATCGACAACGAAGTGAAGTCGAACGACGTCGTGCTGTTCATGAAGGGAACGCCGCAATTTCCGCAGTGCGGTTTCTCCGGGCAGGTGGTGCAGATCCTCGATCACGTAGGCGTGGGCTACAAGGGCCTGAACGTTCTGGAATCCGCCGAACTGCGCAACGGCATCAAGGACTATTCGAACTGGCCGACCATCCCGCAGCTCTACGTCAAGGGCGAGTTCGTCGGCGGTTGCGACATTATCCGCGAGATGTTCCAGGCCGGTGAGCTGCAGCAGCTGTTCGCCGACAAGGGCGTGACCGTCAACGCGGCAGCCTCGGCCTGAGCTTGGCCGCGCGCCAGATCGGCACGGCGCGGCTGGAAGTCATCGTTGCCGACATCACCACATTGCGCGTTGACGCCATCGTCAACGCCGCCAATTCGTCCCTGCTCGGCGGGGGTGGCGTCGATGGCGCGATCCATCGCGCTGCCGGCCCCGAACTGCTCGCCGAATGCCGCATGCTGAATGGCTGCGCGACCGGCGACGCCAAAATCACCCGAGGATATCGGCTGCCGGCCAGGCATGTCGTCCATGCCGTGGGCCCGGTCTGGCACGGCGGCAACGCGCATGAGGATGAACTGCTCGCCTCCTGCTATCGCCGCGCGCTGGAGCTGTGCCACGCCAATTCGCTTTCGTCTGTGGCTTTTCCTGCGATCTCGACCGGTGTCTATCGTTTTCCCGCCGACCGTGCGGCCGGCATCGCAGTCGCGACGGTGGCAGATGCCGTGGGCGCAGTGCCCGACATGAAAACAGTGGTCTTCTGCTGCTTCTCGGACGGCAGCGCGCGGCTGCATGAAGCGGCATTGAGCGCCTTTGGCAGCCCTTGTGCCTGACGATCCCGCCGTTACACTCCCCTGATTATTTCAGGGGGGTGGGCGATGAATTTGCGTCCGTTATTGTCTCCGTTGTTTTTCGGCGCAGTACTTGCGCTAGGGGTTGCGCTGCCGGCTCATGCGGAAGGCACCTTCGATATTCCCCCTGGGGCGCATTTCAACCAGGAGCAAGCTTGCGAAGATCGGCGAGTTCTTCAAGAACGAGGTCGCGACGGGCAAGATCGCCGGCGCCAATCGTCCTGATCCAGCAGCACGGCAAGCCGGTCTATCACGAATCCTTCGGCGTGCAGGATGTGGTGTCCAAGGCGCCGATCACGGACCAGACCATCTTCCGTTTGTTTTCGATGACCAAGGCGATCACCGCTGTCGTGTCGATGATGCTGATCGAGGACGGCAAGATCAAACTCGACGATCCCGTCTCGAAATACATTCCCTCCTTTGCAAACATGAAGGTGGGTGTGGAGAAGAAGGCCGAGGACGGCACCAAGACGCTTGAACTGGTGCCGCTGGAACGGCCCGATCACCATTCTCGATCTGATGCGTCACACCTCCGGCATCACCTATGGTTTTTATGGCGACAGTCTGGTCCGCAAGGCCTACGCCGGCGCAAATCTCTATGCCGGCGATTTCGATCTTGCCGAGTTCGCGGAGCGGATCGCAAAACTGCCGCTGCACAATCAGCCGGGCGCGCTCTGGCAATACGGCCACTCCACCGACATCCTGGCCCGGGTCATGGAGATCGCGTCCGGAAAATCACTGCTCGAGCTTGAGAAAGAAAAGCTGCTCGATCCGCTCGGCATGAACGACACCACCTTCTACGTTACCGATCCCGAGAAAATGCAACTGCTTGCCCAGCCTGTGCCGAACGACAGCGATTTCCGGGTTGGTCGCGAGAACAGCCCCGACGTTCCCAAGAAATGGGAATCCGCCAGCGGCGGCATGGTTTCGACCATGGCGGATTATTCGCGCTTTGCGCAGATGCTGCTCGATGGCGGCAAGTTCGAGGGCAAGCACTATCTCAGCCCGAAGACGTTCGAGCTGATGACGACCGGACCAGGTCGGCAAGGGCTCCGGCGTCGAGCGCGACTAGTTCTATTTCCCCGGCGACGGCTTCGGTTTCGGGCTTGGTCTTGCGGTGCGTACCGATCCCGGCAACGCCAAGCCGCCGCCGCCGGGCTCGCTGGGCGAACTGAAATGGGACGGCGCCTCCGGCTGCTATTTCGTGATCGATCGCAAGCAGGACATGTTCTTCGTGCTGCTGGAAACAGACGCCGACCGAGCGCCAGCGTGTGCAGCGGACCCTCAAGCAGCTGATCTATGAAGCGATGGAGAACTGACGGCTTTGCGGCCGCGGCGCTGGCGGATGTCGTCACCCGCGTGGGTCTACGCCCCTCGCACGATCTCGCGAACCAGCCCGACCATCTCCTCGATCATCGCAGCCGTTACGTCGAGATGCGTGCACGCACGAATTCGGCCGTCCATCATTGCGAGCAGCACGCCGCGCTTGTGCAGCGCCTCGACCATCTTGTCGCCGGTCACTCCGGCGCCGTCGGGCTTGAAGAACACCAGATTGGTCTCGGGCTGCTGCACCTCGATGCCGTTGATTTGCGACAGCCCACGCGCCAGCGCGCGCGCATTGGCGTGATCGTCGGCGAGACGGTCGACGTGATGGTCGAGCGCGTAGACGCACGCCGCCGCGCAAACGCCGGCCTGCCGCATCGAACCGCCGAGCCGCTGCTTCCAGCGCCAGACATCGTCGATGAAGTTGCGCGAGCCCGCGATGACGCCGCCGATCGGCGCGCCGAGACCTTTTGAGAAATCGATCCAGGCCGAATCCCATCCCGCCGCCATGTCGTGCGCACTGATGCCGGTGGCAACCGTAGCGTTGAGCAGCCGCGCGCCGTCCATGTGGGTCGCCATGCCATTTGCCTTGGCGATTTTCACCACTTCATCGAGCGCTGCCTTCTTCCAGATCGTGCCACCGCCGATATTCGCGGTCTGCTCGACGCTGACGACGGTTTGCGGCGGCTGGTAGCGTGAACGGGGGTGAAGTGCCGCACGAAAGGTGTCCGGCGAAAATTGTCCGTCGTCGCCCGGCAACGGCGTGATCTGGAACCCGCCGAGCGCCGCATGCGCGCCGCCTTCGCGGGCGATGATATGCGCGCTCTCATGCGCGAGGATCTCGTCGCCCGGCCGGCAATAAGACAGCGTCGCGGCGACGTTGCACATGGTGCCTGACGGCATGAACACGGCGGCTTCCTTGCCAAGCAGCTCGGCGACGCGCTCGCACAGCAGGTTCACCGTCGGGTCGTCGCCGATCTGCTCGTCGCCGACCTCAGCCCGCGCCATCGCCTCGCGCATCGCAGGCGTGGGACGCGTCTGCGTGTCCGACAGGAGGTTGATACGGATTGGTGCGGCCTTGGGATCGCGTGGGGCAGGGGTGTAGTGCATGGCGGTTTCTCTTCTTGTTGTGCGGCGATCTTACTCAAATAAAAAGGCCCCGGCAAAACCGGGGCCTTTGATATCTCGAAACCGAAAACCGATCAGCGCGAATAGAATTCGACGATCAGATGCGGCTCCATCTGCACCGCGAACGGCACGTCCGACAGGGCCGGGATGCGGCTGAACTTCGCCGTCATCTTGGAGTGATCGGCTTCGATGAAGTCCGGCACGTCGCGCTCGCCGAGCTGGCTTGCTTCCAGCACCGGGGTGAGCTGCTTGGAGGATTCCTTGATCTCGACGAGGTCGCCGGGCTTCAGCTTGTAGCTCGAAATGTTGACGCGGCGGCCGTTCACCTTGATGTGGCCGTGGTTGATGAACTGGCGCGCGGCGAACATGGTGGCGACGAACTTGGCGCGATAGACCACGGTGTCGAGACGGCGCTCGAGGAGGCCGATCAGGTTTTCACCGGTATCGCCCTTCATCCGGCCGGCCTCGACATAGATGCCGTGGAACTGGCGCTCCGAGATGTTGGCGTAATAGCCCTTGAGCTTCTGCTTGGCGCGGAGCTGAACGCCGAAGTCGGACAGCTTGCCCTTGCGGCGCTGGCCGTGCTGGCCGGGGCCATACTCACGGCGGTTCACGGGGCTCTTCGGGCGGCCCCAGATATTCTGGCCCATCCGGCGATCGATCTTGTATTTCGCCTCACTGCGCTTTGTCATCGCGTCCTCTTGACATAGCCATCGCGGATGCGACGGCATTGTTGGTTTTCAGGTTGAGGAAACGCGCCCTCCTGTGCACCGGCATTGCCGGGGCTGACAGGTCCGCCTCAAAAGCTTGGGACGAACCACGGGTCGCGAAACGCAACGCGGGCCGAAAACGGCCCGCGAGCAAGCGGCTTTTAGGGGAAAAGCGCGCTGTGTTGTCAACAAAGTCAGGTCGCGACCGCCCGGACCGGTTTTGGCTCGGTTTGCTGCCGATTGGCGCGTAATTCGCCCGCTATTTCGTTGTTCAGCACCTGTTCCAGTCGGGTCAGCGTCTTGGCCATCAGGGCGGCGTCGGTAATCCGGTGATCCCAGCGGACCACGACCTCGATGGACTGGTCCGGCTTTTCCACCCCGTAGCTGAGGACGAACGGTCCGGGACTGAGCGCATGGAGTTCGCCGGCGCCATAGGCGGCCACCGAGGTGACGCCAAAGCTGCCGAAATAATTGGCCCGCTGGCGGCCGAAATTCAGTCCGATCGCCCAGAGCAGGCGGCGCAGCGGCAGCGGCATCGCGGTTGCCCGCAGCATTTTCCGGAACGCCGGCACCTGCTCGATCGGTGCATTCTTGGCGTGCCGGATCAGCGCGTCCACCTCCGCCAACGGCATTTCATCGGGCGCGGTGACCTTTTGCGGCAGCACGCAATCCTGGCCGTCTTCGACGCGGGCGATCGCCACCATCGCGACACTGCGCGGCAGCTCGTAGAACGCGGGCCATGGCCATTTGACGTAAAGCGTGCGCAGCACCGGCTGGTCCTTGGCGACCAGCGCGAACGCCTTGACGAAGATCGCGGCCCAGCCGGGCGGCTGCGGGACTTGCGCGCGCGCCTCCAGCAGGCTGCGGATATTGAGGGGACGCGCGAGCGAGACAAAGGGAACGCGCATCGACGCGTGCATGAGGTCGGCGACGAGACGGCGCGGTATTGTGATTTTTCGAACCGTTCCGCGCATCGTTCCGCTCAGGTTTCTGCAATAGGCAAATCAGAATGCCGGCGGGCCGCTTGCCAGCCCGCCAGCCCCTGATCTAGCACGAACCAACCGGTTTGACGCCAGAAGGTTCGCTTTACGGCGCCGGTTTGGCCAGCGGCTCGCCCGCCTTGACGATATAAACCGCGAGTACTTTGAAGGGCTTGTCGCCGGCCTTGGCGTCGTGAACAGCACCTTCCGGGATCTGGTAGGATTCGCCGGCCTTGATCTTCATGGGCGGCTTGCCGTCGAGGACGAGTTCAAGTTCGCCTTCGAGGACATATCCAGTCTCCATGCCCGGATGGGTATGGCGGCCGGCAGCGCTGCCCGCGGGCACTTCCGCGACGGCTGTAACGGTGTTGTAGCCGGCCGGGAAATCGAGCTTTTGCAACGGCGTCCGCTTGATGCCGCTTTGCTGGGCAATGGCGACACCAGCGCCCGCGAATGCGACGACGGTCAGTCCGAGCAGAATTTTCTTGATCATGTGTTTCTCCCTGTGGCGAAACTCTAGCAGCGCTGCGGCCGCGCGCAAAGCGCGCGAGTGGCAGGTGAGCCCTGCAAAGCTGTTAGCGTTTGATACCTTCAAAACTCGCCGCGATGCCGCGCTGGAACAGCGACCAGTCGAAACCCAGCGCCAGCGCCAGATAGCCGCGCTCGATCATCCGATTGGCCTGTTCGGCTGATCGTGCGACGCCGCCGATCGGCACGCCGCTTTTCAGGATGCCTGCTTCGGCCCGCGCCATCAGCGCCTGAACTTCGGGGTCGTCGGGGAGGCCGCGCTTGTTGATGGAGGTTGCGAGGTCGCCGGGGCCGATCACCGCGAGGTCGATGCCGGGCGTTGCCATGATCTCGTCGATGCGGTTGACCGCCTCGACATGCTCGATCGTGATCATGCAGATCATGTCGTCGTCAGCGGTCGCCATATAATCCGCCATCGAGACGCCCCAGCGGAACGGCGCGTGAAACGGACCCCACAGCCGGTCGCCCTTCGGCGGATAGCGCACGCTGCGCACGGCCTTTTCCGCGTCGGCGCGGCTGCAGATCATCGGAAAGTTGATTCCCAAGCGCGCCGATGTCCATCGGCGCTTTCGCCAACCACGGCTCGTTGGCGGCAATGCGCACCATCGGCACGCAGGGCGTGCCTGATGTGGCCGTGATCATCGCATGCGCCGAACCGAGATCGATCGGGCCGTGCTCGAGATCGACGATGATCCAGTCGATGCCGCTGCGGGCCATGATCTGCACGGTCTGAATGCTGGGGATGGTCGCGATCGCGCCAAAGGTCGGGCGTTTCTCCCGCCATTGTTGGCGGAGACGGTTGAGAGGGTGTGCGGGGTTGCGGAGGTCAAATCCAAAACTCCGTTCGGCTGGTTCCGGTGCCTTGACCGATCTTACTGGTTGTTTACGCGCGCGGATCGCTCGTCGCAATGATCGCGTCACAATGACGGCTCGCAGTGACGGCTCTCATGGCAGACATGAATTCACGACTCCCGCGGCGCGACGCGCCCGAGTTGTGCAAAATCTTTCGCCCAATGGAGGGCGTGGGGAATGCCGGGTGCCCGATGCACCCGCAGCCCGTGTGCATTGGTAGTAAGCACACGGTAGTCACCACGGTCCACCGGAAATCACCCGGCATTCCCGCACGCGAATGGTTTTAACGGCTTATGCCGCGCTCTCCCCGGCGACGAATTCCTCTTGTCACCGTCATCGGCGGATTAATGGCTTCTGCGAAACCCGGTTGGGCTCGCATCACCTCCGCCAATTTAGCACCAGCAACGGGTGCCAGGACCACGCGGTTTTGCCGTCCGCCTCAGCGCCGTTCGTCTGCGCGCTCCGTGGTCGCTCACGGGAGACCCGCCCTGCGACTACGATTGCGCGCCGGCGCTGCCGCGTCCACCGCATCCCATCCCAACGTCCGTGACGATCGCGATACGCCCCTCGTTGAGGGATGAGACGGCGGGGTTTGTAGAACTGCGTCTACCAATCCGTAAAGAGGAATATTTTCATAGCGGGGGATTGACAGGCAAGTCGGCGATTTGCCCGTCAGGCGGAGTTCGATGCTTCATTTCATCAGCGTATTTCGGACAGCGTTCAAGCGGCAGAGCGTAGGGCTGATCAGCCGAAGGTGTAGTCCGCCGTTACGCGGAATGCTCGACAGTCATTGCGTCACCCTCATCGCGGTCTTTCGAAACGGGTCCGCTATGCCTCGACATCGACCGCTGGCCAGCGCAATGCAGGCTGATGTCGTAGCCGAGCGGCGGATTACGCCTACGGCTAATCCGTCCTACGAGCTCTTTTGCTGCCCCAACGGGCGGCAGTCCAAAGTCCTTCCGATCAGGACGCAACTTCTCGGCCTGGATCGGTATCGTGCCGAAGCAGCACTCGAGTGGAGGCAAGAACCGGCTCAGACCCTCCGTTGATCTAGGTCAACGTCAGCGATCCCTGGGCGCTCAGGCTAAGTTCAGCCGCACCTGAGGCGGCTCCCGTCACCTTTCAGTGACGCAAGCGAAGAGGGAGGTCCGCCATGCATTCGAGGAAGCGTCTTTCGATCAAGTCAGCGACTGTTGCCGGGATTGCTGCTAGCGCCCTGTTGGGGCTTGCAGGTCTCACTCTCAATCCAGCGCCAGCCAAGGCGGTCGTGTACTGCCAGTACGTTGAATATCCAGTAGGTTGCGTTGCCCGGGCAGGCGTCGTGCTTAAGCCTCGGCCTGTGGCGCGCGCTGCGGTCCATCATAACGCCGGTGGCAATGCAAATGGTGGCGTCAATCGCGTTGGGAGCGGGCGGTAAAGGCTTGTTTCGCGGGTCACGAGCCCTTGGCGGCACCCGGTACGCCGCCAATTCTTCTACATCGCGTTCACGGAGCCTCCGGGCCACCGCGACCCGCGCGACGGCACATAGGGTCAACCGCGCTTTCCAAATGATAAGTTCCACCGAATAGGAGCGCCGTACAGCGGCCCGACGCGGCAGGGCTACAGACCCCGGGGGACACTTGGGGGACACTTGGCCTTGACGTACCGCAATCCATCCTCGTCGCATCGGACGAGTTGATCGAATGCGGGCGGCGACCACAGTCGGCTACTGGCACATCGTGTCCTTTCGCAGCCCTGCGGAACTTGGTCGCTATGGGGAGCCTCTCGGTCATTGAGCAGGACTACCGCAATCTCGATTAACGGTGTTGCCTAGCTATTCGATTACCTCGTCGGCGCGGGCAAGTAATAAAGGTGGCACACTCAGGCCAAGTGCTCTCGCGGTAGGCAGGTTGATAACGAACTCGAATTTGTTCCTCTGCACTACCGGCAGATCAGCCGGCTTCGCGCCCTTAAGGATGCGACCGGCATAGGCACCAAGCTGCTGATACACTTCCTTTAAGCTCGCGCGCGACCGCGCCTATTGAGGATATCTCGTGCGAGAAAATCCGTGGTTGCAGTTACCGGGAGGCGACACGGTTCTCATAAATCGAGATTGCACCTACTCAATGTCCGATTTCCGCCGGCGACCAAGTTTTGCGCTCAGCGAAATGGCGTGATGTGCCAGTAGCCGACTGTTGTCGCCGCCCTCATTCGATCAACTCGTCCGATGCGACGAGGATGGATTGCGGTACGGCAAGGCCAAGTGTCTTGGCGGTCTGCATGTTGATGACCATTTCGAACCTTGTCGGACGCAGAACCGGAAGGTCATCTGGCTTGGCGCCGCGCAGGATTTTTCCGGCATACACACCGACCTGACGGTAAGTATCGGAGAGGCTCGCGCCATAGCTCATTAGCCCGCCCTCCGCCGGAAACTCACGGATGTGAAAAATGCCGGGTATCCGGTAATGGGACGAGAGCGCCACGATCTGGCTGCGCCGAGTGTCGAAAAATGGATCGTTCTGCACCACTAGCGCGGTGACGCCAGCCTTAACGAGCGCAGCAAACCCCGCGTCGATCTCGGCCTCCGTTGCCGCTGCCTGCGCGACCAGTTCGCGGCCGAGCGTCTGGGCTGCCGTGGTTACCGCCTGCCGGTGCTGATCGGCCACTTCCGTCCCAAAACGCGGATTGAGCAACAACCCCATGACGCGCGCCGAAGGTACCATCGTGCAGAGAAGCTCCAACCGTTTGCCACCTAGATCACCCGTAAAGAAGTTGACGCCCGTGGCCGTACCCGGCTGGTTCATGCTCGTAACCAGACCCGCGCGCACCGGATCCTGGCCGACGATAAAGACGACCGGATCCTTGAAGCCCGCCGCCTTTGCCGCTTGTGCGGCCGGATCGCCAGCCGCGATCATAAGCGTAAGTGGTCGGCTCACTAGATCGGCCGCAAGAGATTGCAACCGGCCGTAGTCGCCATTTGCCCAGCGATACTCAACGGCGACGCCACGACCCTCGACATAACCCATCTCTTCGAGCCCGCGGCGAAAAGCATTGGTGTGAATGGCGGCCTCATTGGGCGAGCGCGTGCTAAGAAATCCGACCACCGGCATGCCAGACTGCTGCGCCCGGGCCGTGAGCGGCCCCATGGCCGTCATTCCCAACCCTGCGATGAACTCCCTCCGCCTCATCCAATAACCCCATCTGGTAGCAGTTTGGACGTATTTGATCATAGCGGGTGGCCGGTGGCGAGCCTTGGCACGAACTGGCCTGAAGGTCCGGGTGGAGCCAGCGGCAAGTCCGAGCTTGGCCGACATGCCCCCATAGCGACCAAGCTCCGCTGCGCGGCGAAATGACGCGATATGCTATAGCGGACACCGGGCTACTCGATCACTTCGTCGGCAAGCGCAAGGACGTTCAGTGGAATTGTTAGGCGGAGTGCCGCTGCCGACGTAGCGAGAGCCACCCCGTCCTGCGCGACGCACAACACCCGGCTACGCGGACATCACGCCGACATTCGTCGTCGCCACGACTTTTCAAAACGCGAAACAGCTCATAGTCTGGAGTCCTCTTTCACGATCATCGGTCGTAGGGCCACTGTTGTGAGGGTTTGTCATGGAAACCAGGATCGATGAGATCGGTGCAGGCGTGTATCGCCTCTCTGTCTTCGTGCCCGATACCGCGCCGCCCGCCGGATTTACGTTCAATCATTTCCTGTTCGACGGTGATGAGCCGCTGCTGTTCCACTGCGGGAAGCGAAAGATGTTTCCGTTGCTTTCCGCCGCGGTTGCCCGGGTCATGCCGGTGGAGCGACTGCGCTGGCTCGGTTTCGGCCATTTCGAAGCGGATGAATGCGGATCGATGAACGAATGGCTGGCAGCCGCGCCCGCGGCCCAGCTTACTCACGGGATGGTGGGCTGTCGCGTTTCTGTCAGCGATATGGCCGATCGCGAGCCGCGCTTGCTTTCTGACGGCGAGGTTATCGATATCGGTGGCAAGCGCTTTCGTTACATCGATACGCCGCACGTGCCGCACGGTTGGGACGCTGGCGTCATGTTCGAGGAAACGACAGGCACCTTGTTGTGCGGAGACCTGTTTACGCGCGTTGGAAACGGCCCGGCGATCACCGAAAGCGACATTATCGAACAGTCAATTATGTCGGAGAGTTTATTCCATTACACCAGTCTTGGCCCGACGACGGGCTCGACGGTTCGCAACCTGGCCGCACTAAAGCCTAAGGTACTGGCTACCATGCACGGTTCGTCATTTTCCGGTGATGGGGCCACAGCGCTAAACGCTTTGGGTGATCACTATGACGTGCTTCTGCGCACGGCGCTTGCGGACAGGAAGTGGAGTTAGCCCCACTCTGCGGTGTCCGGAATTGCGGCGACAGCAGGCTTCCGGCACAAATTTTCGGCAGCGACCTATTCCCGCGAGTGAACGCGCTCACGGTCATTGGCTCATCGTCGGCGTACACCAGGATCTGCCGAAATGGCGATTATGCAGAAATTCCCTTATGAATTGAATGAGACCGCCGCCGGATGGCTCGGCGGTGGAGATTGAGCTTGGTGCGGTTTACGGTCGATCTCGCAGCGCTCATTATGTACGCAGTCTTCCACCAAGACCCTGCCGCGAATTACGCGCCGGCAGGCCCGGTTCTGCAGAACGCGTCCAAGGGTATGCGCCGATAGGTATCCGTTCTGGTGTTCATTTTGCATGGTGCCAATTTATGGGTTTGTCGGCCAGCGATCAGGCATTTTTGCTTTTGTTGATCTCGGTTTGCCTCGGAGCTTGCTCCGTTTGGGCATTCTGGGAGATTGAGGAAGGCCGCCGGCGCCTCAAGCGGAATCGAGACATGGTGAAGCAAGCGCGGCGCTCGGAGAAAGTCGGACGCTAGAACAACGGCCTAAGACCGGCGTTAGTCAGTCGATCGGCGCGAGCCGTTGGTCCCATTGCGCCGCAAGGTTCTTGATTTGCTCGAAATTCAGGATCGCGGGTTTACCCTTGCGGACGATTGTTGTCCGCTTGCGTTCCTTGGATGGCAACGTCATCGCGCGCAATACTGCCGCGCGCAGTTTCATCGAGCCGTGATCTGTCAGGGTGACGAACTCTTCCGGGTCAAGGGCCATACGTTTAAGAGACATACGTTCAAGGCCATACGTTCAAGCGCCATGGGTCCACGCCTACGCTAAAGGCTGGCCCACAAGCCAGCACACGCACCCCTCAATGCCCACTCTCAAGATAATCCAACTTGGTTAATAGCCGGTTATGCTTCGGCCAATCCCTTCTGGCGCGAACGGTACGCCCGTACTTGAACCTCGACGCGGGGGATGCCGTGGGGGAGGGGAAAATAACCGGCAAGAGCATTCTTTCCGGCGGTCGGATTCTCGCCGAGGGCCGCGCCCTCAAAGCCGGCCATTTTCGATGCGGCCATGATGCTTCGCGTGCCACTTGGGGCCGGGCCCTCGCATGTAATGAAGTTCGGGCCGATAGGGATTGCAGGCGATTTGGATCAGCCCGTGCCACCTCGTCATGATCACATTCAGGCGCTGGCCAAGCGGCGTCGATGAGGGGTGTCCGAACATCGTGATGCCCTCCTCAATGCGATTTGCCAAGGGCAAGATGAAATCGATCTGGTTTTTCTTCACGATTACGCACTCCCGTCAATTAACCCTGGAATGAGCCCGGTCTTATGCTTGGTCGCACGCAGGACCGATCAGGTTCGGTGGGCATGGGCCGGGGTGGCTCCGGGGCGGAGGCGCCGCCGAAACCGTTACGCCCATCCCACTGACGCTGCATTTGCGATAACGCCGTGTCCAAATACCGCCGCCACTACATCTGAGACCCTAGGTGCATGGCAGCGCGCAAGAGGTATCCTTGCTATCATCATTCGCTTCCGGATTATGATTATGCCGCGCTGAATTGTGGTTGCGTTCCGATTGAGCCCCCAATGTTGAAAGCGATCACATTATCGATTTTCGCCGCGTTCGTTCTGCGGACGATATGTCATGCTGCAGAGTTCACGGAAAATACCGCATTCGGCACCGCTCCAGCGATGCCAGCGCCCGCTCTAATTGAGCGACGAGAAATCCTGGACCGACTGACCGCGACCCATGGAGGCCGCATGGCCGCATCGCGTGCCTCATGGCTGAAGCGGCTCGTTCATGGCGGGGTCGTCGCCACGGTGGTTCTTGTCATCTCAATTGGCGAGACGGCCGCTCAGCCCAAGTCCGGCGAGACCGCCGCTCAGCCAAAAAAAATCGTGTTCCTTCATTCGTATGACCGAAATTTCGAACCGGGGGCCACATGGGGCAGGGAGATCCGCAACGAACTGAGCCGACAGTCGCCTTGGCCGCTGGAAATTCAAGAACAATCCCTCGTCACGGCTCAGGGTGGCGACGATGCTGCCGAGGCTAAATTTGCTGAATTTCTCGGGGCGCTCTACGCTCGACGGCCGCCGGATTTGATCGTCGCTCTCGGTGCGCCCGCAGCTCGCTTCGTGCAGCGGCACAGGGCAGACCTGTATCCGACAACGCCAATGCTGCTCGCGGCAGTCGAACAGCGTCGGGTTGAACAATCCATGTTGTCCGAACAAGACGTGGTGGCTGGGGTGCGGTTCGATCAAGTCGCTCTTGTCGGAAACATTCTGCGGTTGTTGCCGGAGACAAAGGCCATCGCGTTCATTATCGGAAACTCCCTCAATGAACGATTTTGGGCTGCCGAGCAGCAACGAATATTGGGTCCGTTGCTAAACAACCGGGTTGAATTGATCTTCTACAACGAGCGGCCGTTCGAGGCGATCTTGAAGGAAGTTGCAAGCTTGCCGCCCCACAGTGCAATCTTTTATCAGCAGCTATGGGTGGACGGCGCAGGTGCCGTCTATGGAGACAAGGAGCCGTTGAAGCGCATCCATGAGGTCGCCAACGCTCCCATTTTTACGTTCGACCTGTCTCACTTCAACGGTGAGGTTGTTGGCGGCCCGATGTTTTCACCGGCCGAGGGCGCCCGGCCGACTGCCGCTGTTGCCGTGCGAATGTTGGGAGGGGAGAACGCAAGCGGCATCAAGATTCCTCCAATCGAGTTCGCAGCACCGAAATACGACTGGCGACAACTTCAGCGCTGGAACATCAGCGAAAATCGCCTGCCGCCGGGGAGCGAAGTCTTGTTTCGGGAACAAACCGTGTGGCAGCATTATTCCTGGCAAATCGCGCTGATCATCGCTGTTATTCTCCTGCAGGCCGCGCTTATCGCGGCCCTGCTACGCGAGCATCGTCGGCGTCAACTTGCCGAAGTGCAGTCCCGGCAGCGCATGGCAGAACTGGCCCGTGTCATGCGCTTCTCGACCGCCGGCGAACTGACCGCCTCAATTGCACACGAAATCAACCAGCCGCTCGGCTCTATTCTGACGAATGCCGAAACCGCAGAGGCGATCCTGAAATCCCCGACGCCCGACATCGCTGAACTCAAGGATATCGTGAAGGATATTTTGCAGGATGACCGGCGCGCCGCCGAAGTCATCCGGAGGATGAGAAGCCTGCTGAAAAAAGCACCTTTTGAACTGAAAAACTTCGACTTGAATGACGTTGTTCACGAAACGCTAGGAGTTCTTTCTTCTCTTGCCGTTGGACGAAAGGTCGAACTGACTAGTTTGATTACACCGGACGCACTGCCGATACTCGGCGACCGCATTCAACTTCAACAAGTCATCCTGAACCTCGTCGTGAACGGGATCGACGCAATGAAGGATACACCTGGCGAAAACCGCATCATCAGCATTCGCACTGCGCGCGTCGAAAAGTTTGCCCAGCTATCGGTCTCGGATCGCGGGCCGGGCATTCCCGAAGACAAATTAAAAGAGGTCTTCGAACCGTTCTTTACCAGCAAGGCCGAAGGCATGGGCATGGGGCTGTCGATCGCGCGCACCATTATCGAGGCGCACAATGGGCAGATATGGGCAAAAAACCGGGATCACGGCGGCGCGTCGTTCCGGATCAGGCTGCCGCTTGTTGGCTAACCAAACGGCACGTGCGAGCATGAGGCCCGGGGCTCCACAATCATTTCCGTCATCGTCCGGGCGGGCTTCCCCAAACAGGAATCGGCAGCGCCGCGATTTCGCCTTTGCTCAGATCAGGACGGTATGCCGCCGGGGCGGAATTTCCCGCCAATCATTTAGCTGTTTCAAATGAATGAAACTCGACGGCTAATGATTCGAAAGAGAGAAGCTGATCGAATTCATCGGGGCCATATTGATGCCCTGCGACGCTAGTGATGTGAACCTGCCATCCTTCCAGCAAGAGCGTCTTGGCTTTCTCAACACAGACCGTCGGTCTGATCCGGACTGTTGTGATGGTCTGGCCGTTTTTGGACGCTCGGATCGTGAAAGCTGTCATCTCGCAACTGCTTTTGTGCCACCACTCTGGGGGAGAAAAACTTCGAGAGCCAGCCTACTCGGCCGGCTGGTTGCTGACACGGATGTCACTCTGCAACGGTCGGAACTTCCAGTCCTCCATTCGCGTTGAACTACTCACGTTCTGGCTCGCTCTTGATCTATCTCAAGGCTTCGAGCGACCAGCGCTGGAAGCTTGCGTTGCGTTAACACGAGAGCCGGACGATCCCTGCTGTGAGAGATCGGGGTTATCGGACGGTTTAGGGAGGAACGGAATGATCAGATTGATTGCTGTTGCTGGCTTCGCCTTATCGGTTGCAGTATCAGCGCAGGCTATGACACCCGCGCCGATTGTGCTTCAGCCGGACGGCATGATCACGCAAGTCGCTGCCGCCTGCGGCGTGGGTAGGACACGAGTTAACGGTGTGTGCGTCGCAAGAACCACCGTCCGCCACACCCGGCGAGCCGTCCGCAGGTGTGCGACCGGAATGACTTGCTAGATGCGGAACCGCGCGCCGCGATTGGTTGCGATGATCTGACGCAGCCGCCTCTTCGAGCGGCGCGGCCGATTGAAACCAGCGAAGCCGATTGGCACGGGCCGTTTGGCGGGGCTGCCGGTGCAACACGGCGAGGTAGTATCCGGTCCCCTCAGGGGACCGGTTACTAGGAATGCCTTAGTAGCAAGGTGGATAGGGATAGTAGCCGCAGCGTGGCGCGTAATAAGCACCTGCGGCAGCGGCGCCGACGGCAGCGGCACCGACGCCTACTGCTACGCCACGGGCTACGGGAGCACCACGGTAAACGCCACCGCGATAGACACCACCGCGATAACGCCTGCGCGATGCACGCCACCGCGATAAGCGCCGCCGTGATAGGCACCGGCGCGACCAACGCCAGCGCGACCACCGCCTCTATAGGCGAAGGCGTCAGTTGAAATCATCGCTATGCACCCGATTCCGATGATAACGGATGCAGCAAGCGAGAAAATGGTTCGACGCGACATGACTGATTTCCTTTCGGGCTGATCAGTCGTCAGCGTATTCCTCCATCGGAACCTCGCTTGTTGATCTGGATCAAGATAGGCAAGGGCCCCAGTGATGGCGGATGCGTTCTGACGGAACCTTCGGGCGCTGACCAGCCTGGCGCCCGCAGTATCGCTTCCGCGATTGCGGCCAAGCAACCCCGGTTTCTCGCCAACAGGCCGTCCCCTCAGGACGAGCCGTTTTCGATGCGGCCTTGATGCTTCGCGTACCACTTTGGGCCGGGCCCGCGCATGTAATGAAGTTCGGGCCGATAGGGATTGCCGGCGATTTGGATCAGCCCGAGCCACCTCGTCATGATCGCATTGAGTCGCTGGCGAAGCGGCGTCGATGAGGGTTGCACCTGAACGTGAGTTTCATGTGCGTCTTCGCGGCCCGCGTAACGCTGCGCTTTGCTGTCACGATACATATTAACGTCCCAACTTCTTGTGCCATTGTCTTGCAACTGCGCTGCCAATGGGATGAAGGACTTGCGAACCTCATGTAGGCAAGGGGACACCCGCAGCAGGTTTCGGCCCTTGCTCTATCGCGCCAATTATTTGTGATTTGCCGCCGACCGAGAGGATTGCAGGCCTGAGAATTTGCGGGCTTGCACCGAAACTATATGTTGCGGGTCGTTTTCGGCTGGGGGCGCAGACTTCGACATCGCAATCGCGAATGAGCGTCGCTGCGTGCAGCAACAAATAATGAAACATGAGCAAGCGATGAGCGACAGCAAGAACAAGGCGAGCACCTTGCGGTTTGCCCGGAGTGCCAGGCGGTTCATGAACCGAGACGACGTGCTTGCGTGGCTTTCGCTTGCATGGCTTGTCGCCCTCTGCGGTGCGGCGATCTGGGTACTATCCTGGCCCGCATACGAGATTTTCGGGTAGAGGTTGGACAACCCGGGCGGCAGTCCGAGAATTGCGGTATTAGAGAATTACGGCGACGGTCCACTGGGGCGCGCACTCATGAATCCGCGATGTCAATCGAACGTCATGTTGCCTGCAGCGTCGATCTGCGGCTGCTTCTCGATCTTTGGCATCGGCTTCAGAGTGACCGATCCATGGCTGCGCAGAGCGAGACCATATTTGCACATTTGGGACAAGCTGATCGCGCTGACGAATTGAGCCCACCCGAATGGAATAAACCTTCGGTCCTGCCCCAACCGCCGTCGCATAAATCGGCGTTCCACATTCCGGGCAGAACGATTGTGGCCGCTTATTTCCGCTTTCGCTGGTCTTGACGTAGATTTTCAGCGCGCCGGAAAGCAACCTGAAAGAATCCTCCCGCGTGTACACGTGTACGCGGAAAGCGGAGCCCGATAGCGTCTGGCAGTCGGTGCAATGGCAGATCAGCGTCTTGGCCGGGTCGATGTCGGCCTCATAGGTGATGTACCCGCAGTGACAACGCCCATCGATTCTCATCACATCGTCCTTCCGGCTCAATTACAAACGCCAGCAATCACGCCCATCTGTCGGTTTGCCGGATAAGACGAGCCGGCCGGCACCCACCCGGCTCGCTCCAACAGAAAATTGTATTGCGCTTCGGTCCGTTCCTGGCCGGCACCCCAGCACATCATGTGAATATCAAAGAGCTTGGAAAAATGCGGCACGTTGTGCTTGGGCACAACGTGCTCGATGACGAACACGTGTGCCGGCCCGGCAGCCGCGCTACGGATTTTGGACAGGATTTTCACGCACTCGGCGTCGTTCCAATCGTGAAGGATCATCTTGAGGGTGTATGCGTCCGCCTTGGGCACGGCTTCGAACATGTCGCCGGCCACGTACTGGCAACGTTGCTGAAGCCCGAGCTTCGTCGCCCATAGTTGGCCCGCGTCTTTGACGACTTCCGGAAGTTCGATGACGATCCCGCGAAGGGTGGGGTTGGCCAGGAGCAATGCGCACATGAGATGCCCATAACCTCCGCCGACATCGCAGAAGGTTGTGAGGCCAGAGAATTCATAGCCGCGCAAAGCCTCCAGAACCAAAGAGGACTGAACCTCCGAATAGCTGGTCATCGCTTGTTTGAAACGCGCGGCGTAGTCCTGATTTTCGAGCGCATAGTCGAACGCCATGCGACCAAACTCGCGCTTGAATGCATTCTGCTTGCCGTCCCGCACCATGGCAGGCAGATGCTTCCAAAGTGCGTAGTGCTGTGGGCCCTCCTCCAATCGCGCCACGGGATTCAGAGACTGGGGATGGTCCGAGCGCAGGAGATCACCTTCCTGTGTGAGCACGAACCCCGCCGAGCCGTCCTCTTGAAGCAGGCCGATCGCCGCCTGCGCCCGTAGCAAGCGATAGAGTAGGGCTGGATCGGCGTCCAATTCGGTGGCCAGCATCTCGGCTGTCTTCGCTCTTTGTTTGTCGAGGTGATCGAAGACGCCCAGTTCCGTGCCGGCGGAAAGAACCTGGCTCCGCCAGCGGCCGAATATGAGATCCATGACTTGATCGGTTGCGGCGCTCATTGCTCTTCTCCTGGCGAATGGCCTGCGGCCGTGGTCCGAGACTAAGCCGATGACGGGGACTTCGGGCAGTCGAAAGATTGCGAGATCGCTCGCAAAATTGCAGACTGCGCGTATGAACACGTACGCATGGGACGACCTCAGGCATTTCCTGGCGTTTGCGCGTGCAGGCAGCATGCAGGCCGCCGCCCAAATCCTCGGTGTCAATCAATCAACGGTGCAGCGTCGCATTGCGGAGCTTGAAGATCGGGTCGGCCGCCGGCTCGTCGAGCGCCACCTTGGCGGCTACCGTCTGACAACGCTTGGAGAGGAATTGCTGCCCGCTGCCGAAGGCGTTGAGGCGGCGGTCGCGGCATTCGAGCGCGATCTTGCGGCGCGGGACAAGGGCCTCACAGGCGCCATTCGCCTGACCTGCGGATCGGGCGTGGCAGCGTGTCTCCGACGAGCGCCGCTCATCGACGCGTTTCACGCACGCTATCCTGGTTTGCGGGTCGAATTGGTCATAACCGACCGGGTTCTTGATTTGTCGAAAGGAGAGGCCGACATCGCGATCCGCGTCGCGATCAGTGATGGCGGCTCCAAGGATGAAGTCCTCGTCAGACGCAAAATCGCTGACGTGTCCTGGTCCGTATACGCCAGTCGTGGCTATCTTGAACGCTATGGTCGGCCGGACAATCCACAAAACCTCAAGGGGCATCTCATCATTGGCTGCGACGGGCCGATCGCAGGCTATCCGGGTGCAAGCTGGCAGCGCTCTGTGGCTCACAACGCCACGATCGCCACACGATGCGACCACTGGCAAGGGCTGATCCTTGCGGTGAGAACCGATGCCGGACTTGCGGCGTTGCCACACTTTCAAGGGGAAAACGAGAGCGACCTTGTTCGTGTCATCGACGACATCGGACTGGTAATGCCCTGCTATCTGCTCATGCACCGCGACATGCAGCACACCCCCCGGGTGCGAGCCTTCGCCGATTTTGTGGCGTCAGAAATCAAGTCCTTCCGCATGCTTCTCTCGACCCAATCTAGGCCGTGAACCCATAAATCTGCAGGGCCGACGCCACGCCAGAGTCCGCTATGCCTCGATAGCCGACGTATTGCTGCATAGCAGCGCAACGACGCTATGTGCCAACAAGAGACGTGTGCGCTCGGCTGACGATCTGTCCGCTTCAACCGGAAGCCGACGTTTACGTGGCACTCGGTTTGCGGGCACGCCTGATCTGCGTTGGCGGTCGCCGATAAACCTCAGCGAACACCGTATTGAATCGCCGCAAGCTACCGAAGCCTGCGCGCACGGCGATCTCCGACATCGTGAGATCGGTCTCGTCCAGAAACCGCTTCGCCCGCTGCACGCGTGTCGTCTGGGCGACCTGAACCGGGCTTGCACCGAGGTGCATTTGGAAGAGCCGGGACAAATGTCTCGAACCGATCCCGAGACGATCGGCCAAAGTCTCGACACTGCCGTCATCAAGTGCACCGTCCGCGATGAGCCGGAGCGCACGTTCGACAGTGGTGCGTGTTCCCTTCCATGCAGGCGAGAAAGGAGCAGCCTCGGGCCTGCACCTCAGACACGGTCGGAAACCCGCAAGTTCGGCCGCCGCTGCCGACGGATAGAACATTACGTTGGCCGCCTTGGCAGGGCGCACCGGACAGACAGGGCGGCAGTAGATACGTGTCGTGCGAACGCCAGAAAAGAATAGGCCGTCGAAGCGACGATCCCGCCTAACGCGTGCCCGTTCGCATTCTTCGATATCGAGCATTGAGTTCCTCGAGGATAGCCGGCGACGGAGTCCGATTCCGGCGAGCGCACAGAGTGCCCCTTCTGGTATGTAGATGTCCAGGAACACGGGAGCCGCGGATGAGCAACGTTCTGGACAATCCGGTATCCAACAACAAGAGGAATTGAGAGATGCGCGTTCTCATCGTTGGCGCGGGGGCCATTGGCGGATACTTCGGCGGCAGGATGCTGCAAGCCGGCCGCGACATCACCTTTCTGGTGCGGCCGCGCCGTGCCTCGGAGCTTGCCGCCGCAGGCCTCGTGATCAAAAGCCCGAACGGCGACGTAACGCTGAAGGATCCGCCTGTCGTCCAGGCCGACACCATCAAGGACAAGTTTGACGTCGTGCTGTTGAGTTGCAAGGCCTACGACCTCGACGATGCGATCAAGTCGTTCGCGCCGGCGGTAGGCGAGAGGACCGTGATCATCCCGCTGCTCAACGGTATGCGTCATCTGGACGTTCTCGACAAAAAAATTGGCGCGAGCCAGGTGCTGGGCGGGCTCTGCCTGATTGCGGTGACACTGAACGAGAAGCGCGAAGTAGTCCAGCTGGGCCCGGTGCAGTCGCTTGGTTTCGGCGAGCGCGACGGCAAAATGTCAGACCGGGTTCGCGCCATCGCGGACGTCGTCAGAAGCTGCAATTTCGACGGCGCGGCGAGCGAGACCGTCCTGCAGGACATGTGGGAGAAATGGGTGTTCCTCGCGTCGATCGCGGCCTCGACCAGCCTGATGCGCGCCCCGATCGGCATGATCCTGGCGGCGCCCGGCGGCAAGGACTTCCTGCTTGGCATTCTCGACGAATGCAGGGCGGTCGCGACCGTGGAGGGCTATCCGCCCCGCGCGCCTGCGCTGGAACGCGCGACAGGGATGTTGACCACGGAAGGCTCGCCGCTCACCGCATCGATGTTCCGCGACATTAAGGCGGGCCAACCGATCGAAGCCGATCATGTGATTGGCGACCTGATTGCGCGCGCTGATACCGCAAAAGTTCCGGTGCCCCGGCTGCGCACGGCCTACACGCATCTGAAGGCCTACGAGCAAACGCGCGGTTGATCGCGCATACGGCGCGTACTTGGCAAGTCGTCGCCCTGCCCTCAGATCAGGACACCCAACTCTGCAGATCCCCGAGCTTCGACAATCGCGATTTCAGGGCTGGTCCGTCGTTTGGGTCGCGTTTGTAATCGCGGTTTTCGGATGGGGTGTCGGATTTTATAGTCCGGGAGTGCTCTTGCTGACGTTGCACGCCTCCAAGGGCTGGCCGGTCGCAATGATCTCTAGCGCGATCACTGCGCACTTCCTGATCGGGGCAGCACTGATTGTGTACTTACCCGAAGCTCACAGATCAATTGGGTTGGCGCAGACAACGATCATCGGCGCGGTTCTCGCAGGTGCAGGGATCGTGGCCTGGTCAGTCGCGTCAGCTCCGTGGCAATTGTTCGTGGCGGCAGCAATCTCGGGGAGTGGTTGGGCAGCGACGAGCGGTGCGGCGATCAACGCGATGGTCGCTCCATGGTTCGATCGAGATCGACCAAAGGCCATCGGCTTGGCATTCAACGGCGCAAGCATCGGCGGCGTCATGTTTCCGCCCTTGCTTATTTTGCTGATCGCCAAGATTGGGGTTGAGGCGGCGGCGGTCGCGGTAGGTATCGCCATGCCGCTGGTCATAATACCTCTTTCGATTTTTTACCTGCGCCGTGATCCGAAAGGACTCGGTCTGGCGCCCGACGGACTGCTTATCGACAGCAAGCCCCACGTCGCTACCCCATTAACGCGTAGTCCTCGCAAAGACCTCATCAAGACCAAGGGTTTCATGACACTTTCAGTGGCCTTCGCGTTGGCCCTATTCGCTCAAGTCGGACTGCTAACGCACTTGCTGACCCGAATATCCCCATTGCTCGGCGAGAACGGGGCTGCCGCCGCAGTCAGTATGGTGACGACATCTGCTGTTTTGGGCCGCACTCTGCTAGGCTGGACGATCGGAGGCCGTGATCGCCGCCTGGCTGCATCCGCGAACTTTCTCCTCCAAAGCGTCGGCGTTGCATTGATGATCATCTCAGATGCGCCCACGGTTGTACTGGTTGGTTGCGTGCTGTTTGGTCTCGGCGTCGGTAACGTTGTTTCCCTTCCCCCGCTTATCGCGCAACATGAGTTTCGTGCGGCCGACGTCGGTACGGTCGTCGCGCTCGTGGTGGCGTTCAATCAAGCTGTCTTTGCGTTGGCTCCTGCTGTCCTCGGCGTGCTTCGGGACATTTCGACGAGCTACGTGGTGCCGTTCGCCTTGGCCGCGGCAATGCAAATCGTAGCCGCGTTGATTGTGCTCATAAGGCCTCCAAGAAGGTCGGCTAGTGAGTAGATCTTCGGACGAACCCAGCGGTGGAGCCAGTGCCTGCAATGGGTCAATCGCTACAGGGGCGACCCAGCGGCAAATCTGACCATGTCGGCTATGCCCCCAAAAGCGGAAGTAGATTCAGAGCTTTAGCGGGTTCGCGATCAGCTATCGCGGCTTGATGGCTCCGCCCGAGACGTGATTCAAGCTCCGAAACCGGAGCCTCAAATCATGCGCTACGAACTCAGCGACTACGAATGGACCGCCATCAAACCGATGCTACCCAACAAGCCGCGCGGCGTTCGGCGGGTAAATGACCGTCGTGTGCTCAATGGCATCTTTTGGGTCCTCCGTTCAGGTGCGCCATGGCGCGACCTGCCAGAAGTCTATGGTCCCCGCACCACCTGTTACAATCGCTTCGTTCGGTGGCGGCGGGCTGGCGTCTGGGACCAGATCATGGATGCGTTGGCTGCCGGTCACGACGCGGCGGTGCAGATGATCGATACCTCCGTCGTGCGCGTGCATCAGCACGGAGCCTGTGTCGCGGACAACAATCACCAAGACATGGGTCGCTCGCGAGGAGGCCTGACGAGCAAGATTCACGCGGTCGTGGACACCAATGGCCTGCCGGTCCATCTCGCCCTCACGCCCGGCGAGGCGCATGATAACCGGCTGTGCTCAGTTCTCCTCAGCGCGTTGCTTCCCCAAACGATGTTGCTCGCAGATCGTGGCTACGACGCGGACTGGATCAGGGAGCTTGCTCGCCAACAAGGAGCATGGGCCAACATTCCACCGAAACGGAATCGCAAAGACCCGATCTGCTTCAGCCCGTATCTGTATCGCGCGCGCAACCTGATCGAACGGTTCTTCAACAAGATCAAGCAATGTCGGCGCGTCGCGACCCGATATGACAAACTCGCAGCCAACTATCTGGCGTTCGTCAAACTCGCGTCAATCCGAGTTTGGCTGCGCGCTAATGAGTCCACGCCCTAGTCAGCCCACGAGCCCCGGCAATAACAGGCTTGGAGGATGAGACGGCCTAAGCCCGCTCAGGGTCAAAAACCGGAAGAACTCAACGTGAGCATAACGAGAACGCTTCCAACGGTCTGCCGGGCTGCGCGTCAATGCGTCCACGTCCTAAATTAGCTGGGCTCTTCCTAGAGCGTTTTCAAGCGAAGTGGATTCCGTTCGCGTCAAGAAAACGCGTCAAATCAAGAATCTAGAGCTCCGTTCCGATTCTATCGGAACGGAAAAGGCTCTCAGAACCGCATCGGAAACGCGTAATCCGCCATCCGGCGGCTACGCCGGCACCCGCCCACCGAAAAACGGCATCAACGCCTGGCTCAGCGTATGCGGGCGCTTTGATGTGAAAATCATCTCGGCGCCGGCCTCGTCGCTTTCGCGGCCGGGGGCACCGAGCAAATCGGCAACGCGCCGCGCGATCGCCGGTGCGGGATCGATCCAGTCGACCGGCCATGGCGCGAGCGCGACCAGCCTGTCCAGCAACAGCGGATAATGCGTGCAGGCGAGCACGACGGTGTCGGTGCGGGTGACATCACTTTCGCCGTTTCCGACAAAGCAGGGCTTGAGTTCGGCGAAAATTTCCCGGTCGCTCACCTCGACACCGCTCAACGCGGCTTCGGCCAGCGAGGCCAGATCCGCTGAGCCCACCAGCGTTACTTCGCAGCCCTGGCCGTGATCCCGGATCAAGGCCTGGGTGTATTCGCGCTTGACGGTCGCCTTGGTGCCCAGCACCGAGACGCGCCTGGTTTTCGAGGCGGCGCAGGCCGGCTTGATAGCCGGCACGGTGCCGACGAACGGCACGCGGTAGGCGGCCCGCAACGGAGCCATGACCGAAACAGACATCGTGTTGCAGGCGATCACCACGAGATCGGGCGCATGCGCTGCTATCAATTCACCGACCAGCGGCACCACCCGCGCGATAATCTGCTCCTCGCTATGGTGTCCGTAGGGAAAGAACACGTCATCGGCGACATACACGTAATGCGCGTCGGGCCGGGCACGAACGACTTCACGCAACACCGTGAGGCCGCCAAGGCCGGAATTGATCACAAGAATTGTTGGGGGAGCTGACACGCTGCGACTTTAGCCGATCCGCGGTTACCGTTCAGTTATTCCGATAGCGCCCGTGGCTCGGCCATCAGGTTCGACGGGGCAAGCATTTTGGAACGATTCAAATCGCCTTGGCAAGGGCGGAAAGGTATCAGGGCGGGCCGTCGCGGACGCGAACAAGGCCATTGCAACCGGCAGACCCCGAAAGGCTGCGCCATGATACGAAATACACGATCGAGCTGGGGCAGTCTCGCGCGCTGGTTCCACTGGATCCTCGGCATCACGATCATCGGCATGATTGCCTATGGCTGGTGGATGAACCATTTTCCGGCGCGGGCGGACCGCTTTTTCTACCGCTCGATCCACGCCGATATCGGCTATGTCGTGCTGCTCTTGATGGTGCTCCGCCTGATCTGGCGCGGTATCAACCCGACGCCGGCCTTGCCCGAGGGGTCACTGCGCTGGCAACGGATCGCGGCGCATGTCAGCCACGGCGCGCTTTATGCCGTGACCATTCTGGTGGCTGTCCTGGGCTGGGCGCATTCCGGCGCACGCACGCAGAACTATTCGGACTGGTTCGGGCTGTTTCACGTGCCGCAGATCACCTCTCCCGACAAGGCGGCGGCGGACGCCTACGAAGATCGCCACATCTTCTTTGCCTATGTGCTGCTGGCGCTGATCGCGATCCATTTCGCGGCCGCCGTATGGCACCACTTCGTCAAGCGCGATCGTGTGACAGCACGGATGATCGACGGCGCGCCGGGTTGAGCCTGGCGGCCAAACGGGGCGAGCCAACGGTTCGCCCCGAAAACGCGTCCGGGTCCGGCGCCGTCAGCTCTCGCCGAACACGCGCTTGAAGATCGTGTCGACGTGCTTGAAGTGATAGCCGAGGTCGAACCGCTCTTCGATCTCGGCATCGCTAAGATACTTCTTCACGTCGGGGTCTTTTTTCAGCAGCGTCTGGAAATCGCCTTCGCCGCGCCACACCGGCATCGCGTTGCGTTGCACGAATTTGTAGGCGTCCTCGCGGCTGGCGCCCTTTTGCGTCAGCGCGATCAGGAGCCGCTGCGAATGCACGAGGCCGCCGAGGCGGTCGAGGTTCTTCTGCATGTTGGCGGGATAGATCAGCAGCTTGTCGATCAGGCCGGCCAACCGATTCAGCGCAAAGTCGAGTGTCACGGTGGCGTCGGGGGCGATCATGCGTTCGGCCGAGGAGTGCGAGATGTCGCGCTCGTGCCAGAGCACGACGTTTTCCATCGCCGGCGCCGCATAGGCGCGCACCATGCGAGAAAGCCCGGTGAGGTTTTCCGACAGCACCGGGTTGCGCTTGTGCGGCATGGCGGAGGAGCCCTTCTGGCCCTCGGAGAAGAATTCTTCGGCTTCCAGCACTTCGGTGCGCTGCAAGTGACGGATTTCGGTGGCCAGGCGCTCGACCGAGGAGGCGATCACGCCGAGCGTTGCAAAATACATCGCGTGGCGGTCGCGCGGGATCACCTGCGTCGAGATCGGTTCGGGCACCAGGCCCATCGCTTTCGCAACGTGTTCTTCCACGCGGGGATCGATCTGGGCAAAGGTGCCGACGGCGCCCGAGATCGCGCAGGTCGCGACTTCCTTGCGGGCGGCGACGAGGCGTTCGCGGGCGCGGGAAAATTCCGCATAGGCAAAAGCAAGCTTCAGCCCGAAGGTCACGGGCTCGGCATGGATGGCGTGGGAGCGGCCGATGGTCGGCGTCATCTTGTGCTCGAAGGCGCGCTTCTTGAGCGCGGCCAAAACCTTGTCGACATCGGCGATCAGCAGGTCGGCGGCGCGGGTGAGTTGCACATTCAGGCAGGTGTCGAGGACGTCGGAGGAGGTCATGCCCTGATGGACGAAGCGGGCCTCGGGGCCGACGATTTCGGCCAGATGGGTCAGGAACGCGATGACGTCGTGCTTGGTCTCGCGCTCGATCTCGTCGATCCGCGCCACATCGAAGGTGGCATCCTTGGCCTTGGCCCAGATCGTCCTGGCGGCCTCTTTGGGAATGGTGCCGAGTTCCGCCAGCGCGTCCGCCGCATGCGCCTCGATTTCGAACCAGATCTTGAAGCGGGTCTGGGGCTCCCAGATGGAAGCCATTTCCGGGCGGGTATAGCGGGGGATCATCGACGACTCCGGACGAATTGTTTTTTACGCCGCGCTTTAGCAGAGCGGGCCGGGGAAACAAATAACGGAGACAAACAGGGGGGATAAACGAAGCAATAAACGGAGGCGGACAGGCACGAGAGCGGGCGGGGCGGCCAGGGCTGTTACGCGGCCAGCGCAGCCCTCCCATTACCAAACATTGACTGACAGATATTGAAATCTGTCAGCGTGATATGCTATATCCTTACCGACGCCGATATTGGGCGTCGACCCGGGCTCTTGGATCGACCCGGGGGACTTAAAGAGGAACTACGCTATGACGATCGAACTCATTCATTTGACTGCACAAATTCAACGCTGGCTCAATTTGCGGGTTGCCCGCCATTTGGCGGCGCAGGCCGAAAAGCTGGAACCGACAAAACACTAACCTGTTGACCTAATCGGATGACCACCCTTCAAATCGCTTCACAACAAACGGTGTGCGCATGAACGAAGTCGTGGTTTTGACCCCTGAGAAAATTCTGGAGGCCACCGAGGACGTGCTGCGCCGCTTCGGATTGGCAAAGGCGACCGTCGTGGACGTTGCCCGTGCGCTCGATGTCAGCCACGGCAGCGTGTACCGCCATTTCCCGAGCAAGGTGTCGCTGCGCAAGGCGGTGGCGAAGCGTTGGCTCGACCGCGCCAGCGCGCCGCTGGATAAGATTGCGGAAAGTTCGGGCCCGGCGCCGGAGCGGCTTGACCGCTGGCTGCGCACGATGTTTGCGATCAAGCACAAGAAACTGAACGACGACCCCGAGATGTTCGCTACCTATCTGGCGCTGGCGCAGGAAGCCTGCGAGGTCGTGAAGGCGCACAAGGAGCGCCTGGTCGACCAGATCGCGAATATCCTGTCCGATGGCGTCAAACAGGGCGTGTTTGCGGTTGCCGACCTCAAGGCCTCGGCGCGCGCGATTTTCGACGCGACCAGCCGCTTCCACCATCCGGCCCATGCCGAGGAATGGAGCGATCCGGCGCTGCCGGCGCGGATCGACGCCCTTCTGGCGCTGCTGTTCAGGGGCCTGGAAGCACCGCGCAAGCGCTGATCACCTCGCGCGCATGGCGACCGCCGCTGCCGCGCCCGGCGCGGAGCCGAAATTCCGCTGCCTTGCAGCCATCTCCGCCGATTGCACATAGCCCGCCGGCTGTTGTTTGATATCCATCAAGTCACGCGCAAGCGCATGTGCGATGATCGGCGCGGAGGAAATGTGCGTCTCGCTGTCTTTGCCGATATCCATGCCAACCGGCAGGCGTTCAGCGCCTGCCTCGAGGCGGCGCGGGCGCGTGGCGCGGAACGGATGATCCTGCTCGGCGACTATGTCGGCTACGGCGCCGATCCGGAATGGACGGTGGAGACCGTAATGGGCCTCGTCGATGCCGGCGCCATGGCCGTACGCGGCAACCACGACAATGCGATCGGCACGCCCTCGGAGTCCATGAATGCCGCAGCCCAGGCTGCGATCGAGTGGACCCGCGGCCGGCTGAGCGCGCCGCAGCGGCGTTTTCTGGCGGAACTGCCGCTGACCTTGCAGGACGACGATCGCCTCTACGTGCATTCCGAAGCCGCTCACCCGTCACGATGGCGCTACGTCCAGAGCGCAGCGGATGCGGCCCACAGCATCGCGGCGACCGATGCCCATGTCACGTTCTGCGGACATATCCATTTGCCGGCGCTCTATTCGATGTCCGCGGCGGCGAAGATGACGAGTTTTGTTCCGACCTCCGGTGTCGCCGTGCAATTGCTCGGTGGCAGGCGCTGGCTCGCGGTCATCGGTTCGGTCGGGCAGCCGCGCGACGGTGATCCGGCGGCGTCGTTTGCGATGCTCGATACTGTTTCGCGCGAGCTCACTTATTGCCGCGTGCCTTACGACGTCGAGACGGCAGCCAGCCGGATTCGCGCCAACGGCCTGCCGCATTGGCTGGCCGATCGCCTGCTGATCGGGAAGTAGGCGATGGCCAGACCTTCACGAACCACGCCTTCGCGGACCAGACCCTCGATCGAGCCCGGTGCCGAGCTGGACGGCTTCAGAATCGGAGAATGCGTCCATCGCGGCGGCATGGCGAGGCTGTGGAGCGTGACGCATCCCGGCATCACGGTGCCGCTGCTGATGAAGGTGCCCAACGTTGGCGAGGGCGAGGATCCGGCGGCGATCGTCAGCTTCGAGATGGAGCAGATGATCCTGCCGCGGCTGGCCGGATCTCACGTCCCCGGTTGTTTCGGCACCGGCGATTTCGCGCGGCAACCCTATGTCGTGATCGAGCGCATTCCCGGCAAGACGCTCTATGCGCGGCTCGGCGATCTCCCGATCCCGTATGAAGAGGCGAGGGTCATCGCTGGAAAGATCGCAACCGCGCTCGCCGATCTGCACCGGCAGAACGTCATTCATCACGACATCAAACCGAGCAGCATCATGTTTCGCGAAAATGGCGAAGCCGTCCTGATCGATTTTGGGCTGTCGCACCACAACCAGCTGCCCGATCTGCTGCAGGAAGAATTCCGTTTGCCGTATGGCACTGCGCCCTACATGGCGCCGGAACGTTTGCTCGGCGTGCGCGACGATCCGCGCAGCGACCTGTTTTCGTTGGGCGTATTGCTGTATTTCTTCACGACCGGCGAGCGGCCGTTCGGCGAGAGCGAAACGCTCCGCGGGATGCGGCGGCGGCTGTGGCGCGACCCGCAACCGCCGCGCAGGCTGAGGGGCGATTATCCGCCCTGGCTGCAGGAAATCGTGCTGCGCTGCCTCGAGATCGAGCCGGTCTGGCGTTACCCGACGGCGTCGCAACTGGCGTTCGAGCTGGCGCATCCCGAGCAGATCAAGCTGACCGCGCGGTCGGAACGGATGCAGCGCGATCCGCTCACGACGGTGCTGCGCCGCCGCTTCAATCGCGGCCTGACCCAGCCGAAACCGAAATCCGACGTCGCCGCCCAGCTGGCGTCGGGACCGATCGTGGCGGTCGCGCTCGATATCGAGGAAGGCTCCGGGCCGCTGAACGAATGCCTGCGCAGGACCGCCGAGCAATTGCTGGCGACATTGCCGCAGGCGCGGCTTGCCTGCCTGAACGTGCTCAAGCTCGGCCGCATCACGATCGACAGGACGCTCGACGAGCAGGGCAGCAACAAGCATATCGACCGGCTTGTCGCGCTCCGGCATTGGGCCTCACCGCTGGAACTCGATGAAAGCCGGCTCACGGTTCACGTGCTGGAAGCGGTCGATCCGGCTTCGGCCATTCTCGAATTCACAGGCGTCAACCACGTCGACCATATCGTCATTGGCGCGCGGCAGAATTCGATGCTGCGCTCGTTGCTTGGCAGCGTCTCTGCCCGGGTCGCGGCCGAGGCCGCCTGCACCGTCACGGTGGTACGGCCGCCCCGGCAGGCGACGGCGCACGGGCCGGAGGATGCAAACCGGCAGACTGGACCAGATCGCGCGTGAAATCAGACGCCGAACGAGATCATTCGAGAGTCTGGACGGGCGGCGGCGTTTTTGCCGAAGGCGCCGGCGGCGGTGCGGCCGGGGGCGGGTTGCTCGCTCCATTGCCTGAATTTGCCACGCGCGCATTTGGTTGGGCTTGAGGGGCTGTCGGGGTTTGAGGGGCGGGCTTCGATGCGCCGTTGGCACTGATCTCCGCTCTCGCCGCACGCGCGTCGTCCTTCGAGGCCTGCTTTCGATTCCGCGACGGGCGGGACCGATCGATTCCCCATGACCGCGCGATCGAGGGGCCGGCCGAATAGCCGATGAATGCGCCTGCCACCGCGCCGACCGGACCAAGCACCACCGCGCCGGACACCGCGCCCAGTGCGGCGTCACCAGCCCTGTGCTGCGCGAACGCAACGGATGGCGCGAGCAACAGGATCATGGCGGCTGCGGTGAAGGCTTTGGTCATGTTGCGTGATCCCCGCGGATGAAATCCCACGCTGGTCCGCGTTTATGGCCAGACAATGAAATGCCGGGTTCCATTGCGGCGAGCAATCGGCGCAATCGTCGCGGACGCGCCGGCAAGTTCCAATGGCGCGGCGAACAGGTGGCTTAATTCGGGCTAGAGCCCGGCCGTAGCCCGCGCTGTCACAATCCACGTCGCTGCATTTAGCCTGACCCCATCAGGTCCGTCGTGTGCCGCAAGCGCGGATCGCACTGCTGGTAGCGTCTCGGCCCGGAGCTCGGGATTTTCCCGAAGAATCCTGCCCAGAGCTCCGACCCGCGAACAAACCGCGAGCATGGTATCTAGGTCGCCGCTTCCAACCTGCTCGTCACGGGAGGTGATCTCGATCTGCCCGAAGCCTGCTCTTTCCAGAATGCCGCGCACGCGGTCGGGGTCAGCGAACGCGAATGGGCCGGGCGCGTCCGGATCATGCGGGGGCTGCGGCGGCAAATGAGCGGACGCAGCCCTCAGCGGCAGGATGTCGAGAGGGTTCTCCTCGAGCGCTCGCCAGCAGACAAAGGCCAATCGCCCATTCGGCCTGAGGCTGCGACGAATGTTGATGAACGCCGCAGTGGGATCAGCGAAGAACATCACCCCAAACCGCGAAAAGGCGGCGTCGAACGAGGCCGGTTCGAATCGGAACACCTGAGCATCCGCCTGAATGAACCGCACTCGCTCGCACCCTTTGGCTGCACGCTGCGCGAACGACAGCACCGCAGCCGACAAATCTACTCCCACTACTGTGCCGTCCGGCGCGACTAACCGAGCAAGCTCCACAGCGGTCTCGCCCCCGCCACAGCCTATGTCCAGGACACTCTCACCAGGGCGCGGCGCAAGCGCCGCCAACGCGCGCCGACCAAGTGGAGCGAGTTGTAGTTCCAATGACTCCCGAACCTCCGCCCACGCGGCGACCCGTACTTCGTCTTGGGTCGGCGCGGGCGAGGGGCCGATCTGGTTCATGCCGAGTCTGATTTTCCGCCAGGGCGTCGAAATCTAGATTGCTTCGCCGCGCGCCATCGCTGCTGCGTTGCGGATCGCATCGATGTTGGTCTTGTACGCTTCCCGTGTACCGCCCTTGAACACGGCGGAGCCCGCGACAAAGGCATTGGCGCCGGCGGCCGCAAGCTGGCCGGAAACTTCCGGTGCCACACCGCCGTCCACCTCGATATCGATCGGGCGTCCCGCCGTCATGGCCCTGAGATCGCTGACCTTGCCGAGCGCGGAGCGAATGAAGGCCTGACCGCCGAAGCCGGGATTGACCGACATCACCAATACGAGATCGATCAGGTCGATCACATATTCGATCGCGCTCGCCGGCGTGCCCGGGTTGAGCGAGACGCCGGCCTTCTTGCCGAGCGCACGGATTGCCTGCAGCGAGCGATGCAGATGCGGACCGGCTTCCGCATGGACGGTGATGTGGTCGCAGCCGGCCTTGGCGAAGGCCTCGAGATAGGGATCGCACGGCGAAATCATCAAATGCGCGTCGAAGATCTTCTTCGTATGCGGCCGCATCGCCTTGATGACATCGGGGCCGTAGGAAATGTTCGGAACGAAATGTCCGTCCATCACGTCGAGATGGATCCAGTCGGCGCCGGCCTGGTCGACCGCGCGGACTTCTTCGCCCAGTTTGGCGAAGTCCGCCGCCAGGATCGACGGTGCGATGACGAGGGGACGTGACGCAAATTGTGCAGACATGTGCGCTTTCCCGAGAGACTTCCAAGCGTGCGGAACGGCTCCGCGTAACATGCAGGGCGGCCGGGGGCAATGCGGGCAGCAAGGTCTCCTGTGGGCGGAAAAATCTGCCGCGGCGGCACCAATTGCCGGTTCGGCCGCACCGGGCGGGATGCAGGAAACCGCGGTTTTATTGGGCTTTTTGTGGTGGCACGGTGTTTGCTCCGGGAATCGGCAGTGAGCTAAGGGCCGCGCTGTGCGGCGTTGTCGGAGTTCTGCCATGTTGTTCGCTCTCGGCGCCGCGTCGTCGGCCATCGATACCCTCAAGAGCGCTGATTTCCTCGAACTCGGTCCTCGACCCAATCGACCGGTCTTACCCAGAACACTGTAAGTCCGTTCGACACTTCCGCCAGCACCGCGACCGCGACCTCGGCCGGTCCGAGTACGCCTCTCGCGGGCAGCGGTGCCTCGCGAATAGCCCCGGAGACGATGAGCGCGCTGTTCGCGGCGCAGAGCCAGTCTTCAACCGGCTCGACAACGTCGGCATCGGCGAGCCCCTCGGATGCGCTGAAGGACCTGTTCTCGCAGATCGACGCCGATCATGACGGCAAGATCACCAAATCCGAATTTGAAAATGCGCTCGGCGCCGGCGGCACCAACCTCGCGCAGGCCGACGACGTGTTCTCCAAGCTCGACAAGGACGGCGACAAATCGGTCAGCCTCGACGAAATGTCGTCGGCGCTGAAAGGCGGCAAGGGCGGCCACCATCGCCATCATCACGTCGCCGGTTCGGATGGATCGGGCGATGCCAGCGGCGCCGGTGGATCGAACTCCGATCCGCTGATGCAGGCACTCGACGGTGCGTCGAGCACGGCCGTGACCAACAGCGACGGCTCGACCACGACAACGCTGACCTATGCCGACGGATCGAAGGTGACGATGACGTCTGCGGCGCAGGCGTCGAGTTCCAGCGCCGCCACATCCTCCTACAATTTCATCGAACAGATGATCCAGCGCCAGGCCAAGGCGATCTCAACCTCGGCCACCGCATCGCTGTCGGTCAGCGCCTGAGCCTTCTGGAACGTTACCCGAAGCGATCCTTCCACGCCGGTAGCGCGCCGGGGAAGGGCAGTGCGGTTGCCGCATGGACGCCGCGCGCAATGGCGCGGGCCACGGTATTGGCGGCGACCATGCCGAGTTCGGTGAGACCGTGCAGCGGATCGATCGGTTTTTTGCCGGTGGCCGCCGCAAACACCACATCGCCGTCAAGCGGCGCATGCACCGGATAGATGGCGCGAGCCATTCCGGTTTGCGCGATCATCGCAAGCCGCCTGGCTTGCGGTTTCGTCAGCACGGCGTCGGTGACCACCACCACCAGAGTGGTGTTTTCCGCCGATGCCGCGGCCGGCCCGCCCTTGAGCCGCGCCTTCAGCATGTCCGGCTCGAAGGAGGGCGGTTGTCCGCGTCCGCCAAACTCGTCGCCGGTCTCGAACGGCGCCGCCCAGAACCACGGCCCGTCGCCAATGGTGACGCTGCCGACGGCATTGACCACCGCAAGCGCCGCGACCGTGACGCCGGCACTGGTTTGCGCGGAAGCGGAGCCGAGGCCGCCCTTGAGATTGGCCGTGGTCGCACCACACCCGGCGCCGACGCTGCCAAGCGCGAAATCGGTGCCTGCGGCACTTGCGGCGGCATAGCCGAGATCGCGGTAGGGCGGAAAGCGTCCCCAAGCCTTGTTGCCACCGTTCAGGAGATCGAAGCAGATCGCGCCGGGGACGATCGGGATGACGGCGTCACGGATTCGCAAGCCCCGTCCGTGTTCGGCAAGCCAGGCTTGCACGCCGCCAGCGGCGTCCAGTCCAAGCGCGGAGCCGCCGGAGAGCGCAATACCGTCGATGGCCTCGACCGTGCTTTCAAGCCCGAGGACCGATTCTTCGCGCGTGCCCGGGCCACCGCCGCGAACGTCGATCGAAGCAATCGCAGGAGAATCGAAAATGATCGCGGTCACGCCGGAAGCCAGCGCTGCGTCGTCGGCGTGGCCGACGCGGACGCCGGATATGTCGGTGAGGAGATTTTTCAAGAAGCAGGTCCGTCAAGCCGCCGCACAGGTCTCCATCACGGATATAGCAGTCGCGGGAAATGCTTCAACTGCCCAGAGCCAATCTCAGCATCCGGGCCAATTCGGATTTGCGATAGGGCTTTGCGAGCAGCAGCACGCCGGAATCGAGGCGGCCATGGTGAACGATGGCGTTCTCGGTATATCCCGACGTGAACAGGGTTTTCAGTGCCGGACGCCGCTTCAGCGCCTCGTCGACCAATTGCCGTCCGTTCATGGAGCCCGGCATGATCACGTCGGTGAAGAGCAGGTCGATGGTTCCGCCGGTATCGATAAGATGCAAGGCTTCGGCGGCATTGGCCGCCTCCAGCGTGGTATAGCCCAGGCTTTCGATCTGGGTCGTGACATATCGGCGGACCAGCGAATCGTCTTCGACGATGAGAACGACTTCATGTCCGCCCTCGATGGTTGCCGATATCAGCGCTTCCGCGGCGGTCTGGTTCAATCCCGTTGCGCGCGGCAAGTACATCTTGACCGAAGTGCCGTGGCCTTCCTCGCTGTAGATCTTGATATGTCCGTCTGACTGTTTGATGAAGCCGAACACCATGCTCAGGCCGAGGCCCGTGCCCTTGCCGACTTCCTTGGTCGTGAAGAAGGGATCGAACACCCTTTCGAGGAGTTCGGCCGGGATTCCGGTACCGGTGTCGCTCACGGCGACCATGACGTAATTGCCCGGCGTGACCTCGTTGTTCATGCCCGCGTAGTTTTCGTCGAGATAGATGTTAGCGGTCTCCAGCGCGAGCTTGCCGCCGCCCGGCATGGCGTCGCGCGCATTCAACGCCAAATTCAAAACCGCCGTGGTGAGTTGATTGGGGTCGACCAGTGCGGTCCATGCATCGTCAGCCAGCAGCGGCGTGATTTCGACATGCTCGCCCAGCGTCGGGTGGAGCAATTTGGCGGCTTCCAGCACCAGCGAATTGACGTCGACTTCACGGGGTTGCAGCGGCTGTTTGCGGGCAAAGGCGAGCAGATGCTTGGTCAAATTGGCGCCGCGTTCGGCGGCTTCGTCGATCAGCCTGGCGATGGCCACGAGTTCGGGCTGGTCGGCGACGGCCTCTTCCAGGATTCCGATGGTCCCGGTGATCACGGTCAGAATGTTGTTGAAGTCATGCGCGACCCCGCCCGTCAGCTGGCCGATCGCGTCCATCTTCTGGACGTGCCGCATTTGCGCTTCCGCGGTCTGTTTCTCGGTCAGATCGCGGCCGATGAAGAAGTGGCGCTGCACCGGCTCCGACCACGTTCCCATCCAGTTCAGCGTCACCGCCTGTCCATCCCTGTGGATGTAACGTGTCTCGAAGCTGCGCATTTGCCGCCCGCGCCGTGCCGAACGCATCTCGTGGCGCGTGCTGTCGAGATCGTCGGGATGGATGAATTCCACCGCGCTGTGTCCGACCATGTCCGATGCCTCATAGCCGAGGATGGTCTTGGCGCTCGGGCTGACCTGGACGAAAGTCCCCACCGTATCCGTCACCAGGATGAGGTCCTGCGAGGTCTCGAAAATGCGCCGCCGCTCTTCGATTTCCTGATTGAGCGCCGTCTGCGTCCGCTTGCTCTCGGTGATATCGCGCACGGTCTTGGAGGCGCCGATGATTTCGCCCGAGGCCGAGCGGATTGGTGAGACGCTCAGCGACACCTCCACATGCCGGCCGTCCCGGTGCAAGCGCAGGGTCTCGTATTGCTCGACCACCTCGCCGTGGCTGACCCGCTCGAGGATGCTACGGACCTCGGCGCGCCGATCAGGCGGGACGATGATATCGATGTGTCTGCCGACCGCTTCCAGCGAGGTGAAGCCAAACAGCCGTTCGGCGGCCCGGTTCCAGGCCGTGATGGTGCCGCCGAGCGCCTTGGTGATGATGGCGTCGTTGGATGATTCCACGACCGCGCTGAAAAGGCGTTCGCGTTCGGTACGAAGATTTTTTTCGGAGGCGGCCTGTTGGCGGAGTGCTCCGAGCAGGCGCGACAACTGGGCCTGCAGGGCGACATTGTCGAACAGAAGCACGGCCAGCACGAAACTGGCCGCGCACAGCCCGTAGATGCGGCCGAGATAGAAGCCGAGATCGAATCGCGCCACGTTCAGCAACGCCTGACAACGCGATATCGAACAGCCACGCGCAAAGCACGACCATCAGCCAGACGTCGAGGACGGAATGCGGCCGGCGGATCCACAAGACCACCAGCGCGCGCGACGCAGAACAGCAGCACCGTCGACACCACGCCGATCATCACCGGCGTATACTGACCGCCACTCAGCATCGTCGGCAGAATGTCGTGCTTGGCCGGTCACGACCCAGGCGAACGCCGTCATCACAACGATCACCGCGGCGACGCTTCCCAGGATCGCCCTCGCGGTCGAGCCCTGTATTTTTGTGCCGCCATCCTTCGTCTTTCAGTAGCGCATAACCAAGCACGAAGAGCGGAAATCCGCCATGCCAGACCTGTAGAGCCAGACCGTTGTTTGCGAGCCGGCGCCGAGAAGTCCCGAGGGCGCAAACAGGCCGGGAAAGGTCAGCGCGTGGGTGATCGCAGCGCCGGCCGTGAACAAATACCCGCTCGCAAGCAGCAACAGGGCCCGCGAGCGCGAAACCGGCGAACTGCGAAAACAGCAGGACGGCGGTGATCAGATCGTTGATCGCGAGCGCGGATTGATAGCTCGCAACGAACGCCGGGACCGGGGTGAGCGGCACACCGGCAAACGGCACGGCACATGCGAACAGCACCGCCGAGACGGCAACAACGGCCAGAGCGGCGGTGCGATCCCGGCTCGTCGCCGGCATGGTCGAGAGGAAGATGTTGCGGTCGTGGCCGGTCTGCATTGTCGTCTCCTGCAAACCGGCATCGAACGCGCCACGAAGTTCGCATCAAACCTGGATGGTGAAGCACTTCTGGATAGCAAAACATTTGGCGGGACGTAATATCCAGCCGATATGTCAATCGACCAGAAGACGTTGCCTTGCTTGCCCTGTAGACAAAATAAAGGACGTGGCGCGGCGACGGATTTGTAAGAGGTCGCGCCGGCCGGAATCAACTATAGGTTACATGCTATCCAACTGCCACAAAGAGCGAAAGTCCGTTTAAAGCGAAAGCCATTTTAAGGTGTAACCACGTCTTTACCGACAATTCGAATTATGCGCGCGGGTTATACAGGACTCCGGATTTCTATCTTAAGCTGTCGGAAGACCGATCCGAGAGGGTTTGTTAATGCCCCGCGTTCTCGTTATTGACGACCAGGCCGATGTGCGCGCGATGATTTCCATCGTGCTGCGCATCAACCGTTACGAAATCGTCGAGGCCGCCACTGCCGCGGCCGGATTGAAGGCATTCGAGAGCGCCGGCATCGATCTCGCGATCGTCGATATCTTCCTGCAGGACGCCAATGGCTCCGACCTGATCGCGACGTTGCGCGAACGCGCGCCCGATTTGCCGGTTGTCGCGATATCCGGAATGACCGCGCTCGACTTCCTGACCAAATCTCCAGGACTGTCTGATGTCGTATGCCTGCAAAAGCCGTTTCGCCCGCCGGACCTGATCGCCGCGATCGAGGCGGCGCGGGGATCGGTGCGCTCGGCCGACGCCGTGGCGGCGGTCTAATCCGCCTCAAATCGTCACGGCCTTGCCGTCTGCGCCGTGCGTTTGCCGGCTTTGCCGTCGGCGGCAGCGTCATGGTGGGGGACTGGGTCGGACGCCCTGTGTCGTGGAGCCAGGGGCACGGAAAGACGGCAAATGAGACCCTCGGGCCGCCAATCGAACTCCGCCTGTCCGCCGAGCTGTGACTCGATACTGGCGATGACGTTGCGTGTTCCGAACCCCCACGATTCCGGTTTCTCGACCCGGGGTCCGCCGGTTTCCGTCCATACGATCCGCAGGGTGTCTGCCTGATCCTCCCAACTCACCGACAGCCGTCCTGACAGCGTCGAGAGCGCGCCGTACTTTGCAGAATTGGTGACAAGCTCGTGCAGGGCCAGGGCAACCGTTTGCGCCGTCGCCGGCTGCAACTGAACCTCGGCGTCGCTCAGCGAGATTTGATCACCGGTCGAATAGGGGGCGAGTTCCTCGTCGATCAGCTTCCTGATTTCCGCGCCCTGCCAGCTCGACAATGACAACACGGTATGGACGCGCGCCAGCGCACTGATCCGTCCTTCGACCGACCGCATATAGGTCTTGACGTTTTCGCCGCGCGTCAGCCTGACGATGGACTGCGCCAACGCCAGCGCGTTCTTGGCACGGTGATCGACTTCCCGCGCGAGGAGGGTTTGACGTTCTTCCGCCTGCTTGCGCTCGGTAATATCGACCGTTACGCCGCTGACGCGGACCACGCGGCCGCTCTTGTCGGTGCTCGCCGCCGCCGTTCCGGCGCACCAGCGCACTTCACCGTCCGGCCGAATGATCCGGAATTCCGCTTCGCGCGATTTTGTGCCTCGCGCAAAGCTGGCCCAGACCTTGTGCAATTCCTGCACATCGTCCGGATGAAACAGCGCCTGAATATTGGCCGGCGTCAGTTCGAAACTGCCGGGCTCAAGCCCGAGAATCTGGTACTGGCCATCGTCCCACATCCAGTCGCCGTTGACCCAATCCCAATCCCAGGATCCCATTTTCCCGGCGGCGATCGCGAGGCTGCGGCGCTGTTCGCTTTCCAATAGCCTGGCGTGCGATTCCTCCAGTTCGGCCGTGCGGGCGCGAACGCGGTCCTCAAGTTCGAGGTTGAGCCGCTCCAGTTGGCGGGTCTTGCGATAGAGTTCGGCGAACACCTTGATCTTGGCGCGCAGGACTTCCGGGACGACAGGCACCGGAACATAGTCGACCGCGCCCATTTCGTAGCCGCGCAGGCGGTCGATGTCGCTGACCTGGATCGCGGAGATGAATATCATCGCGGTTTTCTGGAAGCGGGGATGTTCGCGGATCATGGCCGCGAGTTCGAAGCCGTCCAGTTCCGGCATGCAGACGTCGACCAGAATGATGGCGACTTCGTTCTTGAGCAGAAATTCAAGGGCTTCGCGCCCCGAGGCGGCCGAGACCAGGTTTTCCCCGAGCTCCTTCAGAATGACTTCGTAGGCGAGCAGCTTTGCCGGCTGATCGTCCACCAGAAGGATGTTTACTTTCTCTTGGTCCATCATCTCTTTGCGCCAGTCATTTGCACCGTTCAGCGGTGAAGCCACATGCGGATGGCAAGGAGTAACTGTTCGGTGTTGACGGGCTTGGCCAGATAGTCCGAGGCGCCGGCCTCAAGGCACTTCTCGCGGTCGCCTTTCATCGCCTTGGCGGTAAGCGCGATGATGGGGAGGCGGCCAAGCGAGGGATTTTGCCTGATAACACCGATGGTCTGGTAGCCATCCATTTGCGGCATCATGATATCCATCAGCACGATGGCGATCCTGGGCGTCGATTCCACGAGCGCGATGGCCTCGTGGCCGGTCGTGGCGGTCAACACCTTCATGCCGCGCCGTTCCAGCACGCTGGAAAGTGCAAAGATGTTGCGGGCGTCGTCGTCCACAAGCAGCGCGGTCTTGCCAACGAGATCGTCGTCGGAACTATTGAGCTTCTCGAGCATCCTCTGCTTCTCGACCGGCAATTCCGTGATCACACGGTGCAAGAACAGCGACGTTTCGTCGAGCAGGCGTTCCGGAGATTCGACGCCCTTCACCACGATGCTTCTGGCCATGGTGTGAAGTTCCGCGTCCTCTTCAGCCGAAAGTTCCCGCCCGGTGAACACGACGACCGGAACATTCGAAAGCGTCTCATCGCTGCGAAGCTGGTTGAGCACTTCGAAGCCGCTCATGTCCGGCAGCCGCAGATCCAGCACGACGCAGTCGCATGGATTGTCCCGCAGCGTCGAGAGCGCGCCGGCGCCGGTGCCTGACGTGAGGATCTCGATGTCCTTGTGATCGAGAAGTTCCCTGATGCTCATCTGTTCCGCGGCATTGTCTTCCACGATCAGGAGGCGCTTGCGCCGGGGTTTGGCGTATTCCTTGATCTGCGACAGCGCGGCGGCCACGCCTTCGGTCGTCGTCGGCTTGTTGACGAAGGAAAACGCCCCGCGCGCCAATGCGTGTTGCCGGTCTTCGTCCAGCGTAATGATCTGGACCGGAATGTGCCGCGTCAGCGGATTGTGCTTGAGTTGGCTCAACACGGTCCAGCCCAGCATGTCCGGCAGGAACACGTCGAGCGAAACCGCCGTCGGCTGGAACTGCTTGGCGAGATCCAGCGCTTCGGCGCCGCGGTTGGCGACCAGAACCTTGAAACCCTTGTCGCGGGCGAGATCGATCAGCACCCGCGCATAATGCGGATCGTCCTCGACGATCAGAAGGATGGTATCGCCAGGTTCAAGATTGAGCCGGTCATCCGGCAGTTGCTCGATCACCCGCTCTTGCGTCGCCGCGACCTGCAACGCCGGCACCGTCGAGTATGTCGAGGCGGGGATGCGCAGCGCGACCGTGGGCCCCGCATATTTCAACGGCAGATAAAGCACGAATGTGCTGCCTTTTCCCGGCGCGCTGCGCAGGTGAATTTCGCCGCCGAGCAGGCTCGCAAGCTCGCGGCTGATGGCAAGGCCTAAGCCCGTGCCGCCGTATTTTCGGCTGGTGCCGGCGTCCGCCTGCTGGAACGCTTCGAAGATCAGTTTCTGTTTTTCCAGGGGGATGCCGATGCCGGTGTCGGTCACCTCAAAGGCGACGACGGCGGGCGCATTGTTCAGGATCGGGTGCTCGGCGCTCCAGCCTCCCAGCGCCGCCGAGACGGTCAAACGCACGCCGCCCTCGGCGGTGAACTTGAACGCGTTCGACAACAGGTTTTTGAGCACCTGCTGCAACCGCTTGGAGTTGGTGACCATGCTGCGCGCGAGGTTCTCGTCGACGCTGATGGTGAACGCGAGCTGGCGGTTTTCGGCTTCGTGCCGGAACGGGCGTCCAACGGTATCGAGCAGGCTCGATGTGATGATTTCTTCCGCATCCACGGTCACGGTTCCGGATTCGATCTTCGAAAGATCGAGGATGTCGCTGATCAGGTTGAGCAGGTCGGTGCCGGCGCCGTGGATGGTGCGGGCGAATTCGACCTGCTTCGGCGACAGATTGCCGTCCGGGTTCTCGGTCAATTGCTGACCGAGAATCAGGATGCTGTTGAGCGGCGTGCGCAGCTCGTGCGACATGTTGGCGAGGAATTCGGACTTGTATTTCGATGTCAGTGAAAGTTCGGTGGCCTTCTCCTCGAGCGCGCGGCGGGCTTGCTCGATTTCCTGGTTCTTGCGTTCGACTTCGACGTTTCGCTCGGCGAGCTGCTGGGCTTTCTGCTCGAGCTGGTCGTTGGTCTGCTGCAGTTCCTTCTGCTGGGTCTGCAATTCGCCGGCAAGCTGCTGGGATTGCTTCAGCAGCCCTTCGGTCTGCATCGTCGCCTCGATACTGTTGAGGACGATGCCGATGCTGTCGGTCAGCTGCTCCAGGAAGGTCATCTGCGAGGTGGTGAACGGGCTCACCGAAGAGAGCTCGATGACCGCCTTGACCTGGTTCTCGAACAGGATCGGAAGCACGACGAGGTTCTTCGGGATCACGCGCAGCAGCGCCGAATTGATCGGCATCGCATCGGGTGGGATGTCCGATACCAGCCGCTGGCGCTTGTCCATCGCGCATTGCCCGATCAGGCCTTCCCCGAACTGCACGAATTGCGGGTGTGGGTTGGCTCCGTCTGCCGCGTAAGCCGAAAGCAGCCGCAATTGCGGGTGTTCCTCGCTGTCGACCTGGTAGATGACGCCCATATGGGCGTTCACCAGCGGGGTCAGTTCGCTCAGAAGCAGCCGGCCTACGGTCGATAGTTCGCGTTGGCCCTGCAGCATGTTGGTGAAGCGAGCGAGGTTCGTCTTCAGCCAGTCCTGTTCGGTGTTGACGTCGGTGGTGAGGCGGAGATTGCCGATCATGGTGTTGATGTTGTCTTTGAGCTCGGCGACTTCGCCGCGGGCATCGACCTGAATCGAACGGGTCAGGTCGCCCTTGGTGACGGCGGTCGCGACCTCGGCGATGGCGCGGACCTGTGAGGTCAGGTTGGCGGCGAGCAGGTTGACGTTGCCGGTCAAATCCTTCCAGGTACCGGCGGCGCCGGGCACGTTGGCCTGACCGCCCAGCCGGCCCTCGACGCCCACTTCACGCGCCACGCTCGAGACCTGATCGGCGAACGTCGCCAGCGTCTCGGTCATGTTGTTGATGGTGTCGGCAAGTGCGGCGACTTCGCCCTTCGATTTCACCGTCAGATTCTGCTTCAGGTCGCCATTGGCGACCGCAGTCACCACCTTGACGATGCCGCGGACCTGTTCGGTCAGGTTGGCGGCCATGAAGTTCACGGTGTCGGTGAGGTCCTTCCACGTGCCGGCGACACCCGGCACCTGCGCCTGACCGCCGAGTTTTCCCTCGGTGCCGACTTCGCGCGCCACGCGCGTCACTTCGCCCGCGAACGCGTTCAACTGGTCGACCATCGTGTTGATGGTGTTCTTCAGTTCGAGGATTTCGCCTTTGACATCGACCGTGATCTTGCGCGACAGGTCGCCGCGCGCCACGGCCGTGGTGACTTCCGCGATGTTGCGGACCTGCGTGGTGAGGTTGGCCGCCAGCAGGTTGACGTTGTCAGTCAAATCCTTCCAGGTGCCGCCGACGCCGGGCACCACGGCCTGGCCGCCGAGCCGGCCTTCGGTACCGACCTCGCGCGCCACGCGCGTCACCTCGGCGGCGAAGGAGCGCAACTGCTCGACCATCGTATTGAGGGTGTCCTTCAGCAGCAGGATTTCGCCGCGGACGTCCACCGTGATCTTCTTGGAGAGGTCGCCGCCGGCAATGGCGGTAGCGACTTCGGCGATGTTGCGGACCTGCGCCGTCAGGTTCGACGCCATGAAGTTGACGTTGTCGGTGAGGTCCTTCCAGGTGCCGGCGACTTCGGGCACTTCGGCCTGGCCGCCGAGCTTGCCTTCGGTGCCGACTTCGCGCGCCACGCGGGTGACTTCGGAAGCGAACGCGTTGAGCTGGTCCACCATCGTGTTGACGGTGTTTTTCAGTTCGAGGATTTCGCCCTTGACGTCGACCGTGATCTTCTTGGACAGGTCGCCCTTCGCAACCGCCGTGGTCACTTCGGCGATATTGCGGACCTGGCCGGTCAAATTGCCGGCCATCGAGTTCACATTGTCGGTCAGATCCTTCCAGGTGCCGGCGACGCCGGGAACGTTGGCCTGGCCGCCCAGCCGTCCTTCGGTGCCGACCTCGCGCGCCACGCGCGTGACCTCGCCGGCAAAGCGGTTGAGCTGGTCGACCATGGTGTTGAGCGTTTCCTTCAACTGAAGGATTTCGCCGCGGACGTCGACCGTGATCTTGCGCGACAGGTCGCCGCCGGCAATCGCGGTTGCGACCTCGGCGATGTTGCGGACCTGCGCGGTCAAATTGCCGGCCATCGAGTTGACGCTGTCGGTGAGGTCCTTCCAGGTGCCGGCGACGCCGGGCACTTCGGCCTGACCGCCGAGCTTGCCGTCGGTGCCGACCTCGCGCGCGACGCGCGTCACTTCGCCGGCGAAGGCGTTGAGCTGGTCCACCATGGTGTTGAGCGTTTCCTTCAACTGAAGGATTTCGCCGGACACGTTCACCGTGATCTTCTTGGACAGGTCGCCTTTCGCCACCGCAGTTGCGACTTCGGCGATGTTGCGGACCTGGCCGGTCAGGTTGCTGGCCATGGAATTGACGCTGTCGGTCAGGTCCTTCCAGGTGCCGGCGACGCCGCGCACCAGCGCCTGACCGCCGAGTTTGCCTTCGGTGCCGACTTCGCGCGCAACGCGCGTCACTTCGCCGGCGAAGGCGTTGAGCTGGTCGACCATGGTGTTGATGGTGTCTTTCAGCTCGAGAATTTCACCGCGCACGTCGACGGTGATCTTCTTGGACAGGTCGCCATTGGCGACCGCGGTCGTCACTTCGGCGATATTGCGTACCTGCGCCGTCAGGTTGCTGGCCATCGAGTTGACGCTTTCGGTCAAATCCTTCCAGGTGCCGGCGACGCCGAGCACGTTCGCCTGACCGCCCAGCCTGCCGTCGGTGCCGACCTCGCGCGCGACGCGCGTCACTTCGCCGGCAAAGGCGTTGAGCTGGTCGACCATCGTATTGAGCGTTTCCTTGAGCTGGAGGATCTCGCCCGACACGTTCACCGTGATCTTCTTGGAGAGGTCGCCGCCGGCGATCGCGGTCGCGACGTCGGCGATGTTGCGCACCTGTGCGGTCAGGTTGGAGGCCATGAAGTTGACGTTGTCGGTGAGGTCCTTCCAGGTGCCGGCGACACCGGGCACCTGGGCCTGACCGCCGAGCTTGCCCTCGGTGCCGACTTCGCGCGCGACACGCGTCACCTCGGAGGCGAACGAGTTCAACTGGTCCACCATCGTGTTGATGGTGTCCTTTAGCTCCAGAATTTCGCCGCGGACGTCGACGGTGATCTTGCGCGAAAGGTCGCCGCGGGCGACCGCCGTCGTGACGTTGGCGATGTTGCGGACCTGCGCGGTGAGGTTGCCGCACATCGCGTTCACGGAGTCGGTGAGATCCTTCCAGGTGCCGGCGACGCCGGGGACGATGGCCTGGCCGCCGAGCTTGCCGTCGGTGCCGACTTCGCGGGCGACGCGGGTGACTTCGGAAGCGAACGAGCGAAGTTGATCGACCATCGTGTTGATGGCTTCCTTCAGCTGCAGGATCTCGCCGCGCACGTCGACCGTGATCTTTTTCGACAGGTCGCCGTTGGCGACGGCGATGGTCACTTCGGCGATGTTTCGAACCTGGCCGGTGAGGTTGTTGGCCATCGAGTTGACGCTCTCGGTCAAATCCTTCCAGACGCCGGTCACTTCGGGCACCTGGGCCTGGCCGCCGAGCTTGCCTTCGGTGCCGACTTCGCGCGCGACGCGCGTCACCTCCGAGGTGAACACGCTGAGCTGCTTGATCATCGTGTTGACGATGTTGGCGGACTGCAGAAATTCGCCGCCCAGCGGGCGGCCGTCGACATCGAGTTGCACGGTTTGCAGCAGGTCGCCCTGCGCGACGGCGGCGACCGCCCGGGTCACCTCGCGGGTCGGCCAAAGCAGGTCGTCGATCAGCGTGTTGACCGAGCCCTCCATGTCGGCCCACGACCCGCTGGACAGGTCGAACTTGACGCGCTGCCGGGTTTTTCCTTCGCGGCCGACGACCTGTCCGACGCGCTCGAGCTGCTGCGCCATTCGTTGGTTGGCGGCGACGATCTCGTTGAAGGTATCGGCAATCTTGCCCTCGATCCCGAGATGATCGCCGGTCATTCGCACCGAAAAATCGCCGGCGCGCATTGCCTGCAGGGCGTGCAGCAGATCCTGCAGCGAGGCGGGGCTTCCGTTGGCGGTTGAATTGGACGTTGGCTGGGACGCTGACTTGGACTTCGGCAGACGTGATGCGGCGGGAGAAAGATCATTCATGGTAATTCCTCGAAGCGGGTGCGCGCGAATCGAAGGGCCGACATGCGATCCCGCATCATACAACCGGCCGCCCGTCCAATGACAAGGGAGGTCGGCCGTTAACGCTGTAAAATCAATGACATGGAACTCAGCCCAAGTTCCCAATTCGCGGGAAAGGAAATAGTTCCGAAAGGGTTCCAAAAATTATCGTACGCGCAAACAAAAACGCCCCGGCGGGACCGGGGCGTTTTGCTTGCAATCAGCTTTTGCAATCAACTTCGAGCGTCAGGAGCCCCTTGCGGATTGATCTCGGTGTAGCCGCCCTTGGAATCCCATTTGTAGACGACATAGTCGAGCTGCTTGATGTCGCCCTTGGCGTCGAACTCCATCTTGCCGATCACCGTATCCCAGGCGCCGCCCTTGATCGTGTCCATGACTTTCTTCGGATCGGTGGTGCCGGCCTTGGCAACCGCCTGCGACCAGACCTGCATCGCGGCGTAGGTGTAGAGGGTGTAGCCTTCGGGATCGATGTTCTTGGATTTGAACCGATCGACGATCGCCTTGGCGGTGGGCTTGTTGCGCGGGTCGGGACCGAAAGTGAACAGCGTGCCTTCGCCGGCTGGCCCGGTGATCGAGGCGAACTCCTTGTCGGCCAGCGCGTCGCCGGCCATCAGCACGGTCTGCAAGCCCTGATCGCGCATCTGGCGCAGGATCAGACCTGCTTCCTGATGGTAGCCGCCGACATAGACCAGATCGATATTGTCTCGCTTCAGGCGCGACACGATGGCGTTAAAATCCTTGTCGCCCTTGTTGTAGGATTCGAACATCTTCTCGGTGAAGCCAGCCTTGTTGAGCGCCTTCTTGGTCTCATCCGCGAGGCCTTTGCCGTAGGTGGTCTTGTCGTTGAGGATGGCGACGTTCTTGCCTTTGTAGTTTTTCACGATGTACTCGGCGGCGACCAGCCCCTGCTGATCGTCGCGGCCGCAGACGCGCGCCACGTTCCACAGCTTGCGTTCGGTGAACAGCGGGTTGGTCGAGGCCGGGGTGATCTGCAGCACGTTGCCGTCCGCATAGGCTTCCGAGGCCGGGATCGACGATGACGAACAATAGTGCCCCGCGACGAATGGAACCTTGGCGCTGGCGAATTTTTCCGCGATCGAGCGCGCCTGCTTGGGATCGCAGGCATCGTCGCCGACTTGCAGCGTCAGCTTCTTGCCGAGCAGGCCGCCGGCCGCATTGAGATCGGCCACCGCCTGTTCGGCGCCGTTCTTCATCTGCCGGCCGAACGCGGATTCGCCGCCCGTCATCGGGCCCGCTACTCCAACGGTGATGTCCTGCGCAAGCGCGCCTGCCGACAGTGCGAACGATGCGCCCAATGCCAGGCCGATGAGCTTTAGTGATTTCATGAGGTGTCCTCGCGGGTAGGTCGATTTCGGGAAGCACCCGGCAGGCCGGGTACAAAAATCGCAGCCATTGTCGGCTGATTTTGTCGCGAAGTCATCGGCAATTTTCGGGCAAATCCACGGTCCATTGGCAGCATCTTGCCGCAGCATATCGTCGGCCCGGCAAAAGCGGGGATCTACCGTGTTGCCTGTCGACAGTTTCTATTCCTATGACGGAGGTATTGTGATCTGCTATTCAGGGCGGCGCCCCTCCAGGGTGGCCCGGCCTGAGCACGGCGTTGGCGAAGACGACGTGGGATGGAGTCCAGCGCTGAACGCTATCCCCGGCGGCCGCCTTCCAGATAGGCGGCGCGGATTTCCGGGCGTTGCAGCAATTCGCTGCCGGTCCCTGACAGTGTGATCAGGCCGTTGACCATGACGTAGCCGCGATGGGCCAGTTTGAGCGCGTGATTGGCGTTCTGCTCGACGATCAGAACGGTGAGGCCGTCCTGCCGGTTCAGGGTCCTGATCGCGTCGAAAATCTGGCGTGCGATCAGGGGGGCGAGGCCGAGCGAGGGTTCGTCCAGCATCAAGAGCCGCGGGCGGCTCATCAAGGCGCGGCCGATCGCCAGCATCTGCTGCTCACCGCCCGACAGCGTGCCGCCGCGCTGGGTCATGCGCTCCCGGAGCCGCGGAAACAGCGTGAGGACGCGCTCCAGACCGCTGGCCCGATCGGCCTCGTTGCTGTCGGTGGCGTCGGCCCCCATCTGCAGGTTCTCCGCCACGCTCATCCGCGGGAAAATCCGGCGGCCTTCCGGAGACTGGGCGATGCGAAGCTTGGCGATCTCGTGCGTCGGCACGTCGGTAATGTCCCGGCCGTCGAATTCGATCTGGCCGGATCGGGCGCGCGGCTTGCCGAAGATCGTCATCATCAGCGTCGATTTGCCGGCGCCGTTGGCGCCGATCAGGGCGACGATCTCGCCCGAATTGATCTCGATGTCGACGCCCTTCAGCGCCTCGATCTTGCCATAGGCGGCGCGCAGCGACCGGACCGCGAGCAGGGGCGTTGCGGAGGGCATGCTCACGTTCCGCTCTCCATCACCGCGATGGCTTCCTCCTCGTCGGCGCCGAGATAGGCGGCGATCACCTTGGGATCGTCGCGCACCTGTTGCGGCGTGCCTTCGGCGATCTTGACGCCGTAGTCCATCACCACGACATGGTCGGAGATTTCCATCACCACCGACATATCGTGCTCGATCAGCAGGATCGAGGTGCCTTGCTCGTTGCGGATCGACAGCAGGAGTTCGCTGAGCGCGGCGCTCTCGCGCGCGTTCAGCCCGGCCGCGGGCTCGTCGAGGCAGAGCAGTGCTGGTTCGGTACACATCGCGCGCGCGATTTCGAGGCGGCGCTGATCGCCGTAAGGCAAATTGCCGGCGGCATCGTCGGCGCGATCGAGCAGGCCGATGCGCTCCAGCCAGGTCCGCGCCAGATCGATCGCTTGCTGCTCGGCGCTGCGCCAGGACGGCGCACCGATCAGTCCGAGAAATGTCAGGCCGGAGGCGCGCATCAGCGCGTTGTGTTGCGCCACCATCAGGTTTTCCAGCGCCGTCATGCCGGGGAAAAGCCGGATGTTCTGGAAGGTGCGGGCGACCTTGGCCTGTTTGGAAATCCGGAAATCGTTCAGCCGTTCGAGCTGGATCGTGCGGCCGTCATCATGCGTGAGCCGCATGGCGCCCGATGTCGGCTTGTAGAAGCCGGTGATGCAATTGAACACCGTGGTCTTGCCGGCGCCGTTCGGTCCGATCAATGCGGTGATCTTGCGCCGTTCGGCGTCGAAGGAGAGGTCGTTGACGGCGACGATGCCGCCGAAGCGCATCGACAGATGGTCGACGGACAGGATGTGATCGCCGCTCATCCGTGGCCCTCCTTGACGAGGTCGGACGAGATGGCCTGGTTGCGTTCGAGGAAGACGGTCGGTGCGCGATGCCCGACCAGCCCGCGCGGGCGCCAGATCATCAGCAGCACCATCGCGAGGCCGAATACCAGCATGCGGTACTGGTCGAGCCCGCGGAACAGTTCGAAGCCGCCGATCATGGCGAGCGCGGCAAGGGCTACGCCGAGCTGCGAGCCCATGCCGCCGAGCACCACGATCGCCAGCACCAGCGCCGATTCCTGGAAGGTGAAGGATTCCGGGCTGATAAAACCTTGCCTGGTGGCAAAGAAGGCGCCGGCGAAACCGCCGAACATCGCGCCCGTGGCAAAGGCCGTCAGCTTGGTCGTGGTGGTGTTGATGCCGAGCGCGCGGCAGGCGACTTCATCCTCGCGCAACGCTTCCCAGGCGCGGCCGATGGGTAGGCGGCGCAGACGGATCGTCACCCAGTTGGTGAGCAGCGCCAGCGCCAGGATCAAATAGAACAGGAAGACGATGCGATGGGTGGGCGAGAATTCGATGCCTAGCCTTGCCGCCAGCCCGTCTTCGCCCGGCGACAGCGGAATGCCGAACATGGTCGGCCGCGGAATGCCGCTGATGCCGTTCGGTCCGCCGGTCAGGCTCTGCCAGTTGATAATGACGAGGCGGATGATCTCGCCGAATGCGAGGGTGACGATCGCGAGATAATCGCCGCGCAACCGCAGCACGGGAAAGCCGAGCAGCACGCCCCAGAAGGCCGCGAGAATGCCGGCGAGCGGCAGGCAGACCCAAAATGACAGTCCGAAATTGGTCGCCAGCAGCGCATAGGAATAGGCGCCGACGGCGTAGAACGCGACATAGCCGAGGTCGAGCAGGCCGGCGAGACCGACCACGACGTTCAGCCCCCATCCCAGCATCACATAGGTGAGCACGAGGATGCCGAGGTCGAGAATGTAGCGCTGATCGTAGAAAATCACCGGCACCAGAAAAGTGAAGATCAGCAGGACCGGCGCGACCAGGCGTCCCGCGAACGAAAGCCCGCTCTGCACGGCGGGCGGGACGACCCGTATGGTGCCGACCGGTCCCCACCATTGCCGCAGCAACTCGACGATGATGCTGCCGCCGAACACGATCGCGACCATGGCGGCGAGATCGCCGAACCGCGTCCAGTAGATCGAGTTGTCCCTGCGGCCCCGCTTCCGTGCGGATTCCGATCATCAGCGAAAACAGCACCAGCGCGACCAATGCGCTGATCAAGGCTTTCTTGAAGATGAAGGCGGCGCCTGAAGCGCGCGAGGCTTGCAAGGGTGCGGCTGGGGTCAACGGTGCGGCCGGGGTTGCGCTCACTCGGCAGCCCGTCAGACTTTTTCGACTTCGGGCCGGCCGAGCAGGCCGGTCGGAAGGAAGATCAGCACGACGATCAGGATCGAGAAGGCGGCGACGTCCTTGTATTCGACCGAGAAGTACGCCGACCACAGCGTCTCGATCAGGCCGATGGCAAGCCCGCCCAGCATCGCGCCGGGCAGCGAACCGATGCCGCCGAGCACGGCGGCGGTGAATGCCTTGATCCCGGCGACAAAGCCCATGAAGAAATCGACGAGACCGTAATAGAGCAGGTACATCATGCCGGCGACAGCGGCGAGTGCGGCGCCGATCACGAACGTCATGGAGATGGTGCGGTCGACGTCGACGCCGAGCAGCGCCGCCATGGTCTGATCCTGCTCGCAGGCGCGCATGTCGCGGCCGAGCCGGGTGCTCGATACCAGCCAGGTGAACAGCGCGAGCAGCACGACGGTGGTGATGACCACCACGATCTGGACATTGGACAATTGCACCACGAAGCCGCCTGCGCCCTCATGCAGCGTATAGCCGCCCCGGATGATCGGCGGCACGGGCTTGACGCGCGCGCCCTGTGCGACTTGCGAATAATTGGTCAGCACGAACGACATGCCGATGGCCGACAGCATCGGCGCAAGGCGGAACGAATGGCGCAGCGGCCGGTAGGCGATGCGTTCCACGGTCCAGCCATAGAGCGCAGTGATCGCCATCGACACCAGCAGCACGATGAGCAGGATCAGCGGGATCGCGGTCAGGCCGAACGAGACCAGGATGAGAAACGTGATCAGCGCGATGAAGCCGCCGATCATGAAAATATCGCCATGGGCGAAATTGATCATGCCGACGATGCCATAGACCATGGTGTAGCCGATGGCGATCAGGCCATAGATCGAGCCGAGCACGAGGCCGTTGATCAGTTGCTGGGCGAAATAATCCATGCGCTGCCGTTGGAGCCCATTCGGTGCGGATTCGAACAGGCTCTAGTTCTGGTTTTGACGCGCTGTCTTCGCGAAACCGGTACCCACTTCGCTCGAACGCGCTACGTCAGAGAGCGACGCGGCGAGGGCCCCCGGGCAGCCTTATTCGACGCGTCGTGTCATTTTCTAACAGTGGGAACCGGGGGCGGCAACAGCAGCAAGTGCGGCTCTGGGGGCTTGTACATAGTAGTTTTCGGAAAGCGCGGTTCCCCGATCACAGTCCCAACACGCCTTTGCCGTGCAATCATCACGGCGGAACCGTCATTCGCTGCGCAACCAATACCTTGGCTCCCGGTTGTCACCCGCTACATTCAACAAGGGAGATCCCGAATGAGCAGTCAGAACCAGAACCCGGGCCAGCAGAATCAGAACCCGGGTCAGAAGCCCGGCCAACAGCAGGGCGGCGGCAAGAAGCCCGGCCAGCAGCAGCAGGATCCTAACCGACAGGAACCGAATCGTCAGGGCCAGAATCCGGGTCAGCAGGGCAGCGGCGACCGTTAGTTCGGGTCGACAGTTTTGGAGAGCACAAGCACGGTCCCGCCGAAAGGCGGGACTTTTTTGCAGGCGGTATGCAGGTCCGCCAGCCAATTAAGGTAAATAAAGGGTTTAAATTGCCGCCCGCAGTTTAAGGTAGTTACGTCGCCCCAAACCGCCGCCTCTGTCCGGGGCTGGCGGGAAAAGCGGGAAGCGACATGTCCAACAACTGGCGGATCAGTTCATTCAGCGGCGCGCTGCTGGCGTCCTATTTCATTCCGGCCTGGACCAAAATCGCGTTCCAGATCATGATTTCGCCGATCCACGGCCTCTATGAGCGGCCGAATGTCTCGATGGCGCTGTTCGTCAGCGATCATCTGCACCTGACCGGGATGGCCACCGTTCGCTTCGCCTGGCTGCTGGCCCTGGGCCGGATGACGGTGGTGGCGTTCCTTGCGATCTTCCTCGTTTTGATCGCCCGCGCGTCGGTCCGCAAGAGCGGCGGCGGCGGAACGAAGCTCTTGGCATGGCGCTTGGCATCGGTAGCGTCATCAGTTTCGCCAGCGTGCTGATGGCGTCGCAGGTCGGCGAGACCGCGGCGCTGCGGATGCATGCGGCCGAACTCTTGCTGATGCTCGGCACCGCTATCGTGATGCTGGTCGAACGGCCCGCACCGAGGCCGGCCGAGATCGGCGTGCCCTCAGGCGGTCTATCCCTTCAGCAATCCTAACTCGGCGACGATCGCGGACGCTTCCTTGACGGCGTGGTTGGCCGCCGGCACGCCGCAATAGATCGCCTGCTGCAGTATGATTTCCTTGACGTCGTCGGGCGTAAAACCGCCTTCGGCGAGCGCTGCGCGCACATGCAGGCGGAACTCATCCCATTGGCCGAGCGCCACCATGGTGCCGATCACGAGTACGCGGCGGGTGCGGTGGTCGAAATGCGGCCGGGTCCAGATATCGCCCCAGGCATAGCGGGTGATGAGATCCTGGAAGTCGGTGTTGAACGCATTGCGGTTGGCGATCGATTTGTCGACCCATTCATTGCCGAGCACTTTTCGGCGCTGAGCCATGCCATCGTCGCGGCGTTTGTTGTCGTCCATGATTTTCTCCCTCCGTCATTGCGTGGAGCGAAGTGACGAAGCGATCCAGAGTTCGCTGCGCTCGCATTGACGTCGTTTGAGTTAGCGCTGCGTCAGGAAACCGACCACGGCGTCGGTGAAGGCGTGCGATTGCTCGACATTGGAAATATGCGCGGCATCGAGGATCGTCATGCTCGCGCCGGGAATCCGGCTGCGGATGAATTCGCCGGCCGCGATCGGCGTCGCCATGTCGTGACGTCCGGCGATGACCAGTGTCGGGCTTTTGATTTTCGGCAACAGATCGCGCTGATCGAGCGTCGATAATGCTTCGCAGCAGGCCAGATAGCCTTCTGCCGGCGAGGCCAGCAGCATCGCTTTCAGGTTGGCTGTGATTTGAGGCTCGCGCTCCCTGAAATCCGCCGTCAGCCAGCCGGATATCACGGTGTCCGCGACCGCGGCGATGCCGCCTTCCTTCACCGCCTTGATGCGGTTGTGCCAGTTGGTCGGGTCCGGATAGTGGCAGGCGGTGTTGGCCAGGATGATCTTGCCGAAGCGATCCGGCGCGTTGGCGCCGAGCCATTGTCCGACCATGCCGCCCATCGACAGGCCGCACCAATGCGTTCTGGCAATGTTGAGGTCGTCGAGGATCGCCAACACGTCGCGGCCGAACCGCTCCATCGAATAGGGGCCGGGCGGCACGTTCGATTTGCCGTGGCCGCGCCGGTCGTAGCGGATGACGCGAAATATCTGACTGAGCGCCTTCATCTGCGGTTCCCACATCTGCAGATTACAGCCCAGCGAATTCGACAGCATGAGCGTCGGGCCGCCGTCGCGGCCTTCGACGGATACGTTGAGCAGGCACCCGTCGGCGTCGATCATCGGCATCTCTGTGTTCCTCGTCCCGGCAATGACATCAATCCTTGTTCAATGAAGCGAGCAGGCGATCGATCAGGGCTTGCGAGGCGCCCTGATAGGCCATCGGCTCGAACAGCCCGGTGATTTTGTCGGCGCTGAGTTGCGCGGTGACGTTCGAATCCGCGATCAGTACCTCGCGCAGGTGCTTTTTTTCCGCAACGGCTTTCTTGCTGGCCGCCTCGATCAGATGATGCGCGTCGCTTTTGCCGATCTTTTCGGCGAGCGCCATCGTCACCGCTTCCGCCATGATCAGGCCGTCAGTCGTGTCGAGATTGACGCGCATCCGCGCGGCATCGACTTCGAGCCCTTCGGCGATGTCGACGATCGCCGCGAGTGCGCCCGACGTAACGAGCAGCAGCGTCGGCAGGGTCGGCCATTCCGCGTGCCACGGCCCGGCGCTGCGCTCGTGATCCTGCACCTGGGCTGCAAAGATCGTCGCCGCGAGATTGGGCGCCATGGTGGCGGCACCAAGCGCGCTGGCGGCTGCAACGGGATTGCGCTTGTGCGGCATGGTGGAAGAGCCGCCGCGGCCTTCGCCCGAGGGCTCGAATGCTTCGCCGACATCGGTCTGCATCATCAGCGAGACGTCGCGCGCGATCTTGCCGCAGGTACCGGCGACAATGGCGAACACCGACGCCATCTCCGCGATGCGGTCGCGATGGGTGTGCCAGGGCGCGTCGGGCAGCGGCAGTTTGAGTTCTTGCGCCAGCCGTTCGGCGACCGGCAATCCGTTGTCGCCGAGGGCTGCAAGCGTTCCGGCCGCTCCGCCGAACTGCAGCGCCAGCGCCTCCTGTGCGCAATCGGTGCAGCCGTTTCCGCGAGCGATGCAGCGCCGCGGCATATTCGGCAAGCTTGAGCCCGAACGGCATCGGCAGCGCATGCTGCAGCCAGGTGCGGGCGACGACCGCGGTGGTGCGATGCTGACGCGCCAGTTTGGCAAAGCCGGCGACGGCGCGATCGATGTCGCCGAGCAATGCGTCGATCGCCGCACGCAAGGTCAGCATCGTGGCGGTATCGATGACGTCCTGGCTGGTCGCGCCCCAATGCACATAGCGCGCCGCGTCGGCGTCGGTCCGCGCGACGTTGGATGTCAGCGCCTTGACGAGAGGGATCGCGAGATTGCCGGACCGCGTCGAAGCGTCCGCCAGTGCTCCGAGGTCAAATGATTCGGCCTTGCAGGCGGCCGCGATCGGACCGGCCGCGCTCTGCGGAATCACCCCCAGCGCAGCCTCGGCGCGCGCCAGCGCGGCCTCGAAATCCAGCATGTTTTGCAGGCATGTCACATCGTCGCATACCGCGCGCATCGCGGCGCTCGACAGCATCGGGGCAAGCAGCGGGGAGAGGGACGTGCTCATCTGCGCGCGACCTAATCATCCCCGCCGGCCGCTGCCAATGGCTCTTTGCCGGTTTGCCTGCTGCGCTTGCGAATATGCATCGCTCATCGGCCCATGGTGGCCTTCCCTTTGGGGCGGGCGTGCTTTACTTGGGGTAAGCAGATGCCGGGGGAATAGTTTGAAGCGATCCAGGAGACACCATCCATGGCCATGACGATGACCGGCGAAGTTCAGCTTGCGGCGCCGCGCGAGGCTGTGTGGGCCAAATTGAACGATCCGGAAGTGCTCAAGGTCTGCATTCCCGGCTGCGAGGAACTGGAAAAGACCGAAGACAATGGCTTCCGCGCCGTTGCCAAAATGAAGGTCGGGCCGGTATCCGCCCGCTTCAAGGGCAAGGTCACCCTGAGCGATCTCGATCCGCCCAACGGCTACAAGATCTCGGGCGAGGGCGAGGGCGGCGTCGCCGGTTTTGCCAAGGGCGGCGCGACCGTGGCGCTGGCCGAAAAGGACGGCGGCACCTTGCTGAGCTACAATGTAGAGGCGCAGATCGGCGGCAAACTGGCCCAGCTTGGACAGCGCCTGATCAATGGTTCAGCCAAGAAACTGGCGGATGAATTCTTCGCCAATTTTGCCAAGGCGGTGCAAGGTTAGCCCGATCCCTTAAGGCTAACCCGATGCCTTAAGTTCTGCCCGAACGTCCCGCCAGGCCATATCTGGCCATGCCCCAAGTGAGTGGCTCCTGAGGTTGCTCATTGCGGGGATGGCCCATATTATGGCCTTGGAATGATTTTAAACGCCTGCGCAGCCGATATGCGGCGGTGCAGCTAAGAGAGTGCTGATGGCCAAAATCTCCCTGATCGTGAACGGCAATCCCGTAAACGCCAATGTCGACCCCCGTACCCTGCTGGTCCAGTTTCTGCGCGAAAATCTGCGCCTGACCGGCACCCATGTCGGCTGCGACACCTCGCAATGCGGCGCCTGCGTCGTGCACCTCGACGGCAAGGCGGTGAAGTCCTGCACCACGCTCGCGGTCATGGCCGACGGCCACGAGGTCCGCACCATCGAGGGGCTGGCCGCCGATGGCGCGCCGCTGCATCCGATGCAGGAGGCCTTTCGCGAACATCACGGCCTGCAATGCGGCTTCTGCACCCCCGGCATGATCATGACCGCGGTCGATTTGGTCCACCGCAAGGGCCATGACCTCTCGGACCACGTCATCCGTGAAGAGCTCGAAGGCAATCTCTGCCGCTGCACCGGCTATCAGAACATCGTTGCGTCGATCGCCGCCGGCGCCAAGGCGATGGCCAAGTCTGATCTCGCTTAACAAGTCTGATCTCGCTTAACAAGTCCGACCTCGCTTAATCGATTCATCGCGACCGCGATCAGGAAGTTCTCATGTACGAATTCAAGTATCATCGTCCGGCGACCGTGCGGCAGGCCGCCAATCTCCTCGTCAAGAACGAAGACGCCAAGCTGATTGCCGGCGGCCACACGCTGGTGCCGGTCATGAAGCAGCGGCTCGCCAGCCCGCCGCATCTGGTCGACCTGTCCCATATCGAAGGCCTCGACGGCATCGAAATGAAGGGCCGTTCGCTGGTGATCGGCGCCACCGCCAGGCATGCCGATGTCGCCAATTCGCCCATCGTCGGCGAAGCCATCCCGGCGCTGGCCGAACTCGCAGGCCAGATCGGCGACCCCGCGGTGCGTCACAAGGGCACCATCGGCGGATCGCTCGCCAACAACGATCCGACCGCCGATTATCCCGCAGCGGTGCTTGCGCTCGGCGCCACCATCGTCACCAACAAGCGTCGCCTTAAGGCCGAAGAATTCTTCCAGGGTCTGTTCACGACGGCGCTCGAGAGCGACGAGATCATCACCAAGGTGATGTTCCCGCTGCCGAAGAAGGCCGCCTATATCAAGTTCCGCAACCAGGCCTCCCGCTACGCGCTGGTCGGCGTGTTCGTCGCCAAGCGTCCGTCGGATGTGCGCGTAGCCGTCACCGGTGCGGGTTCGGACGGCGTGTTCCGTGTCACCTCGTTCGAGGAGGCGCTGAAGAAGCGCTTCTCGCACAAGGTGCTCGATGGCTTGTCGGTGCCTTCCGAAGGGTTGAACAGCGATTTGCACGGCAGCGCCGAATATCGGGCGCATCTGATCGCGGTGCTGACGCGCCGCGCCGTCGAGGCTGCGACCGCCAAATAAAGTTCAAGTAAAGTTGCCAATTCCTGCTGTATCGAGACTGGCTTGCTCATGAGCGCATCGGCGTTACCCAAATCCGTCGATGCGACGCTCGAACTGCTGACCTCGCGCGGCTATCTCGCCGAGCGCTCGCTGGCGACGGTGACTTATCTCGCGCTGCGCATGGGCCGTCCGCTGTTCCTCGAAGGCGAAGCGGGCGTCGGCAAGACGGAAATCGCAAAAGTGCTGTCGGCGGCGCTGGGGCGGAAATTGATCCGCCTGCAATGCTACGAAGGGCTCGACGTTGCGTCCGCGGTCTATGAGTGGAGCAGCGCCGCGCAGATGATCGCGATCAGGCTGGCGGAAGCCACCGGCGATACCGATCGCGAGCAGCTGTCATCCGACATTTTCGCCGAACGTTTTCTGATCAAGCGGCCGCTGCTTCAGGCGCTGGAGCCGGACGTCGCAGGCGCACCGGTGCTCCTGATCGACGAACTCGACCGCGCCGATGAGGCGTTCGAGGCGTATTTGCTGGAAATTCTCAGCGATTTCCAGGTGACGATTCCCGAATTCGGCACGATCAAGGCGCCGCAGCCGCCGATCGTCATCATCACCTCGAACCGCACCCGCGAAATCCACGACGCGCTGAAGCGCCGTTGTCTCTATCACTGGGTGGACTACCCCGAGGCCGAGCGCGAACTCGCGATCGTCAAGTCGCGCGTTCCGAACATTTCCGCCAAACTGTCGCAACAAGTCGTCCGCTTCGTTCAGGCGCTGCGCGATCAGGATTTCTACAAATCGCCGGGTGTGGCCGAGACCATCGACTGGGCGACCGCGCTGACCGAACTCGACGCCCGTTCGCTGACGCCGCAAGTGGTCGGTGACACCCTCGGCGCGCTCTTGAAATACCAGGACGACATCGCGCGAATGCAGGGCGACACGATGCAGAAGGTTTTGAAGGAAGCGACGAGCGAGGATTAGTTCGCTCGTAACAACACCCGTCATTCCGGGGCACGCGAAGCGTGAACCCGGAATCTCGCGCGACAATCTCTAGATTCCGGGTTCGATGCTGCGCATCGCCCCGGAATGACGAGTTGATGAACCGAGTGCACGATGACCGCCATCGACCACCTCAACCCGCCGACCGGACAAATGGCCGACAATGTCGTCGGCTTTGCCCGTGCGTTGCGCGAGGCGGGAATTCCGGTGGGGCCGGGTGCGGTCATCGATGCCTTGAACGCGCTGCAGATGGTCGAGATCGGCAACCGCGCCGATGTCTACACCACGCTGGAAGCGATTTTCGTCAAGCGTCACGAGCACGCGCTGATTTTTAGCCAGGCTTTCGACCTGTTCTTTCGCGCCGCCGAAGACTGGAAGCACATGCTGGATTCGGTGCCGCTGCCGGATCACGCCAAAAAGAAGCCGCCGCCGGCCTCGCGCCGCGTCCAGGAAGCATTTTCGCAGCCCTCGATGCGCGAGGAGGCGCCGCAGGCCGAGGCGCAGGAGGTGCGGCTGTCGGTTTCCGACAAGGAGATCCTGCAGAAAAAGGATTTCGCGCAAATGAGCGCGGCCGAGATCGCCCAGGTCACCCGCGCCATCGCCGACATGAGGCTGCCGCAGGCGGAATTGCGGACCCGCCGCTATCAGCCCGATGCGCGGGGCTTGCGTCTCGACATGCGGCGGACGCTGCGCGGGTCGTTGCGTACCGGCGGCGAGATCATCGATATCCGCAAGCTCGGTCGTATCGATAAGCCGGCGCCGATCGTGGCGCTGCTCGATATCTCCGGTTCGATGAGCGAATATACCCGTCTGTTTTTGCATTTCCTCCATGCGATTACCGATGCCCGCAAGCGCGTGTCGGTCTTCCTGTTCGGCACCCGGCTGACCAATGTGACGCGCGCGTTACGGGCGCGCGACCCCGATGAGGCGCTGGCGAGCTGCTCGTCGGCGGTCGAGGACTGGGCCGGCGGCACCCGCATCGCCACGTCGCTGCATGCCTTCAACAAATTATGGGGCCGCCGGGTGCTCGGGCAGGGCGCGATCGTGCTGCTGATCTCCGACGGGCTGGAGCGCGAGGCCGACGACAAACTGGCGTTCGAGATGGACCGGCTGCACCGGTCCTGCCGCCGCCTGATCTGGCTCAATCCCTTGCTGCGCTACGGCGGCTTCGAGGCCAAGGCGCAGGGCATCAAAATGATGCTGCCGCACGTTGACGAATTCCGGCCGGTGCATAATTTGAGCTCCATGGAAGGGCTGATCGAGGCGCTTTCGGCGCCGCCTCCGCCCCATCACCGCAGCCTGATCAGATCAGCAGCTTGAAAGAGGCCCGCAATGCTCAATCGTGACGAAGACATCCTGCAGGCGGCCGAGGACTGGCAGAAGGCCGGTCACGGGGTTGCGCTGGCAACCGTGGTCGAAACCTGGGGCTCGGCGCCACGGCCGGCGGGCTCCAGCCTTGTCATCAACGATGACGGCACGTTCCTGGGTTCGGTCTCCGGCGGCTGCGTCGAGGGTGCTGTGGTCACCGAGGCGCTCGACGTGATCGCCAGCGGAAAGCCCAAAATGCTCGAATTCGGCGTGGCCGACGAGACCGCGTGGAATGTCGGGCTTTCCTGCGGCGGCACCATCCGCGTATTCGTCGAAAAAGTAGGTCAGTCGTGAAACTCCAGACCCTGACGGAAGTGAATGCCGAGCGCGCCGCGCGGCGGCCGGTGATCGTGGTCACCGATACCGCCAATGGCGATCAGCGGCTGGTGAAGGCCAGGGATATCGCCACCGACCCGCTCGCGGCCGAACTCGCCAAGCAATTGCGGATGGGCAAGAGCGGCATGATCGAGGCCGCCGGCAAAAAACTGTTTCTCAACGTCTACGCGCCGACCGCACGCCTCGTCATCATCGGCGCGGTCCATATCAGCCAGGCGCTGGCGCCGCTGGCGCGTTCGCTGGATTACGATGTGACGGTGGTCGATCCGCGCACGGCGTTCGCAAGCCCCGAGCGCTTTCCGGACGTGCCGCTGATCGCGGAATGGCCTGACGTGGCGCTGCCGCCGCTCAACATCGATCACTACACGGCATTCGTTGCCGTGACGCACGATCCCAAGATCGACGATCCGGCGCTGCTGCACGCCTTCGAGCGCGACTGCTTCTATATCGGCGCACTCGGTTCGCGAAAGACGCATGCCAAGCGCGGCGACCGCCTGAAGGCGCAAGGCGCATCCGACGCCGACATCGCGCGCATCCACGCGCCGATCGGGCTGAACATCGGCGCGGTCTCGCCCTCCGAGATCGCGGTGTCGATCATGGCCGAGATCACCGCCGAACTGCGGTTGTCGAAAGAGCCGGCGAAGGTGCAGGCAGCATGAAGTTCGGCCCTGCCAGTCCCGCCGACGCAATTGGCGGCGTCACCGTGCATACCCTGCGCCAGGGATCGCTGGTGCTGAAGAAAGGCACCACGATCGGCCCGGGCGAAGTCGAGGCGCTCGACAAGGCCGGCGTCAAGGAAATCGTGGTGGTGCGGCTGGAGGAGGGCGACGTCTCCGAAGACGTCGCCGCCGCCAGCATCGCACAGGCGGTTGCCGGTGACGGCGTCAATGTCGAGCGCGCCTTTACCGGCCGCGCCAATCTGTTCGCGGCGCAAGCCGGCGTGCTGGTGGTGGATCGTGCGGCAGTCGATCGCATCAACGGCGTCGATGAAGCGATCACGTTCGCAACGCTTGCCGCCTTCAAGCCAGTGGTCGAAGGCGAGATGATCGCCACCGTCAAACTGATTCCGTTCGGCGTCGAAGCGAAGTTGCGCGATGCGGCAGTAGCGGTCGCAGGAAAGGGCGCGCTGCGGATTGCGCCATTCACCATCACGCGCGTCGGGGTCGTCTCGACTTTGTTGCCGGGGCTTTCGCCGAAGGTGATCGAGAAAACCTTGCGGGTCACCGCCGAGCGGTTGGCGCCCGCTGGCGCCACGATCATCGCCGAGCGGCGCGTGCAGCATGACGAGACGGACCTCGCGGCCGCGATCAAGGAATTGCTCGGTCTCGGCGCGGAACTCGTGATCGTGTTCGGCGCATCTGCGATCGCCGACCGCCGCGACGTGATCCCGGCCGCGATTACCGAAATCGGCGGCGCGATCGAGCATTTCGGCATGCCCGTCGATCCCGGCAATCTGCTGTTGATCGGCAGCGCCGGTGGCGTCCCGGTGCTGGGCGCGCCCGGTTGCGCGCGTTCGCCGGTGGAAAACGGTTTCGACTGGGTGCTGATGCGGCTTCTCGCCGGCCTCAAGGTCACGCGCGCCGAGCTCACCGGCATGGGCGTCGGCGGGCTGTTGATGGAAATCGTAACCCGGCCGCAGCCGCGCACCGTTCCCGACCCCGAAACCAACCGCAACGTCTCGGCCATCGTGCTGGCCGCTGGCCGCTCGACGCGGATGGGCGGCCCCAACAAGCTGTTGGCCGAACTCGACGGCAAAAAGCTGGTGCGGATCGTGACCGAGCAGGCGCTGGCGTCAAAGGCGTCCGAGGTGATCGTGGTCACCGGCCATCAGGCCGACCTGGTCGAACAGGCGTTGTCCGGCCTCAAGGTCAAATTCGCCCGCAACCCGGATTTCGCGGGCGGGCTGGCCTCTTCGGTCAAGGCCGGCATCGCGGCCGTGCCTGCGAATGCCGATGGCGCGATCGTCTGCCTGGGCGACATGCCGTTGATATCGGCGCGATTGATCGATCAGTTGATCGAGACATTTGCGCCGGACCGCGGCCATTTGATCGCGGTGCCCGTCAGCGACGGGCGGCGCGGCAATCCCGTGCTGTGGTCGCGGCGCTTCTTCAGGGAGTTGATGACGCTCGACGGCGATATCGGCGCCCGCCATCTCATCGCCAAGCACGCCGAAGCCGTGGCCGAAGTCCCGGTCGAAGGGCACGGTGCGTTTCTGGACATCGACACGCCGCAGGCGCTCGAGGCCGCAAGGCGCGGCTAGATCGCAGATCGTAGGGTGGCCCGGCGCAAGAGCACCCTTACCGACCCCATGAGCCCTTTTTCAACCTCCCGTTCACCAAGTTGAAACTCCCCCAAGGCTAGGTTCGCCGACTGTCTTGGGGGATGGGGCTTTGATCGTTTCGACTGCCATCAGCGCAGCGCCGCGCGTTGTTTATTCTTGCGCTGACATTGTTGCTGGGTGCCTCGCGTTTCGTCACCGAAACCTGGGCGGCCGGTGCGTTTGCGGTCGGCAAATGTGGCGCCTATGGCCAGGCCTACGACTATCCCGCCGAGGCCACCGCGCGCGCCGCTGCCCTGAAACAGTGCAAGGGCGACTGCACCGCCGTGACCATGAAGCGCGCCTGTGCCGCGTTCGCCGTCGACATGGCCAATCCCTGCGGCGCGCATGGTTACGCGGTGAAGCCGAAAATATCGAGCTCGCTCAACGCCGCGACCAAAAAGTGCTACGAGTTCGGCGGCAAGGAATGCGTGATCCGCGCCTGGGCCTGCGACGCCAAGGGTTAGCATCGCGTCATTCCGGAGCGCGCGTTAGCGCGAAGGCGGAATCCCGATATGATGATTGCGTGATTCCCCGATGCGCAATTGCGCATCTGAGGTTTGGTCCTTTCGGACCATCCCGGAATGACGCAGAGGCATACGGGAGCCGTCATGCAATTCGACACCAAGATCGCGGTCATCATCCGGACCGACCTCGAGGCGTGGCAGAAGCTGAACGTCGCTGCGTTCCTGACATCAGGCATCGCCGCCACGTTTCCCGAATGCATCGGCGAAAATTACGAAGACGGCTCCGGCACCAAATATCTGTCGCTGATCGGCCAGCCGATCCTGATCTATGGCGCCGATCGCCCGGCACTGAGCCGCGCGCTCGAGCGCGCCCTGGCGAGGAACGTGAAGCCTGCGGTCTATACCGAAGACATGTTCAAGACCACGCATGATGCCGCCAACCGCGAAGCGGTAAGGGCGGTGATCCGCACTGAACTCAATCTGGTTGGGCTCGCGATGCGCGCCGAGCGCAAGGTGATCGACAAGATCGTCGACGGGCTGAAGTTTCACAGCTAGCGCGTTTTCGAGCAAGCCTGCCCCGGACTGTGATCTGGGGTGAGGATACCGGTCTCGCATAGCGATCAAGTAGCTTCCATGCATGCCTCGAACTTCGTTATGATGAGGATCAAATGGTCCCGGAAGGCTCTTTGCCCCGCGCCAATGGACTTGCAATCTAAGGGAGAGAGCACATCATGAAACGCCGTACATTCCTCAAAGGCAGCGCCGTGGTCGGCGCCGCGACGCTGGTTGCCGCACCTGCGATCGCCCAGTCGATGCCGGAGATCAAGTGGCGCCTGACCTCGAGCTTTCCGAAGTCGCTCGATACCATCTTCGGCACGGCGCAGACCTTTGCCAAATACGTGGCTGATGCCACCGACAACAAGTTTCAGATCCAGACTTTTGCGGCAGGCGAGATCGTGCCCGGCCTGCAGGCGCTTGATGCCGTCAGCACCGCGACCGTCGAGATCGCGCAGACGCCGCTTTATTTCTATATCGGCAAGGAGCCGGCGCTGGCCTACGCGACGGGCGTGCCCTTCGGCATGAACCATCGCCATCAGCATTCCTGGTGGACGTTTGGCGGCGGTGATGAACTCGTCAACGAGGCGCTGAAACCCTTCAAGGCGCATGCCATCCTGTGCGGCAACTCCGGCACGCAAATGGGCGGCTGGTTCCGCAAGGAGATCAAGACCGTCGATGATCTCAAAGGCCTCAAATTCCGCATCGCGGGAATGGGCGGTCATGTGCTCGCAAGGCTCGGCATCGTGCCGCAGCAGATTGCGGGCGGCGATGTCTATTCGGCCCTCGAGAAGGGTTCAATCGATGCCGCGGAGTTCGTCGGTCCCTATGACGACGAGAAGCTCGGTTTCTACAAGGTGGCGAAGTACTACTACTTCCCCGGTTGGTGGGAAGGCGGGGCCATGTTGCACATGGTCGTGAACGAAGAGAAGTGGAATGCGCTTCCCAAGCAATATCAATCGATTCTCAACCAGGCCGGTTCGGCCGCAGGCGCGTGGATGCTCGAAAAATATGACAGCGTGAATCCTGCCGCCCTGAAGCGGCTGATCGCGGGTGGCGCGGAGCTGCGCGCGTTCCCGCAGCCGGTCATGGAGGCCAGCTACAACGCCACGCAAGACCATCTGAACGAAATTGCCGAGAAGAGTGCGCTTTTCAAGAAGACAAAAGAGAGCCACGACGCGTACATGAAGGAATTGCTCTTTTACACGCAGATCGGGGAAAACTATTACGACAACTACCTGCTCGGTAAAATGCGCAAGGGCTGAGTGCGCGATCGGGACAGTCGGAATTGCCTGTTGGTTTGGCAAGCGTAGCCCGGATGAGCGAAGCGACATCCGGGGTTTTTCCGGCTGGGGAGAGCACGGCATAAGCCGTAACGCCATTGCGCAGGGAATGTCGGTACGGCCTCCGCTGAACCTGTATGCTCGTGTGCGCATTTCTTTGTGCATCTTGCACACACGCGGGTGCGGCGCGCACCCGGCATCTGCACCTCTCACGAGGGTGATCCGTTACAAAAGCCGACGCTATCCGGAAGGCGGGCGCACATCCAGCCGTCATCACCCGCCAACAGATCGGCCGAATGGCCGCCCGATGACTGGCTCCGGCGGGTGATCCACTTTCCAGAGACGTCAGCGACAGAACCGAGAAGCCGCGGCGTACTGGATACCGCGCATGCGCGGGGTATGACGGCTGTTGGGGAACTCGAAACTACAGCGTCGAGGCGACGCCGGCGGGTAACAGCGACGTGAAATTGGCAGTTCAAGCGAGATATTGACAATGACTGACCAGTCAGTCATATTTAGATCTATGAAAGAAACACGCACCAAAGCCCCGTTGAAGCCGGCCAAAAGCCGCGTTGCGAGCAGGGCTGCCGCCGCCAAAGCCCCCAAAGTCGTCTCGCCAAAGGTGGAACCCCCAAAGCCGGCGTCCAACCGCGCAGAACGCGCAGCCGAACGGCGCGAGGCCATCATCGAAGCGGCGATGGATGAATTCATCGCGCGCGGCTTTGCGGCGACCCGGCTCGACGACGTCGCCAAGCGCGCGGGCGTCGCCAAGGGCACGATCTATTTGCACTTCAAGGACAAGGAATCGCTGTTTGAGGAATTGATCCGCACGGCCATCGTACCCCTGGTCAACCGTCTCGGTGCAGGGCCGCCGCCGGCCGGTGCGTCGATCCGCGACTTGATCGAAGGCTTTGCCAGTTCCTTCATCCGCGAGGTGACGACGACGCGGCGCGGCGACCTCGTGCGCCTGATCGTCGCCGAGGGGCCGCGATTTCCTGATGTCGCGGATTTCTATTACCGCGAGGTGGTCTCAAAAGGACTCGCCGGGATGCGCGCCGCGATCGAAATCGGAATCGCGCGTGGCGAAATCCAGCACAAGGATCTGGCGAAGTTTCCGCAGATCCTGGTCGCGCCGGCGATGATCGCGGTGATCTGGCAGAGCCTGTTCGCGCGGCATGCGCCGCTGGATGCGATCGAAATGTTTCGCGTCCATCTCGATTTGATTTTTGGCGAACGGAGGACGGACATGACTTCGTCGCGAACGACGGCAATTCTGGCCGCGCTCGCCCTTGCAGCGGTGCTTGCCGGCTGCAAGGAGCGCAAGGATCCGGGCTTTCAGGGCTGGGTCGAGGCCGACATGATCTTTGTCAGTCCCGACGAGTCCGGCCGCGTGACCAAACTCAATGTCCGCGAGGGCGACGAGGTGAAGCCCGGCGCGCAGCTTTATTCCGTCGACGATGATTTGCAGCAGGCCGATCTCAACCAGAACAACGCCACGCTCGCGAATGCGCAGCAGACCTATGATCGCGCAGCCTCGCTGAGCAAGACCGGCTCCGGCACGCAGGCCAATCTGGACTCCGCGGTATCTGCGCTGCGTGTGGCGGAAGCGCGCGTCCACACTTCGCAGACGCGGCTGGCGCGGCGCGACGGCTTTGCGCCGGTCGGCGGCAGCATTCAGCAGATCTATTTCCGCGAAGGCGAGATGGTGCCGGCGCAGCGGCCGGTATTGTCGATCATGCCGCCCGGCAACATGAAGCTGCGCTTCTTCGTGCCGGAGACGGAGCTGCCGAAGCTTGCAATCGGCGATGAGGTGAAGGTGACCTGCGACAATTGTGCCGCCGATCTCACCGCAAAGATCTACTTCATCGCGACGTCGGCCGAATACACCCCGCCCGTCATCTACAGCCTCGATGAACGCAACAAGCTGGTCTATCTGATCCAGGCGCGGCCGAGCCGGCCGGACAGTCTGCGCGTCGGCCAGCCGATCAGCGTGTTCCTCAACGCGCGCACGCCGGTGGCGGACAAGCGATGACCGCGGCACCCTCCAGCGCGGCCGACATCGCCATCGATGTCGAGGGCCTGTCAAAATCGTTCAGTGGACGCGAGGTCGTGCATGACCTCTCGATGCAGGTGAAGCGCGGCTCGATCTACGGCTTCCTCGGCCCGAACGGCTCCGGCAAGACCACCACCATCCGCATGCTCTGCGGGCTGCTGACGCCGGATGCCGGCGAGGGCAGATGCCTCGGCTACGACATCCGCCGCGAGGCCGACAAGATCAAGCGCCAGGTCGGCTACATGACGCAACGCTTCAGCCTGTATCAGGATCTGTCGGTGCGCGAGAACCTGGAATTCGTCGCGCGGCTTTATGGGCTGCCCAATGCGCGCGTTGCCGCACGCGAGATGATCAAGCGCATCGGCCTGAACGGCCGCGAGGAACAGCTTGCCGGCGAACTTTCGGGCGGCTGGAAACAGCGGCTGGCGCTCGGCGCCTGCACGCTGCCCAATCCGCAATTGCTGCTGCTGGACGAGCCGACCGCGGGCGTCGATCCCAAGGCGCGGCGCGATTTCTGGAACGAGATCCATGCGCTCGCGGCCGACGGGCTGACGGTGCTGGTCTCGACCCACTACATGGACGAGGCCGAACGCTGTCACGAGATCGCCTACATCGCGTATGGCCATCTGCTGGCGCATGGCACCGTGGATGAGGTGATCGCAAAATCGGCGCTCACGACCTACACCGTCACCGGCGACGATCTCAATGGGCTCGCCGGCGAACTCGCCGGCAAACCCGGCATCGACATGGTGGCGCCGTTCGGCACCAGCCTGCATGTCTCGGGCCGCGATAAATCCATGCTGGAAGCCAGCATCGCTCCCTATCGCGACCAGGCCAAATGGCATTGGCAGCATAGCGAGCCATCGCTGGAGGATGTGTTCATCGATTTGATGAGCCGCTCCAGGGACAACTTCCAATGAGCGCTGTGGACACCAGCCGAAACCGGGACGTCAGGGAGCCGCGCTTCGGCTTCTGGTGGCGCAGCTATGCGATGCTGGTGAAGGAGTTCATCCAGCTCCGCCGCGATCGCGTTTCGTTTGCGATGATCGTGATGCTGCCGGTGATGCAGCTCGTGCTGTTCGGCTTCGCCATCAACACCACGCCGCGCAACCTGCCGACTGCGGTGCTGCTGCAGGAGGACAGCGATCTCGGGCGTTCGATCCTGAAAGCGATCGAGAATACCGCCTATTTCCGTTTTACCCGCGAAGTTCACAGCGTCGCCGAGTTCGACGATCTGCTGCAGTCGGGCAAGGTGCTGTTCGGCGTGGAAATTCCGCGCGGCTTCGAGCGCGCCGTGCGGCGCGGCGATCGTCCGGCGCTGTTGGTGGCGGCCGACGCGACCGATCCGGTCGCCGCTGGCTCGGCGCTGGGCGCGCTCGGGGCTCTCGTGCAGACCGCGCTGGAGCATGACCTGCACACCGGCGATCCGCCGTCGATGCCGTTCGAGATCCGCACCCATGCCCGCTACAATCCCGCGGCGTCGTCGCGGCTCAACATCGTACCGGGCCTCGTCGGCACCATCCTGACCATGACGATGCTGATCTTCACCGCGCTGTCGGTCACGCGCGAGATCGAGCGCGGCACCATGGAGAGCCTGCTGTCGATGCCGATCAAGCCGGTGGAGGTGATGTTCGGCAAGATCGTGCCTTACGTGATCGTCGGCTTCGTCCAGGCAACCCTGATCGTCGGCATCGGCGTGCTGTTGTTTGGTGTGCCGATCCTGGGCAGCGTCACGCTGCTGGCGCTGCTCACGACGCTGTTCATCACCGTCAATCTCGCGATCGGGTATACGTTCTCGACCATCGTGCAGAACCAGTTGCAGGCGATGCAGTTGTCGATGATGTTCTTCCTGCCCAGCATTCTCTTGTCCGGCTTCATGTTTCCGTTCGCGGGCATGCCGGTGTGGGCGCAATATATCGGCGAGGGCCTGCCGCTGACGCATTACGTGCGGATCGTACGCGCCATCATGCTGAAGGGCGCGACGATTGCGAACTTGCAGTACGACACGATTGCACTCATTGCACTTATGCTGTTTGCCATGACGATTGCCGTGACCCGCTTCCGTCGCACGCTCGATTGATGCAGAATATACGATGTCATTCCGGGATGCTGCGCTAGCAGCGAGACCCGGAATCTCGAGATTCCCCGGTGCGCAATTGCGCACCTGAGCTCTGGTCCTTCGGACCATCCCGGAATGATCAGGAAAAGAGATGCTGGGGTTAAGGGGCAACAAGGAGGCACGACCGGCGGTATCGGCCGATTTTCAGCATGCGCTGATGCAGCAGGTGCTGCGCACCGAACTGATCCGGATCAAGGCGCTGATCGGGACCACGGCGCTTCTCGCCATCATGCTCTTTACGATCCGCGCGATCGACCCCTACGCGGTGGAGCATCTCTGGCATGGCCGCCTCAGGCCAAGCGACCTTTACATGATTTTGATTCCGTTCATCCTGTTCGAGCTGTATATCCACATGGTCATCAGCCGCTACTTGCGGCTGGACCGGGATATCCCGGTGTACCGGCGATATATCGGCGCGCTGGTCGAAACCTCGATGCCGACCTTCGCCTTGGCGCTGCATATCGACAGCATGGGCCCCGTGGAGGCGCTCGGCTTCGTGGTGCCGCTGATCTATTTCATCTTCATCATTCTCTCGACATTGCGGCTGGATTTCTGGCTCTCGACCTTTACCGGATTCGTTGCAGCGGCGGAGCTGTTTGGCATGGCAATGTTCTATCATCGCACGGGTAGCGCGGATCCGCCGCCGGATCTGTATTATCACGCGGTCCGAAGCGTGGTCGTGCTGATCTGCGGCATGCTGGCGGGCGCGGTGGGCGTGCAATTGCGCCGGCAATTCGAGGCAAGCATTCTGGCCGCGACCGCGCGCGACCGGATCACGAATCTGTTCGGCCAGCACGTTTCGCCGCAGGTGGTCGAACGGCTGATGGCCGAGGGCGCCAGTACCGAGAGCGACATCCGCCGCGTCGCGGTGATGTTCGTCGATTTCCGGAGCTTTACCGCGGGCGCGCGCGAGCGTTCGCCGCAGGAAGTGGTGGAGCGGCTCGACGGCGCGTTCGCGGTGCTGGTCGATATTCTCGATCGCCACGGCGGCATCGTGAACAAGTTTCTGGGCGACGGGTTTTTGGCGCTGTTCGGGGCGCCGTTCGAAGCCCACGACGCGGCGCATCGGGCAGTTGCCGCTGCGCGCGAAATGCTCGAGGCGAATGAGCGCGCCAACAAGGCGTCCAGCTGGCCGTTGCGGATCGGCATCGGCATTCATGTCGGCGAGGTCGTCGCGGGCAATATCGGTTCGCCGCGGCGAAAGGAATACACCGTGATTGGCGATACCGTGAATTTTGCCGCACGGCTCGAGGCGCTCAACAAGGATTTCAATTCGCAGTTTCTGATCTCGGCGGCGGTTCACGACGCGCTGGGTGAGGAGTGTCGCGACGCGGTGTCGCTCGGCGAAGTCCCGGTCCGGGGCTATGACCGGCCGATGACCGTGTGGCAACTGGGATAAGGAGAACAATTCAATGCAGCGGCGTTTGGCGGGCGAGGGGTAGGATTTCTCACCGTCGTTGCTGCCGCTACGCCTGCTTTCCAGCCAAATTCTCGGTCCTGACACCGTCGCGGTCCTCGATGATTTCGGCGATCCATTGCCGGTGACACTGCTTGTGGTCGCGCTCGTAGCAGAGAATGCAGACCGGCCCAGATGTTTTCACCAGAGACGACAATTCGTCGAGTTCTTCTTTCGCCTGCGCCGTTTTCAGATGCGCCGAATAGATCTTGTGCAGCAGGTCGAATTTGCCGCTGCGCGCGGCCTCGCGGCCGTTCTTTGGCGTACCGAGCCCCCTCAGATGCAGATAGCCGATGCCGCGTTCGTCGAGCCCCGCCGCCAACTGGTTCTTGGAAAAGCCCGGCCGTCGCGACGACGCGACCGCGCGCACGTCCACCAGCAGTTTCACGCCGGCGTTCTCCAGTTCGTCGAGCACGGCCTTCGGCGGCGTCTGCTCATAACCGATCGTGAAAAGGCGTTTTGCTTTACGGGCCATGCTGGCGTCCGGACGTTCGCTTGTGTCGCCGCTGCAGGCTACGTTAACGGCGGATCGATTTCCACATCCACGTTGCCGCCGCCTGCGGCATGTCGCATAGTCAAAGCAGGAGCCGATGGATGGCCGCCGGGGGAACACGATGAACCGATTTTGCCGCTCGCTGGCATGGATACTTGCGCTCGTTGTTTTCGGCGTCGGGTCGGCACGCGCGCAGACGGCCTATCCCGACCGCCCCGTGAAGATCATCGTCCCGATCGGTCCCGGCGGCAGTTACGATCTGGTCGGCCGGCTTCTCGCCGACGCGTTGTCGAAACGTATGGGGCAGAGTTTCGTCGTCGAGAACAAGCCCGGCGCCGGCACCGTCGTCGGGACGCAGGCGGCAAGCCAGAGCGAGCCGGATGGCTACACCTTGCTGGTCGGTGGGCTCTCGAACATGGCCTTCAATTCGGCGCTGTATTCGAAGCTCGGCTATGACCCGCTGAGGGATTTTGTACCGGTCGCGCTGATCTACAAATTTGGCTACGTGATGGTCGCTCGCAAGGATCTGCCGCATGCCAGTCTGGGGGACATCGTTGCGGCCGCGAAAGCCAGTCCGGGCTCGATTTCGGTCGCGACCGCAGGCGTCGGAACCGGTCAGCAACTGGTGGCCGCAGCGTTCATGAAAGCATCGGGCGTCAAGTTTCTGGAAGTGCCTTACAAGGCCTCGCCGCCGGCTTTCACCGATCTGCTCGCGGGCCGCATCGACCTGTTCTTCGATTCGATCGCTGCCGGCCTGCCCTACGTGCAATCGGGGCAGGCGAGGGGCATCGCCGTGCTGTCGTCGAAGCGCAGCCCGCTGGCGCCGGACGTGCCGACCATGTCGGAGGCCGGTGTGAGTGGTGTCGATGTCGATTCCTGGCTCGGAATTTTTGTACCCGCCAAAACGCCGCCGGAGGTCATCGCACGGCTTCGCCGGGATATCCGCGCGTCATTGCCGGAGCTCAAGGAGCGGTTTGAGAAGAGCGGTGGCGAAGTGTGGGATCTGCCGGACGACAAGCTCGATGCCTTCGTCGCGTCCGAATATGAGAGCTGGACAAAGCTGATCCGCGAAGCCGGCATCAAGCTGGATTGATTATTTCACGCGTTCGATCAATTCCATCGCGCCCGCGGGCGCGCGCACCTTGCCCTCGTGGATGACATAGGCGAAGACGTCGCGCGGCGCCTTCTTCGGCTTGGTCGCATCGACGCGGGGCAGGTCGTCCGGTTCGCCGCCACGCGGCCCAGGCCTGAAACCGTTTTGCCCAGGCGTCGAGCTGTTTGGGCGGATAGCAGGTTTTCAGTTCGTCATTGCCCTTTTGCAGCCGCGCGTAAACGAAATCGCTCACGACGTCGGCAATCGCGGGATATTTGCCGTGTTCGGCAAACACGACCGGCGTTTCGAATTTTCGCAACAGCGCCACAAAGTCCGGTACGCAGAAACTGTCATGCCGGACCTCGACCACGTGACGCAGCGCGCGCCCTTCGAGCTTGCGCGGCAGCAGCTCGAGGAATTTTCCGAAATCCGCCTCGTCGAATTTCTTGGTCGGCGCGAATTGCCACAGCACCGGGCCGAGCCGGTCGCCAAGCTCCAACACGCCGGAATCGTAGAAACGCTTCACGGAATCGCCGGCCTCCGCCAGCACGCGGCGATTGGTCGCGAAGCGCGGCCCCTTCAACGAGAATACGAAGCCATCCGGCACCTCGCGGGCCCATTTGCGAAAGCTCTCCGGCTTCTGGGAGCCGTAATAGGTGCCGTTGATCTCGATCGAGGTCAGTTTCGAGGCGGCGTAGGCAAGCTCCTTCGCCTGCGTGAGCTTCTCCGGATAAAACACCCCGCGCCATGGCTCGAAGGTCCAGCCGCCGATGCCGATAAAGATGTTGCCGCTGCTTTTTGCGGTCGATTTCGAAGGCTTGCTCACCGGGGGACTCGTCGCGAATGAGGGAAGGGTATCGGACGATCCTAATCAAAGCGGCCCTGATTGACCAGTTCGCTGGCCTCTCCGGGGAAGCCTCCGATGAGAGTTGCGACTGCCGGCTGAGCCCGAGGGGCTGTATGATGGCAACGAACGCCCACATCTGCCGCGCGGGCTTGGCTGATTCACCTGGCAGGGATCACCGCAGGACCGGCCTGCCGCATGTAGTCGTATGAAGGGAGGAGAGCCAATGGAACTCAACGCAAATTTTAACGAGCGTGTGGCCATCCACACCGATGCCGTCGCATGGACGCCATCGCCGATACCCGGGGTTGACCGTCGAATGCTCGACCGGATGGGTGGCGAAATAGCGCGGGCGACGTCGATCGTCCGTTATGCGCCCAACAGCAAGTTCTCGCCGCATGTCCACACCGGAGGTGAAGAGTTTGTCGTCCTGGAAGGGGTCTTTCAGGACGAGCACGGAGATTTTCCGGCAGGGAGCTATATTCGCAATCCGCCGGAATCGTCACATACGCCGGGCTCGGCTCCCGGCTGCACCATCTTCGTGAAACTATGGCAATTCGACCTCGCCGACCGCACCCATGTGCGCATCGATTCGAACAAGATGAAATTCGTGGCCGATGCCACCCGTCCGGGCATTGAGGTCTTGCCACTGTTCCATGATCGGCATGAGGATGTTTCGCTCGAACGATGGCATGCGAACACAGAATTTCATCTCGATGCGCCGAACGGCCTTGAAATTCTCGTTCTTGACGGCGGCTTTCAGGAAGGTGGCGACATATTCATACGCCATTCCTGGCTGCGGTTGCCAAAGGGCAGCGGAGCTCATGTGAAGAGCAGTGCTTCGGGCGCGCGCGTCTGGATCAAGCGCAACCATCTCGCGACGCCCCCTCAAGCGCCTCGCACCTGAACGATACTGCCGGTTGACAAGCGAGATCGAGCAGGCCGTTCGAGCAGGGATCTGCAATGGGCATCACCGACCGTTCGCCGATGCCACCGTTCACGGCCGATCTGGAGCAAAGTCGCGAACGCGTGACGCTAATCACGCGTCGCGCTCAGGATTTCCCGTGCGTCTCGGGCCTCTTGCCCACCAGGCCCTGAAACGGCTGGAAGGTTTGCCTGGCAAGCGTGTTGTGGAGCTCGTAGATTCGCCGCGACTCGGACACCGAGGTCTCGTAAGCCCGTTTCATAAAATCGGCCTGGACCTTCATCGCCTTGTCGAGCGAGCGAGCGCCCGTGAGCTGCTCGAAATAGCATCCGATCTCTTCGAACGATTTCCGCGTGTAGTCGCGATAGGCATTGGCGATCGTCTGCAAGCTGACCGGGGCGGGCTCGGCCGGTGTGGGGCGCAGCAGCCGGCGGGACAGCAGCCGGGAGGACATCGGGCGCGGTGACCGCGGCTTCGATCGGCTCGTTGACGGCCGGCTCGAGATCCGCCGTCGGACCCTGCGCTTGCAGTTCCGCATGGAGTTGTTGATCGGGCTCGGGGCTTTGCATTTGAATCGGCGCCGGGCTTTCGACTGGAGCCGGGCTCTCAACTGGATCCGGCTTCTGACGCCGCTGCTTGCCCTTCCCGGTGCGCCGCGCGGACTTTCCCACCGGTTTGTTCACGTCTGTACTCGACATTTTTTCCCCTGTTCCAATGTCAAACCAAACATATAAACTCTGCCATGTTTGCGCTGGAATTGCGGTTCTTGCTTGTCGGTGGCGCGGCACTCGCGTGGTGACATTTTGATCAGGTTCCGCGGAGCCGTAAGCACAGGAAATGTTTGAATGAGCAAGGAAGCGCGCATGCGAGCGATCGTTCTGGCCATGGTGGCAATCACGAGCACCGTCGCCATGGCCGACGAGGTCGACGATGCGCACCGTCTGGCGGTGTCGGGACGCGACGACTACTGGAACTGCCTTGCCCGGGAATATCCGCGCGACAACAACCGGAACCTGTCGGAACAGGATTTCGGCGCGTTGATCGCGGCCGCCTGTGCTTCGGAGCGGCAGAATTTCCGGGTAGCGCTGGTGGATTATCTGGGGCTGCAATTCCCTGACAAGGACGCAGGCGGGAACATGACGACAGCCAATAATGCCATCGCCCTGGCTCAAAAGGACATCGTGGCGGCGTTCGCCCGGCGCAAAGCTGCTTCGAAATAAAGGCTGCTTCGAAATAAAGGCTGCGTCGAAGTAAAGGCTGCGTCGAAGTAGCAACACCTGGCCGACACCGACCTCTATTCCTCCGCCGCCGTTTTCCGTGATATCAATCCATCGTTAGGTGAGGGGGTGTTGCGGATGAATTCTCAGTCGATAGCCGGTATTTTGGGGGCCATCGTCGCGTCGATTGTGTTGGTGGTCGCCATCGCCTATGGGCCGATCGGACAATTTGGAAAGCCGGTCAAGCCGGCCAGTGTCCAGCCGGCCCAGGCACGCAACCGGCACAAGCAGCGCCAGCGCCCAGGGGCCCGGTGATCCGGGACGTGCCCAATTAAATAACGCCGGCAGGGCACCGGCCGGCCCATTGCGGAACCGGCCAGGCATCCCTATCTAGTCTCTAACGGCGACGTCGATGCTTCATAGCTCCGGCGCCGGAACGACCATGAATAGTTTGGCTGCGCCGGATGTACGCGCGCCCTCTGTTCGTGGTCGTTGGCATTTTCAGGGCGTTTTCAGCCGAGGGTAAGCGGCGTTATCAAACGAAAGTCTGCCCCGGATTTGGTCCGGGATGGACGCCGGTTCGCATCGAGAAAACGCCTCAAACAGACCATTCCAGCGCCTGTTTGAGGCTGTTTTTCCCACCGCCGAGGCCACCGTCTCCCGGAACCTGCCTTGGCATCGTCGGCGGCTTTCGGATATACGCTTGCGCATGAATGACGCCATCAATCCGGGCCCCGAAAACCCGTCGCAGGCCACCGGTTTGCCCCAGCTTTCGGTCGTCGTCCCCACCTTCAACGAGCGTGACAACGTCACCGTTTTGTATCGGCGGCTGGACGCGACGCTCAAGGGCATTCCCTGGGAAGTCGTCTTTGTCGACGACAATTCACCCGATGGCACCTGGGAAGTGGTGCGCGGCCTGGCGCAGCGGGATTTCGCGCGTCCGTTGCATCCGCCGCGTCGGCCGGCGCGGCCTGTCCGGCGCCTGCATCGAAGGCATCCTGGCTTCGAGCGCACCCTATGCGGCCGTGATCGACGCCGATTTGCAGCACGACGAAACGCAGCTGCCGAAGATGGTGGCGCTGTTGCAAAGCGGCGAGGCGGAACTCGTGGTCGGCAGCCGTTATATCGAAGGCGGCAGCGCCGACAGTTTCAACAAGCAGCGCGCCGGCGCCAGTCAGCTCGCGACCGAGGTCGCCAAGCGCGTGCTGAAGGTCGAGATCGCCGATCCCATGAGCGGCTTCTTCATGATCCGCCGGGATCGCTTTGAGCAATTGGCGCCCCAGCTCTCCACGCAGGGTTTCAAGATACTGCTGGATATCGTCGCCACCGCGCAGGGCAAGCTGCGCACGACGGAGGTTCCCTATACCTTCGGCTCGCGTCAGCACGGCGAGAGCAAGCTCGATTCCATGGTGGCGCTGGATTTTCTCGGCCTGGTGCTGGCGAAGCTGACGAACGACGTGGTGTCGCTGCGCTTCCTGTTGTTCGCGATGGTCGGTTCGATCGGCCTGGTCGTGCATCTGTCGGCGCTGTTCATCGCGCTCGAATTCTTCAACGTACCGTTTCCGGAAGCGCAGGCTTTCGGCGCGCTGGTCGCCATGACCAGCAACTTCATCCTGAACAATTTTCTCACCTATCGCGACCAGCGCCTGAAGGGCTTTGCCATCCTGCGCGGGCTGTTGCTGTTCTATCTCGTCTGCAGCGTCGGCCTGTTCGCCAATGTCGGCGTGGCGTTCTCGGTCTACGACCAGGAACCGATCTGGTGGCTCGCGGGCGCGGCCGGCGCGCTGATGGGCGTGGTCTGGAACTACGCGATGTCCGGACTGTTCGTCTGGCGCAAGCGATGATCGAAAAATGAAACCGAACGAGGCGCGGCTTGTCCTCAACACGGTTCTGACGATCCTGGCGCTGGTTGCGCTGCGCCTGGTTGCCGCCGCCTTCACCCCGCTGACCTTCGACGAAGCCTATTACTGGATGTGGTCGAAGAGCCTCGCGGGAGGTTATTACGATCATCCGCCGATGGTCGCCTTCGTGATCCGCCTGGGCACCCTGATTGCGGGCGACACCGAACTCGGCGTGCGGCTGTTTTCGATCCTGCTGGCGCTGCCGATGAGCTGGGCGGTGTACCAGGCTGCCGCCGTGCTGTTCGGCAGCAGGCGCGCGGCGGCGACCGCCGTGATCCTGTTGAACGTCACGCTGATGGCGGCCGTCGGCACCATGATCGTCACGCCGGATGCGCCGCTGCTGGTGGCCTCGAGCTTTGTGGTGTTCTCGCTTGCAAAAGTGCTGGAGACCGGACGCGGCGCCTGGTGGCTCGCCGTCGGCGTCGCCGCAGGCGCCGCGCTGCTGTCAAAATACACCGCGCTGTTTTTCGGGCCGGCAATTTTGATTTGGCTGATCGCCGTTCCAAAATTGCGGCGCTGGCTGATGTCGCCCTGGCTCTATCTCGGCGGCCTCGTCGCCGCGGCGATGTTTGCCCCGGTTATCCTGTGGAACGCCGATCATCACTGGGTTTCCTTCATCAAGCAGATGGGCCGCGCGCGGATCGAGGATTTCAAGCCGGCCTTCATCGCCGAACTGATCCCGACGCAGATCGCGTTCGCGACGCCTTTGGTGTGGATCCTCGGCGCGATGGGACTTTATGCGCTCTACCAACGCCGCGCCGGCGCGCTGCCGGCACGCGCGCTGGTCAATGCGACGTTCTGGACCATCGTTGCGTATTTCGTCTGGCATTCGCTGCACGCCCGCGTCGAGGCGAACTGGTTTGCGCCGGTCTATCCGGCATTCGCGATCGCAGCCGCCGTCGCCGCCAATCTCGTGCAATGGGAGCCACGCCAGCAACGCACCGTCGATTTCTGCCTGCGCTGGGCGGCGCCGACGGGCATTGTGATGTTTGCGCTGCTGATCGTGCAGGCCAACACCGGTGTGCTCAGCGGCTATCGTCGCGATGCCACCGTGCGCAGCGTCGGCGTCGGCTGGCGCGAATTGGCAAGTGCGATCGAGGCGGCGCGGGCGCGCAACGGCGCCCTCTGTGTGCTCGCGCCGGATTACGGCACCACCGGCTGGCTCGCCTTCTATATGCCGAAAGGAACGTGTGTCGCACAGCAGGGCCAGCGCATCCGCTGGGTCAACATGCCCGAACCCTCCGCATCGCAGCTTGCCGGAAAATTGCTCTATGTTCACGAAGTCGGGCAAGCTTCCTTGAACGATATGTTTGCCCGCGCCGAGAAGGTCGCGGAGGTCAAGCGCAAGCGCGGCCCGCTTGTCATCGAGACCTATGTGCTCGATCTCCTGGAGGGACCGAAGGGCGAAGTGTTCGACCGCTCGCCGCCGCCGGAGTTGCAGTAGAGGACGGCAAGCGGGCCTGAGCTATGAACACGGATTCATCGCGATCGAGTTCCGCATGATTAGCGGTAATTTATGCAGGAGTTCCCTGCATTTGAGCCTGCCTCAGATCTGCCCGCGTTTAATCCGCATTTAACTAAAACTCGCCTTAATGACGCTCCGCGTCTCTGCGAGATGCTGCGCTGGAACTTTCCGGCGGGGTCTCAAAGAGGGGTTTTGTAGAGTTGTTCTGGGCGCAAGGCGAATGAGTACGAGTACCGGTGCGTTTGGCCTTGCGGCCACAAGCCGCAAGAAATCTTCCCGGAAAGTCATTTCTCGACATCTGCTAGGTAGCGCTGCAGTCGCGGGCCTTGTGCTGGGCTGCGCCTGGACCGTCTATACCAACGTGTTGGGCGCCAGCATCTATCCGTCGGTGAACAGCGCCGCGCTCGAGGCGCCCGTCGTCAAACGGACGGTTGCGGTCGCAACGCGTCCCGCGACGCCGGCCTTCAACGACGTGTTCGCGTCTCTGCCCGCAGCGCCGCCGGCGATTTCTGCGCCCGAGACTGTTCCAACTTCGATTATGTTTAACGAAAGGTTTGCAGCGTCGGCGCCGCAAGGTCAGGCGCCGAGCCCGGTCGAAGCGACGAAACTGGCTGAAGCGTCGCCGCCAGTCGAGGCTCCGAAAGCGACCGCGGTTTCGAAGCCGCTGGATGCTCCAAAATTTGCCGACGCGTCAAGGAAAGCCGACGCGCCAAAACTCGCGGAAGCACCAAAGAAGGAAGCGGCAGCGTCGACCCAGATTGCGCTCAATTCGCCCACGGCGCCTGTTGAAGCCAAGCCCGCCGCAAAGGCACCAGGCAACTCCGTCCGCGACATGGCGGAGCGTGCCAAGGCTGCGGTCATGTCGATCGCTTCGTTCGATAGACCGAGCATGGTCGAAAAGCTCTGGGGCAAACAATCCTCGCAAGCGTCGCTGCTGTCCTACGCGTCCGCCGATGTCAGCGCCACCGGAAGCCTGCCGGATACAAGGGCCCAGAACCCGATGCTCGGCGGATCGCCGCCCTATGATCGCCAGACCGCGGTCTATGATATCTCCGCGCGCACGGTCTATCTGCCCGACGGCACCAAGCTCGAAGCGCATTCGGGCCTTGGCTCGAAGCTCGACGATCCGCGCTCGTCGCATATCAGGATGATGGGCGTGACGCCGCCGCATATCTATGAACTGACGCCGCGCGAGGCGCTGTTTCACGGCGTGCCGGCGTTGCGGCTGACCCCGGTCGGCGGTGAAGACAAGATCTTCGGCCGCAGCGGCCTGTTGGCCCACACCTACATGCTCGGCCCGAACGGCGATTCCAACGGTTGCGTGTCGTTTAAGGATTACTACGCCTTCCTCAACGCCTACCGCAACAAGGGCATCAAGCGCCTTGCCGTGTTGGCGCGGGTGGAGTGACGCGATCATTTCGCGCAGCGTCGCGGCAGGATAGCTCACTTCCACATTCGGCGGCATAACGGACCACGCACCGGCACACTACCATTGAGAGCTCATGGTCGCTGTGGGGGCCCCTGCAGTGGCAGCGGCTGATCACGAAGCATGCCACTGACGATCAAGCACGTGCGGTGTCGAGATTGACGCCGTGCCGCGTGATAAGATCCGACGTATCACTGATGATGGCCTCGACGTCCTGCTTGATCTTCATCGTCTTGTAAACGTCGTTCTGATGCAGCCCCATGCTGGCGCCAACGACATCGAGGACATTGAGAATACGGAACGGCCAATCGCGTTCATGCGCGCATAGCTCGCGATGGTCGGTATGGTAGACCGAAATCAACGCGTCGACGCCTGCTTTCGCGGCCAGTTCCAGCTCTTGCAGATGCAGCTCTTTCTGGTACGCGGGCAGCGACGAAAGGCTGTTGCTTTGCAGGCCGACCGCCGGAACGTCGAGCCTGACGATGGTGATGCCGGGTACTGCGCGCAGCAACCCTTCTGCGGCCTCGGCGACGCCCGCCACACCGGGATGCCGATGCAGCGCGACTTCAAGCTCGACACGGCTTTTGAGCATCGGCCGCAACGCGTCGAGATTGCGATGCAAGAACAGCATGAACGGCGTCATGTCGAACGGCTTCTCGCCTGTCGCTCGTTCAAAGGTTGGCAGCATGTTCTCCGTGAATTGCACGAAGCAGCTTGGACACCACGACAGCACCTCGCCCGTCTTCGACTGTGCCAGCTTGCTGATGGTATTGCCGGCAAACCGTGACGCGGTGTCGGTATCGCCAGCGCGCAGCTGGTGGATGCCACAGCAGTGGGACGGGCCCCCCATGACCTGATAGTCGACGCCGAGTGCATCCAGAATATCGAGGCAAAGCAGCGCGATGTGCGGCGTCCTCAACACGTTGCAGCCAGTGTAGAACACGACGTCCGGCAATTCGACGCGCGGCGGCTGCCGGGACGGCCGTTGACCGAGCCGCACCAGCGCCTCCTCGGAGAGCTGAAGCTGCGAGAGCACGCTGACGTCTTGGCTCAGGTTCCTGAAGACGTCAACGCCACGTTTGCGCCGCGCAGGCAGCTCGTTCGCCTTGCGCGTGAGTGCGAGCCGCGCCATCGCGATAAGGAAGCGCGGGTTGACACCATAGTCGCAGGCCTTGATGCATTCGCCACTTAGAGTGCAGGCCTTGGTCCATTTCTCCGCCTCGGCCGTTCCTTCGCCGAGCCTCAGAATGTCGAGAACGCCTTTCACCGTTGCGGACGGATCCGCCGCCGCCAAGCCTGCCGGTTCGGTGATCGGGCACGCTGCAAAGCAAGCGCCGCATTTGGTGCAGGCGTTGAGCATATCGTCAACGCGCGCCGACAGTGCGTATTCGAAACCGGTGCTCTGCATGCCGGAAACGTACCTCACGTCGCGCGTGGCGCGCCAGCTGTCGGGAGCGGCGACGGAATAACCACTGATTTGGGGTGGTCGCGAAGCCAAATATTTTGACGATGGGGGACTGGACGACCCAAATCACGCTGAAATAGTTTGAGAAATTAGATTTTACGCGCACCGTCGGGTGCCCAAGCGGGGCTTGCCATGTCCGATCCTGATTTCCAGCCGACATTGGTCGGCCCCACCATCACGATCAGACCGATCTCGGCTGACGACTGGCAGGAGCTGTACGCAGCCGGCTCCGATCCGGAAATCTGGAAGGTGCATCCGGTGCCCGATCGGTACACCGAGGCGGGTTTTCGGAAATTTTTCGACGGCGCGGTCGATTCGAAAATGGGATTTGTGTTCGTCGATCGATCGACCAACCGCTTGATCGGCTCAAGCCGGTATTACGGTTATGAACCTGAACGCAGCGAGATCGAGATCGGCTGGACGTTCCTGGCCCGCAGTCATTGGGGAGGAAAAGCCAATCGCGAAGTCAAACGCCTGATGCTCGATCATGCCTTTACCTTCGTCGATACCGTGGTGTTCTGGGTCGGCGACGAAAACTGGCGCTCGCAGGGCGCGATGACCAAGATCGGCGGCGTCAAACGCGACGGGCTTTTTACGCGCGAGTTATCGGGCACGAGGCCGTATTTCATTTTCGAGATTGGCAAGGGCCGGTACGAGCAGGGCGGACGGGCGCTGGTTGAGTGAGATCTTCCTTCGTCATTCCGGGGCGGCGGTAGCGCCGAGCTTTGGTGTGCAATTTAGTGCGCACTCGCATTGCAGCGGACATGCAACAGCAGAGGTAGGCAGGAGTTCATCCTTCCGGTTGTGGTTTAGCGGCGACGAGGCCGGCGTGAAGCGAAGCAGAATTCGTTGCCCGGGCTTGTACGCCGCCTGCAATAGGCTAGGGTGCCACGGCGCTTACCGATGGGACTTAGCCACAGCACGTTCGGAGGCCCTGCCATGAAGATGAATCGGATTAGTGTACCGATTGCGGTCACGGTTCTTGCTCTCGGCGTGACTCTGCTCGGCGCCCCCACTTCTCAGGCGCAAAAGGCTCCCGGCAAATCGCACGTCGGCTGGTTGGAGGTGTGTGGCCCCGCTCCTCAGCGCCCCAACTTCGATATTTTCCGGGCTCGCCTCGCGGAGCTAGGCTATGTCGAGGGAAAAAACCTCGTCATCGAGCAGCGATTTGCGGATTGCCGATACGATCGGATGCCGGGGTTAGCCGCCGATCTCGTGAAACTCCCAGTCGATGTGTTGTTCACCATGGGTACGAGGGCGACGCGAATTGTCGCCGGCACCGTGAAGACTACACCGCTCGTCGTCTACTCGTGCGACCCGTTCGCGCACGTCACGAATCTCGCCCGGCCCGGAGGAAATCTGACGGGCGTTACATGTATGACGACAGAGCTCATGCCGAAACGCCTCGAACTTCTCAAGGCGGCGATTCCCAACGCCTCGCAGGTAATGTTTCTGCAAGATCCTGAAGCTGCAACGAACGCGTTGGAGTTGATCCAGGAGGCTGCGCCGCGGCTGGGTCTCAAAATTCAGGCGGCTCAGGTGGAAGCCGCCGAAGAGCTGCTGTCAGAGCTCTCCGTGATCGCGAAGGAGCGTCCCGACGCGTTGCTTGTGTATCCCGACGTCGTCCTCAGCTCTTATCCTCGGCCCAAGCAGCTTGGCGACTTCGCACTCAAGGCTAATTTGCCCACGATACATGCGTTCCGTTTTTACGTAGACGCCGGCGGTCTCATGTCCTACGGCGCGACCACATTCGAGATCTATACGACCGCGGCTGAACAGGTCGCAAAAATCCTGGATGGCGCGCGTCCTGGTGATCTTGCCGCTCCGACAGGCAACTCGGTTCGAGTTGGTCATCAACAATAGGACTGCCAAGGCACTCGGCCTCACAATCCCGCTGTCGCTGCTGTCACAGGCCGACGAAGTCATCGAATAGAGCCTGACTTCCTGACCCAAACAAAAACCCCGGCATCGCTGCCGGGGTTTTGCATTCTTGTAATCGCCTGAGTGGCTGGACTTAGAAGTCCATGCCGCCCATGCCGCCGCCCGGGGGCATGCCGCCACCGCCGGCGCCGGCGTTCTTCTTCGGCAGTTCGGCGATCATGGCTTCGGTGGTGATCAGGAGAGCCGCAACCGAAGCTGCGTTCTGGATCGCCGCACGAACCACCTTGGTCGGGTCGATGATGCCCTTGGAGACCAGATTGCCGTATTCGCCGGTCTGCGAGTCGAACCCGTAAGCGTACTGGTCCTTCTCGAGGATCTTGCCGACGATGACGGAGCCGTCTTCACCGGCGTTGATCGCGATCTGGCGGGCCGGCGCGGAGAGCGCCTTGCGCACGATCTCGACGCCGGTCTTCTGGTCGTCGTTCTGGGTCCGGATGCTTCTTGAGCTGCTCGGAGGCGCGCAGCAGGGCGACGCCGCCGCCCGGCACGATGCCTTCTTCAACCGCCGCACGGGTCGCATGCATCGCGTCATCCACGCGATCCTTGCGCTCCTTGACTTCGACTTCGGTCGCGCCGCCGACGCGGATCACCGCGACGCCGCCTGCGAGCTTGGCCAGACGCTCCTGGAGCTTCTCACGGTCGTAGTCCGAGGTGGTTTCCTCGATCTGCGCCTTGATCTGCTGAACGCGCGCTTCGATGTCGGCCTTCTTGCCGGCGCCGTTGACGATCGTGGTGTTTTCCTTGTCGATCATCACCTTCTTGGCGCGACCGAGCATCTGCAGCGTGACGTTCTCGAGCTTGATGCCGAGATCTTCCGAGATCGCCTGACCACCGGTCAGAACCGCGATGTCCTGCAGCATGGCCTTGCGGCGATCGCCGAAGCCCGGAGCCTTGACGGCGGCAACCTTGAGGCCGCCACGCAGACGGTTGACGACGAGGGTGGCGAGCGCTTCGCCTTCGACGTCTTCGGCGACGATGACCAGCGGCTTGCCGGTCTGCACCACGGCTTCGAGCAGCGGGAGCAGTTCGTTCAGCGAGGAGAGCTTCTTCTCGTTGATCAGGATGTAGGCGTCGTCCATTTCAACGCGCATCTTGTCGGCGTTGGTGACGAAGTAGGGCGAGATGTAGCCGCGGTCGAACTGCATGCCTTCGACGACGTCGAGTTCGGTCTCGAGCGACTTGGCTTCTTCAACCGTGATGACGCCCTCGTTGCCGACCTTCTTCATGGCGTCGGCGAGGAACTTGCCGATTTCGGCGTCGCCGTTGGCGGAGATGGTGCCGACCTGGGCGATTTCCTCGTTCGAGGTGACCTTCTTGGAGTTCTTGACGAGGTCGGCGACCACGGCTTCCACAGCCAGGTCGATACCGCGCTTCAGATCCATCGGGTTCATGCCGGCGGCAACCGACTTGGCGCCTTCACGGACGATCGCAGCCGCGAGCACGGTTGCGGTGGTGGTGCCGTCGCCGGCCGCATCGGCGGACTTGGAAGCGACTTCGCGCACCATCTGCGCGCCCATGTTCTCGAACTTGTCGTCGAGCTCGATCTCCTTGGCGACGGTGACGCCGTCCTTGGTGATGCGGGGAGCGCCGAACGACTTGTCGAGCACGACGTTGCGGCCCTTGGGGCCGAGCGTCACCTTGACGGCGTTGGCGAGGATGTCGACGCCGCGCAGCATGCGGTCGCGGGCATCGACGCCGAATTTGACTTCTTTAGCTGACATATTTGATTTCCCTGAGTTGATCTTGGTCTCTCACCCTCTTCAGGGGCGCCTCGCAGGCGCTCCTCAGGGGGTGAGCGGGTGCGGGGTTGGCTTAGGCAGCCTTCTTCTTGGCAGCGGGAACGTCGGTGAGGACGCCCATGATGTCGCTTTCCTTCATGATCAGCAGCTCCTGGCCGTCGATCTTGACTTCGGTGCCCGACCACTTGCCGAACAGCACACGGTCGCCGACCTTGAGGTCGATCGGGATCAGCTTGCCGGCTTCGTCACGGCCACCCGGACCGACGGCGGTGATTTCGCCCTGCGAGGGCTTTTCCTTGGCACTGTCCGGAATGATGATGCCGCCAGCGGTCTTCTCTTCGGCGTCGATGCGCTTGACCACGACGCGGTCGTGAAGCGGACGGAATTTCATGCAGTCCTCCTAAGTTTCTGAAGATGTTGTCAGATTCTGGAAATTTGGCAGTCCACGCCAGCGAGTGCCAGCGTGGCTGCGCTGGACATAGGCCAGTCTTGTTCTGGGGACAAGGGCTTCTAGCAGAAAAACTGGCACTCAAATATGTCGGCTGCCAATTTCGTTAATCATGATTAACCGGGCGGGAAGCTGCCGGAAACCCGTATTAGCACATGCGGTAAGCTGCTGCTAACGCGTGAATTTTCAACAATTCATTAAACATTTAGGCTTGTGATGGGTTGGTATCGTGCGTCACATTTCTCTCATGTGAGCGCATCTCCGCCGGGGTGGCTCGGTGTGCGGCCACCACGTGAATGCGCTCCTTAAATGGAGGTTGGCATGGTCTCGCGGGTTGGGGTTGTTTCCGACGACTTCCGGAAACAGGTGCTGGGTTACGGGCTGACGACGGCGCAAATTCTGTATCGGATGCCGGATCATCCCTCGCTGCTACAGACCTATGTCTGGCAGAACTACGATCTGTTTCCGAAATTCCCGGCGCTGAAGGATTTTCTCTCCTTCTGGCAGGAAAAGCTCGATGGGCCGCTGTTCTCCGTCACCGTGGCGCATTCCAAGCTGATCAAGCCGGCCGAGCTGCGCGCCGTCGACGGCGTGTTCCGGCTGCACTGATCGCGTAAGGGCGCAGGATCTGTAGGGTAGATCTTTATCGTCGCATCCAGGGTGGGTTACGGCTTCGCCTAACCCACCCTACGAAGTATATTTTGTGCTAGCCTCTCTCCACTCAGAGATCAGGGATCTCCGAGATCAGGGAGGCAAGAATGGCCAAGCAAAAGGCGACATCAAGAGCCGTAGCCAAAACCGCGGTGAAGAAGAAATGGACGGGCCTTCAGGGCACGGCCAAATCCTCATCGCGCAAGACCATCAAGTCGAAAGGCCGCGTCTCGACAGCCAAATCCAAGACGGCGTCAGCCAAACTCAAGACGGCTTCGAAAGCAAAGGCGGCTTCGAAAACAAAGGCGCGGCCGAAACAGCGCATCGCCATCAGCCATCATCGCGAAGAGGATTTTAAGGCCGATGGCCTGCGCACCTACGCGCAATATCGCGACCTTGGAATCGCGGCGGCCTCACACGGTCTGGCCCAGGCCCATGTGATCCGGCTGGTCGGCCCCTGCAATCCGGCGGAAGTCTCAAAGCTGCATTATCACGACGTCGAATTTCAGATGGTCTATGTGCTCAAGGGTTGGGTGAAGACCTACATGGAAGGGCAGGGCGAGACCTTGATGAAAGAGGGCAGCGCCTGGACCCAGCCGCCGCGCATCAAGCATCTGATCATGGATTATTCGGATGATGTGGAATTGCTGGAAGTGATCTTGCCGGCGGAGTTCAAGACGGTGGAGTTGGCGACTTAGATTGCTCCGTCATTCCGGGCGATGCGTTCGAGCGTCGTCACTGCGCTCGCGCTATGCCCAGCCATCCACGATCTTCGTCTCATCGCCAAGAAATCATGGATGCCCGGGACAAGCCCGGGCATGACGGCGCTGGTCGCTCAGACTACGTCAACACCCCCACGATCGCGCCCATCAAACACGTCGTCAGCGTGCCCGAGACGATCGACTTCAATCCCAGCGCATTGATTTCGTCGCGGCGGTTCGGCGCCATGGTGCCGAGGCCGCCGATCATGATGCCGAGGCTGGCGAAATTGGCAAAACCGCACATCGCGTAGAGCATGATCAGCCGCGAGCGCGGATCGAGCGCATCAGGGCCGAGTTTTGACAGATCGACATAGGCGATCAATTCGTTCAGCACGGTCTTGGTGCCCATCAGGCTTCCCGCCGTGACGGCCTGCGACCATGGCAGGCCCATCAGCCAGCACACCGGCGCCATCAGATAGCCGAGCAGCCGCTGCAACGAAATTTTGGCGCCGCCGATCTCCGGCAGCAATCCGATGATCGCGTTGGCGAGATAGACCAGCGCCACCAGCACCAGCAGCATCGCGATGATGTTGAGCAGCAGCTCCAGCCCGGACGTGGTGCCTTTGACGATGGCGTCCATGGTGCTGGTGGCGGTGAGACCATCGGTGTCGGCCAGTGCGGGCACCGAGGAGGCGCCGCCGGTACGCTTGTCCGACGTTTCCGGCACCATGATCAGGCTGACCAGGATGGCCGCAGGCGCGCCGAGCACGGAGGCGATGACGAAATGCGCCGGCGCATCCGGGATCAGCGGCGCGAGCAGCGTGGCGTAAAGCACCAGCACGGTGCCGGCGATCCCGGCCATGCCGCCGGTCATCACCAGAAACAAGTTCGCTGCGCGTCAATTGCGCCAGATAGGGCCGGATGAACAGCGGCGCTTCCACCATGCCGAGGAAGATGTTGGCGGCGGTGGAGAGGCCGACCGCGCCGCCGACGCCGAGCGTGCGCTCCAGCAGCCACGCCATGCCGCGCACGATCGGCGGCAAGACGCGCCAGTAGAACAACAGCGTCGTCAGCACGCTCATCACCAAAATGATCGGCAGCGCCTGGAACGCCAGGATGAAATCCGCGCCGGGCGACTTGAGGTCGAACGGCAGCGCGCCGCCGCCGAGATAGCCGAACACGAAGGAGGTGCCGGCGCGGGAGGCGGCCGCGATCGTGTTGACGGCATCGTTGATGGCGCCGAACGCCTTTGCCACCGGCGGCAGTTTGATCAGCACCAGCGCCGTGAGGACGGTGACGCCAAGCCCGATGGCGGCTTGCCGCCACGAGACCACGCGGCGGTTTTCACCAAGCGCCCAGGCGAGCGTCAGTAACGCCAGCACTCCCAACGCCGATTGCAGTTGCAGCATGATCGCAAAGCCCCCCGCAGCGATTATGGCAGCGGGGGAGTTCAAAGCGCAATGCCGGGCAGCCCTTCGTCCGCGGCCATTGACAATAGGTCCGGCGTCAGCCACGGCGTAACAAACGACAAAGAAGTGGGGCGGATGACGGCTCACGCTTTGAGAAGCAGGAGCCGGTCAAAGCCATGTCCTTCTGTCCCGTGATGCCTGTCGGCGCCGGCGCTCTGCTCAGGCACAAGTCGTTTCTGCTTTTTTCTGCTGTCGCGGAGTTTTTCGCGCTTTGCCACCCAGATCGGCGCGGTCGCCATCGGCTGGCAGGTCTACGACATGACCGGCAGCGCCTTCGATCTCGGCATGATCGGGCTGGTTCAGTTTCTGCCGACCGCGCTGCTGCTGTTCGTGGCGGGGCATGCCGCGGACCGCTACGAACGCAAACGCGTCGTGCAGATTTGCGAGGCCGTCGAAGCGCTGACGGCACTGTTTCTGGCCTGGGGCGCCTTTGCCGGCTGGCTCACCGTGACGCAGATTTTCATCGCCACCTTCGTGCTCGGGATCGTCGGCGCCTTCGAAAGCCCGGCGCTGGCGGCGTTGTTGCCGTTGATCGCGCCGCTGGGATCACTGCAGCGGGCGACGGCGATATCGAGCGGCGCGGCGCAGATCGCCACCATTACCGGCCCCGCCCTTGGCGGCCTCGCTTACGTCGTCGCTCCCAGCGCGGCCTACGGGATCATGGGCGCGTTCGCCTTTTTTGCAGCGGCCTGCATCGGCGTGGTCAGGTTGACGCAACCGGCCGCCGTCAAGGATCCGGCGACGCCGGACGATTTGTTTGCCGGCGTCCGGTTCGTTCGCAACAATCCTTCCATTCTCGGCACCATCTCGCTCGATCTGTTCGCGGTGCTGCTCGGCGGCGCGACGGCGCTGCTGCCGATCTATGCGCGCGACATCCTGCAGACCGGCCCGCTCGGCCTTGGCATCCTGCGCGCCGCGCCCGCGGTCGGGGCCTTGCTGATGACGGCGTTCCTGGCGCACCACACCATCAATCGCCGCGTCGGAATGCGGATGTTTCAGGCGGTGATCGTTTTCGGCGCGGCGACGGTGGTGTTCGCGCTGTCGCACTGGATGTGGCTGTCGGTGCTGTCGCTGGCGATCCTGGGTGCCGCCGACACCATCAGCGTGGTGATACGTTTCTCGCTGGTGCAACTCGCTACGCCCGACGACATGCGCGGCCGGGTGGGTGCGGTGAATTTTCTCTTCATCAACGCCTCCAACCAGCTCGGCCAGTTCGAAAGCGGCATCACGGCAGCCTTGCTCGGCACCGTGCCGGCCGCCGTGCTCGGCGGCGTCGGCACGATCGCGATCGCGCTGTTATGGATGAAGCTGTTTCCGACGCTGCGGGACGTGGAGAAGCTGGAGTAGGGGCGGCGCGTCCGAGCGCGTGAGGCCGCGACGATGCCTCACCATGTCGTCCCTCGCGTGTTCGCGGGGACGACACGAGCGGCTTGACTTAGCCCCGCCCGACGAACGGCATCTTGCTCGCCATGACCGTCATGAACAGCACGTTGGCGTCGAGCGGCAGGCCGGCCATATAGGCGACGGCGTCGCCGACGGCTTTCGCGTCCATCCGCGGCTCCTGCTTCATCGTGCCATCGGGCTGCATCACGCCGGGACCGGCGACCATGCGATCGGTCATCGGCGTTGCGGCATTGCCGATGTCGACCTGTCCGACCGCGATGTCGTACATGCGGCCGTCGAGGTTGGTCGCTTTTGTAAGACCCGTGATGGCGTGCTTGGTGGAGGTATAGGCCGCGGAGAACGGCCGCGGCGCGTGCGCCGAGATCGAGCCGTTGTTGATGATACGGCCGCCGCGCGGCTTCTGGTCCTTCATGATGCGGAAGGCGTGCTGGGTGCACAGGAAGGGTCCGGTGAGATTGGTGTTCACCACCGCCTGCCACTGATCGAGGCCGAGATCCTCGAAATTCACCGGCGGCGCGCCCATGCCGGCATTGTTGAAGAGCACGTCGAGCCGGCCATAGGTTTCCATCACCTTGGCGAACAGCGCCGCGATCGAGCCGGGATTGGTCATGTCGGCGGAGACGCACATGCTCTTGCCGACATTGTCGCCAAGCTTCTTGGTCTCTTCCAGCATCTCCATGCGCCGCCCGGCGAGCACCACGGTGAAGCCGGCATTCATCAGCGCCAGTGATGCTGCGCGTCCGACACCGGTGCCCGCACCGGTAACGATTGCGATCTTGTTTGTTGCGTCGGCCATTAGTTCCTCGCCTTCAGTTGTTTTTTGTTTCTGTTTCGGTTTTGTAGGGTGGTCTCGGAATATTCTGATGCGCCGCGCGCAGCGCCGCCGACCAGCGCGAACGCAGATCGTGGAAATAGGGTTCGCCGGCCTCGATGCGGTGGTTGAGATCGGCCTCGCAGGCATCCGCGCGCACCACCAATACGTCGATCGGGAGACCGACGCCAAGATTGGAGCGCATCGTCGAATCCATCGAGATCAGGCTGGTCTTCAGCGCCTCGTAAAGTTCGACGTCGTAATGCATCGCGCGATCGAGCACCGGCTTGCCGTATTTGTGCTCGCCGATCTGCAGGTAGGGCGTGTCGGTGGTGCATTCGATGAAATTGCCGGCGGTGTAGACCATGAACAGCCGCATCCGCGAGCCCTTGATCTGACCGCCGAACAGGAACGAGACGTCGAAGGAGACGTCTTCCGATTTCAGGGCGTCGCCTTCGGTGGCGTGCACGCTGCGGATGGCGCGGCCGATGCGCTGCGCCGCCTGAAACATGGTGGGCGCATTCATCAGCGTTTCGAGCTCGCCGGTGTGCGGGTCTTCCAGGCCTTCGGTCAGCGTGGACAGCACCGATTGGCTGATGGCGAGATTGCCGGCGCTGGCGATCGCCATGATGCGTTCGCCGGGCTTGGAGAAAATGTGCAGCTTGCGGAAGGTCGAGACGTTGTCGAGGCCGGCATTGGTACGGGTGTCCGCGATCATGACCAGGCCGTCCCGCACCAGCACTCCGCAACAATAGGTCATTCCAGGTCCCCGAACCGTCCGAATTCCGGCGGGCAACTAGTAGCCAATTTCAGGGTGTCGTCCAACCCCAATTCCCCGTGGCGCGGCATGCGCCCAAGGGATAGAAAGACGCGCTGAATCCGGGGGCGAGGGCGGGGCATGCGAAAATCTGGCATCGTGGGTAGCGCAAATTTGGGCAGCGCGAATTTGGGCGGCTTGATCTTGGCCGTTATCTTCGCCGCTTTGCTGTTCGGTGCCTCCGGCGCCCTCGCGGGCCCCTGGGAAGACGGCATGGCGGCCTATAACCGCGGCGATTATCTGCCGGCGATCCACCTGTTTCGTCCGCTGGCCGAGCAGGGCAACGCCAAGGCGCAACGCGTGCTCGGGGCGATGTACCGCAAGGGCGAGGGTGTTCCGCGCAGCGCGCACCGCGCCTTGATGTGGTTCAGCCTTGCCGCCAAACGCGGCGATGCGCGGGCCAAGGCCGGCATGCGCGAGGTCTCAAAGGCCATGACGCCGGCGGAAATCTCGCAAGCCGAGGAAATGGCGCAAGCCTGCGCGGCCTCGGATTACCGGAATTGCGAGTATTGATTAACGCGCCGGCCTCCGGCACGCTGGCGATCACGGAAAAACAAAAAATTCCGGGAGGCAGAAATGCGCGCGAGCCGGCCGTCACGCACATTAATCGCGTTCATGTCGATCGCATTCTTGGCGTTGCTGTGTATCGCGATGTCGTCAGGCCCCGCCGCTGCGCAGAAAAAGGGCGGCACGCTGCGGCTCTATCACAACGACAATCCGCCCTCGACCTCGTTGCACGAGGAATCGACCATTGCCTCGGTGACGCCGTTTGCGGCGGTCTTCAACAACCTCGTCGTGTTCGATCCCGCCAAGGTCCACGAGAGCCTCGACACCGTCATCCCTGATCTCGCGCGAAAGCTGGTCATGGGACGCAACCAACACCAAGCTGACGTTCAAACTGCGGCAGGGCGTGAAGTGGCATGACGGCCAGCCGTTCACGGCGAAAGACGTGCAATGCACCTGGCGGATGCTGATCGGCAAGGGCGAGACCAAAGACTTTCACCGCAACCCGCGCAAGGTCTGGTACGCGAAGCTGCAGGACGTCACCGTCAACGGCGATTACGAGGCGACCTTCGAGCTGAGCGAGCCGCAGCCGAGCCTGCCGGTGCTGCTGGCGAGCGCATTTTCACCGGTCTATCCCTGCCATGTTCCGCAGCAGGTCATGCGCACCAGGCCGATCGGCACCGGGCCGTTCAAATTCGTCGAATTCAAACGCGCCGAATTCGATCCGCCTCGTGCGCAATCCCGACTACTGGAAGAAGGACCGTCCCTATCTCGACGAGATTACCTTCCGGATGATCGACAGCCGCGCCACGCGCATGCTCGCCTTCGCCACCGGCGAATACGACATCACCTTCCCCTCCGACGTCAGTATTCCCCTGATGAAGGACATGAAGGCGCGCGCGCCGAACGCGATCTGCGAGACGATCGCGACGGGAACGCAGATCAATCTGATGGTCAACCGCGTCAATCCGCCGTTCGACAATCCCGACATTCGCAAGGCCATGTCGCTGGCGCTCGACCGCAAGCCGTTCAACACGATCCTGATGGAGGGACTGGCGCGGATGGGCGGGGGCATGCTGCCGAAGCCCGAAGGCGAATGGGGCATGCCGCCGGAAATGGTGTCCTCGTTGACGGGCTATGGTCCCGACAGCGCAAAGAACATCGCCGAGGCGCAAGCGATCATGCAGAAGCTTGGCTACAGCGACGCCAAACCGCTGCCGATCAAGATTCAAACCCGAAACCTGCCGACCTATCGTGATCCCGCCGTCATCCTCACCGATCAGCTGAAAAAGATCTACATCGTCGGCGAGCTCGATATCCTCGATACGCCGCGCTGGTACACGCGGCTGGCGAAGAAGGACTACACCATCGGGTTGAACGTGACCGGCGTCAGCGTCGATGATCCCGACGGCAATATCGTCGAGAACTATTCGTGCAACTCGGAGCGCAATTACACCCAGTACTGCAACGCCGACGTCGACAGACTGCTCGCGGCGCAATCGCGCGAACTCGACAAGGAGAAGCGCAGGAGGATCGTCTGGGATATCGAGCGGCTTTTGGTCGACGATGCCGCGCGCCCGATCATCCTGCATGGCTCCGCCGGCAATTGCTGGCAGCCCTATGTGAAGAATTTCAAGCCGCACGACAACAGCCAGTACAACAATCTGCGGTTCGAGGACGTCTGGCTGGATAAGTGACGTAGCCGTCATTATCGCCGTAGGGTGGGCACAGCGAAGCGTGCGCGACCATCTAAAGCGATAGTTCCGGATGAACGGTCGGCACAGCGCGATATGCCAAAGGAGAGTTCTGGATAAAGGGTGGGCACGGCGCAAGCGCGCCTTTGCCCACCCTACGCGTCTGCTTTGATTACTACGACTGGCTCTGCCACTGTCCCGATCGGCCGGCCTGGTCGACCTTGACCGCCACCGTCAGGGTTTCGGTGCCGCCGCCATAGCGGGTGCCGCGCACCGGGGCGGCGCCGAGGTAATCGAGGCCGATGGCGATGCGGGCATGGGCGTCGGTGGTGCAGATGCCATTGGCCGGATCGAACCCGACCCAGCCGAGATCGGGCACGTAGGCTTCCGCCCAGGCGTGGCCAGCCCGCTGGTTGACGGTGCCGTCGGAGCGCAGGAAATGCCCGGAGACGAAGCGCGCCGGCACGCCGCCGGAGCGCGCGCAGGCGATGAAGATATGCGCGTAGTCCTGACACACGCCGCGCTTGCCGGCGAAGGCTTCCGCCGCCGAGGTGCCGCTGTTGGTGGGGTCTTCGTCGAAGGTCATGTGCTCGTTGATCTGCACCATCAGCGCATGCAGGAAGCCGAGCACGTCGCTATCCGACTCCGAACGCAGTTCGCGGACGAAGGTCGCCATCGCCGGATTGACTTCGGTCAGTGCCGTCGAGCGCAGGAACAGGCTCGGCGGAAAACGCTCGTCGGTGCCGCGGAGCACCCCGCCGGTGTCGTGTGTCTCGATCAGGCCTTCGACATTGATGGTGAGATCGGCGATCGCGCCGTGGGTCAGCACATGGGTGACGTTGCCGAAGGCATCCTGATGCATATCCAGCCGGGAATCGGTGGAGACGTCGATCTGCCAATCGGCGACGTATTGTCCGTCATGGCTGCCGGGCGTCATGCGCAGGATCTGGATCACGCCTGTGGCCGGGGGCTCATAGCGATAGCTGGTCGTGTGGGCAATTCGCAGGCGCATGGCGTACCGGGGCGGAGCTGGAGTTCAGCGACACCGTTAGACCAGAAAGAGGACGGCATCAAATCAGATATTGCCGGGTGATGATTTCACCGAGCCGCGCGTTATCCGCAAGGAATTCCTGGATGAATTCATGGACGCCGTGCTGGAAGATATCGTCCATATGGCTGTGTTCAAGCCGGTTGCGGACCCCGCGGGCGTGGCGCTGCGAGGCGCCCTGGCGGCCATAGGCGACCCCGATCTGGTCGAGATTGCGCACCAGATTGCTGTAGCAGCTCGCCAGCGAGCGCGGCAGCGTATCGTTCAGGATCAGGAGGTCTGCGATCAGCCAGGGCTTTAGCGTCTCACGGTAGACCCAGTGATAGGCGGTCAGCGCCGACACCGAACGCAGGATCGAGGTCCACTGATAATAATCGAGGGGACCGCCGACATGTTCCTCCTCGGGCAGCAGCACGTGATACTTCACGTCGAGAATGCGGGCGGTGTTGTCGGCGCGCTCCAGATGCAGGCCGAGCCGTGAGAACCAGTAGGCGTCGTTGCGCAGCATGGTCCGGTAGGCCGAGCCGTCGAAGCGCAGCGACGTCTCCTGCACGAAGCGCAGAAATTTTGCCAGTTCCTCGCGGGTCGAGGTACCCTTGCCCCAGACTTCCTGCAACTCGATCCAGGCGCTGTTGATCGTGTCCCACATCTCGCTGGTGAGCGCGGTGCGCACCGAGCGCGAATTGAGCCGTGCCGCCTCGATGCAGTTCTTGATCGAGGAGGGATTGGACGGCGAAAACGCGAGGTACTCGACGACGTTGCTTTCGTTGGCTTCCTGATAGGCGTCGTAAAAGCCGGCGCTGACGCCGGCGGTCAGGAGCGCTGAATCCCATTCATTGGTCTTGCCGATATAGGCGGCGGGCAACGCGGTCACGCGCAAGGTCGCGTCGATGGTGCGCGCGAGATACTCCGCCCGCTCGACATAGCGGGCCAGCCAGTACAGGTTTTCGGCGGTGCGCGACAGCATGCAGCGATCTTGCCCTCTATTCGTCCAGTATCCACGTGTCCTTGGTGCCGCCGCCCTGGCTCGAATTGACCACCAGCGAGCCTTCCTTCAGCGCCACGCGGGTCAGTCCGCCCGGCACGATCGTGGTGTGGTCGCGGCCGGTCAGTACGAACGGCCGCAGATCGACATGGCGCGGGGCGAGGCCGGATGCGGTGCAGGTCGGGCAGGTCGATAGCGCGAGCGTCGGCTGGGCGATGAAGCCTTCGGGCTCGCGCTTCAGCTTGTCGCGGAACGCCTCGATCGTTGCCTTGGTGGCGGCGGGGCCGATCAGCATGCCGTAGCCGCCGGAGCCGTGCACTTCCTTCACCACCAGATCGCCGAGATTGTCGAGGACGTAGGCGAGATCCTGCGGTTCACGGCAGCGCCAGGTCTGCACGTTTTTCAGGATCGGTTCTTCGCCGAGATAGAATTTCACGACTTCCGGCATGTAGGAGTAGATCGCCTTGTCGTCGGCGATGCCGGTGCCGACCGCATTGGCGAGCGTGATATTGCCGGCCGCGTAGGCCGACATCAGTCCGGGTACGCCGAGCGCGGAATCCGGGCGAAAGGTGAGGGGGTCGAGGAAATCGTCATCGACGCGGCGGTAGATCACGTCGACGCGTTTGAGGCCCTCGGTCGTGCGCATGAACACCTCTTCGTTCTTGACGATGAGGTCGCGGCCTTCGACCAGTTCGATGCCGAGCTTGTCGGCCAAAAACGAGTGTTCGTAATAGGCGGAGTTGTAGACACCGGGGGTCATCAGCGCGACTGTCGGCTCGGCCGAAGCGCTGAGCGGGGCCACCGACCGCAGCGCCGACAGCAATTCGTCGGGATATTTCTCCACCGGCGCGACGCGGTGGCGGGCGAACAGGTCCGGAAACAGCCGCATCATGATTTCGCGGTTTTCCAGCATGTAGGACACGCCGGATGGCGTCCGCGCATTGTCCTCCAGCACGATGAAGTTTTCCGCATCGACCCGGATGATGTCGATGCCGGCGATGTGGACATAGACGTCGTGCGGCACGTCCTGGCCGTTCATCTCCGGGCGAAAGACCGGGTTCTGGAAAATCAAATCTTCAGGGATGATGTTGGCGCGCAGGATATCGCGGCCGTGGTAGATGTCGCGCAAGAACATGTTCAACGCGCGAACCCGTTGCCGGAGGCCCTTTTCGAGCAGGGTCCATTCCTTGCCCGACATGATCCGCGGGATCACGTCGAAGGGGATCAGCCGTTCCTGGGCTTCGGCGTCGCCATAGACGGCGAAGGTGATGCCGATCCGGCGGAACAACAGCTCCGCTTCCTGGCGGCGATATTCAAGGGCGTCCGGTGGCGTCTCCTTGAGCCAGCGGGAGAGTTCCTGATAGGCCGGGCGAAGGTCGCCGCCGAGACCGTTCATTTCATCGAACGCAGCTGCCATAAATCCCGACTGTCCCCGCGATGACCCGAGACATGATGCTCCGAGACATGATGTCCGATGACACCGTGCATGGGAAACTATGCCCCCATACACAGTGCATGACTTAACGGGATGGTAGCAAGGCCCGGGCCAGCGCGATATGCATTGGCCGGCGGCATTTGCTATGGGTGGTTCGCTGCATTGCCAAAAAAACGGCTGCCGGGTGCTTATTTCGGCAGCAAACCCCGTGACTTCCATGCGTTGTTGCGCGAAGTCAGGGGACAGGACAGGGGGTAAGGAGAAACCATGGGTGAGATCGTCACAGCGGGAATTCTGGTCATTGGTGACGAGATCCTGTCCGGCCGGACCAAAGACAAGAACATCGGCTTTATCGCCGAATACCTCACCAATATCGGGATCGACCTGAAGGAAGTCCGCGTCGTCGCCGACGACGAGGACGATATCATCGTGGCCCTTGATGCGCTGCGAAAGCGCTACACCTACGTCTTTACCACCGGCGGCATCGGACCGACCCATGACGACATTACCGCCGACAGCGTCGCCAAGGCGTTCGGCGTCGGCATCGATCACCACCCCGAAGTGGTCGCGCGGTTCCGCGAACGCTGGAGCGAGCAGGATCTGAACGAGGCGCGGTTGCGCATGGCGCGGATTCCCGACGGCGCCGAATTGATCCAGAGCGCGACCATCCTGGCGCCCGGCTTCAAGCTCGGCAATGTCATCGTGATGGCCGGCATACCGACGATCATGCAGGCGATGATGGACATCATCTCGCCGAAGCTGAAATCGGGCGTGCGGATGCTGTCGGAATCGGTGCGGGCGAATGCGCGGGAAGGCGACATCGGCGGCCCGCTGCGGGCGATCGCGAGCGCCCATCCCGACACCATCATCGGCAGCTATCCGTTCCAGGACGAGGACAAGAAGCCGAATACCAATCTGGTCGTTCGTTCGCGCGATCCCGAAAAGCTCAGCGCTGCCATGACGGCGGTGAAGGAGATGCTGGCGGGCTTGAACATCAGCCGCTAGCAGCTTCTGGAGCGAAGTCTTGGTGCGGAGTTTTGAAGATGCAGGAGAAGGCAATGGCGGCGGATGCTCCGGAACTGAGCGCGCAGGAGCGGGCGGGCAAGGCATTTCCGGTCTCATGGGACCAGTTCCATCGGGACTGCCGGGCGCTGACCTGGCGGCTCAACGAGGTCGGACCGTTTCATGCGGTCATTGCGATTACCCGTGGCGGGCTGGTGCCGGCGGCGATCGTTGCCCGCGAACTCGGCGTACGCATCATCGATACCGTGTGCATCGCGAGCTACGATCACACCAACCAGAGCGAGCTGAAGGTCCTCAAGCGAATCTCCGCCGATACCGCAGCACTTGGCGGCGGAACCGGCAAGGGGCTGTTGATCGTCGACGATCTCGTCGATACCGGCAAGACCGGGCGGCTGGTGCGCGACATGATGCCCGACGCCCATTTCGCCACCGTCTACGCCAAGCCGAAAGGACGGCCGCTGGTCGACACGTTCATCACCGAGGTATCGCAAGACACCTGGATTTTCTTTCCCTGGGATACCGCGCTCTCGTTCCAGCCGCCGATCCGCGACGGCGCGGCGTGATTTCACCCGTCATTCCGGGGCGTGCGAAGCTGAACCGTGGAATCCTCGACCAGTGCCGGGTCTGGTGCTGCGCACCATCCCGGAATGACGAATGCGGGTACGCTCGGGCTTTCGATGCCGCTGCAAAATCGCGTCACCCCTACCGGCGACATCATCGCCGACCCGCATCGCGGCCTGTTCACCGGCAATCGCGGCATCATCCACGATCCCGCCACCAAAACATTGCTGAGGAAACGCTGGGCGAGCCCGGCATGGATCACTTGCGTCTGTGAGTTCAGGGGATGGCGGCGCAAGGTGATGGGCGGCCGGAGCTGGACCGAGCTGTTCTTCCTCGATGAAGCGACCGCGTTGGCGGCCGGACATCGCCCGTGCTTCTTCTGCCGCCGCGACGACGCCAATCGCTTTCGCGCGGCGTGGGAGAAGGGCAATGGCTACAGCCAAGGTTCTCGCCCGCGACATCGATGCCACGCTGCATCGCGAGCGGCTGGATCGGGGCAGGAAGCGGCTGCATCCGTTGCCAATGCCGGTAGCGGCATTGCCGGATGGCGCAATGGTGCAGGCGGGGGCGGACAGTTTTCTGATTGTGCAGGGCAGGGTGCTGCAGTGGACGATGGCGGGTTATGAGAAAACCTACGCCGCGCTCGATCATGCGCTGCTGCTGACACCGCCTTCGACATTGCGGGCCATGGGCGCGGGATACCGGCCGGTGTTGCATCCAAGTGCGAGCACGTAATGTTCTAGCGCCACCATTCGCCGATGATGCAATCGGGTCCAATGGCGGAGCCCGTTCGTCGCAATGCGGATCTCACCCCAATCGCTGCCGCGCCAGCTTGGCGCCTGCGCCAAGCGCCATCAGCTTTGCTTCCGCGATATCCCGGCGCATCGGCGCCATGCCGCAATTGGTGGTGGCGACGATGTTGCTCTTGGGGACGAATTTCGCGACCTGCTCGATCACCTTGACGACGTCTTCCGCGGTCTCGACCGTGTCGCTCGCGACATCGATCACGCCGGCCTGGACGATTTTGCCGGTGAGTAGCCCCAGCAGATCCAGCGGCACCTTGGAATTACGGCATTCGATCGCGACCTGCTGGATCGGGCTCTTGGCGATCGCCGGGAAAATATCCTCGTATTGCCGCCACTCGCTCCCAAGCGTCTCTTTCCAGTCGGTGTTGGCCTTGATGCCGTAGCCGTAACAGATGTGCACGGCGGTGGCGCAGGTCAGGCCTTCGGCGGCGCGCTCCAGCGCCTTGATGCCCCAGTCGGAGACCTCGTCCATGAAGACGTTGAAGGCCGGCTCGTCGAACTGGACCACGTCGACGCCATCGGCCTGCAAGGCCTTGGCTTCCTCATTGAGCAATTCGGCAAAGGCGAATGCCATCTTGACCCGGTCGCCGTAATATCCGTCGGCGATGGTGTCGACGATGGTCATCGGGCCGGGCAGGGTGAATTTCAGCTTGTTTTTGGTATGGGAACGGGCGACGCGGGCCTCGTCGGCATGGACGCGGCCTTTCAGCGTCAGCGGCGCGATCACTTGCGGCACCATCGCCTTGTAGCGGTCCTTCCGGATGCCCATTTCGACCTTGTGGGCAAAGTCGATGCCGTCGACCTTCTCCAGAAAGCCGTGGACGAAATGCTGACGGGCCTGTTCGCCCTCGGTGACGATATCGACGCCGGCGTCCTCCTGCAGCTTGACCGCCAGCATGGTGGCGTCGCGCTTGGCGCGGGCAAGTTCGGGGCCGGTCGATTTCCAGGGCGCCCACAGCGTATTGGGCTCGGCCAGCCATTCCGGCTTCGGCAAAGAGCCTGCGATTGTCGTTGGAAACAGCATAAGGGGCCTCCTGATCGGTTCTGATTGAGCGCCTGTCTGCCATGTCTTATGATCAAGGTACAGAACAACAAAAGTCGCCACCGCCGGGGAATAATCCGGCACCATCGGCGAGCCAAGGGGAGCCATGATCGACCTGCATTACGCGCCGACGCCGAACGGCTGGAAAATCTCGATCATGCTGGAGGAACTCGGGCTCCCTTACAGGGTCATTCCCGTCAACATCCGCGCCGGCGAGCAGTTCAAGCCGGAATTCCTGGCCATCAGTCCCAACAACCGGATTCCCGCGATCGTGGATCATGAGCCTGCCGACGCCGGCGGGCCGTTTTCGGTGTTTGAGACCGGCGCCATCCTGATTTATCTCGCGGACAAGGCCGGCCGCTTCCTGCCGACCGAGATGCGCGCCCGCTCGGGGGTGATCCAGTGGGTGATGTGGCAGATGAGCGGGCTTGGTCCCATGCTCGGGCAGCACGGCCATTTCGCGCTCTATGCGCCGGAGAAAATTCCCTACGCCATCGAGCGCTACCGCGATGAGGCGGCGCGGCTCTATGGCGTGCTCGACCGGCAGCTTGGCAAAACCGGGGCTTACGTCGCGGGAAGCGAATACTCGATCGCCGACATCGCCTGCTTTCCGTGGACCATGACCCACAAGGCGCAAGGATTTACGTTAGAGGATTATCCGAACATCAAGCGCTGGTACGCGGCGGTGCGCGCCCGGCCGCAGGTGCAGGCCGGGCTTGCGATCGGCAAGTTCGTGAAGGAGCCGTTCGACGAGGAAGCGCGCAAGAACATGTTTGGGCAGCGCGCGAAGGAGATGGCAGGAGAGGAAGTGAGCTCACTCGAGGCCGGCGTCGCAATAACGGTGTTAGACAACGACCCAATTAAGCAAAAAAGGGAAACGCCATGATCGAGTTCTTCTTCGACTGCTCCAGTCCCTGGACCTATCTCGCCTTCCACAACATCCAGCCGCTCGCTAGCGAACTCGGCGTCGAGATCTCCTGGCGGCCGATCCTGGTCGGCGGCATCTTCAATACCGTCAACCCCAGCGTCTATGCGTCGCGCGAAACGCCGGTGCCGCTGAAGGCGCGCTACATGAAGAAGGACCTCGAGGACTGGGCGCGATCCGCGGGTCTTGCGATAAAAATGCCACCGACCGTGTTTCCGGTGAACAGCGTCAAGGCGATGCGCGGCTGCATCTGGCTCGGCCAGCAGTCCGGCCAACAGATGGTGCCGTTCGCGCGCGCGGTGTTCGAGACCTATTGGGGCGGCGACAAGGACATCTCGCAGGATTCAGTGTTGACGGAGGTCTGCAAGAGCGTCGGCGTCGATCACGTCGCGTTCTTTGCGGGGATCGGCGAGCAGGCGATCAAGGACCAGCTCAAGGCCAACACAGATGAAGTGATGGCGCGCGGCGGTTTTGGCTCGCCGACGATTTTCGTCGACAAGACCGACATGTATTTCGGCAATGACCGGATGCCGCTGATCCGCGAGGCACTGCAGCGTCGCAAGGAGCAGGCCGCCTGATGCCGAAAGCCGTTGTCTGCCGCGAACTCGGCCCGCCCGAGAGCCTGCGTCTGGAAACATTTGCCGCGGCGCCATTGGCGTCTGGCGAGGTGCGGGTTGCCGTTCAGGCCGCCGGGATCAATTTTCCCGACATCCTGATGGCGGCCGGCGAATATCAGCTCAAGCCGCCGCTGCCGTTTACGCCGGGCGTGGAAGCCGCCGGCGATGTGGTCGAGGTGAACGACGCCAAGGGCGTCGCGGTGGGCGACAAGGTCATCGTCAAGATGCGGCACGGCGCCTATTGCGACGAAGCCGTCGTCACGCCCTCGCAACTCGTGCCGCTGCCCTCGACGTTCGACTACGCCGAGGGCGCGACGTTTCTGGCGGGGCACGGCACGGCCTACCACGCGCTGATCGACCGCGGCCAGGTGAAGGCGGGTGAAGTGCTGCTGGTGCACGGTGCCGGCGGCGGCGTGGGACTGGCCGCCGTCGAGATGGGCAAGATGCTCGGCGCCACCGTGATCGCGGCCGCTTCGAGCGAGGAGAAGCTTGCGATCGCCAAGGCGAGGGGGGCGGATCACCTCGTGCTGTATGCGCGCGAGCCGTTCCGCGACGCCGTCAAACGCATCACCGACGGGCGCGGGGCGGATGTGGTGTTCGATCCGGTCGGCGGCGAGGTGTTCGAGAACAGCATGCGCTGCATCGCCTGGGGCGCGCGGCTCTTGATCATCGGCTTCACCGGCGGCATCGGTCTTGCCAAGACCAATCTCCTGATGATCAAGGGTGCGAGCGTGCTCGGCGTGCGCGCCGGCGAAGCGGTGCGAAAAAATCCGGCGCTCGGTGAAGTCAGGATCAAGGCGCTGACGGAATGGGCGGAGGCCGGAAAAATCCGTCCGAATATCTCGCACCGGCTGCCATTGGAGGATTACGCGCGCGCGATGCGGCTTTTGATCGATCGCAAGGCGATTGGACGGGTGGCCTTGATCACGCGGTGACACTGGTCTCAATCGGAGCCGCTCGAGAATTCGTCGTTGTTGCCGAGGGGCTTTATGGACGAATTCCTTCCAGGGCCGGGGCATTCATGTCCTGAACCGGCCATCGCTGAGGAAGGCGATGGTCTGCGCAATCGCCTCACGATTGCGCACCAGCCAAGGATGCGAAGTGCCGACGACGATGTGGTCGGCCATGCCATCGATCCCCGTGTTCTCGACCGATACCCTGCCATCGTGCGGTTTCGGCAAGACCGACCGAGGATATCGGATAGATCGAACGGTTTCCGGCGATGATGCCGACGGGATAATCGACGGATGGAAGGATCGCATCGATAGCGGCATCGCGGAGGGTGCCGAGCTGCTGTCCGGCCGGTCCGAAAAAGGCGCGATAGGCGGTGAAATCTTTCAGCCGGTCGGCGATCTCGCTTCCGCCATTCGGCGTGCCCAGCATCACCACGCGGCCCAATCGTTGCGGCCGATATCTGGCGAGATAGACCCGCGCCAGCAGGCCGCCCATGGAATGGCAGACGAAATGCACGGAGCCGTCGATGCCGCTGGCGAAGCCGGCGATGGCGGGATGGATGTCTTCCGCCAGCGCCTCCAGCGCCTTCCGGCGGCTGGCATAGTCCTGGTTGAGCGTGGCGAAGCCGGCGGCTTCAAGGGCTGCCTGCATCTTTCGAAACGATCGAGCTGTCCTGCTCATCCCATGCAGCAGCACCACGCCGTCCTGGGTCGGGTTGGCCGGAGCGGGCCGTTCGCTCACTTATATTCGCCGCTCGTCCCACCACGGGAAATAGTCGGGCATGTCGGCCGAGACCTTGTCCTTGAACTGGGCCGGCCGCTTTTCCAGGAACGACACCACGCCTTCTTTCACGTCCGCCGAGCGGCCGCGGGCGTAAATGCCGCGGCTGTCGACCTTGTGCGCTTCCATCGGATCGTCGGCGCCCAGCATGCGCCACATCATCTGCCGGATCAGCGCCACCGAAACCGGCGCGGTTTTCGCCGCGAACTCCTTGGCGAGCGCGCGCGCCGTCGGCAACAAATCGTCCGGCGGCACCACCTTGCTGACGAGGCGGCCGGCCAAGGCCTCCTGTGCCGGGAAAACCCGGCCGCTGTAGCACCATTCCAGCGCCTGCGAGATGCCGACGATGCGCGGCAGGAACCAGCTCGAGGCGGCCTCGGGCACGATGCCGCGCTGGGAAAACACAAAGCCGAAGCGCGCGGCGTCGGAAGCGATGCGGATATCCATCGCGAGCTGCATGGTGACGCCGATGCCGACCGCCGGCCCGTTCACCGCCGCGATCACGGGTTTCAGGCATTTGAAGATGCGCAGCGTCACCTGTCCGCCGCCGTCGCGCGCCTGCGGATCGCTGTAATCGACGGCGCCGCTGGCCAGCCGCTTGACCGGCCCGCGCCGTACGTCGCGGTCAAAGGTGTCGGCGCCTGAAGAAAGATCGGCGCCGGCGCAAAAGCCGCGCCCCGCGCCGGTCACGATGATGGCGCGAACATTGTCGTCCTTGTCGGCCGCATCGAACGCGTCGATCAATTCCTGCTGCATGGTGCCGTTGAAGGCGTTGAGCTTGTCGGGCCGGTTCAGCGTGATCGTGAGAATCTGTTCGGCGACCTCGTACTTGATCGTCTCGTACGCCATGGGGTTTCCTTCTGGTTATTGTTTTGTGTCGACTGGTTCAATCGCGTCGTCATGCCCGGGCAAAAGCGCGACTACGCGCGTCTCGCGTGACGCGGTGTCGCTCCACGTCTTTCCCTCTGCTGAATTATAGCAAGGCGTGGATGGCCGGGTCATGCCCGGCCATGGCGACTTTGGCAGCTTACTGTTTCGGCGGGGTCGGCCACGGCTTTTGCGGGCCGCGCAGGCCCTCAAACGCCTTGGCCATGCCGAGCACGCCGAGATCGTCGAAGCGGCGGCCGACGATCTGCACGCCGATCGGAAAGCCCTTCTTGTCGTAGCCGCCATTGATCGACGCAGCCGGGTTTTCCGCCATGTTCCAGGGCACGGTATAGCAGATATGCTCGAACGGCTTTTCGGGGTCGTTGAGGGGGCTTGCGAATTCGGCGGGGAAGTTCACCACCGGCGATACCGGCGAGACGACATAATCGAGATCGCAGAACAGTTTTGCCGCCGCGGCGCGGATTGCCATGGTGGCGTTAAAACCTCTGACGACGTCGACGCCCGAGAGCTTTGCGCCGGCCTCGGCCCATTTGTAGATGTAGGGCAACGCCTTGCCGCGCTCTTCCGGTGTGAGCAGAGTAAGGTCCGACCACATCCGCGCGCGCCAGAAATTGTCGAGGCCGTCGAGCATCTCGCGGGTCAATATGCTGTCGACTTCGGTGACGACGGCGCCGGCGGATTCGAACGCCTTCGCAGCCTTCACCGCGACATTGCGGACTTCCTTCTCCAGCGGCTGTCCGACGCCGAGATCGAGCATCAGGCCGATCCGCAGCTTGCGCGGCGATTTGTCGAGCGCTTTCCAGTTGATCTCATGTGCCGGCAGGCTCATGCCGTCGCGCCGGTCGGGACGCGACAACACAGTCATCATCAGCGCCGCATCGTCGACAGTGCGGGTCATGGGACCTGCGACGCGGCCGACATAGGGCGGATCGACCGGGACTCGCCCGAGGCTTGGTTTCAGCGCGACGAGACCGCACCAGCTTGCCGGCAACCGCACCGAACCGCCGATGTCGGTGCCAAGATGCAGGGGACCGTAACCGGCCGCACCCGCGGCGCCCGCACCTGCAGAAGAGCCGCCGGGGTTCTTGCTGAGGTCCCAGGGGTTGCGGGTGAGGGGATGGAAACTGGAGAGCCCCGACGACAGCATGCCGTAATCCGGCATCGTGGTCTTGGAGAAGATCACCGCGCCGGCCTCGCGCAAGCGGGCGGCGGGCGGCGCATCCTTGGGCGACGGCACCAGTTTGACGCTGGCCGCCCCCAGCGGCACCGGCTGGTCCCTGGTCGCGATATTGTCCTTGATGGTGACCGGCACGCCGTCGAGCGTGCCCACCGGCTCGCCCTTCTGCCAGCGGTCGGTCGACGCTTTGGCGGTAGCGCGCGCGCCTTCGGGATCGAAAAGGTAGAGCGCCTTGATGTGCGGCTCCCACACCGCGATATGCGCCAGTACTTCTTCCAGTACTTCCGAGGGCGAGAATTGTTTGGCGCGATAGCCTGCGATCAGGTCGACGGCGCTGAGATCGTGCAGCGACGTGACTTCCTCGGTTTTTACCTTATGCATGGGAGCCTACCGGCATACGGGTTTCGATGATGCGCGCGAACATGCTGGCGCCGATCGGCAGGATCTTGTCGTCGAGGACGTAGCCGGGATTGTGCACCGGCACCGAGCCGTCATGGCCGACCCAGAAATAGGCGCCGGGCACCGCCTGCATCATGTCGGAAAAATCCTCGCTGCCCATCTTGGGCTGCGCGTCGCGTGATGACGTTGGCGGGATCGACGACGGTGCGTGCGACTTGCTCGATCACCCTGGATTGCTCTTCCTGATTCACCAGGACGCTGAAGGTGTCGCGGATATCGGCCGTGATCTCGCACTGAAAGGTGCTGGCGATGCCGGCGCAGATCGCGCGCATACGCTCGCGGATCAGCGCGCGCACCCCGTCATCGAAGGCGCGAACGGTGCCGCACAGCTTGGCTTCGCCGGGGATCACGTTGTAGGCGGAACCTGCATGAATTTGGGTGATCGACAGCACCGCCGCCTGCAATGGATCGACATTGCGGCTGACGATGGTTTGCAGCGCCTGTCCGAGCGTCATCGCGATCACGACCGCATCCTTCGAGCGTTCCGGCATCGCGCCGTGAGCGCCATAGCCCTGGATGGTGATGTCGAAGAAGTCGGCGCCGGCCATCGCGGGTCCGGGCAGGATCGCAATCTCGCCATGGTTCAGGTCGGGCGCATTGTGCAGCCCATAGATCTCGTCGCAGGGAAATCTTTCGAACAGTCCGTCCTTGATCATGGCGCGGGCGCCGCCGAGACCTTCTTCGGCGGGCTGGAAGATGAAATGCACGGTGCCGTCGAAGTTCCTGGTCTCCGCCAGATAGCGGGCGGTGCCCAGCAGCATCGTGGTGTGGCCGTCATGGCCGCAGCCGTGGAAGCGGCCGGGAATGGTCGAGCGCCACCTCAGATTGGTGTTCTCTTCCATCGGCAGCGCATCCATGTCGGCGCGCAAGCCGATGCGCCTGGCGCCGGAGCCCTTGCCCTTGAGCACGCCGATCACCCCGGTGCCGCCGAGACCGCGATGCACCTCGATGCCCCATCCCTTCAACTTGTCGGCGACGATGCCGGAGGTCCGGACTTCCTCGAAGCCGATCTCGGGATGCGCGTGCAGGTCACGGCGAATGGCGGTGAGTTCTTCGGCGTAGCCTTCGATACGGTCGATATTGGGCATGTCTTTTTATCCGGTTGCAGAGGACGTTGAACGTGATTGGGTTGGAGGCGTGAAGGCAGGGCCGTTCGGCTTGATGCGAATGCCCGGGCGCAGCCTGGTCCAGGGCAGGGACGCGGTATCCGCCGGCATCGCGCCGGGGGCGGCGCAAATCAGCAGTTGTTCGGCGATCGGTTCGAAATCGGCGCGGAAATGCACCGAGCTCTTGTTGACCAGGATCGCTTGCTCGGTCGGCTCGATCCCGACGTAACGATACATCGATTGATCCGCGAGTTGCGCCTTGTGCGAACTCACGACCACGCGGACGTCGCCGATGCGCAGGGCTGCCGACGGCCCCATGTCCATGTCGCGGCCGCCATAATAGGGACCCGGCGCCACGAATTTTCCGTCCGACAGTTTTTCGACGACGAAGGTTTCCTTGTAGGGGGCGTCGCCGGGAATGCCGGACTTGCCGCCGAGCGCCAGCGTCACGGTCGCGCCTTCACCGGCGGCATGCGCGGCCTTGGCCGATTGCGGGTCGTAGATCACGCCATGCGCGGCGCGGATCGCGTTGTTGCGCACCAGCGCGCGCAGCATGCCGGTGGTGTCGGAATCGCCGCCGGCGCCGGGATTGTCCTGGGTGTCGGCGATGATGATCGGCTTGCTGGCCGTCCTGGCCAGCTCCATCGCGTGGCGCACACCATCGTCGGGCGAATAGATGCGGCCGTCGAAATCGTCCTCATGGCCTTCGATCAGCGCGACCAGCCGGTCCGCTGCGGCATCGGCATCGGCCTGGGTCCGGCCATAGGCGAATACGCTCGGTCCGCAATCCCTGAAATCGGCGGCCGGGAACCCCGGCGCAAAGGACAGCGTCGGTACGGCGTCGTTCTCCAGGGCCGCCAGCTTTTGATAGATGCCCTTGGCGGGCTGGTCGTTGGTGCACTGCCAACTGATCGGGATCAGAAACGGCACTTGCCGGAATGCCTTTGCGAAGCGCTGCTTCGTTTTCAGCATCAGCGCGAGATGTTTCGCGCAAACCCGGCCGGTATCGGCCATGTCGACGTGAGGGTAGGTGCGGTAGGCAATGAGGGCGTCGGCGTGCTCGACCATTTCCGGCGTCACATTGGCGTGCAGGTCGAGACTGACCACCAGCGGCAATTCCTTGCCGATCACCTTGCGCACGCGCGCCAGGATTTCGCCTTCGCCGTCGTCGAAATGCTCGGTCACCATCGCGCCGTGCAGATCGAGATAAACCGCATCAAGGATACCGGCGGCCGCGATGCCGTCGATCATTTCCTTGACGATGCGCTCGAATGCATCCCTGGTGACATGGGCCGAGGGACTGGCGCCGCAGGAGACCGTCGGCACCATTTCCCAGCCATTGGCCTCGGCCGCCTCGACAAAGCCCGCAAGGCCGACATTGATCTTGCGCATCACCTTGAGGATTTCGGCGCCGTGCGCCATCGAGGGCCAGCCGCCGCCATGCACGAAATCGTCATAGGTCGCCTTCGTCGGCGCGAAGGTGTTGGTCTCGTGCAGGAAACCGCCAACGGCGATACGGGTCATCAATCAGGTCTCGTCCCTTGGTTCGCGCGTGACGTTAAACGGGTCATTGCGCGAAGCGCAAGCGGCGAAGCAATTCCGTTTTGCATGACGCATGGGCGTACGGACGGGCTCGCTTCGCGCGCAATGAAGTGAAGAGAGCTTCAGGCGGCGCCCACCGCGACCGGCCGGAAATTGGCAAAATCCCAGCCGCGTCCCGGTGCGGCATCGAGCAGTGCGCGGGTGTAGGCTTGCTGCGGATGGGTCAGCACTTGCGCCGCCGGTCCCTGTTCCACGATTTTGCCATGCTGCATCACAGCGACGTCGTCGCAGATTTGTGCCGCGACGCGAAGATCGTGGGTGATGAACAACAATGCGATGCCGAGCCGGCTCTGGATTTCGTCGAGCAGCTCGAGCACCTGAGCCTGTACCGAGACGTCGAGTGCCGAGACCGCTTCGTCGGCGACCAGAACGTCGGGATCGAGCGCGAGTGCACGCGCAATCGCGATGCGCTGGCGCTGGCCACCGGAGAATTGGTGCGGGTAGCGCGAGACCGCGTCGGGCGGCAAATCCACCAGTTCGAGCAGTTCGCGGGCTTTCGCCAGCGCCTCGGCGCGCGGCATGCCGTAATTGATCGGCCCCTCCGCGATGGTCTCGCCGACGGTGACGCGTGGATTGAGCGAGCGGTAAGGGTCCTGGAAGATGATCTGGATGCGCTTGCGATGCGGCTGCAGCAACGCGCGCGACAGGCTGGAGATCTCTCTGCCCGCCAGCCGGACGCCGCCGGAGGTCGGGTCGATCAGGCGGACGATGCAGCGCGCCACCGTCGATTTGCCGGAGCCGCTTTCGCCGACGATGCCGAGCGTGCGCCCCTTGCGGAGCGTCAGCGTCACGCCGTCCGCGGCCGCGACCTCCCGGACCTTGCCGAAGAAAGAGCGCTCGCGATAGATCTTGCCCAGCTCGTTGGCCTCCAGCACCACCGGCTCGGTGCTCTCCTCGCGTGGCGGGCGCGGCACCAGGCTCGGCACCGACGCGAGCAGGTTACGGGTATATTCCATCACCGGGGTGCGCAGGATGGTGTCCAGCGTACCGGTTTCGACCAGCCGGCCGTTGCGCATGACGGCGACGCGATCGGCAATCTCGGCGACAACGCCCATGTCATGGGTGATGAACAGCACCGCAGTGCCGTGATCGCGTTGGAGATCGCGGATCAGCGTCAGGATCTGCTTTTGTGTGGTGACGTCGAGCGCCGTGGTCGGCTCGTCCGCGATCAGGAGTTTGGGTTCGAGTACCAACGCCATCGCGATCATGATGCGCTGGCGCTGTCCGCCGGACAGCCGGTGCGGATAGGAGGCGAAGATACGTTCGACCTCGGGCAGACGTACCTGTTCCATCATCGCCAAAATCTTCTGGCGCCGCGCCCGCGCGTCGAGATCGGTGTGGACGCGCAAGACTTCGTCGATCTGGCGGCCGACCGGGACGACCGGATTGAGCGCGGTCATCGGTTCCTGAAAGATCATCGCCATGGTGGTCGCGCGCAACTGCCTCAAGCGCCGGTCGCTCGCGGTCAGCAGTTCCTCGCCGACCAGCTTGACGCTGCCGCCGGAGGGCACCAGCGCGCCTTTTTGCAGCAGCCCCATCACGGTCAACGAAGTGACCGACTTGCCCGATCCGCTTTCGCCGACCACGCACAGCGTCTCGCCTTCATGCACCTTCAGGGAGACCCCGTCGATGATGCGTTCGCCGTTTGGCTTCTTGCCGAGGCCGACGACGAGGCTGTCGATGTCGAGAACGACGTTCGTCATCACTTGCCGCTCTCCCGCTGTTTCATGCGGGGGTCGAGCGCGTCGCGGGCGGCGTCGCCGATCAGATTGACGCTGAGGATCGCGATCGACAGCAACAGGCCCGGCCAGAAGATCAGCGACGGCTTGATCTGAAAATAGGCGCGGCCTTCAGCCATGATGTTGCCCCAGGTCGGGGTCTCAGGGCTGATGCCGGCGCCGAGGAACGACAGGATCGCCTCGGTGAGGATGGCGGAAGCGCAAACATATGTCCCTTGCACGATCAGCGGCGCGACCGTGTTCGGCATCAAATGCCGCCACATGATCTTGGGCAGGCTGGAGCCGACCGAGATCGCGGCTTCGACATAGGGCTCTTCGCGCGCCGACAGCACGACCGAACGCACCAGCCGCGCCACGCGCGGAATTTCGGGAATGGTGATGGCCACCAGCACCGTCATCAGGCTGGCGCCCGACAGCGACACCACGGCGATGGCGAGCAGGATGCTCGGGATCGCCATCAACCCGTCCATCACCCGCATCATCACGGCGTCGACCCATCTGAAAAAGCCGGAGACGAGGCCGATCACTAACCCGATGCCGATCGAGAACACTGCGGCGCCAAGGCCGATCAGAAGCGAAATCCGCCCGCCATAGAGGATGCGCGACAGCACGTCGCGGCCGTATGCGTCGGTGCCGAGCAGGAATTGCGCGCTTGACGGCTTTAGCCGCAGCGCCGGCGCCAGCATTTTCGGATCGTACGGCGCGAGCAGGGGCGCCAGGATCGCCATTGCGATGACCAGCGCGAGACAGACGGTCGCGACCGCGATGATCGGCGACGCCGTCAGGAAGCCGAGCCGCGGCCGGAACGGCGTGGTGATCGGGATTGACGGTTCGGGAAGGGTTTCGATCGCCATCGGTACCTGGCCCTAATAACGAATTCTGGGATCGAGCAGGGTGTAGGCGACGTCGATCAGGAGATTGACGGTCACGTAGATCAGCGACGTCAGCAGGATCATCGCCTGGATCACGGGATAGTCGCGCGCCAGCACGGCGTCGACGGTGAGGCGGCCGATGCCGGGCAGGTTGAACACGCTCTCGGTGACGACGACGCCGGAGATCAGGAGCGCAAAACCCGTGCCGATCACGGTAATGACGGGGACGGCCGCGTTACGCAGCGCATGGCGCAGCAGCACGCCGGCCTCTCCGATGCCCTTGGCGCGCGCGGTTCGGACATAATCCTCGCCCAGCACATCCAGCATCGCCGCCCGCGTCATGCGCGCGATCAGCGCGACATAGATAAAGGACAAGGTGCAGGTCGGCAGGATGATGCGTTCGAAGAACGGGCCAAAGCCGGTGGTGATACTGCGGAAACCCTGCACCGGCACCCAGCGCAGATCGATCGCAAAGACCTGGATCAGGACGTAGCCGATCACGAATACGGGTACCGAGAAGCCGAGCACCGATAATCCCATCACGAAGCGGTCGATCCAGGTGCCGTGTTTCCACGCCGCGATCACGCCGAGCGGCACCGCGACCAGAATGGCGAGGATGATGGTGCAGAGTGCAATCGAGATCGACGGCTCGACGCGCGTGCCGATCATCTTCAGCACCGGCACGTTCGAGATCAGGGAGACGCCGAGGTCGCCATGCAGCAGCTTGCCGATCCAGGTGAAGAACTGGGTGTAAAGCGGCTCGTTGAGGCCGAGCGAGGTGCGGATGCGCTCGAGCTGCTCCGGCGTCGCATTGTCGCCGGCCAGGATCGCGGCGGGATCGCCGGGCGTCAGCCGCAGCAGGAGAAACACAAACAGCGCCACCACGCCCATCACGGGGACGGCGGCGAGGATGCGGCGAAGCAGATATCCGAGCATCGTAATCCCAGCTTAATGCGTCAACCGTCGATCCGGCTGGCGCGGACTTTGTTCCCAGCCCGTATGTATCAGGTGAGCAAATCCTGTGCCATCACTCCAGTGTCGCAAGCAGTCCCGCCATGAGCCGGCCGCGCTCGGCCAGACTATCGACTTCGATGTGCTCGTTGAGTGTATGGGCATCGGCGCCGCGGACGCCGAGGCCATCGAGGGTGGGCACGCCCATCGCGCCCGTAAAGTTGCCGTCGGAGCCGCCGCCGGCGCTGCCGTGGGGAAGCTCGACCCCCATTTGTTTGGCCACCCCGCGCGCTTTTTCGTACAGCGCCATGGTGCCGGCATCCGGCTCCCACACCGGACGGGTTACGCCGCGGGTGACATTGAATGTCACATCATTGGAGGTGCCGGATAGCGCCAGCATCCGGTCGACGCCGCGATCGAGATCGGCCTGGCGTTTCGCCATGCTCAGCGCCTCGCCGCTGCATGTGGTGGCGACGCAATTGACCCATTGGCCGCCATGCACGATGCCGACGCTGAACGTGCAATCCTCCGTCGTCATGCCGTCGATGGCGATGATCTGGCGCGCCATTTCGCGGATCGCCGAACGGCCCGAGGACAACGTGGCGCCGGCATGGCTCGGCTTGCCGATGGCTTCGAGGTTAAAGCGCGCGATCGCGTAACGTCCGGTGACGACGCCGTTATTGGGACGACCCGGCTCCGGCACCAGCACGTATTTGTGGCGAGCGGCCTCGGCCTCGATGATGTCGCGCGTGGAGGGCGTGCCGACTTCCTCGTCCGGCGTGAACAGCACCGTGATCGGCAGCGGCGTGGTGAAGGAGGCGCGGGCCAATTGCCGGATCGCTTCGAGCGACAGATAGCTGCCGCCCTTCATATCGAAGATACCGGGACCGAAGCATTTGTTGCCTTCGCGCCGAAACGGCAATTTCTCCAGCGTGCCGACCGGATGAACGGTGTCGAAATGCCCGGCGATCAGGATGCCCGGTTCACCCTGCTTCGGATGCGGAAAGCGGGCGCGGACGCAGCCGGCAAATCCCTGCCGCCCGGCGATGCGCTCGATGGTCGCACCCATGATCGCCATGTCGCGCGCGGCGAGGTCGAGCATGCGCTCGACGGCAGCAGTGTCCCAGGTCGGGCTTTCGCATTCCACCCAGCTACGCAGTCCCTGCAGCATGGTCTCGGAATCAAAGGGAAGATTGGCTGGGTTCATGGGCTTCCTCTTGTTTTTCTTAGGCTGCTCTCAAGTTTTTCTTGGACTTCTATCGGGCTTTCGACAAGCGAAGCTTGCGTCAGGCGCTACGAGAATGATGTCAGGCGAATTTGTAAAGTGAAACATGAACGCTTGCGCCGCGCGCGCATGTGCGCGGCTTGCACCGCCAAAACCGGATTGACGCGCCACGCGCTTGATGCAAGTCTCAAATATCCAAGATTTACAGCGTGTTAGTTCGCCTAAATAACGAACCGCATGCATAATGAATCAGCGGGCTTTGACCAGTTTCACGTCAGGAGAGATCGAATGTTCCCCATCACGCGCTGGAAACGTCCCACCATCGCCTCGGCATTGTCGGTTCTTGCGCTTTCGGTGGCGCTGACGTCGCAAGCCCTGACGTCGCAGGCGATCGCCGCGGGCAAGACCATCACCGCGGTGATGCATTCCGACCTGCGCATCATCGATCCGCTTTTCACCACGGCCTATATCACGCGCGATCATGGCTACATGATCTATGACACGCTGCTGGCGACCGACTCCAGTTTCAAGATCCAGCCGCAGATGGCGGACTGGAAAGTCAGTGACGACAAGCTCACTTACACCTTTACCTTGCGTGACGGATTGAAGTGGCATGATGGCACGCCGGTCACCCCCGAGGATTGCGTGGCCTCGCTGAAGCGCTGGGGCAGAAGCGACAATATGGGCCAGAAGCTGATGGATTTCACCGCCAGCATCGAGCCTGTTGACGCCAGGAGCTTTGCGCTGAAACTGAAGGAGCCCTACGGCCTGGTGCTGGAATTGATCGGCAAGCCGTCGTCCTACGTGCCGTTCATGATGCCGAAGCGCATGGCGGAAACGCCGGCGGGCCAGCAGATGAAGGAGCAGATCGGATCCGGCCCCTTCAAGTTCGTGCAGGCCGAATTCCAGCCGGGCGTGAAGGCGGTCTATGAAAAGAACACCGACTATGTGCCGCGCAAGGAGCCGGCGAGCTGGACCGCTGGCGGCAAGGTGGTGAAGGTCGACCGGGTCGAGTGGATCACGATGGCGGATGCGCAGACGGCGGTGAACGCGCTGCAATCGGGCGATATCGATTTTCTGGAGAATCCGCCATTCGAGTTGCTGCCGATCCTCGCCGCCAGCAAGGATCTGAAGGTCGAGACGTTGAGCCAGCTCGGCTTCCAGACGCTCGGCCGGATGAACTTCCTCTATCCGCCGTTCGACAACGTCAAGGTTCGCCGTGCCGCCTTCCTGGCGATGAACCAGAAGGACGTGCTGGATGCGCTGGTCGGCAACCCCGAATACTACAAGATCTGCGGCGCGTTCTTCGTTTGCGGCACGCCGCTGGCGAGCGATGTCGGTTCGGAGACGCTGGTAAAGGGTAACGGCATGGCGGAAGCAAAGAAGGCTCTCGCCGAATCCGGCTATGACGGCACGCCGGTCGTGATCATGGCGCCCGGCGACGTCGTAACGCTGAAGGCGCAACCGGTCGTCGCCGCGCAATTGCTGCGCGATGCCGGCTTCAAGGTGGATCTGCAGGCGACCGATTGGCAGACCGTGGTCGCCCGCCGCGCCAGCCAGAAGCCGCCGAAGGAGGGCGGCTGGAACATGTTCTTCACCAACTGGGTTGGCGCTGACGTTTCGAACCCGATCGCCAATTTCTCGATCGGCGGCCGCGGCAAGAATGGCGGCTGGTTCGGCTGGGCGGAAAACGCCAAGATCGAGCAGTTGAAGGACGCCTTCGCGCGCTCGTCCTCGCCGGAGGAGCAAAAGAAGATCGCCGCCGCGATCCAGCAGGAAGCCTACGACCAGGTGATCTACATTCCGCTCGGCCAATACCTCGCGCCGAGCGCGTGGCGGAAATCGCTCTCCGGGCGTGCTCGACGGCCCGGCGACGCCGATCTTCTGGAATATCGACAAGTCCGAATAGCAAGTCCGAATGGACTTCGTGCAACACGAAAACGCGGCGGGAGCAAATTCTCCCGTCGCGTTTTTGTTGGCGCGATCAGAAGTTCACGATCGTTCAGACCGGATGGGCCGCGACATGTTCCAGTAACAACTCGCTGACCCGTTCCGGCGCCTGATCCGCCGCAAAATGCCCGACGCCGGGCAGGACTTCGAAGCGGTAGGGTGCGGCGATGAAATCGACCGTGCCTTCGGCGGCGAGGCGACCGACGGTGTCGTCGGCATCGCCCCAGATATAGAGCGTCGGCACGCGGATCGGTCCGAGCGGACCGCGGATCGCGCCGCGCGCGCGATACCAGGCCAGTGCCGCCTCCATCGTGTCCTTGTTGCCGAGCACGGCGAGATGTTCTTCGATCGCGGCAGTGGGCACGCCATTGGCAGCCAGCCGTTCGCGCAGCCATTTGGCGTCGTCGGCGAGCACGACATCGGCGGCATCCGGCTCGAGAAACGCCTTGTGATGACGCGAGCGATGCGCCTGGTCGCCGTCGGCCATTTGCAGCGCGCGATTGAACGCGTTCGGATGCGGCCGCGAGAGGATGGTGAGCGAGGCCAGCCGCGCGTGATGGCGGTCGGCGAGCCCCCAGGCGATGCTGCCGCCCCAGTCGTGACCGGCGAGATGAAAGCGCGCGTCGCCATAGCCGGCCGCCGCGACGATCGCCATCGCGTCGTCCATCAGGCGGTCGATGTGGTAGTTGGAAGCATCCCGTACATCCGGCCGCGCGCCCGGTGAATAGCCGCGCTGGCTGGGCGCAATCGCGCGATAGCCCATATCGCCAAGCGCCGCCACCTGCGCGCGCCAGCAATTCATCGATTCCGCAAAACCATGCAGCAACAACACCAGTGGCGCGCCGGGCTGGCCAGCGACGAGAGCGTCGAAGGCGAGGCGGGGGGAGATGGTGATTTTTTCCAAAAGGGACGCCCATTCCACATGGATAGATCGACGCCGAGGCCATTCGCCGACATTCGCAAAAAGCTCGGAAATCCGTTGTGTTCGTCTGAAAACAATGATGCCTCACGCCGAACGAAAGAACAGTTTAATCGATGGCGTTGAGTGCCCATTTGTTGGGCAAATGCCCGGCTGAAATGCTGACACCTCAGCTGGTCGCGCTGTGACGTTGCGAAAAATCATAGTGATTCAATGAAAGGGAAACTGGCACGTCTCATGCTTCTCGCTTGCCGAGTTGGTTGCTAGGGTTCCGGCTTTGCGCCTGCAAAGCGCTGGTCCGAGAGCAGCCGCTTGCGGGGGAGAAATCCCCGTAGGTACACGGCGGGATAAAAGCCCGGGAGACCTCGTTAGCCAAGGGATTGGCAAAGCGATGGTCTATCGCCGGTCCCTTTTTGTAATTTTTGCAAGAGGGATCTGCAATGAATCGACTAACATCACTTCTCCGTTCCATTGTTGTTGCATCGACGCTGACGGTTGTCGTGGCAGTGCCGGCGTATGCGGCGCCGAAGAAGGACTTCAAGGTCGCGTGGTCGATCTATGTCGGCTGGATGCCCTGGGGCTATGCGGCGGACACCGGCATCGTCAAAAAATGGGCCGACAAATACGGCCTTACCATCGAAGTGAAGCAGTTCAACGACTACGTCGAATCCGTCAATCAATACACCGCCGGCTCGTTCGATGCGGTGACCATCACCAACATGGACGCGCTGTCGATTCCCGCCGCCGGCGGTGTCGACACCACCGCCGTCGTGATGGGCGATTTCTCCAACGGCAACGATGCCGTCATCCTGAAGAACAAGGGCGATCTCGCCGCCATCAAGGGCCAGAAGATCAATCTGGTCGAGTTCTCGGTCTCGCACTATCTGCTTGCGCGGGCGCTGGAGAGCAAGCATCTCGCCGAGAAGGACATCAAGGTCGTCAACACCTCCGATGCCGATATGGCGGCGGCCTACAAGACGCCTGAAGTGACCGCGGTGGTGACGTGGAATCCGATCGTCTCGGAAATTCTCGGTTCGCCCGACGCCAAGAAGGTGTTCGATTCTTCGCAGATTCCCGGCGAGATCATGGATCTGATGGTGGTCAATACGGCGGTGCTGAAAGACAATCCCAATTTCGGCAAGGCGCTGGTCGGCATCTGGTACGAGACCATCGCAAAAATGAACGCCGCTGGCGCGGAAGGCAAAGCCGCGAAGGAAGCCATGGCCAAGGCCTCGGGCACCGATCTCGCCGGCTTCGACAGCCAACTCGCCTCGACCAAGCTATTCGACAAGGCGGCGGCCGCGGAAGCCTTTACCAAGAGCGCGGCGGTCGGCACGACCATGGATCGGGTGCGCAAGTTCCTGTTCGATAAGGCGTTGCTCGGCAAGGACGCCAAATCGGCTGACGTCATCGGCATCGAGCTGGGCGACAAGAGCGTGATTGGCGACAAGAAGAACGTCAAGCTGCGCTTTGACGCCAGCTTTATGGATGCCGCAGCCAAGGGCAAACTCTGATCGTTGACTCGATTCGGGGTTTGAAGCGGGGATGACGATGCGGCTCATGAACATCAAGCCGAACAGGCAGGCGCGGTTCTATCTCGCCGCACTGCCGTTCGTATTGCTGGCGATCGCCTATTTTGTCGGTTCGAGCATGCGGCTTGCTGAAAATCCCAATGACAAGTTGCTGCCTGCGCTGCCAACCATGGCGCAGGCAGTCAAACACATGGCTTTCGAGATCGATGTCCGTACCGGCACCAATTTAATGCTGGCGGACACGATCTCGAGTCTCGGCAGGCTGGTCTCGGCGCTGGCGATTTCGACCTCGGCGGCCCTTGTATTAGGCATCGTGATCGGCCTGCTGCCTGGCGCCAACGCCATGCTGGCGTCCTTTGTCGGGGTGATGTCGATGGTGCCGCCACTGGCGTTGCTGCCGATCCTGTTTATCGTGATGGGGCTTGGCGAAAACTCCAAGATAGCCCTGATCGTGATAGGCACCTTGCCCTGCATCATTCGCGATCTCACCATGAAGGTGCTGGAGTTGCCGCGTGAGCAACTCATCAAGGCGCAGACGCTTGGCGCTTCGACCTGGCAGGTGGCGCTGCGCGTAGTGCTGCCGCAGATCCTGCCGCGGCTGATCGACTCGCTGCGCCTGCAACTTGGACCGGCCTGGCTGTTCCTGATAGCCGCGGAGGCTATCGCATCCGATTCGGGGCTCGGCTATCGCATCTTCCTGGTGCGGCGCTATCTCGCGATGGATGTGATTATTCCCTACGTCATCTGGATTACGCTGCTCGCCTTTCTGATGGATGCCGGGCTGAGCCTGCTGCAGCGCAAGCTGTTCCCCTGGTTTGCATCGGTGAGGGCGGAATGAGCGCGATCCGTTTCGACAATGTCTGGAAGGAATATGGCGACCATATCGTGCTGGAGCGGATCACGCTCGATGTCGCGCCGCGCGCCTTCATCGCGCTGGTCGGCCCGTCCGGCTGCGGCAAGACCACCTTCCTGCGCATGCTGCTGGGTGAGGAAGCCCCGACGCGTGGGCAGATCCTGATCGACGGTGTGCCGCTGAAGCCCGAGCCGGATGCGGGTCGCGGTGTGGTGTTTCAGCGCTATTCGGTATTTCCGCATTTGACCGTGCTTGAGAACGTGGTGCTGGGGCGCGAGCTGCAGCATGCCAAACTGACGGGCCGGCTGTTCGGTGCGGCCAGGCGCGAGGCGGTGGACGAGGCGATGGCGCTGCTCGCAGAGGTCGGCCTTGCCGGACATGAGGGTAAATACCCGGCGTCGCTGTCTGGCGGCATGCAGCAACGTCTGGCTTTGGCGCAGGCGGTGATGCGCGGCCCGAAAATCCTGCTGCTCGACGAGCCGTTCGGCGCGCTCGATCCCGGCATCCGGGCCGATATCCATGTGCTGATGAAACGGCTGTGGAACGAAACCGACCTCACGGTGGTGATGGTCACCCATGATCTTGAGCGAGGCGTTCCGCCTGGCGACGCGCGTCATCGCGTTTGAGCGTAATCGCGATCGTCCCGAGGAACGCGAGCGCTATGGCGCCACCATCTCGCGAGACCTTGATGTGTTTCCGCGCCGCGCCGCCCAGGCGCGGAATCTGTCGAAATTACGCTCTGGCCGGGACGACCCTGCCGAAAAGGGAGCATAAGTCGGGACGGCCCGGCGCGCTTGTCTGAGAAAGGGCAAACTATGATCCTCACCGAACAGCAGCAGGCCGACATCGCGGCCTACAAACGGCGCTATGAAGATTTGAAGGCCGCCGGTCAGGGGCAGGCGCCGCGCGCGTTGCCGCCGCCGACGCCACTCGACGGCGTACCGATCGCGGATGCCGCGGTCCTTCATCGTGAAACCATTCCCGGCGGCTGGTACTGGACCACGCGCCTTCATCGCGGCGAAGCCCTGCGGCTGATCAACACCTCAGGCGCATCCTGCGTCAGTCTGCTGGCGTGGAGCGCCGCCGATCCCAGCGAGCGGCTCAACCATGCCGACACCATCAAGGTGCAATGGGCCGCGAGCCTGCGCAAAGGTCGCGTGATCCTGTCCGATATGGGCCGTGTGCTGTTCAGCATCATCGAGGATACCAGCGGGGTTCACGATACCCTCGCGGGCGGCTCCACCGCGGCTACCAACGCGGCCCGCTATGGTGCTGCCGATACCCGCAACACCCGCGACAATTTCATTCTCGCCGCCGGCAAACTCGGGCTTGGCCGCCGCGATGTCGCGCCGTGCATCAGCTTTTTCGCGCCTGTCAGCGTCGATGCAGAGGGACGGTTTCAGTGGGGAGCGAGCCGTAGGCATGCCGGTGATTTCGTCGATCTTCGCGCCGAGATGGATCTGCTGGTGGCGTTGTCGAACTGCCCGCATCCGTTCGATCCGGCGCCGACTTATGCGCCTGAGGCCGTGGAGGTGATCCGCCATCGGCCAATACCTGCCGGGGCAGACGATTTGTGTCGGACCGCGAGCGCGGAGGCGATGCGCGCCTTCGAGAACAACGCCTTTTTGGCCGACCTCAGCGTAGCTGGGTGAACGTCATGAGCATGCATTCTCTCCCGGCTTCCGCGCGCGTTGTACTCGACACCGAGATTGCCGCCCGCGCACCCTGGTCCGCCATCATTCGCAAAGGCCAGACGCTTCGCATCATCGACAGCCACGGCCAGCAGGCGGTGGATACGTTGTTCTACTGCGCCTCCGATCTGCAGGAGCGTTACAGCGGTCAGGACACGCTGCGGGCGCAAGGCTCCGCCTATATCGGCACGGGCACCCGCATCATGTCCAACGAGGGGCGCACGATGTTGCGCGTGGTGGCGGATAGCTGCGGCCTGCATGATACCTCGCAGGCGCCTGTTCGTGCGAAAGCAACACCGTCCGCTTCGGTCACGGCACCAAATATCTCCACGCCTGCCGCGAGAATTTTTTGATCGAGGCCGCCAAGCACGGCCTGTCGAAGCGCGACATCGTTCCCAATTTGAACTTCTTCATGAACGTGCCGATCGATCCATCCGGTAATTTCACCGTGGTCGATGGCGTGTCGAAGCCCGGCGATCACATCGATATGGTCGCGGAGATGGACGTGCTGTGCCTGATATCCAACTGCCCGCAGATCAATAATCCCTGCAACGGCTTTTTTCCGACGCCCGTTCGCGTGGTGATCTTCGAAGCGCAAGAGGATTGATGTGATGTTCCAGAAAGTCCTGATTGCCAACCGCGGTGAAATCGCCGGGCGGATTGGCCGCACCTTGCGCCGCATGGGGATCGCCTCCGTCGCGGTTTATTCCGATGCTGACCGTTTCACCCGCTCCGTGCGCGACGCCGATGAGGCGGTGCGCGTCGGCCCGGCGGCCGCGGCGGAGAGCTATCTCAATATCGACGCGATCGTTGCGGCATGCCTGGAGACCGGCGCCCAGGCGGTGCATCCCGGCTATGGGTTTCTCTCGGAAAACCGTCGCTTTGCCGCGGTACTGTCGCAGCACGGCATCGCCTTCATCGGGCCGCGGCCGGAACATCTCGAAGCGTTCGGGTTGAAGCACAAGGCGCGTGAGCTTGCCGAACGCAGCGGGGTGCCGCTGCTGCCGGGGTCGGGGCTGCTGGACACGCTCGACGAGGCCTTGGCGGAAGCGATGCGCATCGGCTTTCCCCTGATGCTGAAGAGCACTGCCGGTGGCGGCGGGATCGGCATGCAGCTCTGTCAGGATGCGCAGATGCTGCGCGAAGCCTTCGACACGGTGCAGCGCACGGCGCGGGCGAGCTTCGGTGACGCCCGGGTCTATCTCGAGCGTTTCGTCGCCGAGGCCCGGCATATCGAGGTGCAGATTTTCGGCAACGGCAAGGGCGACGTTGTGGCGCTCGGCGAGCGCGATTGCTCGCTCCAGCGCCGCAACCAGAAAGTTGTCGAGGAAACGCCGGCGCCGGGGCTCAGCCATGAGATGCGCACGCGGCTGCATCAGGCCGCTGTGGCGCTCGGCAAGAGCGTCGCTTACGAATCCGCAGGCACCGTGGAATTCATTTACGATGTCGAGCGGCAGGATTTCTATTTCCTCGAAGTCAACACCCGGCTTGCAGGTCGAGCATCCCGTGACGGAAGCCGTATTCGGCATCGACCTCGTCGAATGGATGGTGCGGCAGGCGGCCGGCGAGGACGTGCTCGAAGGCCTCGGCACGCTGACGCCGAAGGGGGCGGCCATCGAGGTCCGCCTCTATGCGGAAAATCCCGGCGCCGGATTTCAGGCCGAGCGCCGGACGCCTGACCTGCGTGGACTTCCCCGACGACGTGCGCGTCGATGGTTGGATCGAGACCGGCGTCGAGGTGACGCCGTTCTATGATCCGATGCTGGCCAAGGTGATCGTCACTGCCAACACGCGCGCCGATGCGATTGCGAAGCTGATGCGCGCGCTTGATGCGACCACGATCGGAGGGATCGAGACCAATCTTGAATATCTGCGCGCCATCGCAGCTTCCGAGGTCTTCCGCACCGGCCGCGTCGCCACCAATGTTCTCGCGGGGCTGTCATTCGTGCCGCGCACCATCGACGTGCTGGCGCCCGGGGCGCAATCGGGCTTGCAGGAATTGCCAGGCCGGCTGCATCTTTGGCACGTCGGGGTGCCGCCGAGCGGCCCAATGGATGAACGCTCGTTCCGTCTCGCCAACACCATCGTCGGTAATCCCCAAGTGACCGGCGCGCTTGAATTGACTGTCAATGGCCCGACCTTGCGGTTCAATGTCGATGCCGTGATCGGTCTGGCCGGGGCTCGTATGGCCGCCAAGCTCGATGGCGTCGACGTCGATAACAACGTGCCGGTGACGATCCGCGCCGGCCAGGTGCTGGCGATCGGCAGCATCGAAGGCGCGGGGCAGCGTTGCTATCTCGCCGTGCGCGGCGGTTTCGACGCCCCGCAAATTTTGGGCTCGCGCGCCGTGTTCACTCTGGGCTCCTTCGGCGGTCATGCCACCGGGGCGCTCAAGGTCGGTGAAGTCCTGCATATCGGCAAGGTGGCAGGCGACCTGCCGATGCCGCGACCTCTTGCCGCTGATGAATTGCCTCGGCTGACGCGGGAGTGGACCATTGGCGTGATTTACGGCCCGCATGGCGCGCCGGACTTCTTCCTCGATGAGGATATCGAGACCCTGTTTGCCTCCGACTACGAAGTGCACTTTAACAGCGCGCGGACCGGTGTGCGGCTGATCGGGCCGAAGCCGAAATGGGCGCGGTCCGATGGCGGCGAAGCCGGGCTGCATCCCTCGAACATTCACGACAATGCCTATGCGGTCGGGTCGATCGATTTCACCGGGGACATGCCGATCATTCTCGGGCCCGATGGTCCGAGTCTCGGCGGGTTCGTGTGCCCCGCCGTCGTGGCGCGCGACGAGCTTTGGAAGATCGGCCAACTCAAGCCGGGCGACAAGCTCCGCTTCGCGCCGGTTCGTCGTGACGACGATCCTGTGGTCGGGTCCGTTGGTCACGCACGCAAGCGCACCGCTCGGCTCGGCGATCGTCGGCCGCAGCGATGACGGCCCCGTGCCGGTGGTTTACCGCCGTGCCGGTGACGATAATCTGCTGGTCGAATACGGACCGATGGAGCTCGATATCGCGCTGCGGCTGCGCGTGCATCTATTGTCGCGGGCGGTGACGGATGCGCGACTGCCGGGCCTGATCGATCTGACGCCGGGAATTCGCTCGCTACAGATTCATTATGACAGCACGGTGCTGTCGCGACGCCGCTTGCTGGATGTGTTGCGCGAACTTGAGTACAGCCTGCCGCCGGTCGATGCGATGAAGGTGCCGAGCCGCATCATCCATCTGCCATTGTCGTGGAACGATCCGCAGACCGTGCTGGCGATGCAGAAATATCAGGAACTGGTACGTCCCAACGCCCCCTGGTGTCCGTCCAACATCGAGTTCATCCGGCGCATCAATGGGCTCGCCAGCGAAGACGAGGTCAAGCGCATCGTGTTCGACGCCAGCTATCTCGTGTTGGGATTGGGCGATGTCTATCTCGGCGCGCCGGTCGCGACCCCTATCGATCCGCGCCATCGGCTGGTGACGACCAAGTACAATCCCGCGCGTACCTGGACGCCGGAAAATGCCGTCGGTATCGGCGGCGCCTATATGTGCATCTACGGCATGGAGGGCCCCGGCGGCTATCAGCTGTTCGGTCGCACCATCCAGATGTGGAACACCTGGCGGACCACGCCGGAGTTCGCGCCCGGTCATCCCTGGCTGTTGCGGTTTTTCGATCAGATCCGCTTCTTCCCGGTTAGCGCCGAAGAACTGATGGAAGCGCGTGCGGCGTTCCCGCATGGCGGCTATCCCGTGAAGATCGAACCGGTTGAATTCTCCTACGCCGACTATGCCATTGGTTTGCAGCGTGATCGCGACTCGATCGCATCGTTCAAGCAAGGCCAGCAGGCCGCCTTCGATGCCGAGCGCCGGCACTGGGCGGAGCTGCGCATCGACGAGGTACCGGACGAAGGCACGGCGAGCGCGGCCGCGCCGGTCGACGATATTCCCGATGGTCATGCCGGCGTGTTCTCGGAAGTGCCGGGGAATGTCTGGAAGATTTTCGGTGACGAAGGAGCGGAGGTCGCGGCAGGCGACGTTGTCGCCATCATCGAGTCCATGAAAATGGAAATCCGTGTGCTGGCTCCCGTTGCCGGCCGTCTATCGTCGGTACGTGTCAAACCGGGGCAGACATTGCGCGCGGGCGACGTCGTCGCCTTGATCCAGGAGGACTAAGTCGTCAGGTGCTGGAGGCAGGAGTGTCAGGAAGCCGCTGACGACGCGCCGCCAACCAGCCTGCCAGCGGCGCACCAAAAGCCAGACACCAGAAGAATTGCGCTACCGAAGGGATCGACGAAGGCCACAGCGGTCCCGAGCACGAAGACGAAAACCGGAAACAAGGCTGTCACCAGCAACTGCGGATCGCCGCGGCCCTTCAGCGCAAGAACCCACAACAGCGCGTTCAGCGTGGCGATCGTGGTCAGATGGACGCCGTAGATCACCGCGACCACGCCGTCGAGCCGGTAGATTCCGTAGAGGCCATTCGTCACCGGCAGCATGATAATCGACAGCAGGAAAAGCAGATTGAGGAAAACAACGCCGCGGCCGGCTTCCGGCGCAATGGCGAGCCGCCGATGATGGCTGAACCAGAACAGCCCGGCGACAATGAAGCTGATCGTCAGCGCTATCAGCGGCTGCGCATAGGCGCGAACAAGGTCGATCCAGGCCGGCGCGTTCGCAAACCCGCTCGCTTTCGGCAAATCATAGGCAAGCAGGGTCATGGCAACGCCGAAGATGGTGTTACTCAGCATCTCCAGCCGGCGCATTTCGAAAAGGCCGATTTCCTGCAACGGCGCGCCCCTTGCCTGACCAGTCCGTCTTCGCCTTCGGCCCGCTCAAGCACGCTTCATCCCGGCGGTCCGGCGTGGCAGCGCCACGCGTAGCCCGCGAGGGCGAAGCGTGGTGCGGGCGGTGGGACTCGAACCCACACGACGTTGCCATCGAGGGATTTTAAGTCCCTTGCGTCTACCAGTTCCGCCACGTCCGCTTGCCTCAATAGATCAGATACTTAGCGCGTTTACCGGAGAAGTGGAAATAGGATAGTCTCCGGGCGAACGCGCCCCTTCCTTAAAGCTCCGCGCGTGCCAAAGCAAAGCCTCAATGCCGACACCTGGGGCTGCTTTAGGCAATCTCAACGCTGTCTGTTTAGATCGTGCCTGTTTAGACCGTTGTCGGCTTAGAACATTGTCCGTTTAGGAAGGCCTGATGCCGTTTCGTCCGTCCCATCGCCAGTCATTTTCGCACACCGCCGCGCTGCTGGCGCTGTTTGCGATCGGGGCCGGGCTATCCGGCTGCGCGGAGATGGGCGAGGGCATGACCTCGGCGTTCGCCGATCCCGCCAAATATGATCTGTACGAATGCAAGCAATTGGGGCCGGAGCGCAAAAGCCTTGCGAGCCGCGCCGCGGAATTGCAGGGCCTGATGGCGAAGGCCGAAACCGGCGTCGCCGGACCCGTCGTCGCGGAACTCGCCTATCGCAACGATTACATCTCAGTCCGCGCACAGTCGAAACTGGTCGAGGAGGCCTGGCGGCGCAACAAGTGCCAGGACGATACGCCGGCTGCCGCTGCACCGGCGCCGCCGAAGCCCGCGCCATCGGCGGCTGCCAAAGGCGCGCGCACGCCGTCCCGGTCCGGCAGCGCGGTGTATTGAATACGTGCTCGAGCAAAGCCGCGCGACGACTACGCGCGCCAGTCGTAGATCCAGTCCTGCCGCGCCAGCATGCGTTTGGGCCCCATCGCCTTGATGGTGAGGTCGCGCGCCAACGCCAAAGCTCCCGTCAGGTGATAGATGCGTCCCTGACGCCGGGCAGCGCCCTGAACGCTTAACACGCGGGCGCGCCGCAGCCGCCCATAGCGTTTCAGGGCCGCCGGGATCCCCGCAACATTTTCTCCCGCGCTTTCGCTCAGGACTTTGGCGAGCACCGCGGCGTCCTCGATTGCCATGCCGGCGCCCTGGGCTGCAAACGGTAGCATCGCATGCGCGGCATCTCCCAACAGCGCGACCGCGCCTTCGCTCCATTCGCCAATATCGGGCACGGTGAACAGCGCCCAGCGCCGCCACTCGTCGACGGCGCCGATCAGCATCCGCACGGTCGCGGGCCATCGCGGGGAGGCGAACGCGTCCTTGATCTCGTTGACGTCGCCCGGCGCGCTCCAGCCCGGTCTGTTCCAGGTTCCCGGCACGATGGCGACGACGTTGATCTGCCGCGCGCCCGAGATCGGATAGGCGACCAGATGCGCATTCGGTCCCATCCAGAGTTGCACGCGCGGGGCGGTATGTTCGCGCGGCAACGACTTCGCATCGAGCGTTCCGCGCCAGGCGATCAGGCCGGAGAATTGCGGCTGCACTTCCGGAAACAGATGATTCCGCACCGAGGACCAGATGCCATCGGCGCCGACCAGCGCCACCGCCAGATCCTGCCGCCGCGCATTGCCGCTGCGCTGCACGACCGTCAATCCCTTGGCGTGCGACGTCACGTCCTCGAACTGGCAGCCAAGCCGCAGATCGATGTCGGGATTGTCGTTGACATGGGCGAGCAGCGCCGCCTGCAGATCGGCGCGATGCACCACCCAATAGGGGGCGCCGGCGCGAGAGGAGGCGGCTTCGCCAAGCGGCAGGCGCGCGATCTCCCCGCCGTTGCGCGCGCTCATGATGTTGATGGCATCGGGCGTCACGGCGCGCGCTGCGAGCCGCGGTTGCAGGCCGAGTTCGACCAGGATGCGGCTGGCGTTGGGTGAAAGCTGCAGGCCGGCGCCGGCTTCTTCCAGCCGTTCGGCCTTCTCCAGAACGACGACGCGAAAGCCCTTCGCGGCGAGCGCGAGCGCCGCCGTCAGTCCTCCGATTCCGGCACCAGCGACGATGATGGTGCGCGTAACGGCCACGGACCGATCAGGCGACCTTGTCTTTCAGGACGCATTCGGGCGGCCGCGCTTCGCCGGCGGCGAGGTCGGCGGCAAAGCGGTACAGCGTCGAGCAGTACGGGCAGATGATCTCGTTGTCGTTGCCGAGATCGAGGAAGACGTGCGGATGGTCGAACGGCGGGTTGGCGCCCACGCACATGAATTCCTGCGAGCCGATCTCGATCACCGAGACGCCAGCATCGTTGTGGAAGTGCGGGACGACATGGTCGGACATCTTATTCACCTTGAATGGCAATGACGGACGGACGCAATCGACGCGACGCGGCCGTTCGAAATGCCGCGCACCATACTGACGGGTTCAGTTGATTCCTAGAGCCCAGATTTCTTGCAAGTTTCCGCCGCTCATTTGCTCATGCAAATTCGACACAATCTTGTCGTCCCAGAGAAGCCCTTCTTTCGTCGGGGCCGTTGTGTCTTAAAAGCGGCATACCCATGTGGGGCGGGGAGAAACATTGGGCGTTTCGGGATGAGGTGGGTGCGGTTCGGTTCGGCATTGGCAGGTATTGCGGTGAGCGTCGCTGCAGGCATAGCGCTGTGGCCGCATGCCCGCGACGCCGGCGCCATCCTGGCGGCGCAGGATGAGCCCGCGCAACTCGCGGATGTCAGACTCAATTCTGCTCTGCGGAATAACCCGGCGCTGATCGCCGACAATATCGAGGCGGCGCTCGCCGCCAATGATGCCGATCTCGCGAACAGCTTTGTCGAACTCGCGCAAGACAAGAACATCGCTGTCGGCGACGATCTGTCGAAACGCGTCAGCGATGCCGTGGCCGATGAAAATTCGACGTCGCATTTTGCAAAACGCTTTGCCACCGGTCTCGTCACCGGCAGCGCCGACGATGTCGCGAGCCTGTCGGGCACGGTAGCCGGCGACCTCTTTGTGTTCGGCGATATTCGCGACGTGGTGCGCGAAGGCAAACATCTGGCAATGGGCGAGGATACCGACCATTTGGTGCTCGGCCTTGCGACCGCTGGCCTTGCGGTAACGGCGGCGACATATGTATCGGTCGGCGGCGCGGTGCCGCTGCGCGCCGGTCTCAGCATGGTCAAGGATGCGCGCAAGGTCGGGCGGCTCGGCGAAGGGCTGACGCAATGGGCCGGCCGTTCGGCGCGCGAAATCGTCGATGCGCCGGTCCTGCAGCAGGCGGTCGCCTCCGGCTCGGTATTGCGGCCAGGCGAGACCGTCGGCGCGATCAAGGCGGCATTCCGTGCCGAGAAGGCCGGCGCGCTGGTGCGGCTTGCCAAGGATGTCGGACGTGTCGGGGAAAAGGCCGGCATGCGCGGCGCGCTCGATACGCTGCGTATCGCCGAAAGCCCGAAGGACGTGGCGCGCGCGGCGCGGCTTGCGGAATCCAAGGCCGGCCAGACGCGCGCGATTCTGAAACTGCTTGGGCGCGGCGCCTTGCTGCTGGCGGCCGGCGCGTTCAATCTGACGATGTGGGTGTTCGGCGCGCTGCTGGCGCTGTTCGGTTTCCTGTCGTCGATCAAGGCAGCAGCCGAGCGCACCACCATGGCCTGGCTGCGCCGCAAGAAAGCACGGCGCTTGAGAAAGCTGGCGGCGGCTGCGTCGGCGCAGCCGGACGCGGCTCTGGCGGGCGCGCGCTCGCACGGCTAAGCTTGCGGTCATTGCCTGATCGCCAATCCTTGAAATCCTCAAAAATGGAATTGATGATGCCGAGTTTTCACAACGGCGCTGTCGAAATTGCCTATCTCGACGAGGGCGAGGGCGACCCGATTATTCTCGTGCACGGTTTTGCCTCCAGCAAGAACGTCAACTGGGTCTATCCGACCTGGGTTTCCGAACTGAAGAAGGACGGCCGCCGCGTGATTGCGCTCGACAATCGCGGCCATGGCGATTCCGGCAAGCTCTACGACGCCGCGCAGTACGAGATCGCGATCATGGCCGGCGACGTCATTGCGCTGATGGACCATCTACAGATCGCGCGCGCCGATATCATGGGCTATTCGCTGGGATCGCGCATGGCGGCTGTGCTGGCGGGCGAACAGCCGCAGCGGTTGCGATCGGCCATCCTCGGCGGCATCGGGATCGGGTTGATCGAAGGCGGCGGGCCCGGTGAGAACGTGGCGCTGGCGCTGGAGGCGCCGTCGCTGGAGGACGTTACCGATCCCGTGGGGCGAACTTTTCGCGCGTTTGCCGACCAGACGCGCTCGGACCGCCGGGCGCTCGCGGCCTGCCTGCGTGGCTCGCGGCGTTTGATGACGCAAGAGGAAGCCGCCGGGATCGACGTGCCCGTGCTGATCGCCGTCGGCACGGCGGATGAGATCGCGGGCTCGGCGCATGCGCTCGGAGAAATCATTCCGCGTTCCCTGGTACTCGACATTCCCAACCGCGATCACATGCGCGCGGTGGGCGACAAGGTCTACAAGGCCGGCGTCATCGACTTTTTGTCACGGCGAAAATGAACGCCGCGCGTCGCCGGCGAAATGCTTCGCCGCCGCAATCAACACCACCGTCGTCGCAACCCAGGCCAAGCGCGCGCCGTAGCGATCGTGCGGGCCCGAGATGACCGCGCAAACAAAGCCATTGCCGAGCAACGCCGGCGAGCAGGATCCACAGCGTCGCCAGCGCCTGGATGCCAAGATTGATCCAGAAACCCAAATCCTCGCCGTAGTGGAGATAGAGCCCGAATACGGTGGAGCGGCTGGGCACGAGGTAACCTTCATACCACCGTGCCAGATAGCCGCCGGTATCCCACTGGAGCAGCGGATAACCGTTCCACAGGGCGGGAGCGAGCAACATCAAGGGGATGGCGATGGCGGCGATCCAGACCGAGCGTGAGTCGGCGATGCGCGCGCGCAAAATCTGCGTATTGATGTGGCTTCCCCCCGTTTTGGCCAGCATGCCGGGAACGGCGGGGAGGCCGAAATTCACCAATAGCGAAATTCACCAATAGTCGGGACGCCGCCCGGCTTGATTTCCGGAAAATCCCGACCACCTTGACTGAACCAAGAACTGAACCTGGGCGTTCGGAAGCGGTTTACTTTGCCGAGGCCTACCCGGGACAGTGGTCCGTCCGCCGTGCTATAACATCAACGAAACAAGCAATTGCGAGAGCAAGCTATGGCAGTGCATCAGGTCAATCCGCAGGGTTCGAAACTGGCAGCGCTCGATCCGATCTGGGATCGCGTCCGGAACGAGGCGGAAGATATCGTTCGCCGCGAGCCTGAACTGGCATCCTTCATCTACTCGACCGTGCTGCATCACGAGCGCCTGGAAGATTCGGTGATCCATCGCCTGGCCGAGCGGCTCGATCATTCGGCGCTGTCGGGCGACCTGATCCGCCAGACCTATGACGAGGCGCTGCGCGACGAACCCGATTTGGGCAATGCCTTCCGCGCCGATCTGGTCGCGGTCTATGACCGCGATCCCGCAACCTCGCGCTTCATCGATCCCTTGCTCTATTTCAAGGGTTTCCATGCGCTTCAGACCCATCGGCTGGCGCACTGGCTCTACAAGAAGGGCCGCAAGGATTTTGCCTATTATCTGCAGAGCCGGTCTTCGGCGGTGTTCCAGACCGACATCAATCCCGCCGCTGTTATCGGCCGCGGTATCTTCCTCGACCACGCCACCGGTTTCGTCTGCGGTGAGACGGCGGTGATCGACGACGACGTCTCGATCCTGCACGGCGTCACGTTGGGCGGCACCGGCAAGGAGAACGAGGACCGCCATCCCAAGATCCGCCACGGCGTGCTGATCGGGGCGGGCGCAAAGATTCTCGGCAATATCGAGATCGGCCATTGCGCGCGCATCGCGGCGGGTTCGGTCGTGGTCAAGCCCGTGCCGCACAATGTCACGGTGGCGGGTGTTCCCGCCAAGATCGTCGGCGAGGCCGGTTGCGCCGAGCCGTCGCGCACCATGGACCAGATGCTCAACGCAATCGGGCTTTGACTTTGCATGGGCTTTGACTTTGCATGGGCTTTGATTTTACGCAGCCTTTGATTTTACACGCGTTCTCCGGTCGATCTTTGTGAAGATTACGGCTGGCGGTCTGCTCCGTCTCGTCCTAAAAACCTCCCGGAAAACCTTAGATCCGATTGGAGACCACCCGTGGACGTTCAGGAAGTCAGGAAGCTCGACGCCTATCTCAAGCGCGTGTTCGGCAATCCCAGGATTCGCGTCGTGCCGCGGCCGAAAAAGGATGACTCCGCCGAGGTTTATATCGGTGAGGAGTTCATCGGCGTCCTGTTCGTCGATGATGAAGACGACGATCGCTCGTTCCAGTTTCAGATGGCGATCCTCGAGGAGGATTTGGCCGACCAGGGTTAGCCGCTTATCCCTTCGGTCCTTTATCCTTTTGGCGGTCCTTTATCCCTTTGGTCCTTGCAATTGCACCGTCAAACGGTCCATCGCGTTGGCGACATCGCGCCATTGCACGAGCCAGCTGCGCGGAAATCGGAACGTCAGATCAGCCCCGTCGACACGGCGCTCGCTCAGGCACATGCCTGGCGTTGCGCCGTCACGCGTGCAGCGCGCGTTGAGGCTGGGGCCGCTGGCAAGGAACAAGTCTTCGTTGGCGTAGGGTGAGCCGTCACGAAACGTGCGCATCGACAATCTGTCGTCGACCGGCGTTGTGGCCTGTTCGAGATAGCGCGGATAGATGGTGCGGACGCGCGTGTCGGGCGCCAGCGTGTCGTGGTGGGCCGCGATCGATAGGAATATCCGGTCGATCGGCTGTACCTTTTCCTCGACCGTATCCGCGCTGACGTGCCTCGGCGCTTCGGGCGCCTCAAGCGAAGGAAAGCTGAAGTTGAGATCGACGCGCTCCTGCGGCCCGGAATGGCGCTGGATCTGCATGCGGATGGCCGATGTCGGCACGTTGAAGAGCGTCGCGCCGACGCTCACCGGCAACCGCGACGGACCGCGCGAGGGATCGTTTCCCCAGGTCGGCCACAGCAAATAGGCGACGAGCGCGATGGCGCCGGCCGCGACCGCAGCCGCGGCCATGATCAGTACCAAATGCGACCGCGGGTCCTTGCGCGTGTCGCGGGCGAGGTGCTGGGCCGTCGAAAGCAAGGTCATGAACGAGGCATCGGAGGGTTCGAGGCTAACGGCGAATCATCGGTGAATATGCCATGCGCCGCCGGATTTCCGCATGATCTCACTGGACCGGAAGCGCGGCGAGCCATGCGCAAACAAGATCGCGGCCGCCGGCTGTTAACCTTTCCTTAAGGATACTGTGGCGGCCGGCCGCCAATTTTGCGAAAGCAAACCGCGGTTTGCTGAGTTTGCGGGAAGTGTTCCATGTCGCCCGATGCGTTGAATTCCCTGTTTTCGCTTTGCATCGGCTTCGCGTTCGCCGGTGCATTGGCCAGTGGCTACCAGGCGATGGCGGAGCGCCCGGCAGGCTTCGGGCTGCTCGGGGAAGGCGTGGCGCCGAGGACCTTTGCCGCGGTTCCGTTCCTGGTTTTCGCGGCACCCTTCATCATCATGCGCAACACGCTACGTGGCGCGAAGATCGAGCGCCGCCGCTTCGAATTCGTGATGATGGCGACCGTGCTCGCAGGGTTCTGGAGCCTCATGTCCGGTACGTTTTTCCTGATGACGCTGCGTGCCGCAGGATTGCTCGCCTGAGCTTGTTCCCCTCGCTTGACCTTGCCCTACGTCTGATCTCCCTCTTCCTCTCTCCACCCTCGCTTGATCCCGCGCCAGCGGCTATGCCAAGGTCTTCGCGAACGGAGACTTATCGTTATGGCGATCTACGAACTCGACGGGCAGGGACCTGACCTCCCCGCGGACGGAAACTATTTCATCGCGGATACCGCAACCGTCATCGGCAAGAGTGCGCCTCAAGAATTCCGCGAGCGTCTGGTTCGGCGCGGTATTGCGCGGCGACAATGAGTGGATCGAGATCGGCGAAGGCTCCAACGTGCAGGACAATTCGACCTGCCACACCGACCGCGGCTTTCCGCTCACGATCGGCAAGAACTGCACCGTCGGTCACAACGTCATCCTGCACGGCTGTACGCTGGAAGACGGCGCCCTCGTCGGGATGGGTTCGATCGTCATGAATGGCGCGCGGATCGGCCGCGGCAGTATCGTCGGCGCGGGATCGGTCATCACCGAGGGCAAGGAATACCCCGAACATTCCCTGATCATCGGCTCGCCGGCGCGCGTGATCCGCACCCTGTCGCCCGAGCAGGTGACGGCGATGGGAAGTGCCGCGAAATTCTACGCCATCAACGGGCCGCGATTCAAAAACGGCCTGAAGAAGATCGGCTGAAGCGCGCTTATTTGTCCCGAGCTTATTTGTCCTCGGACTCGTCAGCCTCGATCGCGCCGGCGACTTGCTCGTGGCCGGCGGCCCAAAGCGCATGTTGTTCGCTGCCGTCCTGATAGGGATTGCCCTCGGCCGGAATGTTCTCGCGCGCAGCGCGCTGGCCTTGTTCGAACGGATCGGGGTCGGTGGTCATGACGTCGTCTTCCGGGTTTTCGATTTTGTCTTCCGGGTCGCCGTGGTTTTTCTCGGCGCCGCCGTGCTGGAGATCGCGGCGCTCTTGCGCAACGCATCCTTGAGGTCGATCGGGATGCCGTGCTTTTTGAGCACGTCCGCAAAAGCCTCGTCGGCCAGTTCCTGAATTGTCGCCATCCGGTCGCGGCCAAGCTGTGTCAGCTTGTCGAACGTGTCGTCGTCGAAGGCGATCAATTTACGCAAGCGTCATCGTCTCCCGGCATCGTGGCGGACGCTTATCCAATGCGCGCCGATGGAAATCGTTCCGGAACAAGTGCGAAACGCCGTCGTTGACCAATAAAGGAGGTCTCGATGACCCGGGCATCTGCGGCGGCGATCGTGGCAATCGCCCTCTTGATATCACCGGTTACGTTGCTGGCACAGAGCGCCGGCGGACCGTCCGCCGGCAGCAATAGTGCGCCAGCACCCGGCACCAACAGCGCCGGCACCGCACAATCCTCCGGCGCGGGCGTGAATTCCGGATCCGGCGTGACAACCGGTTCGGCGGGATCGCTGGGGACGGGAACGGCGGCGACGAGGCCGCAAGAGAGCACCGATGCCGCGATCAATGCAGAAAACAAAACGATCGATCGCAAGCTGAAGGGCATTTGCCGCGGCTGCTGATCTCGATTTTCGCGCGGCGACCGGTCGCGCAGAAGTGACAGAAATGAAGGCCGCGCGATCATGGCCAACCGGCCTTACATTTGTTGCGGGATTTACAAGGATTTGGCGCCGAAGGCGTCACGTCTATCAACGCTCGAGATCATGGAGGGATTTGTGATGTTACGCAAAACGATGATCGCCTTGTTTGCGATCGCATCTGCTTCCTTGCTGGCGCCGGACGCGGCCTCGGCCCGCGGCGGCTTTGGCGGTGGCGGTTTTCATGGCGGTGGCTTCGGCGGTGGCGGTTTCCGCGGCGGCGGCTTCGGCGGCGGCTTCCGCGCTGGCGGAATTGGAGTGGGTGGCGGCGGCTTCCGCGCCGCGGCGATCGGAGGCGGCGGTTTCCGGCCGCCGCGATCGGAGGCGGCGGTTTCCGTTCGGCAGCACTTCCTGCGGCCGGATTTCGCGGCGGCACCTTCGCCGTCAACAGTTTCCGCGGCGGCTTCCGTCCCGGGTTTCGGCACGTCGGATTCAACCATCGGCGATTCCCGATTGCGGCGGCCGCGATCGGTGTTGGCGTAGGCTACGGTCTGTATGGATCGTATGGCTACTATGACGACTATGACTACGGTTACCCGTATGCGGCCGGCTACGGCTACGACGACTATTACGGCGACAGTGGCTGCTACATCGTTCGGCAGCGGGTGCTTACCGCTTACGGCTGGCGCCTTCGGCCGGTGCAGGTGTGCGGCTGAAGTCTCTGCGATCAAAAAGTATCCGCCGATCAAAGGGTATCCGGCCGAATTGAGTTTCGGCCGGCCTTTGCCGCCGGGTCACAGTTCATGGGGCACAAAAAACAAGGCCGTCGACGTAATATACCGTCAACGACCTTGCCAGCCCCGGACATTGAAATCGGCTCACGCCATCCGGTAACGGCATCTTGCCCGGAAATCCTATACGGAAATGTGAAGCAGTTCACACTCTGCCGGGAAAATCGACGGGAGGGCGCATTTTGTCTCGCTGGACGAAAAATCCCAACGCGGACGGGCTGGTCAACGGAAAGTTGACGCGTTAAGGCCACCAACCCGAAGGGCGTGGAGACCGTGCGGGAATACCGGCAATCCGACCGGGCAGGATCCTTCCGGTAGCCGCTTCTGGTAGCCATAGCGTTTTCGAGCGAAAGCCCTGCCTCCGCACTTGATGCGGGGTGGATACCGGTCCGCTAGCCCTGCGATTTGCCGCGTTTGCGGTGCGCGCTCCTGACCCCGTGTGGCTTTGCCCTCGCCGACCTGCGGACGGCAGGCTGGGTGTCCGGCTCGGAAGCACGCGCGCTCGCAAATGACTGCCGCAGCCCGTCGATCGCCTCGGTCAGCCCGCCCACCTGTTCGGAGAGCTTTTTGGTGTCGGTCTGCTGCGAGGCGAGCAGCCGGCGCACGGTCACTAATTGATCCTGCACCACTTGCAGCTGGTCGATCGATTCCTGCTGGGTCGCTTCCAGGCCCTTGGTCTTTTCGACCAGTTGCTCGGACGCTTGCGCGGCGCGGGCCTGCAATTGCCTTGTCTGGACGACGCGATCCGTTTCGGGCGCATTGCCGGTATAGGCGCGCCATAGCGCGATCGAGCCTATTCCCATGACGACGATGACGAAGGCTACGGCGGCGATCGCGATGGGCTGTCCGCCGATGCGTGCGACGGGGTCGGAATTCCGGGGGGCGAGTTCGATCATGCGACTCCAAAATCCGGACGTTATGCAATGTTCCCGATTACCACAGGCCGGGCAGGGCTAAAACCCTGGATTTGCCCGCCCGGCACGGGATTCCAGGCAAAACACCCGCTGAATCCCGGTTTTTGGTCGAAAACGGCCTTTCGCGGCTCCCGCGCCAGGCCACACGCTCTACGGTGGCTGCGGCGTATGAGCGCGGATAAATTGCCCTGCCTTTGCCAGCGCGCGGCGTCCGTCCTGGAGCTTCGCATTCCAGAGCGGCCACGCGTGGATCATGTGCGGCCAGATTTCCAGCGTGACGTCGATGTCGGCGGACCCGGCTGCGGCAGCAAGGCGCGTGGCGTCCGCCAGGAGCGTCTCCGCCGACCCGACCTGAATCAGCATGGGCGGAAAACCGGAGAGGTCGGCGAACAGCGGCGAGATCAGGGGATCCTTGCGGTCGATCGATTTGGGCGCATAGGCGTCCGCGAGTTCCAACAGATAGGCTTTGTGGATCAGCGGATCGACGGTCTCCTTGGTCGCCAGCGTGGCGCCGGACATGGTGAGATCGGTCCAGGGCGAGACCAGCCAGGCACAGGCCGGCAAGGCCTCGCCGGCCGCGCGCAGCCGTTGGATCAACCCGAGCGTGAGATTGCCGCCGGCGCTGTCGCCGCCGACGGCGATGTTTTCCGCAGGGATGCCTTGCTTGCGCAGGAAACGCCACGCCGCGAGCGCGTCTTCGTGGGCCGCCGGGTAGGGATGCTCGGGCGCGCGCCGGTAATCGATGGCAAGCGTGCGCACGCGCGCCGCGCGTCCGGCTTCCGTCACCAGCCGGCGGTGGCTCGCAATCGAGCCGGAGCAATAGCCGCCGCCGTGAAAATACAGCAGCACATGCGACTGAGAGCTCCCGGGTACGAGCGACCATTCGCCGGGCACGCCATCGCAATCGACGGCGTCACATTTCACATCGGCCGCCACCGGCCAGGTCGATCCGACTTCGTCGAGGCGCTGCCGCCGCTCCGCCCAGCCGACCGGCCGCGGCTTCGAGCCCAACAAGGCGCGGATGGCGTCGATCTCGTCGCGAGCCAAGATTTGTTCTCCCGGAAACAAACCATCATCTCACACTAGATCATGTTCCGGAAAAATGGGTGCCGGTTTTCCGGGAAGATCATGCTCACACAAAAAGTTGGAGTTACAAAAAGTTGCGGCCAGCCTTTGGGGGAAGGCTGGCCGCGCGCGAACCGGTCTGGGACGGGGAGGGGTGGGGATGTGACCGGGTCGCGGGTTCCTAAATTCCTGTTGTCGTTAGCGGTTCTGCGAGCTCGCGGTGGATACCGCCGGACGGTTGTCACCGAGCGAGACCCAGACGTTCTGGTCGCTTTGCGACTGACGCTTGACGAAGCGGTAGCCGGTCTCGGTCCAGGCGACGACGTTCTCGTTCTGATTGTCGAGAATGTATTCGCCCTTGTCGGTCTTCACGGTCAGCACCGCGTGGCCTTCGCCCTTCTTGTCGCGCACCACCGTGATCAGCAGCGCTTCGCGCGGCCATCCGGCATCGATCAGCATCTTGCGCTTCAAGAGGACATAGTCCTCGCAGTCACCGTAACCGTCCGTCGGCAACGACCATTTCTCGACCACACCCCAATGATCCATGTCGGTGATCGGCTTGACGGTTTCGTTGACCCACTTGTTGACCCGCAGCAAATCTCGCCATGCCGTCTGCGACATCACGATGTCGCGCGGCTGCGTCGCGCCGCCACGGCAGTCGCCGGGATTCTCGGCGCAGAATTCGACCCAGCCGATCGGCGAACGCGTGGTGTCGCCTAGGCTGGCATAGACGACGTCGCCGGCTTTCGCCGAGACGCTCGTCCCCAAAAGGATAGCGATGACCGCCAGTCCCTTTCCCTGTCCCCTGAACAACATTGTGGCCCCCGTTTCTTGTTGGGACCACATTTCGCATAAAGGTTTTGCGCCGCCGCTAAGTAGGACAAGTACATTTGTCGTGAATACAAGTAAAAACAGCGGATAATTCGATCTATACTTGAATATAATTCGACTAAAATTTGAAATGACTGCAATTGATTCAAATTTTACGCATTAACGCACCGGATGCTGCGGCATCGGGCGATGTTGCCGCAAAAGCGCGCGGCGTTAACTGCCTTCTGCTGGCGCAAAAACGGCTTCGGCGGCGCGAATGGCGCATTTGCACCCCGTAAAAACGCGGATCCGCCGGCGCTAGCGGTTTACGGCGCGGTAACGCTGTCTTCGTTGTCTGGCAATTTGGGTTGGAAACAGCGTGCTTGGCAAAGCCGGCCGGGGCGTGCATCCATGCGGGAAAAACAGGGAGGTCGTCATGAATCGGTTCATTTGGGGTTTTGCGGCGCTGCTGGGCGTCATGCTGGCGGGTCCGGCTCCGGCTCAGGCGCAAATGAAGATCAATCCCACCGACCCGCAGCCGACCTGCCCGATGTGCCCCGGCACCTACATTCCCCTGGGCGAACTCGAGAACTATCAGAAGAAGGCGCTCGCCGAAAAACTGCTCGACCAGCAAGTGCGGGATATCGATATCGGCAAGGCCAATATCGGCATCGGCATCGTGCATCGCGGCAGGCTGGAGAAGCCGGCGCCGGATTCAGTCGCCGAACACGATCAGATCAGCGAAGTCTATCATGTGCTGTCGGGTGCGGCGACGCTGGTGCTCGGCCCCGATATCGTCAACCGGCAGCGGCGGCCCGCGACCATGCGCACCGTCGTCGAATTCAACGGCCCCGGGAATAACGGTTCCGATGTGCGGGACGGCATCGCCTATGAGATCAAGACCGGTGATGTCGTCGTCATCCCGGCCGGCACCGGTCACTGGTTCACGAAGATCGAGGACCACATCGACTATCTGATGGTGCGGATCGATCCCGACAAAGTCACGCCGCTGAAAAGCGAGGCGCAGTCGCAGGAATATTTGTCGAAGCCGGCAAAGAAAGGGGAGTGAGCGCGGGGGAGGCTACCTTGAGGTAACCGCGTCTTCGAGCGTCTCGGCGTCCTGCTCGTGGACGAATTCGAGCGCGAAACCTTCCTCGAGGTTTCGCACCACGCGCGACTGGACCTTGCCGAGCATGACCAGCGATTTCAGCGGCGGGCGGTTCTCCGCGGCGATCGCTGCACCCGACATCGAGAGGTCGATGATCCGGCAGGTCATCTTGCTGCCGTCCTCGAGCGTGAGCAGTGCGATCGGGTTGCGCGGCACGATGCGGTCGTGGCGGCGGTCTTCCGGCAGATTGAGAATGTCGCGGTTGGCGAGCCAGGTGAGCTGGGCGGCGAGCTTGTCGCGCTTGCGCGCGGTCGCGCCGACCGTCATCGCAAAACCGTTGTCGATGATGCGGGTGATCTTGCCCTCGACCCGGCCGATATGATCGAGATAGGCGATCACGCGATCGCCGACATTGCCGATCCCGGGCGCCAGCAGGGCCAATCCACCCGGCGACATATTGATGATCTGGCAAGGGAATTCGCGCCGGTCCGGCAGCATGTAGCGGCCGAGCAGATGAACCTTCACCCGTTGGAAGCGCCGTCGCTCCTGGGCAGCCGGGACACTGGATGATTTCTTTTGCGCAAACGACATCTTCGCCACCCGCAACCGCCCTTTCGGTGCCTCCTGACCCTACGGCTGACAGGGTTAACGATGTGTTATCAATGGTCGCATGAAGTGTGGCCATCGGCGCGGCGAGGGGGCACGGGCCGGTGACACGCCGGTTTGGCATCGCCCGCCGGTTCACTTAAGGTTTGCGCCGTGCTTGAACAGATCGAAGCGAACAAAAACAAGAACAAGGGCAGGAAATCTCATGGAACAGATTTGCGTATGCACCTATGACGGACCGGGCGCACAGCCGGTCATCCGCACCGTGCCGTGGCCGAAAATCCCGAAGAAGGGCGCGCTGATCAAGGTCGGCGCCTGCGGCGTGTGCGGCACCGATCTGCATATCCTCAAAGGGCACTGGCCGAAGCCGCTGCCGTGGCCGTTCACGCTCGGTCACGAGATCGGCGGCGTGCTGGTCGAGGTCGGTTCGGAATTCAAGGAAGACTTCATGAGCAAGCCGCTCACGGTGGGATCCAAGGTCATGATCCCGCCGCTGATGCCGTGCGGCAAGTGCTATTACTGCATCCATTATCCCCAAAGCGCCAACAAGTGCCTGACGCCGGTCTATTATGGCCGCTATCTCGGCTTCGACAAGGCGCCGCATCTGTGGGGCGGCTGGGCCGAATATGTCTATGTCGATCTCGAGGAACTGCCGGGCACCAAGATCTACAAGCTGCCCGACGACATGTCGCTGCGGCTCGGCGCGTTGTCGGAGCCGCTGACCTCCTGCATTCGCGCCTTCAACCGCGCCACCCGCGCGGGCGGATTTACCTGGGGCGATACGGTCGTGATTCAAGGCTCCGGTCCGATCGGCATTCTGGCGGTCGCGGCCGCACAGGAAATGGGCGCGGGCAGGGTGATCTGTGTCGGCGCGCCGGAGACGCCGCGGCTGGCGCTCGCGCGAAAATTCGGCGCGGAGGCGACCGTCGATATCGATCAACTCAAGACGCCGGAAGAGCGCATCAAGGCGGTGCGCGATATTGTCGGTGGCTTCGGCGCCGATCTCGTCATGGATTGCTCGGGCCATCCGAGCGCCGGTCCCGAAGGCATGGAGATGCTGCGCGACGGCGGCACCTATGTCGAGATGGGCCAATTCACCGACGCCGGTTCGATCAACACGTCATGGCATCGCATCTGCACCAAGGACCTCAACGTGCTCGGCTCCTGGGGGTTCACCGGCAACGACCTGCCGCTCGGCGTCGACATGCTCTACCGCACGCGCAACAAATATCCCTGGCTCGACATGCAGACGATCTATCCGTTTTCAGAAGAAGGGATCGGCAAGGCGGTCGCCGATGCGATGGCGATGAAGACGGTGAAGTCCACCATCGTGCCATGGCCGGAACTGGTGGAATGACGAAGGGGCGTGCTCAACCGGTCTAACAACAAAAACAAGGGAGGCGAATTCGTGAAATACAAAATCATCTTCGCAGCAGCGATCATTTCGGCAGCAACGGCGGCCACAGCGGCCGACAAGAAATACGGCGTGGGCGTAACCGACACCGAAATCAAGCTCGGCCAGACCTCGCCCTATAGCGGGCCGGCCTCGGCCTACAGCGTCATCGCCAAGGCGCAGCTCGCCTATTTCAAGATGATCAACGACCAGGGCGGCATTAACGGGCGCAAGATCAATCTGATCAGCATCGACGATGCATACAGCCCGGCCAAAACGGTCGAGCAGACACGAAAGCTGGTGGAGCAGGATGAAGTCGCCGCGATCCTCAATCCGCTGGGCACGCCGACGGGCCTCAGCGTCCGGAAATATCTGAACGACAAGAAGGTGCCGCAACTCTTCGTCGGCGCCGGCGCTACGCTGTGGGGCGACCACGAGCATTTCCCCTTCACCATCGGGTTCCAGGCTTCCTATCAGGCCGAGACCGCGGTCTACGCAAAATACGTGCTGAAGAACAAGCCGGACGCCAAGATCGCGCTGTTCTATCAGAACGACGACGCCGGCAAGGATTACGGCAACGGATTCAAGAAGGGGCTGGGTCCGGACAACGTCAAGAAGATGGTCATCTCGGAGGCGACCTATGAGCCGACCGACCCGACCATCGACAGCCAGATCGTCAAGCTGAAATCCTCCGGCGCCGACGTGTTGTTCATGCACGCGATCCCGAAACAGGCGGCGCAGGCGATCCGCAAGATCGGCGAGATCGGATGGAAGCCCGACATGTTCTTCCTCGCGGCGACATCGACGTCGGTGTCATCGGTGCTGAAGCCGGCGGGCTTTGAATATTCCAAGGGGATCATCTCGTCCTACTCGCTGAAGGATCCCAACGATCCGCAGTGGCAGAACGACAAGGACGTGCAGGACTGGGCGGCCTTCATGAAGAAGTATTTTCCCGACGGCAACATCCAGGATCAGCTCATCGTCTATGGCTACGTCGTGGCCGAAGCGACGGTGCAGGTGATCAAGCAATGCGGCGACGATCTGACCCATGAAAACATCATGAAACAGGCGGCCAATCTCGACATCGTCTTGCCGATGCTGTTGCCGGGCGTCAGGCTGAAGACGTCGCCGACCGATTATTTCCCGATCGAAGCCATGCGGCTGCAGCGCTTCAACGGCGAGACGTGGGAGCTGTTTGGCGATGTGATCGGCAACGATTGAAGGGCAGGCCCGTAAGCCCGGCTACTTCCGCACGAGTTGATTGAGGTCTTGCTTGATCGCCTTCAGCAGCGACTCCAGCCGTTCCGGTCGAAACGCCGGTTGATCCGGAACGGCGGCCCGGACAGGTCGCTCAGGCGGCTTGGGAAAGACCGGTCGCTCGGGAAAGACCGGTCGATCGAGGAAAATGCGTCGAGCGGGCGGCTTGGGGATCGCGGCGGGGATCGCGGATTGCGCCGGCTCGTCGGACCGCGCGTCGTGTTCAACGAACTCGCCGTGCAAAACATCCTCGCGGCGGCCCATCGTCCAGAGGACCGCCCAATAGGATACCGCCAGAAAAATAACGAAAAAAATACCGATCTCAAACATGGCTCACGTCCAAATTGGGGCAGTATCCGGGGACGGGCCGGCTTCGGTCAAGCAACGGAAAAGCGATTATTTTTCAGTGCGCTATTTCGGCGACATCCATTCCCGGTGCTCGCCAATCCGAGCGCGTGTTTGCGGCAACCAGGTCGCACAAAGGTGTGATCGGGATGCAGGCTTGCGTAGCGAGATGCAGACTTGCGCAGTCTCAGGGCGCGAAACATCATGATCGGCCCGGGGCAGCCGGTCCGAATTAGATTTTCGAGGCGTTGAAAGGGCAACCAGCCATGCCGATCGAAAATGTCGCCGACCTCATCGCGGAAACGTTGGTGCAGGCAGGCGTGAGACGCGTCTTCGGCGTGGTCGGTGACAGCCTGAATGGCCTGACGGACGCGTTGCGCAAACGCAAGACGATCGACTGGATTCACGTTCGGCACGAAGAGGTGGCCGCCTTTGCCGCGGCGGGTGATGCGCAGATCACCGGCCAGCTTGCGGTATGTGCAGGTTCTTGCGGCCCGGGCAACCTCCATCTGATCAATGGCCTGTTCGATGCCCACCGTAGCCGTACGCCCGTGCTGGCGATCGCCGCCCAGATTCCATCCGGCGAAATCGGTGGTGGCTATTTTCAGGAGACCCACCCGCAGGAATTGTTTCGGGAATGCAGCCACTATTGCGAACTGGTTTCCGATACGGCGCAGCTGCCTTACGTTCTGGAAAACGCCATTCGTGCCGCAGTGGGGCGGCAAGGGGTGGCCGTCCTCGTTATCCCCGGCGACGTCGCGCTGCGAGCCGCGCCCAAGCGTGGCATCTCGCCGAATGCCGGGTTGCTGCCTGCCGCGCCCATTGTTCGGCCCGCCGAGCCGGAGCTGACGGCATTGGCCGAACTCCTCAACGGCGCCAAACGCGTCACGCTGTTCTGCGGCCGCGGCTGCGCCGGCGCTCATGACGGGCTCATGCAGCTTGCCGAAACCCTCAAGAGCCCGATCGTGCATGCGCTCGGAGGCAAGGAGCATGTCGAGTTCGATAATCCCTACGATGTCGGTATGACCGGATTTATCGGCTTCTCGTCCGGCTACGCGGCGATGCATGCGTGCGATGTGCTGCTCATGCTCGGGACTGATTTTCCGTACAAGCAGTTTTTGCCGCCGACGCCAGGATTGCGCAGGTCGACATCCGGCCCGAGAATCTGGGCCGCCGCTGCAAACTCAGTCTCGGCGTCGTCGGCGACATCGGTGCCACGATCGGCGCGTTGCTGCCGAAGCTTACGGCAAAGACCGATAGAAAACATCTCGACGCCAGCTTGACCCATTACAGGAAAGCCCGTGCTGGGCTCGACGACCTTGCCCGGGGTACCCCCGGCCAAAGACCGATCCATCCGCAGTATCTTGCGCGGCTGCTGAGCGAACAAGCTTCGGATGACGCCGTCTTCACGGCCGACGTCGGCACCCCCACGATCTGGGCTGCGCGTTATCTCGTCATGAATGGACGCCGGCGTCTCGTCGGGGCCTGGGTCCATGGCTCGATGGCCAATGCCATGGCCCATGCCATCGGAGCGCAGGCGGCACAGAAGGGACGGCAGGTCGTTTCGCTGTCCGGCGATGGCGGATTTGCCATGCTGATGGGGGATCTGATCACGCTGACGCAGATGAAACTGCCGGTGAAGGTGGTGATCTTCAACAACGGCGTCCTTGGTTTCGTGGCGCTGGAAATGAAAGCCGCGGGCTTCATCGAGACCGGCGTCGATCTGCAGAATCCGGATTTCGCCGCGATGGCCCGTGCCATGGGAATCCACGCGGTGCGCGTCGAGGATCCGGGAGAGCTGCCAGATGCGATCCGGAGCGTGCTGTCGCACGAGGGTCCCGCGGTGCTCGACGTCGTGACGGCGACGCAGGAACTATCTATGCCGCCGACGATCACTGCCGAGCAGATCAAGGGTTTCAGCCTGTGGGTGCTTCGCGCGGTCATGAGCGGCAGGGGCGACGAGGTTCTCGATCTGGCAAAGACCAATTTGTTGTCGCGCTGACCTGGTGTCGCCGGCGCAGGCCCACGTCGCCCTCGTTAAACCTGCAACCCGCGGGCCGAAGGTCAGCGCAGCCCCTCATACACCATGAAACCGCGCGCGATGGCGAGCTTGCGCAACGCGCGGGGAACGAGTTTTTCCGGCCGGTGCAGGTAACGCCACGACGTCAGCGTGAAATCGCTGAGGGTGCCGGGATCGCCTTCGAACGGCGCCAGCAGTCCGGTCAGGCTGATCGGCGCATGGGCGCGGTTGTTGAACGGCAATAGCAGCAATTCCAGATGCGCGATCGCGCCGTCTTGTCCGGTCGCGGTGATGCCGGCGATGGCGGGCAGCATTTCCTCGGCGACGTAGGTGATGACGTCCTCGATTTCGCGGCGGCTGTCCCGTGCAAATAGCGCGGAGAAGCTGGCATCCTTCAGGTCGCGGCCGAGCAGGGCGCAAACGCGCGTCCCGGCCACGCGAAACGGGTAGCCGGCGTCATTGTCGTAGGACAGCACGAAGATATCGCCGAGCAGTTCGCGCACGGCGCCCGGCTCGATCTCGCTACGGTCCGGCGCGCGTGCATCGCCGCGCTTGGCGTCCCAATATGCGAAGAATTCGCGGCTCGACGGATGTTTCATTCTAAGACCTTGCCCCGCGCCTGCCTCGGCGGGACACATCTGTCCCGCTTTTGTGCACGCGCGTTCCCTTGTTCGTTGTGCAGGACGGGCTTTGCAGCGTCCATGCCGAGGACGCGATTTGGCCGCTCCGGCGGCGGCTTTGCGTTGTTAACGTTAAATTAACTATGCGGTTGGCGATTGCGGTACGGCGTGGGTAGAGTGGAACGCATCAGGCCACGCCGGCTTATCTCGACTACCGGCGCGGTCGGTACACAGGTGGCGTCAAACAGTTTGGTCATCGCGCGGGGAGGGGTGGGGATGCATCCCGTCTCCTAAGGCGCGCGAAAAGATCGCAAACGATGAGGGAGGGCTTTCTCAGAGCCCTCCCTTTTGCCGTTTGTGCACTTGCACAGTGCGGGCAAAGCCGCCTATCTGAGCCGACACCCCGAAAGCCGTCCCTTAAGGTCTTGAAGGTCTTGGACCCCTTGGAATCCCAGCCCGAATCCCATCCGGTCCTGCCGCCGGACACCCCGCGGGAGCCGATCCTGACGCTGCCGGCCGCGTTGACCGCCTATATAGCGTTGATCGCAATCATTCATTTGCGGGTGCTGCTGCCGCCGGAACTCGAAAACTGGACAGTCGAGGTCTTTGGTTTCATTCCGCAGCGTTACGATGAGACGCTGCTCGCCATCCCCTATGCCGGCGGCGCCGGCGCCAAGGTCTGGACCTTCGTCACCTATTCGCTGCTGCACGCCAATCTCAGCCATATCGGGTTCAACGTGCTGTGGCTGTTGCCGTTCGGCAGCGCGCTGGCGCGCCGGTTCGGCGCTGTCAGGTTTTTCCTGTTCATGGCGGTGACGGCGGCGGCCGGCGCATTGGCGCATCTTCTCACCCATGAGCATGCGATCGCGCCGATGATCGGCGCCTCGGCGTCGGTGTCCGGCACCATGGCGGCCGCCATTCGTTTTGCCTTCGTGAAGGGAAGTTTTCTCTCGTTCAACCGGGGCGATGCCGATGCCGCGGCAAAGGTTCCGGCGCTGTCGCTTGCAAGCGCTTTACGCAATGCGCGTGTGCTGGGGTTCCTCGCGGTCTGGTTCGGCGTCAACATCATTTTTGGCGTTGGATCGATTGCGATCGGCGCCGATGGCGCGAGCGTGGCATGGCAGGCGCATATCGGCGGGTTTCTCGCCGGGTTGATGCTGTTCTCGCTGTTCGATCCGGTGCCGCGGGCGACGCCGCATGCTGCAGATGCGTCTTCGCCGGACGAGCCGGGCCACGCCTGATCGCCGCTTGCGGTGCAGCGCGATTTCATCCATCATTGCTGCAAATTGTGATGCAACATAAAGCTGGCTTCCGTGCATAACGGCCGCGATGCTTGTCGCGCCCGAAACACAAGCCGGCGTGGAACTGTTGATTGAAGACTCGCGAACAAGTCGGGCCCTCTAAGAAGGCGCGAACGGATTCAGGGAGACGACAATGACGGTACGTGCAATTCTCGATTCCAAAGGCCATCAGATACTAAGCGTCGAGCCGGACGCCAAGCTCGCGGCCGCGGTCAAGATGCTGGGCGAGCGCAAGATCGGCGCCGTGCTGGTCATGAGCCAGGGACGCCTCGAAGGCATCCTCTCGGAGCGCGACATCGTGCGCGTGCTCGGCGAGCGCGGCGCCAGGGTGCTCGAAGAGCCCGTCAGCGCCGTCATGACGCGCAAGGTCGTGAGTTGCAGGCAGTCCGACACGGTCAGCGGCATCATGGAAATGATGACGCTCGGCAAGTTCAGGCATTTGCCGGTGGTCGAGGATGGCAAGGTGGTGGGCCTGATTTCGATCGGCGACATCGTCAAGCGCCGCGTCCACGAATATGAAGCCGAACAGGAAGCGCTGCGCGACTACATCAAGACAGCCTGAGTTCGCCGGGGTGCCTGACAAGTGTCGTAGTCACCTGTCGCGCGCCACCTGTCGGCGTCTTGAGCACATTACCTGCAGCAACGTTACCGGCCCGTGCCGACCAGGTGATCGAATAGGTCAGGGATTCTTGTCGGCGTCCGTATCCGCATCGCCTGCCGATGGCGCCAGAATGTGGATTGCTTCCTGGATCGAGTTCGATCGCGCGCTCGGCGGCGCGTACGCCGTGCGCGATCAGATCGTCGGCGCGGTGAAAATCGAACCAGCCAATCTGCCCGACGCGGGGCGAGATCAGCAAATCGGGCGGATCGCCGGCCAACCGCGCGCGGGTGATGCGGTCCTGCATGATGTTGAAGGCGTCGACCATGACGGTGGAGATGCCGGGCCGTCCGGCGCTGCCGAAGAACTCGCGCTTCATGGTGCGCTCGATGGAGAAGAATTTGCCGAAGCCGCGCTTCGGCGGCTCCGCTTCGGGCACCGCCTCCGGCGTGACCGACACCGAAAGTTCGGCCGACGGGCCGTGGGAATAGATCGTCGTGGAATGGGCAAAGACGTCGCTGGAGAGATTGGCCGCGATGACGATCTCCGCGCCGAAGGCGCGTGCCGCCGACACCGGCACCGGATTGACCAGCGCGCCGTCGACCAGCCAGCGGTCGCCGACCAGCACCGGCGAGAATATCCCGGGCAAGGCATAGGAGGCGCGCATGGCGTCGACCATGCGGCCATGCGTCAGCCAGATCTCGTGGCCGGTGCGCACTTCGGTCGCAACGGTCGCAAATTTCACCGGCAGGTCCTCGATCAGGATCTGGCCCATCGCCGCCTCGAGCTGGGCGGCCAGCTTGGCGCCGCCGATCAGGCCGGAGCCGTTCAGGCGGATATCGAGATAGGAGAGGATATTTCGCGGCTGCAGGCTGCGCGCCCATTCCTCCAGCGTATCGAGATGGCCGGCAGCGTAGGCGCCGCCGACCACGGCGCCGATCGATGTCCCCACCACCACATTGGGAATGATGCCGTGCGCCACCAGTGTCCGGACGATGCCGATATGGGCAAATCCGCGCGCGGCGCCGCCACCCAGCGCCAGCCCGATCACCGGCCGCCGGATGCTGCCGAGTCCTACCTTGTCATGGCCGTCGGAGCCCTTTTGGCCGCGGCCCATCCAGTTATCCAACACCGCACACTCTCCTGCCGAGCCCAACATATTCGCTGCGATGCAACGCCGCCAGAATCGGACATAGATCTTTGGTATGCATTCGTATGCTTAGTTCGTTGCATGGTTTATGACCGGCCAAAGCGGCCCAGGCAGGGATTGTGACTGGACCGCGACCGCTGGATCAACGTCGGCTCTTTGTGCGGGTTCCGCCCGGCGGCCACGCCCGGAATCGCTTCAGAGGCTTGAATTTGCCGCGTTTTCAGTGAAAAGCATGCTCATGATTTGGTGGGGTAACGCTATCGGTGGACACGGGCGGGCCGGGCGGCTTTTCCCGGGGCTTGTGCTTGCCTTGGTGCTGTCTTGTTTCATCCCGGCATCCGTCTCCGCGCAGATGTTCTCGGACCGCCCGCCACCGGTGCCGCCGGGCGTCGATTCCGGACGGGCCCTCGGGTCCGGCGATGAATCTGGCGCCGCCCTCGGGACCGGGCTCGGTTCCGAGCCTGCCCGCGCCGTTGACGCAGCCAACCATCGTGCAGCCATCGATTGCGACAGTCCCGCCGGTGGTGCCGCCGCCGGGCGCCGCGACCGCCGGTCAGGCGGTGCTGTCGCTGACGGCGCGCTACGGCAAGGATCTGCCGGTCATCAACAGCGGCCTGGTGTGGCGGGTATTCGCGGACAAGCCTGACGATACCGGCACGTTCAAGCTGATCCGCGAGGAACGCGGCGCGACCCCGAACATCGTGCTGCCGCCGGGCAGTTATGTCGTTCACGTCGCGCTTGGCCTCGTCAGTGCGGTGCGGACGGTGAGCCTGAAGGCGGAGACCGATCGCGAATTCTTCGTGCTGCCGGCCGGCGGCCTGCGCATCGAAGGCCGCGTCGGCACCAGCAAGATTCCGCCGAACCAGATTTCGTTCGCGATCTACAAGGGCAGCCAGTTCGAAGCCGCCGAGCGCGCCTCGCTGTTACCCAACGTCGCCGCCGGCGACGTCGCGTTGCTGCCGGAGGGCACCTACTACATCATCTCCAACTACGGCGACGCCAATTCCGTGGTGCGCTCCGACATCCGCGTGCAGGCCGGCAAGCTGACCGACGTGATCGTCACCCATCGCGCCGCCGTCATCACGCTCAAGCTCGTCAGCGACAAGGGCGGCGAGGCGCTGGCGAACACCGCATGGTCGGTGATCACGCCGGGCGGCGACGTCATCAAGGAATTGATCGGCGCGTTCCCGCGCGTCGTATTGTCCGAAGGCGAATACCGCGCCATCGCCAAGAACGAAGGCAAGGTGTTCGAGCGGCCCTTCAACGTCGTCAACGGCGTCGACGGCGAAGTCGAGGTCGTCGCGCGCTAGACACGTCGCATTCGCAGCGTATCACAGCGACTGTCATGGTCTCTAACGCGCACTAACCATCGCGCGACTTAAAACTGTCATAATCGCCGGATCGGCGTACCGCTCGCCGCAATTTTTACACAGCCTTAAGCCCGCCTGCATTGGATGCCGCGCGGTCGAACGTTTGCGTAGCGGGGAAGGTCATGATTGCGGCCGAACGCAAGAAATCGTCCGGAAAAGTCAATACCGAAATGTTCGACGATGTTCCGGTCCTGCAGCGCAAATGGCAGGCCGCCTTGCGTCCGGGCGAAAGCCTGCCGCGCTATGAAGACGTCATGCTCGGCAGCCTCGGCCGGCTCGCCGATCATATCGTGCTGCTCAGGGACAATGACGGCGCGCTCGAAGTATCGCACACCGGCCGCTATGTTCAGCAATGGCTGAACGACGACCGCTGGGACATTCCGTTGAGCGCGCTGCCGCCGGATTGCGCGACCGCGCTCGGCGAAGCCGCGGCCAATGCGCTTCGCGAACGGCCGTCCCTATCTGGCGTCGGCGCATTGCGTGCGCGACGGCCTGGTGCGGACCTACGACGTGCTGGCGCTGCCGACCTCGTCGCGCTGGGGCGGCACGCTGATCGGCATCTATGTCAACGAGCGCGACGCCCAGTACAATCTGCTGGATACGATCTTCTCCGCCACCGACGAAGGTGTGGTGTCGCTGGCGGCGATCCGCGATGCCGCCGGCCAGCCGTTCGATTTCCAGATCGTCCATCTCAATGAGGGCGCCTCGCGGCTGCTCAAGCAGCCGTCGACCGAGCTGTTGTGGCGCCGGCTCAGCGCAGGCGGCAACCTGCTGTGCGCGCCGGATGTGATCGAGCGGTTGCGCGACATCGTCGCGCAGCGGCAGTGGCGACCAGTTCGAGATCGACAGCGACGATCGCAGTCTGAGGCTGGGCGTGACCGCGTTCGGCGACATGCTCTCGCTGACGATTTCGGACGTCACGGCGCTCAAGCGACAGCGAAGTCTCGTTCCGCCTGTTGTTCGACAACAATCCGATGCCGATGTGGGTGTTCGATGCCGAGACGACGCGAGTTCCTCAGCGTCAACGACGCGGCCGTGCAGCATTACGGCTATAGCCGCGAAACCTTTCTGCGCATGCAGCTGCGCCAGATCTGGCCGGAAGACGAATGGGCAACCCACAGCCAGGCGCTGCAGCAGATCGGCGACGTCTATCAATTCCGAGCCGCGACTGGCGGCATCTCAAGGCCGACGGCAGCGAAATCCATGTGCTGACCTTCGGACGGCGGGTCGCCTTCGACGGCCGCGACGGCTATCTGGTGGCCGTGGTCGACATCACCGAGCGCCGCAAGGCGGAGGCCCGGATCGCCCATATGGCCCATCATGACGGCCTGACCAATCTGCCGAACCGCGATTTCTATCCAGGATCGCCTGCGCCAGGCGCTGGAGCGGAGCCAGCCCGGCAGCAAGCGCGTCGCGGTGCTGTGCGTCGATCTCGACCTGTTCAAGAACGTCAACGATTCGTTCGGCCATCCGATCGGCGACCGCCTGTTGAAGCAGGTGGCCGAGCGGCTGAGGTCGCGAGGTTCGCGGCGACAATCTCGTCGCCCGGCTCGGCGGCGACGAATTCGCGATCGTGCTGGCTTCCGATGTCTCGCCGAACGAGGCGAGCGATTTTGCCGACCGGCTGATCAGGGTGTTGAGCGCCCGCTACGACATCGACGGCATCGAGGTCGTGATCGGCGCCAGCATCGGCATCGCGCTGTCGCCCGGCGACGGCACGAACTGCGAGGAACTGATGCGCAACGCCGACATGGCGCTCTATCGGGCGAAGTCCGACGGCGGCGGCGTTCATCGTTTCTTCGAGCGGGAGATGGACCGGCAGGCGCAAAAGCGCCGCGACATGGAGCGCGATCTGCGGCGCGCCTTTGCCAATGGCGAATTCGAGCTGCACTATCAGCCGCTGGTGGATATCGCCGCCGACCGGATCAGCGGCTTCGAATTGCTGCTGCGCTGGCGGCATCCGGACAAGGGCATGATCTCGCCGGCCGAGTTCATCCCGGTCGCCGAGGACATCGGGCTGATCGTCTCGCTCGGCGAGTGGGTGCTGCGCGAGGCCTGCTCCGAGGCGGTCGAAATGGCCCGCGGACGTCAAGGTCGCCGTCAATCTGTCGCCGGTGCAGTTCCGCAGCCGTAACCTGGTTCAGGCGGTGATTTCGGCGCTGGCGCATTCCGGATTGTCGCCGCGGCGGCTCGAGCTTGAAATTACCGAATCGGTTTTCCTTGCCGAGACCGAGGCCAATCTCGCGATCCTGCATCAGCTGCGCGAACTCGGCGTCAGCATCTCGATGGACGATTTCGGCACCGGCTATTCCAGCCTGAGCTATCTGCGAAGCTTTCCGTTCGACAAGATCAAGATCGACCGCTCGTTCGTGAAGGATCTGGCCCAGCGCGCCGACTGTGTGGCGATCGTGCGGGCGATCTCCGGCCTTGGCCGCAGCCTCAACATCACCACGACCGCCGAAGGCGTGGAGACCGTCGACCAGCTCGACTGGCTGCGCGCCGAAGGCTGCAACGAGGTGCAGGGCTTTCTGTTCAGCGCGGCGAGGCCTGCGGCCGAGATCGCAGGCGCTGCTGTCCGAGTTCGGCTCGCGCGCGCGTCGAAGGCGGCGTAAGACGCGTCAGAACCGCGTCACGATATCCGACAGCGCCGGGCGCGGGCGATCTTCGCTGGGCTTCGACGGCGTGCCGATATGGATGAAGCCGGCGAGCTTTTCGTCCGCCTTCAATCCGAGCCCGTCGAGCACGTCGCGGTCGAACGCGAACCAGCCGGTCAGCCAGCAGGCGCCGTAGCCGAGCGCGGTCGCCGCGGTGACGATGTTCATCGCGCTCGCGCCGGCCGACAATTCCTGTTCCCAGGCCGGCACCTTCGGATGCGGCCTGGTGAAACTGACCACGCCGATCACCAGCGGCGCATCCATGAGCCGCCGCTTCTCGATCTCGATTTCGGCGACAGTGGCGCCCGGATTTTTCCGCGCGAACACTTTTGCGATGACGTCGCCGGCGCGGGCGCGGGCGTCGCCTTCGAATACGATGAAGCGCCATGGCGCCAGCTTGCCGTGGTCGGGCACCCGGGCGCCGATGGTCAGGATGGTATCGAGTTCGGCAGGCGAGGGGCCGGGGCCGCTCATCTCGCGCGGCTTCATCGAGCGGCGGGTCTTCAGGAGTTCGAGGGCGTCAGGCACGGGCGGTTCTTTCATCGCAAATGGTCAGGCCACCAGATAAGAGCAGCATGAGCCGGACGGAAGCCAGTTTAGATCGCAATTTAGATCGATTGTGAATCGATCAGGCTTCCAGCCGCGCCCGCTTCACGTCCGGCGGCATTGCTTCCTCGACCAGCGCGGCCAGCGCCTCATCGGTCGGCATCACCTTTTGTCCCTCACTGCCGAGCCGGCGGATGGAGACCGAATGGGTTTCGGCTTCCTTCTTGCCGACCACCAGCAGCGCCGGAATCTTTGCCAGCGAGTGCTCGCGGACCTTGTAGTTGATCTTCTCGTTGCGCAAATCGATCTCGACGCGCAGGCCCGCGCGCCGCGCGGCGGCGGCAACCACCTTGGCGTACTCGTCGCCCTCGGAGGTGATCGTGGTGACGACGGCCTGCACCGGCGCCAGCCAGAGCGGGAAGTTGCCGGCAAAGTGCTCGATCAGAATGCCGATGAAGCGTTCCATCGAGCCGCAGATCGCGCGATGCACCATGACCGGCGTTTTCTTGGAGCCATCGGCATCGATGTAGAACGCGCCGAAGCGTTCCGGCAAATTGAAGTCGACCTGCGTCGTGCCGCATTGCCAGTCGCGGCCGATGGCGTCGCGCAGCACATATTCGAACTTCGGCCCGTAGAACGCGCCTTCGCCGGGATTGATCTCGGTCTTGATGCTTTGATTGTGGCTCTTCGCCGCGATCTCCGACAGCACGGTCGCCATCACGCGCTCGGCGTGATCCCACATCTCGTCGGTGCCGACGCGTTTCTCCGGCCGCGTCGAAAGCTTGACCGTGAGTTCGCCCTCGAAGCCGAAATCCGCATAGGTCGACAGGATCAGGTCGTTGATCTTCAGGCACTCGTCGGCAAGCTGCGCTTCCGTGCAGAACACATGCGCATCGTCTTGCGTAAAGCCGCGCACGCGCATCAGCCCGTGCATCGCGCCCGACGGCTCATAGCGATGCACCACGCCGAATTCGGCCAAACGCAACGGCAGGTCGCGGTAGCTCTTCAGCCCATGCTTGAAGATCTGCACGTGGCCCGGGCAGTTCATCGGCTTCAGCGCGAACCAGCGCTTGTCCTCGGCCTCGTCGCCGGCCGATTGCGCCGCGAACATGTTCTCGCGGTACCAGTCCCAATGGCCGGAAGTTTCCCACAAAACCTTGTCGAGGATCTGCGGCGCGTTGACCTCGCTGTAATCGCCGGTCAGCCGCCGGCGCATATAGGCGATCAGCGCCTGGAAGATGGTCCAGCCCTTCGGGTGCCAGAACACGACGCCCGGGCCTTCCTCCTGGAAGTGGAACAGATCGAGCTCGCGGCCCAGCTTGCGATGGTCGCGCTTCTCGGCTTCCTCGATCTGCTTCAGATACGCGTCGAGCTCTTCCTGCTTCGCAAACGCCGTGCCGTAGATGCGCGTCAGCATCGGATTGTTGGAATCGCCGCGCCAATAGGCGCCCGCCACCTTCATCAGCTTGAACGCATTGCCGACCTTGCCGGTCGAACTCATATGCGGGCCGCGGCACAGATCGAACCAGTCGCCCTGGAAATAGATCTTGATCGGCTCGTCGCCGGGGATGGCGTCGACCAGTTCGACCTTGAAGGCCTCGCCCTTGTCGCGGAACACCTGCTTTGTCTTCTCGCGCGACCACACCTCTTTGGTGAACGGTTTGTCGCGCGCGATGATCTCGCGCATCTTCTTTTCGATGGCGGCGAAGTCCTCGGGCGTGAATGGCTCGTTGCGGAAGAAGTCGTAGTAAAAGCCGTTCTCGATCACAGGGCCGATCGTCACCTGCGTGCCCGGCCACAGCGACTGCACGGCTTCGGCGAGCACGTGCGCCGCGTCATGCCGGATCAGTTCCAGCGCGCGGGGATCGTCGCGGTTGATCAGTTCGATTTTCGCATCGTGCGAGATCGGATCGTTGAGATCGGCGACCACGCCGTCCAGCGCCATCGCCACCGTGCGCTTGGCCAGCGATGGCGAGATGCCCTTGGCCAGTTCGAGCCCGGTGATGTCCTTGGGGTATTCGCGCTTTGCGCCGTCGGGGAAGGTAAGGGTGATTTTCACCTGGGGTTCGGCCGGTTTCAAATTCGCAAGGCCATATTGGAATCCCGATGCAGGTGTATTTTGGTCAGGCATCTGTCTCTCCTTGTGCTCACTCCTGCGAACGAGCGCAGGTAAGCGGGAAGCAGCGGTATAGCAGGGGATTCGAGCCTTGCAATCGGGCAATATCAAGAAAATCGACGCCGGATTGATCCCCGGGAAGCCCGCATCCACATGGTGCCGTTGCATGGACTTGATGCCATGAGCTTTATAGCGGCGCAGTTCGATTTCACCGACGCAAAAGCTTTCAACGAAGGGTTGGCAGCCGCGCTCGACCGCCTGCTTGCGATCTGTCCGCCGGCGAAAAATGCCAAGCCACTGCAAACGACCGACAAGCCGCTGCAAGCGACCGATGTGGGCGACAGCGCCGCGAATTAACGCGCCGCGCGCTCTTTCCTTCCGCGCGCGCAAGACCTACATGCGCGTGCATGGAAATGCCCCGCGCCGCCCGCCGCTTCGCTCCCACTGCATTGATGCTCGGAAATATCGTTACCGGCTGCTCCGTGCTGGCGCCGGCAGGCATGCTCGTTGAATTATCCGCAGGCCTCGACGTCAGCGTCCGCACCGCGGGCCTTCTGATCACCTTCGGTGCAATCATGCTGTGCGTCGGCTCGCCGGTCACGGCATGGTTGACCAGCCGGATCGAGCGCCGCACCTTGCTCACGTACGACGCTGGCGGCGATGGCGCTGACCAATGCCGCCTCCGCTTTCGCGCCTGATTATGCCAGCCTGCTGATCATTCGTGTGATCATGCTGGCGGTTGGCGTGCTCTATACGCCGCAGGCAGCGGGAACCGCCGCCCTGATCGTGCCCGTGCAAAGGCGCGGCTCGACCATCGCCTACGTCTTTCTGGGCTGGTCGCTGGCGGCCGCGATCGGTTTGCCGCTGATTACGTTTATCGCCAGCCGCTACGGCTGGCGCGCGGTCTATGGCAGCATCGGCATGTTGGGCTGCGTGAGTTTCCTGCTGCTGTTGTGGCGTCTGCCGCGCGGCTTGATGGCGGCGCCGGTCGATCTCAAGACCTGGACCGATCTCGGCCGCAACCGCATGATCGTTCTGTTGCTCTCGATCACGACGCTGCAGATGTCCGGCCAGTTCGTGGTGTTCACTTTCATGGGGCCGCTGCTGACGAAACTGACGGGCGCTGGTCCGGATGCCATCTCCCTGGTGTTTGCCTGCTACGGCGTGTGCGGTTTCATCGGCATCGCGATCGCAACCCGCATTGTCGATTCCTGGGGTGCCTGGAATACGTCGGTCCTGTTCACGGTGTTGTTGCTGGCAGGCGTGACCGGCTGGGCGCTCAGCGCCGGCATCTATCCGTTGATGGCCGGCGCGGTCGGAATCTGGGGGCTTGGATTTGCATCCACCAATTCGATGCAGCAGGTACGGCTGGTCGGTGCGGCGCCCTCGCTGGCATCCGCATCGGTATCGCTCAACACTTCGGTCCTCTATGTCGGGCAGGCCGTCGGTTCCGCGATCGGCGGCTATCTGTATGCGCGCGATCTCCTGTACGCCACGGGTTATGTCGCGGCGGCGTTTGTCGCGCTGGCGCTGACCCTGGTCATCCTGACCAAGCCGCGTCACGTCAAAACAAGAATCCAGAGCTAACGCGCGCCGTTTAGCGGTTTGCAGAAGGCGGCGCGCTGGCGATTCTCGTCAGCGAAGGCGAAGCCGCCATTTTGACCAGCACTTCCTTGACCGGATGTTCCGTCCAGGCCTGCGTGACATAATCGCGATGGGTCACGCCATTGGGCGTCTGCACGAACACGACGCTGCCGGGCCGCAACGGCCCGTCCATGTTCTCGGTGACGGTGATGCCCTTGTTGCGGAGCATATCGATCAGTTCCCTGTCACGCCGTTTGGTGTAGCGGGTATAGGAACTGACGAAGAAACCGGAGCGGTTGTTCTCGATCCAGGACGCGAACTTGTCCAACTCGCCATAGACGGCGTCGAGCAGGAACACGCCGCGGACGCGGTTGGGGATGCCGCCGACCTCGAGGCTCCACGCTGTCGGCAGGAACCCGCCGCTATAGCCGACGATCACGATCGGCATGTTGGCGAATGCCTGGGCCGTATTCGGATCGCCGTAGAGGCGGGCGAGATGGCCAGCGGATTCATCGATGAAGCGTTTGAAACCGCCGGGTTGCCAGAATTTTCCGGCGCTGGAATCGGCCGCGTTGACGGCGAACTGGGGCGCGAGCAGCACCGCGTTCACGCCTGAATCCGAAATCTGCTGCGGCACCAATTGCCGGTCGCGAACGTCGCGTTCCAGCGTCGCGCCATTGCCGTGGAAGAACACCACGATCACGCCGGGCTTGCGGGCATCGAACGTCTCGGGGACATGCACCAGCACGCGGTTGTCGCTGTAGGTCTCATCCTGCCAGTAGACCCGGCCATTGCTGCGATGGCCCTTGCGGTCGCCCTTGCTGATATTGAGAAACGGCGCGTCGGAGCGCGGATTGTTGCCGAAATAGGGGAAGGCGGAGGATTTCATGCTGACCAGCGTAGTCAGTTCCTCACGCTCGGTCTGACGCGGAAGGTTCAGCGTAGGCGTTAGCGATGCGACCCTGACCGGTTCGGTCCGTACCGTGCGCGGCGGCGGGGCGAGGGCGACCTGGCGCTGGATCAGGCTTTCGCTGGCGGTCGGGAAACGATCGTTGAAGGCGGGCTTCGGGAAGCGATCCTCGAAACTGTCACTGGCGTTTTGCGCGTTCGCCGCCAGCATTCCGGCACTGGGCGCCTTGCCGCATTGAACCAGAACAAAGGACAGCGGCACGAACAGCGAAGCAACGACGACCCAGCGCCAGCGAAGGGGCGGGACACGAAGGGATTGGAAACGAAGACGTTGGAGACGTGGCTGCATGCCGGGAGACATCGCCCGGTCCGCGCAATCATGTATCTGGAATTTCGGATTGGCTCCGACCATCCACCTATTGCCCCAAGATCCACCGTTGACCGGCGTATGCGCGCACGCGTTTAGGCGACGTTAAGCTTCCGGAAAAACTCCCCATCCGGAACCCCAACAAGACCATGAAATCGTGTCGCGATTGTGGGAGGCGTCACGATGTTTTCGCAATGCGGTAGTGGCGCCGAGGGCGACAGTTGGCAGGGAAGGTATCATCACACCAATTTCGTTGTCCAATTTAAGCCATTGTTAACGCTCCTTGAATTGGACACCGCCAGCCTGCACCATGGGCGGTTCAGGCGTGCGGCGGCTGAAGGTACGGTCCGACATGGCGGCAACAGAAACGGGCAGCGCGGCATGGCGCGGCCCGCTCCCCGGCGGCGGCTCGACCGTTTCGGTCCTGGTCGCGATCGCGATCGTGGTCGCCGACATGATCGGCGTTGGCGTCTTCACGAGCCTTGGCTTTCAGGTCAAGGATATCCCCTCGGGGTTTTCGATCCTGTTGCTATGGACCGTCGGCGGCATCGTCGCGCTGTGCGGGGTGTTTTCCTATGGCGAGCTCGGCGCAATGTTTCCGCGCTCGAGCGGCGAATACAATTTCCTCGGCCGGGCCTACCATCCGGCCTTCGGTTTCGTGGCGGGCTGGGTGTCGGCGACCGTAGGTTTCTCGGCGCCGGTCGCGCTCGCCGCGATGGCCTTCGGCGAGTACGGCAAATCAGTCATCCCGAGTGCGCCGCCGCTGGCGCTCGCCGTCGGTGTGGTCTGGCTGGTGTCGCTGGTGCAGCTCACCGGCGTCAAGCATTCCAGCAGTTTTCAGTTGATCGCGACCGTCCTGAAGGTGCTGCTGATCACGGCCTTCCTGATCAGCGGATTTGTGATCGGCACGCCGCAGCCGGTGTCGTTTGCGCCGTCGTCCGCCGACTTCTCCCATATCGTCAGCGCACCGTTCGCGATCAGCCTGGTCTTCGTGATGTATTCGTTCTCGGGCTGGAACGCCGCGACCTATATCATCGGCGAGGTGCGGCTGCCGGAGCGCAACGTGCCGCGCGCGATGTTGGCGGGGACGCTGATCGTGCTCGTGCTCTATGTCGCGCTGAACGCGGTGTTCCTGCACACCGCGCCGATCGACAAGCTCGCCGGACAACTCGACGTCGCCCGCATCTCCGGCAGTTACATCTTCGGCGAATTCGGCGGCCGCATCGTCGGCGGGATGATCTGTTTCGGGTTGATCTCTTCGATCAGCGCGATGATGTGGATCGGTCCGCGCGTCATGATGACGATGGGCGAGGACATTCCGGTGCTGCGTCCGTTCGCGCGGCGATCGACGGACGGCGCGCCGGCCACCGCCATCCTGTTTCAGCTGACGGTGGCGAGCCTGATGCTGTTGACGCGCAGTTTCGAGGCGGTGCTCGATTTCATCCAGTTTGCGCTGTTGTTCTGTTCGTTCTTCACCGTGCTCGGCGTGATCAAGTTGCGCATCACGCAGCCGGAGTTGAAGCGGCCGTATCGCGCCTGGGGATACCCGGCGACGCCTGTGGTTTTCCTGCTCGTGACCGGCTTCATGATGTATTATCTTTTGACCGAGCGGCCGCTGCAGTCAGCCCTTGGCATTTTGATCATGATTTCAGGTCTTCTGATTTACGCCGTTTTCCGCAAGCGGGCAGATGGCCCCGCGACGGCAATGCCGGGTCGCGAATGAAGATAATTTGGTTCCCCCGAGTTGCCTCGCTTGCTTTCGCCATATTGTTCCTGGCCGCGGCCCCCGGGCGCGCCGCCGACACGGTGACGGCCGATGACACCGCGAAATTTCTTGCAGGGATGATGCCGTCGGCGGACTCGCCGCTGAGGTCATTGACCAACGATCCCGCCTGGCAACGGCACGCCAAATTCTTCGATACGGCCTTCGCGCAGCTCGACGCGCGCCAGATAGCGAAGATCCGCGCCTGGTCGGATGCCAATCTGGCGGCGCCGCGGCCGACCATGTTCTACATGTTCAGCGGCCCGGATTTTCTCTACGCGGATGCGTTCTACTCGAAGGCCACGACCTATGTGCTGAGCGCGCTCGAGCCGCCGGGTTCGGTGCCTGATCTGACGAAATTGCCGCGCGGCGGGGTAGGGGCTGCGCTCTACAATGTCGAACGTTCGCTGGGGGCGGTGCTGAGCTTCAGCTTCTTCATCACCAAGCAGATGAAAACCGATCTGCATGCAGGCCAGATCAGCGGCACCTTGCCGATCCTCTATGTGTTCCTGGCTCGCTCGGGCAAGACCATCCACAACGTCAGTCCGGTTGCGCTGGACGACAAGGGCGCGGCGTATTTCGGCAACGAGAATCCCGGGCCGCGCGCGGTGCGCGGCGTGCGCATTATCTTCGCCGGCAGCGATGGCGTCGAAAGGACGCTGTATTATTTTTCGACCGACCTCTCCAATTCCGGTGTGAGGGCGAGCGGCTTCCTGAAGTTCTGCTCAACGCTCGCGCCCGGCAACAGCCTGCTCAAGAGCGCGTCCTATCTGCTGCACTCCGGCAACTTCAGCACGGTGCGCGACTTCATCCTCGCCAACAGCGCCACCATCATCCAGGACGATTCCGGAATTCCGCTGGCGTATTACGGCCAGCGGAAATGGCGGTTCTTTCCGTTCGGACACTATGCCGGACCGATCGACAAGTTCCCCGGAACGTATCAGCAGTCTTACGCCGAACTGTTCAGGCGGGCGCAGCCGATGGATTTCGGCATCGGCTATCGCTGGCGCCCGCATGAATCGAATTTGCTGCTCTCGGTGCGGGTGCCTGACGACGGTTCGGCGAGCCCGGAGACGACGTCATCGACCGAACCGCCGCCGCCGCCGCCGCCACCGCGTCCCAAAAAGCCTCGCCCGCCGGCGCCGATCCAGCCGTTCGGCAGAGGCGGCATCTTCGGGTTTTGGCGCTAAGTATCCTGACCGCTCCTGTTGAATCGAAACTGCGGCTCGCATTTCACCATCGCACGCTTTGGCTGGGCACGATGAAGGCCGTCGTGTTTTGAGGCCCGGAGCTGACGCTGAAATGGTGCCAGACCGCGACGATGATGGCGATGATGACGAGTAGCGCGAGCGTGGCGAGCAGGTCGATCTGACGGGGATCGTGACCGTGGTGGCTGATTTTCCAGCGCATTCTTTGTGTCCTCCCTGCGGAAGCATCAAATCAACGCGAGTGGGGAACTCGGGTTCCCGAGGAGCAGCAATGCAGGGGAGCAGCAATGCAGATTTTTCAGGCGCCGTTGACGCCTCGCCAGCGCCCGTAGCGCCACGGCAGATACCATCGTGCGCCCGCAGGCCTGATCGTCGGCACGTTGTCGATACCGGATGTGCCCCAGGGCTGGCAGCGTAATATCCGCGCCAAGGTCATCCATCCGCCGCCCCACAATCCGAAACGCTCGATCGCCTCGTCGCCATAGACCGAACAGGTCGGCAGATGCCGGCAGTTGTAGCCGACCAGCGGCGACAGCGTGTGCCGATAGAGCCAGATCAGCGCGCGGCCGGCATTGCGCGGCAGGCGATGGATAGTGCTGGCACAATCTGTGCTTGGCGTCTTGTGTGACGAATGATCTGCAGGCGACATGCGTGACTATGTACGTAGTTTCGCGGGAGTTCCCAAGCACGGAACCCGTCCTTGCAGATATTTACGCCACACTTGGCAATTATCGCACCGCCCAATTGGCGCTGCAGCAAAGGTCTTATGGACGACACGAGTCAGCAAGGTTACCGTTTTGACGACGCTTCGATGACAGAATCATGTGGCGTTGAGGTGGGGCCGTTGCCGTTGCTCGTCTTGAGGGCTTGTCGTCTTCAGGCTTGTCGTCTTCAGGGCTGGGGAAGGAACCAAATTGAGGTTTGTAAGGTCGCTGAAATCTCGCGGCTGGGCGCTCCTCGGCGCCACCGCCCTTTGTATCGCTTTGCCCGGCGCGATCACGACGCTGGGCAATTCGGCGCAGGCCGGCGTTACCCTCGAAGAACGCAAACTGCCGATGCATTTCAACTGGGTCGCATGCCAGCCCGACTGCAAGGGCTGGGTCTCGGCCGTTGGTATCGTCACGTCAGACAGTCCGAGAGAGTTCGATGAGTTCGCGCGCGGACGCCAGCTTGGCGGCGCGACCATCGTGCTGGATTCCAGCGGCGGTTCGGTCAATGATTCCATCGCGCTCGGCCGCCGCTTCCGCGGCCTCGGTGCATTGACGACAGTCGGCGTCACCGTGCGGAACGCAACTCCGCAGGGCGAACGCGTCAGCGTGATCCCGGAAGCCTATTGCGAGTTGATGTGCGTGTTCCTGCTGTTGTCAGGCAAGACGCGCTACGTGCCGGAGGCGGCGCATATCCGGGTGCACCAGATCTGGATGGGCGATCGCGCCGACGACGCCAAGGCTGCAAGCTACACCGCGCAGGACCTGATGATCGTCGAGCGCGACATCGGCCGTCTTGCCAAATACACCTTCGACATGGGCGGCGCCGGCGATTTGCTGTCGCTGGCGTTGAGCGTTCCGCCGTGGGAAGATTTGCACGAGTTGTCGCGGGAAGAATTGCGGCTGACCAATATCGCGACGACCGATGCGGTTGCCGACGTGCTGCCGCGTGACAATTCGTCAACGCCCAATTCGTCAACACCAGTGGCCGAACTGAAAGCCAAGCCGACGCAGGATCGCTTCGTCAGCAGCGTGGTGGAAGGTGACGCTCAGCCACAACCGGCGAAGTCGACCAAGACTGCCGAAGCCGCGGTTCCGACCGGCGGCGCCGTGGCGGCGCCGGCTGCTGCCGCAGAAATAGATTTCGTCCTCCGCCGATGCTGTCATCATCCGCGCAGGCGGATGATCCGGTGCACCGCGTCGGTCGTGATTGATCCAGAACTGTGATTGATCAAGAATGTGATTGGTCAGGAATTCCCGGCGCCCCGGGACGCCGCTTTCGCGGCCATGACGACCTTATTATTGTTGCACTGCGGCCGGCTGCTTGGCCTTCTGCTCGGCTTTGCCTTCGATCTGGCCGATGGCATCGACCACCGCGTCGAAGGTCAGCATGGTCGAGGCGTGCCGCGCCTTATAGTCGCGCACGGGTTCGAGGAGCGCGATGTCGGCCCACTTGCCCTGCGGGGGAGCGCCGTTTTCCTTCAGCATCTTGCGGACGGTCTCGCGCAATTCGCGCAGCTCGCTCGCGGTCGAGCCGACAATTTGGCTCGCCATGATCGAGGAGGAGGCTTGGCCGAGCGCACAGGCCTTCACGTCATGGGCGAAGTCGGTGACCACGGGCCCGTCCATCTTGAGGTCGATCTTCACGGTCGAGCCGCACAGTTTGGAGTGGGCGGTGGCGCTGGCGTCGGGGTCGGGGAGGCGGCCCAATCGGGGGATATTGCCGGCCAGTTCGATGATCCGCTTGTTGTAAATGTCGTTCAGCATGAGATCAGAGGTCCCGGGCCCGGGGCAGAAGCGCCCTTGGCGGCAAGGTTTCACCGTCCTATATATGGACCGCAATGGCGGAAATACAGTCCGGCCATGTCGTCACGGCGGCCCAATTGGAAGCCAATTCTGCGGTGGCGGTGTTAAAATGAGCGGACTCAGGCGCCCGGCGGCAAAATCCGCCCCGTCTGCCCGGTGACACTCCGGTCTCACCGACCGGTCGAACGGAGAAGACATGGACGCATTGATCAAATCCCTCCGCCCTGAGGTTAAGCCTTCCGACGCCAAATCTGCCGATGTCAAGGCGCCGGAAACCCGTCCGGCCGAACTCGATCCTTCCGAATTCCTGGCCGCTGCCGTCCGCGCCGACCTGCCGCGCCCGTCGCGTGCCGAGGCCGAGCAGGCGGTGCAGACGCTGCTGAGCTATATCGGCGAGAACACCGATCGCGAGGGTCTTTTGGATACGCCGCGCCGGGTGGTCGAAGCCTTCGACGAACTCTATCAGGGCTATCACCAGTGCCCCGCCGAGGTGCTCGACCGCACCTTTGGCGAAACCGCCGGCTACGACGATTTTGTCCTGATCCGCGACATCGAGTTCACCTCGCAATGCGAGCATCACATGATGCCGTTCTACGGCAGGGCGCATATCGCCTATACGCCGGTCGAACGGGTGGTCGGATTGTCCAAGCTCGCGCGGCTGACCGATATCTTCGCCCGCCGCCTGCAGACCCAGGAACATCTCACCGCGCAGATCGCGGCCGCGATCGACGAAATTCTCAAGCCGCGCGGCGTTGCGGTCATGATCGAGGCGGAGCATACCTGTATGTCGGTGCGCGGTGTCGCCAAGCACGGCGCGACGACGTTCACCAGCCGCTTTACCGGCATGTTCCGCGACAATCCGGCGGAGCAGACGCGCTTCCTGTCCATGGTGCGAGGACCGAACCGGTAACCTCGCCTGAATTTCGCGAGGACCGTCCCCCGTGTCTACCCCTGCAGATATCAACGAGCGCGAGGAAGGGCTGGCATTCCAGCCCAAATTCGATGCGTCTGGTCTGGTGACCTGTGTCGCCACCGATGCCGCCAGCGGCGACGTGCTGATGGTCGCGCACATGAATGACGAGGCGCTGCGCAAGACCATTGCGACCGGTGAAGCCTGGTACTTCAGCCGTTCGCGCAACGCGTTGTGGCGCAAAGGCGAGACCTCCGGACACACCCAGCGCGTGGTCGAACTGCGAATGGATTGCGATCAGGACGCAATCTGGATTCGCGTCGAACAGCACGGCGCTGCCTGCCACACCGGACGGCATTCCTGCTTCTATCGCGCGGTAACCGGTGCCGGTGGCGACACACGATTGTCATTCGTCGATGCCGACCGCCTGTTCGATCCCGCGACAACCTACCGCAAATAGATTCAATTGGTCGGAGCGTGAAATGACGCCGCCTCGGGCAGCGGAGCTTCATTGCCTCGATCTGCGCGATGTGCAAAAATTCCATCTCGTCGTCGAGATGGGGCAGTTACGGTGGCGCAACGCTCTCTACGAATCGTCCAGGGAATTTCGGGCTTTCTCGCTTTGATCGCGCTGCCGTTCGCGCCTGCACGATCGCAGACCCCCGAGCGCGCACCCGATACCATGGCCGCCCGCGTGCTGGCCTGCGCGTCGTGTCATGGCGCCGAAGGCGAGGGCACCAGCGACGTGTATTTCCCGCGGCTGGCCGGCAAGCCCGCGGGCTATCTCTACAACCAGCTCGTGGCATTCCGGGATGGGCGGCGCAAATACCCGCCGATGAACTATCTGCTGGAGTTTCTGCCTGACGCTTATCTGAAGCAGATTGCCGAACATTTTGCCTCGCTGCGGCCGCCGTTTCCGCCGCCCGCCGTTCCTACCGTCAGCAATGAAATTCTGGCGCGCGGCGAATCGCTGGTGAAGGAGGGCGACGCCAAAAGCGGCGTGCCGCCATGTTCGGGTTGCCATGGTCCAAGCCTCGGCGGCATGGAGCCTGCGATACCGGGTTTGCTCGGCCTGCGCGCCAGCTACATCAGCGCCCAGCTCGGCGGCTGGCGGTACGGCACCCGAACCGCGTTCGCGCCGGATTGCATGCAGATCGTGGCCGGCCTGCTGACCGAAGACGACGTCAAGGCGGTGGCCGCCTATCTGTCGTCGCGCCCCGCGCCGACCGACCCGTCGTTTGCCAAGCAGGGCAGCCTGCCGATGCCGCTCGCGTGCGGCAGCGAGCCGAACTGAGAGGAGATCGTGCATATGCCGAGAACCTTGAAAGCTCTGCTCCCCGTCTTCGCCGCGTCATATCTGGCGATCGGTGCGGGCACGGCGGTAGCGCAGCAGGATGCAGCGCTGTTGCAAAAGGGCGAATACCTCGCCCGCGCCGGCGACTGCATCGCCTGCCATACCGCGCGCGAAGGCAAGACCTTTGCCGGTGGCCTGCCGATGATGACGCCGTTCGGCACGATCTACACGTCGAATATCACGCCAGACCCGGCAACGGGCATCGGTACCTGGACGTCCGACCAGTTCTACCAGATGATGCATAACGGGCGCTTCCCGGATGGCGGGCTGGTCTATCCGGCGATGCCGTTTGCGTCCTACACCAAGGTCACACGCGAGGACAGCGACGCGATCTACGCCTACCTGCGCTCGATCCCGCCGGTGAAGCAGATCAACCGTCCGCACGATCTGCGCTTCCCCTTCAACAACCGCTCGCTGATCATCGGCTGGCGCACGCTGTTTTTCAACGCAGGCGAATTCAAACCTGATCCGACCAAATCGGCGGACTGGAACAGGGGCGCCTACCTCGTCGAAGGCCTCGGCCATTGCGGCATGTGCCACACCGCGATCAATGCGCTCGGTGGCAGTTCGGAATTGCAGGCCTTCGAGGGCGGATTGATTCCGATGCAGAACTGGTACGCGCCGTCGCTGACGTCGAACAAGGAAGCCGGCCTCGGCGACTGGACCATCGAAGAGATCACCGATTATCTCCGCAAAGGCGTCTCGACCCGCGGCGCGGTTTACGGGCCGATGGCCGAAGTCGTCTACAACAGCCTGCAATATCTCAACGACGACGACATCCGCGCGATGGCGGTCTATCTGAAGGGCCTGGCGCAGGGGACTTCGCCGGAGAAGCCGGCAAAGCCGCTGCCGTCAGCCGAGAGCAGCCTGCTGCTGAGCCTCGGCAAGCCGCTCTACGACCGCGAATGCGCGAGCTGCCACGGCGTGGAGGGCCTCGGCATGCCGCCGCATTATCCGCCGCTCGCCGGCAACCAGTCGATCCAGATGGTCTCCGCCGTCAACGCGATCCGGATGGTGCTCAATGGCGGCTACCCGCCGGGCACCGCCGGAAATCCGATGCCGTATGGTATGCCGCCCTTCGCGCATCGGCTGTCCGACGACGAGATCGCGGCCGTCGTGACCTATATCCGGACCTCCTGGGGCAATCGCGGCGAACCGGTTTCGGCGCGCCAGGCCAACGAACTCCGCGCGGCAACGCTGAACTGAGGCGCATCATGATCAATTCATCTCCGCCGCAGGCGTCCACGCTAGGTTCTGAAGACGAGCGCGTCGACGCCATCGTCCGTTCGGGCCCAGGCGGGGCCGTTGCGGTCGCCGGTATCGCGACCGCCATCGTGATCGCGTTGTGGTTTGCGTTTTATTTGTTCGTGTTCCTGCCGCGGAGCGTGTGAGCATGACGGCGGAGACGGATCACGGCATCGGCGAAGCGGTCGCAGCCCGCATCGAGCGGCGCTGGGCCACGCTGTCGATCGTGATCGTGGGCGTGCTGGTCGGCATGGCGACCTTCATCGGCATCCATCAGGCGACGATGCCGCAGGGCCATGTCGAAACCGCCGATCCGAAGACGCTGCATCTGTCCGGCGAGTTCATCGAAAGCAATCTCGGCAGCGCGGTCGAGGCTGACGGATCGGTCACCGTGCGCGCGATCGGGCAGCAATATTCGTTCACGCCGCAATGCGTCGTGGTGCCGGCGGAAACCCCGATCAATTTCCGCGCCACCAGCGCCGACGTGGTCCATGGTCTTTTGATCGAGGGCACCAACATCAACACCATGCTGGTGCCCGGCTATGTCTCGGTGCAGCCGATCCGCTTCAAGGCGCCGGGCGACCATGTCATGCCGTGCCAGGAATTCTGCGGCATCGGGCATCAGGGCATGTGGGGCAAGGTCAAGGTGGTGGACAAGACCGCGTTCCTCAACATGGCGGCGGCGAAGCGGAGGCTGACCTGTGTTGATTAACAAGCGGCTGATCCTTGCGCATTTCTGGCTGGCGTTTGCCGTGTTCGGCCTCGCGCTGGTGCTGGGCGCCTGGCAGATGTTCGTGCGCAGCCCGCTGAATGCCTGGCACTTCAACCCCGAATTCTATTATCGCTCGGTCACCGCGCACGGCTCGGCGATGGGCTATGTGTTTCCGACCCTGATCGGGATGGGTTTCGGCTACGCGATCACGGAAGCCTCGCTGGAAAAGCCGCTGGTGGGCCGTCGCTGGGCGTGGGCCGGCTTCCTCCTCGTCGCCGTCGGCGCCGTCGTCGCGATGATCCCGGTGTCGCTGGGATTGGCTTCGGTGCTTTATACGTTCTATCCGCCGATGATCGGCAATCCCTTCTATTACATCGGCGTCGTCATGGTCGTGGTCGGCTCATGGATCTGGGTCGCGCTGATGTCGATCAATCTGGCGATCTGGAAGCGGGAGAATCCGGACAAGCCGGTGCCGCTCGCGATGTTCGCCAATGTCGCGGGCTCCTATCTCTGGGGCTGGACCGCGGTCGGCGCGGCGCTCGAAATCCTCTTCCAGATCCTCCCCGTGGCGCTTGGCCTGACCGCCACCATCGACGCCGGCCTCGCGCGCGTGTTCTTCTCATGGACGCTGCATGCGATCGTCTATTTCTGGCTGATCCCGACCTACATCGCCTATTACACGATCTTCCCGCGCGCGATCGGCGGACGGCTCTACAGCGACGCGATGGCGCGGATCTCCTTCATCCTGTTCGTCGTCGTGGCGATGCCGATCGGCGTGCACCATCTGTTTACCGATCCGCAGGTCGGGGCCGGATTCAAATTCATGCATTCGGTGTTCACCGGCCTCGTCGCACTGCCGACGCTGCTGACGGTGTTCACCATCTGCGCGTCCGCCGAGATCGCGAGCCGCCTGCGCGGCGGCAGCGGCGCGTTCGGCTGGGTGAGGGCGCTGCCCTGGCAAAATCCGATCATGCTGGCGACCGCGTTGTCGCTGGTGATGCTCGGCTTCGGCGGCGCCGGCGGGCTCATCAACATGAGCTATCAGTTGGATGCCAGCGTCCACAACACGCAATGGATCACCGGACATTTCCATTTGATCTTCGGCGGCGCCATCGTGATCATGTATTTCGCGATCGCCTATGATCTGTGGCCGCATCTGACCGGGCGCGCGCTGGAAAGCTTTGGCTTGATGCGGACCCAGCTCTGGCTGTGGTTCATCGGCATGATCGTGACCACGTTCCCGTGGCACTATGTCGGCATTTTGGGAATGCCGCGCCGCATGGCGTTCTACGATTACGCCAACCCGGCGATCTCGCCGCAGGCTTTTTCGGTGTCGATGTCGGCGTTTGGCGGCTTCATCCTGCTGGTATCCGGCATCCTGTTTCTCGTCGTGCTGATCCGCGGCCAGATGGCGGCGAACAGCGAAGCGGGGCCGTACAAGTTCGCCGTGCCGTTGCACATGCCGGCGCGGATTCCGGTCGCGCTCAACAGTTTTGGCCTATGGCTCGCGCTGATGGTCGGCCTCACCGTCGTCAACTACGGTTATCCGATCGCGCAATTGATGGTGCTGAAGGAAACCAGCGTGCCTGCGGTCTATGTCGGAGCCAGTCGATGAGCGACCAGCAGCCGTTCTCGTTTCGCAATCCGTGGGTCAGCGTCAGCGTCGGGCTCACGGCAGCTATTGCGGTGCTGGCGGCGGTCACCGGCCTGGTCTGGTTGCCGCTGGCGCAGCCCAATCTCAAACTCGGCGGCATCTGGGATGCGATCTGCAGCGCCGCGGGCGTGCCGCTTGCGTCGTCGCAAGGCAATGCCATCCAACCCGATTTCAAGACCTCGAATGTGGTGATGACGTCGGAGATGCTGACGAAACCCAATCAGGTCTCGATCGGCCGCGGCGCGACATTGGCGCAGCGCTGCGCGATCTGCCACGGGCCGCAGGGCGTCAGCGATGCCAACTCGCCGAATCTGGCCGGGCAGTTCGCCGCGGTGACCTACAAGGAATTGAATGATTTCAAGACCGGCGCGCGCGTCAACGTGGTCATGAGCCCGTTTGCGGCCAATCTGAGCAATCAGGACATGCTGGATATCGCCGCCTATTATTCCTATCTGCCGCGGGTCCCGTCGAACAATCTGGACCCGAATCTTGCCGCGCCGCAGATCGTCACCATCGGTGCGCCGATGCGCAACATCGCCGCCTTGCGGCTCCTGCCATGGCGACATCGACAACAAGGCCGGCAGCCCCTGGCTCGGCGGCCAGTCCGCCATCTATATAAAGGCGCAACTGCAGGCCTTCGCGGCCGGCACGAGGCGCAACGACATCAGCCAGCAGATGCGCAATATCGCGCGCCAGATGACGGCGGAGGAGATCGACCAGGTCGCCCGCTATTACGAAGCCCAGCCCTGAGGCGAGCGGGCTCGCCTAACTCCCTTAACCCGCCATTAACCATAAATGCGGCAGTGTGACCGCGGCCTGGGCGATCGGGAGCTCGAACAAGCCGAGGGGTCGTTTCGCGGGGCGAGCGGGCACCAACACATGTCGGTCGACACATTAAACGCCAAGGCTGCAAACGCCACGGCTGCGGCAGGTGTCGATCCCACGCGCGTGAAGATCGCGGGCTCCATCAAGCAGGCCGCCTCGACCACCGGCACCAGCTTCGAATATCTGCTCACCACCGCGAAGATGGAATCGAATTTCGACCCGAAGGCCGGCGCCTCGACCTCGTCGGCGCACGGGCTTTTTCAGTTCATCGACCAGACCTGGCTCGGCACGGTGAAGGAAGCGGGCGCCCAGCTCGGCTATGGCAAATATGCCGACGCGATCTCGAAAAATTCGGATGGCAGCTATTCGGTCAGCGACCCCACGGCGCGTGCCGCGATCATGAAGTTGCGCGACGATCCCGATGCGGCCTCCTCGATGGCGGCGGTGCTGACCCAGTCCAACAGTTTCAAGTTGACCGGCAAGATCGGCCGCCGTCCGAGCGACGCCGAATTGTATATGGCGCATTTCATGGGTGTCGGCGGCGCCGGCAAGCTGATCCAGAACGCCGAGGACAATCCAAATGCCTCCGCTGTGCGGATGTTTCCGAATGCGGCCGCGGCCAACCGCTCGATCTTTTACGATCGCTCGGGCAGTGCACGCAGCGTCTCGCAAGTCTATTCGGAGCTGAACGCGCGTTACGCCGGCGCCGCCAATTCGCAGGCGACACGAACGGCGATGGCAGCCGTCGGCGGCGATATCCCGCGCGTGACGGTGGCGAGTGCTACACCGGCAGCGTCGATCGACACTGCGGCCTACCTCTCGAGCTTTCCGGATTCGCGCGGCGTGACGCCGGTCGCCGCGACATCGCAGACCGCCTCAGCGCAATCCGATCCGATCTTCCGCTCGCTGTTCCAGGCCGGCGAACGCACCGCAGCCGATCTCGCCGGCAGTGCATGAATTATGGGGCAATTCGTCGTCGCTGACATCGGTTGCGAGTGACTGCGCCCGTATCGGGAAACGCCTGAAGTTCGCGCGCCCGGCCGGCTCGATCTCTTCAGCGACCGCAGCGGTACGTTCAGCGGTTAAGGCGGCCGGCATCCCCTCAGGATGCGCTAGCGGCGATGCCCATCATCGCACCCTTAACGAAACGTCAATAATCCCAGACGTTTATGGTGAACCCTTTGTTAAGCGTCATGGTTTATTTTCTCTTGTAGTGGCATCGCGTCACGGTGTCGTTTCAAGTTGCGTAGGCCGGCAAGACCATGATCGTTCGGCAGTTCATCAATTGGATACGGACCGCTCCGGCGGGCGAGCGGGCTGAGGCAACGCGGTCTCTGGCGCGGGCCTGGCTTGTTTCGGAGCTTTCTGAAGACGATCGCGCCGCCGCTGAAGGCGCATTGTTGATGCTGCTCGACGATCCTTCGCCGCTGGTGCGCCAGGCCATGGCCGAAGTGTTTGCACGCAGCACGGAAGCGCCCGCCGCCATCGTGCAGGCGCTCTCGCTCGACCAGCCCAATGTCGCGCTTCCGGTCCTCGAATTTTCGCCGCTTCTGATCGACGCCGATCTGGTCGACATCGTCGCGACCGGCAACGATCAAATGCAATGCGCCATCGCCCGCCGCATCAACCTGCCGCCTTCGGTCTGCGCCGCGATTGCCGAAGTCGGCTCAGCCGCTGCGGCGCTCGAGCTGATCGAAAATGCCTACGCGGAACTGCCACTCTTTTCATGGGACCGCATCGTCGAGCGTCACGGCCATCTCGCCGCGATCCGGGAATTGATGTTGGTGCTGGAAGGCCTGCCGGCCGCCACGCGCCTGGCGCTGGTCGCCAAACTCTCCGACACGCTGGCGCAATTCGTCGTCGCCCGGAACTGGCTGAGCGCGGACCGGGCAGGGCGCATCGCCAACGAAGCGCGCGAGCGATCGACCGTCAACATCGCGGCGCGTTCGCGCGGCGAGGACATGCAGGGCCTGGTTCGGCATCTGCGCGCCAGCGGGCAATTGACCGCGGGCCTGATCCTGCGCGCGCTGTTGTCAGGCAATCTCGAACTGTTCGATGCCGCGCTGGCTGAATTGTCAGGCCTGCCGCAGGCCCGCGTTTCCGCGCTGCTGCATGACCGTGGGGGCCCGAGCGTGCAGGCGTTGCTGATCCGCGCCGGCCTGCCGGAATTGACCTTTGCCGCCTTCAGGATGGCGCTCGAGGTCAGCCATGAAATGGGCTACGTCGACACCGTCGACGGTGCGGTAAGATTGCGCCGCCGCATGGTCGAGCGCGTGCTGACCCATTGCGAGACCGATCGCAAGGCCGCCGAGCCGCTGATGATCCTGCTGCGCCGCTTCGCAACCGAGTTGGCCCGCGAAGAAGCCCGTCTGTTCTGCGACGAGCTGATGTCGCAAGAGGCGGTCGCTCCAATCGGGCATGACCTGATCGCGGCGTAAGCCGATCTCCGGCAACATGACAGATGTCGTCCCTGCGAACGCAGAGACCCATAACCATGTTGCCTGTCGTTGAAAACGGCAATTACCGCAGCATTCCGCGGATAAGCCGCGGAGTGATGGGTCCTCGCGTGCCGCGGGGACGACATGTGGAGAGTTTTCCGCCTCACTCCGCCGGAACGATGCTCGGCGCCAAAATGGCTTCGAGATGTTCGGGGCGGTCGCGATTGACGTGCATGAGGAATTCGTCCGCGACGCCGCGCAACTGCCTGCTCAACGCGCTCGCCACGCTGACGGTGTCGAGCTTGGTGCGCTCGCGCACGATCGCCTGAATGGCGTTGATGTGATGGGCGATCAGCTCCGACGGCACCTTGTCGAGATCGGGGGCGTGTTCGATGATGCGGCACAGGCTCTCGGCGGCGGCGCCGGCGGAGGGGAATCCGAACGTGGCGGCGTCGCCCTTGATGTCATGGGCGGCGCGAAACAGCTCTTCGCGGGTCTCGGTATTGAAGCCGTCGCGAAGTACGGTGATATGGGCCGCGGAGAGCCGGTCGGCTTCGATCGCCATCCAGTTCTTGAATTCACCCGATAATCCCGCAAGCGCTTTTTCCGCGCGCCCGACCGGATCGTCCAGATCGCTTTCGGGAACGCGCAGCAAGACGTTGCGCAACGGATTGGGCTGCGTGATCACGTGATGATCGGCAAAGGATTTGACCTGTAGCGTGCCGGGCTTTTCTTTTGCCATGACCGTTTCCTCAGACGCTCGAGCGCGCCTTATCGAGCAGCGAAGGCTGCTGCATGACTTCCACCTCGCCGCCGACGCGGCGCTCGGGGCCGATATAGGCGTTGCTGGTGTTGCGGCGGCGGTCCGGGCCGAAATAGGTCTTGGTCTTGATGAACGGGCGCGGGTTGGCGACGACGTTGAGGATGCGCTGATAAAGCCCCTTGGCGGAGATCGGCTTGGCCAGAAACTCGGTGACGCCGGCATCGCGCGCGACTGTCACGCGCCGCTTTTCCGAATGCCCGGTCAGCATGATGATCGGTGCGTAGGGGTTACCCTTGGATTCCGGCTGCCGAATCATCTGCGCCAGTTCGAGGCCGTCGAAGATCGGCATCGACCAGTCGGTGATGACGATATCGGGAACGTAATGGCTGTACATTTCCAGCGCGGTGGCGCCGTCTTCGGCCTCATAGGCCTCGCGTGCGCCGAACGAATGCAACAGCGTCCGCAAGATGCGGCGCATATGCGGGTTGTCGTCGCAAATCAGAAATCGAAGCTTGTTGAAGTCGATACGGTACATGGTCCGGCCCCAGGGCATACCGGGCCAAAAGGTATACCCGCGTTAACCATATCGCGGTGCCGGTTAACGAATGGTTGCGAAACCGGCGCGGTGAGGGGACCGGCAGGCCGGAATTAGTGCCCGAACTGCTCGCGCAGAATGCGCTCTTCGAGGCTGTGGCCGGGGTCGAACAGCATCCGCATCGAGATCGTCTTGTCCGACAGCACCTCGACGCGGCGGACGTTGCGGACCTCGTCATGGTCGGCGACCGCCGCGACGGGGCGCTTTTCGTCATCGAGCACCTCGATGACGACGAAGGCGGTATTGGGCAGCAACGCACCGCGCCAGCGACGCGGCCGGAAAGCGCTGATCGGGGTCAGCGCCAGCAATGCCGCATTGATCGGCAGGATCGGTCCCTGCACCGAAAGATTATAGGCGGTGGAGCCCGCAGGGGTCGCCACCAGAACGCCGTCGGCGATCAATTCCGGCATGCGCTCATGCTCGTCGATCAGGATGCGCAGCCGTGCAGCCTGGTAGGTCTGGCGATACAGATAGACTTCGTTGATGGCGTGATGCAGATGCACTTCGCCATGCGCGTCGGTGGCGCGCATCAACAGCGGATTGATCAGCGTTTCCCGCGCCGCGGCCAGCCGCGCATGCAGATCGTGCGAGGAGAATTCGTTCATCAGAAAACCGACGGTGCCGCGATGCATGCCGTAGATCGGCTTGTCCGTGCGCATATAGGCGTGCAGCGTCTGCAGCATCAAGCCGTCGCCACCCAAGGCCACCAGGACGTCGGCGTCGCCGGCATCGTGATTGCCGTAAAGCCTGGTCAGTTGCTCCAGCGCAGCCTGCGCCTCCGGGGCGGCGCTCGCCACGAACGCAATCCGCTCATATCGCTTGGGGCTGGTCATCTCTAAGGGGCTCAGGCTTTTCTAAAGGATTTGGGATGGTCAGGTCCCCGCTTCGATACAGCATGCGGGCGTGAAACAAAACCGGGGAACGCAGTCGGCGGCCGCTGCGATTGCCCCAAACGGAAAGTAGTTAACCGGCATCGGTGCTTGGGGACCAACGGTCTGGCGCCACGAATGGCTGTCCGGACGGTTATTTCCGCGCGTTATTTCTCTTGCAATGTCCGGATCGGCTCCCATTCCTCGCCCGGCGGATTTTCGGCCAGTTCGAGCGCGCGCGCGTGAAACAGCGATGCCGGGAGGTCGATGGCGGCGGAACGGTGGAAACATGTCGCGGCAAGCGCAAATTCGCGGGCACGCCAGTGCGCTAGCCCTTGGGCGTAGTCGGCGATCACCGCCTGCCGGGAGGCCGCAAGCCCGGTCGATTGCGCCAGCAATTGGTAGATCGTCAGCGCCTGGCTCCGTCCCTTGACGCGGACCGCGTCGAGTTCGCGCCAGGCGAAAGCGTCGCCCGCGAGCGCGACCGTCGCCTCCGAAGCGATAATGGTCGTGCCGTAGAATTTATTGGCGCCTTCCAGCCGCGAGGCGAGGTTCACGGCGTCGCTCATCACCGAATAGTTGAAACGCCGCCGCGATCCGAAATTGCCGACCAGCGCCTCGCCGGAATTGATCCCGATCCGTTGCGCCAGCTTGCATTCGCGGAAGGTGGCCGAGGAGTCGTTGAGCTCGGTGAGCCGTGCACAGCAATCCAATGCGGCGCGCGCCGCGTTGGCGGCATGATCGGGGTCGTCGGCCGGCGCTCCGAACACCGCCACGATGGAGTTGCCGATATATTTGTCGACATATCCGCCATGACCTTCGATGACATCGGTCATCGCCGAAAGATACTCGTTCATCAGCGACATCAGATCGTCGGGCGACATGCTTTCCGCGATCAGCGAAAATCCCTCGATGTCGGAGAAGAACACCGTCACGTTGCGGGTCTCGCCGCCAAGTTCGGGCAACCGGTTCGACGACAGCATCCGGTTGATGACGTGCGGGGCGAGGTAGAGCGCAAAACTCTTTTGCAGCAGGCGGCGGTCCTTGTCGGCGACGACGAAGCGGAAGCCGACCATCGCGGCCAGCGCGGCGAGGCTGGCAAGGAACGGCTCGGCGACCGGCAGCACCAGCGCATGATTGAAGGCAAGCGTAGCGCCGGTCACGCCAAGCGCGATCACGGCCGCCCAGACGAGGGCCGCGCTGACGGGCCGCAATCGCCATGCGAGAGTTGCGGCCAGCGCGGCAACCAGGGTCGCGATCAGGAAAACCGGCAGCCGGCCGAGTTCGATCGCGGCGTTGCGCGCGACCAGGTTGTTGACGGCGGTGGCATGGATATAGACGCCCGCGATCGAGCTGCGCCTGAAGGCTGCGGTGACGGGCGCGCTTTCGCCTGCGCAACGGGGCGGCGCGCGCGCCCTCGATGCCCGTTGAAAATCGCTTGGAGGTCAGCCTGCGGTCCTCGAGATCAAGCACGGTGCCGAAGATGACGACCTTTCCGTCGAAGGCGCGCCGAAAGAAATCCTTCTCGTTGTTGACCGCACAGGCCCGCAAATCGGCAAACGAAAAGGTCGGGATGTCGTCGGCGCCGCCTTCGAAATTCAGCGTCATCGTATTCGGCACCCGGCCGGGTATCTTGTAGCCCGCCAAGGTCACCGCACCGCCGGTGTCGAATTCGGGCGTGGCGCCAAGCGCCCGCGACGCCAGTTCAAGCGCCATTCCGGGTACGCGCGCGCCATTGATGGAAAATGACAGCGGCAGCCGGCGCACGATGTCGTCGCTGTCGGCGTGGACGTTGAGCGGCCGGATGTTCTGCTGCTGGCGGACTGCGATGCGCTGTCCCGCCGAGGGCCGGATCGGCTGGTCATCTGCCAAGAGCTTCGCCCAGCACCACCTTGCCCGAGGCTGCCGCGCCAGCGAGGGCGCGAAGGAAGTCGCGATCGAAACCGCGGACCTTGTCGCCCAATATGCCTTCGCCGAACGGTATCTCGGACTGCTCGATCGATGCCGGGATCACCAGGTCGAAGCCGGCAACCTTGGCCCCGCCTTCGAGAACCGCAGTCAGCACGCGGCCGATCTCGCCGGTCCAGGTCAGCGTCGGAGAATCCTTGAACGGGGCGGCGCGATAGCTTTCCTCGTCGATCGCGATGACGACCGCCGGTGAGGCGGCTGGATCCCGGCTTGTTCCGAACATCTCCCAGCGCAGCGCCGTGAGGATATCGATGGACAGGCCATGGATCGGTTTGAGCGCGGGAGAAACCGAGATGGCCGCGCAGATCAACGCAATGGCAACGACCGCAACCGCGTCACGCGTGGTGCGCCTGATTTTCAAGATGAAAGACCCGACAAAACCTATTCCATGCGCAGCAGGCGGCCGACGATCGGCGTTGCCCCGCCTTCGGCCCGCGGATCGACCCGAAACACGATCCTGGACGAACCGAATGTCGCCGCATAGACGCCGCCGGGCGCCAGGGCGCGGTTCGCGCCGGCAAAATCGAAGAACTTGCCCTTGAGCTGCTTGCCGTCGAGATCAACCTGCTGATGCTCGCCGGTGACATCGAGGCGCTCGATGACCAGCGTGCCGCGCCCCTTTGCCTGCACAAGCGGCGACGCGCCGTAGAGCGTGAGATCGGGCGTCGGCAGAGGCGCGTTCGGCGCCAAGCTGCGCAGCACGGTGGCCGCGACTTCGCTGGTCTCGCGGGTGGTCGCGTGCGACTGGTTGGAATCGCAGTCGGTCTTCTCGGCCTTGACGTCGGCCAAGTGGACGATGCTCTCCTCGGTGCCGACGATCACGGTGCCGATCCCGCTGATCTTCTCGCGCCGGCAGGATTTCATGTAGCTGAGGATGACAGCGCCGCCCGCACCGATCTTGATGACGGCCTTGGGGGCCACATAATCCATGAACTCGGCGCCGGTGACCTTGCCGGAAACCTCTTCGACGACAGCGGCCGGTGGTTCGGCCGCAGCGGGAGAGACCAGCGCCAGCAGGCCGACATAAACAGCAATCGCTCGTTTCATTTTAGGACCCTATCGTACCGGAGATTTTTTAGTCGGCGCAGCGCCAGATGGTATGGCGGACCGGATCAGATCCTTGACCGGTTTCATCGACCGACACGACGGATATCACCTTACCATCGGCCAGGACAACCCGACCATGCGTGCGGTTGCGCCGAGCGGTCCGCGTATTGCGCATGCGCTGTCGGGATTGTGATTTTCGCGAGATTCGCTTCCTCTTGTGTAACAGAGCCCGGCTGTCGCAGTTTTGGGCTACAATCCGCGACCGAAATCGGGCGCAAAAAGGGCATGGGAGCAATGGAAATGGCCAATCGTTTTGCCAATCGTTTCTTGGCGCCGCGTCACAAGACCTTCGCCGTTGCGCTTCTCGCTTTGTCGCTTGCCGCCGGCGCCCGGGCCGAGGATGCACAGGAGCAGCCGTCACAGCAGCAGGCGACGCCGGCGCAAACGCCCACGGGCCAAAAGGGTGGAGCAGGGCGCGGTAACGCCGCCAGCGCCGCCAGCACGCCACCCGCCGCCGAACAACATCGCCTGCCGCCGGATTCCACGACCAAGCAGACGCTGGCGTTGCCCGGGCGCACGCTTTCCTTCAGCGCGACCGCAGGCTCAATCCGCCTGTTCGACGACAAGGGCGAGCCGCAGGCCGATATCGCCTACACCTCCTACCAGCTTGACGGCGCCGATCGCGACACCCGGCCTGTGACGTTTCTGTTCAACGGCGGCCCGGGTGCGTCGTCGGCCTGGCTGCAGTTCGGCGATGCCGGACCGTGGCGCCTGGCGATCGGCGGCGATGGCGCGGTTTCTTCCGCTTCGCCCGATTTGCTGCCCAATGCCGAGACCTGGCTCGATTTCACCGATCTTGTCTTCATCGATCCCGTCGGCACCGGTTATAGCCGCTTCGTCGCCTCAGGCGACGACGTACGCAAGCGGTTCTTCTCCGTCGATGGCGATGTCAGTTCCATCGCATTGGTGATCCGGCGCTGGCTGGAAAAATACGATCGCTTGCTGTCACCGAAATTCGTTGCCGGCGAAAGCTATGGCGGCATCCGCGGTCCGAAGATCGTTCGCAATCTGCAGGTCGAACAGGGGGTCGGCGTGAGAGGGCTCATTCTCGTCTCGCCGGTGCTCGATTTCCGCGAATATCAGGGCTCCAGCCTGCTGCAATATGTTGCGAGCCTTCCGACCATGGCCGCGGTGGCGCGTGAAGCGAAGGGGCCGGTAACGCGCGCCGATCTTGCCGAGGTCGAACGCTATGCCCGCGGCGAATTTTTGGCCGATCTGATCAAGGGGCAGGCCGACACCGAGGCCACCACGCGTCTTGCCGACAAGGTAGCCACCTTGACCGGCATCGATCAGGCCGTGAGCCGCCGCCTGGCCGGGCGTTTCGCGGTCGGCGAATTCCGCCGGGAGTTCGACCGGCGCAACGGCAAGGTGACCGGCCGCTACGACGCTTCGGTCTCAGGCTTCGATCCCTATCCGGATTCGAGCTTCTTTCATTTCGGCGACCCCTCCGGCGATCCCTTGACGGCGCCCTTGACCAGCGCCGCGGTCGACCTCACCACGCGCAAGCTGAACTGGCGGCCGGATGGATCCTATCAACTGCTCAGCAACAGCGTGAACAAGGCCTGGGATTTCGGCCGCGGCCAAAATCCGGCCGAGTCGGTTTCCCAATTGCGGCAGATTCTCGCGCTCGATCCCAAGTTGAAATTGCTGGTCGGCCACGGGCTGTTCGATCTCGCCACGCCCTATTTCGCCTCGAAGATCATTCTCGACCAGTTGCCGCCCTATGCCGGCCCGAACCGCGTCAAGCTCGTCGTCTATCCCGGCGGGCACATGTTCTATTCGCGCGACGGCGCGCGTCAGGCGTTCCGGTCGGAAGTGCAGGAGCTGATGAAGTAGCAGAGTTGATGAAGTAAATAGACCAAAACAAAACCGGCGCAGCTTTTACTGCGCCGGTTGAATTTTCGATCCGCCTAAATTTAACTCAGTAAACCAGACCGGTGCCCGGCGGCTTTTCCAGCGCTGCGGCGAGCGAGCGATATTCCTCGCTCGAGGTACCGGCAAGCTGGGCGATCCGGTTCAAATGATATTGCGCCTGATCGCGGTTGCCCTGTTCGACCTGCCACAGGCCATAATACTGCCATGTCTTGACGTGGTTCGGATCGGCCTTGAGCGCGCGCTCGTACCAGATCTGCGACACCTTGTAGTCACCGAGCTGGCGATAGGAGTAACCGATCAGGTTGGCGACGGCGGCGCTGTCGTCACGTCCGAGCGCTTTCAACTGCGCGATCGCCGAAGCGTAGTCGTGGCGGTCGTAGATCGTGGCATAGGCGGCGCGGTAGCCGTCGGCAAAGGCAGTCTGCTCGATGCCGGGACGCGCTTCGCTGGATTTCTTCTTCTTGCCCTTGTCCGATGATGGCGCCGGCGGCGGATCGTTGTCGGGCGCGGCATAGACCGCGGTGACCACGGGGGCTGCCGCCAGCGTGAGCGACAACGTCGCGAGCGTCAAAAGCCTGATTGCAAGTTTGCTCATACGTCTCTCCTGTTGAAATGAAAGATCGGAAACCCGATTAGAAGATGAATAGACGAGACCGCTGCCTGGCGGCTTTTCGAGGGCGGCGGCGAGCGCACGATATTCCTCGCTGCAAAACCTGACCGCAAAGTTGCGCATCCATCCCTCTATTTGCAGCGCCAAATTTGCAGGGCCAAGTAATGCTGAAGTAATCCTGCACTTGCGATCCTATACCGAAGCCTGCTGACTTGAACACCCGGCGGTTGAGAACATTCCCGGCGATTATCAGGCATTCCCGGGAATGTGAGCGAGCCGACCGGCGGCCGGCGGAACATGACGAACATGTCATCCAGATGAACGAAATCCCTCACTTGGCTTCAGGAGGGGTTCAGTGCGCCGTCGTTAAGGTCACCTGCATGGATCAGCGAGCCCGGTCATCCGACCGGTGACGAGCGATCTCTGGAAGAGGAGACAATCATGCTCAAGACCATTTCCGCAGCGTTGCTTGCCGTGTCCGTTCTCGCCGCGCCCGCGCTTGCCGCTGCCCCGAGCAAGACCGCGCAGGTTCCGGCGAACAAGACCACGCACGCGCCGGTGATCAAGGCCCAGCGGATGCCGTCCAAGGTGCTGAACGCCAATGCCAGCATGGGCCGCCATCATCACACGCACTATCGGCATCATCACCACCACAAGCACATGGGCATGCTCAAGACGCACGCCACGCCGAAATTCGCGATCAAGCACATTCCGTCCACCGCCAAGCGCGGCTGAGACTGATCCGCCGGCGCGGTCCGATCCACATTGCCCCGCCGCGCCGGCGGGTGTCAGACCCAGCCCATGTGCCGTTGCTTCGACCGCCCATATTTGGCGGATCGTGCGGTGGCCGTGGGTTGGTGTGCTTCCGGCCGGTTGTTCCCTAACCGAGATGCGAATTCCATTTCGGCGCCGGGCGGTCTAAGAGATTCGCCTGACACGGATGGAAGAGTTACGCTTGGGGACACCAGCACGAATTGCGGCGATCCTGTTGCTGCCGATTGCGCTCGCGGCCTGCGCGGGCAGCGACGACGGCAGGTCGATCACCTATACCGACGACCGCGGCGTCGCCAACCAGCCGTTTCCCAACAATTATCGCGCCGAAGTGCTGGCGTTCATGAAGACCTATCTCAACAATCCCGTCGGCGTGCGTGACGCGGCAATGGCGGAGCCGGTGCAGCGTGTCATCGGCGGGCGGCTGCGCTATGTCACCTGCCTTCGCTACAGCGCGCGCGATTCCGACGGCAACTACCGTGAGCCACGCGAGCGCGCGATTCTCTATGTCGACGGCCGGCTGGATCGTCTGATCGAAAATGCCGGCGAGCCCTGCGCCGGCGCGGCCTATGCGCCATTCCCGGATATGGAAAAGATGACGCGCTAAATTCTTGATTTGACGCGTTTTCTTGACGCGAACCGGAATCCACCCCGGATCAAGTCCGGGGCAGGCTTTCGCTTGAAAACGCTCTAACGCTCCGCTTTCGCTGATGTCTGGTCCGTGCCCTGGGCGGCCTTGATCAGATTGTTGCGAAGCGCGACGATCGCCTTTTGTATTTTGGGGAAGTCGTCGGCCGACAGTCCGGACTCCGCAATAAGATTCATGGGCAAGCCTTTCTCCCGCAGGCGCCGGCCGGCGTCGGTCAGACTGACCTTCACCTGGCGCTCGTCGGCGGCATCGCGCTGCCGGCGCAGGTAACCCATCGTCTCGAGCTTCTTCAGGATCGGGGTCAGCGTATTGGATTCAAGGAACAGTTTCTCGCCGAGGCTGCCGACGGTCTGATTGTCTTCCTCCCACAGCGCCACGATCGCGATGTATTGCGTGTAGGTGAGGCCGAGTTCCTCAAGGATCGGTTTGTAGGCCCGGCCATAGGCGAGGTTGGCCGAATAGATCGCAAAACACAGGAAGTCCGCCAACCTTGGTTTTGAAGGCTTTTGCTTCGCGCCTTCCGCTTTGGTGGCTTTCATCCTGGTCTCCCTGGCACACGAGATCGTGACGTCTGTTACGATATAGATCGCATACGATTAAATCGGAAGGGTTGATTTCGAATTTAACGGGGTCTATTTTGATCGTGTCCGATCAAATCGTGTCCGAAAGGAATATCCCGTGAGTCCGAATTCCAAGGCAATCCGCGGCAATTCGACGTCGTGATCAATCTGGTCTGAGCCAGCGACCTTCAACCGGAGAGAAAAGCATGTCCCAGCAAATCAACCTCGATCGCCGCCGTTTTTTGGGCACCGCCGCCATGACCGCTTGCCGCCGCGCAGTTCGCCATGGCCGGCTCTGCCGGCGCGCAATCCAGCAGCGCCAAACCGGCAGGCGCGCCCGCCATCAAGCCGGGCACGAATACCTCGTTCGGTCCGTTGAAGCAGATCAATGCCGGCGTCCTCAACGTCGGATACGCGGAAGCCGGTCCGGCCGATGGCCCGGTGGTCATTCTTCTGCACGGCTGGCCCTACGACATTTACGCTTTCGTCGATGTCGCCCCCGTGCTGGCGTCGGCAGGTTTTCGTGTGATCGTGCCATATCTGCGCGGCTACGGCACGACGCGCTTTCTCTCCGCTGACACGGTGCGAAATGGCCAGCCGGCCGCGCTCGCGACTGACATCATCGACTTGATGGATGCGCTCAAGATCGACAAGGCCTTGCTCGCCGGGTTCGACTGGGGTGCGCGGACGGCGGCTATTCTCGCCGCGCTTTGGCCGCAACGCGTCAAGGCGCTGGTCTCGGTGAGCGGCTATCTGATCAGCGGCCAGGAATCCAACAAGGCGCCGTTGCCGCCAAGCTTCGAGCTTCAGTGGTGGTACCAGTTTTATTTCGCCACCGATCGCGGCCGGGCCGGTTACGAAAAATATCGTCGCGAATTTTCCAAATTGATCTGGCAGCTCGCTTCGCCGAAATGGAATTTCGACGACGCCACCTTCGAGCGTACCGCGGCGTCGTTCGATAATCCGGATCATGTCGACGTGGTGATCCATAATTATCGCTGGCGTCTTGGCCTGGCGCAGGGCGAGGCAAAGTATGACGATCTGGAAAAGCAGCTTGCCAAACTCCCGGTCGTTACCGTCCCCACCATCACCATGGAAGGCGACGCCAACGGCGCGCCGCACCCGCCCAACCCCAGCTTCTATGCCAAGCGGTTTTCCGGCAAATATGCGCACCGCGAGATCACCGGCGGCATCGGGCACGATCTGCCGCAGGAAGCGCCGCAAGCCTTCGCCGATGCGGTGATCGAAGTGGCCGGTTATTGATGTCAGGCATGGCGGACGCGCAGGCGTCCGCCAGCTGCCGCACCGGCGCAGAAGAGGAGCCGGCGCTCAAGAGGAAACGTCATGCTACTTTTCGTGGTCGCCTTTCTCGGCGGGCTGCTGACCATCATCAGCCCTTGCATCCTGCCGGTCCTGCCGTTCGTATTCACGCGCGCCGGACAACCCTTCGCCAGGGGCACCTTGCCGATGCTGGCCGGGATGGTGGTGGCATTCGCCGGCGTGGCGATGCTGATCGCGGTCGGCGGCAATTGGGCCATTCAAGCCAATACGTTCGGTCGCTGGGCAGCCGTCACCTTGCTGGTGCTGTTCGGCTTGACGCTGCTCGTCCCGTCTCTCGCCGATCTCATGACGCGTCCGCTCGTTGCGGCGGGCGAGAGACTTTCGGGCGTCGGGCAACTGCATGATTCCTCGCCGCTGAGGTCGGCCGTTCTCGGGATCGCCACCGGTTTGCTCTGGACTCCCTGTACGGGGCCGATCCTGGGTCTGGTGTTCACCGGGGCCGCCCTGAACGGAGCGAATTCCGAGACTGCGCTGCTGTTGTTGGCCTATGCGAGCGGAGCTGCAACCTCGCTCGCGCTGGCGATCTTCGCCGGGGGCCGCGTTTATGCGGCGATGAAAAGATCGCTGCACACGGGCGAGTGGCTGCGCCGCGGGCTTGGAGTTGCCGTTATCGGTGGCGCCGTGGCGATCGGCTTCGGTCTCGATACCGGTTTGTTGGCCCGTCTCTCGTTGCCGGGCACCACGAAGTTCGAGCAGGCCGCCATCGATGCGTTTCGCCTGAACGGAAAAAGCCGCGCAGGCAATGACACGAACGCAGGGAATGCCAACATGAGCAGCCGGCTTCCGGTCGAGGGCCAGTTTCCCTCACTGTCGGGCGCCGATGGCTGGTTGAATTCGCCGCCGCTGACCGCGGCAGACCTTCAGGGGAAAGTGGTTCTGATCGATTTCTGGACCTATTCCTGCATCAATTGCATTCGCACCATTCCCTATATTCGCGCCTGGGGCGAAAAATACAGGGATCAGGGATTGAGGGTCATCGGTGTCCATACGCCGGAATTCGCATTCGAGAAGAATGTCGGGAACGTCCGGAAGGCGATCGATGGTTTTGGGATCACGTTCCCGGTGGCGATCGATAATGGCTTCAAGATCTGGCGCGCGTTCGACAACAATTATTGGCCGGCATTGTACCTCATCGATGCGACGGGGCGCATCAGGCATCACCAGTTCGGAGAGGGTGGCTACGACACCACCGAGAAGGCCATTCAGGAACTGCTCGCCGAGGCCGGCAGCAAGACAGTCTCCAGCAACGTCGTCTCGCCGGATGCCGCGGGCATCCAGGCCGCGCCCGATCTCGACCATGACGGGTCGCCGGAGACGTATCTTGGTTACAATCAGGGAGAGGGCCCGGTATCGTCCGACGGCTTGAGCCGCGATGCGGCAAAGGATTATGCCGCGGCCGAATTGGGTCTCAACGAATGGTCGCTCTCCGGCAATTGGACGATTCAGGCCGAGCAGGCGGTTCTCAACAAGCCCGATGGCGAGATTGCCTTCCGCTTCAGTGCGCGCGATTTGCACCTCGTCCTTGGTCCCGATGCCGAACAGAAGAGCATCCGCTTCCAGGTCAGGATTGATGGCAAGCCGCCCGGCGACGACCATGGTGCAGATACCGATGCGCAGGGAAACGGCATCGTGGACAGCCACCGGCTATATCAACTCGTGCGGCAGGCTCACTGGTCACGGCCGCGGGTTTTTGAGGTGCGTTTCCTCGATCCCGGCGTACAGGCCTACGTTTTCACCTTCGGTTAGAGCGTTTTGGATACCGGTTCGTGTGAAGAAAACGCCTCAGAACAAGAATCAAAACAAGATCGGTTCTGATTAAATCAGAACCGATCTTGCTTTAGCAGTGGCCCGAAGAACGCCCGCAGGGCGGGCGTGCGATCAGATCACGACATCGTTGATGTCGCTGATCCATCGGGTTTGACGCGTCGGGCATCGCGCCGCCATGTATCCTGGCGGGGACCTGGATGCACCAGCCGGTTGCCGTCGATGTTGACGGCCGTGACCAGCGGAAACTTGCGGTCGGCGCGGATCACCGACGTGAAATGGTGATAGGCGAGTTCGTGCCCCGAACCGTCGAGCAGGCGCGCGACTTTTCCCTTGTCGAGCATTGGCTTGTAGATATCGGTTAAATTGATGCGTTCGCTCAGGAATGAAGGGTCGTAACCGCTGACATTGTTCCAGCGCGCCATATCGAGGGGCTTGCGATCGGCCTCGAGCAGGGTCTCGCCCATGGTTTGGCCTGGCCCCCTGGGCGCGAGCCCAAGCGCCATATCGAGGCGATCGAGCACCAGGCCGGCTTGCGGCCGCTCAAAATATTCTTTGGTCCTGCAATTCCTGGCTCCACAACTAAAGTGTGTACGAGATTTGTCACTAGCGGAAAGGGCGACCGCAAGAATGACGGCATGGGTGCGGCGGGAGGTCGCGCTTCCGGCGGCTTTGGACGGGCCTCTCAATGGCGGGCTGTGATCCTGGCTGTGATCCCAAGCGCTGTTTTCGGCCGAAAACCTGAACGAAATCCGATCACTTTTCGGCGAGGCTTGAACCTTACCTTAGCTATCCCCGACGACAACAAAGCGGGATAGCCCTCGATTAACGGGGCAAAAAACCTTATCTGCGAGGGAACTAAAACGCTTTGTGGCCACACCGTCACAGTCGCGAACCATCACGGCTCCGGCACTGCCCCAAAGCAACCTAATTGAGGTCACGTTGTTTGGATTGATGTCGCAACGTTAGTAACGGGGAATGAAGATGAAAAAGACACTGCTCGGCGCAGTCGCGCTGGCCGCGCTCACCGGCCAGGCCTTTGCGGCTGACATCCCGGCCCGCACCTATTCCAAGGCTCCGGCCTATACCGCGCCTGCGGTCGTCTATAACTGGACCGGCTTCTATATCGGCGGCCATGTCGGCGGCGCCTTCGCTGGCGACAATGCCCTGCAGGGCAGCGATGCCCGCTTCCTCGGCGGCGTGCAGGCTGGCTTCGACTACCAGTTCGCGCCCAACTGGGTGATCGGCGCCGAGGCTCAGTACAGCTGGCTGACCGGCGGCAACAATAACGGGGTACTGTTCCCGGGCGGCACGCTGGTGACCTCCAACCCCAACCAACTCGGTTCGGCGACCGGCCGGGTCGGCTACACTTGGGGTCCGGCGTTGCTTTACGCCAAGGGTGGTTACGCCTGGCGCGACGGTAACAATCTCGGCGTGTCCGTTGCCGGCGTTCCGGTGGGCTTTACCACCAACGGGAATCACAAGGACGGCTACACCGTCGGCGGCGGCCTGGAGTACATGTTTGCGCCGAACTGGTCGGCCAAGGCCGAGTACCAGTATTACAATTTCGGCAACACCAACTTCACGACCGGTCCCGCCGATATCGCCGGCCGGAACTTTCGGAACGACGAGCACACGGTCAAGCTCGGTGTGAACTACAGGTTCGGCTGGGGTGGTGCGCCGGTTGCCGCCAAATATTGATAGCGGCTTTGCTCCCAAGATCAGGAAAGGCCGGCTCCCCGCCGGCCTTTTTGTTTGGGGACGCCGAGGTGAACAGGCGGGGCGAACAGGCGAGACGAACGGCTACCGCCGGTGTTCTCCGTCGTGGTTTGAAAAAAATCGCGGTTTGAAAAATTTTTCGCGCTGCACGCAACTTTTTGTCACGTTCGGCTATTATGGTCTCGCCAGGCTGGTTGGACATAGAACATGCGTGCTTTTGCGTTAGGGCTGATTTTTTCTGCAGCGGCGATGCCGTGCCTTGCCCAGACCGTCCTCAAATCCGAACCGCTCATCCTCGCTCCCTATGAAATCGCCTTCGTGCAGGACGCGTCCTGTCCGGCAGGGAAGGTGCTCAAGGTGACCGGCGCGATCAGGGGACTGCACCGGCGCAAAGCCTGCGTCACGCTCGCTTCCGAGCAGGCCTCGCTCGCAACCGCGACGCCGTAAGGCTGCCCCTCATTCAGCTGTCGTCCGGGCCAAAGCCGGGACCGATGCGGTAGGGTTTGCCGCGGGCCCGTCTGGTCGAGCACGTCTGCAGCAATTCCGGTCGGTGGCTTGGGGTGTCCCGCGGATTTCCGGCGTTCGCTAGAATGACGCTGCTGCGCGCGGGCACGACCGAACTTCACGAACCCAATTGCGGCTCGAGGCGGGCGTCACGCTCCGCATCGGCCTGATTCCTGGCGGGATCTTCATCCGGGTCCGGACTGCAGGGCCTGATCTCGTAGTCATTGTCCAGCACCGGGCGCGGCGCCGACGTTTCCTCGTCCGAGACCGCATCGACCACGAGACCGCATTTCTGCGCCTGCTTCCAGACGTCGGCCTCGGTGGGGTAGGCCTTGCTGAGCTTGGCATCCTTTGAGAACAGCGCGTACGGCATCGTTTGCTCCGCCAAAGCCCGACAACGCGAAAGGCCGCCCTGCGGTTTCAGACGGAAGGCCATGCCGGCCGTTCATGGCCTGGCAAGGGACGAATGAGGGACGAACAAGGGCCGAAAATGGCTCTTTTCGGGCTGCTTTGGCAGGAGTCCCTGAAGTCGTAAACGAGTTATGAATCCCCAAAAAAGAATCCCCGAGACTCCCCGGCTAGAATTGCCGGATGTTTTGGCCATGAGAACGATCGTCCAGACCCCCTGCGAGCGTGTCCAACTCACGCTGACGGTCGCGCTGCTGGCAGCCTGCGCGGCCAATGTCGCGCTGGTATGGGCCTGGCTTTGACTTCCCGCGATTGACGCCGCAGCCAATCCACCCATCATGCAAGCCTACAATTGAGGCGGGGCGCGAAAGGCGCGACCGGCCAAAGACGGGGACGGGACAGGAATGATCGAAACGCTGAAAGCGCGGGTCAATGGCGATGAAGGGCTGGTCCGGCGCGGCCGGTTCCTCACGACCAATTTCCTTCTGGAGGTGGGCGAGCGCGCCTGGCTGATCTCGATCTTCGAGGGCCGCATCGTGTCGGTGACGCAGGGGCCGTTCGTGATGCCGTCTTCTGCCTTTGCGCTCCGCGCTTGCGAAGAAGAATGGCAAAAGTTCTGGAGCCAGCGGCCGCCGCCCGGCTCCAACGATTTGATGGCGCTGATCAAGCGGCGCGTCCTGACCGCCGAGGGCAATCTCCAGATCTTCATGGCCAATCTGCGTTACTTCAAGGAGGCGCTCGCCAAGCTGCGCGCCGGGGGAGCCTCGGCATGAGCGCGAGGTTCGAGCCGATCACCGGCCGTTACATGCATCTCGATCTGTTCGGCCGGCCGCACCGCATCTATGTCGAGGAGGCGGGCGAGGGCACGCCGCTGTTGTGCCTGCACACGGCAGGCGCTGACGGGCGGCAATACCGCGCCCTGATGAACGACGCCCGGGTCACGCGCGACCATCGCGTCATCGCCTTCGACATGCCCTGGCACGGCAAGTCGTCGCCGCCGGCCGGCTGGCATGACGAGGAGTACCAGCTCACCTCGGCGCAATACACGACCATGATCCTGGAGATCATGACCGCGCTCGAACTCGACAAGCCGATCGTGATCGGATGTTCGATCGGCGGCCGAATCGCGCTGCATCTGGCGCTGGAGCACCCCGAGCGATTCCGCGCCATCATCGGCCTGCAGGCCGGCGCCCATGTTGATCCCTACTACGACCTGAATTTCCTGCACCGTCCCGACGTGCATGGCGGTGAGGTTGCCGCCGCCATCGTCTCCGGACTGGTCGGTCCCGATGCGCCCGACAGAGAGCGCTGGGAGACGCTGTGGCACTACATGCAGGGCGGCCCCGGCGTGTTCAAGGGCGACCTCTATTTCTACAAGATCGACGGCGACATCCGCGGCCGGGTCGCCGAGATCGACACCAGGCGCTGCCCGCTATTCCTGTTGTCGGGCGAGTACGACTATTCCTGTACGCCGGAGGAGACGCTGGCGGTGGCTAAAAGCATCCCCGGCTCCGAAGCCACCATCATGAAGGGGCTCGGCCATTTCCCGATGAGCGAAAATCCGGACGAGTTTTTGAAGCACCTCGTGCCGGTGCTGGAGAAGATCGGCAGGCGTTGATTTTTTTGACAGCGCTCTCAGAGCGGGCAACGGCTGCGCTTGCAGGCAACTCATCAAGAGAAACGCACCAAAGAAACGCAGAGAAAGCGCGCTATTTGCCAAGCCGCGGCGGCGTAACGCTCTCCTGGAGCGAGGCGTGGACCTTGGCCATGGTGGCGCTGCAATAGGCCTCGCGCTCCCGGTTGAAGCGCTCCTGATGGGCGCGGAAGCTGGCGACCCGTGCCTTTATCTCGGACTGTTCCGATTGGAATTCGCTCCGGAGGTCGATCCGCGCGATCGGGGCAAGCTTTGACGGTTTGCTTGACGGTTCGGGAGTCTCGGCAAGCAGGGCCTCGATGTCCGGCATCGGCGCGGCCGCGAGGATGGATTTGGCAGCCTCAAACGGCCGGGCGGCTTCGGAAGCGGCGAGCGTCTCGGATCGCAAAGCGGCCATGTCCGCGTCCGGCTTCTTGCCGGTCACCGATTGAACGAATTCCAACGTCTGAGCGATCAGAAGATCGCGTTCTCTCATCCATTTCATGAGACACCTCAGCTAAGCGGATTCCAGCAAACGGCTTTTACACAATCAAGAGCGCAAGGGGGATTTCCACCGATTGCGCGGTCGGTTTTGCGCCCGAGGTGGCAAAAGGGTGACACCCGGCAGTGGGGGGAGAAATGACTTTGAGGCGGCTTTGCGCAGAAGCGGCTTGGCCTATCGCTCGCGCGGATTGGTGTTGGGCACGAAGGGCGCTCCGACGACGCGCGCCGGGGTTTGGCCCGCGAGGTTGACGGACTGCCTGCCTGCCGAGGGCGCGGGCGCCGTGCCGCCGACGATCCGGTCGGCAACACGGACCGGCGTCTTGTCTGCGGCCGACACCGGCTGCAGCAACGTTGCGCCGCCTGCGATGGCCAGTGTGAACACCATGACCACGGCCAGCAAAACCAGGTTGCAGTCTTCTTCGCGTATCCTCATGCGGTGAGAAACGTGACAGCGGGGTGTTGGTTCCGGCCGCTGCGCGGTCAATTGGGCGGAGCAGCGGGAAACCGCAGCAGTTCGCTGGCCACCGCACCGACGAGGTATTTCGCCCCTGCCTCCGAGAGGTGCACGATGTCGGTCGCTATCACGTCATGTCCCGGCTCCGTGCGCGTCAGGCATCCCCTGGAATCGCACAACGCCCGCCAGGCCGAGATGTACTCCACCCCCCAGGTCTTGCTGAGGGCTTCCATTCGTTGATCGGCATCGGGGCCGGATACACCGGCCGCGATCCGGTCCGGCATCTCGTGGTGAAACCGGTAAGCGTTGACCAGTGCGTGCGGCAGCGTGCGCTTCCAGACCGGCACCGGTCCCAGCACCACGATCCGCGGAATCTTGATGGCGTGCAGCCGCGCAATCGTGTCGCTTAGTTTTTCGATATCGCTGTAGTCTCCCCACATGGCGTGGAGCAAAACGACATCTGGACGAGAGGATTTCAGGAGTTCGAATGCGATATGGTTCGCCTCATCGCATCGCGCGTTCGTTGCGCTATCCAACACCGGCATGCACCCCGCCACGCCAAGCCGAGCCAGCCGGAAGGATGCGCTTTTGTTCTCGGCGTCCTTCAGTCCGGGATAAAGCGCCGCCGCGGTGGAATCTCCCCACAAGAACACCAGCGGCTTGTCACCCTGTTCGATGCAGGCCGCGGTTAATTCGGACCCCGGCGCTTCCAGAACACATGTGTCGCGCAGTCCGCTGTTGTCCTTGGGCCGGATACGCGCGATCTCGCGAATTTGCGGCGGAAAACGAAAATCGAAACCTGCCGCGACGATGGTGACGATCCCGACGACGCCGACCAGAGCCAGCCCGAACGACAGTTTCGCCACCGTTTCCTTTCGTCGCCGGATCGGGATTTCGACACAGCGGAACGTCAACCACGAGAGGATGACCGCGACGACGACGGTGGCCCAGATTTCGAGGAAATTCGGCACTCCGTTCCGCACAATGGCCAGATAGGACAACAGCGGCCAATGCCAGAGATAGAGCGGGTAGCTGATCAGGCCGATCCACACCATCGGCCGGCTTGCGAGGAGAATTCTGTTTACCAGCGAATCGGGGCGAGGCGATGATCAGCACCGCGCCCAATACCGGCAGCAACGCGTTAGCGCCCGGAAAGATGCTTGTTCTGTCCAGTCCGATCGCGGCGCCGACAATCCCGGCGATACCCAGCACGCCAAGCATGTTGCTGACGCCGTCGCTTCCATGCGCTTTCTGCTCCCGACGAATATCCCAGTCGGCAAGGACGGCGCCCGCCAGCAGTTCCCAGGCGCGCGGCAGCGGCGAGTAGAACGACCAGTCCTTATAGCCAAGGAAAATACCCAATCCGACGGCGAAGGACGCCAGCGCCAGCGCGCCCATCCAGAGCCGTCGTTTTGTCGATCCCGCAATCAGCAGGATCGTCAGCGGCCAAAAAATATAAAACTGTTCTTCGACGCCGAGCGACCAGAGGTGAAGCAGCGGATTGTCAGCGGCCGCGGGCGCGAAATAGCCGCTTTGCCGGAGCTGAAACAGATTGGCCGCAAAGGCGACGCCGGCCGCGATGCTTTCCCCGAGCAATTGGAATTGATCAGGGAGCAGAACAAACCACCCGATCAAATAGGTTGCGCCGAGCACGACAATCAGCGCCGGAAAGATGCGGCGGACACGGCGGCCATAGAAACCGGCGATCGAGAAGGCGCCGGCATCGACCTGCGTCAGGATGATCCGCGTGATCAGAAAACCGGAAATGACGAAGAAGACGTCGACCCCGACAAATCCACCCGGGATCAGCCAAGGGTGCGCGTGATAGATGACGACGAGCAGGATGGAAACCGCCCGCAGTCCGTCGATATCGGCCCGGTAGGGTGTTTCGTGCTGCGCCATCGTGCGGTGTTATCCGGGCGTGGGCTCATCGAATGGTGCCGGTTAACTTCCGACATCATCGCGGCAGAGCAATACGTGGAGGCCACGAAGATTGGCCATATGTCGTAGTTCACTTCTGAACGCAGACGAACTTCGTCCGGTTCTTCCGATCTTCGGCGTTGCAATCGCCCTGGATCGTCAATGCGGGAGCGTCAAGGCGGGAATGAGACTTTCGAACAGCTCGACGAGCCTCTGTCCGGTCAATCCGACAGCGGCGATGATGGCTAGCGCAATAAACCCGGCGATGAGGCCGTATTCGATGGCGGTAGCGCCGGACTCATCGCGCAGAAACTTCCGAAGCATTGATTCTCTCCCGAGCTTTGACGGTGCTATGGCACGTACAAATTGCTCGAAAGACAATTAGAACCCTAAAATTGTAAGCCTGCGAGCCGGAAAACGCACCAATGATTGCATAAACTTTTCGAAACATGGTGCCGGTTGAGAGGATTGAACTCCCGACCTTCGGTTTACAAAACCGCTGCTCTACCGCTGAGCTAAACCGGCGAATTGATGCGATCGGCGGCCGGAAAGATTTACCGGCTGGATTGCGCTGATTCTTCGGCGGCTCGAATATCAGACTTGTCCGCAAAGGGCCAGAACCTCAAGGCCTGCCTCACCACGTCCCCGCACGAAAAAAGGCGACCTTCTGGCCGCTTTTTGCACCTCGAATCCCTGCCTTACTGGCAGATATGCATGCGGCCGTCCTCGCCGCGGAACCGGGTGGCGGGGTACAGACAAAGCCGTTCGGGGGCGAGGATCGCGGCGGCGCCGAGAATCTTGATTCCCGTCATATGGTTTCTCCGAATGAGTGATGGGCACCAACCGATGGTGCCGCCCGATGTTCCGATTTCGGGTTGTGCGATCTTCAAACCGGTGTGAAGTTCCTCCTCCCGCATTTTGAAGTGCCCCAAGATTGAGTGCCGAAGGAATTTCATGCAAACGCGTGACGTCGATTACCGCTGCGGAGAAGCCAATTTGCGCGGCTATCTCGCCTGGAATGACAATGCTGCCGGACAGCGGCCGGGCGTGCTGGTGTTTCACGAGGGATTGGGACTGAACGAATTCGTGATGGAGCGTGCGCGCCGGCTCGCAGAACTCGGCTATGTCGCGCTCGCCGCCGACATGTTTGGCGACCGGCGGCAGGGGACCAATCTGCAGGAGATCGCGACGTTGGTCGGTCACCTCCGCGCGGAGCCGGAAAAGCTCCGCGCCCGCGGCCGGGCGGCGCTTTTGACGCTGGCCGCGCTGCCGCAGGTCGATGCGGTCAGGTGTGCGGCGATCGGGTTCTGCTTCGGCGGTTCGGTGGTGCTGGAGCTCGCGCGCGCGGGCGCCGATCTCAAGGCCGCGGTCAGTTTCCATGGTGTGCTGGCGACGAAAATGCCGGCCCAATCGGGGCAGGTGAAGGCCAGCGTCCTGGTCTGTACGGGTGCGGAAGATCCGCTGGCGCCGCCGGATCAGGTCGCGGCTTTCGAGGACGAGATGCGGGCAGGCGCGGTGCGGGACTGGCAGGTCATCAGCTACGGCAACACGCTGCATGGTTTCACCAATCCGGCCGCCGACGGCTCGATGATGCGCACCGCATTGTACAACGAACAGGCCGATCGGCGCTCCTGGGCGTCGATGCAAAACCTGTTCGATGAAGTCTTGACCTGAAGCGTTGAACTGACAGCGGTCTGGAACTGGTATTTGATGTTACCAAAGCGTTTTCGAGCAAAGTGGACACCGGTTCGCGTCAAGAAAACGCGTCAAATGTAAATCAGGAGTTTCGGTTCGAACAGAACCGAGCCTCCTGGCCAGCGGGCAGGAACGTATGTTCGGAATACTGGGGCTTGGGTTTTTGCTGGGCATGCAGCATGCGCTCGAAGCCGATCATATCGCCGCCGTATCCAGCATCGCCGCGCGCCGCAGCCATGTCGGCGACATCGTCAAGCACGGGTTGACCTGGGGCCTCGGCCATACGCTGACGCTGTTCGCCTTTGCCGGCGCAGCCATCCTGCTCGGCCGCGCGATTCCCGAAGGCGTTGCCCGGCCGATCGAGACCGCCGTCGGCCTCATGCTGGTCGGTCTCGGCGCGCATGTGCTGTGGCGGCTGTGGCGCGACCGCGTGCATTTTCACAAACACGGCCATGGCGACGGCACGGTGCATTTCCATGCCCACAGCCATGCCGGCGAAACCGCGCCACATGCCCGCACAGCCCATGCGCATGAACATGGTTTTCGCTGGCGCACGCTGCTGGTCGGGTTGATGCACGGCATGGCCGGCTCCGCCGCGCTGTTGGTGCTGACGGTGTCGCAGGCTTCCAGTCCGGCGGTCGGGCTCGGTTATGTCGCCATCTTCGGGATCGGCTCGATGATCGGCATGGGCGTGCTGTCGACGGTGATCGCAGTCCCGCTCGCGGTCTCGGCGCGCTGGCTGACCTGGGCCAATCGCGGCCTGCAGGGTGCGGTCGGCATCGTCACCGTCGCGATCGGCGTCACGACGATCGTCGAAACGGTATTTACGTAAAGGGAACGAAACGATGGATCGTCGCAATTTTCTGGCCGGAAGCATCGCAGGTTCGCTGGCCGCGCTTGCCGGCGAAGCCCACGCGCAATCGGGCCCGCTGACGAAAATCATCTTTCCCTTCGCGGCCGGCGGCAGCGGCGACACGCTCTGCCGTCTGCTCGCGCAACATATCAGCCCGCTTCTCGACCGCACCATCATCGTCGAGGATCGCAACGGCGGCGACGGATTGATCGGAATCAAGGCGGTCAAGGGCGCCAACCCCGACGGCACCACGGTCCTCGTCACCACCGGACCGACGATGTTTCTGCTGCCGATGGTGGAAACCAAACCGACTTTCGATCGCGACAAGGATTTCATGCCGGTCTCGCTGCTGACGCGATTTGAATTCTGCGTCGCCATCGGTCCCGCGGTCGATGCAAAGGACTTTGCGGGCCTGGTCGCGTGGCTCAAGGCCAATCCGGCCAAGGCGTCGTTTGGCGTGCCGAGTAACGGCACCATTCCGCATTTCGCGGGCTCAAGGCTCGAGCAGATACTCAAAATTCCGCTGACGCGTGTCGCCTATCGCGGAACCACGCCGATCATCAACGATCTTCTCGGCGGGCATTTGCCGTTTGCGGTGATCACGGCGGCAGACGCCATTGCGCAACACCGCGGCGGCGGGATCAAGATTCTGGCAGTCAGCAGCGAGGCGCGGTCGCCGTTCCTGCCTGATGTGCCGACGCTGAAGGAGACCGGTATCGATCTCGTCGCCAACGCCTGGTACGGCATGTGGCTGCCGGCCGGCAGCCCACCGGCATTTGCCAGGCAGTTGAGCGAGGCGGTTGTCACGGCGCTGGCCAAACCCGAGGTGAAGGAAAAGCTGCTGGCGATTGGTCTCATTCCGGTCGGCACGACGCCGGAAGGTCTGACCCAGGAGCTCGCCGCCAACACCGCGTTCTGGCAACCGATCGTGCAGGCAACCGGATACAAGATCACGAATTGAAGGCGTCATCGCGGGTCGGCGGACCGTACGAATGCTTCGCTGCGTCCGGCCTTGTTTAATTCCGGCCATGCTCGATCTTGGTCCAAGTGCCGCCATGTTCGGCTTCAAATGTCGGCTGTGCTATGATGAGCGTCTGCCTTTGCAAATTCGGCGATCACTACCGTTGGCACATCGTTGCGAGGAATTCATGAAGGCTATTCATGTCGGCAGATTTTCTTTCTCCGCTCCATACCTCACTCCATACCTGGGATGGCTCAAGGTTGCCGCGTTGGCGGCGTTACTGTTTGGCCTCCCGATCAATTGCGGCGCGGCGCATGCATCGACCGCTCACGTTTATCTGGTTCGTGGTGTTCTCAACATCTTTTCGTTGGGTATGGACGAAATTGCAGCCAAGTTGCAGCAGCAGGGTATCGCAGCGACCGTCCACAATCACATGATGTGGGCGTCCATTGCTGATGATGCCGCGGCTGAATACAGGAGCGGGCGCGTGCAAACGATTGTTCTGGTCGGACACTCTTCCGGCGCGACGGTCCTGCCTGACATCGTGGCCCGACTTGATCAACAGGGCGTCCCCGTCAAATTGGCAATCGGACTTGGATTCGGTGTTCCGTACGAGTCTGGCCGGGCGCGTCGGCCGCTATGTGAATTTCTATGTCGCGAACGGCGCAGGGACACGTGTCGAAAAGACCAAGGATTTTCGTGGGACACTTGAAAACGTGGATGTTGACCGATTACCAGGCGTCTCCCACCTCACGATCGACAAGAATGAATTGATGCAACAAAAGATAATCGCGGCCATTGATGCGGCGGTAATCGGTGGCCGTGTACCCGAGGCCAGGAAGAACCAGCCGGTAGCTGGCGAAAACCCTGGGGGGGCAGGGGGAAGACGCGCGGTGGCTCATTGAGGGCTCTGCCGGGCTTGGCTTAGCGCGCGATAATGCCTCAAATTTCGCTCATTCTTCGGCAATTCAGGACCTCCGACAGATATCGCATTCCGGCGCTGTCGGCGGGAATACCATGAAAGCTGGATCGACTAGTCGATGGAAGGTGGCGGTCTGCTTGATGGCGGCGATATTCGCCGTTTGCCTGGCCGACGAGAGCACGCGTGTCGCGGTCGCCGAGTCTACGCTGGCAACAAAGCAGATCCCGGCACAGGCGAGGGGCGGTTCCAGCTACGTGCCATCCGCCGCTGCCCAAACGGCAGTGGCAGCCGAACCTGCCTCGCCTTTGAACGCACGGGTATATCTATTCCGAGGGGCTCTCGGCCCGATTTTTTCGCGTGGAATGGACGGACTGGCGGAGAAAATCGAACGCGCCGGTGTAAAGGCCGACGTGTATGAGTTCACAATTTGCAGCCTGATAGCTGCGACGGCTATTGAGCGTTACCGGAAGGATCCCGCTCCCATCATCCTCATCGGGCACTCGATGGGGGGACGTTGCGCGCTGCAGTTCGCAGAAGCGCTTCAAGCCGTGGGCATTTCGGTTGCTCTCGTCGTCACCATTGATCCCGCCCATATGAGCCCGGATGTGCCGCTCAATGTCGAGCGTTTCATCAATATCTTTCTTTCAAAGGACATTCTCGGTGGCGGCGACATCAAAGCGGCGCGAGGGTTCCGGGGCTCCTATGCCAGTTATGACCTTGCAGAACGAGGCGAGGTCTCGCACATCAGCATCGACAAGATGGACACGATCCATCAGCAGTTGATCAGCAAGATTCTGCGGATTGCGGCAATGCCTGCCAATGCGGAAGGTGGAACGATCCCGCTTCGGTATGTCGTCCCCCCGAACGAGGAGATTGTGCTTTGGGACGATGGCGTGGCCGTGGCGGCCCGGTCGCGCGAAACGTTGCGAACACTGGCGTTGCGATATCAACTACCACGCTGGTCGTTGGCGCAGATCAACTCGGTGCCGGACGAAGCTCTGCTAACGGCGGGAGAGCGCATTATCGTGCCCCGCCAATTTGAGGCGCCGGCCATCATTTCCGATCCGGTCTCATCAAGGCCCTGATTTTAAATCAGGTGCGGATATGCGCGCTAAACCACCTAAAAGTGAACAAACGGTACAATCATCGGCACGCGACGGCTGTACGATTGATAGGCCTCGGCGCCGAGTTCCGCGCTAAGAAATCGTTCTTCCATGCGTGCCTTCTGCCATTGGCCGAATGCGATCAGAAGCGCACCGAGCAGCGATGCTGCCGTTGCAACGGCGGCGCCTGTCGCGAGTATTGCAAGGATCAAGCCGGTATAGATGGGATGGCGCACCAGTCCGTATGGCCCGGACTCGATGATGCTGTGATCTTCCTTGCGGGTGATGGCATTGGACCAGAAACGACCAAGGTGAATTCGCGCCCACCAGGTGAACGAAATGCCCAGCAGTACGACGATTGCCAGCAGGTAAGTGCCTGCATTGCCGGGATGGTAGAGCGGTTTGTCCCCAAGCATTCCGGTACCCCATGGCGATAGCAAGATCGCACCCAGCAAAATGGGCAGGCGATAGACCCATGAGTTTCGGGTTCGGACGTGGCTCTTCGTTCGTCCCGACCAGAACGACGCGGCGACCCAGCTAATGACCCAGGCGAGCCAGATAAGTGCAAGCAACTTCGTCGGCCAGGTAACGATCCAGCCGCTTGAAACGGTTTCGTAGATCCCGCTGAAGAACCTAGACATGGTGCAATACCCGACTAACGGGCATCTCCTTCATGTGAGCAATGGTTTCCATCAAGGCGGGCTCGATTGACCGCGGCCGGTAACCGAGTTCGCACCTGGCCTTCTGGATCGAGAGCGCTGATGCACGTCGTGCGATCCGAACGCCTTCGACCGTGGCCGCGGGGGTGCGGTGCGTCACATGATCGGCCAGGAATTCAATCATCCTGGCCGCGAATTCCGCGAGCGCGCCGGGAACGGGAACGAACAATCTTCGGCGGCCGCTTTCGGCCATCAGCGCGAGCACTTGTTTGAGCAGGATACTATCGCCACCGAGAATGTAGCGATGTCCGATACGTCCTTTTTCCATCGCCAGGATGAGGCCGACCGCAACATCGCGCACATCGACCAGGTTTACGATGAAGTTCAGATACATCTGAACCAGGCCGCCGCCGTGAAAATGTCGAAGCATGGCGGCCGGCGGGGTGAGAGTCCCATCGTGCGGCCCGATCGGCATCGTAGGACAACCGATAATCACGGGAACGCCAGATGCCGCAGCCTCCAAGGCGAGCTGATCGGCGAGCATTTTCGAACGTGTATAAGGACCCGGCATGTCATCGACATCCAACGAAACATCCTCGGCCTTGGCGTCGGCATTCGCTGGCAGATTTGCGTGAAAAAGGATCGACTCCGTTGAGCAATGCAGAAACCGCGCCGCGCCCGATCGGCGGGCGGCGGCCAGGACGTTCTCCGTTCCCCTGAAGTTGACATCGTAGAAATCGGATCTGTCGAGCTTCCACATGCCTGGCAAACCAGCAAGGTGATAGACCTCGTCGACTCCCTCCATTACGTCGTGCACGAGCCGGCTGTCGAGCACTGACCCTTGGACGTAGTCGACGACGGCAGAGACGCGAGTCGGAAGCCGGACATCGAGGACGCGCACTTGTCGGCCCCGCGCGATGAGCTCCGACACCAGGTGCTGCCCGATGAAACCGCTACCTCCAGTGACAAGTGCGCGTATCATGAACGCGTGGGCGGCTTGCTTCTGCGCTCGGCCGCATAGATCGTCTCGCCGGACGGCGCATGCTGCGGGATGGGGCCGATGATGACGGCGAGATCGTCGCGAAGTCCCAATGCAATAAATAGTTTGGCCATTACGAACATCGGACCGAGCAGCAAATGCGACGGATTGTCCACGAGCGCTGGCTGTCGGCGCTCGAATATCCGGTGTCCGACAATTTGTGATGCAATTCCAATGATGATCAGGACGGCCGTCGTGATCCAAATACCGGTGAAGCTCGCATGATCCACAATCATTCTGGCGGTCCACAGTAGCAAACAGGCTGCGCCGGCGATCGCAATGCCGAGTGAGGCGTCAAGAACGAGCCAATAGGTCAATACTGGCAAGACCGCGAGCGCTGCGATCGCAGTTTGGACGCCAAACACAGAGATTGACCACATTGTGAGCGGAAGAATGGCCGCCAGAAAAAGAAAAATAATACCAAACACATGCAAAGTGCAGTTCCATGGATCGCGATGATACTCCACGTAATCTGCCAACTGGCGCCGAAAGTATCCGGTCATGGAACCTCCTTTCATCTGAAGTATCGGCAGGATACCAAAGCGGTCGGTCAATGCGACACGAAACTTCGAATTTAGCACAGAGTATGGCGACGGTGACTGGATGCCGTTCTGACCGCTATCCGACGAAACGGCCCCAGGCGCATCTGCGTGCGCCATTTCGTCGCGAACCCAGCCGATCCGCCGAAGATTCCTGAAGGCTTACAAATCAAAACCTGGAATGGCTGATCTCTCCAAATGGCTGATCTCTCCAAGAGCACTGTCTGATTGAAAACCTTCTGATTGAAAAGATTTCTGATCGAATACCGCCATAAGTGCATGGCCCGACCGTCAGGGCTTCATCCCGATCTTCTCTCTGATGGCGCCGAGCTCCGCTTCGTCCCAGATGCCGATCAGGACGCCGTTCTTGACCTGGAGTTGCTGGGTCGCATAGGCGGCGATCTTCTCGTTGCTGGTCGTGATGTGCCCCTTGGGATGCAGCGCCCAATCGAACAGGGCCGATTGCAGGCGGGCGACGATTTCGGCGCATGACGGACGGGCGTTAACGTTTGGATATCGCGATCGCTCGCAATTGGCCGGGCGGGAGGCGGACGCGTTAGCCTTACCGGCAGTTTGGCCGGCCGCCTTAACCCTTGGAGGCGCCCGTTCGCCTAGACTAAGGCCCGAGGAAGACGGAACTCCAAGCGATGCGCGTTGGCGTGACATTGGCGATCTTGATGGCGACGACGTCGGCGGCCTTTGCCGGCGGCGGCTTTGACATTGTGATCCCCGGCCGTCCCGGCGTGCCCATCATTATCAACGGCATCGACGCGTCCTATGCGGCGGTCGAAGGCGAATGGGGTCTCGGCCAGAATAACCAGGTGCAGCCGACCATTTATGGTGGCCGCTACATCGATCCTGTTCCGCGTGTCGGCCATTACTATCCGAGCGCGGGCCGGATGCCCGGTTACGGGCGTCTGGAGATCGAACCTCCGGCGGGCCGCAAATTGCCGCAGCCGGCCGAAAGCTATCACCAATCATGGTCTTCGCAGTCTGCTCCGCTGCCGGCGCAGTCGAGCGTCCCCGTCGATCCGCCGGCGGTGATCTACGCGCCGGAGATTGGGCGTCGAGGACCGCAGAATTTTCCACGCTAAAGCCTAGTCACCGAAAAACACCGACAGGAGAGATTAATGCGTCAAATGATTTCAGGATTGGTCGCGGCGGTTGCCGTGATGGCCGCGGCGCCCGCGATGGCGTGCGGTTACTCCGGCTGTGCGCAGCCGGTTTATGTTGCGCCGGTCTATGTCGCTCCGGTCGCGAGCTACGGCTATTCGGGCTGCAACCCCTGCGGCGGCTGGCACCATGAACGCCTCGCCGATCCCGTGGATCAGTACGGATATTACGGCAATGGGTCGCAGCAGTATTATTATGTCAACCAGGGCCCGACCTACACCGGTCCCGGCGACTGGGCGCCGCGTCCGGTCTATCGGGAAGGCTCGGTCGGCGGTTATGGCTACGGCTACCATCTGGCTACCGGCACCATCGCTGGCATTCGCGCGTCAGCTATTATCCCTCGCCGCGCTCACGGCTATCCGCTGCGCCGCTATTACTGATCCACTGATCAGCGACAGTCTTTTTCGAGCGAAGTGTATCGCGGTTCGCGTCCAGAAAACGCGTCAAACAAAAACACACTTGAAGGTTTCGACGCCCGTTCGCTTTCCACGCGAGCGGGCGTTGCTTTTTGCCTTACGGCATCAGGCCGAGCCTGACGGAGCCGATATAGAGCGCCAGCACCGCGGCGTTCGAAACGTTCAGGCTCTTGATCTCGCCGGGCATGTCGAGCCGCGCCACAACGCTGCAGGTCTCGCGCGTCAACTGCCGCAAGCCCTTGCCCTCGGCGCCGAGCACCAGCGCCAAGGGTTGCTGCAAGGCGACGGCGCCGAGATTTTCGGCGCCCTCGCTGTCGAGGCCGACCGTCATGAAGCCGCGGTCGTTCAATTCGTTGAGCGCGCGGGCGAGATTTTGCACGGTGACCAGCGGCACCAATTCCAGCGCGCCGGAAGCCGATTTCGCCAGCACGCCGGTTGCCTCCGGGCTGTGCCGCGCCGTGGTGACGATGGCCTTGACCGCAAACGCCGCCGCCGAGCGCAGGATCGCGCCGACATTGTGCGGATCGGTGATCTGGTCGAGCACCAGCACGATGCCTTCCTGCGCCAGCGTATCGATATCGGGCGAGGGCAGGGGATCGGCCTCCGCCAGCAGGCCCTGATGCACGGCATCGGGGCCAAGCCGCTGGTCGATCAGGTTCGGCCGGACGATTTCCGGCGGCACGCGGGTGTCGATATTGTCGTCGGCGAGGCGGCGCGCGGCGTTTTCGGTCAAGAACAGCTTGCGGATCTGGCGCTGCGGGTTGGCCAAAGCCGCCGCCACCGTGTGCCAGCCATAGAGAATCACCGGCCCGTCCGAGCCCTGTTCCCGCTCCCGCCAGGCTGGCCGGCTGCCGGATTTTCGGCCTTTTTCGAAGGGTTTGCCGCCGCCACGGCGGAACGGCGGTTTTCGGTCGCGATCGCTCATACGCCAGCTTGTGTCACGGGTTCCGGATTATGGCAATTTGGGCCGGCCATGGCCATTTTCAGGCGAATGGATACCGGTTCGCCCAGGAAAACGCGCCGAAACAGAAAGATAAAGCCTCGGTTCTGATTCAATCCGAACCGAAGTTGCGCCAGGGGCCTTTTTGGCGGCTTGCCTTGGTTGACTTTGCCATCGCCCTTCGCCCATAAACGCGCCCATCCGGGGACCCGCCATCGGCCCCCGGCATTAATGTCATCCATGGCCTTAGCCGCCGCCAATCCAGCGGCCTGGTTTCGATGCTGTTAAGATGGGGGAGTGTCCCGAGTGGCAAAGGGAGCTGACTGTAAATCAGCCGTCTTATGACTTCGAAGGTTCGAGTCCTTCTTCCCCCACCACGCTTCGCCCTGACGGGCTACGCGTGGCGCAGCCTCGCGAAGACCGTCAGGACGAAGCGTGTCCGGCGTAGCTCGAGCGAAGCGAAAGCGTAGACGGACTGGTACCTCCTCAATACCCGCGCCTGCTTCCCCAAAATTTTCAACGCGCTTCACAATGTCAACAAGCCGAAGCTTGGCCTGTTCTCACTCAACGCCGATAGCGGCCGGCCTTGAATTCATCCTGCCGATTGCGCCTCGGTCGGCTACTACCTGGTGCTGACGCTTTCCGACAGCTCGACGTTGCGCGCCAACATGCTGCCGATGCTCGAACGGTACGCGCGCGAGCGAAAGGACGAGCAGCAGGGCATGGGCGTGCAGCTATAATCTTCCAGCGGGTGTCAAAAAAGGGGACGGCCCCAGTCTCTCAAACTGGGGCCGTGGGAGGGGCTGAATGTACCGGATGGGCCTCGGTACGCAGCTATCTAAGCTCAAGAACCAAGTTGGAGACAATTGTCCTGAAGCACAGTGTCTTCAAGCACAGTGTCTTCAAGCACAGTGTCCTGCGGTACAGCGTCCTGATTTCAATTCTGGGGTGTACCATGAAAGCTTGCCGGGATGCGGCGGGGCGCACGCTTGAGTTGTCCGCCACCGTCGGTTTTCAGTGTGTGCTGCGCGGCGGCATCCTGCGTGCAGTGCGGCCGATGTCGTCGGCAAATTTGCAAATGACAGAAGTGCGACAAATACCGCTTGACTAGGTTCCAATGCGAACCCTAGGCTTTTGATGATTTATTTGTGGGGACAAATAATGAAATCTCAAGAACACAATCATCTGCGGCGCCAAGCCGTTCTGATCGCGAGCCAATTGCCCGACAATACCACTGAGGCGTTGTTGGTTCTCGACTATGCGCGGGATGTGGTGGTGGAGTTCTTGGACGACTCGTCGGGCGTCTCCGATAATGTGTCGGCGTTTTCGACGCGACCCGATTGAAACCCAGCCTCGATCGCCGCCGCGTGTGCCGTTAGCTTACTGCAACTTTCGCACGTCACCACGCTAATCTCGACCATACCTGATTTTGCTTCGACGCAGACTTGCGCCGATCCGCATCGCGGCCGCGCGGCTCGGTGTGCGGCAGCCGCGGGATCACGCCGCACCCGAAAAAATTCGCGCGAGTTTTGCCAATCGATAGAGGCCTCGCGACTTAAGTTCCAACAGCAGGCCGTCGTGCGCGCGATCAATGGCCATAGGGTGCGGCAACATGGCTCAAGGCCGCCGAGAAATCGCGCGGTGGGTTTACCGTGCGGTGACGGACCCGAAGCTTGCATGCAAAAAGCACAACGCCGCCCAAGCGGAATATGATCGCTTGGCGGCGCTGGGCAGTCCCGAGGCCCCTGAAATCCTCCCCGGTGGAAGTATGTCTGCGTCGCTATGCTAAGGTTCATCGACATCTCGAATTTTTTTAGAACGTGTCCGATAAAATACGGACGGAACCCGTGGCTGTATCGACGTGGAGTGATGATGGATGGCGGCTGGCCGTACGGGCGGCGGTCAGGTGGGAGCCGGTTACCGGTGCGCGGCAGGGCTACCCGAATGCTGCATTGCGAAATCAGCAAGATTAACCATGACTCTAATGATTTGAAGCTGTTAGCGTTAACCTATCGTTAACAGTAGGAGTATCAGGGCCATGACCCATCAAGACGAAGTCTTTGACAACGCTCCCTCGCTCAGTCCCGACAGACTGGAACAAGAAATCGGCAAGATCATCCCTCGCCGTAACGCGCCAAACGGTCGGTCGATGCAGATTGGACCTATGCCGGATTATGTCGAGCATCGGGAAGGGGTTTCACAGGTCGGTTCGCTCAGTGCCGAAGCTGTCGTCCGTGAGTACGAGGCGGCGGCCAAGGAGATGGAGGCGATGGGAGCCGATTTGATCAGCGCGGCGAAAAGGTGCGAGGCGATGACAGCGGAAGTGCACAAGGCGATTGCTTTCATGCAGGAGACCGCGACCGCCTATCGGGAAGATGCCAAGAAGATGTTTACCCGGATCGAGGAATGCGCGCTGCTTAGCGAACACGTGCGCAAGACGTGCGAGGAAATGCGCGAGAGGATTGCGGGTGCACCCGTGTCGCTGGAGTGATGAGCTTGTGATCTATTAATTAGCCGCGCGGAAAAGGCCGGCCGAGATACAAATCAATTGGTTCGACTTATTGCTGAATGCCCGAGTAATCTGGTCGGGCGTTTTTAGGGATACTGTATTCCGTTTCGGCCCAATCGAGCGCGAGCGCTTTAAATACTATCGCCGCCTGAGCCAAGGCTGCCATGACAAGGCTGCCATGAAGGCCCACGCCAATATTTCTGACGGCGAAGATTTCAAGGTCGGCGGCCGGCCGCAGGTCGTCGGGCCGCGGAAAGCAAACACCGGTTCGACAAATGAAGCCTCAGCGCTGAGCGTCCTCGGCTGCCGCCGCTGTATCCGGCAAACTCGCGCCGGGAAGATAGCGGCGGATGGAACGGATTTCGTAAACCGCCGACGGATTGACGCGGCGCAGGTCGCGGGCAATCTCGAGTGCGGCGTCCTCGGTGGCGCAGTCCACGACATACAAGCCGAGCAATTGTTCCTTGGTTTCCGCGAACGGCCCGTCGATCACCATTCCGGCGCCGGGACCGCGCAAGGTGCGGGCCTCCTTCGTCGCGCCAAGGCGCGCTGACGGCCCAAGCAGCTTGTGCTCGTTGAGCCGGTCATGGATTTTGAGCAGGCCGGTCATGACGGTCGCGTCCTCTTCCGGCGTCCATGACATGACCTCGGCTTCCACGTGATAGGCCAGAATGGCGTAGAGCATTCGGTATCTCCTTGGACGGTTGTGGGGCGAACTTGCCCGAATGGAGGTTCGCTCGCAGGACGTTTTGCCAGACCGGCTCCCGACAAATCAGGCTGCAGAAAGTCGCAGTCTCGTTTGCCGTTGTGCGGTTGCAGCCATGCCGCGAAACACCCCTGAAACACGATATATAGGCGTGCCCTGCTTGAACGTGCCGCTGCAGGGGTGCGACTGATGAGCAGTACGCGGGAACTGCGCGTCATTCACGGAGACGGTCCATGCCACGCCACCCAGCGATGATTACCAGCGACGCCACCCGGACGCTCGTGTCTCAGGCCGGTGATTGGCACGACGTCTCCGGCCATCACCGTTACTACGGCAGCTCGGCCACCAACGGCGGCGAGCAAATCGTCGAGAGCCGCCGCGGACCGCGCCTGCGATCGGTCAATCTCTGTGGTTTCTGAGCCCGGCGCAGTCGCAGTCAGGCCCATCGCAAATGACCGCAAGCAAACAACATAACCGAAACAAACAACACGGCCCAAACAAAAAGGCGCGGCGGGATTGCTCCCGCCGCGCCCCAACTATTGTGCTCGCTGGCCAGGGCTGAGAGCGCCCCGATGCCAAGCCTTTAAAAGCCGAGCCTTTAAAAGCCTAGCGGGCGATCCCAGCGAGGTGACAGCGCTTGGTAAAAGACACTGGATCACCTCCTTTCTTTGTTGATGGAAATCTCAATATAAGAGGCGAATCTGCCGCTGTTAAGCCGGAAACGGCGGAGAATACCCGGGAAACACAGGCCGTTTGCCGCGCGGGAAGGCCGGCGCGAGGCGGTTGAGGCCGCCCGCACGGCGTGTTAGTTGATCCATCGCGCGCGGGTGTAGCTCAATGGTAGAGCAGCAGCCTTCCAAGCTGAATACGAGGGTTCGATTCCCTTCACCCGCTCCAGCCACTTTGGCAGCTGCGTCTGTGCGAACTAATCAGGCCAATCGAGTTATAGTGCATTCCGGCTCGCCACTACCCTTGCGTCGAGTCCGGAGTTACTAGCGGAAGCTGGATCGGGGCTTTTTTACAACTGTCGCTTGAAAAATAGCTGATTATATGCCTCCAATGTATTTTGACGGTCTTAGATTGGGGCGGCTCTGTTGGTTAGTTTCATAGTTTTGAGTGGGTCGAAGCGTCTCGCTTGGCGCGGGCTCGCGCTAATTTCGTTTTTTCTACTAAGCGCCGCTACAGCCAGCGCGCAAGAGGTGTGTCTCGACAACACCTACGTAGCCAGTCCGGCGCCTGGCAGGATTTTTGTTAGCGATTCCGCCATTTCGTACAGTTACACAAACTGCCCCACGATGAGATCAAAACTCAACCGAACAGTTCGGTTGGCTGTGGGGCAGACACTCTATTTTTGGTTCCGTGTGCAAGGCGACCAAGCTTTTTTAGCTACCGAGCAAAGTAGATATCCGTTTGTCCTTGCGTTCTATCACGACAATGGAAGCGATCTTATTGAGGACCAGGATCCGATCAGCATGGGACGGTTAGATCGATCCGTTATGGCTGCGGAAGCTCAGGCCACAGGTGGGCCATTTGACTGGCGTCTGGGTGCCGCAAAGAAGAAGTTTGAGATTCCCGGGAAATATAAGATTTCACTGACGCAAGGCGGCGTTGAGCTTGGGTGCACGGGGTCTTCTCCTTTCTCAACATGCAGCCTGATTGTCGAGGTTGTTCCATGAATGGTGCTGTGGGGAAGGCTCCGCCAATTCTTTTAAAGGCTGCGGGCAATGTCAGGCATCTGATTGCCCACCTCGCGAACGAGGGCGATGCGGTAGAGGAAGCCGAGTGTGCCGAAGTCTTGGGTGCGATATCCAAAATCGATAGTCTGACGCCGCCGGAAGAGGCGTCCTTTTGGAAAAACTATTCGGCGCTCGTAAAGAGTGCGCTGCCTGCTCGCGTGGATGCGCTCTATTATGCCGACCGCGCCGACGTCGATACGGCAGAGGAGACCAATAATCCGGAAATAAAAAAGATCATACGCCAGGATGCGACGCTTAGACGAATCCGCAAGATATCGATCGCTGCCTTTACAGTGACGCTTCTGCTGTTTGCGTATCTTTCAATAACTGAGAGCGCAATGCAGCGAAATCGTCTGGTTGCTGAAGAGTACTCGAATTTGTCCGCGGGCATTGTCAAGGGAACGACAATCGAGAAAACCTATCAGGCAGTAAAGGATGAGCCAGCGTCCAATGACCAAGGTGGAGCAGGAGGGCCGGCAAAATCTCAATCGCAAAATTTCGTTCAGGCTGACAAGCAAACACAACTCAAAACTCTGGTTGAAACTCGGGAAAAGGAACTGAGGGCTCTCGCGGGCTACAACGATAATATTTTGAGATTTCTCGAATTCCGATGGCTAGGCAGTGAGCCCTCGACCCAAGTGGGTCCGGTTGATAACGCAACATCGGTAACGCAGCAGTCGATTAACGCACTCGTTTCAAAGTATCTCTTGCCGGTCTTTGCCGCATTGCTTGGCGTGACCGTCTATATCCTGCGAACGGCAAGTGCAGATATGCAGGCGCTATCGTTCAGAGCATACAATTCGGGGATTTATTCCAACAGACTGGCACTCGGCGTCGTTGGAGGGATCGCGATAAGCTGGTTTTCCGTGACAGATACAACCGGAATTGTCGGTTCGATCACGCCGGCGGCCCTGGCATTTCTAGTCGGTTATTCTGTTGAGGTTCTTTATAATATTTTGGATTCCCTCGTGAAAGCACTGGGGGCAAACCCCAAAGCGTGAGGAATGTTTTGCGCTGAAGAGCCGGCATCTGAACGGTGGTCCGCGATATGGCGCCGGTGCAGGCTCACGAAGGAACGGGGTCAACAAGTTCGCCAATCGAGTTCACCTCGTTCATTCGCCTGCTCGTAGAGCGGACCACGAGCAAACATCTCGCCAAAGCGATCCTTGCGGCCAACGTAGATGAACGCCTGCGTGGGCAAGCGCTCTCCGTTCGACAGGGGCAGCGTGGCGTCGATCGTCACGCGGTCGTAAGAGCGCCCCTCACGCTCCAACTGGTCGAGCCGCGCCAGCGTGGCGTCGTCCACGTCGTAAAGCTCGCCAGCCACCGGCTTGCCGCTTGCGTCAGGCATGATGGCGGGGAAGCTGGTTGCGACCATTTTGTAGGTCGGTAAGGTGACGCCTGCGCCCAAGAATTCCGAGCCTGCCAATAGCGGGTGGTTCAGGTGCCCCCGCTTGAGAGTGCCGTAGACGAATACGCGATGGGTCATGCGTCAATGCCTGGTGTCCAGTTGGGTGCAGATATACCGATACCGTTAGAACGGCATTTGAAACTATTGAGGAAATTGTTCTGGCTTCCAAGCGGATACGAAGGTCAATTCCCTTCATCCCGCTACATTCCCATGTTGACGTCTGTTCTGGCCCACGCTCGGCAGGCGGATGGCTTCATGCTGTTAACGCAGGGCTCGGCGCTTTAAAATGGTGTATCGGCTTGGTCTCGCAGCGCCGGGGCCATGTTTCCGCGCCACCACGGCATGATCCATAAAATCGGGACCCGGTCTTCGGGACAAGGTCATGCTCAAACAGAAGGTTGGGCGGGACGCCGATTCGAAGAAAAATCGTCTCTAAAAAATCGTCCTGGCCTAGGTCAAAAAATTCGGAGGAAAGTTCATGTCGGCTCTGCCACTCTCAGGCATCAAAATCCTCGATCTGACGCGCGTGCTGGCGGGGCCGCTGTCGGCGCAGATGCTGGCCGATCTCGGCGCGGAGGTGATCAAGATCGAACGGCCGGGCGGCGGCGACGACGCGCGCGCCTTCGGCCCGCCTTACCTGACCGATCCCGACGGCAAGCAGAACAACAACAACTCGTTCTATCTCTGCGCCAACCGCGGCAAGAAGTCCGTCACCGTCAATATCGCCTCGCCGGAAGGCCAGGACATCATCCGCGAGCTGGCAAAATCCTGCGACGTCATGATGGAGAATTACAAGGTCGGCGATCTCAAGCGCTACCGGCTCGATTATGAGTCGATCAAGGCGATCAATCCCGGCATCGTCTATTGCTCGGTGACCGGCTTCGGCCAGACCGGGCCTTATGCACCGCGCGCCGGCTACGACGCGATTCTGCAGGCAATGGGCGGGTTGATGAGCGTCACCGGCCATATCGACGGCGAGCCCGGCGAGGGCCCGATGAAAGTCGGCCCCTCCATCGTCGACTACATGACCGGCATGAATACCTCGATCGGAATTCTCTCGGCGCTTTACCATCGCGACGCCAATGGCGGAGAAGGGCAGCATGTCGACGTCTGCCTGTTCGACACGGTGATCGCCTCGCTGTCGCATTGGGCCCAGATCTATCTCGTCAACGGCAAGTCGCCGCCGCGGCGCGGCACCTGGGGAAATGGCGGCATGCCGGCCGGCGTATTCCGCTGCACCGACGGCGAGTTGATGCTGGTGGTCGGCAATGACGGGCAGTTCGCGCGCACCTGCGCCGTGTTGGGCGCGCCGGAACTTGCGACCGATCCGAAATTCGTCAAAAACAACGACCGCGTCGTGCATGGCAAGGAGATCATGGCAATCTTCGCCGGGCTGTTCCTGAAGAAGCCGGTCGCTACCTGGCTCGAGGAGCTTGAGAAGGCGGGCGTGCCCTCCGGTCCGATCAATGATTTCGCGCAAGTGTTCAACGATCCGCACGTCCGCTCGCGCGGCATGGAGATCAAGGTCAATCATCCCTTCGAGCCCGCGCTGTCGCTGATCCGCAATCCCCTCACGTTCTCCGGCACGCCGATCAAGGATTATCGCGCGCCGCCGCTGCTCGGCGAGGACACCAGGGCGGTGCTGGCGACGATCGGTTATGACGATGCGAAGATCGAGGCCCTGAAGCAGCAAAAGATCATCTGACGGCGCGAGCACATTTCGATTGAAGTCGAATCATGTCGGTGGCGAACGGTGCTAGTCTTTCGCCACCGATTTTCGGCCAGAGGTGCTTGCGATGAAACGAGAAGCGATCCGCGTCGAACCGATTTCCTCGTATCTCGCGAAATGGAAAGCGCCGATTTCGCCAGTCACGCGGGGCGGGGGCATGGTATTCGTCTCCGGCCTGCCGCCTTTCGACCCCGAGAGCGGCGAGATATTGCCGGCGCCGATCGAGCGCCAGACCGAGATCGTTCTTGAACAGTTGAAACTGTGCCTGGAGACCGCGGGCACCTCGCTGCAGAACGTCATGAAGTGCAACATCTACTGCACGTCGGCCCGGCATTTCCCGGTCGTGAATGCCATCTACGCGCGCTACTTCCCGGAAGATCCCCCGGCGCGCATCTTCGTCTGCATTCCGGAATGGACCGGGCCGTTCGACATCGAGATCGATTGCGTGGCCATGATGTAAACCGGTAAATTTGGAGGCGATGCGCTAAGGGGAGCTTTACGAATTTACCCGCAAGCTGGTGGCTTGTTTCGACGATCGCCTGGCCGATTCTCGTGCAACGACGGATGCTCATCATGACTGTGGACGAACCAAGGACACAGGTACAGCGCGAACCCCGACGGCAACTGCCGAAACGGCCGGCCTGGATTACGGTCGATGACGGGGCAACGAAGATCGAATGCTTCGTGCTGGACGTCTCGCCGGGCGGCGCCAAGATCATGACGGACGTCGCGATCGATGTCAGGGACAACTTCGTGCTGGCGCTGGTGCCGGACCATCCGAAACGTCAGCCCTGTGAAGTCGTTTGGCGTCGCGGCAAGACATACGGCATAAAATTCCTGCCCTGACTGCCATACGCCCGGTTTTCCCCTCTTGGGACCCGAGGCGGACATTGCGCCGGACAACGGACCGCTGGTAGCCGGGACACTATAATCCTCGCTTTGTAACCCCCGCTTTACGCTTTACGCAAAAAAATCGTCGCAGTGTAGGGAACCCGACACAACGGCGTGCGTTGGACTTTCTTGATCTTGGCGAGCCGATCTCAAAGGCCTTCTTTCCGTACCGAATGTTGTTATTCGGGCAGAGGGAACTGATCAGAAATTCACAAATGCAGGTCTCTCGGAGGCTATCATGGATGGCTCTCGAAGCGCACGCGCGCGTGCACGACGCCTTTTGGCTCAAATCGCACCCTTACCTGGTGACTCCGAAGTCCAGCGGTTGCGCGAATTATCCAGGAACTACATTCGCGAAGCCGATAGGCTCGAACTAAAACGTGTAACCACGCGGGAGCCTGGCGAACAAATCTCCGCAGCCTTGGATGCGGTAGCCCGCGACTGTTTTGCGCGTGCTGTTCGAAATAAGTCGAAAGAATAGTCCAATGCGGGTTTTGCCGTCGTTGTCTGCCCCTGGGGAGCCGCCCTTGGGGGTAATAAAGCCTGCCCGGACTGTCTGTCTGGTAGCCGATGCAAAGAGCCCGCCGGGACAATCGTCTCTACGATCCGGCGCGGGAGGTTTCGGCAACGTAGAGCTGCTGTTCTATGGCAGCGGCAACTGCGGCTGGAATCTCCTGAAGCGCCGACAGATTGGTCAAATCCCGATCATAGCGCTCGGCCCATATGGTCTTGCGCCGGGTCGTGTCGGTCAGTCGTGCCGTGACGCGCACGCGGGGGCCATTTCTTCGAACGCTGCCTTCGACCACATAGCGCACCCCGAGTTCTTCGGCGATTTTCTGGATGCGAACGCCCCCGCCTTTGTAGGTCAGGGACCAATCACGGGTGATCACAGCGAGCCATTTGACCTTTGACAGGACGAACAGAATTTCTTCGGTCATCCCGCCGCAAAAATGATCCTGCTCGCGATCGCTGCTCATGTTTTCAAAGCCGAGTATGGTGACTGCCGGCCATTCAGCTAATCCGGGTGCCGATCGTGGAGGTTGGCTCAGCTGTTCGGGCAGGTCAGGGGCACGATCGGCGTAGGTCATGAGCGGTCGTCCTTGACTGTGCCCCGCGGCACGAATGGGACCCTTTCGAGGGGCTCCATTTCAAAGGCGTTCTCTGTGAAGGATTTGCTCGGTGCAAATCGAGATAGCTGCGGCAATGCCTCAGTAACAGTGAGCCGAGCCCGCGACTTCACGCGAAGCTGCGAGTGCCGTGGACACCCGGCTTTTTCCTGCCCCCGCTGATTTCAGGCCGGGAAATTCAAACGGAACTTCGAGCGTGCTCTACGCCGCGAGATCACAAAGCCGTGTTTGTCGTCATGGTGAGGAGCCGAGAGGGCCCGCCTTTTGGCGCATTCGCGCGCTCCATGGGCTCGCAATGATGGCCCAGGCATTTTGAACCGCTTACCGCGCAACGAGTTTCCCGGGCGCCTTGCCTTGCACCGCGCTTCCTGTCAGCGCCATCACCGACACCGCGACCACGCGATCGACGATCGCCTGGACGTCATTGAGGTCGCATCGGCCTTCCGAGAGTTTCGCGAGCCGTTCTTTTTCGCGGATGGTGTGGTGGGACATCGCGAGCGCGAAGTGCAGACCCCAATAGAGTTCGGCGTCGTCGCGCCCCGGCATGGAGCGGCGCATCGCCGCGACGAATTTGCGCAGATGATCGACCTCGCGATTCTTGATGCGGCGGATCGGCGGCACCGATTCGATCGAGGCGCGGATCATGAAGCGCGCGGCCGTCGAGCCTTCGCGGTCGGGTCCGAGGCAGCCGCGCAAGGTCGGACCGACCAGCGCGCGCAAGATGGCTTCGATCGAGGCGCGCCCGCCGCCTTTTTCCTCGGCCGCCTTCAATTCATTGAGCCGCTCGCGGTTGGTGGCGAGGCTGCGGGTGACGAACAGTTCGGCGATCAATTCGTCCTTGGAGCCGAAATGATAATTCACCGCGGCAAGATTCACGTTTGCTTCCGCGACAATGTCGCGCAGCGTCACGTCGCCGAAGCCGCGGTCGGCATAAAGCCGTTCGGCGGCGGCCAGGATGGCAGAGCGGGTCTGGTCGGTCGGCATATCAGGTCCCCGTTTGGGGAAGTTGTATTTCAAACGTCTGTATGAAACTATCGTTTGAAGGGCCGGAAATGTCAATGCATGTTTGTTGCCGTCACATGTCCGGCCGGTTCGTTGCCGTTGCCGCAGCTTCGTGAAATGGCTTGCGGTGAAACAGCGGCGGGCAGACAGTGCGGCCGAAAGATTTCAGAAGCTAATAGGTGAGGAGCGTTCCATGGACTTCAATATGTCAGACCGCCAGAAAGAATGGCTCAACCGCGTGCAGGCGTTCATGACCACGCATGTCCGCCCTGCAGTGCCGATCTACAAGAAGCAGGACGAGGAAGGCGCGCGCTGGAAGGTGATCCCGGTTCTGGAGGACCTGAAGAAGAAGGCGAAAGCCGAAGGCTTGTGGAACATGTTCATGCCGCCGTCGTCGCATGAGGACGATGAATTCCGCGGCGCGGGATTGAGCAATCTCGAATACGCCCCGCTGGCCGAAGAGATGGGCCATATCGGCTGGGCCTCGGAAGTTTTCAACTGCTCCGCACCCGATACCGGCAACATGGAAGTGTTCATGCGGTATGCCAGCAAGGAGCAGAAGCGGAAGTGGCTGCGGCCGCTGATGGACGGCGAAATCCGCTCCGCCTTCCTGATGACCGAACCGGCGGTTGCATCCTCGGACGCGACCAATATCGAAACGCGTATCGAAAAGGATGGCGATCATTACGTCATCAACGGCCGCAAATGGTGGTCGTCGGGCGTCGGCGATCCCCGCTGCAAGGTCGCGATCCTGATGGGCAAGACCGACCCGAACGCTCCGCGTCACCAGGCGCAGTCGCAGATCATCGTTCCGCTCGACACCAAGGGCATCACGGTTGAGAAGATGCTGCCGGTGTTTGGCTTCGACGACGCGCCCCATGGCCACGCCCAGGTGCTGCTGGAGAACGTCCGCGTGCCCAAAGAAAACATCCTGCTCGGCGAGGGCAGGGGCTTTGAGATCGCGCAGGGCCGTCTCGGTCCCGGCCGCATCCATCACTGCATGCGCACCATCGGCAAGGCCGAAGAAGCACTGGAGAAGATGGTAAGGCGGCTGTCGTCGCGTACGGCCTTCGGCAAGAAGATCATCGAACATTCGATCTGGGAACAGCGCATCGCCGAAGCCCGCACCGATATCGAGATGAATCGCCTCTTGTGCCTCAAGGCGGCCGACATGATGGACAAGGTCGGCAACAAGACGGCGCAGCTCGAGATCGCCATGATCAAGGTGGCGGCGCCGAACATGGCGCTGAAGATCATCGACAACGCGATCCAGGCGTTCGGCGGAGCCGGTGTCTCCGACGAAGCCGGTCTGGCGCGGGACTATGCTTCCATGCGTACCATGCGTCTGGCGGACGGTCCGGACGAGGTTCATAACCGCGCCATTGCCAGACTTGAACTTCGGAAGTATGCAAACACTGCACACTAGGGCGTGAGCCGGAAAAGCGGGCGCCGGTTTTCCCTGGCGACAAACGCGTAGCGTTTGCGCCGAGTTCATGCTCGAACGAAAAATGAGTGCAGGATGACATCTCGAAGGGATGTCATCCTGAACATCAAGAAGAAATTCTAAGGGAGCGTCATCGTGGCGGACGGCGTCAGGAAAGACGAAGAGTTTTCAGGCACCCGACCGGTCGAGGAGCGGCATCGTATCGATGAGATCCGTCTCGACGGCTGGTTGAAAGAAAATGTCGAAGGCTATGCGGGACCGCTGGTTGTCCTGCAATTCAAGGGCGGTCAGTCCAACCCGACTTACCGGCTCGATACCCCCACGCGATCCTATGTGATGCGCCGCCGGCCGTTCGGTAAATTGCTGCCGTCGGCGCATGCGGTCGATCGCGAGTTCCGCGTTATTTCCGCGCTCAGCAAGCAGGGCTTTGCGGTCGCAAAGGCCTATGCGCTTTGCACCGACGACAGCGTGCTCGGTTCGGCTTTCTACATCATGTCGATGGAAGAGGGCCGGGTGTTCTGGGATCCGACATTGCCGAGCCAGACAGCGGAGGATCGCCGCAAGATATTCACCAGCAAGATCGAGACGCTCGCCAAGCTGCACATGTACGATCCGCAGGCGATCGGACTTGGCGATTTCGGCAAGCCCGGCAATTATTTTGCGCGTCAGGTCGATCGCTGGACCAAGCAATACCGCGCGTCCGAGACGCAGCACATTCCCGAATTCGAAAAGCTAGCGGAATGGCTGCCGAAAACCGTGCCGCCGCAGAATCGCGTTTCGATCGTCCACGGCGACTATCGCCTCGACAACATGATTTTCCACCCCAGCGAACCGCGGGTGCAGGCGGTGCTGGATTGGGAATTGTCGACGCTCGGCGATCCCATGGCCGATTTCACCTATCTGCTGATGCAGTGGACCATGCCCGGCCTTGCCAATGCCGATCTCAAGGCGCTCAACATTCCGAGCATGGAAGAGGCCGCGCAGATCTATTGCAACGTCACCGGCATGGCCGTGCCGGATCTGAATTGGTACTTTGCCTACAATCTGTTCCGTCTTGCCGGCATCACGCAAGGTATCGCCGGCCGGATTCGTGACGGCACCGCGGCCAACGCCAAGGCGATCGAGTCGGCGAAGCGCACCGTGCCGCTGTCGCAAGATTCCTGGAAATACGCGCAAAAGGCGGGTGCGACCTGAGACTCGATGCGACCTGAGACACGTGGCGCGATCCAATCGGATCGCGCCATTTTTTGGTGCTTTAGGCGCGGCGGCCCGGTGCTGCGACGCAATCCGATCTGGAACTGAATTGGCGCTCCCTCCAAATCTTCGCGGAAGCCTGCTGATGGCGGTTGCCATGGCGGCCTTCACGATGAACGACTCGATCACCAAGTCGGTGTCGTCGGAGATGAATTTCGGCCAGGTGATGCTGGTGCGGGGCCTGTTTGCGATTGTGCTGATCGCGGCGCTCGCATTCCATCAGCGCACCTTGCGCCCGCTGCGCACGCTGATGTTGAAGCCGGTCGCGCTGCGGATTGCCGGCGAAGTCGGCGGCACGGTGTCGTTCCTGGCCGCGATCGTGCATTTGCCGCTCGCCAACACCTCGGCGATTTTTCAGGCGCTGCCGTTGGCCATCACGCTTGGGGCGGCGCTGATATTTGCGGAGCCGGTCGGCTGGCGGCGCTGGTCGGCCATCATGGCCGGATTTGTCGGCGTTCTCATCATCGTTCGCCCGGGGCTCGAAGGCTTCAATCAGTTCTCGCTGTTCGCGCTGGTCTCGGTGGTGTTCTGCGCCGTGCGCGATCTGGCGACCAAGCGAATACCGGCACAGATCCCATCGCAGTTCATCACGCTGTTGACGACGGTGACGGTGACGACGGCAGGCGCCGCGATCCTGTTTCCGCTCGGCGGCTGGTCGCCGCTCAGCGGCCGCGGCATCGGCCTGCTGGCGCTTGGCCGCGGTGCTGCTGCTGATCGGCTATCAAACCGTCATCATGGCGCTGCGCGCAGGCGATATCTCCGCGGTGGCGCCGTTCCGCTATTCCGCGCTGCTATGGGCGATGCTGCTGGGCTATCTCGTGTTCGGCGACGTGCCCGACGCCACGATGGTGACGGGCGCTTCGATCATCGTGCTGTCCGGTCTCTACGCCTTCTATCGCGAGCGCGTCCGTGACCGCAAACGGCCGGTGGCGGCAAGCACATCCGGCCTGCCGCCCGACGGGTTGTGACATCAGGAAGAGTGAATTACTGTAACTGGAATGAAAAATTGTGCTGAAATTCGGGCCCCTCCGAGCTGCTCGTTTGAATCTCCACCTTTGTCAAATTGGACAGTTTGCGTAGGCAATAATCCGGATACTCCCAAGAGCCCGAGCTTTCGGTCGGCGTATAGAAGCCGGTATACGGCGTTGCAGTTGCCGTTGATCCGTCACTGAACCATTTTGTGATGGTAAATTTGTACTGATACTGTTTGACAGAGTTGGGCGAGTTGTAATGATTAAGAAGAAAGCAATAGGCGCTCTGATCGGGCAACACGACTGCGCCGTTCCCAATCACGACAAAATTCTTATAAACGTACCTGTTTTGACTTTGAGTAGTGGCCTGTTTGTTGAACGCTAAAGCTCCATAAGGCGTACCCTCATGGAAATCTTCACGAGAAAAAAACGCCTGTTGTGCGTCGGCAAAAGAACTTGAGCACAGGAAGAAACTCAGGGCCAACATCCAAAAAAAACTCTTCATAACTTCGAATTGCTCATTAGTTTTTCTAGTCGTTCGGTTTGTCAGAGACTTTTGGAAGCGGAAGGTACGCTGAGACTAACGTGTAGAGGACCAATAGCAGAGGGAAGGTCGGGTAATAATTGAACCGGTAGGAGATCTTTCAAGCGTTCCGAGTCAATCGAGATCGCCCAGAGATAGAACCCAATCGAAACATAGACCAAGTGCAGCCACGATTTGATATTGTAGAAATAGAAATAGATCACGACGTTTATGATCAGTAGGGCAATTAGGAATCCCGATCATGGCGAAGTCGTAGTTGTGCGGATCGTTGAGAATTTTCTGCGCAGCCAAAAACGCGGCCGTAACTTCGGCCGGAAACGCAAGGCGCAGTTTTTCGAGACGGTTATCCAACCGAGGCCCCCAACCCCTAGAATAGAGGCTGATGGTAGGCGATTAATCGGTCGCGTGCAACCATACGTATACGCCAGCCATCGTGTCTAGATCGGTTTCCCCGCATACGGCATCGACGCGGTGAGGCCGCCATCGACCGGGATCGCCTGTCCGTTGACATAGGATGCGTCGTCGCTGGCGAGGAACAATCCCATGGCCGCGAGTTCGTGCGGCTGGCCGGCGCGCTTCAACGGATTGAGCTGGCCGATCTTGTCCTGGGTGCCGCGCTCCTTGGCGCGGTCGAATACCGGCTTGGTCATGCCGGTCTCGATCAGGCCGGGGCAGACCGCGTTGATGCGCACGCCGGTGCCGGAGAGCGAATAGGCTGTCGTCTGCACCAGGCTGATCACGCCGGCCTTGCTTGCGCCGTAGGGATGTCCGCTGGCGCCGGCCTTCAGGCCCGCGACCGATGCGGTGCAGACGATCGAGCCGGACTTCTGCTTGATCATGTGCGGCATCGAATGCTTGATCGCGAGGAACGGCCCGATCAGATTGACGCGCAGCACTTCCTGCCATTGCTCCACGGTCTGCTCGGCAAGCGGCACCAGTCCGCCGCTGACACCGGCATTGGCCCAGATCGCATCGAGCTTGCCGTATTTCGACACTGCCTTGTCGATGAAGGCCTTCACGTCGCTTTCGGAACCCGCATCGGCGATGACGGCTTCGACGGTGCCGCCGGCATTGCCGACAAGTTTTGCCGTCTCCGTCACGCCTTCGCTGCGGTCGACGATGATCAGTTTTGCGCCTTCCCTGGAGAACAGCACGGATGCCGCGCGCCCGATGCCGCTTCCCGCGCCGGTGATGATGACGGATTTGCCTTCGAGGCGGCCCATGAGTTTCTCCCTTGTGGTGTTATGCGGTCGGCGCCTGCCGCCTTGCGGAATTCAAACAAGATTTCAAACGATGAAGTCACTTGAGACGTCGAGTGCTCTGACGTACAGCGACAGCGAACAGTATTGAAGGGCCTTGGCGATGTCCAATACCGACAAATCAGTTGCCGCTCCGAAAGCAGGGGTCGTCTCGACGCGATGGTGGTGGGTGCGCCATGCGCCGGTCCGCGAGGACGGCGGCTGCATCTACGGGCAAAAGGATCTCGGCTGCGACACCAGCGATCGCGTTGTCTTCGAAGCGGTCGGAAAAATCCTGCCGCGCAATGCGGCCTGGTACGCGAGCACTCTCAAGCGCACGCACCAGACTGCCGACGCGATCTGGGCCGCCGGTTTCCCCAGACCCTCGGCGATGCCGCACGAGAAGGCGTTCGCCGAACAGCATCTCGGCGAATGGCAGGGCATGAATCGCGCGGCGTTCCTGGCGAGCCGGCCCGTCGGCAGCCACTGGTTTGCGGCGATCGACGAGCCCGCACCCGGGGGTGAAAGTTTTATGGATCTCTATAACCGCGTGAAGGTCGCGATCGACCGCATCACCCTCGAGCAGGCGGGCCGGGACGTGATTGCGGTCGCGCATGGCGGAACGATCAAGGCGGCGGTTGGCCTTGCGCTCGGCGGTCTGGTTGAAAAAGGTCTCGCCTTTGACATCGACAATTGTTCGGTGACGCGGCTCGACCATCTCGCAAGCGCGGGTCACGCCAGCTGGCGGCTTCCGATGGTCAACCAGCAGCCATGGATCGCAGATCCCTCGCACGCCGCCATGCACCAGCCCGCGGGACCGGAAGTCGTGCCGGAGACCAAGCTGGCTTAGGGTGTCCTTCCGGGGCGATGCGAAGCATCGAACTACGATGTGCAATTGCACATCTGAGAATCTCGAGATTCCGGGTTCGGTCCTGCGGACCGCCCCGGAATGACGTTAGGTCTGAAAACGAAAACCGGCGCAACCGTCGGGATCAACATCTGGGAGAGAGACATGAGCTTGTTCGATATGTCGGGAAAAGTCGCCGTCATCACCGGCTCCACACGCGGCATTGGCCGCGCCATCGCCGAGCGGATGGCCGAGCATGGCGCCAAGGTCGTGATCTCCTCGCGCAAGCAGGACGTCTGCGACCAGGTGACCAAGGAGATCAACGACAAGTTCGGGAAGGGGACCGCGGCTTCGATCGCGGCGAATATTTCGAGCAAGGAAAACCTTCAGCATCTCGTCGACGAGAGCAACCGCACCTTCGGCAAGATCGACGTGCTGGTGTGCAATGCCGCGTCGAATCCCTATTACGGGCCGCTCGGCGGCATCTCCGACGACCAGTTCCGAAAGATCCTGGACAACAACATCGTTGCCAACAACTGGCTGATCAGCATGGTCGTGCCGCAGATGATCGCGCGCAAGGATGGATCGATCGTGATCGTCTCCTCGATCGGCGGCCTGAAGGGCTCGACCGTCCTCGGCGCCTATGCGATCTCCAAGGCCGCCGATATGCAGCTCGCGCGCAACCTCGCCTGCGAATACGGCAAGCACAATATCCGCGTGAATTGCATCGCGCCCGGCCTGATCAAGACCGACTTTGCGAAAGCGCTGTGGGACAACCCGGAAACCCTGAAGGCATCGACCGCGCGTTCGCCGCTGCTGCGCATCGGCATCCCCGACGAGATCGCAGGCGCCGCGGTCTTGATGGGATCGTCCGCCGGTGACTTCATGACCGGGCAGACGATCGTTATCGACGGTGGCGCGACGATTAGCTGAGCGCGATGCGCGCGTCATCGCCAGGCGCGTCCAGAGCCACCCCCGTGCACGCGTATTGCCCGCGAACCCCGGACGTCGGCAGTTGCGACATGCGGGGGTTGCGCGCGCCCGCAATGACGCTCTCACTCCACCGCCGCGTATACGAGGTTGCGCAGCATTGAACGAATATATTCGCGCTGGCCTGGACCCTGCATCATGAACACCGTGAACAGGTCCTCCGCCGGGTCGATCCAGAAGAACGTTCCGGCCATTCCGCTCCAGAAGAACTGGCCCGCCGATCCCGTGAACGGCGCCATGCCCTGTTGGGTGCGAACCGCGAAGCCAAGACCGAAGCCGTGACCGGCCGGCATCAGGGGAGAGGCGATCCTGACTTCGGGGCCGAGATGATTGGACGCCATCAGCTCCAGCGTCTTGCGGCCGATGATCCTGCTGCCGTCGAGCGTCCCACCGTTGAGCAGCATCTGGCTGAACCGCGCATAGTCCATCGTGGTCGAAAGCAGCCCGCCGCCACCGGATTCCATGGCGGGTTTTTCCAGCATGTTGAAGAGCTGCACCTTGTCGCCGTTCCATGGATCGGTCGCGAACGGTTCGGCGAGCCGCCCGGCGTTCGCTTCGCCGGTATGGAACGCGGTCTCGGCCATCTGCAGCGGCGCCAGGATGCGTTCTGTCAGGAACGCGCCGAGAGATTTGCCGCTGACGACTTCGATGATGCGGCCGAGGATGTCGGTGGAGCGGCTGTAATTCCATTCCGTACCCGGTTGGCAGATCAGCGGCATGCCGGCCAGCATCGTCGCGTGTTCGGCATTGGTGATTTTGCGGCTGCGCAGCCGCGACTGCTGGTAGAGCTGTTGCACAAGGCCGTTGCCGGTGTGGTCGTAGGTCAGGCCCGAGGTGTGCCGCAGCAGGTCCTGCACCGTCATCTGCCGCTTCACCGGTACCAGATCGAGCTTGCCGTTGTTTTCGACACCGACCTTTTGATCGCCGAATTCCGGGATGAATTTTGCAACTGGGTCGCTGAGGATGAAGCGCCCTTCCTCGACCAGCATCATGATGCCGACCGAAACGATCGGCTTGGTCATGGAGAAGATGCGGAAGATCGTGTCGTGCGCCATCGGGGCGGAGGCCGCCGGGGATTGCCTGCCCAGCGCCTCGAACCAGCCGATCTGACCGCGGCGCGCCACCAGCATGGTCACGCCGGGGACGGTTCCCTTGTCGATCTCGCGCTTGAACGCGTCCGACATCCGCTGCAGGCCGACGGCCGAGAGCCCGAGTGTTTCCGGCTTGGCGTGCGGGAGGGAGGGGGTCTGCGGGGCGGACGTCTGCCGGGCGGCGGTTTGCGCGTTCATGGTTTCTCCCGTTTGCTCTTGTTGTTGGTAAGGAGGAAGTCTGGCGCAGCTGCTTTGGATTGAACAGAGCATTTCTGATCAGACGAGCGGCGTTTGCCGGGAGCGGTGGATGACGAGATCGCGACGCTTCCTGATCGGAGGCCACCGTGGCATGATTGCCGACGCCAAGGCGTCGGTTCTCGGTTCGCCCTTGCAATCGGGGCATGCCCTATGCTTGAAACGGCGCGAACCCGCGGCGACGCGCGGTTCCCTGCAGGAGTGTAGCTCAATTGGTAGAGCACCGGTCTCCAAAACCGGGGGTCGCAGGTTCGAGCCCTGCCACTCCTGCCAGCTAAATCAATGACTTGCTCGAGAATTCGGATCTGCTGGGCTGAACTCTAGCCGAAGAACGCAACGATCACCGACATGTCCGATGGGCGGGGGCGCATCGCCGCGCAGACTTGCATCGATCACCCGCCGGCAGGCATCGACCGTGACGGTGTCGCCGAGGTCGTTGGCCGCGTCGAGAACGGTCCAGGCGATCTCGCCCGCGGCTTTCCTGGCCTGTCTGGTCTTGGCTGAGCTAAGCCATGGTCATCTCATTGCCCGTCTTAGGGAACGGGCAGGATGCGCGGCAATTTTTAAGAACCAGAGCGCAGTCTTGTTCGGATTTGAGCGAGAAGCGTTACCCGCAATTAACCAACGCGCGTTGGCCGCGGCGGGTCGAGCGGCATTCCCCGCCAGGCGCCGTGCGGCGGTTCCCCCGCGGCACCCCGTACCTTGACCTTTTGCCCGACCGGCAGTAGATAGCCGCCACCTGCTGCCGGCCCGCTTAGATGCGGATATCCGGCGCGGCTTTGAATTCCCCCGAACAATCGAGCCCGCTTGGCGGCTCATCCTTCGAGAGAGGGCTGGGCGCTAGAGGGCTGTTCGGATTCCTTAAATCAGACATTCGTCTCACGAAGGACGCGGATACCCAACGATGGCTTTCAGCCCGTTCAAATTCCTGCAGGAAGTGCGCTCGGAGACCGCCAAGGTCACCTGGCCGACCCGCCGCGAGACGACGATCACCACGATCATGGTGTTCGTGATGGTGGCGCTGGCTTCGATCTTCTTCTTCGCCTCGGATCAGATCATCCGTTATCTCGTCACCTTCTTGCTGGGCGTCCACTGATGAGCACCGGAACCCAAACGATGGACAAGCGCTGGTATATCGTTCACGCCTATTCGAACTTCGAAAAGAAGGTCGCGGAATCGATCCGCGAGCAGTCCAAGCAGCGCGGGCTCGAGGAATCTGTTCGAGCAGGTGCTGGTGCCGACCGAAAAGGTCACCGAAGTGCGCCGCGGCCGCAAGATCGACGCCGAGCGCAAGTTCTTCCCGGGCTACGTGCTGGTGAAGATGAAGCTGACCGACGAGGCGTTTCATCTGATCAAGAACACCCCGAAGGTGACCGGCTTCCTCGGCGCCGAAAACAAGCCGATGCCGATCTCGGAAGCCGAAGCGATGCGGATCCTGCACCAGGTGCAGGAAGGCGTCGAACGCCCGAAGGCGTCGGTGTCGTTCGAAATCGGCGAGAATGTCCGCGTGGCCGATGGGCCGTTCGCGTCGTTCTCCGGCGTGGTCGAGGAAATCGACGAGGCGCGTTCGCGCGTGAAGGTCGCGGTGTCGATCTTCGGCCGCGCCACGCCGGTCGAACTGGAATTCGGTCAGGTCGAGAAGGTCTGATCGTTTGATCAAGCGGCAAGCGCGGCTTCGCGAAGCAAGAGGCCGTGGGAGGAGACGGACGTCGCCAGTCATCCGTTGAACCGCACCACGGTCCTGTGAAGCTTCCGGATTGTCCGGAAGCAACATGAGGAGTGATACATGGCAAAGAAAGTGACCGGATACCTGAAATTGCAGGTGCCGGCCGGTGCGGCGAATCCTTCGCCCCCGATCGGTCCCGCGCTTGGTCAGCGCGGTCTCAACATCATGGAATTCTGCAAGGCGTTCAACGCCCAGACGCAGAAGGAAGAAAAGAACACCCCGATTCCGGTGGTGATCACGATCTACGCCGATCGTTCGTTCACCTTCGAGATGAAGACCCCGCCGATGTCCTTCTTCCTCAAGCAGGCCGCCAAAATCCAGTCCGGTTCGAAAGCTCCGGGCCGCGACAAGGCCGGCGAGGTGACCAAAGCGCAGGTGCGCGAGATCGCCGAGAAGAAGATGAAGGATCTCAATTGCGACTCCATCGAGTCGGCCATGAAGATGGTCGAGGGCTCCGCCCGTTCGATGGGTCTTGAAGTTGCGGGGTAACGGGTCATGGCAATCGGAAAACGTTTGAAGAAGGCCCGCGAGGGCGTCGACCGCGAAAAGCTCTATCCGCTCGCGGACGCCATCAAGATGGTCAAGGAACGCGCCAAGTCGAAGTTCGACGAGACGATCGAGATCGCGATCAATCTCGGCGTCGATCCGCGTCACGCCGACCAGATGGTTCGTGGCGTCGTCACTCTGCCGAACGGCACCGGCCGCACCTTGCGCGTCGGCGTGTTCGCGCGCGGCGCCAAGGCGGAAGAAGCCAAGGCCGCGGGTGCTGACGTCGTCGGCGCCGAAGACCTGGTCGAGAAGGTGCAGGGCGGCACGATCGATTTCGATCGCTGTATCGCCACCCCCGACATGATGCCGCTGGTCGGCCGCCTCGGTAAGGTGCTCGGTCCGCGCGGCATGATGCCGAACCCGAAGATCGGCACCGTGACCATGGACGTCGCCACCGCCGTGAAGGGCGCCAAGGGCGGCTCGGTCGAATTCCGCGTCGAGAAGGCCGGCATCGTGCAGGCCGGTATCGGCAAGGCGTCGTTCTCGGAAGAGAAGCTGGTGCAGAACGTCAAGGCGCTCGCGGACGCGGTCGCCAAGGCAAAGCCTGCCGGCTCCAAGGGCACCTACATCCAGCGCGTGGCGGTTTCCTCCACCATGGGCCCGGGCGTGAAGGTCGAGCCGGGCACGCTGCTCGGCTAAGTCCTTGCGGCTGCGATGAGATACAGGGCGGAATCGGGCAACCGGTTCCGCCCTTTGCTTTTGAGGCTTCAGCGTATCGTCGTCCGTGCCGGACTTGAGACAGGGAAAGAAAAACAAAATGCCCGAAAAAGTCCTGATCTATTCGCGCTTCCCCAAGGCGCATGATGCTGCGGTTCGGCGAGCGTTTCGAACTGCTGGACGCCGCGGGCAAGCCGCCGAACGAAGTGTTTTCGGCCGAACAGCTCGCCGGCATCCGCGCGATGATCACGGCCGGCGGAACGCCGCTCGGCGGCGGCGCGATGGACCTGCTGCCGAAGCTCGCGCGCCATCGTCTGCTACGGCACCGGCTATGACGGCGTCGATCTTGCAGCCGCGGCGAAACGCAACATCGCGGTCGGCCACAGCCCGGGCGCCAATGCAGCCTCCGTCGCCGATATCGCGGTGACGCTGATGCTGGCGGCGACGCGGCGGCTGCTGGTGGCCGATGATTATGTGCGCAGCGGCGATCTGGGCGGCGGCAAAACCGTCGCCGATGATGCGGCCGCAGGCCGGCATGCCCGGCCGCCAGGTCGGCGTCTATGGCATGGGCGAGATCGGCCGCAAAATCGCCGCGCGCGTCGCCGGCTTCGAGACCGAGGTCGGCTATTTCAGCCGCAGCAAGCACGATGTGCCGTATCAATATTTTCCGAGCCTGGAAGCGCTGGCGGAATGGTGCAGCGTGCTGATGATCGCGGTCCGCGCCGGCAACGATACCCATCACGTGGTCGATGCCAATATCCTCAAGAAGCTCGGCAAGGACGGCTATGTCGTCAACATCTCGCGCGGCTCGGTGATCGACCAGCAGGCCTTGGTTGCGGCGCTCACCGATCAGACCATCGCCGGCGCGGGTCTCGACGTCTACGCGAAGGAGCCGCATGCGCCGGATGCGCTGACCGCGTTGCCCAACGTCGTGCTGAGCCCGCATATCGGCGGCCATACGCTGGAGTCGCATGTCGCGATGCAGGACTGCGTGATGGCCAATCTCGAAGCGTTCTTTGCCGGAAAGGCGCTGCCGCACGAGGTCCGGAACGCCTGACTTGAATGTCAGTGTGGGACGGCAGCGGGCAGGTGCCGCAGCTTGTCCGGGTTGCGCACGATGTAGATCGCGGCGATCCGCTCGCCGTCGATCGCCATGCTGACGGTGTGATCGGCTTCGCCGTCCAGATAGAGCAGGGCGCCCGCGTTGCCATTGATCATCATCGGCACGATCCGCACGTCACGGCCTGCATTCTTGTTCGCAACTCCGATGAAGAAGCGCGCGATCTTGTCGGCGCCGACGACGGATTGATTGGTGCGGCCTTGCGGCCCGCACTGTCGGCGATAAGGATCGCGTCTTCGCGCAATAACCCCGCCAGCCGCGAGGTGTCGCCGCTCGATGCAGCTTCAGCGAAGGCCTGCAGAAGACGCGCGTGATTTCCGGGCGCGGCCGTTGGCGTGGGGCGTTCATCGCGAACCGCACGCCGTGCGCGCGCCGCCAATTGCCGGCAGGCCGCTTCGCTCCGGTCGATCATGCGCGCGACATCGGCAAATGGCGTATCGAACACGTCGTGCAGCAGGAAGGCCGCGCGTTCCATCGGCGACAGCCGGTCAAGCGCCAGCAGAAGCGCGAAAGACAGATCGTCCGCGAGTTCGGTCGCCGAGCCAGCCGAAAGGTCTTCTGCGTCGAACACCGGTTCGGGAAGCCAGGGGCCGACATAAACCTCTCGCTGCGCCTTCGCGCTCTTCAGCCGGTCGAGGCAGAGGCGCGTGACGATGGTGACGAGAAAGGCCTCGGGATTATGGATGTCGTGGGCGCCGGCAAATCTGATGTAGGCGTCCTGCACGACGTCCTCCGCATCGCTGCGGCTGCCGAGCATGCGATAGGCAAGCCCGAGCAACCGCCCGCGATACGGCGCGAGGGGATCGTCGTTATGCCGCCTGTTTGATGACGTCGACATCATGTCCACCCACTATCACGCGGCGGCATTCCTTCGCATATCCCAGTGCGGCCTTCAGCATCGGGAACATCCGGCTCATTTGCAGCACCATTGTCAGATCGACGACGCCCTTGTCGCCCCATTGCGCGCGAACGGCCTCCCGGTACTCGTCATCATTCGCTGAACGCCGGACGACCGCATCGGCAAAGCGGAATCCGAGACCGTTGCCGCACTCATCGCGCTGGTATTGCGGCGAAGCACCGCCTCTATCTGGTCCCCCGGCATGCCGGCTTCCAGGGCCTGGTCGACGACCAGTTGCGTGCAGGGGCCGCAATCCTCAGCCATTGCGCCGATGATCTTGGCGGCGAAGCTGGCCTCGATGGGAACAACTTCCCGGTGATTGGCGGCTTTGGCCAATGCTGCGAATTTGAAGAAGGCGGATGGCGACGCGTCCAGCAGCATTTCGAGATAGCTCGTATCGTAATTGTAACGTTTGCTTGCACGGCGCAGCATCCTGCGCGCGATCCAACTACGCATGATGTGTTCTCCTTGATCCGGGAATGCGGAATAGAGCGCGAGGGCCGCCGGAACGACGACGGCTGCGAGATCCGCTGTGACGTGATGATCGTGCCCGGTGACGATCATCACCAGGTGGATCAGTGCGTGGGCGACCAGGAACCCTGAGCCGGCCACCGCGGCCGGCCAGTACACCGGCCGCCATGCCCGCGCGGCCGAGCGCGAGGCCCGCCACCAGGAATGCCGCGCCGACGTCCTGGACGAAGTGGGGATTGTACGGCCCGGTTTCGGACGCTCCGGGAACGGCCGCGTACCAGGCTGGACCGGCGAAAAGCATCGCCAGTCCGTTGAGGGCGTTAAATATTGCCAGAATTGCCGCTATCCATCGTCGCATGAGGACCTCCTGCGCCCAAGACGAGCCGTGGGGTCCAAGTGTGACAGACCGGGGCAGGAATTTTGGGGGACTTCGGCCCGAATTTTACGGTAAGGGGTTCCGGCCGAACTGGTGTGAATTTTGCTCTTGGCAATCCGGACCAGACCCGTTACATAGCCGCTTCCGGGCGTGCTGGCTGTTGCTGGCAGGTCCGTGCTCGCATTCCGAAAACCTCATACGGTAGGAGACTATTCCTTTCTGGGACGTCCGTCATGGATTGCTCGAAAGGAAGGAAACCCGTCGCTTTGGTGGAATGAGAGCAGGGGTCATTCGGCTTGCCGGATAACCTCGATCCTGTCCGAGACTGCAGGCGCCCGCGAGAAACGAAAGTTTTTCAACGGCTTAATCGTATGGCCTGCATAGACGGGTGAAGACCGGATTTCGCTCAACGCTGCTTCCTGCGGCGCTGGCTGATTTGGTTCGAACCTCGACACCCCGCGCCATCTGGTTCGGGAGGGCAGGCTTTTCAATTGTCGTCTTGCCCGGCGTGTCCTGTGGACTGGTGTCTAGAGGTCAGGTTTTGGGCGGGACGATGGGTGCAACCCGGCGGTCTCGCTCTCGCGAAGGCCGCCAACCGGAGAGAGCTTGCTGTGGAAAGAGCGGCAAAAAAGGACGCGGTTGAGGCGTTGAACGGGGTCTTCAAGACCACGAGCGTCGCAGTCGTCGCCCACTATTCCGGCCTCACCGTTGCCCAGATGCAGAAGCTGCGCATGCAGATGAAGCAGGCGGGCGCATCGGTGAAGGTCTCGAAGAACCGTCTCGCCAAAATTGCTCTTGAAGGCACGGACGTCGTTGCCATCGGATCCCTGCTGAAGGGACCGACCGTGATCGCGACTTCAAACGATCCGGTAGCGGCGCCGAAGGTTGCCATCGAATTCGCCAAGGCGAACGAACAGTTCGTCATTCTCGGCGGCTCGATGGGTAAAACCGTCCTGGATGTGAACGGCGTGAAGGCGCTTGCCTCATTGCCCTCGCTGGACGAACTGCGCGGCAAGATTGTCGGCCTCCTGGTGGCGCCGGCGACCAAGATTGCTCAGCTCTCCACTGCGCCCGCGGCCAAGCTCGCGCGCGTCGTTCAGGCCTATGCCTCAAAGAGCGAAGCGGCCTGACCCTTCGCAAATCAAACCTGGTTCGAACCAATACGTTTAAGGAAACAGATCAATGGCTGACTTACAGAAAATCGTCGACGACCTCTCGAGCCTGACCGTGCTCGAAGCTGCCGAGCTCGCAAAGCTCCTCGAAGAAAAGTGGGGCGTGTCCGCTGCTGCCGCCGTTGCGGTGGCCGGTCCGGCCGGTGGCGGCGCCGCCGCTGCTCCCGCTGAAGAAAAGACCGAATTCACGGTCGTCCTTGCCGCCGCTGGCGACAAGAAGATCGAGGTCATCAAGGAAGTCCGCGCCATCACCGGCCTGGGCCTCAAGGAAGCCAAGGACCTCGTCGAAGGCGCG